>JAFDYN010000002.1 GCA_018267385.1 Bacteroidota bacterium | reverse complement strand
CATAGAAATCTATGTGGTTCAAAATTGTATTTGTATTAATTCTGCCAATTCTAAAATTCTGTAAATTCTGATTCAGACCATTTTTTGTATTCATTCAGAGTTATTCAAACCATTCTGAAAATTCTGATTCAAAAATGTATTCTGTATTAAAGTCCCCTCTGGGGATTTAGGGGCCGCTTACTCACTAAAATCAACATACCTATGTCCGCACCTACCGGCAACACCAACGCGTCCAAATGGACCAAAACACAAACCAATCAGCTGCTCGATCAGATCGAGACACTGGCCTGGGATGAGTCCATCCACACCCTCACACAGGCCCTGCTCCGAGTCAAAAGCTACAAGCAGCTCTGGTCCTATTTCAAGAAGATATGGGAACTAGATGGCGACATCATGGACCGCATCTACTACATAGAGCAGATCTTTATCTCAAAGCTTGAAGACGGCGCCCTTTTCAAAAGGCTCAATCCTTCAGCTTGTTTCTTCATCCTGCGAAACAACTACGGCTACAACACCAGAGGCGAAAGCGAGCTGCCCTCTCACCTCCGCGCAGAGTTTGAGGAGCCAATAGACATACCTCGATCTGACACTGCAGAGAAGAAGCCCGAAACCCAGTCAGCTACCACCATATCACGCAAAGACTTCACACCGCAATACTCCCATAATGAGCTGGCAGACAGATTCGGCATGGACATCCGCAAAAATCCGAAGATGTATGATGGCCCCCAGCTACGAGCTGTAACGATCAAGTAGCAGACGGTAATGTTGTAAGACTGCATTAAAGTCTCCCCTGATTAAGGGGAGATTTAGAGGGGTTGAAACAATGCGCAAAATTATTGGGAGAGAACAAATAAAACATCTCATAGGCAAGGGGCTGCTGTTTGCATTATAGTCTGCCTGCTGGAGATCTAGAGTGTCGGCTGTTTTGTATTTTAAGCCTTCCCCTTGGGGGAAGGTTTGGATGGGGCCTGTATTATTCTGATTCAGACGCAGTATTTCTACGCCTCTATGTTTCTATGCGGCCAAAATGTATTTATTGCCAAAAACCCTCTTAAGTTTGCTTTGATCAAATCAGCCCCGCATGCAGTTTGAAAATTCCCTCGCCTTCGCGCGCCGGATGGATAAAAATGATCCGCTCCGCAGCTTCCGCAAAGAGTTTTATATCCCGAAGGTAAATGGCAAAGACTCCATCTACCTCTGCGGCAATTCACTCGGCCTGCAGCCGCGCGCCGTGGAGAAGCACATCATGACCGAGATAGAAGACTGGCGCAAGTACGGCGTAGAGGGCCACCTGCATGCCCGCAATCCCTGGCTGTACTATCACCATCTGTTTACCAGGCCGCTCTGCAATCTGGTAGGGGGCAAAAAGGATGAGGTGGTCTGCATGAACAACCTCACTGTCAACCTCAATATCATGATGGTGAGCTTCTACCGCCCCTCCGGTTCAAAAACAAAAATCGTCATCGAGGGCAGTGCCTTTCCGTCGGACTATTATGCCGTAGAGCAGCAGATACGCTTTCATGGGTTGAGGGCCGAGGACAATATCATCGAGCTACTGCCACGCAAAGGTGAGGCCACGCTACGCACAGAAGATATCCTCGCCACTTTGACCAAGCACAAGGACGAGATCGCCCTCGTCCTCCTCGGTGGCGTCAACTATTACACAGGTCAGTTCTTCGATATCAAGGCCATCAGTGACTGCTGCCAAAAGAATAAACTGACCCTCGGCCTGGACCTTGCCCACGCCATCGGCAATGTGGAGCTGAAACTGCACGACTGGAATATAGACTTCGCTACCTGGTGCTCATACAAATATCTAAACTCTGGCCCCGGCGGCGTGAGCGGCGTCTTCGTACATAATAAATATGCGAAACGTCCCGACCTGCCTCGCTTTGCAGGCTGGTGGGGCAATGCTGAGAAGACGCGTTTTAAAATGGAGAAAAACTATGTACCGCAAGAGGGTGCCGCCGGCTGGCAGATGAGCAATGCCCCCGTCATGAACATGGCCGCCCACAAAGCATCCCTCGAGCTGTTTGAAAAAGCAGGCATCAAAAACCTGCGTAAAAAGAGTGTCTTGCTTACTGGCTATCTGGAGTTTCTGCTTAGGTCTCAGGTCTCACATCTCACGTCTCAAGTCTCTGTCATCACCCCCACAGACCCCAAAGCCCGCGGCTGCCAGCTCTCATTACAGACCAAGGCAAATGGCAAAAAGATATTCGACAAACTGACCAAAGCAGGCATCATAGCAGACTGGCGCGAGCCGGATGTGATCCGCATTGCACCCGTCCCACTCTACAATTCATTCGAAGACGTCTGGCACTTCGCAGATATCCTCAGCACTGCGATCAAGGGTATAAAGTAACTACTCTGACGAAGGCAATTAAAGGAAGTCATTTGCGACTTGTCCGCCGTGGCGGAGCGACAGCGAAGCAATCTTCAGCTTAAAAATAATCTGTCAGCTAAGTTGTATTAAAGTCTCCCCTATGGGGAGATTTAGAGGGGCTATCTCTTCACCGGCACATTGATCGCTATCTCTACGTCGTCTTTGACAGCCGCAGATGATTTACCTACATTAAAGTCCAGACGGTTGAGCTTCAGTGTCCCCGTGAAGCTGCCACTATTGCCGTCGCCTACGTAGGTGAAAGGTATCTGCTCTTTCTTAGACACGCCTTTCATGGTCAGGGTGCCATCTACCAGGTAGCCGGTAGCGGTCTTCGTTATACTCGTAGACTTAAATGCGATCAGGGGGTATTTTGCGATATCAAACCAGACTTCCTCCTCCTTGATGTCTTTGTCGCGCTTGTCTATGCCGGTCTTGATCGTAGAGAGGTCCAGCGTCACATCCATGCGGCTGTTCTTCACATCTGCAGGGTCAAACATGATGGTGCCCTTCAGGCCGCCCACGCTGCCGTCTACAGTGCCGAGCATACTCTTGATCTTGAAGGTCACAGCGCTGTTGTCAGCGATCTTCCAGTTCTGGACCACTACAAATGACATAGCGAGGAAAGCTATGACGATGACTGAGATGACAAAGTGCCTGACCATGTTGTCAATTTTAAGCGTGAACGATACAGGACTAACGACTGACCTTGAAACTGGTAGCGCTACTGCCACCTGCCTTCCAGTTTTGGACCACTACAAATGACATAGCCAGAAAAGCTATGACGATGACGGAGATGACGAATTGCCTGACCATGATGCCAATTTTTAAACGGTGAACGATACAGGACGAGCGTTGTTGTCTGGGAATCGGGGGATTCGGTAGACTAGGACAATAACAAGGTCTAAGACTTAAAAAAACTAAATAGGGACGTGGGGTTTCCTATCAAAGATAACATACCGGATGTAAAAACAAACATCCGTCATATGAAGAAATTATGAAAAAAGGAGCTTTTCGGCCAATATTTAGCCAACGAGCTGTTTCCTAACGATCTCGATGATGTCATTCACCCGATCCAGGTCACCCGCCTGTACATAAATGCGTAGTACCGGCTCTGTGCCGCTGGGACGGATCATCACCACCTCATCATTAGCAAAGTGAAACTTGTAGCCATCTATATCTTCTACGCGCATTAATTGAAGGTTGCCAAACGACTGGTAGGTGCCAGCTTTGCAGTCGGCTATGATCTGTTGCTTTTGTTCTTCCTTCAGGTGGAGGTCCAGGCGGTTGTAGGCAAAGGGTCCCACTATGGCGTAGATCTCATTGATCAGGTCCTCTACAGAGAGGCCATTGGCAGAGAGGTAGTCTATCAGCACGAGGCCATCCCAGATGCCGTCGCGCTCTGGTATGTGGCCCTTCACGGCTATGCCGCCGCTCTCCTCGCCGCCTACCAGCACGTCCTCGGTGATCATCTTCTCACAGATATACTTGAAGCCGATCTTGGTCACCTCTACCTCTATGCCAAAGTGCTCGCAGAGCTTCTTCACCTTGTCAGACACGGAGAAGGCGATCACCACCTTGCCGCGCAGCTCGCGGTACTCGTGCAGCACATAGATCAGCATGAGGATGATATGGTGCGCATCTATGAAGCGGCCTTTGGCATCGAAGAGGCCGATGCGGTCTGCATCGCCATCTGTACAGAGGCCAAAGTCGATGTGCTTCATCTGCTTGATATAGTTGGCAAACTCGGTCAGGTTCTTGGCCACCGGCTCCGGCGCCTGGCCGTAGAAGCCCGGATTGTACTCACAGTGCAGCACATCTGCCTGCGGCAGGAGGCGCGGCAGGATGCTCTGGCCCGCGCCGTACATGGCGTCATAGCCTACTATGAAGCCCGAGTCGTTGATCGCCTCCAGGTCAAAGTGTTCCTTGACATGATTGAAGTAGATATCCTCCAGCTCTACCAGTTCTACCTTGCCCTCCCCTACGAGCTCGTCTACGGTCTTCTCCTTGATCGCGTAGACCTCGGGGATCATGGCCTCTATCTCCTCTATGTGCCTTACGATCAGCGGGCCGCCGTGTTTGGCTTTCAGTTTGTAGCCGTTGTAGGTAGGCGGGTTGTGAGAGGCCGTGATGATCACGCCCAGCTCGCAGCCCAGGTACTTGGCTCCGAGAGATACCATAGGCGTAGATACGAAGTGCTGATCAAAGTACACCTTGATACCCGCCTCCACAAATACATTGATAGCAGTCTGGCAAAACAGGTAGCCGCCAAAGCGGCAGTCATAGCCCAGCACTACAGAGGAGTTAGGGTCTTGCTGCTTCATCCAGTCTGCGGTGGCCTTGGCTACACGGGCTACATTGCCATTGGTAAAATCATTGGCTATGATACCCCTCCAGCCGTCGGTTCCAAATTTTATCTTAGTTGCCATATCTTAGTATTAGTGTGGAGGGCAAATATAAACGAAAAGCCCAATGACAAAACAGACCCATGACACCTGACCTGCGCATACTGAGGACCGACTCCTCGCACCCTGACTTTCGCACGCTGGTAGCAGCGCTGGACCGCGACCTGGCCATCAGAGATGGCGATGACCACGCCTTCTACGCGCAGTACAATGGTATCACCATGATCCGCCACGCTGTGGTAGCATATATGGGCGATGAACCGGTAGGCTGCGGCGCTTTCAAGGAATATGAACCAGGCACCGCAGAGGTCAAACGCATGTATGTGCCGCTGTCACTCCGCGGCCGCGGCATAGCCGGTGTAGTGCTACAGGCAGTGGAGCAGTGGGCCGCAGAGGAGGGCTACCACACCTGTATACTGGAGACGGGCATCAAACAGCCCGAAGCCATCCGCCTGTATCAGAAGAGCGGCTATACCAGCATACCGAACTTCGGCCAATATGCCGGGGTGGATAATAGTGTGTGCTTCAAAAAGGAAGTCAGATGATACTTATGAAAACGATAAACACAACCATGATCCATCGCGGAGTCCTGCTGCTCTGTATCTGGCTCTGTAGTATGAGCCTTCAGGCGCAATTCTACTCCAAGAGGTCTGTACTCTTTGGCGGGACGTCCAATGGTTTTATCAGTAGTATACAGGTGGTGAATGATACGATCTACGCTATGTGCGCTATCACAGATACTGTGCCTCCTTATCGAGGGATAGGAACGTTTAACATCTATGACAAGGATGGGGATAATATTTCAAAACATAATATCAATATACCTGGTCAAACCCATATAGGTAATGAGCATAACGGCTTGATCCGTACTATTGATGGAGGATTTATTTATGGCGGATATTGTTACTCTGACAGCGACAACTCACTCATGTTGCTCAAATTTGACCATCTCGGAAACCAACAGTGGTATAAAACTTATAGTGATTCAGGAAAATATCTAAATCTATACATCTATGCCTTTACACAGGATTCGTTGGGGAACGATTATTTTGTCGGTTATGTTCAGCAAAAATTAAGCTATGATGTGGATATACTCGTTGGTAAAGTAGATAGTGCAGGGAATCTTATTTATTTCAAAGTCCTCAATGATCCCTCTTTAAATGACGGTGGTATTGGAGTTGCAATCAATCATTCTAATAACGTTGTAATCACGGGAGAGTGCGGCAGACTATCTGGCCCTTCAGGGACTTATCACAAATTCTATGAACTTGATTCCTCTGGCAATATTCTAAAATATTCTCTCGGGACGGATACCTTTGGCCCTTCCATAGCTGCGATTACCCCATTGGGGAATGACAGGTATTTGATGACTGGGGGTGCTCTATGTGAAGGAGGATATATAGATGGATTTTACAAAGGAAATATATCCTGCTTTGATACTAATTTTAATAGAATCTGGTCACTAGATCTTGGTCCGTGCGGAGGATATCAAACGTTTTTCTGGGCCTTGAAATTGTTAGCTGATAGTAACTATCTAGCCGTGGGGCTATGGTATGACCCTGCGGATACAACCCATCATGATCAGTACGGTTGGCTGGTGAAGTTCACACCAGATGGGACCGTGCTTTGGGAGCGCCGCTACCGTGGGATTTATAACCCTTCCCCATACGGAGATGAGAGCCAGTTACTCTCTGTAGGTTTATTCTCTGACAATACTATAATAACAGCAGGTGAAGCTACAGATCGCTCAGCTAGCCGCAACTCACAGCAAGGTTGGCTGCTACATCTGGATGCGGATGGCTGCCTGCCTGATAGCAATAGCTGTGGTGTCGTGGCCAGTATCAGCGATGTAGCACCATCACCCTACTGGGCCATGCGCCTGTACCCCGATCCTGCGTCGGATCGCTTCACGCTGGACTATCAGCTAGCTGCTGCCGAGGGTGCGAGATACCTCATCGTGACGGATGCCATGGGCCGTGAGATCTACCGCGAGGGCATCACTCAGAGTAGCGGTAGCCTATCGCTGCAGACGAGCGCCTGGCAGGACGGGCTTTATTACTGTACGATAGTGAGCGCGGCGGGTCTCCATCTGTCGAGGCCGGTGTCGGTGATGCATTGAGGTGCTAGCCATCAGGAGCAACATTAGCCCACATAGTTCTTCTCTCTCCTTTGGAGAGAGAAGATGTCCGCCACGGCGGACAGATGAGAGAGGTGGCTGTCCACTCCCTCACCCTATCCACACCACCTGTGAACACCTGCTGCCATCACTTGCTGAGACCTTGCTTAACTTGCGCCTATCATGTCATTGCTCTCAAAAGATACATATCGTCATAAAGGACTTCGTAAAGAATTGGTAGCCCTGCTCGCCAAGAAGGGCATCACGGACCGCCGTGTACTCGATGCCATAGAGCGCGTGCCACGCCATTTGTTTCTGGGCAATGACAACATTTTTGACGTGAAGGCCTATGAGGATATCGCTTTTCCGATAGGGGAGGGACAGACCATCTCGCAGCCGTATACGGTGGCCTATCAGTCACAGTTGCTTGAAACTTTACCAAAAGAAAAGGTACTCGAGATCGGTACAGGCAGCGGCTATCAGGCGGCTGTACTGGCAGAGCTAGGCGTGAAGGTCTTCTCCATAGAGCGCCAGCGCAAGCTCTACGACCGTACACGTACACTTCTGAATGACCTTGGCTATAATGCTGTCAAGATGTTCTTTGGCGATGGCTTTGAGGGGCTGGAGACTTTTGCTCCGTTTGATAAGATCATCATCACTGCTGCCGCACCCCATATACCTGAGAAGCTACTCGGCCAGCTCATGCTGGGCGGCCAGATGGTGATACCATTGGATATAGATGGCGCGACCAAGATGGTACGCATCACACGCCTGGAGGAAAAAGAATTTGATCAGGAGATCTTCAGTGAGGCAGCCTTTGTGCCCATGCTGCGTGGCAAGGTGCTATAGCTAGACGCGGTACTTCTTCATCACGCGGTCCAGCTCGCGCTTGCTGTCCTTTGTCTTCAGCGTCTCGCGCTTATCAAAGTTCTTCTTGCCACGGCCTATGGCTATCTCCAGTTTGGCGAAGCCACGATCAGAGAGGAAGAGGCGGACAGGCACCACGGTCACACCCTTCTCGCGCGTCTTGGTCTCTATCTTTTTTAGCTCGCGTTTATTGAGCAGCAGCTTGCGCAGGCGGAGGATATCGTGGTTCATCAGGTTGCCATGAGAGTACTCGGGGATATTCATGTTCTTGACAAAGAGCTCCCCATCCCTCACAAAGCAAAACGCCTCAGAGATAGAGCCGGCACCCTCACGGATAGACTTGATCTCAGTGCCTTTCAGTACGATGCCTGCCGTATAGCTCTCGGCCAGCGTATACTGGAAACCTGCTTTCTTATTCCTTATTTCTACTTTCTGCTGCATATAGCGGACTGCGAAAGTAGTGAAAGCGCTGCTAATAATGTTACCTAGTATAGCTGTGAGGCGATTATGCTATACTGATCATACCTGCCCGGCCATCGCAGCGCTCACCACCATGCGTATCTCGCCATAGCTGATATCCTCTCCTGCGGCCTCTTTGATATTGCGGAGTGATAGGTAGCCATGCTGCTCTATGAGTGGCAGGAGCAGGTCTATCTTATGAGCCGGCACCAGCTCCTCTACACGCAGTTCGCCGCTCTCTACGTGCTGGGCCAGATGCGTCTCTATAGTAGTGAGTGAGAGTGCGCGCTGTACAGCGATCTCCTGTAGTGAGAGCCCCTGGCGGTAGAGCTCATATGTCACATCTCCGGTGCGCCTCTTGCCGCCTTCAGATTGGCTCACAGGTTTGCCGGCTTTGCGCTCGCGCTTTTGTGACTTGTGGTGGATACGGCTGCTGAGTTTCCGCTCCGCGCTATAGCTGCGTATCACCTCCAGGAAGTGGCTGCCGTAGCGCTCCAGCTTTACATCGCCAAAGCCACTGATGCGGCGCAGTTCATCTAATGTCTGCGGAAGATATGCGGCCATCTCTACGAGCGTGGCATCGCCGAGTATTACGTAGGCAGGTACATTGCTGCTGTCGGCTATGGTTTTGCGTAGTGTTTTGAGACGATCATAGAGATCGCGCTCGTAGCTGGCCTCGGCAGACGCTTTCGGCGCAGCCGGTGTATGTACTACTGTTTTTGTCTTGACCAGCTGCACAGTGGCGCGACCCTTTAGCACATCATCGCTCTTGTCAGTGAGGCGTAGCTTGGGGTACTCATCCTCCGTCTGCATCAGGTAGCCGCGGCCTATCAGGTCGCGCATATAGGTCTGCCAGTCTTCTTTGGATATATCAGCCCCTACGCCATAGGTCTTCAGCTCCTTGTGCTCGCCGCGTATCTTCTCAGACTGTGAGCCGCGGAGGAAGTCGATGGTATAGTTGATGCCAAAGTTCTGGCCGAGGCGTGAGACCGCCGAGAGCGCTTTTTGCGCTATGACGGTGCCGTCTATCATATCAAACTTACTGAGGCAGACATCACAGTTGCCGCAGTAGTCTGGAGCTTGCTCATCAAAGTAGTTGAGCAGGTATTTGCGGCGGCAGGTGGTGAGCTGGCCATAGCGCGCCATCTGGTCCAGTTTACGCGTCAGGACTTTGGTCTGCTCGGGATTGTCTGCTATCAGTACAAAGCTCTTGAGCTTGATCGCATCTGCCATGCTGAAGTAGAGCATGGCTTCGCTGCTCAGTCCATCACGGCCCGCGCGTCCTGTCTCTTGGTAGTAGCCCTCGAGGTTCTTGGGCAGGTCAGCATGCACTACGAATCGCACATTAGGCTTATCTATACCCATACCAAAGGCGATGGTAGCCACCACGATTTTGACCTCATCCCTTATAAATAGCTCTTGTGTCTTCTCGCGTACCGCGCGGTCGAGTCCGGCGTGATAGGCCTTTGCGCTAAAGCCATCTTTCGTCAGGTCTTTAGCCAGCATCTCTGTGCCGTTGCGCGAGAGGCAGTAGATGATACCGCTCTGGTCTTCGCGGTCGCGCAGGTACTCTACGAGGCGCGGATAGAAGTTCTTCTTCGGCTCTACATCGTAGCGGATATTGGCACGGTTGAAGCTGGAGAGGAATACAGCGGGCGCTTGCAGCGAAAGCTTCTCCAGTATATCCTTGCGCACGAGCTTGTCTGCAGTGGCGGTAAGGGCTACCACAGGCACCTTCGGGAAAACCTGCTTGAGCCGCGCGAGCTGCATATACTCCGGGCGAAAGTCATGGCCCCAGCTGGATATACAGTGCGCCTCATCAATGGCGAAGAGCGAGACATTGATCTCTTTGAGAAAGGTAAGAAAGCCATCTCTCTGCTGGATCAGCCTCTCGGGCGCTACATAGAGCAGTTTGAGTTTCCCTGATGGGGCATCACGCATCACCTGGTTTTGCTCGCCGAGGCTGAGGGAGCTATTGAGGTAGGCTGCTGGGATGCCGTTTGCCCGCAGGGCATCTACCTGATCCTTCATCAGTGAGATGAGCGGAGAGACCACTACTGTGAGTCCATCAAAAAGCAGCGCCGGTATCTGGTAGCAGAGCGACTTGCCGCCGCCAGTGGGCATCAGTACGAGGCAGTCACCGCCGCGCAGGATGTGCTCTATGGCGTGCTGCTGCTCCAGCCGGAAGGCCTCGTAGCCAAACTTATGTTGCAGTACCTGTAGTGCATCCTGTATCGTAGGCATAGGAAAGATGTAAGATGGCAAAATAAAGAAAAGGCTACATCGGGGTATGAAAACTTATTCAGAACAACGGCCTATGGGTATAAAAAAGCCCGGCAACTGCCAGGCTGAGAGAGCAGCCTTAAGGTTAATATTCAGTTGGTTATTATTTTCAAAAACAGTTTTCAGGACTTACCCGAATTGACCTTTAAAACAAAGTATAATCGGACTTTAAAACAAAATTGCCCACCCTTATCCAGCATACTTTTGTTCCATCAAACAGATTTAAAAATCAAAAAAATGGAACAGAACAATTCAAAGAATGCATCAACAGCATCGGAACCAAAATCAGCATCGCAACTGCTTAAAGAATACTTAACAAGCGTAGGTGCCGGAAATCCCAAAGTAACAGCCTCCTTTTTTGCAGCAGATGGCTACATAGATGCTCCATACGTAGAAACACTTGGTATCCCAGCCAAAATCATTGGCAAAGAAGCGATAGAGGCGACTATGCAGGGATTATTGCAAAACGCCCCGGATTTTCATTTTACCAGCATTAAAATTATGCTGGAAAGCGCTACGGAGGTTACTGCTGAATATGAAAGCGAAGCTGTATTGGCCAATGGCAGAACATATAAGCAATTGTATGTAGGCCATCTGGTTTCAAAGGATGGGGAGATCGTTAGCCACCGGGAGTTTTTAAACACTATTTCTTTTGTGGCAGCATTCTTCCCAAATGGATTGAATGATTTAATAACTACTAAACAATAAAGCGATGAGAGTTACAAAAAGCATGCTTAATAAAGAACTTCAATCTAGCTACTGGATTTTGAAGGCATCATCAAAATTGTTGATGAACAACCTGGGCGTTAGATTACTAAACATGAACAGCGCCCGCCTTAGAGGAAAAAATATTGAAGGTCTGCATTGTGAAGAACGATTTATTGACAGCAGGAACGGTGGTCGGAAGATACGGATCAGAATATTCAAGCCATTGAACAGCACGCAAAAGTTACCAGGCATGCTTTATATACATGGAGGTGGCTATATGATTGGTAGCCCGGAAGAATTCCTCTCCGTCATTAAAAAATTCATAGCAGCAAAGCCTTGTATCATTATTGCTCCTGACTATCGTAAATCTGATGAAGCGCCTTATCCCGCGGCATTCAACGATTGTTACGATACATTGTTATGGGCAAATGAAAATCAGGAAGCACTGGGTATTGTTTCCGAGAAACTGATTGTGGCCGGACATAGTGCAGGTGGAGGACTTACAGCAGCAGTTACATTAAAGGCCACAGATACCGGCGATGTAAAAATTGCGTTTCAAATCCCTATTTACCCAATGTTAGACGACCGCCAGAATAGTGAGTCAGCGAAGGATAATAACGCACCAAACTGGGATTCAAAATCAAACAAACTGGGATGGGCTAAATACCTAAGCGGATTAACAGATATCCCTGTGTACGCTGCACCATCGCGAAACAAAAATTATCTTAAACTGCCCCCCACGATTTCTTTTGTTGGCGATGTGGAACCTTTCCGAGATGAAACGATTGCCTACGTAGAGAACCTAAAAAAAGCGGGTATTCCTGTAACATTCAAACTATTCAAAGGATGCTTTCACGCGTTCGAGATATTGTTTCCAAACTTGGAGATAAGCAAAGAGGCATGGTCTTTCCTACTTACTTCTTACGCACAGTATATAGATGAATACATCTACAATTCATAGTATAAATGAATTCAATGAATATGACATGTTTAACAAAGTATGATTGGGCTTTTGAACAAACCCTATCGAGGTGATAGCCATCATCATGCACTATAAAACCATAACAACAATGGAACAAAATAACTATCAAAGAATCCTGCAAAAACCACTGGGTTCAGGATTTAACGTACAATCAACTGCTACGGAAGTTATGAATGGAACGGACCTTACGGGCAAAGTAGCCATTGTAACCGGTGGCTATGCAGGGATCGGTTTAGAGGCAACCAAAGTACTTTCGGCAGCGGGAGCAACAGTTATCGTGCCTGCGCGCGACACCCTAAAGGCAAGAAGGAACCTGGAATCTGTTGCTAATATTGAAGTTGAAGAAATGGACTTAATGGTTCATGAGTCTATCATGAGATTTACTGAAAAATTTTCGACTTCGGGCCGGCCGCTACATTTGCTTATCAATAATGCAGGTATTATGTGGGTGCCACTCCGAAGGGATAGCAGGGGTTATGAATCTCAACTCTCCACAAACCACTTGGGGCATTTTCAATTAACGGCACAACTCTGGCCAGCTCTCAAAAAGGCTAAGCGCGCAAGGGTTATAAACGTATCCTCGTTTGGCCATCACATGTCCGCATTTAACTTTAATGACCCTAATTTTTTGCATCACGATTACGAAACTTTAACTGCATACGGACAATCGAAAACAGCTAACATTCTGTTCACGGTAGAGTTGGATAATCTTGCCAAAGAATTTGGTGTAAGGGCATATTCATTACACCCGGGCTCTGTGGTGGGGACAGACCTACCCCGCGAAGCACCGATGAAACTGTTTCAGCAAATGGGGACCCAAAATGCCGAGGGAAACATATATCAAGAAGTGGCAAGGAAGCTAAAAACAATACCACAAGGAGCTGCTACAACTATCTGGTGTGCCGTCAGCCCCATGCTAAACGATATAGGGGGCGTATATTGCAACAATGCAGATATTGATGTAATGGACGATGGAAATATTGAACACAAATATGATGAACCCGCTACACAATATGGCTTGAAGAGATATGCAATAGATAAAACTAGCGCCAAAAGGTTATGGAAGTTAAGTGAGGAAATGACTGGTGTTATCTTTGATGTAAAATAGATTTCTTTTCTTTAAAACAATTAAGGTGATATAGAATGAATGCTATAACTAAGTACATTACGTCTGAAATAAAACTATCAACCTATAACGAAAAGCTCAGTAAGACGGAAGTTTTGTTTGAAGAGCACATTCTTGTGTGGCTTATATCTGGAGTGACAAAAATTATTCATGCAAATTCCACCTACACTTTTGAGCCCGGCGATGTTTTTCTTATTCCCAGAAATCAATTGATATCAGTGGTGCTTATGCCTCTAAATGGTGTACCTCATAAATCGGTGGCTATGCATTTAACCACACCCAGGCTCAAAGACTTTTACTACGGTTTAAAGGTAATGGGAGATATTAAATCTATAGAAAAGATTCCTTGCTTTCAAGATCACCCCCTGCTTAGCAGTTACCTGGCCTCACTATTGCCTTACTTTGAAATGGAAGGGAAATTTCCGAATGAAATTGCTTCGCTGAAAATTTCGGAAGCCATTAGTATCCTTAGGGTCATAGATAATAGCATAGATGCTTACCTGGCTAATTTTGAACAACCGGGCAAAATAGACTTAAGTAAATTTATGGAGAAGAATTATATGTTTAATGTGCCTATGGAGAAATTTGGGTATCTGACTGGGCGTAGCCTCACCACTTTCAAAAGAGACTTCCAAAAGATATTCAAATCAACGCCACAAAAATGGCTAACGCAAAAAAGGCTTGAATTAGCACACTACCAGCTTGCCGAGGAGAGTAAAACACCTATTGAAGTATACTACGAGGTAGGGTTTGAAAATCTGTCACACTTCTCGTATGTATTTAAAAAGCAGTTTGGTTATAGCCCATCTTCTTTGGTTGGTCACAAAAGCCGAAATTAAAATGATAACGGTACTCTTGCATTTTCTGAAGCGGTTTATTTACAAAAGGGGAAAGCCAGAAATTAGAGATTATACATCTAATCCTGAATTACCAACGGTATTACCGGATTGGCCAGGCACTCCTTTAGATCAACGCCACTTGTTTATCAACCATGAATTTCCTACTGTTATCAGCTACAGGGCCATCGTAAAGTTTATGCTGCAGAGAAACCCTCAGAGGGCAGAGAAAAAGAAGGATACTTGGCGTATTAAGGTCCATAAAAATGATAATTGGCTAACTAATGTCGGCGATAAAATTGTTTGGCTTGGACATGCCAGCTTCTTCATACAGCTATCAGGAATTAGAATCTTAATCGACCCGATTTTTGGAAAGTTACCGGTTGGTAAACGGTACTCCGAATTGCCAGTCGAACCGGATAAGTTCTTCCAGATTGACTACATACTGATTTCACATGCCCATTACGACCATTGTGATAAAAGCAGTTTGAAGATACTGGCAGCAAACAACCCGCAGGCGCAAATATTGGTTGGTTTAAAACTTGATAAGCTAATTTCAAACTGGGTTAACAACCCTATCCAGTCTGCCGGTTGGTATCAACAGTATAAGCTTAACTCCGATTTGAAAATTACCTTTCTACCATCCAGGCATTGGGCCAATAGAAGTCCCTTTGATGCTAATACAACTTTATGGGGTGGTTTTATGATTCAATCCCAAAATCGAGCTGTCTATTACGCCGGCGATTCCGGTTATAGTTCGCACTTTGAAACTATTGGTGATACATTTCCTAATATTGACGTAGCGCTTATTGGTGCAGGCGCTTATTCGCCAACGTGGTTTATGTCTCCTCACCATCAGGATCCATATAGTGCGGCTAGAGCATTTAATGCCACAAAAGCCAAAACTTTTGTCCCATTTCACTATGGTACTTTCGATTCTGCTGATGAACCATTAGGTGAGCCTGAAATCATTTTAAGAAAGATTAAGGCTGAAGGCAAAATTAATAATGACCTCAAAATTTTAAGCTTGGGAGAAGTGTTTGAACTTTAAGTTTCGTGTCAGCCACATGTTATAGCAATTGATTTTTAAAATAGTAAGGGGTTTTAACATTTTGTTAAAATCCCTTACTATTTTAAAGTAGCCACGTTAGGAATCGAACCTAAATCTGAGGCTCCGGAAACCTCCATACTATCCATTGTACTACGCGGCCATACCGGGAGAGGTCATGACTATCCTCGGAGGGATGCAAAAGTACAGGTTTTTCGGGCATCTCAAAAGGCTTTGACACATTTGCGCCTAAATCTCTAATTTGCCACCGCTATCCAGATCATGATCCGTACTACTGCATACCCGCGCGCTGCCCTGATAGGCAATCCCTCTGATGGCTACTATGGCCGCACCATAGCTTTCGTCTTTCGCGACTTCTCTGCTCAGGTAGAGCTGCTGCCATCAGACCACCTGCATATCGTGCCGTGCGGCAGGGAGCGCCTGCAGTTTTCCAGTATCCATGATCTCTCTCAGGAGATAGCCGCCAATGGCTACTATGGTGGTGTGCGCCTGGTCAAGGCTGCTATCCGCGTCTTCACGCACTACGCCGCAGAGCAGGGTGCAGATACCTCTGCCAATTTTCGCATCAGCTACCAGTCTGATATACCCGGCCGCCTGGGCCTGGCGGGCTCCAGTGCTATCGTGACCGCTGCCATGCGTGCCTTGATGCAATTCTACAAGGTGGAGATACCCAACCCCATCCTGGCCAACCTGATCCTCTCTGCAGAAAAGGATGAACTCAAGATAGGTGCAGGGCTGCAGGATAGGGTAGCACAGGTATATGGCACGCCGGTGTATATGGACTTTGACAAAAAGCTGATGGGCAGCCGCGGCTACGGAGAGTATGTACCCTTTGACAAAAGTCTGCTGCCACCTATCTACCTGGCCTATCGCACCAATCTGTCTGAGGGTTCTGAGATGACGCACAATGATCTAGCGCGCCGCTATGCCGCGGGTGATAGGGCCGTGCTGGACGCTATGGAGCAGTGGAAGGCGCTCACCAGTGAGTTCTGGCGGCGTGTCTCTGCCGGTGATAAGAATGTAGCCGACCTGATCAATGCAAACTATGACCTCCGCGCAGGCCTCATACCTGTGAGCAGTGGCAATAAGCTGCTGGTAGAGACAGCCCGCAGTGCAGGTGCCAGTGCCAAGTTCACCGGATCGGGAGGAGCTATCATAGGCACCTACACAGATGATAATATGTTGACCGCACTGAGGGAGGCCATGCATGGCATAGGCGCCGAGGTGCTCATACCTGATATAGCATAATGCAGCACGCAGTCAGAAAAGCAGTCATACCCGCAGCGGGATTTGGTACCCGCCTGCTACCCGCTACCAAAGCACAGCCAAAGGAGATGCTGGTGGTAGTAGATAAACCCGTGATACAATACGTGGTAGAGGAGGCCGTGCAGTCAGGCATCACAGATATCCTTATCATCATATCAGAAGGCAAAGAGGTCCTGAAGGATCATTTCGCCAAAGATGAACACCTGGAGGAGCTGCTCACGCAGAAGAAGAAAGCAGCCGAGCTGAAGGAGATACAGGCGCTGCACCAGATGGCAAACATCACCTACACTTATCAGGCAGAGCAGCGCGGCCTGGGTGATGCCGTGCTCTGTGCGGAGGCGTTTGTAGCGGGTGAGCCCTTTGCCCTGCTGCTGGGAGATACCATCGTAGAGTCTGCAGAGCCGCTGACAGGCACCCTCGCAAAAGACTATGCAGAAAAGAAGGATGCCGTGGTAGCGCTACAGCGCGTACCAATGGCGGTGGCACACAGGTATGGTGTCTTTGTAGGAGAGGAGGTTTCCGATCAACTATATAAAGCCCAGCGGCTGGTAGAGAAACCACCGCAGGGCAATATCCCCTCTGACATGGTCTTTGCCGGCAGGTACGTGCTCACGCCTGAGATCTTTGATGCGCTGCGCCGCACACCGCCGGGTGTGAATGACGAGATACAGCTCACCGATGCCATGAAGATACTCATGGAGCAGCGCGCCATGTATGGCCGCCTCTTCGATGGTGTCCGTCATGATGTGGGCAATAAGCTCGACTTTATCAAGACCAATATCGTGCTCGGTCTGCAGCGCGGAGATATCGGCGCGGAGCTGCGCGAGTGGCTGAAAAGTTTAGGCTGATTCTTCCAGCTTCACCGGGTCCAGCTTCGGTGCCAGCAGGTGTATGCACAGCAAGCCTATGAGGTAAGAAGTGCCGGCTATCATGAATAGCGGCAGGTAGCCAAATTTTACCCGAATCACTCCCGTAGATGCCGCGAAGACGGTGCCGCTCAGTGCGCCCATCATACTGCCTATGCCTACCATAGAGCCGACAGCTTGTTTGGGGAACATATCAGAGGCGAGTGTATAGTTATTGGCCGACCAACCCTGGTGCGCAGCGGCGGCGAGGGCGATGAGGCCTACCGCCAGATAGATGCTATGTGTAGACGCGGCAAAGATGATCGGTACTACGCAGAGCGCACAGATGAGCATGGTGAGTTTGCGGGCCCTATTGACCGACCAGCCTGACTGGATCAGGCGCGAGGACAGCCATCCGAAAAACACGCTGCCAAGGTCACTCACGATGTATATCAGCAGAAAGGGCAGGCCGATATGCTTCAGGTCCAGCCTATGATCCAGCGATTCATTGCTATTAAAGAAATCCGGCAGCCAGGTCAGGTAGAAGTACCAGATAGGATCGGCAAAGAACTTGCCCGCGCAGAAAGCCCAGGTCTGCCTGTGACGAAACATCTCCGCCCAGGGTATGCGCCTCCTGTCACCGGCATCAGGATCGCTCTGTATGTGTGCCAGCTCTGCCGCACTCACAGATGGGTGGGCAGCGGGCAGCCTGTATATCAGCAGCCATAGGCTCAGTACCGCAAAGCCCAGCGCACCGGTCAGCACAAAGGCTGTGCGCCAGCCATATCGCAAAGTAATATAGGGTACTGCCAGCGCAGTGAGGATGATGCCGACATTCGCACCTGCATTGAAGATACCGGCAGCTAACGAACGTTCGCGCTTTGGGAACCACTCTGCTACCGCCTTGACAGAGGAGGGGAAGTTGCCTGACTCGCCTATGCCGAGTACAGAGCGCACGATGCTCAATCCCAATACGGAGTTGACGATGCTCGTAGCTACTCCTGCCACACTCCATATGAGCAGCGATATAGAGAAGCCCCGCTTGGTACCTATGCGATCTATGAAGTAGCCAACGATGAGAAAGCCGATCGCATAGGCCGCCTTGAAGGCACCATCTACATAGCCCATCAGCTCTTTGAAGCGGGCCACATCGGCATCCGTCAGCACAGCGCCTGCGGGCAGGCCCAGCATCTCGCGGCGGAAGTAGTCGTCTATCATCGTAAAGGAAAGCACATTGCGATCCACATAGCAGATGGTAGTGGCCAGGAAGAGGAGGGCGCAGATGCGCCAGCGGTATGTGGTGGTTTGAGTCAAGTGCCAATTATCTACAAAAGGATATATAACTTTATATTTTTTAAAGAAAGAACATTTATGGAACAAACAGTACTCCCTATCCATTTTGAAGATCGAAGCGGTAATGAATTTGAGAGACTAGCTTTCGCATATGTAGCGCGGTGCAAAGAATGGGAAAAGATAGAATGGCTTGGGCAAACTGGCAGTGATGGTGGAAGAGATATTTGGGGAGAGATTGATGGAGACTCTTATTGTTACCAATGTGCTAATTATAAGAGTTTGGTGTATAAGAAAGCATCTGATGACATTGATAAGCTAATCGCAGGTGGTACAATTCCAAAACACTTCACAATAATATGTGGTGGCAGAGTTTCTGGAGATATGAGGCAAAGTATAACAACATATGCAGTAGCGAAGGGGATAACAAGCTGCGAAGTATGGTCTGGAGTTGAATTTGAAGAAAAACTGCGAAGGGATACCCCCGAATTAATAAAACGATTTATCAAGGGTGAAGCTTTCCCCGATACGCCTAGTGAATTAATTAAGTTGGCATTAGATACAAAGGGTGCAACAGATGAGGATATAATTAATCTTTTGGCGGAATGTCTAGATCGTCCTGCATTTACAACCCCTTTTTATAGAGAGTCAAATATTCCCAATTTTGAAAAAGCTGTAGGTGATGCTATCGAAGTCCTAAATACTGGCATACATCGTTCCAGGGATGGGGCAGTGATAAGGCAAATCCCATCCAGGCATAGAATTAAGGATGCTAAATTGAAACAAGCATTGGCTCAAATCACTGAATCTATAGTAAAGCTAAGAGATGATTTTTATGAACTTAAACGAAATAAAGAGATTCAGCCTTGTGGATGTGGCAACGAAGATTGTCCGACTTTTATGTTGTCGGATAAGGCTTGTAAGTTAATGGATGACTCAAGACGTGATGTATTCAAGAAGTTCGCTGAGATTAAGCCAGATTTTAATCTAAGATTGTATTAAGCAAAAAAGCCCTCGCTATTGCGAAGGCTTTCTTTAGTTGCGGGAGCAAGACTCGAACTTGCGACCTTTGGGTTATGAGCCCAACGAGCTACCAACTGCTCCATCCCGCGATGTGGAGTGCAAATATACGGATTAAAATCGGCTTTACCTAGACTAATATTCATCATGTGCCCAAATACCTTGCTATCAGTAGCTTTACCGGGCAAAATAATTTTGTTTCCTGCTTTTATTTACCTTTACCTGCATATGATCGCCATCTTTGGTAAGACCGTCAACCCCGCTAACCTGCCATATATAGAGGAGATGCTGACACTGCTCAGGCAGTATGGGTTACGCTATGCTATAGACGAGCACTATGCACGCCTGCTGCATGAGAGTGGCCTGGCAGAGCGGCATGAGACGTACCGGCACTTTGATGATATCCGCGAGCAGACCGAGGTGCTCTTCAGCCTGGGTGGAGATGGTACGATACTCGAGGCCATCACGACCATACACAATACGGAGACGCCCATCCTGGGTATCAACTTTGGCCGGCTCGGCTTCCTGGCCAATATAGGCAAGGACCAGATACAGGAGGCCATAGATGTAGTGGCCAAGGGCAAATACCTGATAGATAAACGTTCCCTGCTGGAGCTGCATAGCAATATGCCCATCTTCCAGGATTTCCCCTATGCGCTGAATGAGATGACCGTGCAGCGCAAGGACCAGAGCTCCATGATCACGGTACACACCTATCTCAACGGAGAGCTGCTAAACGACTACTGGGCCGATGGCCTGATCATCTCTACGCCTACCGGCAGTACGGGCTACTCGCTGAGCTGTGGAGGGCCGATCATCTACCCTACATCGGGCAACTTTGTCCTGACGCCTATCGCGCCGCACAACCTGAACGTGCGCCCTATCATCGTGTCAGATGATGTGGTCTTATCATTTGAGGTGACGGGCCGCGGCAATAGCTTCCTGTGTACACTGGACTCACGCTTTGAGAGTATAGACTCTTCTTTTGAGCTGGCCGTAAAGAAGGCCTCATTCGGTGCCTGCCTAGTTCGCCTCACTGATATGAACTTTATCTCCTCGCTGAAAAACAAACTAAGCTGGGGCAAAGACCTGCGCAACTAAACCGCGCCATTCAGCCAGGCGGAGATCCTGCCGTGGCATGCTTGCATATTCTCATCAGTCACTATCCATGGCTCTGATGCAGTGACCGTGATAGTAGAGAAAGGATAAGGTACTATCTTTCTGTCCCAGCCGCTCAGCCTGCGGTAGCGGCTACATTCAAACCGTAATGCGATAACCGGCACACCGGTATCACGGCTCATGAGCAGGCAGCCGGGCTTCAGCTCATGATAGGGTCCCGCGGGGCCATCTACAGCGAGTGAGGTGTTGTAGCCTTTGCCCAGATAGCCTATGACGTTTGCCAGTGCTTCTTTACCACTATTGCCGCTGCTGCCGAGGCAGATATGTTGCACTCCGGTCAGCCGCAGCAGCACGTGTATAGGTTTCATGTACCACGCGGGGTGGTTCATCCATACCTGGTCACTCATGTCTATAAACACGGCAAAGAAAGGCACCAGCGCTTCGTGCCAGATAGAGAGAATGTACTGAGGCTGGCCTTTGAGATCAGTGCCTCTCCACTCTATGCGGCAGGTGCGGTGCAGCAGCCAGGAGAAGGCATACAGGAGCAAGCCGAAGGACCAACCATACAGGTAGAAGAGTGGCCGCAAAAGGACTGGTACGTTGTCTACTCTTCTCATCTTACTTGCAGTTCAGCGTCATACCATCTGTCAGGCCGGGATAGCACTCAAACCGGCGGCGGAGGATCGGCTTCTGGGTGCGCAGCGCTGTCCTGTCAGACAGTACATCTCCCGCGAAGACCTTTATCTCCATCGTATTGGGAGGGATGGTACCTACATTCCAGGCTTTGGCTACGATGGTATTGGCGCGGTTGGGGTCCAGCTTTACGGTGAGGCCTATCATATCGCCGTAGCTTTCTATACGTCCCTTGCGCAGGCGCTGCTGCTTGATCACTTCCTCATCATTCACAAAGATCGACACCGTATCACCGTCCTCTATACCGTCATCAGCTACAAAGATGGTCACGGTACAGTCATTTACCACTTCCTGCGAGCGGATGCGTATCGTATCTCCATAGCTGGTGCGCAGCGGGGCTACCGCCAGTGGCATAGCTACTGTCTCGCGGCGCTTCACCGTCACTGTGAAGGAGCACGTAGCCAGGTTGCCGCTCGCATCTTTGGCAGACCAGGAGATCACGTGTACCCCCTGTGTGAATGCCGTGCCGCTTTTGGCGCCATCGGTTAGTTTGAGTTCGGCTATGCTGCAGTTGTCGCGGGCTATGGGTTCTTTATAGTTGTACACCACGCTGGGGTCATTGCCCTCTATCCAGATGATGGTGTCAGGCGGGCACTCTATCGTAGGCTTCTCTATGTCAGATACCTGCACATTAAAGGAGCACTCCTGTTTCGTCCCCGCCCTGTCCTGCGCCAGGAAAGTATTGACCGTGCTGCCTACTTTAAAGAAGCTCTTGGACATCTGTCCTTTGGTCAGTGTCAGCTCTACCATGCCTGCCGTGGTGACCTGTGGCGTAGCGTAGACCACGGTGGTACCACACGCGCCCTTGTCTGCATTCATAGCTATGTCAGACGGGCAGTTGAGCATCCATTTGTCATCGCAGACCACTATCACATTAAAGGTGAACTGGGCCACATTGCCCGCATCGTCCTGCGCCATGTAGGTCACGCTGGATACACCCGTGGGGAAAGAGGCCCCGCTCGGCAGCCCCGCCACCAGCTTTACGGCCACCGGTTTGCCATTGTCTGTAGCAGTGGGGTCAGGATAGGAGAGTCTGGCAGCCCTGGAGCCGGCATCGCAGTGTACACGGATATCCGGATACCGCTCAAAGAGTGGTGGTATCAGATCATCAGAGAGCTTTGTGCCTTTCACAGCTACAGAGACGCGCCAGCTGTAGCTCGACATATTGCCGGAGTTGTCGCGCGCATTGTAGGAGATCACATAGATGCCTGCGCCTAGTGCAGTACCACTGGCGGGGCCGCCGGCCCGCGTCAGGGCAGAGACGGTACAGTTGTCACTAGCAGCGGGCTCATCATAGTCATAGATCACACGGCCATTCTTGCTGTCCAGCCACAGCACCGTGTCATGCGGGCACGAGATCACAGGCGACTCTTTGTCTATCACCTTGACATAAAAGGAGCACTCCTGTTTGACCCCGGCTTTGTCTGTGGCTTCATAAGTATTGAGCGTGGCCCCCACGCCAAAGATGGTGCCCATACGCTGCCCCTGCGTCTGTACCACACTCACAAAGGTGGACTTTGACACGACAGGCACTGGGTAGTATACCGTCGCGCCGCAGCGGCCATGATCGGTCTGCTGGGTCACGTCAGGCGTGCAGGTCAGCGTCCACTGTGCCCGGAGGGACAGGGGCAAAACAAGCGCCAGTATGAGTAGCCGGAGATACATACCACGGGCAATATAAGACATATGAAGGAGTAACGCCCGAGGGCCATTTTTCTTTTTAGGAGACTTTAGAAATAAAACATTGGGGAAATTGCCGCGAAATTTTACTTTTGCACCCACTGACGAAATGCGGGGTGGCTGTCGCCATCCTCTTTCTATCAAATGCCTAGGTGGCGAAATTGGTAGACGCACTCGCTTCAGGTGCGAGCGCTGCAAGGCGTGGGGGTTCGAATCCCTTCCTGGGCACATCTGAGAGACCCGCTCTTTTTAGAGCGGGTTTTTTTATTTGGTCTTTTACCGGGGCGGACAAAGTATCTGTACTTTTACCCAAAAACCACTGTTATGCTCACAGCTATACACCCCAAGCTACCCATGCGGGATAAAGCGCTGACACGAGACTTTTATATCGGGCAATTGGGTTTTCAGGAATACGGTAGCGCGGACTACGATGGCTACCTGATGGTAGAGAAGGATAATGTCCAGATACACTTCTTTGACTATAAAGACTTACAGCCAGGTGAGAACTATGGTCAGGTATATATCCGGCTGGATGATATAGATGATTTTTACCATCATCTGGTCAATAACAAAGTGGCTATTCATCCTAATGGCCATCTGCAGACCAAACCATGGGGACAGCGGGAATTTGCACTGCTTGACCCTGATAGCAACCTACTGACTTTCGGGCAATCCATTTAGCTCTGGTCAGTGAGTGTAGGACTTTCCCAAATTTTGAGAAAAACCCTCATGGGTACGGATTTTGTAACTAATTTCAAGTTCCGGCGTTAATATTTTATGTTTAACAGGCCGGTGACTAAAATCCGTAAGAAACCTTTCTCTATCAAGTGAAGAAAATCGCAATATTCCTCTGCGCTGCTATCATAGGGCTCACGGCCATCTTTGGCCTGTCCGGATTTGCCAGCTCGGGCTCCTTTTTTGAGTTGTCAAAGAACCTCGACATTTTCACTACGCTATACAAGGAACTCAATACCTACTACGTAGATGACATAGATCCTGACAGGCTGGTACAGACCGGCATAGAGGAGATGTGCAGTTCGCTGGACCCCTACACTGACTTTATCTCTGAGGAGAATATGGCCGACTACCGCACGCAGACTACCGGTCGCTACGGTGGGATAGGCGCTATCATCGGTACACGCGGCGACTGGGTCACTATCACTGATCCTTATGATGGCTTCCCTGCTGCCAAGGCCGGCCTCCGCGCGGGAGACAAGATCGTGAGCATAGATGGCAAGTCTGCAAAGAAGTTCGCATCAGATGATGTGAGCCGCATGCTAAAGGGCAAACCGGGCACCACCATAGCGCTGAAGATATCCCGCCAGCAGGCAGACGGCAGCGAGAAGGAAATGGACGTGACGCTGACCCGCGAGGAGATCAAGATCAAGAATGTACCGTATTTCGGTACGGTCAATAAAGACATCGGCTATATCAGGCTGACGGGCTTCACCGAGAAGGCCGGCTCTGAGGTGCACAATGCGCTGAACATGCTGATAGCTAAAGACCACATCAAGGGTCTCATACTGGACCTCCGCGGCAATCCCGGTGGCCTGCTGAATGAAGCCATCAATACCTCAAACGTTTTCGTAGACAAGAATACCCTGGTGGTCTTTACCAAAGGCAAGACAGATGACCAGAATAAGGAGTACCCCTCTCTCAATGAACCTGTAGATACCAAGATACCTGTCACTGTGCTGGTAGATGGCGGCTCCGCCTCTGCGGCAGAGATCGTGACCGGCTCCCTGCAGGACCTGGACCGCGCAGTAGTAGTAGGCCAGCGCACCTATGGCAAGGGTATCGTGCAGTCTACGCACTCCATGCCGTACAATGCGAAGCTCAAGATCACGACAGCCAAATACTACATACCATCCGGCCGCTGCATACAAGCTATCAACTATGCTGACCGCGCGGAGGATGGCTCAGTGAAGCGCAAGGCCGACTCGCTGAAGGTGGCCTTCAAAACCAAGGGTGGACGCACGGTATATGATGGCGTAGGTATAGACCCGGACATCAAGACAGAGCCGGAGAAAGTAAGCCAGATCACCATCGCCCTGGTGACGCACAACCTCATATTCGACTATGCTACGGAGTACAGGGCCAGGCATGAAGCGATAGGCTCTGCCAAGAACTTTGAGCTGTCTGACGCGGAATATGACGAGTTTGTAGCCTACTGTACGAAGCAGGATTTCAACTATACCAACCGCAGTGAAAAGCTCATAGAAGAGCTGAAGCAGACCGCAGAAAAGGAAAACCACTTCAACGCCATAGCTGCAGACTACGACGTGATGAAGAAGGCCATGAAGCAGGACAAAAAGAAAGACCTGTACAAAGAGAAGAAGCAGATCAAAGGCATACTGGAGGAAGAGATCGCATCGCGCTATACGCTCAATGCAGGTCGCGTAGAGGCGGGCTTTAAGAATGACCCCGAGATAGCCAAGGCAGTGGAAGTGCTGAATGATCCTGATAAAATGAAATCTATCCTGACCAAGAATTGATATGAAGAGGAAAGTAGTATATGGATTGATACTGGGTGGACTGATGGCCGGGGGCTCTATAGCCGCCGCAGATCATTACTTTGAGATATCCAAGAATATAGATGTGCTGGCCGCAGTATACAAGGATGTCAATAGCTCCTACGTAGACGAGACCGACCCCAATAAACTGATGCGTACCTGTATAGATGGTATGCTGAAGACGCTGGACCCCTTTACCAACTATATCTCTGAGTCGCAGATAGAGACCTTCCGCATACAGAACTCTGACAAGCTGGTAGGCGTGGGCATACACTACGAGATGATAGACAGCCTGCCGGTGGTCACTGACCTGATCAAAGACCTGCCTGCAGACAAGGCCGGCATACAGATAGGGGACAAGATACTGGCGCTGGATGGCACTCCTACCAAAGGCCGTAGCTATGAAGATGTGAGCAAGGCACTGCGCGGCCAGACCGGCAGCACGGTCAATATGACACTCAAGACCATAGACGGCACGACCAAAGATGTACCTGTGACACGCCTGGAGTTTCAGGAGACCAATGTACCATTCTATGGTATGATCACCCCGGAGGTAGGCTGTATCAATCTGAAGATATTTAACCCCAATGCGGCAAAGGATGTCAAAGAAGCTTTTGAAAAGCTGAAGAAAGACAACCCGAATATGAAAGGCCTCGTGATAGACCTGCGCAATAACGGTGGCGGCCTGCTGCATGAGGCGGTCAACATCGTCAACCTCTTCGTAGACAAGAATAAGCTGGTGGTCACTACCAAGGGCCGCCTGGCAGAGTCAAACAATGTGTACCGCACGCTCAATGAGCCCGTAGATACCCGCATACCGATAGTGGTGCTGACCAATAGCGGCTCAGCCTCTGCGTCTGAGATCGTGTCAGGCTCCCTGCAGGACTATGATCGTGCTATCATACTCGGTCAGAAGACCTACGGCAAGGGCCTCGTGCAGATCACAAAGAACCTCAGCTACAATACCATGCTGAAGGTGACCACAGCCAAATACTATATCCCATCTGGTCGCTGCATACAGGCCATGATCTATGCAGAGCACAATGAAGATGGCAGCGTAAAGCATATACCTGACTCCCTGCGCAAAGAGTTTAAGACCGCCGATGGCCGCAAGGTGCTGGACGGTGGCGGTATAGACCCTGATGTACAGATGCCAAAGCCGGTACAGACGCCGCTCATACAGGCCCTGGTCAATAACCATATTCTCTTTGACTATGCCACGCAGTACCGGGAGAAGCATAAGACCATAGCAGAGTCGGCAGCCTTTCACCTCACAGATCAGGACTATGCCGATTTTGTAGCCTTTGCCCGTACCCGTGACTTCAGCTACAAGACCGAGAGCGACCGCCTGCTGGATAAACTGAAAGAAGCAGCTACAGATGAGAAGTACTTTGATGCCGTAAAGGTGGAGTACGATGACATGAAGAAAAAGCTGGATGCCGACAAGCAGAACGCGCTGGACAAAAACCGCAAGGAGATCACAGCCTTGCTGGAGAATGAGATCTGCGGCCGCTACTACTACCTGCATGGCAAGATAGAGAAGTCGCTCACAAACGATCCGCTGGCTATCCGCGCCATAGCACTGCTCCATGACCCCGATGGAGAGTACAAGACCATCCTGGCCAAAAAGTGATCCTGCCCGGCCTCGGTCCCGCGCGCACCAATGCACACGTCACTAGTGGGGAAATCACTGCCTGTTTTATCTTCCAAATAATTAGGTTTGCCATATGAGCATCCGTCATAGTATCTATAGCCTGGCCTGTGTGGCCGTGGTGTCACTCATCCTCAGTGGCTGCAGCGGCACAGATGCGTGGAAGCATGTAGATGTATCCGCCACACCGGTCACGCTGCACATACAGCGCTTTGAGCAGGATTTCTATCACATGGATACAGCAGACCTCTCTGCCAGCGAGATGAAGATGCGGGCGAAGTACGGCGCTTTTTATGACGACTATGTGACGGGCATTATGAACTTTGGCCGCCCGGCCAATCGCCTCGATACTGCGGGCCATGATCCGCATATAGATATCCTGGCCTTCATGAGGAACCCTGCCGACAGGAACCTGTACGACACAGTAGAGAAGCAATATGCAGACTTCTCAGATGTAGAGAAGGAGCTGACGAAGGCCGTGAAGCACTATAAGTACTACTTTCCCGGACAGCCTGCCATCACTACGGTTTATACTTTCATCTCTGAGTTTGGCAATGGTGCCATCACCTATGGCGATACTACCCTGGGCCTCGGCCTGGATATGTACCTGGGCCAGTACTATGTCTACTATGAGAGTGTGCAGTTTCCGGAGTTTATGAAGCGCAAGCTGAGCCGCGAATATATCGTGCCCAATGCGATGGAGGTGCTCTATAGCCTCCACTATGACCAGACGGCATACAATGCCGAGCGCCCGCTGATAGAGGCTATGATCAGTGAGGGCAAGAAGTTCTACTTTATGGAGTGTATGATGCCCGATGCCCCGGACAGCCTGCTGATAGGCTATACCGCTGAGCAGGCAGACTGGTGCCGCAAGAGTGAGGGCTCGATCTGGAAGTACTTCAATGAAAAGGACCTGCTCTACAAGGTGAACTATATGGAGCAGAAGCGCTATACCTCAGATGGCCCCACTACTGCCGGTATGCCGCCGGAGTCTCCGGGCCGTGTAGGTAGCTGGGTAGGCTGGCAGATCGTACGCCGCTTTATGAAAAACAACCGAGGCAAAGTATCTCTGGAGGAGCTGATGACCAAATACAGCGCAAAGCAGATATTGGCAGAGGCAGACTACAAACCCAAATAGCAGAACCGGAAAACAGTGAATAGCAGCGAAGCAGCAAACAAGGGAGAGAAGAACAGTAGCAAGGTGGGTCGTGCGCTCAATTCGGGTATGGCTTTTATCATAGCCTATCTCACGGTCATCGTGTTGTTTTATCTTTTTACGGCTGTGGTAGGGCGGATGTTTGGCTTTGATCCGCAGCTATATGTTTACGGTATCCGATTCATAGTGGGTCGCCACCGGTGGTCTACGGGCAACGCGATAGTCATATGGAGTTCCGGTACATTATTCCTATTGCTGCTCGGGCGTATATGCATGGCTTTGTACCGTACGTTTAGTGAGCGGCTTATCTTGTTTAATCTGGTAGCTCTCTGGGCGAGTATCATAGCCTATGCGCTGGCAGCGGCCCAGACATTGTTTCCCATCCTGGCGGACTATGATGAGACATCACACTTCTACACCAATCTGGCCATTGCTTTCAATTTTGCCGGAGTGCCGGTATGGGCTTTGTATGTCATCTGCCTGGTGTCTCTGGTATGGCTGGCGACCGGGGTTTCGCAGATCGCCCGCCTGTTCCTTGCCTTTTCTTACTCTTTCTCCAAGGTGAACAGGAGGAGCCGCAGGCGGAAGTATTTTGTAGAGACGGCTCTTTTGCCTTTCGTCATCGGGAGTACTATCATACTCTTCTTTTTCCATCAGACATATCAGTTTGACAATTTTGACCTGCAAAACCTGGTCTACACAGGCGTGATCCTGCTGGTGCTCTTACTGGCGCTGCTGCTAGCCGGCATGACTGAGATCGGCCAGGACGATGTGATGCGCTACAAAAATCTCCAGCAGCTCAATGCGGTACTTTTCGTGGTCATGATGGTCATGCTGATCGGCATGGTAGTGCTGAGCCATGGCATTTATCTCCCCTTTTGATAGCATCAAAAAAAATGGGATCCGAGGATCCCATTTGCTATAGTGTTTTGAATTTTAGTTTTGCCCGTTGCCCAGAGGATTCGGTTCACTCTTGTCCTGCTCCTGAGGGCCGCCTTCGCTCTTGTTCTTCTTCACTGGTTTGCCCGATGGTACCGGCGCACCGGCAGGCGTAGGAGTGACATTATCTGCCGGAGTCTCATCTACCGCCTTTTTCTGTCCACCTTTATTAAACTCAAATGTCAGCGAGAAGCTGAAGGTATTGTCCAGAGGGTTGCGCTGATTGGAGGTCGGTACCAGATAGGACATGTGCAGGGTAGCCACGTTGTACTTGATAGTAGCACCTACGGTCAGGAACTTACGGTTGCCCTTGGTAGGATGCTCGTAGAAATAGCCCATGCGCAGGCCAAACATTTTTTTGTAGAAGTACTCTGCACCTACACCTACTGATATAGAGTGGAGCTCCTCCATGGCACCACCCGGAGCATCATAGAAAGATGAGACCACACCTGAGATCACACCCTGATTTTTGTAGGTGGTGCTCGGTTTATTAGTACCACTGGTACTGTCATAGACATATTGCGGTGTAGGTACGAGCAGCTTATTGACATCTACGTATGCGCCTACCGTATGCTTGTCCTCACGGTCGAGGTGTACCTTATAGCCAAAGCCGATACCGAGATTGGCCGGGAGGAAGTCCTTTACCACATTGGAGGTATAAGACATCTTGCTACCCAGATTGGTGATGGCTATACCCCAGAGCAGCTCATGGCTGATATCTCCACCTTTTTTATTCTCAAAGTGCTTGTCTACCATGGCTGTGATATCTGCCGCGCCAGCTATACCAGGCTTATTGCCGGGGATCACCGTGCCTGCATTGGGGGCGATGTTAGAGTATATGAAACGAAGTGTAGCGCCCACAGCTGCTATATCACCAAAGCGACGGGAGTAGCCGGCATCTACGAAGAGTTCATTTGGATGCACCTGTATGGTATTATTGCCGCTCTCATCAGTGTACTGTATCTGGCCCAGGGAGAAGTAACGCAGCGACATGTGTACTGTCTGTACCTTTTTGATACGGTAGTAGCCGGTCAGGTTGGCCAGGTAGATATCACCTACCAGTGATTTGAGCCAGGGAGTAAAGGAGAGGCCTACACCAAAGTCTTTGTCTATGAATGCCATCTTGGCCCCGTTCAGCTGGGCGCCGTTGGCATCAGGGCTGATAGCTATACCTACATCTCCCATACCCCCTGATCTGGTATCACCTACTATGCGCAGGAATGGCACAGCCGTAGTGATCGTATTCACCTTATTGGCCAGCTCTGCGCGGGTCACTGTGCTCTGCGCAAAGGCACATACACTACCCAGTACCGATACCACCACCAGAAGGTATTTCTTTCCGTTAAACTGCATTTGTTGTTCTTATTATGATCGAATTCTTACAGGTAGATATGCTTCATGCATTGATTATGGTGGACGGCAAATCTAACCTTTTGGCCCTTCTTTGCCAAGTTATACCCTGCTTTTATTGTAGGATACAAATGTCTTGTTTCTCAGCATTATACGTAGCAGCAGCGATGATCCTAGCGCAGCACCACCAGCTTCTGAAACTGGTCTGCGGTATTGCCCTGCTGATCCTTTACATGTATTTTGTATATGTACACGCCCTTGCCTATTTTATCGCCATAGTCGTCCAAGCCGTCCCAGCGCAGGTCATCTACGCGGTAGCCGCTGGCCACTATGTCTTCCTGTATCGTTTTGACCAGGTGGCCTGATACAGAGTAGATCTGCACCTGTACCTTCAGCTCCTGACCGGGCCTGTTGTGCTCAAACATAAACTCGGTCTTGGTAGTAAATGGGTTTGGGTAGTTATAGACATGCTTCAGGGCCAGTTTGGCAGATGCCTCTACTATAAATTCGGTATTGTCCTCAGCAGAATTATTGAGGATATCCCATGCCTTTACCTTCAGGGTATGCGGACCATCTGCCAGGCTCGAGTACGGATATGATACGGTACCACGGCGGAAGTTATTCAGCGCAGACTGGTAGTAGTCATTCAGCACCACGGGATTTTTGGTGTCGGCATCCAGTACGGCGGTCAGGTCGTGGCCCAGGCCATTGCCGGTGGTATTGATGCCGCTGGTATCCCAGAGTTCTGCCAGCAGTTTGGGGTTGGGGTCTGTGATACCGCCATAGACAAACTTCTCATCATTCATGTAGAGCTTGATCTTAGGGCCATCTTTGTCGCTCAGGGTGGTATCTGCGGCGCCGCCTATCACTATGTCGTTTTGGTAGCCATTGGCATCGGTGCTGCCATTGGAGGCATAGTAGCTGATGCGGCCATCGCCCACGGCATAGTTGATATCCTTTGGTACGATAAAGGAGAAACTGAATGAGCCATTGGTCACGCTGCACTGGCCCTTGAAGATACTGTTTTTGTATGTATTGTAGATCTTGAGGGGATAGTCTGACTCATTCTGGAGCGTTTTGAAGGTCGTAAGTTTGTCAAACACGAGCGGGAAGCAAGAACCATTGAATGATGTCAGCCTGTTATTGCTTGCGTCACGTACTTCTCCGGATATGGTCACGTATTTCAGCGCTTTCAGCGTGTCATGCGGCTGGCCCACCGGTACATTGTCTACCGCTGTCGTCACTACATTGTACTGCGGATAGTCGAGCGTCAGGGCCGGATCTCCCAGTAGCACAAATTCGCGGGTATTGGTCGTGTAGTACGAGTAGTTGTGGATCACTATGTTCTTGGTCTCTGTCATCGCCTCGCCTATGGTAGGCCTGCGATTGTGATACAGGGTAAACAGGAAAGGGAACATGGCCTCCTGCAGGGCGCTATTGGGGTCCTGGTATACCGGGCGCACTGTAGTGACCATGCCTATGGCGCCCCCCTGGGCATTGGTCATCAGGTACTCACCGGCGGTCTTATTGGCCGGATCATCAAAGCGGCTAAAGTCGCATGTGGCGGTGACAAAAAGAGGGAGCTTCTCTTTATTCTGCAGGTTCTGGATGTCACTTACGTTAAAGATACGCGCGTTTGCCCAGTTATTGATACCACCATGGCCGGTGTAGCTGATCACCAGCGTGCCGGTATTGATCCGGTTGAGGATAGCTGTATTCACATCCGGATACCTGAATCCCCCCGGTGTAGATACACGCTGGTAGGCATCGCAGATGATCTTTTCTACGTTGAATGCAGGATAATTTATGCGTATGATCTCGCCGAGCTTATTGGCTTCCTCTTCAAAAGGTACCCCTACAGCTCCTCCCCATGGCTCATCGCCTACAAAGGTCGTGGCATTGCGCCAGGAGGCGAGGGTAGAGGTAGATTTGTAGAGTTTGATCTTACTGACCATAGCCGATGCCTCCGCCTCATCTGCAGCAGGTATGCGGCCAATAGAGATATCCAGCATCTGATTGCTGTCATTCATATCACCGCCCTCCGAGTCGTCCAGGCAGCCGAAGTAGTCATCTGTGACATAAGAGGCAAGGATATTATAGGACTCCAGGCTCTGGTAGGTCGGAAACTGATTGTTATTATCCGGAGTACGGTCCTTTGGGTCAAAGGAGCCATCGCCCATCAGCAGGAGGTATTGTGGCAGTTTGGTAGAGTCAGTACCGGCCTTGTCATACACCATGCGCACAAAGTCGCGTATAGCAGAGATATCCGGCCGTCCCGATCCAAATTCATTGTAGACCTGCGCCAGGGTCACTACTTTGACAGACAGGTGGTCCATCTGGCTGTGCCAGGCGGCGAGGTCATTTGAGGCATTGAGCAGATCGTCGGGAGTGATGATCAGCATGGCCGGCTGGCCTATGGCGTGCAGGTTTTGATTGGCCACGCTGCCTACAGGAGTAGGAGTAGAGAAGCTGCCGGTCACATCTACTGCTGCAAACTCACGAAGCGTAGGCGTATTGGCTGTAAAATTGAATCCGCTGCCCTGTATATCCTGTATGGCGGTGATGTCTGTCACATCCCACACGTGCATACCCGGCGTAGTGCTGGCAAAGGAAAACGTAGTAGGCCCCGCACCTACTGAGGCCAGGCTGCGAAAGGGCATAAAGGTACCCGTAAAGTTGAGGCTGCGCACGGCGTTGATGGTCACATTGTAGATATAGCCAAATGAATTGCCGTTTGCATCAGGATTGCTGAAGGTATAGGTCAGGTCAAAATTGGAAGAAGGTGCTGTAAATGACGCGGTCTTGGGGTAGGTAAAGTTATTCCCGTTGTCAGTATGGTAGGCATCAGGATAGTCTGGACTACCTATGCCGGTGCAGCTATGTGCCAGGAGGTTCTGGCCATTCACAGATACATAGATAGTAGAGGTATAGGCCGAGGTGGCCGCCGCATATGAGTAGAGCTTGACCGGCACCGAGCTGACCACATTAGGCAGGCTGAAGCTCACGGTAGCCGTAGGGCTCAGAGTGCTCATGCGATCGCCCAGCCAGAGTTTGCCGGAGTGGAGCAGGTTGTACTTGTCCGACTGGTGTGCCGCATAGTCGTCAAACTGGTAGATGGTCCGCACGCCCGGGCCGGGCACAGATACTGCGGGTATCCTCTTGCCGGTTCCTTTGTCCGGGGTCACATAGTAGAAAATGTTGTCCGAATACAGGTTTTTGCTGTAGACAAAACGCAGTGCAGCCGTATCATAGCTCCAGCTATCGGGACCCTGGGCATAAAACAGTATGTAGTCTCCCTGGTCTATCTTGTTATTGCCGTTATTATCTGCTATGTACGTAGGGTTTTCCTGCAGGTCGTCGAGCCGTGCTGCTGCGTTGCGATCCGGTACCATGCCCCCACCATTGCCAAATACGGCTATCGAAGACGCCGGGGTGCTGGCCAGGTCAAATCCGCACTTTGTCTTGAGGAAGTCATAGTCCAGCTTGTAGACCCCGGTAGATGCTACAGATACCTTATACCAGGTGCCCGAGCTCAAGACAGAGTTTGATGCGTAGGCCTGGGCCCTCTTGAGCTGGCGGTCCGGTGCCACGGAGAGATTGAGGGTAAACTTTGTCAGCTTTTCTACCCGGCCGCTGAGTGGGTTTCGCCGCAGCGGGACAAATGAGACCATGGCATAGGGCCGCTTGCGGGAGATACCGATAGAGGCATTCACAGAGATAGCGGTAGGTATATTATCAGGGCTGACGTCTGTATTGCTGACAGGTTCATACACTTCATTGGTCAGGGTGGCGGCTACTGTGCCTGAGGCGGATACAGGTATATTGACAGCATATGTAGGTAGGAAATTATTGCGCTCAGCTGCGCCCGCACCGGTGAAGTAAGGCATGACCACCTTCGCGCCTTTCGCGGTACTGTATGTCCGGTAGGTCGTATCCCACTGGATGGTGCGGTCTGAGCTTTGGGCGGCTGCATTTATTTGCAGTAATATTGCCGCAGACAGGAGTACTATGGTGATTCGGGATAACATTTTGGTACGTTTGTCGTTTGTCATTTGTATTTTCGGTCCGCTAAAAACGACGTGCCTGTTTTTTTATTATGACGATTTGTAAAATCAAAAATATTTTTCGCGGACAGGCGCAATTTATCGCATTTTTCCTGATTCTGACGGGTATATCTCTATATACTGACGGTCAGGCAGTAGAGATGTCACAGTACTGGTCTGCACCGCTGCATATCAACCCGGCACTGGCCGGCATCTCCTACGGGCCACGCGCCTCAGTGAGCTATCGCAATCAATGGCCCAGCCTGGGCGATGGTTTCAACGGTGGCTTTGTGACCTACATGGCCGGAGTGGATGGCTACATACAGAAGGCGCACAGCGGTATAGGCCTGCTCTATACAGGAGACTATATAGCCAATGGTATACTGGCCTCCAATAAACTGACGCTGTCATACGCCTTTCAGGTCAAGCTGTCCAAAAAGGCAGGCATGCGTATCGGTCTGGAGGGCTCCTTTATCCAGCAGCATGTCAAGTGGGACCAGCTCCAGTTTTATGACATGATCAATCCGTACACCGGCTTTACCGATGCTAATCTCAACCAGAACCCTACGAATGAAGTGATACCTAACAACCTGAGTACCATACACGGTGACGTGGGTGCCGGTATCCTTTTTTTCTCAGACAAGATCTATGGTGGTTTTGCTATACGCAACCTGCTGCAGCCCAATCAATCCTTCTATAGCGGGAGCAGCGGCGGGGCGCCATTCCGCATGGTAGCACATATGGGATCTAATTTTGATATCAAGCACCGGCGCAACTACAAGTACAATATTTTCGTATCACCTAACGTTCTAGTAGCAAATCAGGGCAATGATATCCAGTTCAATGCCGGTCTGATGGCGGGTGTGAGCCTGGTGTACTTTGGGAGTTGGTTCCGGTACGCCTTTCGCAACCCTGATGCGCTGATACTGGTAGTGGGCATCAAAAAGGGCAAGTTCCGCTTTGGCTACAGCTATGATATCACGGTATCACGGCTCACAGGCCGGACAGGGGGCAGCCACGAGCTTTCGCTCGTTTTCAACTGGTCTGGGAATGACGATAATTCGCTCCACCCCAAGGTCAATAAAAACTACATTGAGTGTCCTGAAATTTTAAAATTTTAATTGTTCGGAATTTTTTTATTTTAGCAAACTCTTAAACATTAACTCTGAAAAATCAGCGATGAGAATCAATTTCACAAAATTTTGTGCATTGGCTGCCCTGCCCGTAATGTTTGGCGTGGCGTCATGCAGCAAGCCAACCTCATCCGTGACGGGCTGGGAGTACAATAACTCCAAGAACGGCGGCTTTGAGGTCAGGGACTACAAAGGTCAGGAGACAGGCCCTGGTCTGGTGTATGTGCAGGGTGGTACATTTGTGATGGGTAATACCGAAACAGATGTGCTCTTTGAATACCACGCTACACCACGCCGCGCTACTGTCAGCTCCTACTACATGGACGAGACCGAAGTAGCCAACGTACACTACCGCGAGTACATCTACTGGATGAACCGCGTTTTTGGCACTGATTTCCCAGAGGTGGTGAAGAAGGCTATGCCTGACACGCTGGTGTGGAGAGATGAGCTGGCCTACAATGAGCCATACGTAGAGTACTACTTCCGCCACCCGGCCTACAACTACTATCCTGTAGTAGGTGTGTCATGGCTGCAGGCTACTGATTTTGCCCGCTGGAGGACTGACCGTGTGAATGAGCGTATCCTCATCACCCGTGGTGTACTGGCTGAAAACCCATCTCAGGTGGGTAATGATAACTTTAATACTGAAGCATACCTGCTGGGTCAATATGAAGGTTCTACCGGCAAGCGCCCTATCAAGGACCTCAACCCTAATGGCAATGGTACCCGTAAGGCTACCTTTGAAGATGGTATCATGCTGCCGGCCTACCGCCTCCCTACCGAGGCCGAGTGGGAGTATGCAGCCCTCGCCCTGATAGGCAACCAGCCTGCAGCAGGTGAAGAGCGCGTGACTGACCGCCGTATCTATCCATGGAATGGTACCTCTACCCGCTATCCTAAGGCTGGTATGTGGCAGGGTACTTTCCTCGCTAACTTCAAGCGTGGACGTGGTGACAACATGGGTGTATCGGGCAAGCTGAATGATAACGCTGATATCACAGCTCCTGTGAAGTCATACATGCCAAACGATTTCGGTCTGTACAACATGGCCGGTAACGTAAATGAGTGGGTACTCGACGTATACCGCCCTATGACCTCTGTAGATGGCAATGACTTCCGTACTTATCGTGGTAATGAATTCCAGACAAAGGTAGTAGATGCTGAAGGCAAACCGGTAGAAAAGGATAGCCTGGGCCGCATACAGTACCGTCTGGTGACCAAGGAAGAAGCTGCTAACCGCCGCAACTACCGCACCGGTGACGTGAGGAACTATGTAGATGGCGACGACGTATCTCAGGTAGATTACAAGTTTGGCCAGTCATCTCTGATCAACGATGAGTCCCGCGTATACAAAGGCGGCTCATGGAAGGACCGCGCATACTACCTCTCACCAGGTACACGCCGCTACCTCGATCAGGCACTGGCTACTGATGATATCGGCTTCCGCTGCGCTATGGACCGCGTAGGCTCTCCATCCGGCAATAAGCAGAAGGGTGGCAACAACTTCAAAGAAAAGGGCAAGAGGAAATTCCCTAAGGGCACCTGATCATAAAACACTAAAAACCCCGGCTATCACCGGGGTTTTTTATTTTTACATACTATGATGACGATAGCAGATCTCCACCGGCTATACCTGTCCTCCGCCGGCATCACCACAGACACCCGGACTATCCAGCCCGGCTCTATCTTCTTTGCCCTGCGGGGGGATAAGTTCAACGCCAATCTTTTCGCCAAAGAAGCCCTGGCCAAGGGCGCCGGCTATGCAGTAGTAGATGAGCTGCAGTCTGAGGCAGACAGGGGCAATCCGCACCTGATACTGGTAGAGGATGCGCTCAAGACCCTGCAGGACCTCTCCGGGTACCACAGGAGCAAGCTGGAGTGCCCCGTACTGGCCATCACCGGCTCCAATGGCAAAACCACTACCAAGGAACTCGTAGCCGCAGTACTCTCTAAGAAGTATAAGGCCGTAGCCACAAAGGGTAATCTCAATAACCATATAGGCGTGCCGCTCACGCTGCTCAGTACGCCGCTGGATACCGAGTTTCTGATCGTAGAGATGGGGGCCAATCACCAGAGGGAGATAGCCGGCTACTGTATCTATGCTGATCCTGACTATGGCCTGATCACCAATGTAGGCAAGGCGCACCTGGAGGGTTTTGGTGGAGAGGAGGGAGTGCTAAAGGGTAAAACTGAGCTTTACGCACATATAGGCAGGAAAGGCGGCAAGTTGTTCGTCAACTCTGGCAGCGCAAAGCTCACTGAGCGCGCGCAGCTGCTGGCCAGCGTGGACAGGCTCATATACTACGGCCAAAAAGCAGGCGACTATTGCTGTGGCGCACCTATACAGTCAGGAGAGTTTCTCTCTGTGGACCTCTCTGATGGCACGCATATACGCACGCAGCTGGTAGGGCAGTATAACTTTGACAACGTGATGGCCGCGGTATGTATAGGCCGCTACTTTGGCGTGAATATGGCTGATATCAGGCATGCTATCGAGTCGTACATACCGTCCAATAACCGCTCGCAGAAGGTAACTGCAGGGACTAACACTATCTTGCTGGATGCCTACAATGCTAATCCATCCAGCATGACCGAGGCACTCAGGAACTTTGCCGCGCTGGATGCACCACACAAGATCACGATACTGGGCGAAATGATGGAGCTGGGCGAATACAGCGAGATAGAGCATCTCAAGATAATCGATATCGTGCAGGGTATGGACCTCGATCAGCGCATCTTCGTAGGTGATGGCTTTCATATGCTGAAGGGGGCCAAGGATCTCTTATACTTTGAGCATACAGATGCGCTGCAAGAGTGGTACAAAGCCCAGCACTTTGAAAACACTACTCAGCTGATAAAGGGCTCACGCAAGAATGGGCTGGAGCGGCTGCTACAGTAAGCGTCTAGCTGGTCTTCCTCTTATTGTTCTCCCAGTGCCAGGCGGTGTGAAGCATCGTGTCAAGATCGCGTGTGGCGGTCCAGCCTAGTTTGTTTTTGGCCTTTTCATTATTGGCATAGATAGCTACTACATCACCTGCGCGGCGCGGTTGTAGTTTATAGTTGAGCTTCACACCTGATACACGCTCGAATGCATGTATCACTTCCATCACAGTCACTCCATGGCCGGTGCCCAGGTTGTAGATGTCGTATTTAGGTGCATCCGCATCTTTATCGAGCTGCTGTATAGCCAGCGTATGCGCATGGGCTATGTCCATCACGTGTATATAGTCGCGCACGCAGGTGCCGTCGCGCGTGGGATAGTCACTGCCAAACACATCGAAGTGATCATACTGCCCCAGCGCCGTACCTGTGATACGGGGAAAGATATTGAACACGAGTCCATCTTTAGGATTCTCGCCGATGAGGGCGGACTCATGTGCACCTACAGGATTGAAATAGCGGAGTACCACGTACTTCATATCTGCCACCTTAGCATGGTCTTCTATGATCTTCTCACTGATCTGCTTGGTGCGCGCATAGGGGCTTTCTGCCTCCTGCAGCGGCGTCATCTCTGTCACAGGCAGCTCGGAGGCATTACCATACACTGAGCAGGACGAAGAGAATACAAACTGCCGGATGCCGCGCTGCTGAGCTATGTCCAGCAGTATGACCAGCGACTCCAGATTATTATGATAGTACATGAGCGGATACAGCACAGACTCAGGCACTGATTTCAGTGCGGCGAAATGGATGATGCCGCTGATGTCTTTTTCTTTATCGAAGATGGCTTCTACTGCCGCGCGGTCACAGAGGTCGGCATCATAGTTAGTGATCTTTGTGCCGGTCACCTTTTGTATATTCTCCAGTGCTGATGGCAGCGACCTTTTGAAGTCATCTATCGATACCACCTCGTAGCCATGATCCAGCAGGTCTATGATGGTATGAGATCCTATATATCCGGCACCGCCGGTCACCAGTATTTTGCTCATAAGATGGGTTTGGTCAGATGAATCCTGTGCCGAAATCTATATCAGAAATCCGGCATTTTTTAACGAGCAGGAGATAATGTGTTTTAGCTGCGATTAAAACGCGTTAGTTCGCGGTAAAAATTGATTTTAGGTAAAAGCTAACTTTTCTGGGGTGTACCTCACTATTTTAAGGGGATTATATTCAGGCTTTTAGCCCAACTTTATGAAAAGTCATTACCTTTGTCTTTCGTATTAAGGCCATACTCAATGGCCTATAAATCAGATGGATAGTATTTAGCGAATATTTGTATTCCTGCGATTTATATACTTGATACAGTGAGCTTAAAAGCTAACTTTACAAATCGACACCCAGAGAGCATTAAATATACTTTTAAAACAAAAACATGAGAAAAGCAGACATCGTAACAAGGGTTTCAGAACTCACAGGAGTCGCCAAAGTGGACGTATTGGTCTCTCTTGAAGCATTCTTTAAGGAGATAAAGAATTCACTGAAAGCCGGCGAAAATGTTTATGTGCGTGGCTTTGGCAGTTTCATTGTCAAGAAGCGCGCAAAGAAGATCGGTAGGAACATCAAGAAGGGCGTAGCCATAGAGATACCGGAGCATTATATCCCGGCATTCAAGCCAGCCAAGACTTTCGTAGAGTCAGTCAAGAAGGCCCGCGTAGCTACAGCAGCCAAAAAATAATTTTTGATACAGGTCATTTAAGATTAGGTTTGCAGTCCTCCCGGCTGCAGACCTTTTTTTTTGCCCTGCCGGCAGCACTTTTTCAGATGAAGCTCAAGACTACTCAATGGATCGCTATCGCTGCCAGTATCGTACTGGTGGTGGTCATTTACCTCTTTGCAGACAATACAAAACCCCTGGTACGGGCAGAGGCGCCCATGGCTGCGCGCGACAAGGGTGCCCAGAAGAGTGACGAGGGAGCCGGGCCTGCCTTTGACTGGGAGGGCTATATGAAGAAGGTGACCTCTGGTATCACCAGCCCGGACAGCCTGAAACTGGTGCAAGGATGGGAGAGTGGGCACACAGAGGCGGACATGAGATCTCTGGTACAGTTTTACCACGGCAGGGGAGAGTCTGTGGCTGAGGCATACTATACGGAGGAGCTAGGCCAGATGAAGCATAGCAGTGAGGTGCTGGTGCGCGCCGGAGACCTCTATGCCGCTACAGCCGGCATCAGCAATGAGGACGATATGCACCAATACCTGCTGGCAAAATCTGTGGAGAGCTACAAGGCCGCCACAGATCTGGACAGCTCTGCACCCACCCGCCTGAAGCTGGCCAGCGCCTACATGGATCAGGGTACCGCCCCTATGCAGGGTGTCAGTATCCTGCTGGATGTGGTCAATAAGGACCCCAATAACGCTGACGCTCAGTTCCTTCTGGGTAAGTTTGGCATAGTTTCACGTCAATTTGATAAAGCTATTGTAAGATTGGAAAAAGTTGTATCTTTGCGACCCCAAAATTATGATGCGGTTTTCCTCCTGGCTGTGGCCTATAGCGGCAAGGGAGACAACCAGAAAGCAGCAGCACTTTTGGACAAATGCGCTGCGATGGTAGACAAACCTGAGCTGAAGCAGAAGATCAAAGAATATAAAGAGAGCCTCGGAAAGGGCCAGTAACATATTTATTATCAACCAAAAAATTACTCAACATGCCTTGCGGTAAGAAAAGAAAGAGACATAAGATAGCGACTCACAAGCGCAAAAAGCGCCTGAGGAAAAACAGGCATAAGAAGAAGTAATATACCATAGCGCCGGTCTCGCCGGCGTCTATGGATATGTATAGATGCAGAAGCGCAAGAAAACCTTGCGCTTTTGTGTCTTAATTTATCCTTCCATTTTATCCCTTCGCTAAATCTTATAGGTCTTGAATAAGGAGCTGATCATCAATGCTACACCAGCCGGTGTAGAGGTAGCCCTGCTCGAAGATAGAAAGCTGGTAGAGCTCCATCAGGAGAAACCCGGCAACCAGTTTCATGTGGGTGATATCTATCTCGGGCGGATCAGGAAGATCATGCCCGGCCTCAATGCCGCCTTCATAGACGTAGGGCATGAGAAGGACGCCTTCCTGCACTATACGGACCTCAGCCCTGAGTTTCGCACACTGGCCAAATACACCGGTCAGGCTATAGCGGGCCATTCTGACGGCACGCTAAACGATATCGAGATACTCCCCGAGATCAATAAATCCGGCAATGTACGCGAAGTACTGCAAGGCAAAAACAATATCCTCGTACAGATACTCAAAGAGCCTATCTCAACCAAAGGCCCGCGCCTGACCTGCGAGATCACACTCGCCGGCAGGTACCTGGTGCTTTCTCCCTTTACCAACTCTGTAGGCGTGAGCCGCAAGATAGACTCGGCAGATGAGCGCAAGCGCCTGAAGGTGCTGGTGGAAAGCCTCAAGCCGAAGAACTTTGGTGTAATAGTACGTACCGTGGCAGAGGGCAAGGACTCCAAGACACTACATGAGGACCTGCTCATGCTGGAAGCCCGCTGGAAGGAAATGAGCAATAACCTCCGTGGCGCCAATCCTGTGAAAAAAGTACTCTCCGAGCTGGACAAGACCTCAGGTATCCTACGCGATATCCTGAGCCCGGAGTTTAACAGGGTGATCACCAATAATCCGGCTATCGCACGCGATCTGGAGATGTTTGTAGAGCGGATATCTCCCGATAAGAAGAACATCGTATCTACCTATACAGGCAAGACGCCGATCTTTGACAACTTTGGTATCACCAAGCAGATCAAGGCATCTTTTGGCAAACAGGTGAATACCGGCAACGGTGTCTATGTGATCATAGAAAAGACCGAAGCCTGCCACGTGATAGATGTCAACTCCGGCCACCGCGTCAGCGTAGAGGGCAATCAGGAGACGAATGCCCTGCAGGTAAACATAGAAGCCGCAGAGGAGATCTGCCGCCAGATGCGCCTGCGCGACCTGGGGGGGATTATTATCATAGACTTCATAGACATGAAGAGCCCTGATAATAAAAAGATACTCTATGACAAGATGAAGGGCTTCATGGACAATGACAAGGCTACGCATACTATCCTGCCGCTGTCAAAGTTTAACATCATGCAGGTGACACGTGAGCGTGTGCGCCCGGAGGTCAATATCGTGACCACTGAGGAGTGCCCCACCTGCGGTGGTACCGGCACCATAGGCTCCTCTCTGCTGCTGATAGATGAGATACAGAATGACCTGGACCACCTGCTCAATACACACCGCTCGCTGAAGCTATATGTGCATCCTATCATCGCTGCTTACTTTACCAAGGGATTCCCGTCACTCCGCATGAGGTGGTTCTTCAAGTATAAGCGCTATATCAGGATCCATACCAATGAGAACTTCCCGATCACTGAGTACAAGTTCTTTGATGAGCATGACGAAGAGATCAAGATCGACTAGCTTTTTTGAGGTTTCTTTCTATCCAGATATTATAGTGAAACATGCCCTGTATCCGGGCTTCTTCGGGTATCTGGCGCAGGTCAGTGAGTTTAACTCTTAGTTCTTCAAATGCTGCGCGCACCTCTCCGGGATATGCCTTCTTCCATACGTTGCTGAGGAAGTTGAGCATCAGCTTTTCTGTCTGCAGCGGGGTACGTACAGACTTGATGAACTTTGTAATAGAGATAGCGTGAGACTGTGCTACGGTATAGTTTCCCAGCAGGCAGTGGATGGCTGCCACATATATCCTGCAGGCTATCTGTGCGTCTATCATGCTGCCCTTCTCGACTTTCTCTATCACTACACCAAACCAATCCAGGCTATCACTATAATCCTCCGTGGCAAATGCCAGCCGTGCAGCAAAGTAGTAGGGCATCAGCTGGCTGATAGGTATGAGGTCTTTCTCCGGATGAGGAGACTTTTTGAATAGGGATAATATTTTTTGTGCTTCGGCTTTTGTCTTATTACCCGTCGGATATTGTATGAGGCAGATGCTCAGCATAGACTCGATGTAGTGAGCATCAAAGGTTTTATCCAGAAAGGCCTTATCCAGCGGAAGGGAATAATAGGTACGCGTCTGTATTTTTTTTAAGAATGCTTCAGCTTCATCAGGCCGACGAGCTCCCACGGCATAGTTAAATATATTCATCACTGCGGCCAGGTAGTCATGCTCTGTGACGCGAGTCTCCCGCGGGTGCTTCTCAAAAATGGCCAGTACTCGTTTTTTGTGCTGCAGCGCCAGGTCACGCTCTCCGATCAGCGCATAGATAGTAGATATTAGGTCTGCCTGCAGCATCTGAAAAAGCGGCTGTGAAAACACGCGCTGCAGTACATCGCTCTGCAGCTCATCTTTCAGTTGTTGTTTCGCTGCGGGCTGCAGGGCCTGTATGGAGGTATTCCAGATGCGTGCCAGGCGCGTCTGCATATCTTGAAGCACCAGCAGGTCGCGGATATCATCCAGCACTACGCGTATGGCAGCAGTATAGCCATCGTGGGCTTCAAATTTTTTATTGCCATCTGTCTGGTCAAACCAGGTGATGCGCATTAGTTTCTGATACAGTGCTATCGCAGCGGGATAGTCGGAGTGCTGATGAGCGACTTTCATCGCCTTAGCCGCCACATCGCGGGCCATATCATAGGCTCCCTTTTGGTATAGTACATCTACATTGCTGATGATATTGGAGGTGGCGATGTCCGGTATCTGCTCGTGATAGTCGCGCAGGGCACGCAGCAGTACCTCCTGCAGGTAGTCCTTCTCGTGTGCCAGGTTGGCTTTGGTCTTGCCTAGTTTTTTGCAAAGACGTTCTGCATTGTAGGTTTCCTCTTTCTGCAGGAGGTCGTATAGCTTTACAAAGCTTTGGCTACTTTTATTCCGCGTCGTATATTCTTTGAAAAACTTCTTCTCTGCCGGCGTCAGCTTGTGGATGAGATCTACCAGTTGGTCTTGCTTTCTCATATCGGGAGTGCTATATCGTAAATGGAATGTTGCTCTAAGTCAGCGATGTACCGGCCTCAGGCAGACGACTGCTAAGCTAACTTATTCTGCTTACCGCTTTTATACTCTTTGTACACCTCGCGTACCATGCCGTCTGAGAGGCCGATCTTGGGTACATAGATCTTGGTAGCTTTTACAAATTTCATAAGCGTGAGAAATATCTCACCGGCAGGCACGATCACATCTGCACGGTCAGGGTTGAGATCAAAGAGCTTCATCCTGTCATCTACAGAGTAGCGTTTCAGGTTGGTGACCATATCCTGCAGGGTATCTATGCTCAGCGGTTTGCCTTGTTTGACTTCTGCCATCTTGAAGAGGCGGTTGATATTGCCACCCGAGCCGACCAGGGCAAAGGACCTGATGTCCTTTGTCTCCTTCCTGACCCAGTCTTTCAGTTCCTTCCAGTGGTCTTTGCTCACCTTGTCACTCAGCACGCGGATGGTACCGATATCAAAAGAGCGTGCAGCTACCGCCTTGCCCTTGATGAAGATCGTGATCTCTGTGCTGCCACCGCCCACGTCTACAAAGAGGCAGTCATGCCCGATATTGGAGGCGATGAAGTGCTGGCTATTGAAGATCATGCTTGCTTCACTATTGCCGGATATGATCTCGATCTTGATACCGGCTTCTTTCTCTATGCGCTTGACTATTTCGGCGCCGTTGCTGGCCTCGCGCATGGCAGAGGTAGCGCAGCCCTTGTAGTGTATCACGTCGTTCACCTTCATGATATACTTGTAGCCTATCATGGCTTCTATCAGTTTTTTGACAGTGGCCTCCGGTATACGGTGGCTCTTGAAAGCATCTGCACCGAGGCGCACCGGTACACGTATGAGGCTGTTCTTTTTGAACATCGGCTCTGCGCCTTTTGATTCTATCACGTGCTCTATGAGCAGGCGCACCGAGTTGGACCCGATATCTATGGCAGCAAATTTTTTGATCTCCATTTCGGCTATTTGGCTAAAGGTTGAATTTAGCCCACAGACGTTTCCTGAGCCTTGATAAATTATCAACCGAATGTTAGATGACCCAGAGGAGCCGGAGGCGCTTATTTCTTCTTCAGGTACTGATAGATCTTGTCCTGGCAGCGCACGCGGATAGCAGAACCCGTATGGCGATAGGTATTGTCCTGGGCTGCATTGATCACGCGCGCCTTTACATTGTCGCTCCATTGGATATTGAGGATATCCAGCAGCTCTTGCTGCAGCTTCTTATCCAGTATGGGCGTAGAGATCTCTATACGCGAGTCGAGATTGCGGGTCATCCAGTCTGCAGAGGAGATGTAGTATAGCGGCTCGCCACCATTCTCAAAGATAAAGATACGCGAGTGCTCCAGGTAGCGATCTACTATGCTGATCACCTCTATATTCTCACTCATGCCCGGCACTCCCGGCACCAGGCCGCAGATGCCACGCACGATGATCTTTATCTTCACGCCATGATTGCTGGCATCATATAGCTTGGTGATCATCTCCTCATCTATGAGGCTGTTCATCTTGATGAAGATGCCTGACTTCTTTTTATGCCTGGCATTATAGATCTCATCATCTATCAGCTGGATAAACTTCTTGCGGGTACGGAGCGGAGAGGGGATCAGGTACTTGTATTGCCTCACGATATAGTTGCGGTCAAAGAAATCAAACACATGAGACACCTCTGAGGTGATATGCGGCTCTGCGGTGAGCAGCGACTCGTCGCAGTACACGTTTGATGTCACCTCATTGTAGTTGCCCGTACTGATATTGGCGTAGAGTTTGGCCTTGCCTTTTTCTTCGCGCTGTATGAGGCAGAGCTTGGAGTGTACTTTGAGTCCCTGCACGCCATATATCACACGGATGTTTTCTTCGGCCAGTGCTTTGGCCCATTTGATATTGGCCTCCTCGTCAAAACGTGCCTGTAGCTCCACTACCACCGTCACATCTTTACCATTTCGTGCCGCATTGATCAGGGCATTGATCACTTTGGACTTCTTTGCCGCGCGGTAGAGGGTGATCTTGATAGACTTGACAGTAGGATCTATGGCAGCCTCACGTAGCAACTCTATGAAATGATTGAAACTCTGGTAGGGGAAATGCAATAATATATCCTGCTTCTTGATCGCCTCAAACATACTCTTCTCCCTGACCAGCGCCGGGTGTATGATAGGCTTGGGATCTTCATAGCGTAGAGATTTGGGCCCCAGCGCAGGAAAGCTCATGAAGTCTTTGAAATTGTGATAGCGGAAGCCCGGTATGAGATTGTCATATTTGCGCAGCTTCATGCGGCTGGTAAAGATGGCCAGCATATCTGCCGGCATGCTCTGGTCATATACGAAGCGCACAGGGTCGCCCTTCTGGCGGTTCTTTACGCTCTTTGATATTTTGTCGAGGAAGCTCTGCGATACGTCATTGTCTATATCCAGCTCTGCATCGCGGGTCAGCTTGATCGTATAGCTTTCTATCTTGTCAAAGGGGAACGTATAAAATACGGATGGCAGATTATGGCGGATGATATCATCCAGCAGCATCACATAGTGATTGTGATTGGACGAGGGCAGTATGACAAAGCGGCCCTCAGGGTCAGATGGGATCTCCAGTAGCGCATACTGGGTCAGCCTTGGCTGGCCCTTCATGGAGAGTTTTACGGCCAGGTAGATCGATTTGTCTTTCAGGTATGGGAAGCGCTTCACCTGATTCAGCATGATAGGCACCAGTGATGGGCGCACCTTATTGTCAAAGTAGCTTTTTATAAAAGCGCTCTGGGAGGCGTTCAGCTTCTTCTCATCAGTGATATAGATACCATGCGAGCGAAGCTCCTGTTGTATCTCTTTGTATATCTTTTCAAACTTCAGGTTCTGCTGGATCACGATCTTCTGTATCTCATCCAGCAGTTTGTGCGGCTTGATACGCATCGTCGTCTTGGCTGTCTTGCCAAAATCCATCACACGCTTCAGCGTAGCGATACGTACCCGGAAAAACTCATCGAGATTGTTGGAGAAGATGGCCAGAAAGCGCAGGCGCTCCAATATAGGCACTGTTTTATCTTCTGCTTCCTGCAGTACGCGTTGATTGAATGAGAGCCAGCTGACGTCGCGGTTGACGAACTTTAGGTGCTTTACCATAGAGAGATGCCCAAAGTAGTAAAGAAATCACAAACACAATGTTAAGCTTTCAGATTTTGGCCTTAGGTGACCTTTGTCATATCCATACGCCGTTTGGCAGGCGGTGCTTGATACGGCCGCGGCAGTCCCGTTTAGTATTGCAGGAGGTAGCCAGCAGCGTCAGGAGCAGCAGCACCAGGACTGATATGTAGCGTAGCACTCTCATGATATAATAACGGAAACGGGGCGGCTATTGTTGCTGTTTCCTCAGGTCTTTTGGCCGCAAGAACCATTCCATTTTGCCGCGCTCGCCTATGTCAGCCCAGTGGCCTTTGTCAAATCTTATAAGGGCAGCCCCGGTGGTCGGCACATTGTCTATGTAGGTATCTCCGTAGCGATTGAGAAAGTAGGTGATGGATGGATTGTGGCAGATCACCACCGCATTCTGTATTTTATCATCCAGTCCGCGCAGGTGCTGTATGATCTCATAGGGAGTAGACTCATACAGGGTTTTGTCTTGTACTACATCCGCATATTTATAGTCCCACTCCTGGCAGATCAGCTTTGCCGTTTGCAGGGTGCGCCTGGCGGGGCTGGCTGCTATATAGTCCGGGCGGAAGCCGCGGCGGGCTATCTCGCGGGCTATGAGGGTTGCATCCTCCTTCCTGTCTTCACGTATCGGGCGGTCAAAGTCTGCCACTGCACTGGTCCAGTCCGATTTAGTATGCCTGATGAGCACTACTGATCTCATAACGTTAATTTCAAAGTCTGTTTCTTTGTTTTTAAATACTTTTGCCGTCGTGAAGATAAGGCACATAGGCCGGATCATAGCTGTAGCATTCCTGCTCAGCTCCTTCCTGTACTCTACGGTAGTGCGGGAGCTTCACTATTCTTTCTCTGTCAAATATCATACCGAGGCGCACGATCACGCCTGTGACCACCACATACACTCTACAGATAAGGAAGACGATTGTAACATCTGTAAAATAGATGTCAACCATATCTATGAACATGCGCAGCAGGTTTATTCTTTCACTGTAGTATTCCTCCCGCGTAGCACCGGTGAGCGCATAGCGCCGCTCTATCATGCTACAGTGGCCGCGCACTATTATCTCCGTGGCCCTCCTGCCATAGCCTGATACCGTTTCACTGAAAACTCAAAGAGGTATAGCGTAGCTATATTTCAGCCTGTAGCTATACGGGCCTCCATTCTTTTATCAGACTATAAAAAGGAGCATGAAGCATATTGCATTATTCATGGCCTTGATAGGATGCTACACGGTTCTACCCGCACAGCATACCTTGTCAGGCCGAGTCTACGACAAAGACACAAAAGAACCGCTCTACGGAGCGACCATATACCTGCCCGAGCACAAGAGCGGCACGCTGACAGATACCGCAGGCATATTTACACTCAATAACCTGCCGGATGCCAGGGTACTGCTGGAGATCAGGATGCTGGGCTATGCATCTCAGGCCATCACCGCAGCGGTGACACCAGATACGCTCACTATCTATCTCTCGCACTCAGCAGGGGAGCTGAATGAAGTAGTAGTGACAGGCGAGTCTCACGCTACGGAGATCAGCCGGAGCCCTATACCCATCGTGGTGATCAATAAGGACTACCTGCTTACTAACTCGGCTACGAATGCCATAGACGCACTCACAAAGATACCGGGTGTGACTGCCGTGACCACCGGTCCCAATGTATCAAAGCCGTACATTCGTGGCTTGGGTTTCAACCGGGTGCTCACGCTCTATGATGGTATGCGCCAGGAGGGACAGCAGTGGGGAGATGAGCACGGGATAGAGGTAGATCAATACGGAGTCGAGCGCGCAGAGATCATCAAGGGGCCTGCGAGCCTCAGCTATGGCAGCGATGCACTGGCTGGTGTAGTGAACCTCATCCCTACGCGCCCTGCACCTGAGGGCGGGCTGCAGGGAGATGTGACACTGGACTACGGCACAAACAATAATCAGATCGGCGGCTCTGCGATGATCAAAGGCACTAAGAAAGGTATCGACTGGATAGCCCGTGTCTCGCATAAGCAGGCTATGGACTATACTGATAAGTATGACGGGCGGGTGTTCAATACAGCCTTCAACGAGACAGATGCCAGCGCCTCTCTCGGCATACACCGGGCCTGGGGCTACTCGCATGTCAACTTCTCACTCTACGATGATGTGCAGGAAATACCAGACGGCAGCCGCGATAGTGCCACGCGGCAGTTTACCCGCCAGATAGATGAGGATGGCAATAGTGAGATCGTTTCTCAGCACGACCTCCGTACCTACAGTATAGAGCGCCTGCACCAGCGCGTGCAGCACTACCGGGTGAATGCTGACAACCATATACATCTGGGCCCAAAGGGCGGCACACTGGATATAGATGCGGGCTACCAGCGCAGTGTGCGCAGGGAGTACAGCCATCCGCTGCTGTACGATATCCCCGGGCTGTACTTGCAGCTCAATACGATCAACTTTGATATCAAATACCACATGACGGAGATCAGACATTGGAACTTTACGCTCGGGATCAATGGCATGTACCAGCAGAACAATGTGACGGCGGGGACCGAGTTTGTGATACCATCATACTCACAGATAGACTTCGGGCCTTTTGCCGTGGTGCGTAAGGAGATAGGCAAGTTTGATATAGAAGCGGGTATCCGTTATGACGTTCGCATTTTTAATAATCAGCAGCTATATACTGCGCCCAACCCTGTGACAGGTTTTGATATGCCTGTATCCGGTGCAGATACAGCAGGCGCTACTAAAGTATTTTCTGATTACCACACCACTTTCCAAGGCGTGACGGGCAGCATCGGCGCGACATACAACGTCAATAACCAACTCGCGCTGAAACTAAACTTTGCCCGTGGCTACCGTGCGCCCAATATTTCTGAGATATCAGCTAATGGCGTACACCCCGGCACCAATATCTATCAGATGGGAAATGCAGACTTCAAGCCCGAGTTTAGCCTCCAGCCGGACTTTGGTATCAGCTATACGTCAAAGTATGTGGCGCTGACTGCAGATGTTTTTTACAACTATATCCAGAACTACATCTACAATCAGAAACTACAAAGCGTCCATGGCGGTGATTCTATCCTCGTACCCGGCAATCAGACCTTTCAGTACCGCGCTGCCCGTGCGCAGCTCTATGGCGGCGAGATAGGGCTGGATATTCACCCGGTCAGCTCTCTCCATATCGAGAATGTGTTCTCGCTGACATACGGCGACTTTCTGGGTGAGAAGGGCAGGGCTGTGGCAGATAGCGAGCGCTACCTACCACTCATAGCGCCCATGCATGGCAACTCGGAGATCAGGTATGATTTCAACATCAAAAAGGCGCAGATCGTCAATGCTTTTGTGAAAATAGGGGTAACCTACTACGCGAGGCAAGGGCGTGTCTACAGCGCCTTTGGCACAGAGACGCCTACTACCGGCTATGCCCTGCTGAATGCGGGAGTAGGAGCGGGTTTTGCTAATAAAAAGGGCAGGACCATCATGAGTCTCTATGTACTCGGCTCCAATCTGCTCAACACTGCCTATCAGGACCACCTGAGCCGCCTGAAGTATTTTGAGCCCTACCCGGGCAACTATACCGGCCGCAATGGTATCTATAACATGGGGACAAACGTAAACATCAAAGTCGTGTTTCCACTGGATTTTAAGATATAAAAGCACCGATCCCGGTGCTATTGGCACAGGCTGGAGCACCGGGATTTCTCTCTGAAAATTGAGTTTTGACCGATGAAATCTGCCTTCAAAATACTAGGCCATGCAATATTCTGACCGTAATGCGTTTCTGAATGAGAACGAAGCATGTGTACAGCTATCACGCCAGGCTGTTAGCTTGTGAATAGGCAGGGCAGATATATTCAATATTTTTAAACCGCGAGATGAATAAAAAAATCGTCATACTACTCAGTGTACTGGCACTCCTGATGGCCGGGCTCTACTCCTGCAAGACGGACACAGCGCTCTCTACTATTGAGTATATCTCTCGCATAGATGTGATCGCTACAGATCAGACAAACCTGACAGCCGATACCTTCGCCTATATCAACTTCCGCGAGGCAGAGGGTGGCCCAGCCACGCTGATAGACACCATCCGCCTCCACACCGGCAGGACCTATGCCATACAGCTACGTATACTGGATGAAGCCAGCAATCCTATACTCGATCTCACTGATAGTATCAGGCATATGGGCGATACCCATCTGGTGGTCTATACTATAGACCCTGTATCAGGCCTGATCAAAAGCTCCATTCAGGATAAAGACTCCCATGGACTGCCGCTGGGCCTCCAGAGTACTTGGCAGACAGGAGACAGCGCCACGGGCTACCTGCGCCTGATACTCTACCACCAGCCTATGGGCAAGAATGGCACACCTACACCGGGCAATGTGGACTTTGAGGCGGACTATCCGGTAGTGGTGCAATAAGCAAATTTGCGATGATCTGTTTGCAAGATGAGTGGATAGGCATATATTAGCAACTCACCATTTTCTTCTCATGAAAACGCTAGTATACACCATTGCCTTATTTTCTATCCTTTTTATTGGCTCTTGCAGCCATCAAACAGTCACCCTCCCGATCACAGGCGCTGGGAGTTGGGTGCAGGATGATACGCTGCACCCGGTAGTCAGCTTTAAGTATGACACATTTAACTCTACCAGCTCAAGAAAATATATGGAAGCGATTGATACTACAGGTTTTAACGAGATACGCTTTGTATTCAGTGGTAGTTTACCTGTGACAAACGGCGATATACCAATCGTATCTAGCTCACCTACCGGAAATCAGGTATCTATAGAAGTGATGAACCTGGCGTTTTTCTCTGGTGCTGCTACGGGTGGTAACTCATCACAAAAAGTATCTGTAACCATTGTAAATAACAAGTTACGACTGACCGGCTCAAATATCCGTATACAGGAAGATTATTCCGGTAGGTACCACACCATTCAAAGTTTTGATCTGATGCAACAGTAATCAAGCTACGTTTATAATAGTAAAGGCGATGATCATTCATCGCCTTTACTATTATAGCCCAGTGGGTATTTTATCCATTTCTCCTGTGCCCCACCCACACGAAGCGCTTATTGACATACTCCGGATTGGTAAAGCTGGCATTGCCGGCAGGATTACCACCCGTCACGTGAAAGTCGCTGAAAGTAGCGTGCTGATTGACAAAGATGCCGCCGGTCAGGTTGAAGGATACCGGCGTGAAGACGGACTCCATTTCTTCTTCTATCAGTTTGATGGTGTCTTCGTTTGTGCTATAGGCCGCACAAGTGATAGCGCCGTGCTTGCCTGCCATCTCCTTGGCCAGCTCTACAGACTGAGCGGTGTTTTTGGTCTTGATCACGAGTACGATCGGGCCGAAGAGCTCATTCTCATAGATACCAAAGTCCTTGGCTGCGACCTCCAGTACGATAGGAGAGGAGGTGCGTGCGTCAGGATACTCGGCATTGGCCACTTTGCCAGGTGCGAGGAGCTGTGTAGCGATATCGCTCACGGAGTCCACACGCTTCAGCGTAGCATCGCTCTGTATAGCGCCGAGTGTGCCGGGGCCCATGGCAGGGTGCTTGGCTATACCGCTGATCGCATCTATGAGCGCCTTGACAGTATCCTCATAACTGATATTACCGACAGGAGAGCTGATGCCTCCTTCCGGTATGAAGAAGTTCTGCGGTGCTGTGCACATCTGGCCGGAGTAGAGCGATACGGAGAATGCCAGATTCTGCGCTACAGCGGCGAGGTCTGCTACCGAGTCTATGATCACAGAGTTGACACCGGCCTTCTCAGTGAAGGTCGTCTTGCCGGACAGGCTTTCTACATATTTGCCAAAGGCAGAGCCACCGGTGTAGTCTATCAGCTTTACGAGCGGATGCTCGGCCAGTTTCTTGGTGATCAGATTGTCAGAAGAGTCTACTGCCAGCTGGCAGATATTGATGTCATGGCCCTTTTGCTGCAGGGCGTTTTGGATCTCGGCTACTACGATGGCTATCGCGTAGACAGACTTAGGGTGCGGCTTTACGATAGCTGTATTGCCGGTGATCAGCGTGGCAAAGAGGCCAGGCACTGTATTCCATGTAGGGAAGGTAGAGCAGCCGATGATGAGTCCTACACCCTTTGGTATGGCATGGTATTGTTTTTGGAGTTTGATGGTCGATTTGCCGGCTGGTTTCTCCCATGTGATAGACTCAGGAAAGCGCTTCAGCTCTTCCCAGCCCATAGCCAGTGCCTCCAGCGCGCGGTCGCTGGCATGAGGACCAGATGCCTGGAAGCTCATCACAAAAGACTGGCCCGTAGTATGCTGCGTGGCATAGGCTATCTCAAAAAACTTATTCTTGATGCGTTCCAGTGCGTCTATCAGTACCTCGGCACGCTCATCTGCAGAGACCTTCTTCCACTCGCCAAAGGCGCGACCGGCACGTACCAGCAGCGTGTCAACCTCAAAGGTAGGATACGTGATGCCCAGCGGCTTCATGGTATATGGAGATAGTTCCTCTCCTATCCAGCCGGTAGGGTTCTGCTGCTTGAGCAGTTCAAACTTTTTGCCGAGTTGCTCGTTGTAGAGTTTCAGGCCTTCAGTGGAAGCCTCTTCGCCGTAGGCTTTTGGTGACTCAGGGTATTGTGCAAAGAAAGCGCGGGAGTGAATGGCCTTGATGGCGTTTTCTACGATCTCGCGGTGAGACTGGCTTAGTGACATATCTTGTGTTTTACTGTTTTAAATGTATGAGGGTTGAAAGTAAGTGATTTTGGTAGAAAAGGAAAAATGAGGACTTAGGTTCAAGATGTTTGGGTAGAGACAGGCCGCGAACCGTCCCTACCCACTAGCGAAGCTACGTACTCAGCTCCCCCAGCTTCTCCATGATCCAGCTCTTGTCTGCCAGTTGTTTTACTTTATTGATGTCATGGGTGAGTTGTGCCATCTTTTTGCGGTCCTTCACATCTGCGCGGAAAAGTTTGAGCGTATAGCGCACAAAATTGCCGTATACTGCCCGCTGAGTGTCTGATATGAGTCGCTTCCGGCTTAGGAGTATGCGGAAACTTTCACTAAGCGACTGCAAAGGCTGGTATTCGCCCAGCTCGTAGTAGGTCTTCATGAGGGTAGCTTTGGCATCAAGCTGATAGAAGACATCATTATACTCCACCGATCCGAGCAGCTCCAGCACCCGGTCATATTTGCCTGCGGCAAAAGTGTAGCGGGCCATGTTGAATCTATAAGCATTGCTTCGGTCCCGCTGCGGAATATAGGCGATATAAGCTTCGATAAACTCAGCCGTCCACTTTAGTTCCTTTGCCCTGAGAGCGATGGTCACGATGTTTTTAAACTCCCAGGGAGACATAGTACCACTATGTGTGAGCAGACCGTCTTTCAGCTGCTGCTTGTAGAGTGAAAGTATCTTCTGAACATATGATAGATCGCCCTGGTTGATCATACGGATACAGTAGTTCACAGCAAATGCATAAAGCTGCTCCGCCTCTGCGGCGGGGAAAAGATGTATATACTCCGATAGCAGGCTGCGCAATAGTTCAAAGTTGGCATCACCGTCTTTCTCCTGCAGTGTATGGATGATGGCGAGATAGATCCTGATGAGCGGCACGTCACTCAGGTGGGTATGTGCAGCCATCTCCAGCACCACGGACATATGTTGTATCTCTGATGGTGTATTTAGAAACTTTTCATAGTGCAGCGCCGAGGCATAGTATTTCAGCTTTTGGATCACATAGTAGCAGTCCAGGCTCTGCATAGTAGCAGTGAGGTGTTTCTCGCTATCGCGCCGATCCAGGTTTTCTATGAAAGTATTCTGCAGCTCATCTGCACGGTAGCGATCCATGTAGTATGCTGCATCACGAAGATCGTTTTTGCTCACTGTGTCATTGACGGCCTTTACCATAGGTGCTGCGCAGGAGGGGAGCGCTCTGGTATTGTAGATATCCAGCAGCATCAGGTTTCGCTCGGTATCGTGCTGGGATAAATACTCCTGCAGCAGAAAGCGCTCTATCGCCTTCGTCAGGTCTGACAGCAGGCGCGCATAGCGTAGCGCAGCAAACTTCTTCTTGCCGAAGGCTGCCTTCCAGACATTTTCCTTACTCAGCGCCTCAGGTATACGCTCCTTATAGAATATACGGATATACTCCCAGCAGGCCAGCACATGATCATCAGCACGGGCACCCGGCATGAAGCGGTCTAGCCGGTTCAGCTCTGGCTGAGAGAGGCAGCGAAGGATTTGATCCGGCTTGGTTTGAAGCATTATTCAATAAAGATAGGCATCTTAATAAAAGTTTGGGTATATAAACCAATTTTATCATTTACTGTTTTGGTAAAAAGTAGTGTATATAGATCCTTTAATGTACTTTTTTTGCCGTTAAGCCTTCCATTTATTTGCATCATGAAAGGGAATGTAATCCTGTACTTTTAAATTCTGACATATGAGATTGAAAACTCACTTTCTAGCCATACTACTGACCATGTTTGCTCACACTTGTGATGCACAATCTGCAGGACCGGACCAGCTCATCTGCCTGCACACAAATACTACTATGCAGGCGACGGGCATGGGTAGGTGGTCCCAGCCGGGGGCCAATCCTTCAGCGCTGCTGATATCTGATACCTCCTCTGGTAGCACGGCTGTCAGCGGTTTTGATATAAGGGGGCGCTATTTGCTCATCTGGCAGTCGTCATCAGGTGTTGATTCGGTCACCATTACTGTAGATACCGCTATCACCCCGACCGTAAGGCTGATGGATACCTACTGGAATTTATGCAGCAATGTAATGGACACTTTTTATGCCACAGTAGTAGGTGGGGGAGCTTTGCCAGTTTACTATTGGTACGATCACGGAGTATTAACCGGCGGCAATACGCCGCTGTTCAACACGCTATTAGCACCTGGCAGAGATACATTTTCTGTGATGGTCATATCATCTGCCACCTGTGCCACTACAGATACAGCACGTGACTATATCATCAAATACAACCAGGCACCACCGGTACCTCTACTGACGGTAAAGGGCGACTGTGCCGGACAGGATACGTTGGTACTGCAGGCCTCAGATGCATACTCGATAAAGTGGTATATGGGCGACTCGCTCGTGTTGGACGCTAAATTTCCGCAGGAGATCATAGCAACGCAGATGGTGCTGCCGACGGGAAATATGATCGAGCGTATCGGCCCCACCAAGGCCATGGAGGATAGTGCAGGCTATCTCTATGCTGCCGATTATTATAATGACGTTATCGTCAGGTTCCCTCCACATAGTACTGATACTACAATTGGAACCGTCGTGGCTGGCCTCGTTTCAGTAGGTAGTGGAGCTTTATACCTGAACGGTGCGATTGACATTTTTGTCACTCCCGGTGGGGAAATCTACGTGCTGGATACCGGCCACGCCCGCATCCAGAAATATCCGGCGCATAGTACCGCTTTCACGGCAGGTGTCACAGTGGCCGGTGGAAACGGGGATGGCAATGCGCTCAATCAATTCAGTGGCGCTCAAAGCATATATGTAGATAATACCGGCAATATCTATGTAGCGGATGGCAATAATAACCGAATACTAAAGTTTCCGGCGGGTAGCACCTCTGCTACAAATGGTATAGTGGTAGCAGGAGGAAATGGCTCCGGTACCGCCAACAATCAATTTCATCAACCTAAGGGCGTCTATGTAGACGCGGCTGGCAATATTTTCGTCTCCGACTTTTATAATCACCGCGTACAGAAATTTCCGCCCAATGGCACGTCTGCTACCAATGGTACTACTGTGGCTGGGGGTAATGGTATAGGCAGGGCTGCCAATCAGACGAGCTATCCATGGGGACTGACCGGAGACGCAGCGGGCAATATTTACGTTGCCGAGTTTGGGAATCACCGGGTGCAAAAATTTCCAGACGGTAGTACATCGGCTACTAATGGGATAACGGTGGCCGGCGATGCCAATAATGTAACCTATATTGTGAAGACGACTGGCGTATCTCTTGATAAGGATGGAGCGGTCATAGTAGCTGATTGGGGAAATTATAACGTGCAAAGATGGCGCGCAGATCGCGTAGATACGACCTACCTGCCTACGAATCCCGGAGTATACTCTACCGTGAGCACATCTACCGAGCTGGGTTGTATCACGACATCAGACTCTGTGACGCTCACTGCCTGCCCGGAGTCTGTGGTCTGGCCAGGCGATGCTGACGCCAATGGACGGGTAGATAATATAGACCTGCTCCCACTCGGCCTGGGGTACGATAGTACAGGTACCAGCCGGTCCGTGCAAAGTATCGTATGGCAACCTGATACGGTAGCAGATTGGTCTCATCGTTTTGGGGGCTACTTTCCATACACAGACTATAAGCATGCAGACTGTGATGGCAGTGGGCGGATCAATGCGATGGATACGGACGCTATTATCCAAAATTTTAGCCTTACACATCAAAAGACCTTTGCTACAGCCAGCCCTCGTGCAGGAGTACCGATGCTGAATGTATACCGCAGCCGTGATACCCTCCAGGCTGGAGATATATTGAATATCACTTTTTCGATGGGCGATAGCGTTTTGCAGGCCAATGATATTTACGGCCTTGCTTTCACCTACAACTTTGACCCCACTATAGTAGATTCCACTTTCACGAGCATGAGTTTTGGGTCTTCCTGGATAGGCAATTCCGATAAAATAGCCATCAGTAAAACACTCAATAGTATAGGCCAGATAAAGGCTGCGGTGACCAGAATAGATCACCAGACGCGGAGCGGCTATGGACCGATAGCCAGAGCCAATTTCAGAATCACTACAGATAATATCAGTGGCAAATACTCCAGCTACTACAGTAATATAGGCTACATCAGCGATATAGTAGCCATAGATAATCAAGGGAATCAGATACAAATCAATGAGGGTGCAGATACCAGCCAGGTAGGCTATGAACCGAGTGGTATACCTGAAGTAGCCGATGCAAACATAACCCTCTATCCAAACCCCACTACCGGCAAAGTGTCCATCACTGCTGATGATATGATCACTGCTGTCAGCATCACGGATATAGCAGGGCTGGATGTGTACCTGGGAGCTGTAAAAAATAGCAAGAGCATTACGGTAGACCTACCGGCTGCTATGGCAGATGGCATCTACTTCGTCCATATCAAAACAACGCACGCATCAGGCATAGCCAAACTATCGGTGATCAGATAAACGTGACAAGGCTGCGGCACCACTTTGAACCCTCTGATTTATCCACATTTTGTGCTATATTCGCTAGGTGAAGAAATCCGTCCTGAGATAGGGACGGATTTTTATATATTATAATAACAGTGACAATAGCTATATAAATGGGATGTGGATCGTGTGGTACAGCCACCGGAGGTGAGCAGGGCTGCCAGAGCAAAGGCGGCTGCTCTACAGGCGGCTGTAATAAGAATAATGTCTACGACTGGCTGGCAGATATGCCGCTGTCTTTCAATGAGAATTTTAACATCATAGAGGTAGCCTTCAAAAAGGGTGCCCGCAAGGGATTCTATCGGAATAGCTCCAACCTGAGCCTCACCAAAGGACAACTGGTGGTGATAGAGGCAGCACAAGGATATGATGTGGGTGAGGTGAGCCTGCAGGGTGAGCTGGTCAAGGCCCAAATGAAAAAGAACCGTGTTAGCGAGCGTGATGATACCATCCGCGCTGTGATACGCGTAGCCGGAGAGCAGGATATCAATACCTACCTCGATGGCCGCAACAAGGAGCAAGAGACTATGATCCGCTCCCGTGCCATAGCCAAGAGCCTGAAGCTGGATATGAAGATAGGCGACGTCGAGTTTCAAGGCGACGGCAAGAAAGCTACGATCTACTATACTGCTGATGACCGTGTGGACTTCCGAGAGCTGGTGAAGGTATATGCCCGTGACTTTAAAGTGAAGATAGAGATGCGCCAGATCGGTGCGCGCCAGGAGGCCGCCCGCATAGGTGGTATGGGCACCTGTGGCCGCGAGCTATGCTGCTCCACCTGGCTGGCAGACTTTAAGTCGGTGACCACACAGGCAGTGCGGTACCAAAACCTCGCCATTAATACTGAGAAAATGAGCGGCCAGTGCGGCAGGCTGAAGTGCTGCCTCAACTATGAGCTGGATACCTACAATGACGCGCTGAAGAAGTTTCCTAAGAATCCTGATAAGATTGAGACAGAGGAGGGCACAGCCTACCTACGCAAGACGGAGATACTCAAGAAGCAGCTCTGGTACGCCTACGAAGGCCACGGTGGCACGCCATTCAAGCTGGATGTAGAAACAGTGAATGAACTGATCTGGATGAATAAGCAAGGCAAAAAACCGGCAAGCCTGGGCAACTATCATGTAGTGGAGGAGGTGATAGTGGATGAGTCCAAGCATGATGACCTGGTAGGCCAGGTGAGTCTCACCTCACTGGATGAGAAAGCACGCAAAAACCGCAATAAGGCGCGTAATAAGCGTGGCGGCAAAGGTGGAGATGATCGCCAGCAGCAGAGCGGTGAGAGATCTCAGGGCCAAAAGCCTCAGGGGGAGCGCAATAATCAGCAGCGTAATCAGGGTGGCAATAACCAGAACCGCCAGGGAGGTGACCGCAATAAGCCTCAGGGCGAGCGCGGCAATCAGCAGGGCCAGAAGCCTCAGGGTGAGCGCAATAACCAGCAACGTAATCAAGGTGGTAATAATGAGAACCGCCAAGGTGGTGATCGCAATAATCAGCAGCGCAATCAGGGAGGCAATAATCAAAACCGCCAGGGCGGCGACCGAAATAAGCAGCAGGGTAATAAACCTCAAGGCGATAAGCCCACTGCGCCCAAAGCTGATAATACCGAACCTAAATAGTAATGACTGGTATGAAGCGCATATCTCTGGCGATCCTGGCAGCAAGCGCGGTCCTGCTGTCGTCTTGTGATCCTAACCGTCTCTATGAGACCAATACTCCCGTGAAGAGCGAGAAATGGTCTTACGCTGATATCAAATCATACACTGTAGATGTACAGGACACTACTACACGATACAATATCTACATCAATCTCAGGCATTCCTTTCAGTTTGACTGGCGCAATGTATATGTGCAGGTAGGCACACAGCTACCCGATGGCAAGAAGATGGAGAAGCGTGTGAACCTGCCCCTCTGTGAGCCGGATGGCAAATGGTACGGCTCCTGCCTCGGAGATAACTGTGATGTGCCGGTGATGATCCAGCATGACGCCAGGTTTCCTATGCCGGGCAAGTATACCTTCACACTGCGGCAGGATATGCGAGTAGACCCACTGGAGAAGATTAAGAGCGTAGGCCTTAGGATAGAAAAGGCTAAGCCGCTACAGGGGCAAAATCAATAACTAAAGAGATAGAAATAAAGAAAGCCGGCACAAGCCGGCTTTCTTTGTATATAGAGAACCTCGGTAAAACTACCAAGGCAAGGTATCATTCAGGTGGAAGTAGCCTCCTGTAGGACCATCTGCCGGGAGCGTAGCCAGTCGCACTGAGGTCTTGGCTCCATCAGGTATCTCCATCGGTGCAGCATCAGTGCCCATATCTGTCTTGACCCATCCCGGGTGAGCGGAGTTGACTTTGATATTGGTATCCTTCAGCGCATGGGCCAGGTGTACGGTGAACTGGTTCAGGGCAGTCTTTGACATATCGTAGGCAAAGGCCTTGGAGTCATAGATAGGTGAGCCAGGTGTAGCATGCAGGTGTAGCGACGCCAGTATACTGGAGAGGTTGACCACACGGCCAGCATCCGCCTTGCGGATCAGCGGCAGCAGTGTCTGCGTGAGACCTATCAGGTTAAAGACATTTACATCAAAGGTCTTGAGCAGGTCTGCATAGCTGGTAGAGGTCACCGTGTTCTGGCCCCAGCCCGCCTCCTCTGCCTGTATGCCTGCGTTATTCACGAGGATATCCAGTTTGCCATAGGTCCTGGCTATCTCATCATGCACAGCCTGGAAGCCTGCCGGCTGCTCCATATCTACCTTGATATAATGTGCGTCTATACCCTCAGAGGTAAGCTTTGCAGCAGCTTCTTTGCCACGGCTTTCATCGCGGGCTCCTATGAGTACTGTGATACCTTGCTGGCCGAGCTGGCGAGCTGTTTCGAGGCCGATACCTTTGTTGGCGCCAGTGATCAGCGCTACTTTCTTGTTAGTTGACATTTCTTAATTTTTTATGGTTTGAATGAACACAATCAAACATCCGATCATTTAGAATGTTTGTTCCAATTAGGACGCGCCAGTCTTCAAAATATTTGGTACAATAGCAGGTTTTCGATAAATATTTTTTTGGAAGCTGATTTGTCGGATATCAATAAAGCGAAAAGGCGGGGACAACCCGCCTTTTCGCTTTATTGATATAATGTAGGAGAATTACTTCCTGTCCTTGATGCCTACGAACGGACGCTGTGTAGCGCCGGTGTAGATCTGACGAGGGCGGCCGATGTCTTCTTTGCGCTCACGCATCTCCTTCCACTGAGATACCCAGCCCGGCATACGGCCCAGGGCAAAGAGAACAGTGAACATAGGCGTAGGGAAGCCCAGTGCCTTGTAGATGATACCGGAGTAGAAGTCTACGTTAGGATACAGCTTGCGCTCTGCGAAGTATGGGTCCTTGAGGGCCACTTGCTCCAGCTCCTTGGCTATCTCGAGCAGCGGGTCATTGATGCCCAGCTTATTGAGGATATTGTCACATGCCACCTTGATGATCTTGGCACGTGGATCAAAGTTTTTGTACACGCGGTGACCGAAGCCGAAGAGGAGGCGCTTCTTGTCCTTGGCCTCATCTACTACTTTGGCTACATTGCCACCATAGTTGTTCTGGATGTCTTCCAGCATCTCGAGTACCTCCTGATTGGCACCGCCGTGGCGTGGACCCCAGAGGGCAGCAGCACCTGCAGCCACAGAGGCGTACAGGTTAGCGTGAGAGGAGCCTACTATACGCACGGTAGAGGCAGAGCAGTTCTGCTCATGGTCTGCGTGCAGTATGAGGAGCTTATTCATCGCATCTACCACTACAGGATCGGCCATGTACTCGCTGGTCACATTGCCAAAGGTCATATAGAGAAAGTTGGTCACATAGTCGTACTTATTCTGAGGGTAGAGTACCGGATGGCCCTTGCCCTTCTTCATGATCATCGCAGTGATAGTAGGCATTTTGGCCAGCAGGCGGATGATGGTCATGTTTGTCTCCTCGGGCTTATTATTAGGGTTGAGAGACTCAGGGTAGAAAGAGGACAATGCAGAGAGTGCGGTCATGAGCTGGCCCATAGGGTGGCTCTTTGACGGGAAAACCTCAAACACCTTGACCAGGTTCTCATGCACCAGTGTATGCATGGTCAGGTCAGACTCAAATTTTTTCAGCTGCTCAGCAGTAGGCAGCTCACCATAGAGCAGCAGGTAGCTGACCTCAGTGAAGGTGGCCTTCTCGGCCAGGTCTTCTATATTATAGCCACGGTAGCGCAGGATGCCTTTCTCACCATCCAGGAAGGTGATAGCAGACTGCGTAGCGCCTGTATTCTTGTACCCCTCGTCATATGTCACGAGGCCGGACTGGCCGCGGAGCTTAGAGATGTCTATAGCACTTTCGTTTTCGGTACCTGTGATCACCGGCAGGTCGTACGATTTGCCATCGTAGGTGAGTGTTGCGTTATTAGCCATGGTATAAATTTTTTGAGCGCACCAAATGTAATTAAATCAAAACACTTGCATAGATTATTTTCGGCATATCCCATATAAAAGAGAACATATTAGTTAATGTTTTTATTTACATGGGAAATCACCGTATTGCAGCAATATAAGACGACCAGCTACGTCTACATATTTTCTAAAATGCTATTTTTAGCCGTTATGAATATCGACTTCACCGTATTTGCCCACACCTCAGCCTGGGTCAGCCTGCTCACCCTCACCTTTCTGGAGATCGTGCTCGGGGTGGACAATATCATCTTCATCTCTATCGTGACGCAAAAGCTACCGGAGGACAAGCGCAAGCTGGGCCAGAATATCGGCTTGCTGCTGGCCATGGTGCTGCGTATCGTGCTCTTGTTCTTCCTGGGGTGGATACTGAGCCTGAAGGAAAACCTGCTGCCGGCCTCCTGGGGTTTTGAGCTGACTGGCAAGGGGATCATCCTGATAGCGGGTGGTGTCTTCCTGATCTACAAATCTACCTCTGAGATACACCACAAACTGACAGGAGATGATGATGAGTTTCACGTGAGCAGCAGTGAGCGGAGCGGAGCTTTCTTCTCTGTACTGATACAGATAGCGGTACTCAATATCGTATTCTCTTTTGACTCGATACTGACTGCGGTAGGTATAGCCGACCAGCTGGCAGTGATGATCATGGCGGTAGTGCTTTCTATCGCTATCATGATGCTCTTTACCCAGCCGGTAGGCCGGCTGGTAGCTAAATATCCGACCATCCAGATGCTGGCACTATCCTTTCTGATCATGATAGGTGTCACGCTGATCATGGAGGGCTTTGGCCACGAGGTAGACAAGACCTTTGTCTATGTGGCAGTGGCTTTCTCCATAGGTGTAGAGGTACTCAATATCCGCTTTCGCAAGAAGCAGGGGATGTAAGCCACAGTATTGTATCGACTACTTAGAAGCAGTCGGATTGAGGTAAAATGAATCCAAAGCATGATAAATGCTGCGCGCCATCAGTTGGTAGCCACGGGGTGTGTGATGTCCATCAATGGGCCAGTAATATTTCTCAGGATCGCTGCCTCTCTTAGAAAATTCGGCGTTATAATAATCCTGAAGATCACATACTTTCAACCCATGTATCTGCCGGAGACCGGTTATGATCGGACCAAAATCATAGTCATGGTCTGAAGCCTGGATCACCACGATGAGCATAGTACCTTGCCTCGAGGCCATGCTGGCATAGACGCTGAAAAGATTTACCACCTTCTCGTTTAGCTCTTTGATCGTTTCCGGTGTGGGTGCCTTTTGTAGCAGTGCATTGTAGCCAATGGCGTGGAATACCAGTCGCGATACATAGCTCAAAGCATAGAGTGGCTCCCAAGCTGGTCCGGCCGCGGTATGAAGTTCCCCATTGGCACCAAATCTTTCCATTCCGCCTTTGGACAGGATATCTGTCGTCATATCGTTTCCAGAAAGTGTCTGAATGATGACATCGGGATGATATGCTATCAGGCGGTCACGGTAGTTGACATAGTTTACAAACGGGTCATCTGCAGCTATGCCGGCATTCATGACATAGGTATTGCTGTCTATTGCTGCCAGTATCCTTCCCAGTTGACTCACATAGGAAGAGTCCTGCGGGGCACCTATACCCTCCGTCCATGAGTCGCCCAGGCATAGGATACGTTTTTCGCCGGGCTTTTTGGCTATGGGCCATTCGCGGTCAGAGTAGCCCATAGAGTTGACATGCCATTCATGTCGAAACTCAGACCTGTCAAACCAAAAGACAGAACCTGGTACACGTGTGCGATAGTAGCTCTCCCCTTTCGTAGAATAGATAGAACTATAGCCATAGCCCATCCGCTCACTATAGGTAGTACCGATACCTGCCAGCATCAGTACACCTTCGGCTAGCATGACACTGGTACATAGAGATGCTACAGCCAGTTGCCAGGACGCGGGACGCTTTACCAGTAGCTCGAGTATCAGACTGGTGGCCAACCCAAAGTAAAAATATATGGCGAGGTGAGTATGCCATTTGATACAAGCGTAGCCTACATGCCCGGCCCAGTATAGCTCCCAGATCAAATAGGGCAATGCCAAAATACCTATGAGGTATATGATCCTGATATTTATGACCAGGTGCAGATCCCAGGTCACACGTGGCCGGCCATCGTGATAGTGGATACGGATAGGCAATAGGTAGTAGTTTAATACCGTCAGTGAAAAGCTGCCAAAAAAATATGAGCGGGAAACGGGTCTCGAACCCGCGGCCTTCAGTTTGGGAAACTGACGCTCTACCCCTGAGCTACTCCCGCTGGTAGGGTGAAACTAAGGAAACACAGGCAATCCCCAAAACATAGATTAGCATAGTTCGGCCTATAGACAGGCAAATAGCAGGCAAATTTTAGCCCGTTTGGATTAACCCCCATAATCCAATGGCAAAGTTCAAGGTAAAGCTGGACACACGCAGACAGCTAAAAGATGGCACCTATCCGCTTATTATCAGAATCCATAGTGGCAGCAGCAGGCGGGACATCAATTTAAAAACCTCTGTATGCAAAGAGGAGTTTGATGAAGCCACACAGAGGGTCGTAAAGCACCCAAACAAGAAAGAGATCAATCAAAAAATCACCCAGACGCTGGTACAGTTACAAGGCACAGCACTAAAGATTGAGTTGGCAGAAGAGCAGGCCACCGCAGGCAAGATAAAGACTACTGTGGTCAAACCTGTAGTGAAGATGGATGTCATTCAGTTTGCACAGAAGATCGTACTTGATCTGAGGGAGAGTAAAAAGTATGGGAATGCCCTATTTTACCAGTCAGCTATCAGTGCACTCAAAACATACACTGGCAGGCAGACTATACAATTCAGCGAGGTCAGCTATGAATTTCTACAGAAGTTGGAAAGCAAGATGCTCGCAGGTGGTCTGACTGTAAATGGGATAGCCATGTACATGCGCACTATTAGGGCTATATACAACAGGGCCATCAAAGAGAAGCTTATAGACCGCGCAAACTATCCCTATGAGAGCTACAGAATCAAGATGGAGGCCACTGCCAAAAGAAATATAAGTAAGGAGGACATAAAGGCCATAGTTGCTATGGACATAGAACGAGATAGCCCCGCGTGGCATGCTCGTAATTTCTTCATGCTATCATTCAATCTCTTTGGGGCATCATTTGTAGATTTGGCTACTCTCAAATATACTGATATAATCAAGGGACGTATCTCGTATAGGCGGAAGAAAACCCATAAGCTGTATAATATCAAGCTCACATCTACTGCGTGGGAGCTAATACAGTACTATTACAGCCCTGAGCGTACATACATATTACCTGTAGTGCCGGAGAGTTCAGCAGGCGACCCAGAGCTGGAGCGTAGGCATATACAGCAGGCTACCAAAACTGTCAATAAATATCTCAAGCAGATAGGCACAGCACTTAACATCGGTCATCTGACCACCTACGTGTCACGTCATAGCGCAGCGACCATAGCCAAGCGTATGGGTTACAGCAAAGACCTCATAGCTGAGGCATTGGGACATGAGTTCGGTAATAAAGTCACAGGTATCTATCTTGATACATTTGATCAGGAGGTGATAGACGAGATGATATTATCCGTGAGTAAGATCTAAGTAGTCTCGCTATTTAATATACCAATAAAGAAGCCACTAACTTCTGAAAGTCTGCCTCTCCACAGAACACCACGATTGGCTGGAAGCGGTTTACTCTGGCCGTTAAAAAAACGAGCTTCTTTAAGATGTATGTATGATGGAGGGGGGACTGGCTTATCCCCCCCCTCACCATAAATTTTATCGCCATACGATTCAATCGAAGTTGCTAAAGTCTCTGCAATCTCTGATGGATTATCTTTGAACATAGCAGAGGTTTCTTCGAAATACTGTTTCCCGCTGATCAATTTGCCACATACTAAATATCCCTGCGTTACTATAGTAATATCAAATCCCAATCCAGTTTTATTGGCGAGATTAACAAAGAGGCTCAAAAACCAATCTGCCGGTACTATTTCCTGAGATGTACTCAGTTTCTCCTTCTTTTCTGTTTCATTCATAGTTGTATTTTTTTACTAAAGTAATAAATACGTTCTAAACTATCCCGACTACCCTGACTATGCTGACTAACTTTGATAAAGTACGTCTTGAGTCAGGGTAGTATGGATAGTCAGGATAATTAGGCAGGCATTTTGTAGTGACCTTTCTGTGGCTTTTGAATTTTCTTTTCTGCCACAAGAGAATTTAATGCCTTGTGAAGTGTATCCTTGCTACATACCTTTGATTCAACAAATAGAGTAAAGAGTTCCTCGGTGGTGACAACTGCCCCGCCATTAGCATTACGCTCTTGAATATATTCGAAGATAGCAGCCTTGTTATGCTCATCTTTGCGCCCATCAAAAGCTGAAAGCAGCGAAGCTTCATCTGCTTTGCCAATTACACTAAACCATTGATGGTCGTCCATCTGTAAGAGGGATACTGTTTCACAATCCTCAGGCGCATATCTGAATGCTACTTCCTTCAGATAGATTTTGCCATCCAGTGTTTTGTTTATGCCTATCATAAAATCTGCTTCCTGTGCGAGTATTCTACTACCCGCCAGTGCATAAATAGACAAAGGCATATTGTATAGTTTGGGCGTATGGTGAATCACAATGATGGTGGTAGACACGTCCAATGCCAATTCTCTGAGTTGCTTCATTAGTAATTTCGCCTCTGTACTGTCCTCTATGGGGCCATTATGCAATCGGCTGGCAGAGTCTATTATCACAAGCCCAGGGGCATGCTTCTTTATTTCATTGCTAATGATCTTCCAATCCTCTTTTTCTGTGACGTAACGTGGGATATTATTTGTGGCGACTATATAATTGTCTATCCACGTATCACCCGAGACATGTGTTGTGATTGCCTCTACTTGTTTTATATTTCTATTTGTTCTGCCTGAGTAAAATTCTTCGAGGGATAGAAAAAGTACTTTTCTGTTTGTCGAATTGATTGGCTTGCCAAGATATTCAAACTGCCCCGATGCGATGCTCAGCGCTAGGTTTTCACAAAATGTAGTCTTGCCGGATTTACTGGGTCCAAATATAAACCCAACTGAATTTTCTTTGATACCTGAGTATATCATTTTTTGGGGAGGCTCAGTCTTTACCCTCTCCATCATTTCTCTGAGTGATACGGTATAGTTGGTACCACCTACCGAATCTGTCTGTTCTTGTTGATTTTTGAACATAACTTTGTATTTTAAAAATTATAAAATACAAAGTCACCTACTATCTCTCAACAGTATGGGATACCGGAGATAGGTGACTTTCTCGGAGGTGCGGTGTTCAGATGAATAAAGCTATCCTCAGGGAATATGTCCATCACAGCATAGATGGTTGCTGCGATAGTACAAAAATAAGTTTTTATCAGTAGACAACCCAAAGGTCATTCAAAACACGTTTTTCTGTGATTTAACTGATACTATTTTCTTTTTTTGATATCTGCAGGTGGGAAAGTGAATAATTCCTGTACCGAAATGCCAAGACACTCGGCTATTTTAAAAACATGGCTCAGATTAGTACTCACTTCACCACGCTCGATGCGGCCAATCTGCCTTAAATCAAATCCGCTGCGCCTGACCAATTCTTCCTGAGTTATGTTTAGGGACTTCCTTATCTCACGCATCCGGCTACCAAACATTTTTATACCGGCCTCATCCCTATAAGACTTGCCTCTTTTTTTGCTAGGTATATCAATTTTTGATTTCACCTAGTGAATAGACAACTGTATACAAAATTTTATTAGGTCATATATGACCTATTCGCAATTAACTTTATATCTTAGACCCATGATTTACGCAGGTAAGGCACATCTATTTTATAAGAAATTCATGTATGTTGAGGATAGTAAGCCGCTCAGCATTCAACAGTTCAACTATCTACAATCAAAGCCGGACATGTATAATACAGTGGTGCCTGATCGCTCTATAAACTTCAAATCATTTTTGAAAGAACTTCTCGTATTTCTCTTTGTATTGGTAGCATTGTTCGTGAGCTTCGGTCTTGTGGAGTTATTGATGATATTACTCCCACCTATTGCCCAAGCTATGGCAGTAGGCATAATTGTTTGGTTCATCTGCGGTATACTAACGATAATTGGACTACTGATGACCATTGTAAACTATTGGGATTACAAACATAGTGTCAGACTATCTCGATCTTATCACAGGAAAGAAATTCAGGATGCAAAAAGCTATGATGACTATCTCACAAGGTGGAAAAAAAGACAACAGGCAAGTATGATTCACTGGGCAAAGAGTCTTTAGCCGATTCTGCAAAATTAGGCACCCTATATTTGTAGAGGTATCTGTTTCCTTCAACTCCTATTACAGAGACCCCCGGGTTGTATTTAGTTTTTGGTATACCCCCCCCCCACTCGATTGACCCCCAGATGAAAAGCGATCATAAAGACCCCTTTGAATGAGTCATTAGCATTAATGGTTCGGTCAGTGCTCTGTGTACATCCACCATTCGAGCCTTATACGATTCTTCCCATGCTTTTTGAACTAGGTTTTGGCTCGTAAAAGAAGATAAAGCTGTTGAAGAAGCAGGAGCAGAGGCTGTCACCTTGAACGGGCAGCCTCTTTTGTATATCCCAGCCAAAACCTTGCCCCAAGGATATATAAACCGAGGTGTTTTGATGAAACGTCAAAGTGCAGGATGAGATCTATCTTATAGCGTATTTTGCATAATATAAAATACATGAGTTTTTTAAAGGCATAACTCGTGGTGGGTATCACATAGTGCAGGAGCTTAACACCTGACAGCAGGTAAAGCGGAATAGGGCAATGCTGGAGAGCAACCCTACAGGAATAGCCTGCCGACTGGTGCGGTCTAAGGGAGCAGATGAGATACTTTGCTCCCTTTATTATCACTTAGCAGGCTATCTTTTAGATTCGCCTGACACAATAGACGTAAACAAATTTTCTAACTACCAAGCAGGCAAAAAACAGGCAAATGCAGGCCGACTAATGCTGAAACGTAGTGCTATCAATGGTTTGAAGGTTCGCCTTATTCAGTTTGGGAAACTGACGCTCTACCCCTGAGCTACTCCCGCTGGTAGCGTGAAGATACGATAATCTACTATTTTACCTGCTGCTCAGCTTTACTATCGGCACGATCATCTCCTCCAGGGAGATACCACCATGCTGGAAGGTATTCTTGAAGTATGATACGAAGTGATTGTAGTTATTGGGATAGACCAGGTATTTGTCTGTCTTGGCAAAGATGTACGTAGAGGTCAGGTTAGATTTAGGCAGCATGATCTCCTCCGGATTGCGTACCGCGAAGACATCTTTCTCCTCGTACTGTAGATTGCGGCCAGTCTTGTAGCGGATATTGGTAGTGGTCTGGCGGTCACCTATACACTTTGATGGGTCTTTCACATTCACGGTCCCATGATCTGTGGTGATCACGAGGTTGATGTCTTTGCCAGCTAGTTTCTTCAATGCATTAAAGAGCGGCGAGTGCTCAAACCAGGACACCGAAAGTGAACGATAGGCCGCTTCGTCATTGGCCAGTTCCTTCAGCACCTCCATCTCTGTACGGGCATGAGAGAGCATATCCACAAAGTTATAGACTATCACATTCAGGCGGTTATTGAGATAGTTTAGGATATTCTCCTCCAGCAGCAGGCCATCGCGGTGGTTAGTGATCTTGGTGTATTGCGTCTTGATCGGCTCGCGAAAGGTCTTCTTGATCAGTGCATCGAGAAACTCACCTTCATGCATATTCTTGCCGCCCTCATCATCATCATTCAGCCATTTGCCGGGAAAGTTCTTCTGAATATCAGCCGGCATCATACCGCTGAAGATCGCATTGCGGCTGTACTGAGTGGCGGTAGGGAGGATAGCATAGAAAGTGTCCTCCTCGTCCACACGAAAGAAAGGCGTGATGAGCTGCTGTATAGACCTCCACTGGTCAAAGCGGAGATTGTCTATCAGTATCACAAAGGTAGGCTTGGGCTGCTTGATCAGGTCAAATACTTTGCTCTTCAGCAGGGTATGAGACATGATCGGTGCATCTTTGCCCGCCTCGCCTTTGATCCAGTTCTTGTAGTTCTTGATCACAAATTTATTGAACTCCGTATTGGCCTCGCTTTTCTGCATCTCAAAGACATCCTGCATCTCTACGGTCTTGGAGCGATCCAGCTCGATCTCCCAATATATAAGGTCCTTGTAAAGTTCGGCCCACTCCTGGTAGCTGAGGTTGTCCTGTATGCGGGTGAAAAGCTGCTGGAATTTGCTCCTGTAGTCGGAGACGGTTTTCTCGCTCACCAGCTCCGTTTTATTGATGATCTTTTTAAGCGTCGAGAGTATCTGCTGCGGTTTCACAGGTTTGATCAGGTAGTCTGCTATCTGAGAGCCGATGGCATCTTCCATCAGATTTTCTTCTTCATTCTTAGTGATCATCACCACTGGTAGCTGGCTGTTGTACCCCTTTATCTCTGTGAGTGTCTGCAGGCCGCTGAGGCCGGGCATAGACTCATCCAGGAAGACGACATCTACTGGGTTTTTCTGCACACCGTCTATGGCATCTTTGCCGTTGGTCACGGTGATCACATCGTAGCCTTTGTCTTTGAGGAAAAGTATTTGTGGTTTGAGCAGGTCTATCTCGTCGTCAGCCCAGAGGATGGTAGTTTTAGCCATGTAGGATATTTAAAAGTTAGGTTGGGTAAAAAGCGAAAAAATCATGCCACCTGTGCAGGTAGCCTACATTCACAAACTGAAAGTACGGATTCTTATTTTGGATGGATGAAGAAATTAACAAATATTGACCGCATCCAATACGGGTCAACCGCAAAAATGCTAAAGCGTAAAAAAAGTGGGACGCTCATTATCGCTGTCCGAAAAGCAGCTAGTCTTTTTATAGGCTGTCACTTCTTTATATAAAGTACTTTCTCTTGTGCCTCCAGGTCTACTGTAAGTTTCATCAGTGCGTCAGAGGTCTTGACGGCCATCTTCATCTGACCATCAGGCAAAAACTCTCCCTTGGCGCTCCAGTAGCGGGTAGGCTGGCCATCAGGCTGCTCGGCAAATTCGCCCTTGGTACTGAAGTGTACCGAATCTTTCATCACTACATAAAAGAGATAGTGCACCGTGTCGCTATTCTGATAGAAGTTTACCCTATCCGGTTTATTACCGGGTTTTAGCAGCCATTCGCGCTCTTTAGCATCCTGTTTGGCATAGCTACCGTAGTAGGCCGGATTGACTTGTATCGTGGTTTTATCTTTGCCTAAAAGAAAGAGGGACATCAGTGCGATACCGGCAAACTTCATAGCAACAGTTTTTTAGTGCTATCGAAATTATCAATCTTTCGGTACATTCATCACATGGCTACCGCTACTAAACCGAAAGACAACAAAACGCGCTGTGCATGGTGCACTGCAGATGACATCTATATAGACTACCATGATAAAGAATGGGGTCGACCTGTGCATGATGATACTGTATTCTTTGAGTTTCTGGTACTTGAGAGCTTCCAGGCGGGGCTGAGCTGGCTCACGATCCTGCGCAAACGCGAGAACTTCCGCAAGGCTTTTGCAGGTTTTGATGTGAAGAAGGTGGCGAAATTTGATGCAAGGAAGAAAGAGGCGCTGATGCAGGATGAAGGTATCATTCGCAACAGGCTGAAAATAGAGGCAGCAGTGAATAATGCCCAGCGCTTCATGGAAGTACAGAAGGAGTTTGGCTCTTTTGATAAATATATCTGGAGCTTCACCGGTGGCAAGCCTGTGGTGAACAGGCCAGCTACGCTGCGCGATGTGCCGCCTATCACTGACCTGTCAAAGAAGATCACCAAAGACCTGCAGAAGCGGGGCTTTAAGTTTCTGGGCGGGACGATCTGCTATGCCTTTATGCAGGCTACGGGTATCGTAGATGATCATACATCCGACTGCTGGCGGGCTAAGAAGAAGTAACACTTGTTTTATGATCAGATTACGTAGGGCGATGCTCTACGCTTGAGGCGCTCCGCTCCTTTGGAGCTTACTAAAAATAACGATGCCATCCCTCTCAGGGATGGCATCTCAAGATGTGATTGTAAATTATATGCTTATTTATTCAGCACCACTTTCTTTGTTGTATGCTGACCATCTTTCAGCAGGTCTATGGTATAGACACCACCCGAGAGGGCACTCATATCCAGTTTTATAGCGCCGACAGCTGTTGATTGGGTTACCGCCATTGTTTCGCCGAGCATATTATAGACAGTAGCTGTAGTAGCTGCATCTGAGTTTTGCGCGTAGCGGATGTATACTATGCCAGTAGTCGGGTTAGGATAGATAGCTACTGTGTTGGCTACAGCCTGCGACACACCGAGCGGGTAGGACTTGGTCGCCAGGTTCGGACGGTTCACCTCCAGCGTGTTCTGCATGAGGGCAGCCTGGCCTTTGGTGAAGAGGTTCATGCACTCTTCAGAGGAGTAGTCCATATAGTTCTGCACCATGTCAGGAGCATCGGCACCGTAGTAGGCCTCTGCCTGGGTGCAGGTATTGCGGGTTGTATCGCAGTCAAAGTTAGATTGCGTATTAGCAAACGGCGTATCATCTATACCATCACTTTGCTGGCAGTCGTTGGTACCGAAAGTAGCTCCATCGCCCCAGATGTGGCGGAGGCCAAGGTAGTGCCCTATCTCATGGGTACCTGTGCGGCCACGGATCACGAGGTTCATACCACTAAAGTTGATGGGATTGGGATTATTGGCACCTACCGTACGGTAGTCGAGCACCACACCATCGTAGCCCTGCTGAGGTGCGGCAGATGACTGTCCTGCAGGCCAGTTTGGCAGGCCATCCGGCGGATAGGAGTAGCCCAGCAGCTGGCCGAAAAGTGACGGCTGCAGGTTTACGATCCATATATTGAGGTAGTGGTCAGGATCTACGGCATCATCACCACCGGCTGCGCTCAGCTTGATCAGCGAGTCCGGCAGGCCGGTGAATAGGTCCAGGGTAAACTGATTGCTGGTCTGTACGCGCACCGTGCTGTGAAGCGTAAACTGTATATGTGTATCTGCCCCCACACTGTCAAAGTAAGCGATCGTATTCACCGCATCGGCATTGGTGCGGCTATAGTCAGCATTCAGTACTGCTATCTCAGACTGCAGGACACTATCGTCCAGGTTCTCCGCCGCCGCACCATATACTACGTGAAAGATGATAGGTATGGTATAGGTCACCGCATTGGTAGCCCGGCTGGCGCTATGATTTTTGGCCCGGTCAAAAGCCTGCTGCACGGCAGCCTTGTAGCCCGGGTGGCGCTGCTCGGTGAGATCCAGTAGGTATTCATTGCCACAGAGTATGCGGTGCTGAGATTGTGCCGCAGCAGCCAGGCTCATGGCTATGAGGCAGAGGGTAAAGAGTTTTTTCATTTATGTAATTGTTGTATCTCAAAAATGGCATATTTAGAATGATTTCAAAATATTGCGCAACAAACGACCCATCCCTGCCGGCAAAATGCCATCAAGACAGGCTACTTGCCAAAAAAACTTATAAAGGAACCTTTTCACCGCAGGCCAGGCCGGCTGGCCGCCACCATCTTTGAGTACCCGCCAAATTGGCTATATTTGCCGACTTTCGTATAATTGTTAAATTAAGCCGTAGCCTGATCAGGATCAAAATATTTTGACCATCCGGCGTTTAATGCAAAGCCCATAGATGAGCCTCAAAGACTCGATAGACCAGACCCGGCTCCCGCAGCACATAGCCATCATCATGGATGGCAATGGCCGTTGGGCCAAGTCTCAGGGCAAGAACAGGCTCTTTGGACATAGTAATGGTGTATCTGCGGTACGCGAGGTATCGGAGGGTTGTGCAGAGTTGGGTGTCAAATACCTGACCTTGTATGCCTTCTCTACAGAAAACTGGAACCGCCCGATCCTCGAGGTGACGGGACTCATGGACCTGCTGCTCAAGACCACCCGCTCAGAGATCAAGACCCTGCAGAAAAACAATATACGCCTCAGGGCTATAGGTGATATGGATGCGCTGCCGGCCAGTACCGCGCGGGAGCTGCGCCAGGCCATAGCTGATACCGCCGGCAATAGCCGCATGGATCTGATACTGGCGCTAAACTATAGTGGCAAGGCAGAGATAGTGCGTGCTGTAAAGCAGATGGCAGCGGCGGCCAAGGCTGGTACGCTGACACCAGAGGATATCACCGAGCAGATGGTCACAGACCAGCTGTATACGGCAGGTATACCTGATCCTGAGCTGATGATACGTACCAGCGGCGAGCAGCGCATCAGCAACTTTCTGCTGTGGCAGCTGGCGTACGCAGAGTTTTATTTTACGGAGAAGTTCTGGCCGGAGTTTGATCGCGAGGAGCTGTACCGGGCTATCCTGACCTATCAGAATAGAGAGCGCAGGTTTGGCAAGACAACGGAGCAGGTGAAGGAGGAAGGGAAATAAAAGATTAAGAGAGATAGTAAAGCATACAAGTGAATCAAGGTAGCATAGCAAAAAATATACATGGTCATCTGGGTCGTCTGATATGCCTGCTGGTAGCTGTGTGCATGCTATCCGGTCTCACTGCCTCGGCGCAGGCGGATACGATCACCAGCGTAAATATAGACTACACTACTCCGCGTGAATATACGATAGCGCATATAGGTGTGAGGGGTACCGAAAATCTGGAAAAGTCCATCCTCATATCTCTGTCCGGCCTGCGCCAGGGAGAGAAGATCAAAATACCCGGCGAGGAGATATCCAAGGCGATAAAAAATCTCTGGAAGCAACGACTCTTTACAGATCTCTCCATCGATATTGAAAAAATAGTGGGTGATGAGGTCTTTCTGGAGATCACTGTGCAGGACCGCCCGCGCATAGGGGGCTATCAGTTTAAGGGTATCAAAAATTCAGACGTAGAGGAGCTGAAGAAGAAACTTGATCTCCGCTCTGGCATTATCTTTAGTGATAACCTCCGCAAAAAATCCGTCGAGGTCATTCGCAATTATTATATAGACAAGGGATTTCTGAATGTGCAGGTGGCGGTCAGAGAGACACGTGATACATCCCGGAGCGTGTCCATGAGAAACTCCAATCACATTGTTTTTTATGTGGATAAGGGTGAAGCTGTCAAAATACGCGCTATCAACTTTGAAGGAGCTCAGGCGTTTTCTGAGCCTATGCTAAAGCATAAAATGAAGGAAACAAAGGAGCGGGTCAAGTTTCAGATGGACAGTATCCTCCGCTTCAAGAGTAACTTTAAGAAATTTGGCTACCACCCTAAGTGGTATACGGTACCAGGGAGTCTCTCGCCCGTCAGTTGGTATTACTACCTGGAGCACTTTGTAAACCTGAACATCTTCAAAGCTTCCAAATTCCGCCGCAAAGAATTTGAAGATGACAAAAAGAAGCTCATTGAGTTTTACAATAGCAAGGGGTACCGGGATGCACGTATCACCTTTGATACGGTGTACCGCGCCAGCTATGTAGATGGCAATGGAGAACTGCGTACCGATAGTCAGAATCTGATCGTAAACATCAAAATAGACGAGGGCCATCGCTACTACTTCCGCAATATCTACTTTAATGGCAATACAAAATACCCGGACAGTATCTTGGCTAAGATCATCAACATACATAAAGGCGAAGTGTACAATGCCCACGCCCTGGAGGAAAAGCTCTTCTCCAATCCAAACGGGGGGGATGTGAGCTCACTGTATATGGATGACGGCTACTTGTTTTTCTCCATCACACCTGCAGAGGTGAAAGTGGATGGAGACTCTATAGACGTAGAGTTGCGTATCACAGAGGGGCCTCAGGCTACCATCAATGAGGTACGCATCTATGGCAATACTAAAACAAATGAGAAGGTCATACGACGTGAGCTGCGTACCCTGCCGGGCAATAAATTCAGCCGCTCGGACCTGATCCGCTCACAGCGCGAGATCATCAATCTCGGGTACTTTGACCCGCAGCAGCTGGATGTGGTCCCTATACCCAATGCTGAAAACGGGACAGTGGATATAGAGTACAGGGTGACTGAGAAACCATCTGACCAGCTGGAGCTCTCTGCCGGCTATGGCGGATCTAACTATGGCCTCACCGGCACGCTGGGGGTCACATTTACAAACTTCTCACTGCGCAATATCATAGACAAAAAGTCATGGAATCCGCTACCAAGTGGTGATGGCCAGCGCCTGAGCCTGCGCGTGCAGAGCGGTGGCAAAATGAGCCAGTTTTACACTTTGTCTTTCACCGAGCCGTGGCTGGGTGGCAAGAAGCCTAACTCACTCACATTTGCTTTCAACCGGACCAATATTTACTCTTATGATAACGGCTTGACCTATGCCTCTACTGGTCACTACTTCTCTACAGGGGGTACGGTATCATGGGCTACCCGACTCAAGAAGCCGGATGACTTCTTTACCTTTGAGGCGGCTCTGACCTATCAGTACTATCAGATCGTCAACTCCTCTTACCTGCCTATTTTCTCTTATGATAATGGTACCGGCGCGGGCAACTCGCATAACCTGAATCTCTCTCTGATCCTGAGCCGCAACTCTCTGGACCAGGTACTATATCCTAAGCATGGTTCCAGCTTTATGCTGTCTGTGACCGGCACCCTGCCGTACTCCAAGATCTTCCCGGCCTTGAAGAGGATCAACTATGCTGATACCACTGTGACACCTGAGCAGAGATATAAGTATATAGAATTCTTCAAGGTGAAATTCTTTGCAGACTGGTACACTACTATCTATCAGAATCTCGTATTCCGTGCTTCGGCAAAGTTTGGCTTCCTCGGTACGTACAATTCAAAGCTGGGCCTTTCTCCGTTTGAACGTTTTGAGGTAGGTGGAGATGGTATCAGTACCTACTCTATCCTGGGCAAGGAGATCGTGCGTCTGCGGGGCTATGATGTGATCAGCCCTACCTCGCCGCCTGCTACCATAGCCGGCGCGGCCATCTTCAATAAGTTCACTGCGGAGATACGCTACCCTATATCGCTCAACCCATCTGCCACGATCTTTGCACTGGCCTTCCTGGAGGGTGGCAATACATGGCAGGACATAAGGGACTACCGTCCATATATGCTCAATAAGTCTGTGGGTATAGGTGTACGGGTATTCCTGCCTATGTTTGGCCTTCTTGGTCTGGATTATGGCTTCCCGCTGGATAAGGTGATATACAGCAGCGGCAGCAAGGCCAACCCTAACGGCCGGATCAACATCGTACTCGGTCAGGAACCAGAGTAGACCGAGTCAATAGGATCAGAACCGGGGTGGGTTTCGGTTTCCCGGTATAGTAGCTAACCAGTTTTTGCATCCTCTGCAAATGAGTGTCAGCCGGCATGACCCTTGTGCATGACCAGTTATTTGTTTGAAATGAGAGTGGATATCCGGATCGCGGTATCAAGGCACAGGATCATATCCATGCCCACCCCAGGGATGGCATGATAGGATGCGCTTGATGGTCAGGTAGCTGCCTTTGATAGGGCCGTGCTTTTGCAGGGCCTGGATGCCGTACTGGCTGCAGGTGGGTGTGTAGCGGCAGCTGCGGGGCAGGTGCGGCGATATTAGCAACTGATAGCCCCTGATCAGGTATACCAGTATCTGCGAAAAAAATCTGCCTATAGCGGAAAGCATACTGCTAAGATAGACGAAATGTGCGGCAGGCATATTGCACCGCAGCTACTATAGTCCGTTGAAAGAGATGCCTAGGGACCACTCGTTGGCCGAAGGGCCGCGGCCTTGTTTAAATACATTCAGTAGGCCGTAGTATCCCGTGATATTGAAACTACTGTACCCTATGCGCAGGGTAGGCCCCATACGGAAGAGGTTGAAGTCTCCATATGGCTTTTCCTTGATGTTATAATGAGGATTCTTGAATACGATCTTGGTATAAGCGTCCACTTTTACGCCAAACTTGAAACCCACATTAAATTTCCAGACCTGGTCCAGTTTATCCCTATTGGTACGGATACGGAGCTCCAGCGGTACATCTATCCAGGTCTCTGTCAGCTTGTTGATCTTGATAGAGTCATGATAGTTGGCCACAGGATAGGGATGGAACCGCGCCCCGCTGGCCGCTGAGTCGGTCAGGCGGGAGTTGGTGTAGATATTGACCCAGCTGATACCTGCACCTATCGCAAAGCTGACGCGGCTCTTCTTGATCTGAATATCATACATGCCATAGAGGTTGAGGCCACGGGAGTAGAACTGGGTCTTCATCCCGTTTTCACTTTTATGTATCCAGTTAGTAGCGTTGAGATCCAGTACCAGGCGATCCTTTGGTACGTTCATCACATATGGCTTCTTTACCCGCTTGGCAGGTTTGTTATTGCCTGTAGAGTCCGTCTGAGCCCAGGCGGCAGCTACAGAGATGACCATAAGGAGGACCAATAGTACTTTCTTCATCAAACTACAATTTTTTGGGTGCGCTAAAGTAACACAATTAACGAAAATGCCTGACAGGCACCGGGTGTAACGCTAAAGCGGGCAATAGATTGTGTTATTTTAACTGCACCGGCGGTGCAGTGGCTTAGCCCAGATACCGCCCTTCGATCGGCATACGGCGCCCCATCCCAAAGGCCTTGGGTGATACGCGGAGGATAGGTGGTGCCTGGTAGCGCTTCCATTCATTCATATTGACCATACGCAGTATGCGGTCTACCAGCGCTTTTTCAAAGCCCTGTGCTATTAATTCTTTAGGCCCTTGACGCAGTTCGATATACTGATACAGAACCTTGTCCAGTAAGTCGTACTCGGGCAGGGAGTCAGAGTCTTTCTGACCCGGCCGCAGCTCCGCGCTAGGCGCCTTGGTGATGATGTTTTCCGGGATCACTTCACCGTTCCGATTGACATAGTGAGCCAGTTCGTACACCTGTGTTTTATACACATCGCCGAGTACAGCCAGGCCACCGCACATATCACCATAGAGTGTACCGTAACCTACAGCAGCTTCGCTCTTATTAGTCGTATTGAGCAGGATATAGCCAAATTTATTGCTCATGGCCATGAGCAGTGTGCCTCGTACCCGCGCCTGAAGATTCTCTTCCGCTACATTGGCGGGCAGATCCTTGAAAAACGGATGCAGCGTTTTGAGATAGGACTGAAAGGGTTCCTCTATAGGGATGATCTCATGTGGCGAACCGAGATTTCCGACCAAAGCCAGTGAGTCATCTACAGAGTGGCCGCTGGAGTAGGCAGATGGCAGCAGTACTGAGAGTACATTGTCTTTGCCCAGCGCTGCTGCAGCAAGGCATAGTACCAGTGCTGAGTCTATTCCCCCGCTGAGGCCAAGGACAGCCTTTTTGAAGCCGAGCTTGGCAAAGTAATCACGTATGCCCAGAACCAGTGCATCATATATCAGCGATACAGGTGCCGGCAGGTCAAAGGGCGCTGGCTCTCTGATATCATCTAGATCTACCACTCGCAGTTCTTCACTAAAGAATGGCAACTGCGCTGCAAATGTGCCACCCGCGCCTACGACTACAGAGCCTCCGTCGAATATCAGCTCCGTCTGCGCACCCACCTGATTGACATATACCATAGGTAGCTGGTAGCGGTCACAGTTGGCACGTACTACGCTCATACGCTCGTGATACTGCCTGTAGCTGAAAGGAGACGCAGAAAGATTGATCATCAGGTCTGGCTGCAGCTTGATCAGTTCATCCATCGGGCAGGCTACGTACAGCGGGTTTTCATTGCCCACATTCCATATATCCTCACAGATGGTGATAGCCAGCTTGCGGTCCTTAAACTCTACTAATTCAAAAATTGTATTTGGCTCGAAATAGCGATACTCATCAAAGATGTCATATGTAGGAAGCAGTGTCTTGTGGATCACCTTTTGCACCTTGCCCTGATAGAGAAAGTAAGCCGCATTGAAAAGATCCTTGCCCTCCGGGCGAGGGTTGCGCGCCGGTGCACCGACTACTGCTGCTACATTCATAGTATGCTGTGCGATCTCGTTTACTGCTTCGATGCATTTGGAGATATAGTCGTCAAACTCGAGAAAATCACGAGACGGGTAGCCGCAAACGCTGAGCTCGCTGAATACCACCAGATCAGCACCCTGCGCCTCTGCAGCCTGGATAGCGGCTATTATTTTATCTGTATTAGCCCGGAAATTGCCCACATGGATATTGAGCTGGGCGAGTCCTACTTTCATATATTGTCATTAAAACATTGCGCCAATGCTCAGGAGCACATTGCGCACTACTATGGCATCTTTCTTTGGATTCACGGAGGTATCTCTTATCTGGTTTACAAAGCCATTGTGATAGTGCAGGGCAAAGAAGACAGATGTCTTGTCATTGATCACATACTCCAAACCACCACCTACGCTCAGGCGGAAATCAAACACCTGGTAGCGGAAGTCCGGGATCAGCTTCTGCACTTCATTGCCATTTTGCAGCACATTCTCTTTTGATATGGAGACTACCGAGGGTGGCACTGTACCTGCCTGATTGATACCATCACTGTAGTTGGCTCGCGCTGATACATTAAATACAAAAGAGCCACCCAGCTCGCCAAAGAGGATGTATTTGTCCTTGAACGCATTTGTCTTCAGCTTCAGATATATGGGGAGCATGATATAATTGGTATTGTACCGCTCTACCACAGATTTGCCACCGGATAGCACAGTAAAAGTATCACGCCCTTTGACGCCACCCATATCCATGCCCCCATACAGCCCGGTAGACAGCGCATAGTTTTGGTCTTTGAAATAGTACTCTATCTTCAGGCCATAGGTCATGCCGTATCCTGCTACCCCCTTGCTTATATCTTTTCCCATCGGCTTCATCCATGAGGCCCCCGGTGCGGCAAATAACCCCAGCTTCACTTTGTCACTGATACTGAAGGCATGCATAGCTGTAGAGACGATCGCGATGAGCAGTACTATTTTCTTCATAGAGAGGATTGATTTAGCTATGTAAAGTTGCTGTTTTTATCTGAATAAACCGCATCACGGATAGGGAGTGACCTTCATGCCCCGCCGTATGATATAGGCATGCCAGAGCAGGAAAGCGGCCACCGTGCGATAAGGTTGCCAGTTATTGGCCATGAGTGCTATCTCCTCGCGGCTGGTGGTGACGGGTAGGTTCTTCACGGTCTTTGTACTATTAATGAGGGCTATATCTCCCAGAGGGAAAAGATCGCAGCGGTGTAGTACCATCATGAGGTATACGTCTACGGTCCATTGGCCTATTCCCTTCACGGCAGTCAGCTCGCGGCGGATCTCTTCATTGGATAGCCTGTCAAAGGCATCTAGCCGCAGCCTGCCCTCCAGCACATGCGCAGCCAGGTCACGTGTATAGACTATTTTCTGATGGCTGAAGTAGCAATCTTTCAATTCTTCGTCTGTGAGCGCCAGGAGTTTTGATGGAGTCACGGTACCGATCTTTTTTACCAGCTTATTCAGGGCAGCGCGGGCAGAGGCCAGAGACACCTGCTGCTCCAGTATGATGTGTACCAGCGTAGCAAAACCCGGCTGCCGCGACCACAGCGGCGGATAACCGTGCTGAAGTATGATCTTGCCAAGATCAGCATCTAGATCTGCCAGCTTATCACAGATAGTATGAAAATCTGTGGATGAGAAAGATGCATCTTCCATAACATAAGTTTAATAAATGTGAGTAGAGCGACCATATAATGTGCATATCTACTGTGTTAATGATTGCTTAACGTTTAGGAAATGTTTTGGCTTTTTGCCAAAGATATTTTCGCGGCCAATAAGCCACCTGAAGTATGATGAGAAGATCTATATCCTTATTCCTTCTGTTTTTATTGCTGACCCTAAATGCAGTGGCGGGAGGCACGCTATCCGGACACATCATAGATGATAAGAAGCAGGCTGTGATCGGTGCCATAGTGATGATAGACAGCAGCACGACCATGGCAGCACAGACCGACTACGACGGCCAATACACTATCGAAAATATACCTGCCGGCCGCCACATGATCAGGATCAGCTACGTATCCTACACTACTATCAATCAGGAGATACTGATCAATGAAGGGCCCAATACAAAGGATGTAGCGCTAGAGCCGGAGACGCAAAAGATAAAGGAGGTGACTGTGCAGGAGGTGCGTCGCAGAAATACAGAGAATGCCGTGAATATGGAGATACGCAAAGCCAATAGTATAGTAAGCGGTATATCCTCTGCACAAATACAAAAGACACAGGATCGTAGCGCAGCAGACGTAGTGAAGCGTATACCCGGTGTCACGATAGTGGATGGCCGCTTCATTAATATCCGTGGCCTCAGTGACCGGTATAACAATGTATTTCTGAATGATGCGGGGGCTCCGAGCTCCGAGGCAGACCGCCGTGCCTTCTCTTTTGATGTGATACCTAGCGGCATGATAGAGCGGATACTGATCTACAAGACTCCATCTGCGGAGCTGCCGGGAGATTTTGCAGGGGGCATGGTGAAGATCTACACACCGGCTATGCCGGAGAAAAACTCGGTGACCGTAAGTTATACTACCTCATTCCGAGAAGGAAGCACCTTCAAGCCGTTTTTTAGTACTCAGGGCAGCAAGACCGATATGCTGGGCTTTGATAATGGCTACAGGAATATGCCCGCAGGTACGCCTTCTTATATCCAGAAAAATATTTCAAATATCGGTGCGATCACCAAGGCATTTAATAATGATTGGGGTATCAACCGCGGCCAGGCTATACCGGACCAGCGGGCATCTCTGACCCTCCAGCGGGTGGTAAAAAAGGGGAAATTTCAGTTTGGCAATACGACCGCGCTCACCTATACCAATACTCAGTCTACCTATCTGATACGCAGAGCTGACTATGACTCTGTGGGCAAGAATCTGGAGCAAACTGATACCGTCAGTACTCGTACAGTGTATAGCGGTATCATGGAGAATATGGCATTCAAATGGGGAGGCAATCAGATAGAGATCAAAGCCCTGCTCAATCAGATGGGTATGTCTCAGACCACTCTGCGCAATGACACATTTAATGGAAAGAATGAACGATTCTATGCGGAGTACTACCAGCAGCGTACCACAGCGCTCACGCAGCTGGCCGGTGGGCATAACTTTAATGATGAGTCCACCATATACAACTGGAATCTCAGCTACGCATACAGCGCACGCAAAGAACCTGACTTTAAAAGGATCAAATTTGCGTACAACCCCTTTGACTCAGCCTACAAGGCACAGATAGCAAACGTAGTAGACCCGGTAAACGGTGGCGGACGCTTCTACTCAGATCTCAAAGAGCACGTAGTCTCATTCAATCATGGTATAAGGCAGCAGGTCAAGGCTCCGGGATATACCTTTGAACTCTCTGCCGGCAACTATGTAGAGTACAAAATGCGCAGTTTTGCTGCGCGGCTGATAGGCTACACCATCAAGCCGAGCGCTACGGCACAGCATCTGCTGGAGCAGCCACTTTCTACGATATTTGATCCGACTGCTGTGGGCGAGGCTACAAATTTCCGCCTGGATGAGATCACCAGCCCCTCAGATGCATACAAAGCTCAAAACCTGCAGATAGCTACCTACGTCAATTTTGTTTTGCCTGTAGAGAACATTGTGAAGATCATAGTGGGTGTCCGCCATGAGTACAATAAGCAATCCCTGCAGAGCCATGTGAACCTGGATAGTGTGAGCCCAAGTATAGTCACGCACTTTGTACTGCCATCGGTCAATGCCGCATTTAACGTGCATAAGAATATGCTGGTACGTGTGGCCTATGGTATGACAGTCAATAGGCCAGAGTTTAGGGAATGGTCGCCATTCTATTTTTATGACTTCCAGCTCAGCGCGGGCAACTACGGCTCACTATTCCCTACGGTGTTTTATCCTAACGGTACCGTGCTCAATGTAGCTAAGATCCAGAATGTCGACCTGCGCTATGAATTTTATCCATCACCGGGCGATATGGTACATGTGGGTGGTTTCTTCAAATACTTCAAAGATCCGATCCAGCAGGTGATCACACCTACAGGAGGCAATGATAGTAAGGGCTTCACATTTATCAACGGTGACCATGCCTATACGGCAGGATTGGAGGTGGATATCCGCAAAAACCTTGGATTCATGCAGCACTCCGGTCGCAATGTGATGGCAGACTTCAATCTTGTTTTAAACGCGGCCTATATCTACTCCAGGCTATACCTGCCAGATCTGCCCTCACTGAGCCACACTACGCAGCTACAGGGTCAATCACCATATATTGTAAATGCAGGCCTATACTACCAGAATGATAGCATAGGCCTGCAAGCCTCTCTGCTATATAACGTTTCGGGACCAAGGATATACGCCATAGGCAATCAGTTTTATCCCAATATCGGAGAGATGCCAAAGCATAGCCTGGATCTGACACTGTCATATACAGTACTGAAGCACCTTACATTTATCGTGGCTATACAGGACATACTGGCACAGTCATCACGCTTGGTACTCGATATAGACCGCAACGGAAAATTTGATACAAAGCATGGCCTGGATAGGGAGATCCGCAGCTATGTGATGAATCGCTACTATTCTGTAGGTATAAGAGCGAAGTTCTGATGCGGCTGCAGATCATCATAGTCCTGCTTGTGGCCATTGTGACAGACCAAAGCTGTACGAGAGATAAAGCAGTAATACCGGCATCAGGCCAAATCATCTGTGATAGCATGTCTGTCAGCTACCGCAGTTGTGTCCAGCCCATTTTTCAAACGCACTGTTACAGTTGTCATTCGGACTCTGCTTCTGCCGGGGGCGCTGCCGGTTTAGATATAGAGGATTTCTCGCAGCTAAAATTTTATCTAAACTATTACTATCACAACGACAGCATTTATGGATCGAAATTCATGAGGGCTATCGATCACGGTTCGGGTGTTTTGGTAATGCCGCCTTCATATAAGATGCCGGATTCTTCCATTGCTATTATCAAGGCCTGGATCAGCCTGGGTGCCCCTGATAGCTAGGGCCTGAGTGTGCATAAGTGGGACCAGAGTAGCCTAACCTTAACCGGCACATAAATATTTGGTAACATCTACAATGGACTTTTGCGCCAACAAAAAATAAGCACAATGAAAAACTTTTATCAAAGACTCACGACCTGTCTGATGGCACTGGGTTTCTGTGGCGCGGTATCTGCGCAATCATTTACCAAGGTCACGGTACAGGATAGCATCTCTACAGATACGCATTGGACTAACGACCGTCAATACCTTCTGAAGGGATATGTATATGTGACCAATGGTACGACTCTGACCATAGATCCGGGCACAGTGATCCGCGGCGATAAGCAAACCAAAGGCTCTCTGATAGTGGAGCGTGGTGCCAAGCTCATGGCCATGGGTACGGCGTCTCAGCCTATCGTTTTCACTTCAAATGAGGCTCTGGGCAATCGTTCTTATGGTGACTGGGGTGGTGTGATCCTCTGCGGCAAATCTCCTAACAACTGGTCGTCAGGTACAGCACAGGTAGAAGGTGGTCCACGCTCACTCTATGGTGGTACGGATCCTCATGACAACTCAGGTGAAATGCACTATGTGCGTATCGAGTTTCCCGGTATCGCCTTCTCTCCAAACAATGAGATCAACGGCCTCACATTTTGCTCTGTGGGTGATGCGACCCAAATAGATCACATACAAGTATCTTACTCAGGAGATGATTCTTATGAGTGGTTTGGCGGTACTGTAAATACAAAAAATCTCGTGGCCTTTGCTGGATGGGATGATGATTTTGACAATGATAACGGCTATGCCGGTCTCAACCAATATGGCATCGGTCTCCGCGACCCATATGCAGCAGATAACTCCGGCTCTAAAGCCTGGGAGTCTGATAGCTATCAGAATGGTACTGTGACTGGCCTCGGCGGCAATACAATGCCTACACACCCGGTATTTACCAATTATACTGTAGTAGGTCCGCTGGTCCAACCAAGCTCTACAGCCTATGATCCTCAGTTCGTAGCAGGTGTGCATATGCGCCGTGGTAGCTCTATGAGCCTCCTCAATAGCGTAGTGGTAGGCTATCCTGCAGGTCTCCTGATAGATGAGTCTGACTCTACAGCTTTCGGATCTACTATAGCCAATCTCGTGAGCGGTGCGGCTGAGTTTAAGAACAACGCTATAGCTGGTATCCAACTGAATGCTGTAGGTGGCGGCAAAGAAGTAGTACTGGTATACAATGGTGCCCGCTCTCTCACAGCCACTAACCTGCCTAGCCCTGATACCACGGGTAGCGGTGTGTTCTCATTTGGTCCATGGTCCGGCCCTTGGGCTTTTATCAAGGATCCTGCCAATAAGGATAAGATCTATGCCACTGAGCAAAATGGCCTTCGCATCCAGAATCCATTTAACCTTACCAATCCTGATTTTACCCCTACCAGCACTTCACCTATATCATACAACTCTACCGCCCTGCCTTCTTATGTGACAGCAGGTGGTACACTGGATCCATTCTCAAACGGCAAGGTATATCCATACGATCCTACCAAACCGATCAATACAGATACTACGGCTCTCTTTATCAACTACAATGCCCCTACACTGGTGCCAAACCTGACCAGCAGCAAGCTGTCCAGCTCCTTCTTCACGCCGGAAAACCATATCGGTGCGCAGAATGCCAATAGCGACAAGTGGACTGCCGGCTGGACTAACTGGGATCCAAACAACACGGACTACGACAGCCGCTCTACCTCTACAGGTATACCTACCTACAGTGAGGAGAAACTCTACCTCCAGGTAGCTCCCAATCCTGCACAGAATGAAGCTGTGATAGGCTATGCACTGGCCAATAACTCTGACCTGAATATCACTATCTATGATATGATGGGCAATCAGGTAAAGACCATCATGGATCAGAAGAATGTAGCTGCGGGCAAGTATGCTTTCAAGTTTGAAACGGCAGACATGAGCGCAGGCGTCTATATCATCAATGTCACTACAGAAACAGCACACGCAGCCATCAGGCTCGCTGTGAAATAAGAATACGATTTGATCTTTCTCCCTCAGCCCCTGCCCGGAAAGGCAGGGGCTTTTTGCTATAGCGAAGTGGGGTCGGTTTGCGAAAAATCAATACTTTTGGATGTAAAATAAGCAGACATGGCAGAAGCGATCAGACTGGGCCGGATGACCGACACGATGGAGGAAGGATTTGTAGCAGAGATCAATGTGAAAGTAGGCGATACTGTAAAAGTAGGCGATGCTATAGCGGATATAGAAACAGACAAAGCGACGCTCCCCCTGGAATCATATTATAATGGTACGATCCTACACATAGCAGTAAAAAAAGGCGATACACTGCCCATCAATTCGCTGGTGGCTGTAGTGGGCAAGCAAGGAGAGGACTTTTCCGCACTGCTGAATGATAGCGGCGCAGCAACCTCTAAGAAAGAGGAAAAGTCAGAAGCCCCTGCGCAACAGCCGGCTGCAGAGAGCAAGGCATCTACGCAGCAGGTATCTGCCAGCGCCCCTGTACAGCAGCCTGCTACAAGTGCCGTAACGCCGGAAGATGGCCGTGTGAAAGCCTCTCCACTCGCCAAGGCCATAGCAAAAGAAAAGGGCATAGACCTCTCTAAAGTCAATGGATCCGGAGAGGAGGGCCGTATAGTGAAGAAAGACCTGGAGAATGTGAGCCCTACGCCTGCCACAGCACCAGCGGCTAAAACCTATACCGGTCAGGAGTCATACACTGATACCAAGGTGTCTCAGATGCGCAAGAGCATAGCTAAGCGCCTGACGCAATCTAAAAATGACAATCCGCACTTCTACCTCACTGTAGATGTCAATATGGATAAGGCCGTGGCGCTGCGTACGGAGCTGAATAACCTGCTACCGGCAAAGGTATCTTTCAATGACTTTGTGATCAAAGCAGTAGCCCTCAGCCTGCGTCAGCATCCTGCTGTGAATAGCTCATGGCTGGGAGATACGATCCGCCGCTATAGCCACATCCATATCGGTATGGCAGTAGCAGTAGACGAGGGACTGCTGGTACCGGTCATCAAATTTGCAGATAATAAGAGCATCTCTGATATAGCGGCAGAAGCTAAGAACTGGGGAGAGAAGGCCAAGAACAAGAAACTACTGCCGGCAGACATGGAGGGCAGTACCTTTACCATCTCTAATCTTGGTATGTTTGGCATAGAAGAGTTCACCGCGATCATCAATGAGCCTAATGCATGCATCCTGGCAGTAGGCGCTATCCGCCAGACACCTATAGTGGTGAATGGCGAGATCAAAGTGGGCAACATGATGAAGCTCACGCTCTCATCCGACCACCGTGCTGTAGACGGCGCTGTAGGCGCTAAATTTATGCAGACGCTGAAGCAGATGCTGGAAGAGCCTATGAGGATCTTCATCTGATAATTCAGAAGATATAAAAGCAAAAAGCGGCTATATAGCCGCTTTTTTATTGTTGCAAATGAAAAATTTTAGTCGAGTATGATATCTACGACCGAGTTGATCGGGATGAAGACACCACCGCGGAGCACGATAAATTTATCGGTACGGGCCCATACGCGTGATACTATCTCACTCTGACCTTCTTCGGTATTGAAGATGATGCGAACATTATTGTAATAATTATTGCCCATCAACATCGCCATATATAGTTTCTGGTCTTTCATTTTGATACGCTCCTGTGTGTGTGAATTCGTTTCATTTTTAAAGGTCACTTTCAGCAGCTCGTTTGTGTCCATTCTTTTAGCAGCACCCATTGTTATACATTTTGCAGCCATACGGCATACAGTTAAATAATACTTCTTCTATCAAGGGTGATATCTCTCGGGGGGAGCTATAGGGGTATGCATTCTTATACGTACCTGCGCGAAAAAGGTTTTCCTTGCAGGTCAGAAATTTTTGAAAATCAGAGGTACATATAGTTTTGCTCCGGGATCGCCTTTCGAAAAAAACTGTAAATTCATGGAAATGATCACTACCCGGTGATGATTAAATCGTGTACGTGAAACGTTTTTTGATCAAACTCTTCCTCTTTCTTGCTCTAGTAGGCATATCATGTTTTAGTATCATGATGCTACCAGTAGACAAAAGATATCAATACGCATTTTCCAAAAGTGATTGTACCCCTAAATCCAATTATATATACCATAGGCTTTACGAAGATTCCACACCTATAGATATCGCCTTTATAGGGACTTCTCATACCATGTGTGGTATTAGCGACTCCATAGTGCATAGGAAGCTCCGGACGCATAGAATAGATAGATGTCTGGCTAACCTCGCCATCTGCCGTGTAGGGCGCAATATGGATTATGTGATTATCAAAGATCTTTTGAAGACTAAAAGACCTCAACTGATCGTATTGGAGGTCAAGCAGGAAGAACCTGATCTGAGCCACCCCGAATTTGGATATAGAGCAGATATCGCTGATGTACTTGTCCCATACTCGATAGTAGATGTGCAATATTTCACTGATTTTATCAATGCCTTTAGAGTCAGGGTAAGCTATCTGCAGAGTAAACTGGGAATAAAAGAATATGATGCCACCTGGGAGGAGCCTTCTCAGGCTATATATAGGCAACACGGTGTAGCCGATACAGCCATACTTCGTAGAGGTGCTCAGCGGAGATGGGAGCGCTATTATAGTCAGCCGCGAAACGCCTGGGTAGATAGCCTTATGCTGCGTTATCCTATGTCCTATATCTCGGGGATTATGCAGATGGCACGGGAAAGTCACGCTCGGGTCCTAATGCTCTATATCCCAAACTACGGCTATCCATGGCATAAACCGCGACACTTAAGTTATTATCGCCAGTTGGCAGATGTCTATTTGATGCCAGATAGTTTTTATGACAATAAAAATTATTGGATAGAAGATGAACACCTGAATGCCGATGGTGCAGCTATATTGAGTGACTCTATAGCAGCCTATATAGCACGACAGCTACGCTGATCACTCCCTGAGCAATACCTGTATGGTCTGGCGCGATATCTGACGCAGAAGAATGTCCTTATCCTTTGTGAGGCGGTCTATGATACCTGTATTGTAGTGGCGTATAGTGAGTAGCGTCAGCTTTTCGTTGCGCACTATCTGAAAGTCATCCTGCAGCTCTTCTATGATGTTCTCAATTTTTTCTTTCTTGGTATCTACGCAGATGGAGAAGCTGATCGCAGCGTTCTGCATCATATTGATGCGCAGGCGGTGGGCGGCAAATACGGAGAACACTTTGGACAAGTGGTCTTCTGCGATGAAGGAAAAATCCTTTGCTGAGAAGGAGAGGAGCGTCTGGTCACGCTTCAGGATGATCACCGGCGGCAGGAAGCTTGTATTCGCATTGGCCGATATCACACTGCCCCGTTTGGCAGAGTCTACAAAGGAACGTACCTCCAGTGGGATATTCTTATTCTGCAGCGGCTTGATCGTCTTGGGGTGGATCACGCTGGCACCATAGTAGGTCATCTCTATGGCCTCCAGATAGCTGATCTCACTCAGAAACTGTGCATCGGGAAACTCCTTCGGGTCTCCATTCATCACACCGGCTACATCTTTCCACACGGTCATGCGTTCTGCATCCAGGCAAAAAGAGAATATCGCCGCCGTGTAGTCGGAGCCCTCGCGGCCCAGTGTAGTGGTGAATCCCTCCGGTGTGCAGCCCACAAACCCCTGGGTGATCACAAAGGCATCTTTGGTCAGGGCCGGTATCACGGTTTGTATTGCTTTTTCGGTTTTCTTCCAGTCTATCTTGCCCTCGGTATATGCATTGTCAGTGTGTATGCACTCCTTGGCATCGAGAAAGTGGTTAGTGATGCCCTGTGCATTGCAGTAGGCGCTCACGATGGCTGTAGAGATATACTCGCCCAGTGATACTACCTGATCGTAGATAAAGTTATAGTTATGTGTCTGATTGGCCAGCAGGAAAGTGCGAACCTTCTCGATCAGCGCTTTGACCGTGGCTTCGGCAGTTTCGCTTTTACCATCAAAGAGGTCGCGGATGATAGGTAGATGTTTGTCATATACACCCTCCAGCGCAGCCTGCCATGCGGCGTCCTTTGCATCATAGAGATTTACCACTTTCTCCAGTTCATTGGTGGTCTTGCCCATAGCAGAGATCACCACTACTTTGTCTTTAGAGCTATTCTCTCGCAGTATAGCTGCGACATTCCTGACTGCGGAGGCATCCTTTACAGATGCACCACCAAATTTGTAAACCTGCATGAAGCGAGATTAAATACTAAAAGTGTAAAAATTGAATATGTATTTTTTTAAAATCAGTGAAGGTTTCATGGCTGCTCGCGATAGATGATCTTGCAGTCTATCCATTCATTATCCATCAGCACCTCATATTTCTTATAGAAATTGATCGCTGGTTCATTCCAGTGGAGTACTTGCCATTTCACCAGATTAGCGCGGCGTTCTTTGGCATCAGCGAGAAAAGCATCCAGCAATTGCTTGCCGATGCCATGGCCCCGCATTTTTTCCTTCACATAGAGGTCATCGAGAAACATGTATTTACCCTTCCACGTGGAATATGCCCAGTGATACACCGCCATGCCTACTATCTCTCCATCTGCCGCCTCCGCCACAAATGCGAAGAAATAGGGATGGTCACCAAAGCCCTCCTCTAGTATCTCAGCCTCAGTATTCCACACCGCTTCCGGTGCTTTCTCAAAAAGCGCCAGCTCGCGGATGAGACCAAGAATTTGTGGTGCGTCAGATCGGGTTGCTTTCCGGATAGTTACCATTGATAATTTCATGCATGAAGTGAGCAGCAATAATACAATTTATCGCGAAGGTCATACGCTATGCGCAAATTAGTAGGGGCCGGTCGCGACCGGCCCCTACTACGTCAGGCCACAAAAAAGCCCCTCAGTTGAGGGGCTTTAAATATTATTTACCGAAGGGCACTTTACGCTACTTTCAGCCTGTTGATATTCGTCTTATTGATCTTATCCTCTGCGTACTCTAGCGTGATCTCAAATTCTTTCTCACCCTTGATAGATGGCATCTCAAACATGGCGTCGGTCATGATAGCCTCGCAGATAGAGCGTAGCCCACGCGCACCGAGCTGGAATTCCAGGGCCTTTGACACGATGTAGTCCATAGCCTCGTCTGTGAAGGTCAGCTCTATGCCTTCTGATTTGAAGATCTTCTTGTATTGCTTTACCAGCGCATTCTTAGGCTCCAGGAGGATGGAGAGCAGCGTCTCCTTGTCCAGCGGATCGAGGTGTACCAGCACCGGCAGACGGCCTATCAGCTCCGGTATCAGGCCAAAGGTGCGCAGGTCAGACGGGCTGATATACTTGAGGTAATTCTCATTATCCACCTTGTCCTTATCCTTGCCCTTTTTAAATCCGATCTTAGCCTGGTTCATCCGCTGGGCTATCACCTTGTCGATCCCTTCGAAGGCACCACCGCAGATGAAGAGGATGTTTGACGTATCTACCTTTACCATCTTTGCTTCAGGGTGCTTGCGGCCACCTTGTGGTGGCACGAGTACTTCAGTACCTTCGAGTAGCTTCAGCATGGCCTGCTGTACGCCCTCGCCAGATACGTCACGTGTGATAGATGGATTGTCGCTCTTGCGGCTGATCTTGTCTATTTCATCTATGTAGATGATACCATGCTCAGCCGCTTTTACGTCATAGTTGCACACCTGCAGCAGGCGCGAGAGAATGCTCTCCACGTCCTCACCCACATAGCCCGCCTCGGTAAATACCGTCGCATCTACGATAGCAAACGGCACATTCAGGAACTTCGCAATAGTACGCGCCAGGAGGGTTTTACCCGTACCGGTCTGACCGGCCATGATGATGTTAGATTTCTCTATCTCTACATCGTCATCCTTGCGCTGATTGAGCCTCTTGTAGTGGTTGTACACGGCTACGGAGAGGTATTTCTTAGCCTCATCCTGGCCGATCACATACTGATCGAGAAAGGCCGCGATATCTTTTGGCTTGACCCCATTAGGTAGGGAGTACTGGAACTTCTTTGCCTTCTGGAAGAGCTCCTCATCTATGATCTGCTGCGCCTGTGCCACGCACTGGTCGCATATCTGACCCTCTATGCCTGAGATCAGGATCTGTGTTTCACGCTTTTTCCTCCCACAGAAAGAGCACGACTGTTCGGCTTCTTTTTTCATATTATACTACAAATATACGGAAATACCCCCTGATATGTTGGCTAAACACCTCAAGGGGTACCATTTAAACCTTGTAAAGGGCTGATTTAGTCTTTTTTATTATTACGGATGAGTACCTCATCTATCATGCCATACTCCTTGGCCTCCTGCGCGCGCATCCAGTAGTCGCGGTCGCTGTCGCGCTGCACTTTCTCCAGCGGCTGGCCTGAGTGCTCAGAGATGATATCGTAGAGCTCCTCCTTGATCTTCTTCATCTCATTCACAGAGATAAGGATGTCTGCGGTCTTGCCGCCTATACCGCCGAGTGGCTGGTGTATCATCACACGGGCGTGTTTCAGCGCAGTACGCTTGCCTTTCTCTCCAGCGCAGAGCAGTACAGCTGCCATAGACGCTGCCATACCGGTGCATATAGTCGCTACGTCCATATTGACGTACTGCATAGTATCATATATGCCGAGGCCTGAGTAGACCTCACCGCCAGGAGAGTGAATGTAAATCTGCACGTCAGAGCGCGCATCAGAGCTCTCCAGAAAGAGGAGCTGCGCCTGTATGATGCTCGCGATATAGTCATTGACCTCGGTACCGAGGAATATGATACGGTCCATCATCAGGCGGCTGAATACGTCTACCTCACGGAAGGGCATCTGGCGCTCCTCTATCACGGTGCGGGTCAGGTTCTGGATACCGCTCTGGGCGGTAGCGTTCATATATTTCTCGAGGTGCATGCTGCTCATACCATGATGCTTCACCGCGTAGTTCTTAAAGTCTTGTGCTTCCTTCAAATTCATAACCTATGTATCTCGATTTTTGTCAAAGTTTGATAAATATATCCAATAAATCCAACCTACTGTCTCCACATGGCCACACTGGCAGTGCCGGAATGTATAGATGGACGGACTGGACTGGTTTTTATTGTCTGTAAAAGACTGTGCCAAGGGACTCTACCTGACAGAATGGCGGTGGGCACAGCATTTGCAATACGCGGCGGCATGCAAACGTCTTATACAGAAATCTCTTACCTTTAAACCAACTAAAACGCAAACATGGAAAACAACAATAACATCAACGAACTGCTCAATGACGGCAAGAAGCACCTCTCTAACCTGCAGGCTGAACTGGAGAAGCTGGCCACCACTGCCGGCAAGATAGCCACGATCAAAGCCGACGAGGTATCTCAGCAGGCTGAGGTTCTGATCAATGAGACGCGCTCTCAGGTAGAGGCTAAGGCCAAAGAAGTGCGCGAGTCGGAAGACTTTCAAAATCTGGAAGCAGAAGGAAAGAAGGCGCTGAACGATATAGAGAAGTCGCTGAATGATCTGTCTGCGCAGCTGAATGATAAATTCAAAAACCTGTTTGGATCTAAATAGGTAATAGCCATCAGACAATAACCTTAAATGCAAACAGCCACCGGTAGGTGGCTGTTTGACAATGTTCCAGTAGGCATAAATATGATCAAGCATTGTTGAGCCATTTTATGGCCAAAAGTTGAGAAGACCGCTCACGGAGCTGTCAATAGGTTCCGCTGCCCGATGCACTATACGTCTGTCCGGATATGATGTCGCTCATCGTACAGGAGAATGTAAAACTATTCGGCCCCGTTTTGGTCACCGTACCGTTCTGAGAGGCGGTTTGACTCGAACCATTGCCCACATTACACAGCGCGTATAGCGCACTTGTATTGACATTCGTCCAGCCGTCTGTGAAACTATATGTACCGCTGCTGGCTGTAGGCATATTGTAGATGATAAAGCTGGCACCACTACCCGTGGCGATAGTGACATCTATACCCCCGCTGCCGCTGACATCAGCTACAGAGGCGCACATCCCGCTATAGCTCCCTCCCCCATACGTAAATTGTCCTGAGCCGCCACTACCGCCACCACCACTGCTACACTGGCTCTCCGTGAGATCTGGTGCGGTAGTGGTCTGATTGGCCGGCACAGTGCTCACAGTGATGGACGTGCCGCCTGTAGCGGATATGGTATAAGACCAGCTACCATTTGTAGCTTCTACCTTGGCCTTATATTTGCCGTTTTGATTGGTCACGGTTACGTATTTATCGTATTGGCTCTCGATGGTGATAGGTACGTAGGCGGCCGGTGCGCCACTGCTACAAGTCACGGTGCCCTCTATCGTACCTGTGGGAACAAATGCGTCTATATTCTGATACAGCGTGATGCAGGGCAGGTAGTATTCATTGGCCGCAGTGGTGATCTGCGTGGGTGATCCCCACCTGCCAGTAGCCTGGTCATATGCCCAGGCCTGCGCGCCGGTCGTAGCCGGATCAGCCACACCGCCCGGTAGAGTGACGGCAGTTTTTACGGTATTGTCAGGTGTGAGCACATTGCCATCTGCATCGGTGAATTCGGTAGCTACAAATCCATAAGTTCTCATACCCCCCTCGGCACCGCCGGCATCGGTCGCTGCAAAGTCCCCGCCTGGCATCAGGTCCGCTATCTTACTATTGTTTTTGTCTATATACCGCGCATTTACAAATACGTTGCCTGTATACACGGCTCCGCCGGCTGTAGTAAATGCATTGGCAGGAGCTATCACCCTGAGACCCGTAGCACCGGCAGTGCCACCGGCAGTGGCATTCAGAGCTCCGATAGTATTTTTGGTCAGCAGGACTATCTGGGCCTGTACGCCGGAGCCATCTATATTTTCCACGTTTTTGTAATTCACAAAATAGCCGGAGGCTTCCGCTTTGAGCTGGATCGCCCCACTCGCTATATTGGAGAAACTAAAGTTGCCCGATGCATCTGTAGTGGTCCTGCCCGACCTGTAGGTGACGGTAGCACCGCTTACGGCGTTGCCATTTTCGTCGAGTACCTGCCCGGAAATATGGTGACCAGAGGAGTCTTTTTTGCAGCTGCCCAATACTATACATACCAGCGCGATACTAATGATCAGATATTTTTTCATATCGAGAGTTTTAATTGCTTTTTACAATTGTGGCTTTGATAGTTAGAATCGTGGTTTGAGGATCAGTGTTTGCTGTGATGGTCACTATTTTGGTGTGCTCACCGGTCTTGCCATTTGGATCAAAGGACACTTCTATTTTGCCGGTCTTACCTGGTGCTACCGGTTCCCGAGGCCACGTAGGTACCGTACAGCCACAGCTACCCTCGGCACTGAGTATCAGCAGCGGTTCTTTACCCTTATTGACAAAATCAAAAGTGGCGTATTGCTTCTTGTCGTCTTTTATCACTCCGAAATCATGTACCGTCTGTAAGAATGAAATATTCGTCTTAGGTAGATCTGGCATAGATCTCAGCGACGGCTGTCCACCTATGGGCGCATGCTCCATAGTGGTAGCACTTTCTCTGCCCTTGCCAAAGGTCATATATCCCGTCAGCGCTACCTGAGCGATCAAAAGTGCTGTGATGGCTGCCAGCCATGGCGTGTAGGGGGCTTTCATCCGCTAGTTTAGTTTTACAGTATTGCATCCGCCTGCAGTCACAGTATACGTACCACCAGGCCAGCTGCGACTGGAGCAACTAGCCGACACAGTATAGGTACCGGGTGCCAGTGTAAAAGTGGCACAACCAGAAGCTCCGCAGCTAGGTGTACCGGAATAGTAGTACTGGCTCACGCCACCGGAGTAGCCTCCGCAGCTGACACTTATCGTCCCGCACTGCCAGTCAGTAGCCGTCCATACCATCAGCTGACCGGTAGAGCCACCACCACCACCTCCTCCTCCTCCACCTCCTCCGCTGCCATAAGAACCCAAGACTACACTACCACTGCAATTTGCTGCAGCCGAAGCGCAACTGCTATAGCAACTGTTCGTACCTGAGCACCAGTACGGAGAGGAGGACGGACAGCAGGTAGTAGCGCTCACCTGTACGTAGCCAGAACTGCAACTGCTGCCTGAGTATGTGGAGTAGGTGCAATTATTACCACCACCACCACCACCACCGCCACCGCCGCCGCCGCCGCCGCCATTGCTACTGCAGTAGCTTTCACAGCTGCTTTGACTAGCAAAGTCTCCACCTTCCACGGAGTAGCAGCTACTCCCGCTACACGACCAGCCGCCTTTTTTGCAGCCAGCTATCGCTAAGACAAGAAGTAAAGCCGCAAAGACATTAATTACATTTTTCATCATTTCTATTTTAGGGCGTTGTAATTATCTGACCTGTGAATTTTTAGACGAAGTATTCTGGGCACCGGAGGCGCCATTCTCTATGCTGCTACATTTCGTAAGATGTCGCATCAGTAGTAATATCTGCTCCGGGCTACATGAAACGAGCCATTGCTGATATTGATGTTGGTAGGGGTCGTACTGAGGCCGTATCCATCATCTACTGCCGCTATGTTAAAGGTGCCGTCTACTACGCTATCAGAGCGGGAGATACTCACCTGTACGGAGCCGTACTGCTGGCCAAATATGTCAGAGTAGTAATAAGGTAAATAACTGCCATAACTGATGGTACCACCACTACCTGATGCGCCATAGCTGCCCGCAGGCGGAGCTCCCCACGCCGTAGGGTTACCTGCAAAAAAGTAAAAGTGAAATTGCACAGCAGGATTACTCATGACATTATGATTGATAAAGAAATAATGTCCCCCATTCTGGACCGATGTATCTCCTGTCAGCATATCTGAGCCGTATCCGTTGTTGTAATAACCGCTGTCACTGAGCATCATCGGACTGCTGCCCGCTACAGATACCTGATATTGGATGGAGCTGAACACCCATTTATACGTATAGGCGCTGCTGATGATGATGGTCGTATCGAGATTAACTATATTATGGCATTTGGTGATTCCCTGCAGGGTTACATTATAACTACCTGCTGCCGGATAGTGGTGTACGGGGTTCTGCTCTGATGAACTACCACCATCGCCAAAATTCCACGTATAGCTCACAAAGTCAGATGAGGCTGTGGCTGTAAACGTGGCTTGAGTATAGTCATAGTGGCTGCTATGAGAGTAGCTGATGCTGATGGTGGTATCACAGTATTGAGGTGTGTTCTTAGAAGGATCTGTCTGATCTTTTTTGCAGCTACCTACTGCTATGACTAGCACGAGCGCCCATACGGCTAATAGTTTGTTCATACTTCGGATTGGGGTTTGAAGGATCATTTTGGGATGACTAATATGGTACAGTGTCATTGCAAAATTTCACATTCAATTAAATATGTACAATCCCTATTTATAGGGATTTTATCTCATGAGGACATGTTGAACTTTGGGTTATCCTATAATGTAAATAGCCGCTTCATGGAGCGGCTGTTTATTTGTATAACTTGTCTATTGTCTAAAGTCCAATATCTATAGTCTGTTTATTTCGCCCGCATCCTGTTACCCTTAGGGTCGTGAGTCACCTCTGCCAGGCCCAGCGCCTCCATCAGTGGTGGTATATACATTCCGAAACGGCCGCGCAGTCCTTTCTTCAGCCCATACCAGCCACCTGCAGGGTTATGCTCTGACCGCCCCCATGCCTCTACCGTCCCTTCTTTGGCAGGCTTCTGCTCATCTGCACTGCCCAGCTCCATCCAGTCGCCATGTTTTTTCAGCATGGCATGCAGGTCATCGAGAGCGCGGGCATCATAGTGGAGTACTGTTTTACCTACTGTACACACAAGGATCTCTTTACCGTCCTTCTCATCTGCATGCATAGTGTACTCAGAGGTGTGCGGTGGAGTTTTGAGCGCCATTGGTTTTTCCTTGGTACCGATCTTGTATTTCATCTCTTTGAGTTTTACGGAAAGCTATCTTTTTTATTTTATCCCTGCTATTTCACCGTAGTTATATTCAGGCGTTCGTTGATGGCATCTATCTGCGCTTTCATGGTCCGGATCACTTGGTCATGCTTATTGTCACTGGCTTTCATCTGGTCTTCCAGCATTTTATTTCGTGCATTGAGGCGTTCTATCTCGGCCTGTTGTTCCTTCACGGCATTGATGAGGATAAAGGTGTAAGCCTGATTATTGACTTGGCGCAGGCCGGAGATGTTTTTGTAGTCCCGCTGAGATACCATATAGGGAGCTACCTGCTCCAGCTCCTGCGCTATCACACCTATCTGCGCGCCATCTGCCTGATACGGTGCATTAGCATTGTAGCGGAATGTGACCGGTCGCAGGCGGTTGATCACATTGAGGCCATCGGTGAATTCGCCTTCCACTGTCTTGATCCTGCTGTCGGAGAAAACTCCCCACGCCCCTGTAGCATTATTGGCAGATCCATTTACCGAGAGTAAGGCAGTAGGGGCGTTGGTACCTATCCCTGTATTGCCATTCTTCATCACTACCATGGCATCTGCCCGGGCATAAGATTGGCCATTGCCTATCGTAAATAGCCTGTCGCTGGACTGCCATGCAGTAGTGCTGGCCGGAGTGTACTGGGTGGCGTAAGCGCCTATCACGGTCTCACCGTATGATGCAGCAGTGCTGCCTATCCCAGACACAAATGAGAAATTGCCATTAGCAGAATCGCCAGCACCAAATGCGGCGGCAGACTGGCCTTTGGTAACGTTAAACTCTCCTGCGGCGAAGGACTGTGCGTTAGTGCCTTTGTTGTTTGTGCCGATCACAAAGCTCCGGTCCCCGTTAGCGGAGTCATTGATGCCAAACGCAGTAGCGTCTGAACCCTTTGCCACATTGTTTTCATTGGCCACAAATGATTGCCCGTTGGTAGCTTTATTGTTTGTGCCGGTGGCAAAACTCTGAAAGCCGGATGCCGTATTGTACTGGCCTGTTGCAAAACTTGCATTGCCCGATACGACATTATAACTGCCAAATGCTGCTGCTCCGCTACTACTCACGGTATGGTTGCTACCAGCAGCAAAGGCCAGATTGCCGGACACATTGTTGTTGCCTCCAAAGCTGGCAGCATTGCTGCCGGTCACCACTGAGTAGCCGCCCGCCACAAAGCTCTGGCTTCCTGCAGCCCTGTTGTAGTTGCCAAATGATGCACTATTGAAACCCTGAGCAGTGTCGCTCTGGCCAAAGGCAGCACTAGCCGAGCCGGATGCTACTGTTTGGTTGCCTGCAGCAAAGGCATAGCTCTGGCTGGCTGTGGTACTGGCGTTTACAGCCATACTGCTGGAGCCGCTGGCACTGGTCTGTGTACCCATCGCTACGGCCCCAAAGCCACTGGCAGATGCATTCTGGCCAGCGGCAAAAGTAGAGCTATTGCCCGCACTACTGCCTGATCCAAACGCCGCCGCATTGCTGCCGATAGCAGTCACAGACTGCCCCGCCACAAAACTATTGCTGCCCTGCACTTTGCTGTTGGAGCCGAATGCTGCACTCTGGTTACCCATGGCGGTATCACTCTGGCCAAATGCCGCGCTGGCTATACCCGATGCGATGGTCTGGCTGCCTGCGGCAAATGCGTAATTGGTAGTGGCGGCGGTACCTGAGTTGATAGCCATACTGGCCTGTCCGGAGGCTGTGGTCTGCACCCCAAACGCGGCGGCATTGCTGGCACTTGCAGTGTTACCTTGCCCTTGTGTAAAGGTCTGATTGTTTGACGAGGCATTGCTCAAGCCGAATGAGGCAGCATTGGTACCTATGGCCGTAGAGCTAGATCCTGATACAAAGCTCTGGAATCCTGAGGCTTTATTATACTGGCCAAATACAGCGCTCTGCATACCTGAGGCTGTATCGCTTTGACCAAAAGCTGCTGCTGCATTTTGAGAGGCTATATTCTGATAGCCTGCAGCGAAGGTATAATTCTGTGTGGCAGAGTTGCCGGCATTCACAGCCATACTAGCATAGCCGGATGCCAAGGTCTGATAGCCAAAAGATGCCGCATCTACGCCACTAGCTGTTGTATTCTGCCCTTGCGCAAAGGTCTGGTTATTACCCGCATTATTGGCCCAGCCAAAGGCAGCGGCGCTACTGCCTATAGCCACAGAGTTTTGACCTGCCACGAAACTATTGCTGCCCAGCGCCTTACTGTATTGCCCGAATACAGCACTCTGACTGCCCGAGGCAGTGTCAGTATTACCCATGGCAAAGCTTTGTCCGCCAGATGCGATCGTCTGTGAGCCCCCCGCAAAAGATTGGCTGCCTGAGGACGTAGTAAAAACTCCCGTCGCGAAACTCATGTCTCCACCGGATGTCACAGACCTACCCATGGCTACACTACCGATCACAGTAGGTGTATAGCTGAACTTACCCGTAGTAGCAGTAAAGGTCAGGTTCTTATCCGCCATGACCACGGTGCGGTTGCCGGTCAGAGTACCATCAGCTTTATAGATCGTGCTGTCTGAGCTGCCACCGCCCGATGCTGCAGGTGTCTGCCATGTCGCATTGCCACTTGCATCACTGGTCAGTACCTTGCCTGTGCCCTGCGTACCATCTACGAGCTTGAAGGCAGGAGAGGTAGTTGATTCTACATCGAGTTTTGTAGTAGGAGTGGAGGTGCCGATGCCCACCAGACCGGTCTCATCTATGCGCATGCGCTCTACCTGCGTACCTGCATTGCCTGTGGTAAAGAACAAGCGGCCACGGCCCGTTCCGTCCAGATTGACGCCTATCCGTGCACGATCTGTACCATCTGCGCTGCTCGGTGCCAGTAGTGTATTCACAGATGAATTGAAGCCCATCCACCAGGTTTCATCAGGATCCGTGCTAAGTGTTCCTACTTTGAAAACACCTGAATTGAGCAATGGGCTGGCTATGACCACCGGTGAGCCGGGCTTCAGCGTACCGATACCGATATAGCCATTAGTATCTATATCAAAGCGTTGTTTACCTGTAGCGTTTTGGTAAATCGCAAAGTTTCGTACACCATTGCCCGATACGTCTTCCAGCGCCTGCCAGTCTCCTATCTGCATAGACGCACGCCTGCCAGTAGTAGCCGGGATGATATGTATAGCAGCCGCAAATTGCGATGGAGTAGCTACCTCCAGCGGGAATGCAGGAGTGGTCGTACCAATACCGACATACCTGTTAGCACGTACGCGCATCGCTTCGATGTTATCAGTCTTCACTACAAAATCAGTAGAGTCTATCGTCCCGATGAAGTTAGTGCCCGGAGTCGTACCGGAATTGCCGGTCAGGCTCCACGCATCTAGTGAGCCGCTAGGCCCCGTGGCTCCCTGAGGGCCGGTAGGGCCATCATTACCGGTAGGTCCTTGTGCCCCTGCCGGACCTGTGGGCCCTGTTAAGCCTGTAGTGCCTTGCGGTCCTGTAGCGCCATCATTTCCTGCTGGTCCTTGTGCTCCGGTAGGTCCTGCGTTACCTGTAGGTCCTTGTGCACCTGCCGGGCCCGTGGGGCCTGCTGAGCCTGTAGTGCCTTGCAGTCCTGTAGCACCATCACTTCCTGCCGGTCCTTGTGCTCCGGTAGGTCCTTGCGCACCAGTCGAGCCTGTAGGTCCTGCTGAGCCTGTATTGCCTTGTGGTCCTGTAGCGCCATCATTTCCTGCCGGCCCTTGTGCTCCTGTCGTTCCTTGTGCACCCGTAGCACCCTGAGCGCCTGTAGGTCCGGCACTACCGTCAGCACCAGATGGTCCTGTGGCGCCATTGTTGCCATTGCTACCCGTGGGTCCTGTCGGCCCCGTGGCACCCCCACCTACGCCGGTAGCGCCTGTGGGTCCGGTAGGTCCCGCAGCGCCATCTATACCCGATGGCCCTGTAGCTCCATTTATTCCATTAGCACCTGTAGGTCCTGTTATACCCGGCGCACCAGTAGAGCCCGCGACACCATCTACACCTGACGGACCAGTAGGCCCCGTGGCACCCCCACCTACGCCGGTAGCGCCTGTGGGTCCGGTAGGTCCTGTAGCGCCGTCTGCACCAGATGGACCGGTAGCTCCGTTGAGTCCATTAGCACCAGTTGGTCCTGTGATACCTTGCGCGCCGGAAGCACCAGTTGCGCCATCATTGCCAGATGGTCCAGTCGGTCCTGTGGCACCTCCTCCCACACCTGTAGCGCCTGTGGGCCCGGTAGGACCTGCTGCGCCATCTGCACCGGATGGCCCCGTAGCTCCGTTGAGTCCGTTAGCTCCAGTCGGTCCTGTTACACCTTGCACGCCGGTAGCACCTGCCGCGCCATCATTGCCAGATGGTCCTGTCGGTCCTGTCGGTCCGGTAGCGCCTCCGCCCGTACCAGTAGGTCCGGTTGGTCCCTGTGCACCAGTGCTCCCCGCAGCTCCATCAGCACCCGAAGGGCCGGTAGGTCCTGTATTACCGTTAGTGCCATTTGCTCCTGTAGGGCCAGTGACTCCATCAGCACCTGATGGACCAGTAGCACCATTCGTTCCATTTGCACCTGTCGGCCCCGTCACTCCATCATTGCCCGAAGGGCCTGTCGGACCAGTGGCACCACCTCCCACGCCTGTAGGTCCGGTAGGGCCGGTTGGTCCTGTGGCGCCACCACCGGAACCAGTAGGACCAGTGGCGCCGTCAATACCAGCAGGACCAGTTGGTCCTGTGATTCCCGCACCTGTTGGGCCGGTAACACCATCTATTCCGGATGGGCCGGTCGGCCCCGTTGCTCCATCATTACCAGATGGACCAGTGGGCCCTGTTGCACCGCCTCCTACTCCAGATGGACCTGTAGGACCAGTCAGTCCCGTTGGTCCAGTTGCGCCTCCGCCAGATCCAGTAGGTCCTGTCGGTCCTGTTGGTCCTGTCGAGCCATCAGTCCCAGTATTTCCTTGTGGACCTGTGATACCATCAGCACCGGTAGGTCCGGTCACTCCATCAGCTCCTGTATTTCCTTGCGGACCTGTCATGCCGTCTCCACCGGTCGGTCCGGCTGGTCCATCGTTACCAGTCGGACCCATAGGTCCCGTATTGCCTTGGGCACCTGTCGCACCATTACTTCCTGTCGCACCGGTAGGCCCTTGTGCTCCTGTAGCACCATCATTGCCGGTGGGTCCTGTAGCACCACCGCCTGCACCAGTAGCCCCGGTGGGCCCGGTATTGCCTACACCGCCAGTGGCACCTGTGGCTCCCCGCGGCCCTGTAGCACCCGTAGCGCCACCGCCGCCATTGCCTGCATACAGGGCATAGGGCACGCTCATCAGCTGATTGGTACCCATATCTGTATAGCTACCGCCGCCGTTTATATCTACCTCTACCTGCAGAAACTTAGGACCGCTACCCCAGGCTACGGTGCCCAGATTGCCACCGCCGGTGCCGATCACGGCATTGAAAAGGCCAAATTGATTGGTATTCTGCGCATGCGTCTCCTGAAAGACTACCGTACCGGTAGCAGTTTGGTCATGGATCGTAAAGCGGATCGACACATGTGTATTGGCTACTATCGCTCCTGATGCGTTCCGCACTACGGCCTGGTAGCTGATACCCTGAGGGGGAGCCTGAGCGAAAGAGATGAAGGACAATAAAAAGGCGCAGAGAAGTATAGGTACTTTCTTCATAAAAGGGGTTTCTGGTATTAAAGATAGGCTTTTAACAATAGGCTTATTGTTTTATTTTGATATAAAAAGCAGATATCTGATAGCCAGTTTTATATGTCATTAGCTGCTTGTAATCGCTAAGCGAAAATTGTTTTTAAAGCCAATTTTTTACACCTATAAGATCTTCTTCAGATCCCTGTGATGAGAGAGGATAGTGACAAAACAAAGCCGCCATCTGATACACAGATAGCGGCGCTTTTATCGAGAACAATCAAAGACTTATCCTATGTTGATGCGGCTCACATCTACATTGTGTTTTTCTATCAGCTTGCGCAGGTTGATCAGGGCGTAGCGCATCCGGCCCAGAGAGGTATTGATACTCACGCCGGTATATTCTGCTATCTCCTTAAAGCTGAAGTCGAAATAATGGCGGAGCATCACCACTTCTTTTTGCTCCTCAGGCAGCATCTCGATCAGGTCTTTCAGTTTGTTTTCGCCCTTCATCACATCCATATGGACGTCATGCGGCACCTCGTCAAACTTCATGTACTTAAAGATATCGTCACCCTCGCTTGTCACGATACCGGGCCCGCGCTTCACTTTGCGGAAGTAGTCTATGCACAGGTTGTAGGCGATACGCATCACCCACTGGATAAATTTGCCCTCGTCGTTATACTTGCCGGAGCGCAGCGTATCTATCACCTTGATGTAGGTCTCCTGAAAGATATCCTCTGCCAGGTAGGCATCTTTCACCATCATGTAGATAGAGGTATAGACCTTGTCTTTGTGGCGGGCTACAAGGCGTTCGAAGGCCGTTTCTGAGCCGGAGAGGTACTGCCTGAGCAGTTCCTGGTCTGTCATGAGTGGTGTGCGCATAGACGTACTGTTTTAAGTGGTGATCTAAAAAGTAGAGTCTATGCAGCGATAGGCAGATGTTTTTTAGTAGTGGAGTAGCCGGAGCGGTGTATCAGGACAAATGCAAAATGCAGCTACTGCTACTGTCGAAATATGATTATAAAATTGATTAACAAGGCGCGCAGACACTCTATTCACTGATTCCTCACGGTCTGCATTACTGAAAGTAGAAGATTACTCTATAGCCTTTTTGTTTTGGATATATCCAAAGCTATGGAGGTATTCCTGTATTTCCAAATAATTGTAAAAATTATTTTTCAGGTTAAACTTTACAAAGGTCATGTAGCTTTTTAAAGCAATTTTCCGCTCCGGCTCTGTGTCTCTGCGGTTCCCTGGCTGTTAAAGTCCACTTTGGGGATTCAGGGGCTGGTAACTCCCCAAAACTTCTTAACACATCCCCTATACTCCGCCCATGTAATATAGATGCGCCCCAAAACCCTTATCTTCGCAGCTTGCCTCCGGGCGCAAAAGCATAAATATTTCTGATGCCTACCACCAGCACTAAAAAAGGTACTGACCTCCCTATAAAGAAACAAGCCGATACAAAGATCCTCATCAAAGGTGCCCGCGTGCACAACCTCAAAAATGTGGACCTCGAGCTGCCCAAAAATCAGTTCATCGTTTTCACCGGTGTTTCCGGCTCGGGCAAGTCATCCCTATCCATAGACACGCTCTACGCCGAGGGCCAGCGCCGCTATGTAGAGAGCCTGACCTCTTATGCGCGCCAGTTCCTCAGCCGCATGGACAAACCAGACGTAGACTACATCAAAGGTCTCTGCCCCGCCATCGCCATAGAGCAGAAAGTATCTACGCGCACGACCCGCTCGACCGTAGGTTCTCTCACGGAGATCTATGACTATCTCCGTCTGCTCTATGCACGCCTGGGTAAAACCTATTCTCCCGTCTCCGGCCAACTCGTGACCAAGCATGAAGTGGTGGATGTGGTGGACTATATCTTCTCTCTCACCGAGGGCACCAAAGCTTTCATCTACTATGATGCACCCGTCAAAACAAAACTTAATGAAGAGCTGAAGCTCTTGCTGCAAAAGGGTTTCACCCGTATGAAGTGGGACGGCAACGTGGCCAAGATAGAAGACCTGATAGACAGGCCAGAGATCGCTAAATCAAAAGATAAAACAGTCAAAGTCCTCGTAGACCGTATCATCGTGAAGCAGGAAGAAGAGCTGAAATCCCGCGTGGCAGACTCTGTGCTTACAGCCTTCAATGAAGGTGGAAATGAATGCTATGTAGAGACTGAACTCAGCCCCCCCCAAACCCTCCCCGAAGGGGAGGGCTTAACGGCGACTAAGAAAACTGCTGTTAAAGCCCCCTTTGGGGGTTTGGGGGCAGAGCTAGTCTTCAACAATAAATTTGAAGCAGATGGTATGAGCTTCGAGCTGCCGTCGCAGAATCTATTCAACTTCAATAACCCTTACGGTGCCTGCAAAAATTGTGAGGGATTTGGCTCAGTGATCGGCATCGACGAGGATCTCATCGTACCGGATAAGGGTCTGTCACTCTATGAAGGTGCCATAGCCCCATGGCGTGGCGAGAAGATGAGCGAGTGGCTGGAGCCGATATTGAAGAAGGGCATCTACTTTGACTTCCCTATCCATCGCGCTTACAAAGATCTTACTGCCGAGGAGAAGAAACTTCTCTGGACGGGCAATGAATACTTCCAGGGGCTTACCTATTTCTTCCAGTACCTGGAGGAGAAAAGCTACAAGATACAATACCGCGTCATGCTCTCCCGCTATCGAGGCAAAACGACCTGCCCCGAGTGCCACGGCTCCCGCATCCGTAAAGACGCACAGTATGTGAAAATAGCCGGCAAAGATATCTCCGAGCTGCTCATGACTCCTATCAAGGATCTCTATGCATGGTTCAAAGAGATCAAGCTCGGTACGGAGGATAAGAAGGTAGCGGACCGAATTTTACTGGAGGTCAATAGCCGCCTGCAGACCATGATGGATGTAGGCCTGGGCTACCTTACGCTGAATCGCCTCTCCAATACGCTCAGCGGCGGCGAGACGCAGCGTATCAACCTGACCCGCTCCATAGGTAGCAACCTCACCTCCTCTATGTATATCCTCGATGAGCCGAGCATAGGCCTCCATCAGCGCGATACAGCCCGCCTCATAGATGTGCTGAAGAATCTACGTGACCTCGGCAATACTGTGATCGTAGTAGAGCACGATGAGGACATCATGAAGGCCTGCGACCACATAGTAGACATGGGTCCCGAGGCCGGTATACACGGCGGTGAGGTGGTCTATAATGGCCCAGCCAAAGACATCACCAAAGACAAACACAGCCTGACCGGCAAATACCTGAAGGGCGACCTCAAAATAGACTACGACCGCATCCGCCGCCGCACAGCAAACTCTATCTCCATCATCGGTGCCACACAGCACAACCTGAAAGATGTAGATGCCAAGTTCCCGCTCAACTCGCTCGTGGTGGTGACCGGCGTGAGCGGCTCTGGCAAGACGACACTGATCAAGAAGATACTTTATCCCGCTCTCATGCGCCAGTTTGATGGGGGAGGGGAGAAGCCGGGCTCCTACCGTGAGCTGCGTGGTGATATGAAGAAGATCACCGGCGTGGAGATGATAGATCAGAATCCACTCGGCCGCAGCTCCCGCTCTAATCCTGTCACATACGTCAAGGCATACGATGCTATCCGTGAGCTCTTTGCCCGCCAGCAGTTGTCGAAGATTCGTGGCTACACTGCAGGCACTTTCTCATTCAATATCGAAGGTGGCCGCTGTGAGAACTGCAAAGGCGAAGGTGAAGTGATCGTAGAGATGCAGTTCCTCGCAGACGTTCACCTGAAGTGTGAGGTCTGCAATGGTCGTAAGTTCAAGGAAGATGTGCTGGAGGTAATGTACAAAGACAAGAACGTCTATGACGTCCTCGAGCTGAGCATAGATGAAGCTATAGAGTTCTTTGCAGAGCAGAATGACATCGTACAGCGCATCGCGCCACTGCGCAATGTAGGCCTCGGCTATGTCAAGCTCGGCCAGTCATCCTCCACGCTCTCTGGCGGTGAGGCACAGCGTGTCAAGCTTGCATCATTCCTCACCAAGGGCTCAACCACACAGCCTCTGCTCTTCATCTTTGACGAGCCGACTACAGGTCTCCACTTTCATGATATCAAAAAGCTCATGTCATCTTTCCAGCAGCTCATAGAGGTAGGTCACAGCGTGGTGGTCATAGAGCACAATATGGATGTGATCAAATGTGCAGACTGGGTAGTAGATCTCGGCCCCGATGGCGGCGATGAGGGCGGCCACCTGGTCTATCAGGGCACACCTGAGGGACTGGTCAAGGTCAAGGAATCGCACACCGGCTATTACCTCAGGGAGAAGCTGGAGGAGGACAATCAGAATTAAGCGAAATGAAGATTCCTACTATCCACGGATATATAGACAGACGTATTCTGATCAATTACGTGGGAGATATAGATGTGGTTAGTCGCTATTTACCGGCGCCTTTTCGGCCAATGACTTATAATGGGAAAGCCATTATTGGCGTATGCCTGATCCGGCTCAAGAACATTAAGCCAAAAGGATTACCAGATTTTGTCGGGATATCTTCAGAGAATGCTGCGCACCGCATAGCCGTAGAGTGGGATCAGGGAGGGGTGAGGCATGAGGGTGTATACATTCCCCGTAGGGATACTTCACTTTGGTTCAATGCAATGGTTGGTGGACGTCTGTTTCCGGGCAGGCACTACCTTGCTCAGTTTGATACCAGGGAAACAGCAGACCATTATGATATTCACGTCACAGGTTCTGATAAAACGACTATTTCTATCGAGGCAGATACTGCTTCACATTTGAATAGTGGCTCTATTTTCGAAAGCTTGAAAAATGCTTCGGACTTCTTTGAAAAAGGAAGTACAGGTTATTCGCCTGACAGCAATTCATTTGATGGGCTGAAGTTGATGCTTCATGAGTGGAAAGTCACGCCACTAAATGTAAAAAAGGTATCCTCTGGCTTCTTTGAAAATGAAGTCGTTTTCCCAAAAGGCTCAGTGCATTTTGATCATGCACTCTTAATGACCAATGTAGAACACGAATGGCACGGTATCGGTACTTTGAAATGCTGATGCGGATCAGATAGCCCTACATATACGCGTGGTCCTTGCCGTCCGCCATGTACTGCTTCTCTATCTTCTTTTTCACCAGGCTTGCCACCCACTTTTTGAATGGAGTAAGGTCCTTCAGCTTCGGGTTCTCACCATTCTTTTTGAAGCGATCAAAAAACGCCTTGGTAGAGAGCACTGCAAAGGCCGCGCAGGTATTGTGATCGAGATGGTCTGATAGATTGAGTAGCTTGATATCCTTCTTGCCGGCCTTAGATATTTTTTCGTAGGCCACTTCAGAGTTCTTGTAGTTCACCTCGCGGTCACCCTTGCAGTAGCAGAGTTGCACAGGAGCCTCTGGGGCCCAGTCGGTCAGGTTATTCTCCTGCAGCCTTTTCAGGAATACGAAATTGGAGTCATTTTTAAATCGCTCTACCAGCTCAGGCTTTACCACATCGCTCGGTACAGCGGGCATCACCTTGTCCAGGTCGTCATAGGTTTTAGACCGCACCTCGCCAAAGAATCCCGGCAGCAGCGTATCATACGGAGAGCGGAATGCATTGTAGACATTCGGATCGTTGAAGATGTGATATGCCAGCTGGTACGAGATGATCAGGTAGGGCAGGTAGAAAGGTTTAGGGTATTTCACAAACATGTACTTAGCCTGCTCACCGGTCATGTCATAAGCGCCGGACATTGGGGAGGTAGCCGTCACCTTAAAGCGTGGGTCATGCAGCGCCTCTATATACTTCTGTGCCGCAAAGGAAGAGTGCCCTCCCTGAGAGTAGCCCGTCAGGAAAAGTTGTCCATTGGTCTCATAGTTCAGTTGTTTCTTCAGCTCCTCCACAGCGTAGAGCATGTAGACGTATGACATCGCCTCACTCCATGCGTGTTGGTAGAGGTGATGGCCGTCGCCCTTGCCCATGCCATAGTAGTCGGGATATAGCGCCAGGTAGCCATCAGCGGCAAAACCCAGGCAGACACCCTGCTGTGAGTCCTCATCTGTGATATCGCGCGCCTTGCTGATCTGCGTACCATGGCCAAACATAAATGTCGGTACCTTCTTGCCTTTTGTTTTAGGTACATAGGCTATGCCGGAGCAGTTGATCCAGGTAGAGCTGTCTATCCACGGGGCTTTGTAGATCACCTCGTAGATGTCTACATCATTGCGTATCGGCAGCGCTATGGTAGGGATGTGATGGCGCTTCCACAGAGCATGCAGGCTTTTTTTAGTGTGCTGCTTTACGAGCGTGGCGCTCACCAGGTAGGCCTGCGGCACATTGCTAAAGGAAGCAAAACTGCTGTACGAGATCAGGAGCACTAGCACGAGGGTCACATATCGTTTCATCGTATTGATTTTGGTCAGCATATTTACGTTTAATAGGTTAAGAAAAGTGTGTGGTTACACATAAAATGAACGAACTGATAAAGAACAACGGTGAACTACTCATAGCTGACATATAATAGTAATCTTAAGTCGGTAGGTTCTTTCCTCTCCTTGGGAGAGGAAAGATGCCGAAGGCAGATACGTGAGGTGCTGTACTGTCCAAAATTGACACACTGCACACACCTGTCAGGGGCAAAATGGCCGCTCACCTCCTGTATCCCACGGGTTTAAAATGTACCTTTATACTGACCGGCACTATGCTGAAAACATTATGCCTGTCTTTGCGTAAAACATTCTGGAATACATCACTGACCCGTGCCCGTTTTGAGAAAGTATTGTGCCCTTATCCTAATATTTCTTTGCTCCGTAACTGGAGCAGAGGCGCAGGGACTATTGGGCAAGATCACTGACAATGATAGCGCGGCCACAGTACTCTTTCAGGCCGAGATCACCCAATACCAGGATGGCAAGGTGATAGGCACCTATAAGACCTATTACGACGGCTCCTATCGGATAAAATCAAAACCCAATCAGACCTACGAGATCAAAGCTACCTATCCCGGTCGCTCAGATACCACAGTCACCATTACCACAGACAAGTTTGGCACTCTGGCCACAGGTAGCCTCAATATTTCTTTGCGGAAGAATGGCCTGCGCCTGATGGGCTATATACTAGACCAGGAAGACGACATACCCATCAAAGAAGCAGGTATCATCATTCGCAATGTAATGACGCGCAAAGAGGATAAGTATTTCACAGATGTGAATGGCTACTACAATCTCAAAATGGACTTTGAGACAAACTACACCTTCAAGATCGATAAGCGTTCTCCCGGTATTATTAATAAGTTTCAGGATACGAGTTTCAATATTTCCACTATTGGATTCAATCAGCCGCTGGACTTCCGTCTGGATATTCGTCTTGGCCCCGCGCGCGATTTCGTAAAAGAGCGGCCGGAGTATGACCCCTATGCACGTCCTGACAATAAAAACCTAAAACCTGTAGTGCAGGTCATGGGCAAAAAGGATTCTGCCCGCCTGCGCCAGCAGACTGCCGCCATAGCTGAGCTGGACCGCAAGCTAGGCAGCAAGGACTCTGCTATAGCCTCTATAGATCAAAAGCTCAAGACCATCAGCACTGCTAAGCAAGATGAAAAGCAGGCGCTGAATACTGATTCAGAACAAAAACAAAAAGAAGCTGCTGAGCGACAGCGCGCAGAGAATGAACGGAAAGTGCAGGCAGAGCTGAAAAAGCGCGACGCTGGAAAAGCCGAAACAGATCTCAGGGCACAGCAGGCTGCCGCCGCCAAAGCTAAAAAGAATGAAGAAGCTGCCGCTGCTGCCCGGCATAAAGAAGAACAACGTGCCGTAGCAGAGCTCAAAGCAAAGCAGGCTGCGGAAGCGGCTGAAGCGGGCAAACAGGCCAAGGTAAACAAGGAGCAAGAGGAAAAAGAAAAGGCGCGACTGGCCAAACTGCGTGAGGAGGTAGAGAAAGAAGAACTGATCCGCATAGAGCAAGAGCGCAAGGACGGGGAAGCTGCAGCCCAGGTGCACCAGCAAGAGGCCCCGGCAGCCACGGTCTCTCCAGATCAGCAGCGCATAGATAGAGAGGCGCTGGCGCTGGCACGAGCAGATAGCGCGCTGGCCGCAGATGAGGCCCGCCGTATAAAGAACGGCAAGACTCGCATTGTAGCAAAGAAAGAGGAGAAAAAGCCCGAAATAAAGAGAACACTCACACGAGAGGAGAAAGAAGCCGAGGCTATAGCCCGGGCAGACAGCGCTATAGCTGCAGCCAAAGCTAAGAAGGCCAAAGCAGAAGAACCTGCTGTAACGAAGGCAGATGCCACGCTGGCCAAAACAAAACAGGCGGCTCAAAAAGATCAGGATAAGATCTCCTACACCGTAGTGCCGTCAGATAGCGCTATGAGCGATAAGGAGCGCCGGGAGCAGAAGGAGCAGGACCTGGCCAAAATGAAAAAGGCACGCGCTGAAGCCGAGGCTAAGGTATTGGCAGAAAGGCGTGACAAAGAAGCACGGGACAAAGCCTCTAAGAAGGAAAGCAAGCGACTGGCCAGAGAGCTGGCGGAGAAAGAAAAACTACACAAGCGCCAATTGGAAGATGACCTGAAGCATGCAGAAGACGCCGCTCGTATCAATGCTAAAAGGACAGAGGCGGAGGCCCAGCAGCGCGAGCTGGAGGCGCGTCGTGTCCAGGAGCAGGAGGAGCGCAGGAAGCTGATAGCAGAGCGCGAAAAGCTAGTGAGTGATCAGCAGGTATCCGTAGTGAAGAATACAGAAGTAAAAAGCAATAAGCCTGTAATAAACCGGCCTGCACCGGTCAGGGATCAGGCGGGCACAGATACCGCTCGTGTAGTGGTGCTCAACTCCGGCGCGCAGCCCGTAGGCAAAACTGTGACGACCCGTGGACTGGTGAAAAACGGCCAGACCGAAGAGCCTGTAGCAGGAGTCTCGATCAATATCCGCAGGCTGAATGGACTAGTATCTCAGGAGGTCACTACGGACTCTGCAGGTGGCTATACTTTCATAGTAGATAGTGGATATTTCTACCTTGTGTCCTACTTCCGGGAGGGCTATGAGATCAGCAAGCAGATACTGGACCTGACCTCTTACAAAAAGCCGCAGTACACCATGCTGATACAGTATCTCAAAGAGCATGATGAGTTTGATCCTGCTGCGCGCATGCCATTCGTCCAGTTTGAAAAAAACAGCTCCAGGGTGCCGTCAGACCTATGGGGCGAGCTGGAGCCTATCGTAAAAATGATGCAGGACATCCCACAGCTCAAGATGAAGATCTATGGCATGGCCTCTGCCGATGAGGACTACCCTATGGAGCTATCTGTGACCCGTGCCCGCATGGTGGCAGATATGATGATGGAGGCCGGCATCAAGCCGCTCCGCCTGCGCATCAATGGCCTGGGGGATCTCCGTCCGCGCTCCGGCTGCACCGAGGGCAAGGAATGTACTCAGGACCAGTACCGCCAGGACCGGGCTGTTCTCTACAAAGTCGTAAAAGAGTAATTTCACTCACTATCTGCTCCATTATTTATTTCTACAGACTAACTTGTATGCTCAGTAGTCATTTATTACATTGGCATATTAGCACATTAGCCACATTACTATGATCACCCGAGATTTTGCCCATCACTTTGCCGCAGAGTGGATCGCTGCGTGGAATGGTCATGACCTGCAGCATGTACTCAGTCACTATACAGATGACTTTGAGATGAGTACGCCTTTTATTGTCACCCTGATGAATGAACCATCGGGCACACTCAAGGGCAAGGACAAGGTAAGTGCCTATTGGGGTGCAGCCCTGCGGAAATACACCGACCTACGCTTTGAGCTGATAGACATACTCTACGGCGTAGATACAGTCGTGATCTACTATCGCAGTATCCTCGGCAAGAAGTCAGCCGAATTTTTCTGGTTTGACTCCTCCGGAAAGGTTTGGAAAGCTATCGCTCACTACGATCAGTGATCCCCAGGTCGATGGATCCGGCTATCTCGCAGTCTAAGAAAAATTGCGATTGTATTTCTAGGTCTCTCTGTGTTCTATGGGGCTCAAAATGTATTCTGTATTTAAAGTCTTCCATCAGGGAGATTCTCCCTTTGGGGATTTAGGGGCCGCTTTCCTATCTTTACCGCACACAAAGACAAAAGAAGGCACTATGCAAAAAGGACGCGACCTCGCAGGATTTCTACACGAGACAGCAGCGGCAGATATCGCTAAACTTATCACCTCAATAGCAGAGGGCACTAAAGAACTCTCTCACGCTGTGCGCAACCTCGGTGCCATGGGTCTCGGTGGCTCTATGGACGTGACCAATGTGCAAGGCGAGACAGTGCAGAAACTCGATGACCATAGCAATAATGTAATGATGAAGGTCTGCAAGGGCAGCGGTATCTGCGCCGGCTACCTGAGTGAAGAGAATGAAGATATCGTCACCCTCGACCCTAATGGCAAATACATAGTCTCTATAGACCCGCTGGACGGGTCATCTAATATCGATATCGCAGCACCGGTAGGTACTATCTTTTCCGTAGTAGAGCGCATCACACCAGTAGGTACAGACGTCACCCGTGAGGATTTCCTCCAGCCGGGCTACAAGACCGTAGCAGCAGGCTACGCCCTCTACGGCAGCTCTACGATGCTGGTCTTCAGCACCGGTGCCGGTACACATATCTTTGCACTCAGCACAGATGATAATGGCTACTACCAGACACACCTCCGCATGTTCATCCCCGGCGGTGGCCGCATCTACTCGCTCAATCAGGGCAACCTCGGCAAGTTTGAGTCCACTGCACAGCAGTTCGTAGATTGGTGCATAGCCCACGAGAAGGGGCCATACTCCCTGCGCTACATCGGCTCCATGGTGGGCGATATGCACCGTACTTTTATCAAAGGCGGCGTCTTCCTATATCCCGCTGCCAAGGGGGAAAAACGCGGCAAGCTGCGCCTCCTCTACGAGTGTATTCCGATGGCCTTTATAACGGAGCATGCCGGCGGCCGCGCCATCAATGGCTCCCAACGCATTCTCGATATCCAGCCCACAGAGCTACACGAGCGCTGTGCCATCATCATCGGCTGCAAAGACCTCGTCAGCAAATACGAAGAGTTTGCGCAGGCTGTAGAGGTATAAAGATTCACTTGTAGACCTATGAAGATTTCCAGGTCTGATATTTTTGAGGCGCTGTCATTCGCGCTATTCTGCATCATTATACTGCTCATAGTGGTGGTGATGCTTCCTTTCATGCCCTTCATATGGCTCGCAGAGCGTAGAAGAATGGCAACCTTTCAGAAGGGGTATCATGCCTTTTTACATCAGATCAATGGCCACATGATATTCTGCTACAATAGCCGGACCAATAGTAGTGGCTTTGTAAAAGAAAAGATACTGCCCCTATTGCCTCCAGGGGTTCACATAGTATATCTCAACGGAGGGGTACCAGAGTCGGACTATGAATCAGTATATATATCCAATGTCATACATAGCCTGGCGGGTCAGGGCGGCTTTCCTTACCTGCTCAAAGTGCGGGACGGCCAGCTGTATCACCACAGCGTCAATACACAAGTATATAGCATGATACACAAGAATAAAATATCTGATCAGCATATGTCGGAGATACTTGATTACTACAAGGCCTAGTTATACCCTCGCTCGCCCCCGGCGAGTGTGAGCCACCACTAGCCCCGGCTGTATTTGTGGCGTTTTCTCACGCATAGCACATGGTACAGTAAGGTTTAGGCCGATTTGGGCACTTTGGCCCGCACAGACCGCGCTAGTATTGTGCGTCAATTTTTTACGTCAATCCAAAATCAAATTATTATGAAAAAGCCTTCTATCGTATTCGTTGCTCTCAACCTTTGCGCTGCACTGATCCTCATCACCGCCTCCTGTACCAAAAAGGTCAGCACCCCGGCATCTTCCTGCACCATCGTCTTCAACGACTCCATCACCCGCACAGCCGACTCCATCCACTGGGATCTCTATAATGGCACTACCCCGCGCATACAGGCCTTTATAGGTCAGGTGGCCGTCATCACCCTGTGGCCGGGCAGCACCACCACGCACACACAGTCCCTCAGCAGGCAGTACCTGTACTGGATCGTAGAGTCTCCCGCTGTTTACTCGGTAGACGGCTCCGGCGGCAGCCTCACGCTGACCAATGATAATAATCTGCTGAATGGCACCTGCTCGGCCACTGGTAGCGTGTGGAGTGGTGGTACCGCGTCTACACCTGCCACCAGCTCCGTCAGTGCCACCTTCGCCAATGTAAGGCAGGTAGGGCAATAGCCTCAGACATAGTACGATATTGATATTCAGTCAGATACATGGCGGTGGTTTGACCACCCTTATGTATCTGACTGATCTTTAATAGTCATGATGAAACCGCAGCAGCCCCGGACACCCTGTGGGCCATGCTTCCACCATACCATTAAACCCTCTGGTAGCAATGCTTCTATAGTCGAAAAACTTGCTACAAGAAGACCTACGCAGGTCCACAAGTTGGATACAATAGGACTCGCACCGCCCAAGCTAAAACGCTCTGGCAGCAGTACTTCTATAGTCGAAAAACTTGGTAGGAGAGAAGTCTAAAGCGCCAGCAGCTGATCCGCTATGCGGCGGTCATTGCTAAGGCGGGGTACCTTGTTTTGGCCGCCCAGCTTGCCCAGGCTCTTCATGTAGCTGACGAAAGCACCATGCGACAGCGGCCTGATCTTGAGCTGCTGGAGGATGTTGCCCTCCCGCAGGTCGGCGTAGTAGACGTTCTTCTCCTGCATCAGCCTGTCCACCCGCTCCTCCAGTGCAGCCACATCTCCCGTCTTCCCGGCGAACTCTACCAGCCACTCGTGGTATGGTAGCTCGCCATGTGCCGTAGTGATCTGAGGTGCCACTGTGAACTCTGTTATCGCCACCCCCATCTCAGCGGCAGCCTTCATCAGCGCATACTCTACCTCCTCACCTATCACATGCTCCCCAAAGGCCGAGATGTAGTGCGAGATACGACCCGTCACGACTATACGGTATGGTGCTAGGGAGACAAATCGGACCGTATCGCCTATGCTGTAGCCCCAGAGGCCCGCGTCAGTATTGAGAATCACGGCATAGTTCACGCCAATCTCTACATCGGCCAGGCTCACGCGCTTCATCGGGTCTCGGTCTATATCCTCCGGCCTGATAAACTCATAGAAGATGCCTCCGTTGATGTTGAGCAGTAGTCCCCGCTCTCTCTGCGAGTCCTGATAGGCGATGAAGCCCTCGCTGGCAGGGTAGGTCTCAATGCTGGCTATCTTAGTGCCGATGAGCTGCTCTATGCGGGCACGGTAGGGCTCGTAGTTCACCCCACCATAGGCAAAGACGGAGAAGTCCGGAAAGATGTCCTTCACATACTTCTTGCCAGACAGCTCCAGCAACTTCTCAAAGTACATGACCACCCATGGCGGTATGCCGCTGATCAGTGACATGCGCTCCTGCAGTGTCTCCTTGGTGATAGCCTCTACCTTCTGCTCCCAGTCCTCTATACAGTTGGTCTCATAGCTGGGCATACGGTTACGTGTCAGGTAGGCCGGGACATGGTGATAGACTATGCCACTCAGGCGGCCGGAGGGTATCACGCCATGTTTATCCAGTACAGGCGAGCCCTGCAGGAATATCATCTTCTGGTCAAAGAAGTCTGCCTGCCCTGTCTCATGCACGTACATCAGGAGCGAGTTGCGGGCGGCTATGATCTGAGCATTGATAGACGGTCTGGTCAGGGGGATATACTTCACGCCGGAGGTAGTGCCGGATGACTTGCAGAAGTAGAGTGGCCTGCCGGGCCAGAGTACGTCTTCCTTGCCATCAGCTATCAGCTCTATGTAGTGGCGCAGGCCTTCATAGTCACGTATCGGCACGGAGGTCTTAAACTCACCATAGCTTTTGATCCCGCCAAAGTCATGCTCCCTGCCAAACTGAGTCTGCGATCCCTCCGCGATCAGCCGTTTGAAAACACGCTGCTGTACAGCCACGCCGTATCTATGCTCGCGGTAGATGCGAGGTACGATCAGTGCTGCGGCCCAGCGGGCTATGGTGCCTTTCCATCCCATATCAGCTAAAGTACTGTTTATAAAAACGAAAGCCTGAACAGATGCTCAGGCTTTCTCTATAGTGCGTTGTTGATATGTATATTACTTTGCTCCCTCTACGAGTACGATCACTTTGTTCTTCAGACACTCTGCGAAGCCACCGCTGATGGTCAGCGTCTTGGTCTCATTTCCTACCTTATACTTCACGATACCCGCACCGAGTGCAGAGATGATAGGAGCGTGCCTGTTGAGCAGCTGAAAAGTACCGTCTACGCCCGGCAGGGTCACGCTGGTGGCCTCGCCGCTGTAGAGCTTCTTCTCTGGTGTCAGTATTTCTAGTGTCATTCTTCTTTAGTATTGCGTATTGAGTATTGCGTATTGAGACAATCAAAGTGGTATTGAACTTGTATTCGTCTCAATACTCACTACTAACTACTCACTACTATTTCGCTGCGTCAGCCAGGAGCTTCTCACCCTTAGCGATAGCGTCTTCTATATTACCTACCAGGTTGAATGCTGCCTCTGGATACTTGTCTACCTCACCGGCCAGGATCATGTTGAATCCCTTGATGGTCTCGTCGATAGATACCAGTACACCCTTCAGACCGGTGAACTGCTCTGCCACGTGGAATGGCTGAGAGAGGAAACGCTGTACACGGCGTGCACGGTGTACTACCAGCTTGTCCTCCTCGCTGAGCTCGTCCATACCGAGGATCGCGATGATATCTTGCAGCTCCTTGTAGCGCTGCAGGATCTCCTTCACACGCATAGCGCAGCCGTAGTGCTGGTCTCCCAGTACTGCAGCGCTGAGGATACGTGAGGTAGAGTCCAGTGGATCCACAGCCGGGTAGATACCGAGCTCGGCGATCTTACGGCTCAATACTGTAGTAGCATCGAGGTGGGCAAAGGTAGTAGCCGGAGCCGGATCCGTAAGGTCATCTGCCGGTACGTATACCGCCTGTACAGAGGTGATAGATCCCCTCTTGGTAGAGGTGATACGCTCCTGCATCAGACCCATCTCAGTAGCCAGGGTAGGCTGGTAGCCCACCGCAGATGGCATACGGCCGAGGAGAGCAGATACTTCAGATCCCGCCTGTGTGAAACGGAAGATATTGTCAATGAAGAAGAGGATGTCACGGCCGCCCTTGGCGTCGTTCTTATCCCCGTCACGGAAGTACTCAGCGATGGTCAGACCTGAGAGGGCCACACGGGCACGTGCTCCAGGTGGCTCATTCATCTGGCCAAACACGAGGGTAGCCTGAGACTGTGCGAGCTGCGCAGGGTCTACCTTAGAGAGGTCCCAGCCGCCTTCTTCCATGCTGTGCTTGAACTGCTCACCGTACTTTACTACGTTAGACTCGATCATCTCACGGAGCAGGTCATTGCCCTCACGGGTACGCTCACCTACACCTGCGAATACTGAGAGACCGGAGTATGCCTTTGCGATATTATTGATCAGCTCCATGATGAGAACTGTCTTGCCCACACCTGCACCACCGAAGAGGCCGATCTTGCCACCCTTGGCATATGGCTCCAGGAGGTCTATCACCTTGATACCGGTGAAGAGTACGTCAGCATCAGTAGCCAGGTCTTCGTACGCCGGCGGCATACGGTGGATAGGATAGCCACCTTCCTTGGATACCGGTACGTTTATACCGTCGATAGCTTCACCTATTACGTTGAAGAGGCGGCCTTTGATACCCTCGCCTACCGGCATGGTGATCGGAGCGCCCTGGTCTACCACAGCCATACCGCGGCGCAGGCCGTCAGTAGAGTCCATCGCTACGGTACGTACACCGTCCTCACCCAGGTGCTGCTGCACCTCGAGGATCACTGTTTGTCCATTGTCACGAGTCACCACGAGGGCGTTCATGATCTCAGGGAGTACACCACCCTGCTCAAAGCTCACGTCCACTACCGGGCCGATGATCTGCTTTATTTTACCAACGTTTGCCATGCTAGCTATTGATTGATTTTAAGTGTTTTAATGGATCTGCCGCCAGTAGTCAAAAAGCCCACTTTCGACCGAATTCGGGTGCGAAAATAGGCTTTTTGGGGAGATTTAAAAGGGGAATTTTGGAGGAAATATAAACAGAAAGTTATGCCATAAGTCAAAACTGATTGTCAAGATCTTTAGGGGTTGCGACTTTTGATATCTCCGGACCCTGATAATGTTCGTTTACTGCCAAAACCTAAAGCAAGGTTCAGGGCTGCTACTACACTTCCATTAGTCTTTAGATTATTGTTGAAATCTTTTCCGACGTTAAACGACAAAACATTATTGGGTGCTATTACATACTGGGCTATAAACATATACCTGACCTGATATATAGGAGCTAGCCCTTTACAGACCGTAGACCGACATAGTAATTCTGCTGAAACACTAAGCTGTTTGGTGGGGAACCATAAAAATCGTCCTCCAAAATCAAAATTGCCAGTTGCCCGGGTCAATATATTATTATCGATCTTCACGCTATCCCTGCTATTTCCCAACCCACGAATAGCTGCAAAAAAAGCTACCTTTTTGCCTTCATACCCGGCATTCACCCAGATGCCCCATCTGGAGACAAAGACGCCGGTATCAATTTTAGAAAATGGGTAATCTATCACTAGGCCACCCCCGACGTCACATTTAAAGCCTACTAGTTTTATATTATAATTTTTAAGCTCTTTACTCAAGTTACTGACTTTAGCTTGCCCTTCCGCTGCTTTGATGGCAGGTGTGTCAAATTGACTCACGATCGCCGCATAGTATCTTGAGCTATCCATATATCTATTAGACAGCGATACATTTGCAGTATATGGTTTAGTCAATTGGGTATCTAGCTTGTGTAGGTAGTCCAGTTTTTCATATACATCCTGACTTAAATGATTGAGTACTTTTGCATAAAAATTATACCTCAGCAGGTCTTCATCATTCGGTTTGGTGTTTTTGGCCATTAGCTTTAGCATCAGTGTATCAAGATTTCTACTATCACGGACAAGTGGGGTAAGGAGTGCGATAGAATCTTTTACTTCCTTTGATCGTTTCCCATATTTTTTGGGATTGGCTGTGGCCATGTTTATGCCCGAACGATATAATGCACTGGAATCAGCATACATCTTGCTTAAAGAATCATTCATATTATATTTTATGCTTCTGAATAGCAGGCTATCATATGAATTGACAAAAGCATTGTGGTATTCTCTGTAAAGCGCATCGATGGAGTCTGCATCTTCATCAGATACATGACCTGTAGCAAGGCTGGTTTTTAGGCCTATTGCTAATCGTGGATAAGACGGGGTAGTATTGGATCCAGCAAAGCCTATACTTACCACCGTTGTTTGGATAACATTTGTTTCGATCTGCTTTTGAAGCCCCTGCATAGAGTAGTAATACTGTCGTTTCCCATTGTTCCCTAGTTTGATTTGGCCATTTTGATCCTTGACTGGTGTCCTGAATTGATGCAAAGGTGTATTGTACTGATGCAGGCTGGGTACAAACATCATTGGCGTAAATTCTGCAGAATAGCTGTTTGGAATGATTGTATAGTTTTTAGTCGCGTTTTGCAGCGAGACCATAAAATCGGTGGGGGTACTGGGCCGATCTATCGCTGAAGGAGAGATGCCTAACAGTGTAAATGCCGGAGACTGCGGTGCAGCCAGCATATCAATATTAGTACTCAAATCACCAGAACCGGGCTGGGAGTTGATAGTAGGTTGTGCATATGTCATACTGCACCCTAAAGACATGATAAGGATAAGTGTATGTATTCTCATGTCAGATAGATATGTGCTATAAAGTGATCTGAAGGATTATTGGATACTGCGCTCCACGAGCGTGGGCTGACCCCACCGGACAGGGTGAGAGTGGCTGACATAGTGCCTCCTGGTACTGTCAAGGTCATATCTGATATAACTTCTAAGGTTTGGCCAGCTATGACGGTATCTGCATCCAGTGGTAAACTTATCACTGTCGCAGGACCGTTATAAATATTACTCCCATTCAACCGTATGGTAGTATTAGCAGTAGCATTGGCGACTACAAAATCTAATTGAATAATTGTGCCTGCTCTGTTCATTATATAATTGTCGTGGAATGTGGCTGGTGTCATTTTGTTTTTTTATTTGGTTAATAGGGAATCTTGATAGGCCGGATATCTTCGTTATAATTTAAAGCTATGCGCCGCTTTTACTCTGGAGGCCGCTACTCAATCGATTGAAGCTATAAGGCGCGATACCGACGAGTAGGGCGATAAACACATCCTTGAGGTATGACAGGTCTACAGTTTTGCCGGGCGTTTCTATAAAAGAATAGATGTAATAGGTCATAAAGCATGCAATCATAGCCAAGCCAAAGAATACAGTAATAATAGCGGCATAGCGACTACTGCTTGGTGCGCTGGAGCTATCACTCACCTGGATCGTAGGAGTCAGTGCTGCTGCAGATATAGGATTAGATAGCAGTATTTGCAATATCTCTTTGCTCTCTGGTTTGAAGGCAGGATTGATTTCAATTTTACTCTTCAACTCATTTTCGGTGAGCGCAGCAGCCAGATTGAATCTGCCTCCGGCCATCATCCTGATAAAAAAGAGAACTATAAAAAAGAGGATTATAGGTGATAATATCAGTATCCACTCCATAGTGTCCGGTTGCTTGCCACAGTTGGGTGGGCACTCGGCTGCTTTGACATAAATAGTATCTATTTTAGTGACTTGGGCCAGAGCTTTTGGGGTTGCTTGCGCCGTTATAGCCGCTTTTGTTGTTTCCGGTTTGTTGGCCTGTGGTTTGGGTACGACGATCTGAGCGTAGACTCCCAAACGGGCAATCATGAATAAAAAGCAAATAATAAGTGATAATGGCTTCCTCATTATTTTTTAAGATTTTATGTCCGACTGCCTACTCTATCTCCCCGTTTTCGGCTATCCGGTGCGTACTATTTTGTGAGGGTGTTCCGCGTTTCCCCTTTTTATTATTTTTCATGACACGACTATACCACTGCCGCTGCGAGCACCGTTGTACATTACCCGCACATTGATCAGGTACTCACGGCCTTTGACCAGGGGCAGCGTGACTTTAGTATTCTTGCTGAATCCGCTATCATCATCTCCTGATAGATAATGGTTCTCCTTCGCTCCTTTCTCAGAGACTACCATCAGTGTATCAGCATCTCCGAAGGTTTGGATGGTATACTTCCTGGTAGAGGGGGCCTTGAATACAAAGTCATTTTGTTTGCCTGACTTTGCCGTCAGTACAGCGGACTGCATGTAGGCCAGTGTCTGCGTGTCGTTTTTCTTGAGTGGCGGATAGAAGGAGCGCACTGCACCGATATCCTGAGGTGAGAGGCTGCCGCCAGGATAGATCCCTGCGGTATCATATGGTTTGGGAGACCGCACCAGGCCTGGCTCAAATTCGTATTCCATGATCGATTCTGCGTCCCACTTAGATGCTTGCATCTGGTTGGGCGGTAGCTTGCTGATGATATTGGAGTCTATCTGTGCTTTCGACCAGTTATTGGGCGGAGCGGAAAATGATTTATATACCGCTTCAGTATTCCATACTATCCCGGCATTGAAATTCTGATGCTCGTGCTGGAAACCCAAGGTATGGCCGATCTCATGAAGTGCTGTAGTGAGCCCATATGCATTATTCAGGTCCCAACCAAAATTCATAGTCCGGTCGGCTTTGGATATAGTGAGTATGTCTCGGCCTACGTACGACCAGGAGCCATCTTTATGATCAAAGCCTATGCGGACCATAGCCTCATCTATATCGGTGACCTCGATAAAAGATAAACCTATGCCCAGATCTTTCCATTGCTTAAATGCTTTGCGCACTACATCGTATTGTGTTTTATTGCCCTCCCCTTTGATGAATAAGTATTTGATAGTAGTGCCATTAACCCATTTCTTATTGACAGAGAGGATAAATCCTAACCTGTTTTCTGTAATGCCTTCTTCATGTTTTGTATTTACCGCAGGAGGTTGATTGCAGTATTTCTTTTGAGTCGTCTTTGTGCTCATGATTGTTTTGCAGGTTTTATTTTAAGAATGATCAAACAAGTAAAGAGGAGGGGCGCCTTTCATTACATTGACATCTACTAATCCATTTACCCCTGCTATATGAGAGGTGCTGGAGTATTGCCATATCTTGTATTTAGACCATCCCGTGGGCAGCGCTGGTCCTTGTGAGAGCCTGTAATCTGCTACCCACAGCGGGAGATTTTCAAAGCCGGCGGGTGAGCGCAGCACGTTGTTCCAAAAGTCGGCATTGGTATATATCATCGGCGCTCTGCCAAAATCCTGGCTCACCTGATCTATAAATATCCTGAGTCGCTCTCTGCATTTGTCTTTATTGGCAGTGACTTGCGCATTGGTAGTACCATTGACATCCTGGTACTCTACGTCTACTACGAGTGGCAGTGTACCACTGCCAAAGTTGCTCACCCCAGCAGTGTTTTTGAGGTTTTTGGCCTGCGGTAGTGAATCAGATGAGAAAAACCTGAAAAAATGGTATGCGCCGTAGGTCAACCCGACACGCTGAAGTTCCGACAGATTAGACCGGAAGCGCGGATCCTGATAAGTAGCTCCTTCGGTACATTTGATAATGGCGAAACTAACATCTCCTCCGGCAGCTACAGTATCCCATGCTACTACGCCATTAGCTTGACTCACGTCTATGCCTTTCACATCCTTGCTGCTCAGCTCGGTATCTATGATCGACATCGTGACCGGCCCTACTATGCCATCTGGCAGCAGGTGATGCGCAGATTGAAAAGCCTTGACAGCCACGAGGGTCTGATTGCCATAGGATCCGTCTGAAGCTATCGTGTAGCCCAGAGATATCAGTTTTTTCTGAAGAGCTTTGACCTCTTCTCCTTTTGAGTTTAGTTTTAATTTCATAAGTGAAATGTGCTTTCGTCTCTAAATTTTGTAAGACGGCGCCACATTATTGCAATAGAAAATCTCTACATACCCATTTCTAGGTATGCATCTTCAACAAAAGCAATACTTTTGATATCAAACTGAATATTAAATTATTATTTCTCATACCGATTAATAGGTATGGGGGTGGCTACCCACATCCGTTCATAATCCTTTTGAACCTTTCGGGAATATGGGCTAGCTTTGTGACCTCAAGTAATGAAGCAGACAGAACTGATAAGTAAGATCGAGGCCTCGCTCGATACCATGCGGCCCTACCTGGGTAGTGATGGCGGTGGTGTGGAGCTGGTAGACGTGACAGATGATATGACTGTGCGCCTGCGCCTGACCGGTGCCTGCAAGACCTGCCCACAGAGCTTTATGACCATGAAAGCCGGTATAGAGACCGCCATCAAGCAGGCTATACCCGAGGTGAAAAGCGTGATCGCTATAGACCTGGAGCCAGCACTCTGATCCCCTTTTATTATTTATCGCTATGCCATGTCCTGCCGCAGGGTAGTGAGGCAGTGGAACAAACCGCTATACATGACACTAGACCATCTCACCACACTCATACGCCGCAAAAAGTCCATGCTCTGCGTGGGCCTGGACACTGATCTGAAGCTCATACCGCAGCACCTGCTGGCAGAGGAAGATCCCGTTTTTGCTTTCAATAAGGCCATCATAGATGCTACACTGGATCTAGCGGTGGCGTACAAGCCTAATATCGCCTTCTATGAGGCGATGGGTATCAAAGGCTGGCAGTCTCTCGAAAGGACGATCAACTATCTCAATCAGTTCAAAGATGAAGCCTTCACCATAGCAGATGCCAAGCGCGGCGATATAGGCAACACATCGAAGATGTATGCGAAGTCTTTTTTCGAGTGGCTGGACTTTGACTCGGTCACCGTGGCTCCATATATGGGCGAGGATTCGGTCACACCATTTCTGGAGTATAAGGATAGGTGGGTGATACTGCTCGGCCTGACCTCTAATAAAGGTTCCAAAGATTTCCAGTTTACAGAAAGCGAAGGTAGGCGCCTCTATGAGCGCGTGATACTTAAAGCGCAGGAGTGGGGCGGTCCGGACAGGTTGATGTATGTAGTGGGCGCCACGCATCCTGCAGAGCTGAAGGCTATACGTGCGCTGGCTCCGGATCATTTCTTTCTCGTGCCGGGCGTGGGTGCTCAGGGGGGTGATGTACGTGAGATATGTGCCGCCGGTGTCAATAAATATGGTGGCCTGCTGATCAACTCTACTCGCCAGATCATTTATGCCTCCGGTGGTACGGACTTCGCCGAGAAAGCCAGGGAAATGGCTATCGCCACACGCGAGCCTATGTTGCCTTTTATCGCGTAGATGTCATTCGACAAAAAAATATATCTTCGTCAGCCCAACAACTACTCATATGAAGAAACTCCTCCTCACAGCGCTGATCGCTGTAGCCGTGATGACCACCAGCGTGCGTGCACAGGATGCATTTGCCACGCAGATGAAAGTGTACGGCACTGCACTGAAATATTATGATTTGCAGACTGCCACTACGGCACTCTACAATGCCATGGCCTTAAAGCCTGAGCGCAAAGACTTGCGCGACTCGCTGGCTAATATCTACTTCCTCGGTGAGCGCTACGGACAGGCGTATACCATCGGCGAAGAGATACTGAAGGAAGATCCTAAGCGTGACGACATTCTCGCTATCGTAGCCGTATCAAAGCAATCTCTTGGCTTCGCCAAAGAAGCGCTGGAAGACTACGAGAAGCTCTACAAAGACTCTAAGCAGATCTTTTACCTCTACCAGATAGCCTCCCTCCAGCATCAGCTGAAGCGGGTAGGTGAGTGCCTCGCCTCTCTGGATCAGATCATAGCAGACGATGCCTCTACCAAGCAGATGGTGAGCCTGCGCAATGGCAATGGCACCTCTCAGAATGTTCCGATGAAAGCTGCAGCCATCAACCTGAAAGGCATCATCACACTGGAGCTAAATCAGTCTGCCAATGCACGCGCGCTCTTTAATGAAGCGATCAAGATGTTCCCAGACTTTGAGGCAGCGAAGAGCAACATCGCCATCATGGACCAGCAGGATGCTGCTGCTGCGGCACAGGCCAAGGGTGGCGCAGGTACAGCTGCACCTAAGTCTGCTCCGGCACCAAAGCCCGCTGGAAAATAAAATCGTTAATTTCCTCTAAAGACGGCGGATACGACACTTATACTGTGGTATCCGCCGTCCTGCTTATAGAGGCTTTAGGCGCTTGAGGGTTTTTTCCTAGATTTGCCGCCTGTATTTATACCGAAATCTATATTAATGGCTGGTTTACAATTGCTCCTCGGCCTGTCACTGCTGGTGGCGCTGCATGAGTTGGGTCACTTTCTCGCGGCGCGTGCCTTCAAGACAAGGGTCGAGAAGTTCTACCTATTCTTTGACTTTCTCTTTCCCCTACCTACGGTGCTCAACTTTGCTCTCTTCAAAAAGAAGATAGGTGATACGGAGTATGGTATAGGTTGGTTTCCGCTGGGGGGATATGTCAAGATAGCTGGCATGATGGACGAGAGTATGGATGAAGAGCAGATGAAGCTCCCGCCAAAGCCGGACGAATACCGTAGCAAAAAGAACTGGCAGAAGCTGATCATCATGCTGGGTGGCATCATTATGAATGTGATAGTGGCTTGGGTGATCTACTCACAGCTGCTTTTTTGGGGAGGAGAGGCACATATCCCTGCAGACGGTACTAAATATGGTATACACTGTGATACCCTGGCACGTATAGCGGGCTTTCAGGAGGGAGATATAGTGCTGAGCCATGATGGCGGCAAAAAATTTGAGAGCTTTACCAATATTCCCCGGGAAATGCTCCTGGACGAGATCAAAACTGTAGAAGTCCGTCGCAATGGTCAGGATGTCAGTTTTGAGGTGCCGGCTGATTTTAAAGCCAGAGCAGTAGCAATGGGCGCAAAAGTGCGCGGTTTTATTGAGCCGCGGATGCTCTGCATAGTCGATACTTTTAGTAGTGGCAGTGTTGTGTCTGATAAATTTAAGAAAGGAGACCGTGTGATCAGCATTAATGATCATCCTATCAATTATTTCCAGGATGCACCGCCTATAGTGTCTGAACTTAAAAATAAAGATGCTCATGTAGTCTACCTACGCGGTGCAGATAGCATGGATTTTACTGTACGCGTCCCTGAGACAGGGCTTTTAGGATTCTCTCCGGAGCGCGACTCGACTGCTATAGGTTACACTGAGATACACTATTCATTCATCCAGTCATTCGGTGCCGGTGCCAAAAGAGCATATAAGGAGATCCGCGACTACTTCAAGCAGCTCAAACTGATTTTCAGCCCTACGGTGAAAGGATACAAACAACTGGGCGGTATAGGATCTATGGCCTCTATGTATGGGGCTGGCGGCCCTGTATGGGACTGGTATAAATTCTGGAGCACTACCGCATTTATATCAGTGGTGCTGGCCATTATGAACCTGCTGCCTATACCAATGCTGGACGGCGGCTATGTGATCATACTGCTCATAGAGATGGCCCTGGGGCGCCCGCTGAATGAGAAGGTGCTCGAGAATATCCAGCGTGTGGGCTTTATTCTCATCGTGTTTCTTATGCTATACGCCAATGGTAATGATATCTACCGCCATGTAGCTGAGAAGTACTTTCAGCATTAATCCTATCAGTGAAGACAATGACACTGGATCAAATCAAAACAATAGCAGTAGCCGGTGCCGGTGCCATGGGTGCGGGCATCGCACAGGTCTTTGCACAAGCAGGGTATGCCGTGACGCTGTATGACCTGTCTACACCTCAGCTAGAAAAGGCGCAGGCAGGCATATCAGATAACCTGACCAAAGCTGTGGCCAAAGGCAAAGCTTCTGAGGCTGATAAAAATGCGGCGATTTCCCGTATAGTATATACATCTGAACTATCCTTACTGAAAGCTGACCTCATCATTGAGGCGATAGTAGAGAAGCTGGAAGTCAAAAAGGAGCTATTTCTAAAACTGGCTGAGATCAATAGTGCAGATACCATACTCGCGTCTAATACATCCTCACTCCCTATCACACAGATCGCTCGCGGCATACCAAACCCGGAGCGTATAGTAGGCATGCACTTCTTCAATCCCGCTCATATCATGCAGCTGGTAGAGGTGATCTCCGGCGCGGAGACATCTATGGAGGTGCTCGAGGTAGTGAAGGCACTTACTGTCAAGATCGGAAAGGCGCTAGTAGTAGCGAAAGATTCTCCCGGCTTTATCGTAAATCGTGTGGCACGACACTACTATGTAGAGAGCCTGAAGGCCATGGAGGAGCGCGTGACCACTATGGAGAATATGGACGCCCTGATGGAGTCGGCTGGTTTCAAGATGGGGCCGTTCCGTCTGATGGATGCTTTAGGCAATGATGTGAACTTTGCGGTGACCTCATCGCTGTATGATTCCTTTCATCAGGATCCCAAGTTCCGCCCATCGCGCATACAGCAGCAAAAGGTAGATGCAGGGCACCTGGGGCGCAAGACCGGGCGAGGTTTCTATTCGTATGAATAAAAGGTAGGGCGGCACGCTTATTTCATTTTATTGGTATAAATTTTGGTTATTCACTCCCGGCATCCATAGCTATCACTAATATTGGTACATCGGATGGATTTTATAAATTCGCTTTAAATATTTATCGCACACATGACTTTAGCAGAAATCGTATCAGTGACGGGGCTGCCGGGCCTCTACAAGACCTCCGGCAAAAGGACAGACGGACTCATCGCTACCTCTCTGGTAGATGGTACTACTAAATTTGTATCGGGCAGGACCCACCTTTTCAGCACGCTGGATAATATCACTATCTATACCCAAGAGGGTAGCGTAGAGCTGAAAGAAGTGCTGGCCTCTATGAAAAAGAATGAAAAGTCTCACTCTCCTGTAGATCTGAAAGGCGATGATGCGCTGAAGGCATACTTTGAGGTAGTGCTGCCGGACTATGACAAGGAGAAATTCTACGCCAGCCATATGAAGAAGCTGGTGAGCTGGTACAATATCCTGAATGCTAAAGGACTCATAGAAGAGCTGATAGCAGACAAGCCAGCAGAAGAAATAACTGAAAAATCCGAAGCTGCTGCTGAAGGCGAAACGGAAAAGCCAGCTAAAAAAGCCGCTAAGGCCGACAAGGGCGAGAAAGCTGCCAAGCCAGTTAAAGAGTCTAAGCCTCGCGCTGAGAAGACCGCTACTAAGGCATCTAGCAAACCAGCTGCTGGCGGAGCCAGGAAGACTGTGACACCTAGGAAGGCTTCTTAAATGAGTGAGATAAGAGACGCTAGACAATAGACGTTAGAAAATATAACAAAGGCGCTTTAGGGCGCCTTTGTGTTTTGCAGGAGTATGCCAGCGATAGGTTGAGGTTTAGCTTAGTAGCCTTGATATTAAATCGATAATTATTACTTTTAGCACATATGCTCGATCTCGCCTTTCGCAATCTGGGCCGAACCAGAGAAATACTCGGTATCCTCATCAAGTGGGGATTTGAGGATGTAGTGATCAACTCTACCCTCCGCAACCTCGTACCTGAGTCGACCCGCCTCAGCTGGATGCGTGACGAGAAACCTGTGATGGAGCATACACGATATGAGCGTATCCGCATGGCAGCGGCTGATCTGGGTCCCACCTTTGTAAAGCTGGCACAGATACTCAGCAACAGGCCCGATATCATACCGGAGGGACTGGTCAAAGAATTTGAAAAGCTACAAGACCGGGTGCCGCCGTTTGACACAGAGCTGGCCAAGCGGATCATAGAGAAAGAACTCGGACAAAAGATAGAAGACGTCTTTGAAATATTTGATGAGAAGCCACTGGCCTCTGCCTCTATAGGTCAGGTGCACCGGGCTAAGCTCAAGACAGGTGAGCTGGTAGTGGTCAAGGTACAGCGCCCGGAGGTGGCTGAGATCATAGACCGTGACATGCAGATCATAAAAGATGTGGTGCAGCGCGCAGACCGCTATCTCAAAAAGCAAGGTATCCTGCAGGCAGATGAGGTAGTGCGTACCTTTGAGCGCAGCATCCTGAAGGAACTGGACTACCGCAATGAAGCCCGTAATATAGAGCGTTTCCGCTCTACCTATAAGGAAAGGACCGACTTCTACATACCGATGGTCTACCGTCAGTACTCTACCGACAAGATACTTGTCATGGAGTTTGTAGAAGGCTGCAAGATCACCGACATGGACCAGCTGCGCAAGTGGGGCATAGACCCGCGTGTGATAGTGGAGCGCGGCATGGAGATATACCTGACCATGATCTTTGAGTTTGGCTATTTCCATGGCGATCCTCACCCCGGCAATATACTGGTGCGGGAAGATGGTACGATCATACTACTGGACTTTGGTATGACAGGCCAGCTGATGAAAAAGGATAAGTATGCCTTTGCTGGGATCTTCATAGCGATGGCACGCGGCGATGCACGGGAGATGGCCGCCAATATGATCAAACTGGCCGTAGAGCACAATATCACAGATATGCGCCAGTTCATCTATGACCTCAATGACCTGATAGAGGACTATGCCTATCTGGATGTGAGCGAGAGCAGCATACAGGATGTGATACAGCGCCTGCAGAAGATCATGTATGAGTACCATATCACGGTGCCGGGTGGTATCTTTATTGTTTTCCGTGCCTTTGCCATACTCGAGGGTATAGGCAAGAAGATGCACCCAGAGTTTAAGACATACGACTTTATCAAGCCATATGGCATGAGACTGGTGACTGAGCAGCTGAAACCTGAAAACCTGGCAGAAGAGGCAAATAATCGTTTTTCTACATTCTCTTCCTTCCTGGGCACACTGCCACAAGAACTGCGAGGGATCATGCAGAAGACCTCTCGCGGCAAGCTGCACTTTGAGATAGAGCTCCAGGGCTACGGCTACGCACTGAAAAAGTGGGATAGCGTGACCAACAGGATGTCTATCACTTATATCATTTGTGCGCTGATGCTGTCTTCGTCCATCGCTCTGCTGGGCAACTATCCGGAGGAGATGAAGTTTTACTACGGCATCAATAAATGGAGCTTCGTAGGCTATTGCTTCGCGGGGGTACTGTTTGTAGTCCTGATGTATACCATCATCCGCCGTCGTATCTACAAATAAAAAAGGGCCGGATGAACCGGCCCCTTCGTATTTTCTATCCTATTCGGATCACTTTACTGTGAATTGCTTTACAGCTTTACCGTTAGCTGTATTTACCAGCAGTACGTATACGCCGGCAGATACATTGCCGAGGTCCAGAGCTATCTGCTTAGTGCCAGTCACGTCCAGAGCTTCTGTGTGTACAGTACGGCCTAGAGCGTCCATGACAGAGATATCACCAGTGATGCGGTCATCAGTAGAGATGCTTACATTAAATGAACCTTGATTAGGGTTAGGGAAGACATTCAGACTTACGCCATTGATCACTTCTGTGATACCCACCGTAGATCCACACACAGTCAGGTGGTAAGGATATACCCTGGAGAAAGATACGTTAGTGATACAAGAGTCAGCATAGCCGATGACAGGGAATGTCACGTGCCCGCAACCATTACCTGTAATAGTCAGGTCATATTGTCCATTGGCGGCGGTAGTAGTACCGGTGAAATGCGCGCAAGCGAATTGACCAGGCTTGAGCCAGCTGGTACCCAGAGCAGGAACGCTGGTGCTGGTGATGCCTGCAGGATAGCCTGAGATACTGGTGATCTGGATAGAATCCAGATATACGCTGGTACCGCTAGGTATTGCGCTATAAAAATCATGACCATCGATAGAATCTGGAACTACCAGGCTGACCACGCCAGAAAAAGACTGTCCGAACTGAACACATGGCAGAGTGTCAGGGTAAACGTGCTTGGTAGCAGTGAAGTGTGTGGTGTCAGGCGTGCACTGAGCAGAGGCGCCAAAGGAAAGAGCAGTTACGAGAGCAAGCGCAAGTAGTGTTTTTTTCATTGTTATAGTTGTGTTTTTGTTTTGATGATTGTTTTCAAAAGTAGTGAAAGTCCGCCGCTCTCCCTATGATTTATGCAAAAAATATAAGCCTTTCATTGTGAAGAGAGGCTTAAAGCAGAAGCTATGCAGGGAAGCTACAAAAGAAAGGGGACTGATATGAGAAATATCAGTGTATATGGATTAGTATAAATTGAATTAATTAAGGCTGCTGCTCAGCGAGGCCTTTGGCTACATCGCGATCAAACTGGGCACGCATCGGATCGCCTTGATCTTGATAAAGTTGGGCGCGTATATTGTAGTATTCAGGCTTGGTCTGCCCCATCTCTATCACCATGCTGATATTGGCCAGCATGTTTTGTTTGTCGCCTATTTCTTTATACACCTCGTAAAGCTTAAGGTGCTGCTTCCAGTCGTTGGTGCCATACAGACTAGCTAGTTCCAGCAGTTTGGGTACGTCCGTAAGCTCATGACGTTTTACCTTGACCGTGGCCAGGTAAAAGAAAGCATCAGAGCTGGTCTTGACCAAATGCGTATAGCGTGTCAGGCAGGATTCGGCAGAATCCAGTTGGTTGTGTTTATAGTATATCAGTCCGAGGTAAAAGTTTGTTTTGTCCAGGTCTTCTTTCAGTGCCCGGGCAGACTCCAGCATATTTTGGGCTCCGGCAAAATCCTGTGCGTCGTAGCGCAGCACGCCCAGCTCATAATAAGCCTCAGCTATGGGCTTCATATTATTGCATTGGGTGAAATCGTTGGCAGCATCCGCCTTGTGACCGAGTGCCTTGTGCGCCAGTCCGCGATGATAGTAGAAGTAGATGCGTGTAGGGTCCAGGCCTATAGCCAGGTCATAGTTTTTGACGGCCAGCTGATAGTTGCCGTTATTGGCCGCGGCAAAGCCTATCTGAAAGAAGTCATTAGCCGTCTTAGGCTCTCCCTGCACCAGAGTAGCCCTGACGCTCACGCCTGCGGTAGCAGACAAGGCCAGGCAAAGAGCTAGTATCACTATGGTTAGGTTTTTCATGCCTTATGGCATACGGCAAAACCTCAAACCGGGTTACAACAAAGTACTTTTATTTTCTATACGACTCAAAGAAGCTGCGCCACTCGATGGTGAGCACCCCGCCTATACCTTCGCGAATGATGTTGCCACTCATTTTGGATACACCCTCTACGCGCTCTGTAAAGATGATGGGTACCTCCGAGATCCGGAAGCCCAGACGGCGGGCGGCAAACTTCATTTCTATCTGAAACGCATAGCCTACGAAGCGGATCTTGTCCAGGTCTATGGTTTCAAGCACCTTGCGGCGGAAGCAGACAAATCCCGCCGTAGGGTCCTTGATCCCTATGCGGGTCACCAGGTTCACATAGATCGAGGCACCGCGAGACAGGAAGATGCGGTCCTTGGGCCAGTTTACAAAGCCTCCGCCCCGGACATATCTGGAGCCTATGGCCAGGTCTGCTCCATTATTGGCGCACTCGTCATGCAGGCGTATCAGGTCATCAGGATTATGAGAAAAATCACAGTCCATCTCAAATATATACTCATAGCTGCGCTCCAGTGCCCAGCGGAAGCCGGCTATATAGGCCGTGCCCAGTCCCAGTTTGCCACGGCGCTCCATGAGGTGCAGGCGCCCTTCGTATTCTTTTTGTAAAGTCTTGACTACATTGGCAGTGCCATCAGGAGAGCCATCGTCTATAATAAGCAAATGAAAGTCGTGCGGCAGCGAAAATACCTTTCGTACCATGCGCTCTATATTGCCGAGCTCATTATAGGTGGGGATGATGATAAGGCTGTCTGCCATCGGGCTGCAAATATAGAAGAATAGCAGATAGGAGCAATCCAAACTATATGGGATTAGTTTTTTTGGCAATTGGCCCGTGACAGCTAGTTTTGCCATAGTGCTATGGATACATTCCGCAAAATATTGCTTCGGCTCTGGTCAGTCTGGTGTATAGCAGTCTTTATTATACTGTGCCTGCTGCTGTTTCCGCTGCTGGTCATTGCTGTGCTGTCCCGCAGCCGGAGGCTCATCTTTCTGGCTCACTTTATACCCACGCGTATGGCGCGTGTCTGCCTTTTCCTCTTTGGCATCCGGCTGGAGATAAGAAACAGAGAGTATATCGATCCACGCGGTCAATACATTTTTGTAAGCAATCACCGCTCGCTGATAGATGCTGTGGTCGCTGGGGCCGTCATACCCAACTATGTGAAATTTCTCGGCAAGGCGGAGATGCTCAAATGGCCCGTGCTGGGTTACTTGCTTGACAAGTTTTATGTGCCAGTGGAGCGGGAAAGCAAGGAGGACAGAAGCAAGAGTATAAAAGCAGTGGAGGATAAGCTGCGGACGGGCGCTTCGTTTTTCATTTGTCCGGAGGGCACCTGCAATAGATCAGACCAGTTCTTTGCGCATTTTTACAACGGGGCCTTTCGCATTTCTGCGGAAACGGGCATTCCCGTTTTGCCTCTCACCTTTGTAGGGTCAGGAGAACGCTGGCCACGTGGTGAGAGCTACATCCATCCGGGCCGGCTCATTGTCTATTATCATGCTCCGGTACCGGCTTCATCCTTTCAGGAGGGTAGGATGGAAGCAGGCAAAGAAGCTATAATTGATACGATGCGCAAAGACCTCCAGCGACATTATCCTTCAGGGCACTACGGGTATCAGGGGCAGCTTTAACTTTAAACCGGACGAAGTATTTTTTCGCAACACTCCCATAGGAGACGGGCGGTGCGGTCCCAGGTGAAAATAGCTGCACGCGAAATGCCGCGCTCTATCATATGAGCGCGGAGACTAGGGTCCTCCCAGAGGCGTGAGATAGCATCAGCTATTGATACGGGGTCCTGAGGGTCGGCATAGATGGCGGCATCGCCACCTATCTCGGGTAGAGAGGATGTGATAGAGCTGATGGCAGGTACATGGGACTGCATGGCCTCCAGCGGCGGTACGCCGAAGCCTTCAAAAACGGATACATACATCAGTGCAAATGCACTGCCTATCAGTCTGGACAGCTCTGCCTCTGACTGACGGCCCAGGAAGATCACATCCTTTTTGTAAGTCATAGTCTCTATCACCTGCTTCAACTCGCTGTTTTGCCAGCCGAAAGCACCCGCTACTATAAACCTGAGCGTAGACTCAGGGTACCGGCTCCGGTGCTGCTCAAAGCCGAGTAGCATATTTTTTAGATTTTTCCTCGGGTGTATGGAGCCCACAAAGATCAGATAGGGATTTCCTCCGGTATATTGCGCACGGGTAGCTGTGATCTCTGCTACGGTGAAAGGCCGGAAAATGTTTTTGGCTGCGCTGTAGACGATGTCTATTTTACCGGGATCAGCGTGGTAATACCTCGTGATGTCATCTTTACTAAATCCGGATACTGTGGCTATCCTGCTGGCACGTGCGGCATAGCGCGGCATGAAGTATTGATAAAAGCGACGAACGAGAAATGGAACATATTCCGGGTAATGCTCATAGGCTATATCGTGCATGACCGCCACCGTAGGAGTATCGGATCTAAGGCTGCAGTATCCATCAGGTGAGAGAAAGAGATCAAGATCACGGTTACGCAGATATGACGCCACTGACCAGTCAAACCAAAGATACCACAAGAACGGATGCCTGGCCTGCGGAGGCAATACGACCGGTACTACATTAGGACCAAATATGAACATCTGATCAGGAGTCCGGTCAAACAGAAAATGAAACTCGATATCGGGGTTCCATTTTACGATCCGTTGTATTGTTTCATAAGTGAAGTAGCCGATGCCATCCATCTTGTCCTTGATCAGGAGACGTGTATTGATAGCTATTTTATATCGGTACGACATTTGCGGCGGCTTAGTATGCATTCTTCTCAAGGCCTCTATGGGGTAGATAATCCCCAGAATATTGTTTTGTCATTTTTTTATCTCTATCCGCGGCTAGTTGCGTGTCAAGTTTCTTATTTTTCCCATCTCTAGCCCACTATGATACTGATAGTAGATGACAAGTCCGAAAATATCATTTCTCTCGGAAAGACCTTAGAGTATAATGGCTTTCAGGTAGACACTGCTGCCTCTGGTGAGGAGGCCCTGCGCAAAGTACTCAAAAATACCTACGATCTGATCATACTGGATGTGCAGATGCCCGATATGGATGGCTATGAGGTAGCCGAAAATGTACTGGGCAGCAGCAAGTCAAAGGATATCCCGATCATATTTCTCTCGGCGGTCAATACAGATAAGCGATTTGTAAAGAAGGGATACGACTCAGGCGCGATAGACTACCTGGTCAAGCCCGTGGATGTAGATATCCTGCTGCTCAAGGTACGGATACTCTCCCTGCTGGGAGAGCAGACGCGCAAGCTAAAACATGCTGAGGCCGAGCTCACAGAGCGCAATCATCAGCTGCATGCTACCCTCCAGGCTCTGCCTCAGATAGCCTACTCTGCTACTGCCTACGGCAAGCTGGAATATGTCAATATGAAGTGGTATGAATATGCAATGGATGACGATAGCTGGCCGCAGGGCAAATGTGATGACCTTGATATCTCACAGGCCTGGGTACGGCTGGTGAGAGAGCGGGTCGCCTTTGAGAAGGAAGTACAGATAGCTGACCTGCGCAGCGGTGCGGAGCGCTACTACCTGTGGCGCGCTGTGCCCATGGTGGTAGACCAGCATGTGAGCCACTGGGTGGGTACTTTCACAGATATACATGAGCAGAAGATAGCCAACGAACTGCTGGAGCAAAAAGTCTCCGAGCGTACGCACGAGCTCTCCGAAAAGAATAAGCAACTACAAGCCGCTAACCTGGAGCTCCAGCAATTTACTACAGTAGCCTCTCACGATCTCAAAGAGCCCCTGCGCAAAGTGCAGATGTTCGTAGATATGATCCGGCAGAAGGAACTAGCCGCCGGCCTGCCCGAGCTGAATGACTATCTGCAGCGCATCAATAGCTCTACGGGCCGTATGATGGGCCTGCTCGATGACCTGCTCCAGTACTCGCGCCTCTCCGGTGAGGACCAGTTCGTCCCGACGGACCTAAATCGCGTACTGGCAGATGTACTGGAGGATCTGCAACTGAGCCGGAATGAAAAATCTGCAGATATCGTATATGATCAGCTGCCGGTGATCCAGAGCCTGCCAGGCCAGATGCGCCAGGTATTCCAGAATATCATCAGTAACAGTCTCAAGTTTTCACGGCCGGGTGTAGATCCGCAGATCAAGATCACAGCCACGCATAAAGAAGAGTGCCCTTTTATCAACCCTGTGATCAATCCCGGTCCATATATCCGTATAGATGTCGCAGATAATGGGATCGGCTTTGATGAGAAATACCTGAATAAAATTTTTGTCCTCTTCCAGCGGCTCAATACACGTGATAAATATGAGGGAACAGGCATCGGCCTGGCTGTGACCAAAAAGATCATCGAGAATCATCACGGCCATATCTTTGCCACCAGTCGCGAAAATGAAGGAACAACTTTTACTATGATACTATCTATAAACGGACCTCAAACGAAATACCGCTCATGAGTACTATTACCAATCCGATCGTGCGCCGTCTGCAGGTTGTTTTTATCTTATCCGTCTTGCTGCTTCTGGCCAGCTCCTATGCATCCTACTACAGCATATCCAAGCTGGTAGACCGGTCCTATTGGGTCAATCATACCTATAATGTGATATCGGCCAATCAAAAGGTACTCATAGCGGTGCAGAATGCTGAAAATGCGCAAAGAGGATACCTTCTCACGAAGGATCCGGCTACCCTGGCTGTCTTCAAATGGGCTGTAGATTCCTCCTATAATCAGTTTGCCACACTACGCCGTATCACAGGTGATAATCCCCTGCAGCAAAAAAACCTGGATGATTTCAAAGCGATAATGGATGATCGCATCAATCATCTACAGAAGCTCCTACACCAGGATAGTACGATGGCTGCTACCCTCAGTGTACGTACCGATGCTATCAAAGTAGGCACACAGCTCATGTGGAAGCTTAGGGCTCAGTCTGCGAGGATAGATAGGGAGGAGGAGCGGCTGCTATCCGGCCGCGTATCAGACCAGACCAGGTATTCTACCTATACGCCGATTCTTATCCTGATAGCTTCGTTTCTGTCTATCCTGATCACGATATCCAGCTACTTCCGCATCAAGTCTGACCTCGATGCGCGCATGGCGCTGCAGGAGGAGGTAGAGCGCAAATATAAAGAGACTGCTGCGCGCATCACTGTGATAGAGGGCGTGACCCGCCAGATAGCAGGCGGAGACTACACAGTGCGCAGTCAGGACCAGGTGGACGATGACCTGGGTCGCATCTCCCACGCCCTGAATGATATGGTCTGGGCATTGCAGAAGAGCTTTACAGATATAAGGGACCGGTCATGGCTGCAGGCCGGCGCGGTGCGCATCAGCGAGGCTGTGCGCGGGCAGATGCAGGTCACCGTGCTCTCAGATAAAGTAGTGAGTGCGCTGGCGCAATACGTACAGGCCAAGACAGCAGTATCATACGTTCTGGATGAGAGAGGTCTCTACAAACTGACCGGAAGCTATGCTGCGCAAGGTGCGCCACCGGAGATCACGGAGGGGCTAGGGCTGGCCGGGCAGGCTATACGCGACCGCGAGATAAAGATCATCAGGGAGCTGCCTGCTGGATACCTGTCTGTGGCATCAGCGCTCGGCAAAATGGATCCGGTACAACTCATCATGATACCTCTCATACAGGGTGAGCGTGTCATAGGGCTGATAGAGATGGGATTCACATTGCCTCCATCTGAGCTAGCCATCAGCCTGATCGAGTCAGTACGTGAACCAATAGCTATCGCGGTAAATGCTGCCATAAACTTCAAAAAGCTACAAGAGCTTCTGGATAAGACCCAGGCACAGTCCGAAGAACTGCAAGCCCAGCACTCCGAGCTGGAAAGCATCAATAATGAGCTGGAGGAGCAGACGCAAAAGCTGCAGGCATCTGAGGAGGAGTTGAAGGTACAGCAGGAAGAGCTGCTGCAGACCAATCAGGAGCTGGAAGAGCGCTCTAAACTGCTGGAAGAAAAGGGCCAGATGGTCATAGAGCGCAATATTGAGATACAGAGGAAGGCAGAGGAGCTGGCGCTGAGCACCAAATATAAGTCGGAGTTTCTGGCTAATATGTCTCACGAGCTGCGCACGCCGCTCAACTCGATCCTGCTGCTATCGCGCCTCATGTCAGAAAATAATGAGAAGAACCTCACCTCTGAGCAGATAGAATACGCACGCGTGATACAGGCCTCGGGTAGCAGCCTGCTCGGGCTGATAGATGAGATACTGGACCTGTCTAAGATAGAATCCGGTAAGATGACCATTGAGTTCAGGCCCGTGATGGTAGAGGCTATAGTAGATGATCTCAGGTCACTCTTTGCGCCGGTGGCCAGGGAGAAGAAGCTGGTGTTTGATATTAATGTGGGCACAGATGTGCCCGGCTATGTGGAGACAGATCAGATCCGTATAGAGCAGATCCTGAAAAACCTGATATCCAACGCGCTTAAATTTACGGACCAAGGCAGCGTATCGCTCCATATATCCAAATCGGATAGGCAGGACCATATTTCGTTCTCGGTAGTAGATACCGGGGTGGGTATCGCTGCAGATAAACTGGACTTGATATTTGAAGCTTTCCAGCAGGCTGATGGTACTACACGCCGCAAATACGGCGGCACAGGCCTGGGCCTATCTATCAGCCGCGAGCTATCAAGGCTGTTGGGAGGCAGCATTAGCGTGACGAGTGAACCTGGGAGGGGTAGTGCTTTCACACTGACCATCCCTATCCGCAAGGAAATACATGAGCCACCAGAATATACGCCGGCTATGACACCGGTAGCTGAGTCTATCAGGATAGCACCCGAGCGCAAAAGATACCTGGCAGAGGCGAAGCCGGAATCCATACCTGATGATCGTAAAGATATCACGCTGAAGGATCGTGTGATACTGATCGTGGAGGATGATACAAAATTTGCATCGGCGCTACTCAGCTATACTCGCCAGCAGGGCTACAAAGGTGTGGTGGCTGTGAGCGGTGACGAAGGCATAGCGCTCGCAGAGGCTCTGCTGCCTATAGGCATCCTGCTGGATATCCAGCTACCCGTAAAGGACGGATGGGAGGTGATGGAAGAGCTGAAATCAAATTCTGCCACACGGCACATACCTGTACACGTCATGTCATCGCTACATATGCGTCAGGAAAGTCTGATGAGCGGGGCTGTAGACTTTATCAATAAGCCGATCGCTTTTGAGCAGATGCCGGAGGTTTTCAGAAAGCTCGAGAATGTGATCACAAAAAAGGATAAGAAAGTCCTCATCATAGAGGAAAACAATAAGCATGCAAAGGCACTTTCATACTTTCTGCAGTCCTATGCAGTAAACTCTGAGATCAAAAATAATGTGGAAGAGAGTGTGACGGCCTTACAGAAAGATGGAATAGACTGTGTGATCCTGGATATGGGAGTGCCGGATCAAAGGGCGTATAAAATGCTGGAGGAGGTCAAGAAGAATCCGGGCCTCGAAAACCTGCCTATCATAGTGTTTACGGGAAAGAGCCTGTCTAAAAATGAAGAGCACCGCATCAAGGCATATGCCGACTCGATAGTGGTCAAGACCGCCCATAGCTACCAGCGCATACTGGATGAAGTGTCTATCTTCCTCCATCTCATAGAGTCCAATGGCAAGAAGACGCAAGCCTCCAAGTATAAGCAACTCGGCGCCCTGAGCGAGGTGCTGAAGGATAAGAAGATACTCGTAGTAGATGATGATATACGCAATATCTATTCGCTCACGCACTCGCTGGAGCAGTATAAGGTGAATGTACTGAGTGCCACCGATGGCAAAGAAGCGCTGGAGATGCTGCGTCAGAATCCTGATACCAATATCGTACTGATGGATATCATGATGCCTGAGATGGATGGCTATGAAGCTATAAAGCGCATCAGGGGTGAAATGAAAATGAAGACCCTGCCCGTCATAGCTGTGACAGCCAAGGCAATGGTAGGAGACCGCGAGAAATGCATACAGGCAGGAGCATCAGACTACATATCGAAACCCATAGACATAGACCAGCTGATGTCGCTGCTACGCGTCTGGCTGTACGAACAATAATCTAGCATGAATAGAGGAAAAACAATACTGATCATAGACGATGACGCGCGGAATATTTTTGCACTGACGGCGGTGCTGCGGGCAAAGGGGTTCGCTAGCGTGTCTGCTGCGTATGCCACAGAGGGCATAGAGAAACTGAAAACGGATAGAAATATAGGCATTGTATTTATGGATATGATGATGCCTGATATGGATGGTTATACCGCTATCTCACAGATCAGAGGCGATGCCGGGCTGGCAGCTATACCAGTCATAGCTGTCACTGCGCAGGCCATGGCGGGAGACCGCGAAAAGTGCCTGGAGGCCGGCGCCAATGACTATATATCCAAACCGATAGATCAGGATACTATGCTGGCCATCCTTCACTCATACCTGGACTGATGCAGATAGAGCTCACAGAGGACCAACTGGATACATTGATAGATGATGTACAGCGGCAGTATGGGTATGACTTTGGCGACTATGCCCGTGCATCTCTGCACCGCCGTATAGCCAGGCTCATGACGGTAGATCGCTTTGTTTCTTTTGCAGAGCTGCGGTACCGGATCAACTCTGATAAGGATTATCTCTCGCGGCTCATAGATATGGTGAGCGTAAATGTGACAGAGATGTTTCGTGACCCATCTTTCTATGCGGCCCTCCGCACACAGATCTTCCCGGTACTGGCCACGTATCCGCTGATCCGCATCTGGCATGCGGGGTGCGCCAGCGGTGAAGAGGTGTACTCTATGGCTATCCTGCTGAAGGAAAGCAAACTCCTGGATAAGTCTATTATCTACGCTACGGACATCAATCCTACCGCTCTCAGTGTTGCACGTGCTGGCATATATCCTCTTGCTCAGATGCAGAAGTATTCGGAAAACTACGTCGCAGCTGGCGGAGCGGAAGATTTCTCCAGCTACTATACGGCACAGTATGATATGGTCAAAATGGATACCGCCCTGACAAAGCGGATCGTCTATGCCACGCATAACCTGGCTACCGACAGTTCATTTAATGAGTTTCAGCTCATCATCTGCCGCAATGTGCTCATCTATTTCAATCAGACCCTTCAGGACCGTGTTTTTCACCTGTTCGATGATAGCCTGGAGGGACTGGGCTTTATAGGACTGGGCAGCAAGGAGTCCATACGCTTTTCGACAGTGGAGGCCTCTTACCAGCAGATCGCAGGCAAGGATAAAATATGGCGCAAAGGCAAGAAATAGAAGCACCATCAAAGGTGATCCTGATAGGAGGATCGGCCGGGAGCCTTTCTGTGCTGCTGGTTGTTTTACCATTGCTGTCAGAAAGGATCAATGCTGCCGTGGTGCTGGTGATGCACCGCCACACCCGGTCGGAAGATCTGCTGGAGGCGCTCCTCGCATCAAGGGCCAGCCTGCCCGTCCGTGATATAGAGGACAAGGATCAGCCGCAACGGGGCATCATATATACCGCACCTGCTGACTATCATCTGCTTTTTGAGCCGGATGGTAGTTTTGCGCTGGATAGCTCAGAAAAGGTGAATTATAGCCGACCCAGTATAGACGTTACTTTTGAAAGTGCTGCTCGGGTTTTTGGCACTCGCGCGATAGGCGTGCTCTTGTCCGGAGCCAATGCCGACGGGGCGGAGGGGCTGTATGAGATCGAACAACATGGCGGTATCACTATTGTCCAGCATCCGGAAACGGCGGAGGTGGATTATATGCCTCGTAGCGCCCTGCAGCTTTTTCCCCCGGCTTACACTGTGCGTCCCGGCGAGATCGCTCCACTGCTGGTGAGGCTTGCTTCTGATATTTCGGCGGCCAGGGATTGATTTAGAGTCTAAATCCTATCTTAGCCGCTCCGCTATGCGCAAAAAATTTGCAGGCAACTTATTGCTGCTCATCTTTGTCAATGTCCTGGTCAAACCATTCTGGATATTTGGTATAGACCGCGTCGTGCAGAATCGTGCCGCTCCGGGAGAGTACGGCACTTATCTGGCGCTGATGAACTTTTCATTCCTTTTCGGCATCCTGTTGGATTTTGGTCTAAACAATTTTAATAACCGTGCAATAGCGCGCCATCCTTCGCGACTGGCGACTTACTTTCCTAACCTGATGGTGGTGAAAGTATCACTATCGCTTATCTATTTCGCTGTGGCGTTTGTGGGCGCTATACTGACCGGATATAGCGATCTACAGATCAAAATGCTCATGGCGCTCGCGCTCAACCAGGTGCTGCTATCCTATATCCTTTACCTGCGTTCTAATCTGACCGCTTTGCATCTGTTTCGTATAGATTCTTTCATCTCTATACTGGACCGTCTACTTGCTATCATTTTTTGCGCATCATTATTATACCTGCCGGTATTTGAGGCGGCACATTTTGATATCCATTATTTTATCTTCTCCCAAACTGCTGCTCTTAGTATTACTGCTATTGTTGCTTTTATCTTTTTGCGGGGCAGGCAGCAGTTTCACTACGAGCTTTGGCGCTGGCGCTATATTCGCTCCATATTGATGAAGTCTGCACCTTTTGCCATGCTAGGCCTGCTGATGACCATTTATTACCGGATAGATGCCATCATGCTCGAGCGTATGTATAGCGCCATCGAAACTGACGTGTATGCCAAGCCCTACCGCCTCCTGGATGCTGTCAATCAATTCGGCTACCTTTTTGGGGTGCCCTTGCTGCCGCTTTTTGCTAATATGATCCGCAAGCGGGAAGACATACAAGAGCTGCTTCGATTCAGTGCCATTCTGATGTTCGTCTTCTCCACTACCGTGGCTATATTATGCGGTTTTTATGCAGATGAGATTATGCATTTGCTCTACACCGGCAGTGATGCTTATGTGGCCGCTATCTTTCGCCTCCTGATGATCTCATTTATACCCATCTCCAGCGTTTACATATTTGGTACGCTGCTGACGGCTCAGGGCAGCATGAGCATTCTCAATATGATAGCTGTAGGCGGCATCATAGTGAATGTGGCGCTCAATATAGCCTTGATACCGCGCTATGGAGCGCTGGGCACTACAGTCGCGACACTATCTACTCAGGTGGCAGTGGCAGGACTGCATGTATGGGTGGTCACCTCACTTTTCAAGGTCAGATGGCAATGGAGCCTTTTGATCCGTCTGGCGGCCTTTGTGTCGCTCGGTATCCTGATCTCATGGGCATGTCTGTATATACCGGCTGGGTGGATGGCCAAGCTTATAGTGAACGGGGCCTTGCTGGTGGCTTTGGTACTAGGTCTGCAGCTGGTACCATTCAGGCTGGTATCCCTGCTCAGGGGCGGCATATCCGAGTAAAACCGCTATCTAAAATAAACTTTTGGCAGTGGCGTTGTATTGCAGATCTGGTGTGAGGCAGAGTTTTTCAGGCATTAATACCCCTTACAAGCCCTCACTAAGTCGGAATTTCTATATTTGACCGCTAAACAAACCTGAATGGATAATGAATACAATATGCTCGGAGCCATCCGGGTACTGATCCGCTGGAAGAAGCAGATCATGATCGCTACGCTGGCGGCTACAGTTATTGCAGCCGTATACTCATGGTTCTTTATGAAGGACTATTATCGCAGCTATGCGACTGTATACCCTATCAATCTGGCATATAACGACAGGTCTGCCGTATTTAGTCTGGAGCATGTAGAGTATTTTGGTACCAAGGAAGATGTGAACCGGGTACTCACTATAGCACAGTCTAAACCGATAGAAAACTACATCATATACGGGTATGATCTGGCCGGCCACTATGAGATCAATAAGGATGCGAAATATTATAAGACAAAGACTCAAAAGGAATTTGAAAGCAATTATAAAGTGATCAAAACAGATCAGGGTGCCGTGGAGATCAGCCTGTATGATACAGACCCTGTACTGGCCCGGGACATAGTGAATGATGTAGTGGTAAAATCGGATTCGATCTACCGCAGCAGCCTCCATGCCTCGCAGCTACAGCAGCTGCAGACCTTTACTAAGCAGCTGGCCGAGTCTGAGCGACTGATCAATGCCTACGGAGATACCCTGGCAGTACTCGGCAAGCAATACGGAATCACAGTCAAAGCGGGATTTGACAAGACGGACATAATAGAGGGAAGCGACCCTAAGGGTGTGCAGATATACAAAGCGATATACGCCCGTCAGAAAAATGCGCTCATAGAATACAATGAAAACTCCAATATAAAAGAGCAAATAGAAAATGCGCTGCAGAATGCGGCAAAATCTCTGGCTGTAATAGATGCACCTACCATAGCAGAGAAGAAAGAGAAGCCGGTACGCTCTCTGATAGTACTCACCACATTCCTCCTTACATTTGTCTTTTCGATTTTTGCTGCGCTGCTGGTAGATCAGGTGCAAGAGATACGCAAGCGTCTATGACCAATGCCCGAAATATCAGTAAAACCGAGTTCGGACTTTTTTACGGATTTGCCGCTGCATCTGTAGCTTCGGTTTTGGCGGCATACCAGCTGGAGACCACTTTCCTGCTGGCAGTACCTGCGCTGCTACTGATTATTTTTTTTACGATCCTGAACTACAAGGCGATGTATTTCGCCCTGATGTTTTTGCTACCCTGCTCCATAGAATATTATTTCCCCAGTGGACTGGCTACTGATCTTCCTACTGAGCCTTTGATGGTAGGGCTGACCCTGGTCACGCTGACACTTGTAGCCTTTCGCAAGGATCTGCTGCCGCGCGGATTTATCAGTAATCCGCTGATAGTAGTGTTGCTACTCCATCTTTTCTGGATATTGATCTGCGCGATCAACTCGGATCTGCCGGTCTTTTCCTACAAAGTATTTGCCGCAAAGATCTGGTACTTCGTTCCTTTCACACTGCTCACTGCGATCATATTACGGACCAGGAGTGATATGCAGCGATGGTTTTGGCTTATATTTTCTCCGCTTACCATACTTATCATTGTCTCGGTACTGCGACACGGCATTATATACCAGTTCTCTTTTTCCGACGTCAACCATTGCGTTACACCATATTTTCGCAATCACGTGAACTATGCTGCGATGATCAGCATTTTTTTCCCGTTTGTGGTTTGGGCGGCGAGCTGGTATGCCAAGGGCACGGTTACGCATAAAGTTTTAGTAGCAAGCATTGTACTCTATATTATTGCTACATATCTATCCTATACGCGTACAGCTATGCTGGCTATCATCGGCATGATCCCCTTTTACTATATGGTGAAATGGCGTATGACCCGGATCGCGATGGCTGTATTTGCAGTGATCGCAGTGATCGGAGTGTCATGGCTGTTTTATGATAATCATTATCTCCGCTTTGCCCCCAACTATCAGGAGACTGTTTATCATGATGATTTCTCCTCGCACCTGACTTCTACCTTTCAAGGCAAGGATGTATCAAGTATGGAGCGGGTGTACCGCTGGGTAGCCGGCGCACGTATGGCTAATGACCGGCCGTGGATGGGTGTGGGTTCTGGCAATTTCTATAATTTCTACCGTTCGTACACAGTGACGGAGTTTGAGACATACATCAGTGATAATGAAGAGCACTCTACTGTGCACAACTACTACCTGCTCATGCTTTCAGAGCAAGGGTGGCCGGGCCTCTTTATCTTTGTGCTGATCACTTTTGTGACTTTTATCTACGGTGAGTATATATACTATAAAATGAAATCCCGCGAAGACAAACGAGCGGTCATGACGCTGCTACTGGTGATGTTTTCCATTATTATCAATCTCATACTAAGCGATATGCTGGAGTCGGACAAGGTAGGACCATTCTTTTTCATGGTTCTGGCCATGCTCGCCCTGTTTGATACAGGCGCTTTGTCAATGGAAACGGACCGTCAGTAGTGTGAGGTCATCGTCAAAGTCTTCACTACCCTTAAACTCATTGATGTGTTCTACCAAATTTGCGTTAAACATATTGAGCGGCTGTGAATAATGCGCAGCTATGTACGCCATCAGGCCTTCTACCTCAAAAAGCTCTCCCTTTTCATTGGTAGCTTCCGTTAGCCCATCTGTATAATTGACAAGGAGTGCTCCTGGTTCTATTTTGACCTCTCCCGTATTGATAAAAGGCAGGATATCAAACATACCTAGTATAGTGCAGCCCTTGTCCAGCAGTTCTACACTGCTTGGGCTATGGATGATAGAAGGATTGTGCCCCGCATTGACATACGTCAGGAGGCGCGACTTCATGTTGTATTTTGCTATGAAGAGCGTGATAAACTTCTCTCCTTTGGTGATCTCACCTACTTTCCGGTTTAGCAGGTCTACCACCGTATCCAGTGCGTAGTTGCGCGCTACGATAGCGCGCAGATTGGCCTGGAAGTTTGCCATGAGCAGAGCAGCCGGCACGCCCTTTCCGGAGATATCACTGATGCAAAAGACAAACTCTTCTTCGGATATCTTGATGAAATCGTAGTAGTCTCCCCCTATATCCTTGTGTGGCTTGTAGAAAGCTGCAGTCTCAATTTGCTCATTGCTGATCATAGTGGTAGGCACCAGCATATTCTGCATATCGGCCGCCAGCTTCAGCTCCTTTTCCAGAATGGCCTTGTCCATCTGGCTTTTGAAGAGGCGCTTATTCTCGTTTGCTACGAGGATGATATTGGTGATCGTTTGGGTAAACTTCAGCTTTTCTTCTTTAGTATCCAGCTCCTCGCCGGCGCGAAAATCACCAAGAAAGGCCAGGCCTATCACATTTTTTTTGTGCGCTACAGGTATCACAAACTCAAACTCTGGCAGCTCATACCCACTCACAGTAGAGACAGTAGTGAGATCGTTAAATTTTTCTGCGAATGAATTATAATCCAATTGCTGAAATGTTACATCAGCGCCGGTGTAGGATATGCAGTCCCACTTATTGCCATCACCTTTGACCAGCAGGGCTATCTTTTGGATACCGAGCTGAGCTATCAGTATGGACTCATAGACGCGTACCAGGGCATTGATAGGCCAGTTGTTATTTACCGCCTCGGTGATCTCCAGCAGAGAGTTGATCTGTTGCTGCTTTAGCGCAAAGAGCGGCTCCAGTTTTGAGAGGCGGGATTTGTAGAAATCTATCTCGGTCAGCGGCATGATGGGTTGAGATTAAATGCCAAAATAGCAATTTGCTTTTACATTGAAACCGGTAAATAAGTACCGGATCAAAGGCAAAACAGGTCACTCCGGTTTGCCCTTTACATCCAGCGCATCCCTGAGGCCATTCCCCACCAGGTTGAACGCTAGCACCAGGACCATGATAGCGATACCCGGCGCCAGAGCCAGGAAGGCTTTATCTGAGTCGATGAAATTTTTGTACTCGCTCAGCATACCACCCCAGCTGGGTGTGGGTGGCTGCACGCCCAGGCCGATATAGCTCAGTCCGGATTCTATCAGTATTGCACTGGCAAAGTTGGAACACGCTACTACGATCACGGGCCCCAGGATATTGGGCAGTATGTGGCGGAATATGGTGCGTGCGCTGCCAAAACCCATGCTCTGTGCTGCGGTCACATACTCAAACTCACGCACCAGAATGAACTGACCCCGCACTATCCGCGCTACCTCTACCCACATGGTCAGACCCACTGCTATGAAGATGAGGAGTAGTTTGGACTCTATCACTGTACCTGCACCTACATAGAGACCCATAGCCAATAAGATAGTAGGTATAGACCAAAACACATTGATGATCCATAGTATGACCTCATCTATCCAGCCGCGGTAGTAGCCGGCCAGTGCCCCCGCTATCACTCCGATAAGCAGCGATATGAGTACAGCTACCAGTCCTACAAAAAGAGATACCCGGCTGCCAATGATCAACCTGCTGAGAATATCCCTGCCAAAGCGATCTGTGCCCAGCCAGAAGGTTTTTTGCGGCAGCATAGTACGAAAAACAGCATCACGTGTTTTTTCATAAAATCTGGCGTACGTAGCAGAGCCGCTGTCCATGTCAGTGAATGCTATCCTATGCCCCTGTGGATCATAAAAGGTATCCCGGCCCGTCATATTGGTGTAGGCAAGACGTCTGGTCTCTGCTGCACGTGTCTTGCCCCTATACACATCTACGAAGATGTGATCGTACTTCATGCGAAACCCAATGATAGGCCAAGACTCGTAGCGGGAGGGCCGGCCCATGAAGAATGCGCTGAGAAAGGAAACAGATGCCGGCGGAGCAGGTTTGACCACCTCGATAAACCGGACCTGGGTGACCGGAGGCGACATAGCGATGGCGAGCGTCTGCTCATTGGCATCAGGTGTGCTATCCGGTGCTATCTCATACGCAAAAATGGCAATGAAAAACGTGAGGATGATCACCAGCAGACCAGCTACAGCAGCTTTATTGCGCCGGAAGCGCCTCCATGCTTTGTGATTTGGGCCGGTAGGGTCTGTCATGCTATGATCTTCTATAGCTCTGCGGATCAGGATATTTTCCTTTCCTTCCAGGTATACTTGCCACTAAGGCCCAGCACACCGATGCATACAATATAAATAATATGCAGCGGTTCGAAAACCGGCAGCAGCAATAGTAGTATCCGCCTTTTGAAAAAGCCAGTAGCGCCGATATTGAAGATAAAATCAAAGAAGAACTTGGTGCCAAATGCTACTACCAGCGGCAGCCATGCCATCTCAAAGGGCTGAAAGGCAATAGGTATGAATACGAGGATGAGCAGGTTAAACAGATAGGCAAACGTGAGAATCAGCGTTACAGATTTTTTCTGGAAGGCAGTAGACTTGCTGGTCCACCTGACACGCTGCGCCAGAAAATCGCTGAACCGCTGCTCCGGCTGAGAGTAGACGCAGGCGTCCATAGAGCGTACAAAACCGATAGAATCAGGATGTGCCATCTCGATCTTCTGCATCAGGAAAATATCATCACCTGTAGGGATGTCCGTATTACCCTTGTAGCCATCTACCTCCAGAAAGGCTTTTTTCTCATATAGCAGATTAGCGCCATTACACATGGTCGGGCTGCCATTGGCTATCGTGCCACCTGTGATGCCCAGCAGGCTGATCACATCTATCTGCTGAAAGAGGGTTAGCAGATTCTTGGCAGGGCGCAGCAGCACAGGACCCGTGATGAATTTATATTTGTGATCGCGGTAAAAGTTTACCATCGTTTCCAGCCATTGCTCACTCATCAGGCAGTCGCCATCGGTGGTCATGATCAATTGTCCTTTGGCATTTTTGATTCCGATGGTGAGCGCTTTCTTTTTATTAGGTATTTTTTCTGAAGCATCACCGAAGTATTTGGACAGATCCAGTACAGTTATATTGTCAGCCTCGACCTCGCGGGCGAGGCGATAGGTAGGGTCAGTGCTATAGTCATCTACCACGATCACCTCATACAGATGATGCGGATATGTCTGTGACAATATGGCCCTCAGGCAATCCTGTATATGCTCAGACTCATTGCGCACGGGTACTATGATCGAGACAAATGGAAGCATAGTACTCTTCGCCTGCTTCTCCTCCATGATGCCTTTCAGCTTGATCCAGCCCACCAGAAAATACAGGATCAGCCATGCATATAAGACGGAAAAGACGATGCTGACAATAAGAAAGGGGGACATGCGGGGCTGCTAGAAGGTTGATGTACCTGCAAGTCTACGCAAAAAGGCTAACAGTTTTAGCGCAGTATTTCCACCCGGCGTGAAGCTCTGGAGGCCGTGCCCTGTACGGTGACAATATATATGCCACTGACTATGGAGGCTACAGGTATTGCTATCCGCGTCTGCATACTCACGGGCTGTACAGCGATCACCTGTCCGAGCATGTCAGTGAGTGTAGCAGACTGCACACCGGCTGGCACTTTGAGATAGATCACATCGGAGGCTGGATTGGGGTATGCCTCAAAGCTTAGAAACTCATCTGCCTCACCTATACCGAGCGCGGTGCAGGAGGTAGTGCATTGGCAAAAGGTCACTCCATTGGTAGTTCCCGTATTTCCATCCAGGCCGAATACCGGATGTCCCGCATCACAGATATCTACATGCCCGCTGGCGCCTATCGTGCCTGTATTCAGAGATTGGCCGGTGATGTCAAAACCACCGCAGCCACTGACAGGTCCGTCTATCACGCCTGTATTGTACCAGTCACGCTGTACGGAGACCATACATGACGTGGTGAAGGTGGCCCCGGTACTATTGTAAAAATCACGCCCTACGGATACGCGGCCGGTATTATTGAATGTCGCGCCATAGCCCTGAGCGAGGTCCTGATTGGCAATGAAGCTACCTTGATTGGTCACTGTACACGTCGAGTCGCCAAAGATATTGAAGGTGATCGCGCCGGTATTATTGATCGTGCCGCCGGAGGTGACTGCCAGCCGGTCATCAGTGATAGAGCTATAATTATTAAGGACAGCGCTCGGCCCGGTTACCAGCAAGCTATCTGCCATTATCATTCCATAATTATCCAATTCACCGCCGGCCATGACCAAAATGTTGGTGGTATGAATGTGCCCCTGATTACATACCTTGCCACCGGATGAGATCAGGATACGGCCGGTGGCAGTGCCACCGGACTGTATGCACAGTGTCTGACCGATGCTCACCACTCGATCAGCCGGATCATTGCCGGTGATATTGATAGTACAGGATGTACACTGCGCAAAAGAAAACACGCCGCACAGCTGCAGTAAAATGGGTAATAAGATTTTCTTCATAAGATGGTGATTAGGGGCTGTCTTTTTTAATCCTGCGCCAGGAAGTGATACCTGTAGTCTGTAGGTGGCACCAGCGTTTCTTTGATCGTGCGCGGCTGTACCCAGCGCAGCAGGTTGATCATAGAGCCGGCTTTGTCATTGGTACCAGAGCCACGTGCACCACCAAATGGCTGCTGACCCACTACTGCACCTGTAGGCTTGTCATTGATATAGAAATTACCCGCTGCATTGCTGAGCTTCTGAGTAGCCAGCTCGATAGCGTAGCGGTCCTGAGCGATGATAGAGCCGGTGAGGGCGTATATAGCAGTGGTATCTACCAGTTGTATCGTCTCTTCGTAGGCTTCATCCTCATAAACATACACCGAAAGTACCGGACCAAAAAGCTCTTCCTTCATAGAGATATAGTGTGGGTCTTTCACCTGAATGATGGTCGGTTCAATAAAGTAGCCCTTAGACTTGTCATATTTACCGCCCACTATCACATCAGCATCCTTGCTCGCTTTAGCATCTTCTATCGCACCGGCCAGTTTGTCAAAAGATTTCTCATCTATCACTGCATTGATGAAATTGCTGAAATCTTCCACCGGCCCCATCTTCATGTCCTTGAGGTCGGCAGTGATCAGTTTCAGCACTTCTGGCCAGAGACTCTTAGGGATGTAGGCACGCGAGGCAGCCGAGCACTTCTGTCCCTGGTACTCAAAGGCACCGCGCGAAAGCGCTACCGATACCACATGCGGATCAGCAGATTTATGGGCCAATACGAAGTCTTTGCCTCCGGTCTCACCCACTATGCGTGGATAAGAGCGGTAGAGGTGGATATTGTTGCCTATAGATTTCCATATATCCTGAAACACACCGGTAGAACCTGTGAAGTGGATACCAGCAAAATCTTTATGCCTGAAGATGACATCTGCCGCATCCGGGCCTGATGGATATATCAGATTGATCACGCCAGCCGGCACGCCCGCGAGGCGAAATACTTTCATCAGTACGTGTGCCGCGTATACTTGTGTATTGCTTGGTTTCCACACTACGACATTGCCCATCATGGCGCACGAGCTGGGGAGATTACCGGCTATCGCAGTAAAGTTGAACGGAGTCAGCGCGTATACAAAACCCTCCAGCGGCCTCCACTCCATGCGGTTCCACATACCGGGATTAGAGTCGGGCTGCATCGCATAGATCTCCGTCATGTATTTCACGTTGAAGCGGAGGAAATCTATGATCTCACAGGCTGAATCTATCTCCGCCTGAAAGGCATTCTTTGATTGGCCGAGCATCGTAGCTGCATTCAGCTCGGCGCGATATGGACCGGCTATGAGGTCTGCAGCTTTGAGAAAGATGGAGGCGCGGTGTTCCCAGGTCAATGCCTGCCACCTCTCATGAGCGGCCAGGGCGGCTTCTATGGCCTGGGTCACATGCGCTTTATCACTTTTGTAAAAGTGGCCCAGCAGATGCTTGCGATCGTGTGGTGGACGGAGTTCTATCTTTTGCCCTTCGCGTACTTCTTTATCTCCGATAAACATCGGTATATCGCGCACCTCCTTGCGCATCTGGGCGAGTTTTTCCTTCAGCTCTTTGCGTTCCGGTGTACCCGGAGCATAGGTTTTTACAGGTTCATTATGCGGTGTGGGAACTTTAAAAAATCCGGTAGCCATATCTTGTATTTAGTTGGAGTTAGACGATTTTGCAGATGCATAATTACAAAAGATTGGGCACAGGCAAAAAGGACCATTATTTACTCAGAATGGCGGCCCCAAATTCTCTCAGATTTACTGATACGCCCTCTGGCTTATCTCCGGCATAGAGGCTGTATACGGAATGATATTTATCAGGTATGGCGACTTTTTTTGTCTTTCGTGAAAAGTTGAGCAGCACGATCACTTCCTCATCGCCTATCTGCCGGCTGTAGGCCAGTACACCCCGCGGCTGTCCCGGCAGTATAGATAGTTTACCATAGTGCAGCGCACCATTATTTTTATGCAGGTGGAGGAGTGTACGCGCTTCATTTAATATAGACGAGCTGTCTACAGATTCTGTAGCTACATTGATCGTATCGTGATTAGGATGTACAGGCAGCCATGTTTTAGCAGCCGTAGAAAAGCCGGCATTACCCCTTGAGGTCCACTGCATGGGCGTGCGGAGGTCGTCACGGTTTAGCGTCTCGTCTGCCAGCTCAGTGAGCCAGCGGGGCACTTTCTTATATTTCTGGCCTATGGGGTCCAGAGCGTTTTTATAAGGGATGGCCAGGTCGCTCATGCCTATCTCTTCGCCATAGTACATGCATGATACACCGCGCGTCGTGAGCTGATAAAATTGTAAAAGTTTTGCCCGTGCCATATCGCCATCCAGCCGCTTCATACTTCTACGGCGGTCATGATTGCTAAATACATATACGGGTGTAAAAGGATCAGGAAAATCACGCTCCAGGCTTGCGGTGAGCTTGCGGAAATACGATGCTTTGTATTTAAACCGGAGCATCTCAAAATTGAATACGAGGCCGAGGCCGTCATTTTTATCTCCGCCGAGAAACTCTCTTACCACGGGATGAGTGCCATAGACTTCGCCGAGTAGCATCCTGTCACCAAAGGAATCACAGACTGCACGGAGTTCTTTGGCAAACAGGAAAGTCTCCGGCTGATTGAGATAACCTTTTACGGTATGGATAAATTTGCCGGAGCCTGGAGCATGCCTCACCGCTCGGCGCGAGGCGGCATTATTGCGGAGCAGGGAGTCTTTGTAGATCGAGTTGATCATATCTAGCCGGAAGCCATCTACCCCTTGAGCCAGCCAGTGCCGACAGGCGTCAAACATTGCCTTTTTTACTTCCGGGTTGCGGTAGTTTAGGTCTGGCTGAAAAGGCAGGAAGCTGGCCCAGTAGTATTGGTTGCGTTCTTTGCAATAATGCCAGCCACCGCCACCTATCACGCTATGCCAGCGATTAGGCTTGTCGGTCCAGATATACCAGTCAGCTTTAGGATTAGTACGCGAGCTTTTTGATTCTTTGAACCACGGATGCTCGTCAGAGGTATGATTCATCACCATGTCAAAGACGATCTTCATACCCCGCTTGTGCGTCTCAGCTATCAGCTGCTGAGCATCTGCTAGTGTACCATACTCCGGCGCGATGGCCAGGTAGTCTGATATATCATAACCAAAATCCCGCTGCGGGCTGGCGTAGAAAGGGGAGAACCAGACAGTCTCATAACCGAGGGACTGGATATAATCCAGTTTCTGGATTATCCCCGGGAGGTCGCCGATACCGTCACCATTGCTGTCATAATAGGAGCGGGGATATATCTGGTAGATGGTGGTACTGTGATACCAGGGCTGAGTGCCCTGACCCAGGCAGGCACCAAAGGCAAACACCAGCGCCAGAAGGAGAGTAGAACGCAGTTTCAAAATATGGGCTTTTCACAAAGCTAAAAAACAAAACAGGCCCGCAAAGGGGCCTGTTCACGTACGTCTCAGCAGGCAGTATTACTCTACTACTTCGCCTTTGATCGTTAGTACCACATTGTTTTCATCTGCATTGGAGCTGACCGTGATGGTTTTGACAAAGGTGCCCAGATTATGAGCGTTGTAGCCAGCCTTTATAAATTCTTTATGCCCCGGCTGGATGGCCTCGGTGGGAGAGTGGGGGACAGTGCAGCTGCACGACGGATGGGCCGAAGTGATGATCAGCGGCGCAGTACCTGTATTGGTGAAAGGAAACTCTTTCTCCACCGGCTGGTCCTTTTTGATCTTGCCAAAATCAATTGTGGTGGTCTCAAAAGAGATGTGGGCCTTGCTATCATTTGCCGCGAGTGCCGCGATGGTTTTGACAGGCTGCTGGGCAAAGGCTGACAGGCAAAAGCTGAAAGCAATAAAAAAGATCGTGTTTTTCATGTTGATGTTTTTTTTGTGGTGATCAATACTACAAACCTACAGGCGTCAAATGCTAAAGCCTGTTAAAGGCTGTGTAATATTTTCCTAATGAAGTGTTAATGATCAGCTCACCGCAAAAGTCAGTAGTAGCTTTGCTCTATGAGCAATAGATCGCTGCGCTTATTTCTTGTTTTATCGGGCATAGTACTATCCTCTATTATCGTGCTGCAGGGGTATTGGCTATACCGTGCGTGGCAGCTTTCTGCTCATGATTTTGACAGGCGCGTGGAGGCATCATTGCGTGTGGTCAATACGCGCATCAACCAGTTTTACAAACTGGATAATAATACCACGCAGCCTGTGAGGCGCATTGCATCAAACTACTATGTGGTAGATATACCTTCTAGCATCGATGCGGTGATACTGGAGGAGTATATCAAGCAGGAGTTTCAGCGCAATGATATCCGCTCTGATTTTGAGTTCGGCATTTACGATTGTGCCACAGATCAGCTGCGCTACGGCGGCTATGTCTGCTACGCAGACGGGTGCAATGGAAAGACTGTGCAGTATAAGTTCCCGGGAGTGAACCACAATAGCTACTATTTTGGCGTGTATTTCCCATCAGTGTCACTGGCTGGCAGCAGTATAAATATGTGGCTCCTTTCATCAGGCGCTATTCTCATTTTGATCGCTATTTTTTGCATCGCTATTTATATCGCCTTACGGCAAAAGCGTCTTTCAGAGATACAGAAGGACTTTGTGAATAATATCACGCATGAGTTTAAGACGCCCGTGGCTACCATCAGCCTGTCAGCAGAGGCCCTGCAGATGCCTGGGGTGCTCACGTCACCAGAGCGTGCCGCCATGTACGCGGGTATCATCAGGCAGGAGAATGACAGGCTGCGGCAGCATACGGAGCGGATACTGCAGGCGGGACTGATGTCTGACCGCGATCAGATAGATCTCAGGCCTATAGATGTCAATGCCACTATCTGGAGGCTGGTAGACAATATAACGCCACAATTATCACAGCGTGGGGCTACGGTCCGGCTAGACCTCAGTGATGAGGCACCGATGCTCATGACGGACGAGTTCCACTTTACCAATATCATCTACAATCTGGTAGACAATGCACTAAAGTATTGTGATGGTACGCCACAGGTCGTGATCACAACGCTGGCTGACCACCGGCATATCACAGTCTCCGTGCGTGACAATGGACTAGGGATCTCCAGCCAGGAACAAAAAAATATTTTCAAACGCTTCTACCGGGTGCCTACGGGCAATATCCATAATGTACGTGGTTTTGGCCTCGGGCTGTATTATGTCAAAACGATCCTGAAGCGGCTACGTGGAGAGATACGCGTGGTCAGTGAATACGGTGCTGGTAGCGATTTCTCCATCATTTTCAATCTTTAAAAACTGGTGCATGAGACAAAAGATACTCCTTGTGGAAGATGATGTCAACCTGGCCTTCGTAGTGAAGGATACGCTGGCGACGCGCGACTATGATGTCATCCATGCACAGGATGGGCAGGCGGCCTTGCGTGCTGTGTCCGGGGGCAGTTACGATATCATCCTGATGGATGTCATGCTGCCCGGTATGGATGGCTTCACTATCACACAGCAGCTGCGCAGGCAGCGCGATCAGACACCTATATTGTTTCTCACGGCGCGTGGCCAGCAGGAGGATCGTATCCGGGGCTTTGAGTCAGGAGGAGATGATTATCTCACCAAGCCATTTAGCATAGAGGAACTCACGCTGCGCATAAAGGCGATACTCCGCCGTACGCAGCGGGAAGATGAGCGGCCATTGTCTTTCCCATTGGGTAGTTATAGTTTTGACTATGACACATTCACACTATCCCATATCATGGGAGACGTGACGATGACCAGGCGGGAGGCTGACCTTCTGGTGTTTTTCTATCAGCATTGCAATAAGACTGTGACACGCGAGCAGCTGCTCGTAGCACTCTGGGGCGAAAATGATTATTTCAAGGGGCGCAGTATGGACGTATTTATCACCCGGCTACGGAAGTACTTTCAGCATGATGATTCGGTAAGGATCACCAATATTCACGGAGTAGGATTCCGTCTGGAAACATCATAGTTAAAGAGCCGACTCAAACTGCTTTAGCAGCCGCACATCATTCTCAAAGAAGAGGCGGAGGTCATTGATCTGGTACTTCAGCATCGTGATACGCTCTATGCCCATGCCAAAGGCATATCCACTGTATTTGGCAGGATCTATTTTGCAGTTTTCCAGTACGTGTGAATCTACCATGCCGCAGCCGCCTATCTCTACCCAGCCGCTATGCTTGCACACAGCACAGCCGGTACCGCCACAGATGAAGCAGGAGATATCCATCTCCGCACTAGGCTCTGTAAAGGGGAAAAACGAAGGACGAAAACGTATCTGTGTATCGCGTCCAAACATCTCCTGTGCAAAGTAGTACATAGCCTGCTTCAGATCAGCGAAAGACACATTTTCGTCTATATATAGTCCCTCCACCTGATGGAAGGTACAGTGTGCACGCGCGCTGATAGTTTCATTGCGATATACACGGCCCGGCATGATCATGCGCAGGGGCGGCTTTTGAGTCTCCATCATACGCACCTGCACAGAGGAGGTGTGCGTGCGCAGCAGCCAGTGCTTATCTTCTGATATATAGAACGTATCCTGCATGTCACGCGCCGGGTGGTCCTTGGGCGTGCCTAATGCGGTGAAGTTATGCCAGTCATCCTCTACCTCTGGCCCTTCGGCCACAGTGAAGCCTATCCGCGCAAAGATGTCGATCATCTTATTCTTGATAATAGAGATAGGATGGCGGGAGCCAAGCGGCAGGCTATAACCCGGAGCAGATAGGTCAGGTACATCTACTTTTTGCTGAGTAGTGCTGCCGCTGTTTTTCTGTTCCTCATACTTCGCCTCTGCCGCTGCCTTCAGCGTATTCATCAGCTGGCCGTATTCCTTCTTGCGGTCGCCCGGTAGCTGCGCCATAGCGCCAAAGAGGTCTTTCAGCACATTCTTGCTGCCCAGGTATTGTATACGAAAAGCCTCCAGCTCCTCTGCTGTGGCGGGTTTAGCGTCGTTGATAGCCGCGAGTACGGCATTAGCCTTGTCAAAAATCTCCTGCATATCCCGCGAAGATAAAAAATCTGTCCGAGGCACTCTGTATCAGGAATATCTTAGTTTTATCCTGACAAGTATCAGTGCTTGCCAACACAGTATGGAGCAACTACAAAACTATATCAACGGAAAGCTGCAACCATCGCTCTCCGCTCAATGGCTCGACAACTATGAGCCGGCTACCGGTCAGGTCTACTCTCATATACCTGACTCCGATGCCTCAGACGTAGAGCTGGCAGTCACTGCGGCCAAAGCAGCGTTCTCCACCTGGAGTGCCACGCCACTAGAGGAGCGTATGATGACCCTGCTGCGTATAGCCGATGGCATAGAGCGCCGTATGGATGAGTTTGTCATAGCCGAGAGCAGGGACAATGGTAAACCACGCAAACTGGCCCGCGCAGTAGATATACCGCGTGCGGTTTCTAACTTCCGCTTCTTTGCCAGCGGCCTGCAGCACTTTGCGTCAGAGTCGCATCAGATGCCTGGGGTGGGGGTCAACTATACCCTGCGCCAGCCTATCGGTGTGGTAGGCTGCATCTCTCCCTGGAATCTCCCGATCTATCTCTTTACCTGGAAAATAGTACCGGCACTCGCTACCGGCAATTGTGTCATAGCAAAGCCGAGCGAGATAACGCCATATACGGCCTATCTTTTATCACAAGTATGCATAGAAGCAGGACTGCCAGCTGGCGTGCTCAATATCATTCATGGCCTTGGCGGCAAAACGGGCCAGGCCATTATAGAGCATCCTGAGATCAAGGCGATCTCCTTTACCGGAGGTACGGAGACAGGTAAACGTATTGCTGCAACCGCAGCGCCGATGTTCAAGAAACTTTCATTGGAGCTAGGTGGCAAGAATCCTACAGTGGTTTTTGCCGATTGTGATTTTGAGGAAACGGTGAAGCAGGTTGTTACTTCTTCCTTCAGCAATCAGGGAGAAATATGCCTCTGCGGCTCGCGCATTTTCATAGAGCGTAGTATTTATGAAAAGTTCAAAGCAGCCTTTGTAGAAAAGGTAAAGGCGCTTCGTGTCGGAGATCCCGATGAGGACACATCCAATCTTGGCGCTATCGTATCGCTACCGCACAAGAAGAAAATCCTGTCGTATATAGTGCTGGCAAAAGAAGAAGGAGGTACCATCCTCGCGGGGGGTAATGAAGTAAAGCTGGCAGGCAGATGTGCAGGGGGCTATTTTATAGAACCGACCGTCATAGAAGGGCTAAACCATCTCTGCCGGACCAATCAGGAAGAAATATTTGGCCCAGTGGTTACGCTGATGTCTTTTGACACGGAGGAAGAAGTCCTCACCATGGCCAACTCTGTAAAATACGGCCTCGCTTCATCTATCTGGACCAATGATCTCAAACGTGCTCATCGTGTTGCTGAGAAAATAGAAGCCGGTATCGTTTGGATCAACTGCTGGCTGCTGCGCGACCTACGTACACCTTTCGGTGGCGTGAAAGCCTCCGGTGTAGGCCGCGAAGGCGGCTGGGAGGCCATGCGTTTCTTCACTGAAGCCAAGAATGTCTGTGTGAAATACTAAGGGTATTAAGTAGTTAGCATTGAGTATTTAGAAAATACAGGAACTAACTACAGCCTACTAGTTTTGTAATGTCTAAATACTAACTACTAAATACTGACTACTCACATCATGAGCAATCTCCCTAAACCAATGGGCCTCTACCCAATGACCCGCAAAGCCGGCGGCCTGATCTTCGTAAGCGGCATGGGTCCGCGCGAAGCTGGCAGTGATAACATTCCCGGGCTGGAGCTGGATAAATACGGCAATTACAAGAGCTTTGACTTTGAGGCGCAGGTACACTCCGTTTTCAAGAATGTAAAGACTGCACTGGAAGAAGCGGGCAGCTCCTGGGAGAAGATCGTGGACGTTACAGTCTTTCTCACCAATATGAAGCGCGACTTTACCACGTACAATCGCATCTACGCAGAGTATTTCAAGGAGAATCAACCTTGCCGGACTACAGTGGAAATAACTTCTCTGCCTTCGCCGATAGCAATTGAGTTAAAAGTGATAGCGGAGGCTTAACAAGAAAATCTATGAAGTTAATTAAGTCTTCACCGGCACTGGTTACTCTTGTATTGGCCATTCTTTTGTTCTTATGCGGCTTTACCCCAGTAGCGCAGCATGAGTTTGATATTCAAACTCACGATGCATTCCTCTTACTTGGTGCTAGTTTTATATTGAGAGCTATGGCTTTAGGCTGTCTTTTAATGGCTCTTTCTTATGAGGCGCTTTATTTACAGATACCTACGAGAAGCGTTGTGATACTTTGTTTCGCGCATTTGGCGATGAATCTTCTTTTCCCAGTATTCATAGAACGCATAATGTCGCAATCAATTCCTCATCAGGCTAACTATTCATTAGCGGACATTGCTACTTATAGTGAGGAATTTCAGAAACGCACAAAACAAGAAGCAATAGCTATTTTATCTTGGTTTCTGGTCAATATTCTATTTGCATTTTACTATTTCATTGCGCTGATCAGAGATGCGAAGAAGCATAACTAGTATTATGGATCCACATCCACACTGATCCACACACTCTTCAGCTCCTTATCCGCCCGCAGCATATCGAGGCAATCTTTGATGGCCAGTTTAAATGTTTGCAAATCATTGGTGCGGTGATCAGTTTTGATGATGATGTCGCGCAGGTAGTAGTTGCGCACCTTTGAGATCAGCGGTGTGGTGGGTCCGAGGGTTTCACCTATTTGTTTTTTGCGCAGATTATTAGCCAGGAATAAAACTGCTTTCTCCACCATCGCTACTTCTTTGTGACGTAGTGTGATATGCACCATCCGAGAGTACGGCGGATAGTGAAACTGCTGGCGCTCCTGCATCTCAGCGCGATAGAAGGAGGCAAAATCATGCTCCACTACCTGCTTGATGATCCGGTGTTGCGGATTGCTGGTCTGGATGATCACCTTGCCCTGCTTTTGCTTGCGCCCTGCGCGGCCACCCACCTGCATCATCACCTGAAAGGCCCGCTCATTGCTACGGAATCCGGGGAAGTACAGCGCATGGTCCGCATTCACGATGCCCACCAGGCTCACATGCTCAAAGTCGAGCCCCTTCGTCACCATCTGTGTACCTACCAGTATGTCTACCTCACGATTTTCAAATGATGCTATCACCGTGCTGTGGCCATGCTTGCCCCGGGTAGTATCCAGGTCCAGGCGCCCCACACGAGCCTCGGGAAACAACTCTGCTATCTCCTCCTCTATACGCTCGGTACCCATACCTACTATATCGAGGTCTATAGTGCCACAACTTTTGCAGGCACGGCCCACCGGTTCCAGATAGCCGCAGTAGTGGCATATCAGTTTATTCTGAAACTTGTGGTAGGTCAGGCTCACATCACAGTTGCGGCACTTATATACAAAGCCACAAGTGCGGCAGGTCTGGTACTGAGAGAAACCGCGACGGTTGATAAACAAGATCGCCTGCTCCTTATTGGCCAGCACCTCCTGTATAGCCACAGTGAGTGTCTGCGTAAAGGAGTGATGCATGGTCATTTTCCTACGCTCCCGCTTGATATCTTCTACTACTATCTGCGGCAGTGATACATCGCCGTAGCGCTTGGTCATTTCTACAAGGCCGTACTTGCCGCGCTCTGCATTCTGATAGCTCTCCAGAGATGGCGTGGCGGAGCCCAGGATCACCTTGCCATCAAAGTAGCGCGCCAGCATTATAGAGATGTCCCGCGCATTGTAGCGCGGATTAGGGTCCATTTGCTTGAAGGAGTTGTCATGCTCCTCATCCACTATCACCAGGCCGAGATCGCGGAATGGGAGGAACAATCCCGAGCGCGCAGACACGACCAGCTTGTACTCGCCATTCAGCACCTTATTCCATATTTCTACCCGCTCATTCTGGTTAAACTTAGAGTGATAGATGCCGATCTGGTTGCCAAAGTATTTGCGGAGCCTGTTGATGATCTGTGCGGTGAGCGCGATCTCCGGCAGCATGTACAGCACCTGCTTCCCTTCACGGATGGCCTCCGCCATTTTCTCGATATAGACTTGCGTTTTACCGCTGGAGGTGACACCATGCAGCAGCACGGTATTTTTATCCTGAAAGTGCTCGTCTATCTCGCGTATCGCGCGTTGCTGATCTTCACTCAGATTTGCAGTGGTAATGTCGTCTTCGTGAAAAGTCCCAAGACGGGATACCTCCACTTTATATTCCTGAAATATCTTTTTATCCGCAAGCCGTTTTAGTGTAGCCGCATCGCTTTGGCTCAGCGCGAGCAGCTCATTCTTTTTGACGTATCGGTTCTTCAGGCTTAGTTGATTGAAAGCAAGCAGTAGTTGCAACTGCTTAGGTGCGCGCTCCAGGTCGCCATAGAGTTGCTTCAGGTTTTCTTCATCCTGATATGTCTCGTACAGCCGTACATAGGTCTCTGTCTTAGGTTTAAACTTCTCTATGACCTCTTCTGAGGATAGCGCTATGCCCAGATTAAAAAGCGTACGTAGGTATGGATAGACATTTTTTCGCTGCAACATATCCTGTATCTGCGGCACAGTAGTCTCCCGCTGCTCCCGCAGTGCCTGTACTATCAGAAATTCTTCATTATTCAGGCTCTCATAGTCGCCCTCATAAAATTCATTGAGGATGATCTTGGTCTCGCTGGATAGCTTCAGTCCGGCGGGTAGCGCAGCCTGCATCACCTCACCCTCGGTGCAGAGGTAGTAGTCTGACATCCATTTCCAGAGGCGGAGTTGATTTTCTGTCACGATAGGATGCTCATCAGCCAGAGACTCCAGCAGCTTTGGCTCAAAGACCGGCTTCTCGTGATGGATGCGCTTGACGATGGCCGTATAAAACTTATTTTTGCCAAACTGTACAATGATCCGATGCCCCACTTTTACGAAAGGCACGAGGTCAAAAGGGATGGCATAGGTATAGTTCTGCGGCAGTGCTAACGGCAGTAATACATCGGCATATGTGATGGAGGAAGACAAAGAATAATGCTACACGGATTAAACGAAAAGCAACCTAAGAAATCTTACTTAGCCGCGTTAATTTGCGTAAGAAGCTCTTTGGCTGGTATATGTTTTACCTTGCCGTTATCACTTACGATCATTACCTCGTTCTTCGCAGCACAGGCCTCTATCAGCTTTTTATTAGAAAGTCTAAATCCCTCCTGTATCAGGTTTTTTAATCGTATGCTTTCAGCGCTCATTGTTCGCTTGCTTCATTATTGTATCCCAAATATCGTAATTTTCTACCACGATTTCAATATCACCATTCCCTGTAGCTATGATGTTTACCTCAGGCAAGGCGCTTTCTCCGATCATCCAGTAGTCACAGATAGGCATGAATAGTTTAACCAGATTCTCAATGCCTCTGTAATACCTTCTCTCCACTACATCGTCAGGTATAAAGTGGCCGCCATTTTTAACCCTTATTGCTACACGCTCTTTAGCCGCCTGCGGCGAACTGAGCCAGATGAACACCAAAGTCACTTTGAATCCCAGAGATTGCGCCTTGCGTACCAGAGATACGTAGCTCCGTGTAGACAGCGTCGTCTCAAACGCAAAATCTTTACCCTCCGTGATAAGTTGATTAATCCGCGTCAACATGATCCTACCGGCTTCTATAGCCGCACCGTCAGGGTTGAAGGGGGATATGCCCGCCGCAATATTATCTGCATTCACAAATTCACGGCAATGAAGTATCTCTGGTAATATGGTATTACTCGCGGTTGTTTTCCCTGCACCATTGCAGCCGGCTATGATGTATAGGTTCGGCATAATGATCAGTACAGCGGAAACTGCTTCATGTACTCATTCACCTCGGCTTTCACCTTAGTGATGTTGCTTTCATTCTCGATATCTACCACCAGGCGGTCTATCCAGGTCGCTATCTGGGCCATGTCATTTTCCTTCATACCACGAGTAGTGATAGCCGGTGTGCCCAGGCGGATACCTGACGTGACAAACGGTGATTTATCATCATACGGCACCATATTCTTATTGGCGGTGATGTCTGCTTTTACCAGCGCGTTTTCAGCCTGCTTGCCGGAGATATTCTTGTTGCGCAGGTCTATCAGCATCATGTGGTTGTCTGTACCGCCTGAGATGATCTTGTAGTCTTTGGCCAGCATAGCATCAGCCAGCGCTTTGGCATTCTTCTGCACCTGCACCTGATATTGTTTAAACTCATCCGTCAGCGCCTCACCAAAAGCCACGGCCTTCGCAGCGATCACATGCTCCAGTGGGCCACCCTGTGTACCGGGGAATACAGCCGCATCCAGCACCGCAGATAGCGATTTCAGCTCACCTTTAGGTGTCTTTTCGCCAAAAGGGTTATCACCGTCCTTGCCTATCATGATCAGGCCACCGCGTGGTCCGCGCAGGGTTTTGTGCGTAGTGGTAGTGATGATGTGGCAGTGTGGCATTGGGTCGTTCAGTAGCTTAGCAGCTATGAGGCCGGCGGGGTGTGCGATGTCTGCCAGCAGGATTGCGCCTACTTCATCCGCTATAGCGCGGAAGGTCGCATAATCCCAGTCACGGCTGTAGGCAGAGGCACCGCAGATGATCAGCTTGGGGCGCTCCTTTTGAGCTATTTCACGCACTTTATTCATATCTACCCGGCCAGTGTCAGGCTCTACGTTATAGTGAGTAGCTTGATAGATCTTACCGGAGAGGTTGACCGGAGAGCCGTGGCTCAAGTGGCCTCCGTGAGAGAGGTTAAACCCAAGCAGCTTGTCACCCGGCTTCAGGCAGGCCAGCATTACTGCAGCATTAGCCTGTGCGCCTGAGTGCGGCTGCACGTTTGCCCATACCGCGCCAAAGAGCTGCTTGATGCGCTCGATAGCCAGCGTCTCTACCTGGTCTACCACTTCGCAGCCGCCATAGTAGCGTTTGCCGGGCAGGCCCTCTGCATATTTATTGGTCAGGCAGCTACCCATGGCCTCTATGACCTGCGCCGAGGTGAAGTTCTCAGAGGCGATCAGCTCGATGCCCTCGCGCTGGCGGTGGAGTTCCTTATTGATCAGGTCAAAGATGGCGGTATCACGCTGCATATTATATCGTTTTTTGTGTGCCCAAATGTATATCAAACGATGGCAGGTTTCCAAGAATATTTTTACAGTACAGCGTAACGACAAGATAACACGACGCTTCGCGATAAAATCGTAAATTCATGCCCCAAACGCAGCAGTATGCAAGCTATCATCCCGGTGGCGGGAGCAGGAACACGACTCAGGCCTCTGACATATACGCAGCCCAAAGCGCTGATCTCTGTAGCCGGCAAACCTATCCTCGGATACATTATAGAGAACCTCATCGAAAACGGTGTCACTGATTTTGTCTTTGTGATCGGGTATCTGGGCGAGAAGATCCGTGAGTACGTAGAGGCCCACTATCCTCAGATCCATGCGAGTTTTGTGACACAGGAGGAGCGCAGCGGACTGGGGCATGCCATATATACCGCCAGAGACCATGTAGATCAGGGTCAGCCTCTGATCATCCAGCTCGGCGATACGATCCTCGATGCCGATATCAAAACCATTCTTTCTTTTGAATATTCTACACTTTGTATCAAAAAGGTGGAAGACCCGCGCGCCTTCGGGGTGGCAGAGCTGGACAATGATGGCTTCATCAAGAATCTGGTAGAGAAACCTAATATTCCCAAGTCCAATATGGCGCTTGTAGGCTTCTATTTCATACGCGATACCAAGGCACTTTTCAAAGCTCTCAATAGCATAGTAGAAAATAACGAGCGCACCAATAATGAATTCTATCTCACCAATGCCCTGCAGCACATGATAGCAGATGGGGTACGGTTCAAGAGCTATAAGGTGGAGCACTGGTTTGATGTAGGCAAAAAGGACATCCTGCTAGAGACTAACGGCCTGCTGCTGCGCAAAAATGGCGATGAAAGCTGTGAAGAGTGCGTGAAGGATAACAACATATTTATCTCCCCCTATCACATATCCAAAGGAGCTAAGATCCGCAACTCCATCATCGGCCCGTATGTGACGATAGGGGAGAACTCAGAGGTGAGTAACTCCATGATCAAAAACTCCGTGATAGGTAGTTTCTCGAAGCTAGAGAGCGTTACGCTGCAAAACTCCCTGATAGGTAGCGATACCACTATACACGGCAATACGCAAAGCCTGAATATAGGTGATAATACAGAGATAGACCTGCGCGGGGAGGGCAGCAAATAGCAAGTATGGAAAACAGGATCACAAAACTTTTCGGCATACAATATCCCATCATACAGGCAGGCATGATCTGGTGCAGTGGCTGGCGACTGGCTGCCGCGGTGAGCAATGCAGGAGGCCTCGGCCAGATCGGATCCGGCTCTATGTATCCCGATGTGCTACGCGAGCATATCCAGAAGTGCAAAGCCCATACAGATAAGCCTTTTGCCGTCAATGTGCCATTGCTGTATCCCGATATAGATAAGCACATCCAGATCATCATAGAGGAGAAAGTTCCTGTGGTATTTACGTCCGCGGGTTCGCCTAAAGTCTGGACCAAAACGCTACAGGATCATGGAATCAAAGTAGTGCATGTCACAGCCAGTTCTGTACTGGCAAAGAAATGCGAGGATGCTGGCGTGGATGCGATAGTAGCGGAAGGATTTGAAGCAGGCGGCCACAATGGCCGCGAGGAGACTACCACATTTTGCCTCATACCATCTGTGCGTGGCGCCGTGCAAATACCTGTGATAGCCGCAGGCGGCATAGCCTCCGGCAAAGCTATGCTGGCGGCAATGGCGCTCGGTGCGGATGCCGTGCAGATAGGTACTCGATTCGTATGCAGCGAGGAGTCATCAGCACATCCGGCTTTCAAGGAAAAAGTAGTCAGCCTCAAAGAAGGAGACACCAAGCTCTCCATGAAAAAAGTCGTGCCTGTACGACTCATCAAAAATGAATTTTACAAAGCGATCCAGCAGGCAGAGGACAAAGGCGCTGATGCCAGCGACCTCATGGAGATATTGGGACGTGCCCGGGCTAAGAAAGGTATGTTTGAAGGAGACATGATGGAAGGAGAACTCGAGATAGGCCAGATAGCGGCTACCATTCCGCAGATCATGCCTGCGGCTGATATTGTCCGCGAGATATGGACAGAATTTCTGGATACTAAAAATAAAATAGCAGCACTTTAATCCCGGTGCTGGCAATACCACTCAAAGAATGACAAAAAATAAAACCACCTCTTACCCCAAAGACAAGATCAAAATACTATTGCTGGAAAATATCAGTGATGCGGCAGTGGAAGAGATGAAAGATGCCGGCTATGCTACGATCAAAAAGCTGTCCGGCGCCGTCAGCGAGAAGGAGCTAATGAACGAGATAAAAGGTGTACATCTGCTCGGCATCAGGTCAAAGACACAGGTCACAGAAAAAGTGCTCTCCAAGGCAGATAAGCTACTCGCCATAGGCTGCTATTGCATTGGGATCAACCAGGTCGATCTCGTGGCAGCTACGAAGAAGGGGGTGGCAGTGTTCAATGCACCTTTCTCCAATACGCGCTCGGTAGCTGAGCTAGTCATAGGCTCCTCTATCATGCTCATACGGCGTATACCTGACAAGAACAAAGCGGCCCACGAGGGCACCTGGCAGAAAGACGCCAAAGGCAGCTATGAGATGCGCGGCAAGACGATGGGTATCGTAGGCTATGGTAATATCGGCTCTCAGGTATCGGTTCTGGCCGAGGCACTGGGCATGGATGTGCTCTACTACGACCTTGAGCCAAAGTTGCCGCACGGCAATGCGAAGCAGGTGCGCTCGCTGCGTGAATTGATGAAGAAAGCGGACATCCTGACTCTCCACGTACCTAGCGATGCCGGTACCCGCAATATGATCAATGAGCAGACACTGGCCTATCTGAAAAAGGGTACCATCCTGATCAACTATAGCCGCGGTGACGTAGTAGATCTGGATGCTTTGAGGGCGTTTATCAAAAATGGAACGGTGACGGGTGCGGCAGTCGATGTATTCCCCGAGGAACCAGAGAAGAACGGAGAAAAATTTCAGTCAGTTCTGCAAAACCTGCCGAATGTGATACTGACCCCGCATATAGGAGGATCTACAGAGGAAGCGCAACTCAATATAGGCCTGGATGTGACCTCTAAGCTGCTCAACTATCTGGAGCGCGGAGCCTCCAATGGCTCCCACACCGTACCCCAGCTCAATCTGCCCCTGCAGGCCCGGACGCACCGTATATTACATATCCACAATAACGTGCCGGGTGTCCTAGGAGAGATCAACTCCAAGCTTTACTCACACGGAATCAATATCTTAGGTCAGTATCTCAAGACTAACGACAGCATAGGATATGTAGTGCTGGACATTGATACCCGGCTATCCAATGAGGCTTTTGAACTGCTTAAAGGCGTGAAAAACACCATCAAGGCCCGTATTTTGTATTAATGTGAGAAACTTATTTGCCTTATTGGGCTACATTATATAGTTTTAGGACTCTAAACCACAACCACAATACCATGAAGAAAGCACTACTCGCAGCTTTTGTTTTTGCCGGGATATATGCCGCCAATGCACAGACACTGTCCCCTACTGTCATCGCTACAGCGGGCAGTTATTCTACCGGATCTAACGGATATAGCCTCTCCTCTACAGTAGGTGAGCCAGTCATCACCACCCTCACACAGGGCAGCACGATACTCACGCAGGGTTTCCAGCAGCCTAATGATGTAGTGAATGGTCTTCTTGATATCGAAAAAGAGGCTGATGGTGCTTTCAGCGTATATCCTAATCCTACCAGCGACAAACTGTGGTTCGGTTATGAGTTTAACCAGACAGGTAAAGTTGAGGTTTCTCTGTACGACATCGTAGGCCAGAAGCTGGACTATACACTCAGCGAGTCATATGCCAATGGCAAGCAGATCCATAGCTTTGACTGCACCTCATACGCAGCGGGCAACTACGTCCTGAGCGTAAAGCTGACGACATCTTCCGGCAAGGATGTGGTCCTCAGCAAGAAATTCCAGGTGATCAACTAAACTCCGGCGCATCAGGCTGGATGTAAGTGAATGCGGGTTCACCGCATTGCCGTCTCCGTATCTTTCGTATTATTTTTTTGTTAAACCCTAATACACATTTTAAAAACAACCCCCTTAATCATGAAGGCAATCAAACAACTATTGACAGTCCTGGCAGTGCTGGTCACGCTAGGGCTGACAGCTCAGGTACCGCAATACATCAACTATCAGGCGGTAGTGAGAAACTCAGCAGGTACACCCGTGGCGGGTGGCACTGCCGTCAAATTCCGCTTTACCATCCTTGATGGTTCATCGACGGGTACTCCTGTCTACACAGAAGTATCAAACTCTCTGACCTCCAATCCATCCGGACTGGTCAATACCGCTATAGGTATCAACTCAACTCTTAGCTCCGTGACCTGGGGTACAGGTACCAAGTGGCTGAAAGTAGAAGTAGATGTAAACAACACAGGCAGCTATACCGATATGGGTACACAGCAGCTGGTGAGCGTTCCTTTCGCTCTCTATGCAGCCAACTCGCCTGCAGGTGCCACTGGTAATACCGGTCCTGCCGGTGCTGTAGGTCCTACAGGCCCTACGGGTGCGGGTACAGCAGGCGCAGCTGGTCCTACAGGCCCTACAGGTCCTGCCGGCTCTAATGGTTTGAACGGTTCTACAGGTGCGGTAGGATCTACAGGTGCCACCGGTGCTACCGGTGCTACTGGCGCTGGTGCCACAGGCCCTACTGGTCCTACAGGTGCATCTGGCTCTGCCGGCGGAGCTACTGGTCCTACCGGCCCAACCGGTCCTACTGGTGCTAGCGGCACAGGTGGTGGCGCTACTGGTCCTACTGGTCCTACAGGTACGGCCGGTGTGGCTGGCCCTACTGGCCCCGCAGGTACAAATGGATCTAACGGTCTGAATGGTACAAACGGTACGAATGGTAACACCGGTCCTACTGGTCCTACAGGTTCAGCGGGTACTGTAGGTGCAGCCGGTCCTACTGGTCCTACAGGAGCGGGTATCACAGGTCCTACAGGCCCTACCGGTACAGGCGGTGTGAGCGGTACACAGTACTATGTATCTAAATTTGCTACTGCTACTACGCTGGGCAACTCTCAGATATGGGACAACGGTACCAGCATAGCCATAGGTACTACCTCTCCTCTGGCTACTAATAAAGTAACGCTGAACAATGCGATGACCACCGGTGGCAATGCACTCCTGGTCTCAGCTACGGGTACTGCCAGCACCACAGCTATTTATACTGGCGTATCTTCTTTCATCACAGCTACAGGCGGCGCCAATATAGCCGTGCGCGGTGTATCAAACGGGGTAGCGACCACCAGCCCGGAGAATGTAGGTGGTTACTTTGCTGCATCCGGTGCCTCTACTACTGCCAGTCCTACGGCCTATGGTCTCAACCTGGCAGTAATAGCTGATGCCAGCTCTTACGGCTCTACTTATACATATAATGAGGGTATCTCTGCATCTACAGATAGTACCAGGGGTGCCAGCCGCGCAGTAGAGGCTTTCGCTTCTTCTAAGTTTGCAGGCTTCAATCAGGGTGTCTATGGCGTAGCAGACGGCGCACTGAGCAGTACCTCCTCACTCAATGAAGGTGTACACGGCCTCGCTCACCTGGGTGCAGGCTACAATGTAGGTGTATACGGCGAAGTGGATACATCTATCGGTACTACCGGTTTTGGTATCATAGGTGATGCCGGTAACTGCCCTAACTGTGCTACTGCAAACTGGGCCGGTGAGTTCTTCGGTGATGTAGATGTACAAGGTGCTCTCTCTAAAAGCAGCGGTACATTCAAGATAGACCACCCGCAAGATCCGGCTAACAAATATCTCTATCATTCATTTGTAGAGAGTCCTGATATGATGAATATCTACAACGGTAACATCACTACAGACGCAAACGGTGAGGCGATCGTAGACCTGCCTGGTTACTTTGAGGCAGAGAACATTGACTTCCGCTATCAACTCACTGTGATAGGTGCATTTGCACAAGCTATCGTGTCTAAGGAGATCGCAAACAATCAGTTTGTGGTAAAGACTGACAAGCCAAACGTAAAAGTAAGCTGGATGGTGACAGGCGTGAGAAATGATGCCTGGGCTCAGAACCACAGGGTGGTGGCTGAAGTGCAAAAGGCTGCCAAGGATGCGGGCAAATACCTGCATCCTGAGCTCTACGGTATGAGCAATGAATACAGGATCAACTATATCCCACGCACAGAGATGATGAAGAATAGGGCTCCTCGCAAGCCTGTAGCATCTACTCCGGCCAAATAATCTGGATAAATAACCTTCTAAAACCCCTCATAGGATCTCTATGAGGGGTTTTTGTTTTTAGCCAATATATTTGCCTCATGAATTTCAGGGTATTTTCATTTTTTGCCATAAGCACGGCTATCATACTTGCCGGCTGCCAGGATCACAAGCCTGCTATCGAAACTTTTGGCCAGCTGGACAGCGCGGCTATAGGCGCTGACACGGGTATGCAGGTCAATATGGACCGCTCGTATGAGTATCTGCGCACATTTGCCGAGGGGGACTCCGTCGCTTATGATTTCCTGGCCTATGACAAGCCCAAGGGATCAAGCAACCCTGAATGGGAATCAAAATTTATACTGATCAGAAGGTCCCACTCGCACCAGGACACGGTGCTCAAGGCGGGACGTGCCAGTGTAGTACGGAGTAGCTGGATGAGTGATATAGATGGCAATGGCCGTCGCGAGTTCTTTTTTTACGAATCACCCGTGATAGCCGACAAAGGCCCCGTCACGCTCTATGCCTATGAGTCAAATGGCGCGAAGCAGATGAGCAGGATCACTGCTACTCTCAAAAACGAGGATGCACATTATCGCGGCCGGGATACATTTTTTCTGAGCGACGATCGTATCATCAGGCTCACTCCCTACTTCAGCAGTACTCATGACAGCACAGCCATCGGCATGATGCGCCAGCGCTACAAACTCTCAGGTGAAAAACTGATCCTGGAAAGTGAATCCCGGCAGTGATCCATCGCTGTAAGGTTTACTGTACGCTGCCAGCGGAGGTCTTTTCCCTTTGTTGAAAAACGAGTGGGTCGAAAGACAGCCTTTGACTACATTTGCCCGCGGTACCTACCATTTTATTTAACCTTCTAATTTTTATCAAGACATGAGTCAGATAGCAGCCGTGCATGCACGCCAGATACTGGATAGCCGTGGCAATCCTACAGTAGAAGTAGATGTGATCACCACAAACGGGGAGCTCGGCAGGGCAGCTGTGCCGTCGGGTGCATCTACAGGCAAGCATGAGGCAGTGGAACTGCGCGACGGTAAGAAGAGTGAATGGATGGGCAAGGGTGTAGCTAAGGCTGTGAAGAATGTCAATGATATCATAGCCAAAGAGATCACCGGCATCATGGTAGATGAGCAGAACCTGATAGACGCTGTCATGATCAAGCTGGATGGCACGCCAAACAAGGCCAAACTCGGCGCTAACGCTATCCTCGGCGTCTCTATGGCGGTGGCCAAGGCTGCTGCTCAGGCATCTGATATGAGCCTGTACCGCTATATAGGTGGCGTCAATGCCAACACGCTACCTGTACCATTGATGAATATCCTCAATGGCGGTGCCCATGCTGACAATAAAATAGACTTCCAGGAATTTATGATCGTGCCTACCGGTGCTGATACTTTCGGCAGGGCGCTGCAGATGGGTACAGAGGTATTTCACCATCTCAAGGCAGTGCTCAAAAAGAAAGGCTACTCGACCAATGTAGGCGATGAGGGTGGATTTGCACCCAATATAGCCAGCAATGAAGAGGCCATCGAGACAGTACTCACGGCTATAGAGGCTGCTGGGTTCAAGCCGGGCAAAGATATCTATATCGCCATGGATGCTGCTGCGACAGAATTCTATGACGAAAAGAACAAAGTGTACCACTTCCATAAGTCTAATGGCAAAAAGCTCAGCTCCGATGAGATGGTAGCGTACTGGGCCAGCTGGTGCAAGAAGTACCCTATCGTATCTATAGAGGACGGTATGTCGGAAGATGACTGGGCAGGCTGGAAGAAGCTGACCGATAAGCTCGGCGATAAAGTGCAACTGGTAGGCGATGATCTTTTTGTGACCAATGTGACCCGCCTGGCCAAGGGGATAGACTCCGGCGTGGCTAACTCCATCCTGGTGAAAGTCAATCAGATCGGTACTATCACTGAGACCATTAATGCCGTAAATCTGGCTAAAAACAACTCCTATACCTCTGTGATGAGCCACCGCTCAGGAGAGACCGAGGATACTACCATAGCTGACCTGGCAGTAGCGCTAAACTGCGGCCAGATCAAGACCGGGTCAGCCTCCCGCACGGACCGGATAGCCAAATACAACCAACTGCTCCGCATAGAGGAGGAGCTGGGCGTGATGGCGTACTACCCGGGTAGAAACTTTAAATACCAATAATCGTTTAATGATATGGAGCCCTGCCCGTCTGATCGGGTACTGGCCGATTTTGTGACTGAAATGAGATTATGACCCGGATTGTCGCTGTTATTATCTTTTTATGCTCGGTGCTGCATGCATTTGCGGGCGAATTTACCGGCAATAAGATGCTGGAAGTACTGGGCGAAGACCGCAATGGTCCTGTGGCCGGCAGGCTCAAAACGGAGTACCTGCTAGACAAGGCCATGAAAAACCCTGAGCTGGGTATCAAGCTGACCGTGACACATGACTCCATCAGTGTGGTCACAGCCATCACGCTCACATCAGGTGGCCACGAGATCAATGACATCAAGTACAAAGAATTCAATCAGGCGCTGCCCTTCAATATCACTTTTGATGACGGAGAGGAAACGCTGATCCAGAAACTCGGTGAGGCAAAAAGCGGAGGTGAGGATCGTCTGAAATTTAAGAAAGACGGCATCACGATCAACGTATATTTTAAATCGGCCACCAAGAAGAAGATCGCTTTCCTGAAATTTACTCAGAATATCGGCATGGTAGGTCCATACCGCCTGGAGGGTAGCCACGAGGCGCCTGTAGTAGCTGCAGCACCTGTACCTGCCAAGGCTGATGCCTCTACCCGTGACTCACGTATCGCTGCCGCCAAAGCTGCTACAGATAATAACGCTAAAGCTGCAGCGAGCCCTACCAAGACTGTGGCCTCTCTGCCGGTGCCTGCTACTTTTGGCAAGACTAGTACAACAGCAGCAGTGGCCTATAAGAGCAAATTCTATAAAGCTATCATGAGTGTGATAGAATCGGGAGAGGAAGAAATGTTTAAGGATATCCAGAAGGCCCCCAGCGCCAGGTCAAACTTCTGGAACTATAAATATACCTACGCTACTTCGATCGCCATTCCCGGCGAGAAGTATAATATGCTATATAGCTTTCCTTTTCAAAAGTCTCAACTGGACTTTGTATCAGTGCTGGAGGAGACAGATGGTGCCAGCGCCGCTATAGGCAGCAAGTATGTGGAGATGGAAACGGCACTCAAGCATGACTTCCCTAACTCTGAGGGCTGGGTGTACCACTATACCGTAAATCCTGAAGATCCTAAGGGACCGAAAGACTTTGAGCTGAAAAATGCCAAGCTGGGTAGTATCGTACTGGACCACTCTGTGAATCCGTATGGCAAGCACGTACTCTACCTGCGCTTCCTGCTGCAGTACGATTGATCTACATCGCTCTCACTCCATCACAAGCCTGTGAGACATAGATCTCACATTGTAAGCCTGTCACCATTTCATATCGGCGGCTTAGTATGTCTGTGAAGGATTGGATCGCATGCTTCCTGACCAGCGCTATCGCGCAGCCACCAAAGCCACCCCCTGTCATCCGCGCCCCGAGGCACCCATCTATATTTTGAGCCGTTTCGGCCAGCGTATCCATTTCCAGTCCGGTTACTTCATAGTCTTCCTTCATAGAGGTATGAGACGCCGTCATCAACCTGCCGAAAGTATGAAGGTCCCCCATGCGCAGTGCATTAGCTGCATGTTTCACACGCAGGTTTTCAGATACCACGTGGCGCGCACGCCTGCGTATCACATCGTCGCTGATACCGGCTACCGCCTCCATAGTAGCATCTACCAGATATTGACCTTCGGCCAAAACTCCATTCGATTTCAAAACACGTAGCGCTTCATCGCTCTCAGCCTTGCGCTCATTATACGCAGACTTGATCAGGCTCCGCGGCTTCTTGCTATTGATCACCAGCAGCGCATAGTCGTCCAGCTCAAATGGTATATGCTCATGCTGCAGCGTATTACAGTTCAGCAGCAGCGCATGATCCTTTTTACAATTGGCCACTGCAAACTGATCCATGATACCACACTTCACACCGATAAATTCATTTTCTACTTTCTGGCAGAGCACTGCTATTTCTGGCAGATCGATCTTTCCTCCATATTCAGTAAGTAAAATAAAAGTCGTCAGCACCTCGATGGCCGCAGAGGATGACAGACCGGAACCTTCAGGCAAATCGCTATCGAAAAAAAGATTAAAACCATCCAATTTCAATCCATCATTCTGCAATCCCTGGATCACACCTGCCGGATAGTTACACCAACCTATCTCAGATGAATAGGCCCCGGGTATAGTTTCAGCAGTGAAGAGTGTAAGATTGCTATGGGTAGTGGATTTTAGCTGGATGAGACTCTCTGGGTTTTCTTTAAATATTCCCTTGATTCCTTGATTGATTGCTATAGGCATTACCAGGCCGCCATTGTAGTCAATATGCTCTCCTATTAAATTAACACGGCCCGGAGCGAAGTACTGCCTATACCCCGTGCTGCCAGCCTTGCTGAAAAGATCTTTGAGCTCAAGGATCATTTTTACTTGATTATACTTTTTAGTATCGCCGCACACTCATCCACATCCAGCGGATTGGCCGCAGCACCGGCACCCATCTCGCTACCTGCATACCACTTGATCTTATCCTTGGCCCGCAGTGGCGGATAGAACTCTATATGAAAAGCAAAGTAGTCAGCGGAATCTTTGTATGCCGGACTATTGACAGGGCTCTGATGGATGGCCATGATATAGGGGAATGGCCTCTCATACACCTTGTCAAATCCCTTGACGACCTGTTTGAGCATCACGGCAAGGTCTTTCTTTTCATGCAGCGTAAACTCCGTAAAATTCTGTTTCAGTTTCTTATTGACTATGAAAAGCCCAAAGGGATAGTCTGTAAAGTAAGGTATGTATGCAATAAAGGATTTGTTTTCCAGCACTACCCGTTTCTTATATTTTTTCTCAGCCGCATTCAGGTCTTTGAAAAGATTGCTGCCGTGCTGCTTATAGTATTTCTTGCAGTTGTTCAGCTCGGCGCGTACCTTGTCCGGTATCCATGAGTAGGCGTATAGCTGTCCATGAGGGTGCAGCATCGTGACTCCCACTTCCTCACCCCGGTTTTCAAACTCATAGATATACTTGATCTTTTTGTCCCGGCTCAGCTCACGGTAGCGGTCCGTCCAAAGCTCTACGATTTTCAGTACATGCTCATCGCTCAGCTCATAGATTTTCTGCGTATGCTGTGATGAGTAGAGGATCACCTCACATTTGCCATACGCTTCTCCCGCTATGAAATTCTTACCCGTCTTTTTCTTGTCGACACCTTCCGGTTGCTGACTTAGAACAGGGAAGTCATTCGTATATGCGTACACATCATATGCAGCAGGCACGCTCTTACCCTCTCCCGGGCAGAAGGCACAATAATCAGCAGAAAGATGAGGGCGGTTCTGGCGATTGGTAGCTACCATCGTCCAGGTATCCAGCAGGGGATTGTAGCGCAGCTCCGGCATCAGAAGTCGTATTTTCGCTGAGCCAGATTCATACGCACACCTACGCCAAAGTAGAATGTACTTTCGCGGAAAGCCGCTTGCTCACTGCTCTTATTTCTATAGAAGGTCTCCAGGTCCACATAGATATTATGCCATGGCTGGTAGCTCACACGTAGGTTGATATAAGATATCAGGCCGCGTGCTCCCTGTCCTATCTTATTACCAAATTCCTTAGTGGCCGCGTCTTGGCGCAGTATATCTCCGCCGTAGTTGGCCAGTACACCTGTAGCTGTGATGGTCGTATCCTGGCCTACGCGCGCCTCGATATTGCGTAGTGTCAGTGTCCAGCGCGGAGCCGGCTGGTAGCGCAGCTGAGTGATAAACTCGGCAAAGTTAGCTCCCAGCGGATCACCCAGTGGCTGGTTATAGTTAGTATAGCTCAGGTCTCCCTCGTGCGTATAGGTAAATGGGCGCACAGCATTAAACTCAAACTGCCCGTCCAGGTTCGGTATGATATCAATGTATTTCACGCCGAGCTGTACACCGTATTTATTTCCCCGCCAGCCGTTGGATTTGATCATATTCTTCACGTTAAACTCATCCAGCACGAGCTGACCATAGAGCTGCATATGGTTGAAGGCATTAGCCTTGAAGTCAGCACCTATGAATACATTATCCGGGCTACCGAGCGCATGCTCTACAGCGCGGTAGAAGATGATGGGATTCAGATACGATGGGTCCAGATTATTACCGCTACGGCGGGAGATGACACCCTCGAAGAGACCCAGGTCCAGCCAGCGCGTCACTTTGATATTGAGATGGTGGAATGCGCCATACTTCTGCAGATAGGTCCCGTCTACACTACCATAGCTGGTGCGGTCAGGATTGGTGAGCTGCGTAATCATGCTGACATACTCAAATCTCCAGAAGGTTAGTTTATACTTCAGAAATAGGTACGGGGCAGAGTTGTCTGACAGATATAGTGAGCGGATACCATTGCCCCAGAAGTGCTTGTCTCGGCCAAAGGTGATATTGAGATAATTCAGCACATTGATATTGACGTAGCCGCGCGCATCAAACCAGTTGGTCCCGTCTTTGAATTTAAAGATAGAAGATGAGTAACCCTTATAGTAGGCAAACCCATAAACATAACCCTGAGAGGTAAAGGCTCTATCTGCTGCATAGCTGGGAGCCCGCTCAGCTCCTCCGGTGGCCTGCAGGTAGAAGCTCAACACCTTCTTGATATTGCCTCGAAACTCAACGCCAAAGCTCCTGTAGAAATTGAAGCGGCCCCCGCCGGCAGACTCACCGCCCACATGCACATCTACTACCGGATTGAATCGAAGGTCAAAGAGCCCCTTCTTTTTTGAAGATACGTGCGCAAAGCTCGCCGGCTCTCGGTAGAGTTTTTTGAGGAACGGCTTGCGTGTCTTGCTCGTCACGCTGTCCAGCCACTCAGCATTATCATCCATCAGGTATTGTATCTGAAACTCGTTGACCTTATTCTGCTTCAGGTTTGAGAAGTGCATTTTCTCTGCCATGCCGGCCACCTCTCCGCGGATGAAAGGTTTATCTCCCGTATGGATCATTGGCAGTATGCGGCCATACTTGACATCCAGGCGATCTACGTAGTCGTACGTGTCTCCTCCCACCGGTACGTATGTGCCCTGCGCGATACCCATCACGCCCGCTGCGATACCTGCTGCCAGGAGTAGTACTTTCTTCATTACAGATCTTTACGTAGCCAAGATAAAATTTTTGGCCTAAAAGTGACAGCCTCACGGCTCATCTACAAACAGGTCTGACGCCATCCGGTCTGCATAGTGCCGCCCGGCCTGCGTCAGACGCACTATATTCCCTTCCATTATATAGAAGGAAGCGTCTGTATCCTGTAACGAGCCGACGATTTCCGCCCTGAATGCTGAGACTTCCGGTCGGCTCAGGTCACAGCCCCACATGGTGCGTAGGGAGGTCATGATATATTCATTGGCGCGCTGAGCGGTGGTGAGGTATTCCACTTCATAGGGTAGCTTTCCCTCGCTTATGCTTTTGATGTAGGTGTTGTTATTGGCCACATTCCACCGGCGTGAGGTACCATCATAGGAGTGCGCTGATGGACCGAGGCCGAGATACTTCTTTCCCCGCCAGTAGTTCGTATTGTGTATGGCGTGGTGGCCGGGCAGGGCAAAGTTGCTGATCTCATATTGGTCATAGCCATTTGCAGACATCTCCTCCATTAGTATATCAAACTGGCGGGAGCTCTGTATCTCATCTACGGGTACGACGCGGCCGGTTCGTATGTTTTTATCCAGATAGGTCTTTGGCTCTACAGTGAGGGCATAGGAAGATATATGGGGAATGCCCAGCGCGATGGCCTGTCGGATATTATCGCGCCACGCCTCATCGCTCATAGTGGGTGTACCATATATCAGGTCAATGGTCAGATTTTGAAATCCGGCTGCCTGTACCCGCTCTATGGCACTGAGCGCCTCCGGAGCATTGTGCGCGCGGTTCATATATATTAGGTCAGCCTCACGGAATGATTGCACCCCGATGGATAGTCTATCCAGGCCGAGCGTACGAAGCTCGTTGAGCTCTGCTATTTTGTCCGCGGTGAGGTCATCGGGATTGGCTTCTATTGTCAGCTCCCGGAGTCGGGCATCAGGATATGCTTTATAGATAGCCTCAAGTATCTGCCCTAGCTGGCCTGCCGCCAGCATAGTCGGAGTACCACCGCCGAAGTAAATGGTCTCGATCGTCTCGCCATCCAGGTATCCGCCGGTGAACTCCACCTCTCTGATGATCGCAGCTACCAGCTCATCACGTCGGGCCGGAGATGTAGTGAAATAGAAATTGCAGTAGTGGCAGGCCTGCCGGCAAAAGGGGATATGGATATAGATGCCTGCCATGCTCCAAAAATCAAGAATCTTATTGCCAATGCCAAAATCTAAATCCATCTTTAGCGTTATCTTTAGCTGATCGGATGAAAGGATGGTTTTTATGGCTGGCCGTGTTTTGGCTAAAGGTAGCTGCTGCACAGGAACCCTGGCACCTGGAGGTCGTATGCCATGACAAGCCCGCTGTCTTTTTTACAAAGAAGCTTTCATACAGATCGACGTTTCCCGACTCTATCCGTCAGCGCAAAGAGATAGACTATCTATACACCCAGATCAGAAACCAGGGGTACCTGACGGTCTCTATGGACAGCATAGTTACCCTGGGTCACACTACCTTTGCATATATATATGTAGGGGATAAGTTTGAGACCATCACCATATATAATGGTAATATCCCGCCGGACTTCCTGCCGGATATCGGATTGAAGAAGCTGGGCGATGGCAAGACGATCCCCGCCGATGGTACTTTGCTCTTCAAGGAGAAAGTGATCCAGTCTTGCGAGAATATTGGCTATCCGTTTGCAGAGGTATGGCTGGATAGCTTTGATATGAGAGATGGTCAGATATCGGCCAGGGTGTATCTGCAGCTGCACGATCTCTTTCACTATGACACGCTGCACATACAGGGCAAGACGAAAATACGCCCCTTGTTTCTGCGAAACTATCTCGGTATCAAACCCGGCAAGGTATATAATGAAGCCAGTGTACGCCGCATCACCCAGCGACTGAATGATCTCCAGTTTGCCGAGGTGATCAAGCCGCATACTGTCGAGTTTCGTGCTGAGAAAGCCCGTATCAATGTGTTCCTGAAAGATAGGAAGACAAGTCAGTTCGACTTGCTCATAGGTGTGCTGCCGGGCAGCTCGGGCCAGAAAGTACTCATCACCGGTGATGTCAAGATACACCTCGTCGCGCCATTCGGGGCAGGGGAAGATCTCTACCTGCAGTGGCAAAAACTACAACCCAAGACTCAAACCCTCACAGCCCGTATCATCTACCCCTATCTGCTCGGACTGCCACTAGGGTTGAATGTCAATTTTCAATTTTATAAAAAGGACACTTCATACCTGCAAATAGACGGCGACTATGGCGTGCAATACCAGCTATCCGGAAACGATTACCTCAAGGCATCTTATCGTCAGAAGGTTTCCATCATTCTCGATCCGGATACGAACTATGTCAAGATAAACCGTACCCTGCCTACCAACCTTGACCTGAGCACCAATGAATTTGCTTTGGAGTTTTATATGCAGAAGCTCAACTACCGATTCAACCCGGTGTCGGGTTTTGTACTCCAGACCAGTATAGCCGCCGGTGCCAGGACCATCAAAAAGAATACGACCATAGCCAGCCTATACGATCAGGTAGAGGGGAAAACTTTTGCCAGCCTGTATGATACGGTGCGATTGACCACTTTTCAGCTGCACCTCGCGCTGATGATAGACAAGTTCTGGAAGATTAATAGCCGGATGACGATTCGCACCATGTTTGAGGGCAAATACTTCTTTGCAGACAGGATACTGGACAATGAACAATACCAGATAGGCGGTGTGACCTCTCTGAGAGGCTTTGATGACCGGTCTATCTTCACGCCATACTACGGCATGGGTGACCTGGAGTACCGCTACCTCATCTCAAAAAATTCCTATTTCTTCGCCTTCGTCAATGCTGCACTGGTGAAGGAACCCGGCCACTACGTCAATAAGCCTTTCGACTTTCCATTTGGATTCGGAGCGGGCACTACCTTTGAGACCAAGATCGGACTCTTTGGCCTGACCTATGCGCTGGGCAAGCAGCTGGACAACCCGATCTCATTTAAAAATGGCAAGATACACTTCGGCTATATAAATTACTTCTAGTGCGCACGATCATCATATTCCTGTTTCTTGTCTTCGCCGTATCACTGCATGCGCAGGATGATACGCTGGCCCTGGCGCAGGATAGTATGACTGTAGCAGATTCTGCCGCGCAGGTGATCGTGATAGATACTGCTGCGGTATATCATGCAGACAGTGTAGCGCACTACTCATCTGCTCTGACAGGAGGCGCGAGAGCTACATGGTATGACATCGAGCAGGAGCGCCGCATGCCTGACAATACGTTTATGTTTCTCCTGCTGGTAGCGCTGCTCATCGTACTCACCACGCTGAAGCTGGCTTTCAGCAATGATTTCACAGACCTCTTCAGATCCGTGGCGAGCTCTAATATCGCATCGCAGATCGTGCGCTCATCACGAGAGGATCTATCGCTATCATCGTTTCTCATGAATGGCATCTTCGTAGTCTCGATGTCTATCTTCACGCGATTTGTATTGTTGCATTTTTATCCTTACTCTGCATTGTCCGACAATTTTTCAATAGTCAAGCTCATCATTTTATTCACATTTTTTTTCGTAGCGAAGTTTGCATTGCTACGCTACATCGGAAATCTTTTTGAGCTGCGCGCATCAGTAGATGAGTACTTGTTTAATCTCTCTGCCATAGTCAGAACCATTGGTATTGCAATGATTCCAATACTATTCATGCTATACGCATCATCAGAAAAATATTTCCTTTTCATCTTCATCGCATCACTTGTGATATTGAGCGCTGGCGTGGTGATGATCGTGATCCGAGGTTTATCCACATCGTATAAAGTGATGTACAGCAGTCTGTATCATTTTTTAATATACATTTGTGTTGGAGAAATATTACCAGTATTTCTATTTATTAAATTGTTAACCAAAACAGCTATTTAACATGGCAACAAAGTCAACAGCAAAGAAAGCTGCCCCAAAGAAAGCTGCTAAGAAAGCCGCCCCTAAGAAGGCTGCTAAGAAAGCCGCTCCTAAGAAGGTAGCAAAGAAGGCTGCCCCTAAGAAGGCTGCTAAGAAAGCTGCCCCTAAGAAGGCCGCTAAGAAGGCTGCCCCTAAAAAAAAAGCGTAAGCTCGGGCAAGCAATCAAGATCTAACAGCAGTAGCACTTCCGGTCGCAAGATGGCTGATGAGAAATCAACTAAACCGAGTGCTACTGCTTTTATTTTGAAAAGCAGTAAGACTAAAAAGCCATCGTTAAATAAAGCCTCTGTGTCCTCTAAGAAAGTAGTAAAGCCGGCTCCCAAAGCTCCGGCCGCCCCAGTCAAGAAATCTCCAGCCAAATCTTCCGCTACTCCTGCACAAAAACCAACCGCAGCTACCGCAGCACCCGCGCCTGCCGAAGAAAAAAAGAAGCCGGTAAGACTCTCCGAAATCCTGAAACCTAAAAATGATAAGAACTATAGTGAGTTTCTGAGCACTGAGCCTAAGACGCGCCTCAAAAATATCATCGTGGCCCAGCCACAACCGGAAGGGATCAAATCTCCATACTTCGATCTGGAGTCAAAATATAAAGTCAAGTTTCAGTTTACACCATTTGTGACTGTAGAGGGAGTGCAAGGCAAAGACTTCCGCAAGCAGCGTATCTCTCTCAATGATTTCAGCGGCATCATATTTACGAGCCGCAATGCCATAGACCATTTCTTTCGTATCTGCGAGGAGCTCCGTGTCAAGATGAGCCAGGAGACAAAGTACTTCTGCACGTCTGAGGCTATAGCGCTCTATCTGCAGAAATATACCCAATACCGCAAGCGCAAGGTTTTCTTCAGCGATACTAATAGTAATAAGGAGATGCGCGCGCTGATCCTGAAGCATCGTGATACGACCAGGTTTCTCTACATAGGACCGGAGGTGCGCAGCAAGGATGAGATCACCTCATTCATGTCTGACCAGAATATCCCATTCACAGAGGCGGTGATGTACCGCACTGTGCCTAGTGACCTGCGCAAAGTGGACCTCAACAAATATGACATGATGGTGCTCTTCAGCCCGTCTGCTATACATTCTCTCTATCAGAGTTTTCCGGCATTCAAACCTGGTAAACTGAAAATAGGGGTATATGGCAAGACCACTGCAGATGCTGTGCTGGAGGCCAAATGGCAGATACACCTGATGGCACCACTCGAGGGCGCGCCATCTATCATAGCGGCGCTGGATGGTTACCTGAAAGTTTCTAATAAGTAGAGGCGGAGGATCTGCGGCAGATGTAGCAGTCTTTTATCCTATCAGAAATATACAGTATCGTTTGTGAAGCTCGGGCACCTGCCTGCGCCAGTCCGATATCTTTTTGGTAGCGATGTACTCGGCGGGTAGCGTCAGGTCACATGCCACGCAGAGTTTTGTATCCGCGCTCAGATGCTGTAGCGCATCCCTCAGCATAGCATCATTGCGGAATGGGGTCTCCATGAAAATTTGAGTGCCGCCGCGTTTAGCAGCATCTTCCAGTTGTTTTAGTTTCCTGGCCCTGTCGGCGCTCTGTATAGGCAGGTAGCCGTGAAAAGAAAATTGCTGTCCGCTAAAGCCGGAGGCCACCAGTGCCAGCAAAATAGAACTGGGTCCTACCAGTGGTGATACCTGATAGCCGCGGATGTGCGCGTAGCTCACTATCTCATATCCCGGATCGGCTATACAAGGATTGCCAGCCTCGCTGATGATACCTATGTCATGCCCCGACTCTATCGGTGCCAGAAGTTGCTTCGCATGGTTGGACCCATGTTTATCCAGCTCCTGTATAGAGACCTCCGTGTCAAAGTTTTTCTTGTAGCCGATAGCACGCAGGTAGCGCCGTGCAGTGCGCGCATCTTCCACTATGAAATGATGTAGTTCGTTGACCACATTTCTCACCTGATCAGGTATGATCGCATTATCATTCTCTCCTAGAAAAGATGGTATCAGATACAGGCGTCCTGTCTTTCGGGGTTCGCTCATTATTCCGGTTTGCTGTTTTCTACCGAGTCCATATGGACCACCGAGCAGTCAAAATTGATCTCAGTCGTGCTATCCTGTAGAGCAGGAAAGGTAGCGTTCATATTCAGCTTTAGTTTGTAGTCGCCATAGGCTCTGTTCAGGAAGCGCCCGACCACCGGTAGCGCAGCGGCAGCTCCTGTGCCTGATGAGGCAAAGTGCACACTCGGCTGCTCAAATCCTACCCAGCAGCCGGCTACGATATCAGGAGTCATACCTATAAACCATGCATCTGCGTTAGCTTGAGTCGTTCCGGTCTTGCCGGCCAGCGCCAGGCTGGGCAGTCCATAGCGCGGACGGATAGATGCTGCAGTACCGCGGTTTACCACGCCTTTCATCATCTCTACTGTGGTATAGGCTACGGTAGGAGAGAGGGCCGCGGAGTGTTCCTGATTGAAAGTAGCCAGCACATTGCCCTTCTTGTCTGTGATCTTAGTGATGTAAAAAGGTTTGCAATACTCACCGCCATTGGCCAGGGTCAGGTATGCGCCCACCATCTCCGTCAGTGATATATCTGACACGCCGAGGCACAGCGCCGGCACCCTGTCCAGATCGCTCTCTATATGTAGTTTGCGGGCCATATCTATCAGCGCCTGCGGGCCAAAGTCGCACATCAGGTTTGCCGTCATACGGTTGTCAGAGTACCAGAGTCCCTGCTGCATCGGCACCAGGTCGCCATCTTTGAATTTTTTGCTGCCAGCAGGGTTCCATCCGTTTTCGCCACAGGTTGGAGCGATATACTCTATCTGGTGGCAGGGATCATAGCCACGCTCTATGGCTACTGCATACTGCAGTGGTTTCATGGTAGAGCCCACCTGGCGCTTGGTGGATTTTTTGACGTGGTCCAGTTGGAAGTATTTCATGTTAGGCCCGCCTACCCAGGCTTTGATCTCACCGGTGTGTACATCTACTGCTAGGAAACCGCACTGTATGATCTGCAGGTAGTAGCGCAGCGAGTCGGTGATGGTCATAGACGTATCCTTGTCATACGATCCGTGGTCGCCATCATAGGAGAAGATGGTCATATCCGTTTTCTGATTAAACAGCTTGCGGATCTCTGCATCGGATTTGCCCTGCGCCTTCAGGTCCTGGTAGTGCTGGCTCTGCACGATAGCCTTGTCCAGCAGGTCGGGTTTGGCTCTCTCTCCAAACTTCCACGGCTCTTTGCCATGCCATTCTTTGAAGTAGGAGTCCTGCAGAAATTTCAGATGCTCCCTGATGGCGTCCTCAGCATAGCGCTGCATACGAGAGTCTATCGTAGTATATACTTGCAGGCCATCCGTATAGATATCGTACTTCGTACCGTCTGGCTTCTTATGTTTGTCACACCATGCTTTCAGCTCCTGCCTCAGGTTCTCGCGAAGGTAGGTGGCCAGGCCCTCGCGGTAGTCTGCACTGTGAAAGTTGAGCTTGATCTGCTTTTTGCTCAGCGTATCGCAGGCAGCCTGATCTATGATCCTGGCCTCTACCATGCGTTTTAGTACGATGTTGCGGCGGTCTTCCGCCTTGTCAGGGTGTTTTCTGGGATTAAACTTACTGGGTGCATTGACCATCCCTACCAGTAGTGCCGCCTCCTGGGGTTTCAGATCTTTTGGTGTTTTGCCATAGTAGGTCCAGGCGGCCGTCTTGATACCAAAAGACTGATTGCCGAATTTTACCGTATTAAAATAAAGCGTAATGATCTCCTCCTTAGAAAACATCCGCTCGATCTTGGCAGCCAGCACCCATTCTTTTAGCTTTTGCTTGGATCGCTGTATCCGGCTAGTCTTATAGAAATCCTGGTGAAAGAGGTTCTTGGCCAGCTGCTGTGTAATGGTAGAGGCACCACCACGGTCGCGACCTAGCAGTGGACCAAGTATAGCTGCAAAGAGACCCTTCATATCGATACCCGAGTGCTCGTAGAAACGCTTGTCTTCTGTAGCCACCAGCGCCTTGACCAGATACGGCGATAGGTCATCGTATGCTATCTCGATCCGGTTTTCATTATAGTAGCTGCCTAGTACCTCGCCATCTGCAGAGTAGACAGTGGTCGAGACATCATTATTCGGATTTTGTATCGCCTCCAGGTCGGGCATCTCTCCGAGCAGGCCGGCATTGACACCTACGAAGAAGAGAAAGACCAGCAGGATGCAAGACCAGAGCGCGATCTGTACCAGTTTGAAGACTTCCCAGAAATTATTGAAATTGACTTTCTTCAGTTTGAACTTCATCTGTGTTTTTATCGTTTTCGCATCTGTCCGTAATAGGCCTCCAGGATATTATAAAATTCCTCTCCGTACTTGCGCAGCAGCGCATCTTTCACAAAACGGAAAACCGGCACTTTTAGTTTATTGCCATTCTTGCAGGCTGCCTTGCAGATGTTCCAGCGCTCGTAGTTGACCGCTTCAAATGACTTATACTCGGTGATGCGGATAGGGTAGAGGTGGCAGGAGACCGGCTTTTTAAAGTCTACCCGTCCTGCCAGGTATGCCTTCTCTATGCCACAGATTGCTATGCCGTTGTCATAGTTCACATAGGCACAGGGGCCATCTTTGATCAGCGGCGTCTTCCATTTCTCATCTTCCGCTTCCCACATGTATTTTTTCTTTTCCAGCACCGCTATGCCCTCGGCCGTCAGATAGGGCTTTACTGCTTCATATATATCCTCCAGTATCTGCAGTTCATTTTGATCCAGTGGTGCGCCGGTGTCACCCTCCACACAGCAGGCGCCCTTGCAGGCATTGAGGTCACACACGAAGTGCTCCTCCAGTATATCCTCGCTGACTATTTTATTGTCTATTGATAGCACTTATTCCTATTTTCGGTTTATGGCCTTGCCACCAAAAGTACGTATATCCCCCCGCTCGTCCCAATCTGTGTTTTGCCTCATTGCGGCGTTGATTGTGTCTTTTAGTGTATCGGCACAGTACCACTCCCTGTGCTGGCGCATCACGGGTAGCGGCCTGAAGCAGCCGTCCTACCTGTACGGCACGATGCACGTCTCAGACAGAAGGGTTTTTAATTTCGGAGATAAGGTCATGAAAGCATTTGATGCGAGCAAGGCCTACGCCATGGAGCTGGACCCTGACAAGATGTTCAATCCCGCCGTGGCTCTCTCGCTCATCATGAAGGACGGCAGCCGCATCAGCCAGATGCTACCTGATTCTGATTACAGGTTTGCAGATTCAGTGGTCAGATCCACCACGGGTATCGGCCTGGCACCTCTGGACAGGGTAGAGCCTGTACTCATCACCGCCATGCTGGAGGAGGGCAGCATGGGCGTGGCTAGTACCGATACAGGCAATATGTCTGAAGAGATGGACCTTTACTTTTACCGGAAAGCTAAAAGCCAAAAGAAAAAGCAGATAGGCATCGAGACAGTGGACGAGCAGATAGCTGCCCTCCATACTCTCAGCTATCAGGAGCAGGCAGACCAGCTAAGGGATGCGATAGAGCAGATGCGCCATCCCGAAGGTGCCACCGATAAAGACCTGCTGAAATACTATATCGATCAAGACCTGGACAGCCTGCTGTCTATGAGTGATGATGCAAAGATGCCTGACAAGTTCTATAAGGCGCTGGTCACAGACCGCAATATCCGCATGGCAGACCGTATAGCGGAGTTTGTAAGAAAGCAGCCGACTTTTATCGCTATCGGCGCGCTGCACCTACCAGGACAGGGTGGCGTGATAGAGCTTCTGCGGAGGAAAGGCTATAAAGTAGAAGAGTGGAAGTAACTATTAAACCAGGATATGAAAACGAAACGCACCCTGCGCAGTAAAGTCTTACTGATTCTACTGACAGGCTTTATCCTGCTCAATGCACTTGCCGCAGCACACGCTTATAAGTTTACTCACTTCTCTCATAGTGGTGTGAAGACAAAGGATGCCCGAAAGCTCTCTTTCGGAGAAAAGCTCCAAACCATCATCTTCGGTATCAATCATCCGCGCCCTGTCAATAAAGCTATTCCGGAGCAGCCATACGAGACAGTCTACATTCAGAGCAATGTAAAGTTGCAAGGCTGGTATATACACACAGATAGTTCAAAAGGCACAATTTTGCTTTTTCACGGATATAGCTCAGATAAATCTGGACTGCTCAACCGCTCTGATGCATTTCTGCATATGGGGTATGACGTCCTGCTGGTGGATTTCATGGGGTCAGGCGGATCGGAGGGCAATGAGACTACGATAGGCTACAAGGAGGCTCAGAATGTAAAGGACTGCTACGATTATGTAGCCGCTCGTGATAGGAGGCCGATCTACTTATTTGGAAATTCGATGGGCTCGGCAGCCGTGCTCAAGAGTATTTACGATTACCATTTGGAGCCGGCTGGGATCATTATAGAGTGTCCGTTCGGCTCGATGTATAAGACCACTTGCGCCCGATTCAGAGAGATGCATGTCCCTTCTTTTCCGATGGCAGGGCTGTTGATGTTTTGGGGTGGTGTAGAGTGCGGTTTCTGGCCATTCAGTCACAATCCGCAAGATTATGCTTCAAGTGTAAATTGCCCGACACTACTCATGGCAGGAGGCCGGGACGACAAGGTGAGCAAGGAAGAAATTGACCTGATATATGCCCATCTCAAAGGACCCAAGACGTTGATTACTTACCCAATGGCGCGGCATGAGGACTATTTCAAACAGTATCAGGCCGACTGGATGAAAGATGTCTCCGGATTTCTCAACTGATTTAGGGTGTCGCCCACTCCAGGATCACCTCGGGCCTTTCCTCAGATACTGCTATCGGCACGGGCGGTATCAGCGGCGTATACTCAGGCATCACATCAGCCTTTGGCACCTTGCGCTGAGCGAGGTATTCCTTGCCGCAACCTTCAAACTCCATATAGCCCTTGCATATCGCAGCGATATTTCTCGCTGAGGTCCCGCCGTTTTGATCCGGCATGAGCCTATACAGCTCATTCAGGTCAAAGTAAGAATGTACCTTTTTGCCAAGTCCGATACCGACATATACCAGCGTAGAATATTGCGTGATCAGCTCCTGACAGTTAGCTACCATGTGCTCGGCATTACCAGTGGAGTATATCTCTGCCTCAGGACCAGCCACCTGCATGATCTCCGATTTTGCGCGTTCTACCTCTTCATTAGGATGCAGTTTGAAAATGATGCGCCGACCAGCGGCTATATTTATACAACTTTTCAGGAAGGCAATTCGGTCATCTTCTCCTTTGCACTCGCGTATATCTGACGTCGCTACCAGCACATAATCGCGTTCAGGAAAATCATTCTGCCTCAGTGCAGCGATGTTGTCAAAATTTGGAATGCCTGTGACCGCTATCTTGCGCGGGTCGGTTCCCATGGTACTGTAAAAGTCTTTGTACCCCTCTGACCCCACACAATAAATGTCGCAGATGTCCGAGCTGCCATTAAGGGACGTACCCATAGCAAAATAGCGCGGAATGACGCGAGACCAACGCACAAATTTAGACCACCATGTCACCCGGTCTACCATGCCCTCCTGCACCCAGACCATCTTGGCATGGCGCAGCCGACGCGGCACGATCAGGTCAGTGCAAAAGACGACCATATCGTATTCATTCTTTTCTGCCAGGTAGTCGCTTTGCAGGCCGTGCTTCGTGAGGTAAGCATCCGCATTTCTTTTGAATTGGCCGCCTAGTATGGTGAAGTCTATCCAGCCTTTGCGAAGCGCCCATCGCTCATACCAGGTGTCCGGCATAAACTGGCTGAACCAGCAGTCGTAGTCGTCCTTCAGATATTCTGATATCTGGTGCATCTGGCTGGTCTGATTGGCAGAGCCGACTATGAATAGTATTTTTTTCTTTCCCATTAGCTGTTTGTCGGGTTGGTAAACAAATAGCACACCGCAGCCGTGGCCGCGGAGGGAATTGGTGTTTTGGTTAACTTTAAGGACGGGCTTTCGTAGCGGAAATTTTACGTTTCAGGCGCTGTATTCGCTTACTCGCAGTATAGCAGGTGACATCTACGGTGTTATCTCAGGAGACAACAATTTCCCGACCGCGGAGTTATTTTTTCCTTTGAGGATAAGTAACCGCAGACCTATCCGTCTGATAGGGATTCATTCTTTATCTTTGCAGGCTCCCATGGAATTTAATATCACATCCAAGTATATACCTACCGGCGACCAACCAGAGGCCATCAGGCAATTGGTAGAAGGCGTAAAGCGCGACGACAAGCATCAGGTGCTGCTCGGCGTGACTGGCTCGGGCAAGACATTCACCGTAGCCAATGTGATACAGGAGGTCAAGAAGCCGACCCTGATCCTGACGCATAATAAGACGCTGGTGTCCCAGCTCTACGGAGAGTTCAAACAGTTCTTCCCGGACAATGCGGTAGAGTATTTTGTCTCTTACTATGACTACTATCAGCCCGAGGCATATATCGTCAGCACTGATACCTTTATAGAGAAGGACCTCTCTATCAATGCGGAGATAGAAAAGCTGCGCCTCTCTACTACCTCTGCGCTGGCATCTGGCCGCCGCGATGTGATAGTGGTGGCCTCGGTCTCCTGCATCTACGGCCTCGGCAATCCCGAACAATACCACGATAGCATCACGCGTATCCATACCGGCCAGAACCTGAGCCGTAATGCATTCCTCTATCAGCTCGTAGAGTGTCTCTACTCGCGCTCCGATGCGGAGCTGGCGCGCGGCACCTTTCGCGTGAAAGGTGATACGGTAGAGATCGTGCTGCCATATCTCGACTATGCATACCGCGTATCATTCTTTGGCGATGAGATAGAGGAGATACAATCTTTTGAGCCGTCGTCCGGTCGTACACTACAGACGCATGGCAGCGTAGCCATCTTCCCGGCCAATATGTATGTGACCTCCAAGGAACTCGTGAAGCACGCCATAGACCGCATACTGTTAGAACTGAATGCGCAGCTCGAATACTTCCGCAGCATCGGCAAACATATCGAAGCTGCGCGACTGAAAGAGCGTGTAGAGTTTGATGTAGAGATGATGCGCGAGCTGGGCTACTGCTCAGGTATAGAGAACTACTCCCGTTTCTTTGACCGCAGGGCGCCGGGCACGCGACCATTCTGTTTGCTGGATTATTTCCCGGAGGATTTCCTCCTCGTGATAGATGAGAGCCACCAGACCATCCCGCAGATTGGCGGTATGTACGGCGGTGATCGTGCGCGAAAGATCAATCTCGTAGACTACGGCTTCCGCCTGCCATCAGCTATGGACAACAGGCCGCTGAACTTCCAGGAGTTTGAAGCGCTGGTGCCGCAGGCGATCTTTGTGAGCGCTACGCCGGGCGAGTACGAGCTGGAGAAGGCACAAGGTGTAGTAGTGGAGCAGATCGTGCGCCCTACGGGCCTGCTGGACCCACCTATAGAGGTGCGCCCGAGCCTGAACCAGATAGACGACCTGATGGACGAGATAGACGAGCGCGTAAAGAAACAAGAGCGCGTGCTCGTGACCACCCTGACCAAGCGTATGGCGGAGGAGCTCGACAAGTACCTCTCCCGCCTGCACGTCAAGTGCCGCTATATCCACTCAGAGGTCACCACGCTGGACCGTATAGAGATCATCCGCGACCTGCGCCTCGGCAAATTTGATGTGCTGATAGGGGTGAACCTCCTGCGTGAGGGACTGGACCTGCCGGAGGTATCTCTGGTAGCGATACTGGATGCGGACAAGGAGGGCTTCCTGCGTAACAAGCGCTCCCTGATACAGACCGCCGGCCGCGCTGCGCGGAACTCAAACGGCCTCGTGATCATGTATGCGGATAAGATCACCGACTCTATGCAGCAGACCATAGGCGAGACCAGCCGCCGCCGTGAGAAGCAGATCAAATACAATGCGGAGAATGATATCACTCCTACCACGGTCTTCAAGACGAAGGAGGAGATCATGAAGCAGACCTCTGTACTGGAGATACGCAAACCTGAGCCACAGCCATACATAGAACAGGAAGGTGAATACAGCATGGTAGCGGAGCCAGTAGTAGCTCAGATGACAGCCGAGCAACTACACAAGGCCATAGACGACACCCGCAAGCAAATGCTGCAGGCGGCCAAAGACACCGACTTCCTCACCGCCGCCAAGCTGCGCGATGAGATGCAGGCGATGCAGAAATTATTGAAGGAGAAGTTTGGGGGTTAAGCTGCTCTAAGCTGCAGAGCCGCTGGTTCAAGCGAGGACGCTTGAACCAGCGACAAAAGTTGTATTTAAGTCTCCCCTTGGGGGAGATTTAGAGGGGCTTACATCATCGCGATAAACTCATCAAACAGATAGCGCGAGTCATGCGGACCCGGGCTGGACTCAGGGTGGTACTGTACGGAGAAAGCCTTCTTGCCCTTCACCCGGATGCCCTCGATGGTCTCATCATTCAGATTGACGTGCGTGATCTCTACGCGTGGGCTCTTCTTGATATCAGCAGCGCTGACCTCAAAGCCATGATTCTGTGAGGTGATCTCTGAGCGGCCGGTCACGAGGTTCTTCACAGGGTGGTTCAGCCCGCGGTGGCCGTGGTGCATCTTGTAGGTATTGACCCCCTCTGCCAGTGCGAGTAACTGATGACCGAGGCAGATACCGAAGAGCGGCTTGTCTGCTGCGATCACTTCTTTCACAGTTTGTATAGCATAGTCCATCGGGGCCGGATCTCCGGGGCCGTTGGAGATAAAGTAGCCATCAGGTGCCCATTGCTCCATCTCTGCGAATGACGTGCGGCAGTTGAAGACCTTGGCATAGAGACCGCGGTCAGTGAGGCACTTCAGGATATTTTCCTTGATACCACAGTCGAGTACTGCTACTTTTTTTCCTGCATTAGGATCGCCGTAGTAGTATGGCTCCTGCGTAGATACCTTCTCTGCCAGGTCGAGGCCGTTCATATCGGGCACGGCGGCCAGTTGCTTTTTCAGCGCCTCCACATCATCCGTCTCAGAGCTGATGATGCAGTTCATAGCGCCGGCCTGGCGCACGTGCACCGTGAGCGCACGGGTATCTATATCGCTGATACCTACCAGGTTATTGATCTCAAAGTAGTCCTGTAGGGACTGGCTGCCATTCAGGCGGGAGAAGTTATTGCCGGCGTACTTCTTGCAGATCATGCCGGCTATCTTGATGGACTTTGACTCCACCTCGTCCTGCTTCACACCATAGTTGCCTATGTGGTCGCTGGTCATGATCAGTACCTGGCCGAAATAACTCGGATCGGTAAATACCTCCTGGTAGCCTGTCATGCCCGTATTGAAGCATAACTCGCCGGTAGTAATACCGATCTTGCCAAGTGATTTTCCTTTGAAAACTGTACCGTCTGCCAGTACGAGGAGGGCGGGTGCCTGAGTGAAGCTTTTGCTCATTGCCGATGTTGATTATCGGAATGCGAAAATATACTTTTTGAAGCAGAATCCCGCGCCAATGTTGAAATCTGGTGAAGACAGTGTATATCGCCACCTTTGCCTATTTTCACGAGGCAATTCAGCATCCTTAAAATCAGGCATTTGGCAGACCTCCTGGACAACTGGAAGAAAAAAGCGACCGACAAGCGCAAAGAGAACCGCGAGTACCTGAAGCGTGCGGCTAAGAAGCGCGGCATAGAAAAGGAGCTGCCGGAGCTGCATGAGGAGGCATTCTCAAAAATAGACTGCCTGACCTGCGCCGGCTGCTGTAAGAATATTTCCCCCCGGTTTAAGACCCCGGATATATCTCGTATAGCAAAATACCTCCGGATCAAGGAATCTCAACTGATAGAGCGCTACCTGCGCCTGGATGAGGATGGCGACTATGTGGTACAAAAGAGCCCCTGCCCCTTTCTAGGATCGGACAACTACTGCTCGATCTACGATGCCCGCCCCGGCGATTGCCGGAAATACCCGTATACGGACTCAGGCGACTTTTTTGAATACATTAATACGACGCACCTAAACACAACTATCTGCCCGGCTGTTTATTATGTATTGGAAAGGCTGAAGCAAATCGTACCTTAGTAGGGCAATAGCGAAAGCTCCCCGCCGTTTATCATACCTAAACCACCGTCACCCGCATGAAACACCTAGCATTCCTGTGCTTCATTATCCTTTGCCTCACTGCCCGCGCCCAAACCGTGATCGGCACCGTACTGGACCAGGAGGGTCACTCGCTCTCTTTTACCACATTCTCCAATGTGCGGACCCAGATAGGTGGCTATACCAGTGAGAGTGGCCTATTTTCTTTTGATGCAAAAGATGCTGCAGATACCACGCTTATCACTTTCAGCCATATAGGCTATGAGGAGGTGCACCAGACCATAGCACAGTTGAAAGACCTTAAAGAACCTATCATCATGAAGGCGAAGAACTATGGCCTACAGGAGGTGGTGGTGCAGCCCACAGACGCCAAGGGAATGCTGCGCGATGCCCTGTCTCATATAGCTGATAACTATCCGGCTGAGTTTACCAAGAATCATATCATCTTCAAGGACTACAGCGTCGTGTCAGGCGAGAAAAACCACTACAATTATTTTGACTTTGACATGTACCTGCCCAGCTACCTGGCCAAGGACAGCCCGCGTATCTACACAGTAGATCATAAGCATGAGGTGTATGAGCAAAAGGGCGCGATGTTTCATGTGCAGATACCGCCTACTGTACTGCTAAAGATCATGTACCCAGAGAAGCTGTTCAGCGGGGAGCGGATGAAGGAAAACGATTTCTCTTTTGTATCCTCTACCGCTGTGCTGGATGGCGAAGAATACGATGTGATTAATTTCCGCCGCATACCGCAGAAGAAAGATAAATCAGTGCGCGGCAATGGCTATGTCTACATCAATAAGAAAGATAAAGGTATCCGCTACATCGAGCTGCATGTCTACAATGAAAAACCAGAGCGCTATATGCTGGTGGCCAAAATGGACACGCTGAATGTAAATGCAAAGATCGCATTTGCAAAAGTGGATGGGAAATATGTGCTGGACTACATACAGCAGTCTACCTATGCCAGTGGAAAATTATTTGGCAGCCATCAGAACCTCGTCTACTCTACTACCGCCAAAGTAGTAGACCGGACCATGCATCTCAAAATGAATGAAATAGTGATGCGCTCAGAGGTAGATGACATCGTGCTGAATGAAAAGCCACGAGACATCAAAGAGCTGGTCAACGCGCCCGATATGAAGTAGCGCCGCAACATAAATTTTGAAATTCAGATTTTAATGTTCTTACTTTGTCCCCGTTTTCCGGGGGCGTTCTCGCCATACAGCGAGATCTGAGAAGTACCCTTCGAACTTGATCAGGATAATGCCTGCGCAGGGAGTGAACAGCTCAAATAGCATCCGCTATTGTAGCCTCTCACGTTTTCTATTGCCAGCCGGAAAGCAGCAAAAAAACAACACCATGAGAGGTTTATTTACTACGGCTTATTTCCTTTTCGCCGCAGGCTACGCGATAGCGCAATCAGACAGCCTGAAGAATGTCACTACACAGGAGGTGACTATCACCGGCACACGCGCCGGGGCCAATGACCCGACCACCTTCCAGAACATATCTGCGAAAGATATACAGAAGAATAACCTGGGCCAGGACCTGCCCTATATGCTGGACCTGACTCCCTCGCTCGTCACTACCTCAGATGCGGGTACCGGAGTAGGCTATACCGGCATGCGCATACGCGGTACGGATGCTACGCGGATCAATGTGACAGTAAACGGCGTACCGATGAATGAACCCGACGACCAGAGCGTCTACTGGGTAGATATGCCGGATATCGCCACCTCTACAGAGAGCATACAGATACAGCGGGGCGTGGGTACCTCTACCAATGGCAGCGGGGCGTTTGGCGCCTCCGTAAATATGAAGACGGATGCTATCTCGCTGAAGCCCTTTGGCGATGTGACAGCCTCCTTCGGATCATTCAATACCCGCAAATTCAGCGCAAAAGGTGGGTCAGGCCTCATCAAAAACATATTCTTCGTAGAGGCTCGTGGCTCGTATGTAGCCAGTGACGGCTACGTAGACCGTGCCTCTGCCAATCTGTGGTCCTACTTCGTACAGGCGGGTATCGTGAAAAATAAAACCATGCTGCGCTTCGTGCATTTCAACGGGCATGAGAAAACGTATCAAGCGTGGAACGGCGTATCGCAAGACTCTCTGGCTACCAACAGGACCTACAACGTCTCAGGCTTTGACTATGGTGCCTCCCCCATACCATGGTACAATCAGGTAGACATCTATCAGAAGCAATACTTTCAGCTCGTACTCAATCAGGGGCTGGGCCACAATTGGAACATGAATGCAGTAGCCTTTCTCACGCTAGGCAAAGGCTACTATGAAGAATATAAAGTGGGAGATGCCCTCGCCAACTACGGCATCATAGACAGCACCGTGACCAATGCCAACCTGCTGCGCCACAAATGGCTGAAGAATCGCTATGCAGGAGGCGTCTTCTCTTTCAACTATAACAACAATAAAAGCGTGGATGCCACGATCGGTGGTATGTATGCCAATTTTGCCGGCAACTACTTTGGTAATGTGACATGGGTGGAGGGCTTCACTAACTTCAATCCTAATGCGGACTACTACCTCAATAAATTTCACAAGAACGAAGCCAACGTGTATGCACGAGCCAACTACAGCCCTGTCAACGTGCTGAGCCTATACGCAGACATGCAATACCGATTCGTAGAGATGGGAGCACACGGGCTGGATGACGCGCAGATGCCGGTAGATTTCTCACGCACCTATCATTTCTTCAATCCCAAAGGGGGCATCTCGGTGAAGACGGGTAAAATAGGGCGCGTGTATGCCTCCTACGCACTGGCGCACCGCGAGCCCGTACGTGATGACATCATACAAAATCTCAACGGCACAGCGCCGCGTCCTGAGAAACTGCACGACATAGAGGCAGGTATAGACATCACCAATGCGATGGTAAAATCGCCAAAGGTCTGGGTCAATTTCCCCGTGCACCTGAATGGATACTATATGTACTATGTGGATCAGCTCGTCCTGACAGGCGCGCTGAATGATGTAGGCGATCCTCTGCGTGTGAATGTGCCGCAAAGCTTCCGTGCAGGCGCCGAGCTGCTGGCTGAGATCAACTTTAACCGCCCGGAGACGACGACCAAACTTTTCGGTATCCGCTACAGCGTTTCCTACAATCTCTCCAAGATCAAAAACTACACGGAGGTGGTACCTGCATATGATTCTACCTACAGCCCCGTGACGGCGCTTAATAAAGTAACTACCTACCCCAATACCGATATCGCCTTCTCCCCGCGCTGGGTGGGATTCGTAGAGCTCAATACGATCGCAGTAAAGAATCTGGAGATAGCCTGGGCTTTCAAATTTATAGGTAAGCAATACCTCGACAATACGCAGAGTGACGAGCGTAGCCTGCGCCGCTACTGGTATAGCAATATACGTGTGAGCTACCTGCTAAAGATCAAAAGCAGGGCAGAGGTCAGGTTTACGATGCTCTTCAATAATATCTTCAACAGACTATATGAGAGCAACGGATACACCTACCGCGAGCGCTATCAGAATTCAGATGGCAGCGTGACCGATCCGGTCAGCTACAACTACTACTACCCGCAGGCAGGATTTAATGTGATGGGAGGGATCAATGTGCGGTTCTGAGCCCGATCAGTTTTCCAGCTTGATGATCAGCTCAGTCATGCTTTCTGTGACAGACAGGCGGCTGTATTCCGCCTTGAAATTAGTGATCTGGTAAACCTTCATCTCCTTAGATGCTACCTTAGACTGGCCTGTATAGATCGTCTCAAACTTATTTTTGACCAGCTGGAATGTGGCATCAGAGATACGTATCTCGCCTGCCTCAGCCATTTTCTCGATAGCTGATGCAGCCTGTACTGTCTCGCCCCAGATATCTGCGGCGATGGTGCGCACACCTACTATACCGCCGGCTATCTGGCCGGTATGGATACCGATACGCATCTGGAAGAAAGCCTTACCCTCCTTCATATGCCTCATCTTGATCTCATCCATGTAGAGCTGGATCTTGATAGCGGCATTCACTACATCCTCAGGTGTACAGTCGCGGCTATTGGCCAGGCCACCTATACAGAGGTAGCCGTCGCTCAGCGTCTTCAGCGTCTCCAGCCTGAACTTCTTGCAGACATCATCCATTCCCTTGAAGACCAAATCCAGCTCGTCCATCAGCTCTATAGGATTGAACTGCTGCTCTACACTGGTAAAGTCGTCAAAGTCTATGAACATCACGGTAGCGAAATTCTCTGACTCTGAGATACCTGATGCCTTGATACGTGTCTCGATCTCTGCCGGTATGATATCGCTGAGCAGGCGCTCCGCTGTTTCCTTTTCTTTGGTGATGAGGATGTTCTTTTCTACGAGTAGCTCCTTGGCGCGGCGGCTATTGCGGTACGCCATATAGGTCAGTGCGGCTATGATCGCTGCCATGAGCCCGACTACTACCAGGAAGTAGTTGAACCAGCGCTCACGCTTACGGTCAGAGGCTGTCACTTTATCTTTCAGGTCCTGCTCCCGGCGCTGCTGCTCTTTTACTTTTTCAAAATCATAGTTGAGCTGCAGTTTGGTCACTGCGCGTGCATTGCTGGTATTGAATATCTGGTTGCTGATCTCCTTTGAAAGCTTCTGGAAATGGTAAGCACCTTCATAGTTCTTCTTCTGCTCAAATATATAGGCGAGGCCGTCATAAGATGCCTTGAGCTGGTCATTGGCCTTGATGGCCTTTGCCACGGTCGCACTGGCTATATAGTTTTTTTCGGCTTCGTCCAGGTTTCTCGATTTGGCAGCCAGGTAGCCTTTTGCATTGAGCACTTCAGACTGTCCATGTTTATCTCCCAGCTCGGTGAAGACATTTTCTGCTTCAGAAAGCTTGACCTCGGCTTCCGGATATTTATTCTGATAGGTGAGGCAGTACCCCATATTCAGCAGGTCGAGCGCCAGCGTAGGCTTATAGTTGAGCTGGCGGCTGAGCTCCATAGACTTTGAGATATTGGCTACAGCCTCGTCCAGGTTTCCTATGGTCAGGTAGTTTGCGCCTATATTGCAGTAGGCGTCTGCCACACCGAGCTTATTGCCTATCTTATTGCTGATGGCCAGTGCCCGCTCGAAGTATTCATTGGAGCGCGGGATATTTTCTTCCAGGGAGTTGATATTGCCCAGCTCCCGGCAGCTATTCATGATGATCTCGTCATTCTTTATCGCCTCGGCAGTTTTCAGCGCGCTCAGGAAGTGTGCCGTCGCATCGGCCATCTCGCCCGTATTCATATCTATGATACCGCTGGCTATCTGGCACTCTGCCAGCAGCTGGTTATCCTGGAGTTCTGCTGCGATGGCAGATGATTGTTTGATCAGATCTTCGGCCTTCTCGGGGTCACCGGTAGCGCGCATGTAGTCGGCCAGCTCCTTGAGGCAGACTGCATACTCATTGCGCTTGTCTATACTTTTGAAGAGGTCCGCCGCTTTCTGGAGGTTTTCGCCGCTTTCTTTTAGAGCGCCCGCGTTGGACAGGTATTGCCCCTTCTTGAGATAGCAGCGGGCTATACCCTGCTTGTAGTCTATCTTTTGCGCTATGGCCAGCGCCTCATCTATCGTGGTCAGGGATTTATGAATGTCAGAGAAGCGATAGGCCGTAGAGACTTCTATCAGCTCGTTGACTTTGGATTGCTCATCGCTATTAGCTTTTCCGGTAAATGCCGAAAAAATCAAGACGATCAGACATATTAGGGTTACGTAGTTTTTCTTCATGCGCGCATAAATGAAGACAATAAATAATATATGCACTACGCTTACAAAGTTCTACTTGTTACAATACGTATTGATTTTAACAATGATCTATGTTGCAACATTATGAATATACGCCAATTACATAATAGGGTGTCAGTGTTTGACACAATATTTCATGATATTTTCTTTAGCGCGGGGATTGCCTAGCTCCATGAGTTTCTGAAAATCGCGGCAAGCGTTATCTAAGTCATTGACCCTCATATAGCTATTGGCCCTCTCCTCCAGTGCCTGGGTATGGCGCGGGTTGAGGCCCAGCAGTATGTTAAAATCGCGGATCGACCCCGAAAAATCCGAAGCGTTAGCTTTTGCGAGTCCCCTTTTGTAGAGCGCCTGCTCGTCTTTGGGGTCTATGGACAGGATCTTATTATATATCTCTATGGCTGCCTTGTTGTTCCTCTTATAGTAGCAGATCACAGCCAGCTGGTGCAGCGACCGGACATCCTCTGCGCTGATCTGGAGCGCGTGCTTGAAGTACACATTGGCGCTATCATATTTTTTGGCGTCCATCTCTATGCTGCCCAGTTCATACCAGGCATCGAGATAGCTGCTATCCAGCACCAGCACCTGGTGAAAGTCTGTAGCTGCTGCCGGGCTATTATTCGTTTTGAGATAGGCCAGGCCCCGGTTGTACAGGTAGCCCACAGTATTAGGCTTCTGCCGCAGAGCGTCGGTATACTTGATGATCGCTGTAAAATAGTCGCCATCATAATACGCCCTCACGCCCTCGCCATACAGTGCTGATGCATCTTTATCCTGCGCTACCAGCAGTAGCGGCAGCAGCATGATTCCACTCAATAGAAATTTTACCGCTTTCATCAGGCTGGTCTTTCAAATTTCAACCGAAGGCGTGCTACAGGACGGTCATTGACCAAATGCTCTTCGACTATCTCGGCCACATCACTGAGCTGTACATTGCCATAGAAAACACCCTCCGGATAGACCACTACACTCGGCCCCAGCTCACATATATCCAGGCAGCCGGTCTTCTGCGCGCGCATATTGACATTCAGCCCGCGGTCTTTGATCTCTTTCTTGAAAGCCTGTACCAGCTCCATGCCGTGTGCCTCGCCGCAGCTGGGGCGCTCGCTGTTTACCCGCTGGTTGGTACAGATGAATATATGCTTGTCGTACTTCAGATTACTGTCCATTCCGTTTCTTGTGCAGGTAAATGTCCGTATTATTTATTGGAAATATAATAGGTATCCATTTCGGCTATACACAAAATAGAACCGGCCCGCATAGCAGGCCAGTCAGTATGATAAAATTTTTTTGAAAGATTATACGGTCATGATCTCTTTCTCCTTTACCTCTATGTGCTTGTCTACGCGGGCAGAGTAGTCATTCAGTGTATTCTGTACCTGTGTCTCGGCATCCTTGGCGCTATCTTCCGGCAGGCCGTCCTTCTGCATTTTCTTGATCTTTTCATTGGCGTCACGGCGGGCGCTACGCAGCGATATACGGCACTCTTCGGCTTCGTTCTTCACCTGCTTTACGAGGTCCTTGCGGCGCTCCTCAGTGAGCGGCGGTATATTGAGGCGTATGATCTTGCCATCGTTTTGAGGCGTGAGGCCGATATTGGCCATCAGGATCGCCTTCTCTATCGGAGCGAGCACGGAGCTATCCCACGGCTGTATGCTGATGGTCCTCGCATCGGGCGTGGTCACGTTGGCCAGCTGGTTGATAGGGGTCATAGCACCATAGGCTTCAGCATTGATGCCTTCCAGTATCATCGGGCTGGCTTTGCCCGCACGTATTTTGCTCAGTTCATATTCGTAGTGCTCCAGCGCTTTTTGCATCTGAGACTTCACATCGCTGAGTAGGTTCTTTACATCTGCATCTGTCATGGTTGTCTATTTTATGAGGATCTTACTTATTACTTTACGAGTGTACCTATGCCGTCGCCATTCACTACCTTCATTAGGTTGCCCGGTGTATTCATATCAAATACGATGATGGGGATATGATTCTCCTGGCAGAGTGTGAAGGCTGTCATGTCCATCACATTCAGCTTCTGCGCTATCGCATCTACGTAGGTCAGCGTAGTGTACTTTTTCGCAGCCGGATTCTTCTCCGGGTCGCTGTCATAGATGCCGTCTACGCGGGTACCCTTCAGCACCACATCTGCCTCTATCTCTGTAGCGCGCAGCGCAGCAGCAGTATCAGTGGTGAAGTACGGATTGCCCGTACCGGCACCAAAGATCACTACGCGTCCCTTCTCCAGGTGGCGTACTGCACGCCTCTTGATAAAGGGCTCTGCTACCTGGCGGATCTCCAGTGCGGTGAGCAGGCGTGTGTGTACACCTTCCTTCTCCAGCGCACTCTGCAGTGCCATACTATTGATCACGGTAGCCAGCATGCCCATATAGTCGCCCTGCACGCGGTCTATGCCGGTGGCCGTAGCCTGTATGCCTCGGTAGATATTGCCACCGCCTATCACGATCGCTACCTCCACGCCTTTCTCCACCAGCGCCTTGATCTCGGCGGCGTATTGCATCACCACTGTCGTATCTATACCGTATTGCTGGGAGCCCATCAGAGATTCGCCGCTGAGCTTGAGGAGTATCCGTTTATATTGCATAGCGGCGTGAAAATACACGATTGATATGAATAAAAAAAGCGGCCACGAGGGCCGCTCTGCGAGCACGCTTTCTATAGGACAATATCAATGTGCTATCGAGAATTTTCTGACCGCTACTCCGCTACGCGTATGGATGCGGATGTAGTAGATGCCACTGGCCAGGCTGCTCAGATCTGCTGTGTGCTCCGTCTGTGTACCGGTCCAGGTGTAGCTGCCTACTACCTCGCCCAGCGTATTGACTACCTCAGCAGACTGCGCTACCGCCTTTACCGATGTGATATGCAGCAGGCTATTAGCCGGATTAGGATAGATGGCTATATCTGCATCTGCGGTCATGCTATGCACACCCAGCGGCGTGTAGCCTACCTCTGTAGAGTCAGCGCCTTCATTGACCTGCAGTACACTGCCGTGCTGGTCTATGGCGCGTACATCAGAGATGATGATCTGCACGGGATAGTACGAGAGGTCCTTGCCATCTATATTATCTGTAGTGACGATGGCCCTCATCTGCGCTATGACGCCCGAGCCCGAGCGGGTAGTATGATCTATGCGTGTCACTGCCGTTTTGATCACACCTTGGGCAGGCAGGTCTTTACTGATAGATATCATGTCTGCGGGGCTACCCAGCCACGAGCTGCCATATGTGAAAGTGGTCTTGGTCGTGTCCAGCACGGCAGGGTCATAGTTGATCGTATAGGCCAGGCCATATACGTTGGTAGCAGTGAGCGACACATCTCCCAGATGGATGTCTACTGTGAGGGTATCGCCATTGGCCACCGTGTCTTTGCTCAGCAGCGGATAGATGACAGGATCGCCTGCCCTCCACGGCTTGCGGTAGATGGTCTTGCTATGTGTCAGGCCAAAGTTTTGCGTGATAGCCGTCGTATCAGTCGCGTCGATCACGCCATCGCCATTGCAGTCAGCATATTTATAGTTCACCGCAGGTGTATAGCTGCTGAATGACTGCGCCCAGTCTGTAGCCTGATTTCCCTGCCAGACGATGGAGGTCACAGCACGCGCAGGTCCTGTGCTATCATAGCCCAGGCCGATAGGCAGCAGATCATTATTATCGACCAGTAGGTTGGCGTCTGCGTCTCCCGGCCAGACACAGGTGGTGCATGTTCCCACTATTGCGGTATCTGTTATGCCGCAGGCGTTGGCATCTATCACAGTGAGCGAATAGCTACCCGCAGATAGATTAGTGGAAGAGTTGGATCCGGCTCCATTACCCCATATGTACATATATGGTGGGGTGCCTCCGGTGACAGTCGCACTCGTAGTGCCGTCATTAGCGCCAGGAGAGGTTTCGTCGGTCACAGTGATGGTGACGACCATAGGCGCTGGTTGTGTGATTTGTACACTATCCAGCAGCGCGCAGCCATTAGCATCTCTGATCACTATCTGATAAGAACCGGGACCGAGGTCTGTGATACTATCTGTAGTGGCAAAAGTAGTCCAGAGATAAGTATAGGGAGCAGTCCCCCCACTGACAGACGCTACAGATGCGATACCGTCCGCACTATCAGCGCAGGTCACGTTAGATGCCATCAGGCTGGCAGATATAGCTGTAGGCTCCAGGATGGTCAGAGCGGTAGTGGCAGTACATCCATGACCATCAGCGACTGTCACGGTATACGTGCCGGCAGCCGCGCCCGTGATACAGCTCGCAGAGGTCAGAGTAGGTACCCAGGAGTAGGTATAGGGGGCCGTACCTCCGCTGGCTGCTACGCATGCCGCCCCATCATTTTGCGCGTGGCAGGAGGCGTCGGTGACGCTGGCTACAGTCAGGGATACAGCGGCTGGCTGGCCGATATTGTCTGTCAGTATAGCGGAGCATCCACTGGCATCTGTAGCAGTCACCCCATAGCTGCCTGCTGACAGGTGGGTGATCTGAGCCGTAGTATCTCCGGTAGACCAGGCATAGGTATATGGCGCTGTGCCGCCGTATGCCAGCGCTACTATGCGCCCATCGGCCAGGCCATTACACGTAGCACCGAATGCAGAGTCAGCTATAGACAGCCCGCCACCTGATACGACCACTGATCCCGAGGCCTGGCAGCTATTCGCATCTGAGACGGTATAGGTATATGTACCCGCCGCTACATTGGTAGGATTAGTGCCCGTCAGGCCACCACTCCATGATACTGCACTGTATGGTGTAGTACCACCTGTCTCTGTCAGCGTGATAGTACCCGTCGCACTATTACACCCTGCATTGGTATGTGAGGCTGCCACCGTAAAGGGTGAGGCAGGCTGTGTGACTGTGACTGAGCCGGTCTGCTGGCAGCCATTAGCATCGGCGATAGTATAAGTATAAGTGCCGGCGACCATACCTGTCCGTACCACTCCTGTATCACCGTCAGACCAGGCAGCCGTAGTATAAGGGTATGTGCCTCCTGATGCGGTCAGGGTGATCGTGCCCGAGGTGCCGCCATAGCAGATTTCATCGGTGTGGGCCACAGTGGCTATAAAAGCGCTGGCGGGCTGCGATACGGTACCGCTGGCTGTGGCTGTACATCCGTCACCGGAGGTGACAGTGACTCCGTAGGTACCCGCTACAGTATTATTTACACACGATGCAGTAAGGGGAGGAGAATTCGTCCATTGATAGGTGTATGGCGCATTGCCCCCACTTACGTTGGCGCAGATACTGCCGTCACTCTGGCCGTAGCATTGCGCATCTGTAGTAGTGATGGTGATGGCAGGCCTTCCGCTCACAGTCACATAAGCTGTATCTGTATTATTACCATTCCATATAAAAGCATACTGACCGGCAATAGGAAAACCTGAGACAGCTGTAGTATCTGAAGCTGGAGTCAGGATAGTACAATTGCCGGGATTGGCAGGAAAGGCGACCCAATTGCCTGAACCGCCCGAAGCATATATGACGGTGGAGATTCCCTGACAGGTTGAAAAAAAGTACGACCCCGCCTGAAGGCTGTAACCCGAAAGGAGCAGTGTCAGGGTGATAGCAGCCAGGTAAATTTGCTTCGCCGACTTATGATTGGTCTTAGGTTGTTGTGTATGCATATAGATACTTTTTGATGGTACAAAAGAACAAACCATCACTGCGGAAAACAAGTTCATTATTTGTATATTGTACCATCATAATTGACATATAGATAATATAAATTATTGATTTACAGATAATTTATAAATTATTTGTACAATACTCTGAAAATATGCTCTCAGTCGAAAAACAATCCCTGATACAAGATAGCAAACTGGTAGCAGTACTGGAAAACCTCTCTCCACTGGAGCGCAGGCACCTCTACCAGTTCACCATCTCACCTTACTTCAATTCCGATGAGCGCCTCACAAAGCTGCTCACCGTGCTGACCAAAGCTATCGATAACGGCAATACCTACCCCAATAAAGCAGTCTTGTATTCGTCTATATACCCAGGGCGGTACGATGATGTCAAAATGCGTCGTGCTATCTCCGACCTGCTCAAACTGACTGAGGACTTTCTGGCATATGAGAAGTACCAAGCAGATCATGCCTGCCGCCTGTCGGATACACTGCACCAGATCAATACACGAGGGCTGACGCGCCATTTTGAGGTAAACTACTCGTTGGCGAAAACAGTGCAGTCGCGCTCAGGATCTAAAGATGCGAGTCACTACTACAATGAGTTTCTGCTGGAGGCTGAGCTAAATCAGTACATCGAGCTAAGGAAGGAACGCACGCAAGAGAAGAATATCAGCAATGTACTCTTTAGCCTTAATGCCTTTTATTGCATCACTACCCTGCGCTATGCCTGCGCCGTAGAGCACTATCGCAATGTACTGCACCTAGAGCAGGAGATAGATATGATAGGGGCGGTGCTGGCGCTGAGCCTCAAGGATAACTTTGCCGCTATAGCGCCTATAGCAGTTTATCGCCACACCTACTACATGCTGCGGGAGCAGGATGGCGAGTCACACTACCGGCACCTCAGAGACCTGCTTAATTCCACTACGGATATGCCTCTTGCCACAGAGCGCGACGCCTATGTGTTCAGTATCAATTTCTGTGTCAAGCAGATCAACCGCGGCAAACTGGATTATCTTCGCGAAGTATTTGACCTCTATAATATTGCTCTGAAAAAAGACATTCTCTTTGATAAAAATGAACTCTCACCCTGGGACTATAAGAATCTTGTCACCCTCGGGCTTCGCCTCAAAGAACAAACCTGGACAGAGAAGTTCATCAAAGACTATAAAGAGAAACTGCCGAAAGCCAATCGCAGCAATGCCTATACCTTCAACCTCGCCAAGTTCAATTTCTATATCCGCCGCTATGACGACGTGCTGAAGCTACTACAGAGAGTGGAATATGATGATGTCTTCTACCTGCTGGACTCCAAGACCCTCCTCATCAAGACCTACTATGAGATGGATGAGTACACAGCGCTGCACTCACTTATCTCGAGCTTTCGCGCATTGCTGCGCCGCAAACGTACTATCTCAGATTCGCACCGTAAAAACTATATCAACCTGCTCAATTTCATCAATGAGATTTCACGCATAGACATAAGAGACAAAAAAGCACTGGAGGAGCTCAAAAAGGACTTTGAGAAAACGACCCAGATAGCAGATGCCGGCTGGCTGAGAGAGAAGTTTGAAGAGCTGGGTGTATAAAACGAAAGGGCGGTCTAAGAGAAACAGGTTAATCTACCTACTCTAAAACTGTAGGTGCTTCCCTCTCCTTGGGAGAGGGAAGCTGTCCGCCGAGGCGGACTGATGGGTGAGGTGCTAGTCTTCAAAGGTACCGGCCATCTTATCAAAGACCTCATCTGCGCGCTCTATCATATAGGCAAAGATCATCCACGCAGGCAGGTAGTCCAGCCTGATATAGCCGAGTATGCTAAACGGGCCGGAATACTCCCAGGGACATCGGCCCAGTATCTTATCCAGTATGAATCCACTGGTGAACTCGATCACAAAGATCCCGATAGCTACAATGAAGATGCGCAGCAGCAGGTGAAAGCCCTTCAGGTGATGGTGCCCAAAGGGAAAGATGACAGACCCGGCGCCATAGATAAAGATCATCCAAACATACGTGTGTCCTGTCAGGCTCCAGTCGGGTGCGCGGTGCGCTGATATAGCATTAAACAGATCCGTAAAGGCCGTGAAAAATATCTCTGTGCAGAGCCCGAGAGTAGCCCATAGATAAAACCGCAAAACCTTCTTATACATCAGCCCTGTATTGTCTCATATCTCAAGTCTAATGTCTTTAAATAATTTCGAAGTACCTCTTCGTCTCCCAGTCAGTCACCACACGGCTGAATTGCCTCCACTCCCACTCACGCGTCTGTGTGAAGTGCTCGACAAACTTCTCACCAAAGAGTTCCTTGGCTACCGGTGAGTCGCGCATGGCTACAGTAGCATCATGCAGGTTCTTAGGGAAGCGGCCATTGGACTCATCGCGGTAGCCGTTGCCTACTGTGGCCGGTTGCTGCAGTTTGAGTTTCTTGCGAATGCCGTAGAGGCCCGCAGCGAGGCAGGCTGCCATAGCGAGATAGGGATTGGTATCGCTACCTACTACGCGTGTCTCGAGGCGGGTTGACTTGCTACCGGCAGGTAGTGCGCGCAGTGCTACAGTACGATTGTCTACTGCCCATGTCACCGTGGTCGGTGCCCAGGCCCCTTCTACGAGGCGCTTGTAGGAGTTGATAGTAGGTGCTACCATCGGCAGGATGTGCGGCAGGCAGTAGAGCTGACCGGCTATGTAGCTCTTCATCAGCTCACTCATGCCGGACTTGTCCTTTTCACTATGAAAGAGATTCTTAGAGGACTTGCTATCCCAAAGAGACTGATGTACGTGGCCACTACAGCCCGGCAGATTCTCATTGATCTTCGCCATAAATGTGGCGAGTATACCATGCTTGTAAGCGATCTCCTTCACTGCCGTTTTAAAAAGTACGGCGCGGTCTGCAGCAGTCAGTATATCGCCGTACAGCAGTGCCACTTCATATACACCCGGACCAGTCTCTGTGTGCAGCCCTTCTATCGGCACATCAAATTTCTTCAGCTGATCAAACAGCGCCGTAAAGTAATCCGTACGCAGTGTAGACCTCAATATAGAATAGCCAAACATACCCGGTGTCAAAGGCTGCAGATCGCGGAAGCCCTTATTACTTGCAGATTGCGGCGTCTCTTCAAAGTTGAACCACTCAAACTCCTGAGAGAAGTAAGGCTTGAAACCTTCTTTCTCTGCCTGGCCTATCACCTTCTTGAGCACCTGGCGAGGGCATACATACAGCGCATCATTTTTATGATCTATAAACTCACCCAGAAAAAATGGTACATCATTCTCCCACGGTATCTTGCGGAAGGTCGAGAGGTCTATCGTCGCTTTCGCATCAGGGTAACCACTGTGCCAGCCGGTGTAGTTTGCATTGTCATACGCCACATCCCCCGCATCCCAGCCAAAGACCACATCGCAGAAACCAAAGTTGCTATCTGCTATACCGAGGAATTTCTCTGTCGATACATACTTGCCGCGCAGGATGCCGTCTATATCTGCTATCGCGAGTTTTACTTTGCCGGAGGGATGATTTTTGACGTAGGCGAGGATCTCTTTCGTGGTCATTATACTGTTTAGTTTAGACTGTGACCGCAGCCGGGAGATCAATGCTCCAGCACTTGCGGCTTGAAAAGCCTAAATATAAAATAAGCCACCAAAATGATAGCCAGAAATATGGCAGACAGCAGCAAATTATACCAAACGACCGCTACAAACGATACAGCGGCGATCACCAGTGCGATAGCCGGCGTAGCCGGAAAGAAGGGCACTGCAAAGGGACGCTCCAGCTCGGGCTGCGACCTGCGAAGCCGGATGACACTGATCATAGATACGCTATATAATATCAGTGCGCCGAGGACGGAGAAAGTAATGATCTCACCTGTCTTGCCGGTCAGTAGCGCTGCGATGCCGATACATGAGTTGAAGATCAAAGCCACTGCAGGCGTCTGAAAGCGGCTGCTGACCCTGCCCAGAAACCTGGGTGCAAAACCCACCCGACCAAACTCAAAGGTAGCCCGCCCCGATGCCAGTATCAACCCATGAAACGAAGCGATAAGCCCGCAAAGGCCGATACGGATGAGTGTCGTGTACAGGATATTGTCATGAGAGATCACCCGGCCCATAGCGAGTGGGAGCGGCGAGTCAGAGGTCACATGCGTATTGGCCAGGTCAGGATAGACCACGCTCTCCCAGCCAGCCACCCCTACTGCCGCCACAAAGGTGAGGATACACAGCACTACTAAAGTCACCAGCGCCCAGCCGAAGCCTTTCAGTATATCCTTCTGCGGATTCTTCGTCTCCTCTGCTACATTGGCTACACCCTCTATGCCGAGGAAGAACCAGATAGCAAACGGCAGCGCAGCAAAGGCACCGGCCCAGCCATTTGGCAGCGGATTGCGAGTGAGGTTCTCTGCATGAAAGTGTGGTAGCGTGACCCCTGCAAATAGCAGCAGCTCACCCACAGCCAGCACCGTGATGATCAGCTCAAAGGTGGCAGCAGCTTTCACGCCATAAATATTGAGAGCTGTGAAAAGGACGTAGACACCGATAGCGGCGGTCTTGATATCGAGAGAAGGAAACTCGAGATGGAGATAAGTGCCGATACCGATGGCAATAGCCGGTGGCGCAAAGACAAACTCTATGATCTGCGCCAGCCCTGTGATAAAAGCGACATCATTACCCAAGGCCCTTCGTGCATAGTCAAAGGCTCCGCCAGCCTTTGGAATAGCGCAGGCCAACTCTGAGTAAGAGAAACTGAAAGCACTATACATGATGATAGCAAAGACCGTCGCCACCGCCATGCCCAGCGTACCTCCCTGCTCCAGGCCGAGATTCCAGCCGACATACATGCCTGATATAACGTAGCCCACACCCAGCCCCCATAGCAGGAGAGGAGTGAGCGTTTTACTGAGAGATTGTTGCTGTTCCATTGCTGGTGGAAAATACGAAAGACTGGCTAAAAAGCTGTAATATGCCTAGCAACTAAAACATATATAATTCTAAATTTACAGCCAACAATTGACTTATGACTAATATCGCATATCTAATGGGTGCTGGCGCAAGCGCTCAGGCTATACCCGTTGTAAATAAACTTAACTCGAGATTAAATATCTTCCTCCAATTCCTTTTGAATTCAGGGCAAACTCATTCTGCTTTAGTAAATGATCTAAAGAAGTTAATTAAGGATGAGAAAATTCACTTTTCGATAGATACATACGCAAGGAAATTATATTTTCAGAATAATACAGATGATTATAAAAAACTGAAAGTTCTTCTAGCTTGTTTTTTTCTGTTCGAACAACTTAATAAGGATGCCAACGTACGAGATTGGGTTGAAGATATAAGAGAACAAGAGTCAGTTTCGCTACAAGTTGACAAAAGATATGATTCCTTTTTTGCTAGTGTTCTCGAATTAAGAGACGGTAAGATTAAGATGCCTAATAATATCAATGTGGTCTCTTGGAATTATGATAATCAGTATGAAATATCCTTGAATCAATTTTTATCTGGAGATTGGAGCAGTGACCCGATGCGATTTGTTAGCCATCCTTCAGATGAAATTTGTCCATCTGATTCTACGTTAACTCGACTAAATGGCGAGGCATATTATCATAAATATATTCGAGAACATCTTGGTAACATTTATAATCGATTGAATTATGACATCCCATTAACCAGGGAAAGCTCAAGTGCTTTTGTTCTATTATATGAAACGCTAAGGAAAGAGGAATGCCCCCTTTTAAATTTCGCATGGGATACCGATAATGTTTATACCGATAATCGTGTAACAAATGCTAGAGAAAGATTCTCCAAAGCAGAAGTTATCGTTATTATTGGCTATTCTTTCCCTTACTATAATGTAAAAATCGATCAAGCCATCTTTAGCAAGATATCACATCCTACAATTTACATACAAGCGCCAAAGGACAGTACTGAAGCTATAGAATCAAGACTTCACTATGTTCTACCAGCTAGTGTGAAAATAAAAGCAAAAATTGTGAATACTGTAGATCAGTTTTTTCTGCCTCCCGATTTTTTTGGAATTTCAGGTAAAACTACATATTCAATTTAGACTATCGCCACTCTTTGACTTTATAGCCTTTCCTTGTCCCTCGCTCGCCTCCGGCGAGTGTGAGCTACTCCTAGCCTCCGGCTAAATCGAAATGTATTACTTCTTCAGCACACCCTCTATCGGCCTCCCCACACAGCCGCTAGGTTCCTGTATGTGCAGCAGGGCTGCCAGTGTAGCCGCGATATCCGTCATGTAGGTAGGAGAGTAGTCATAGCCCTTTTTGATACCCCAGCCATACCAGAGCAGCGGGATGTGGGTATCGTAGGAGTAGACCGTGCCGTGAGTAGTGCCTTTGGTATAGCCCTCCAGGTAGCCCGGCTCATACACCACCTGCACATCGCCCGACCGCTTAGGATAGTAGCCATTGATGAACATCTCCTTATAGTCCTTCTGCAGCGGCTCCGCGCCGAGTGCAGCCAGGTCAAATGCCTTGGCTACATTCTTCTGCGTCAGCAGAAATTCAATGAGTGCTTTCTTCACTACAGTGGCATCGAGATTTGCAGAGGCGAGCTTACTGTGGTCCAGGTACAGTTGCATATTCGTCACGCGCTCTACCAGGTTGTCTTGATTGTACTTCGACTTCAGATAGTCGTTGCAGTATTTGATCAGTGTATCGTTCTTGTACACGCCGGAGAGCAGGTGGTGCTTCTGATTGAAGCCACTCGAGTGAGAGGCGCCGTGATCTGCAGAGAGGAAGACGGTGTAGTTGCCCGCGCCATACTGCTTGTCCAGCCAGGAGAGGAAGTCTGACAGGTCACGGTCAAAGCGGATGTAGCAGTCCTCCGTCTCTACAGCGTTAGGGCCAAAGGTATGACCGATATAGTCTGTAGAGGAGCAGCTCATAGCCAGGAAATCAGTATTGCCACTCATACCCATCTTCTCACCCAGTAGCGTTGCTTTGGCGAAATCAAACACCAGTGTATTGCCCCATGGTGTAGCGATCAGCGCACCGGGATGCGATACTACCTCATCATACACCATATGCGGGAAGACAGGCTTCTTCTCCTTGCCAAAAGGTTTCTCATAATCCTCATCGTCATCTGTGCTTTCCGCGTATTTATTCAGCTCCAGTACAGTTTTCCAGTTGTCTTTCACATACGCAGCGGGTAGTTTCTTTGCATTGAACGCATTAGCCCATGCCGGCAGCGAGTCCATGTAGTAGCTCGATGTCACAAAGTTGCCCGAGTTGCCGTCAAAGAAATACGCCGCATTGGCGGCATGTCCTGCCGGCAAAATAGCACCCCGGTCTTTGGCAGAGATGCCGATCACCTTTGAGCGGAAATTAGTAGCCACGCGTAGCTCATCTGTGATCGTGGTGGCCAGCATCCTATTGGGAGAGACCATGCCCTCCGGGCCATTGGCTCCTACGGTGTGATAGCTGGTATCTCCTACATTGGTCACTACTTGTTTTGCCTCGCGGTCATACCAGTCATTGCCTATGATGCCGTGTATGGAGGGCACAGAGCCGGTATAGATACAGGTATGGCCGGGAGCAGTATAGGTAGGTACATAGGGTATATGCGTATTCTCACAGTTGTAGCCGGTTTGCAGGCGCTTGAATCCTGTCGGGGTATATTTATCTGCATAGCGGTATAGGTAGTCCCATCGCATCTGGTCGACTACTATGCCGATCACGATCTTAGGCTTGCCAGCGGGGGTAGGGGAGGTGCCGGTTTGCGCAGTAGCTTTGATGATAAATATCAGGAAAAGGACTGGTAGGAACTTTTTCATCTTGAAAGTTTGTGAATGCTGCACAAATCTAATCCCTTAATGCCAACCGCACGTTAAATTGATCATTTGCTAAATAATAAATATACATTCTGCACAAATACGTAAAATCTAGCCACTTTAATGGTCTTTTCACCGATTTTTAACAAATAGCAATGAGGCAATCGTTAAAAATCGGCTATTTTAGTAAAGCGATAATGAAGTTTACTCTTTACATTTTTCTGTGGATGGTGCTGGCAGCCGGTGCGGTCTTTGGTCAATCCGAGCCTCAATACAGCCACTATATGTACAATAGGCAGCTCTTCAACCCTGCCTATGCTGGTGCAGGTGATGGGGTAGAGTTCAATGCGCTGTACCGCACCCAGTATGTGGGCCTGAGCAATAGGTCTACCTCCACACAGTATTTTGGTTTCAATATGCAGCTGGACCCTATCAGCAGCGGCATAGGGCTGCAGGTGACCAATGACATGATAGGCTACCTGCGCACCACTACCGTAGCGATCAACTATGACTACCGCAAGAAATTCCGCTCTTTCTCACTCGCGGTCGGCATCGGTGCGGGCATCGTACAGACCGGCCTGCAGGGCGATAAACTGGTCACTCCTGAGGGTATCTACACCGGCGGGTCTATAGACCATCGTGACAACTATGTGCCTGCTACTCTGGCCAATGGCCTCTCTCCGGACTTCTCTGCCGGTGTCTACATGAATAACGAAAAATGGTTTGCCGGCGTAGCGGTAGATCACATCTACACCATCACAAAGCTGCAAAACACCAATCTGGGCTATGCCCGAAACCTCCTGGTCATGGGTGGTTATGACTTTACATTGGGGAAACATTTCAACATGATGCCCTCTGCACTGGTCAAGTCTGACCTGCGTCAGGTGCAGGCTGAGCTGAGCCTGACCATGCGCATTTATGACAATATCCTGACAGGAATAGCGTTCAGAGGATACAGCCAGCGTAGCCTGGATGCCGCCGTGATCTATGCGGGATTCAGGGTCAAGGGCTTCCGCCTGATCTACTCGTATGATATAAATGCGTCATATCTCAGCGGTTTCAATACCGGAAGCCATGAGATCAGTGCCGCGTATCTATTTGGGTTGAAAAAACGTACAAGAACCGGTTATTATTACTTTAATTCGAGGTTTTTGTAAAAATATTTGTGGACAAAGCCACCCGACGTGTGGAAACAAAGTCGGGTTGCATGCGTAAAATAATTTTGGTTAACTATATTTGGCATTTAGAGTATTTATTTGTTACATTTACGACCTTCAAAATTTTATCGAAATCAATCTAACTCTGAGAAAAATGAAAAAAATCAAAAGCATCTTGTGCATCGCTTCTGCTGCCATAGCTCTGTTTCTGGCAGGATGCAGCGGAGGATACAACGGGCAGCTGCTCGGTGAGCAAGATAGGCCTCGGTGGAACCCGGTGACGCCATACGGTATGGTGTTCGTGCCATCAGGTGTCCTTCACATCGGCCCTAGCGATCAGGACGTGAATAGCGCCCATGTAGCCAAGGCCAAACAAGTCTCCATAGTTGGCTTTTATATGGATGACACAGAGATCACAAATAACGAATACCGCCAGTTTGTAAACTACGTACGCGACTCCGTAGCGCATACCATGCTGGAGCATACCAAGGAAGACGCAAACAGCGGCAAAACTCAGATCGACTGGAATCAGAAGATAGACTGGAAGAAGACCGAAGGCAATGAGCAACTGGAAGAGATCTTCGTACCTGAGGCACAGCGCTACTGGGGTATCAAGGAGATCGATGTCAATAAGCTCTGGTACGTGTATGACTGGATCGACTTCAAGGAAGCAGCCAAGTCTAAGAACCGCAACACTGATCGCAGCAAGTATATCCGCCATGAAAAGTGCCAGGTATATCCGGATACACTGGTATGGGTACGTGACTTCACCTACTCTTACAACGAGCCTATGACCCGCAACTACTTCCACCACCCTGCATTTGACGACTATCCTGTAGTAGGTGTGACCTGGCCTCAGGCCAATGCCTTCTGCGCATGGAGAACCCGCCTGTGGATGGACTACAATACTGTACGCGGTATCCCACTGATGGACAACTTCCGCCTGCCTACAGAAGGTGAGTGGGAATATGCTGCTCGCGGTGGCAAGAAACTCGCTCCATATCCATGGGGTGGTCCATATGTGCGCAACTCTAAGGGCTGCGTACTCGCAAACTTCAAGCCTGGTCGTGGCAACTATCCTGAGGACGGTGGCTTCTACACTGTACGTGCAGATGCATACTGGCCTAATGACTACGGTCTGTATAATATGGCGGGCAATGCCGCAGAGTGGACCTCTTCTGCTTACTACGAGAATGCATACTCCTTTATCCATGACCTGAACCCTGACATCCGCTACGACGCTGAGACTGCAGAGTCTGAGACGCTGAAGCGTAAAGTGATCCGCGGTGGCTCATGGAAGGATATCGGCTACTACATAGAGACCGGTACCCGCCACTGGGAGTATTCGGACTCGGCTAAGTCTTACATAGGCTTCCGCTGCATCACTACATTCCTCGGCAGGGATATCTCTGACCACTAAAATCTGGCATTGATTATTCGCATCAATGTGACTTTTAGGTCCTAATTAGGTTTTCATATTATCAACCATATCAATCTTTCAAATTAACCCTCAAAAAATCGAAAAAAATGGCTGGACAAAACAAATCTTTCTTCCTCACCAAAAGCGGTAAGACAATTCTCAACTATGCATATTCTGGTGGTGCGGCAGTCGTAATCATGGGTGCTCTCTTCAAGATAATGCACTGGCCGGGTGCCAACCAAATGCTCATCGCAGGTATGGGTACTGAGGTTATCATATTCCTCATCTCAGCTTTCGAGCCTCAGTTTGATACGCATCTGGAGTACGAGTGGGAGAGGGTATATCCTGAGCTCCTCTCTACAGAGCCTGTAGCCAAGAAATCATCAGAAAAGCCACTCACTCAGCAGCTCGACAAGATGCTGGCTGAAAATAAGGTAGGTCCTGAGCTGATCAGCAGCCTGGGCAAAGGCCTCTCAAGCCTGGCTGACAGCACTGGCAAACTGAACGACCTCACTGAGGCTTCTGTAGCTGTAAATGACTTCGCTAAGAACGCTAAAAGCGCTTCCGGCAATATCGTAAACTTCGCTTCTGCAGCAGCTACTGCTACCAGCGCTGTATCTGATATAGGCAAGAGCGCTGCGGTACTGTCTGAGACAGCAAACGATGCGACCAAATTCAAGGAGCAACTAGGTCAGCTCAATAAGAACCTCGCTAATCTGAACTCTGTATACGGCAATATGCTCTCAGCTATGAGGACAAACAACGCATAATTGATAGTAAATAATTCGTTTAACCCTTTAAACTGAGAATAAAAAATGGCAGGAGGTAAACTAACGCCACGGCAGAAGATGATCAACATGATGTACCTCGTGTTGACAGCGCTTCTCGCTATGAACGTTTCTGCAGAGATCTTGAACGCCTTCAAAACTGTGAATAACTCTATCACCAACTCAAACGGAATGATAGACACAAAGAATGAGAAGGTGGTAAAAGGCCTCGAGAATGAAAGGAAAAATCAACCTGAGAAGGTAGCAGAGCTGATGAAGCTCGTAGAAGAGATCAAGTCTAAGTCAAATGAAACAGCCGGCTACATAGAAGGTTTGGAGAAAGAACTCAATAAGGCTGAAAACGATGCAGACCTGGAGGTAGGCACACACCTGCTCGCTGAAGGCAAGGATGGCGAGCTGCTAAAGCAAAAACTGGAAGGCTTTTCATCTGATATCACTAAGATTATGGCCAAGTATCCGCTCCCATCGGCTATACCGGTAGACGTGACTCCGCCTAAGACTGCGGAGAGCGGCCAGAAGCTCGAGTGGAGGCAGGCATACTTTCACATGGTGCCAAAGGTAGCAGCGCTGACTATCCTCAATAAGTTTAAGAATGACGTCAAGACCACCGAAGCTATGTGCCTCGACCGTCTGGCCAAAGAAGCGGTGTCTGTAGAGGTAACCCTCGACAAGTTTGAGCCGCTGGTTAGTGCAAAGTCTTCTTATGTACTCGTAGGTGATAAGTATGAAGCTACGATAGGTCTCGGTGCGTATAGCACGGCGATCGTTCCTGAGGTTTACGTAGGCGGTAGCCGCGTAGAAGTAAAGGATGGCAAGGCTACATACACAGTAAACGCAAACTCAGCTGGTAGCTTCACAGTGCCTACGCTCGTGAAGATACCTAAGAGGTCTGGTGGCTTCGAAGAAGCTAAGGGCGAGCTGAAGTATGAAGTAGGTGTACCTGCAGGTGCTGCGGTCATGCTCGACAAGATGAACGTGGTTTACATCGGTGTAGACAACCCTATCACTGTATCGTCAGGCTCCGGTGCTGAGAAGACCAGCGTGACTCCATCTGGTGGTGGTATGTCAGTAGCCAAGGGCGCAGGTCCTGGCAAGTACATCGTGAAGGCGACTACACCTGACCTCAAGGCTAACCTGAAGGTGGCTGTGACAGGTGGCAAGGCGACTGACTTCCCTATCCGTGTCAAGAGGATCCCGGATCCGGTACCTACACTCGGTGGCAAACTGCGTGGCGGTAATGCACAGCCAGGTACGCTGAAGGCTCAGACTGGTATCGTACCGGTACTTGACAACTTTGACTTTGAAGCGCGCTTCAATGTAGAAAGCTATGACATGGTGTTCGCCTCTAAGGGTGAGATCTTCCGTGCTACAGCATCCGGTCCGCTCTTCAGCCCTCAGATGCTCACATTCATCAGCCGTGCCAAGCCTAAGGATGTGATCTACCTGGAGGAGATCAAGGTAAGAGGCCCGGACGGTACACCGCGTAAGATCGGTCAGATCGTATTCACCGTACAATAACAAAGAAACAAGCAAAGCAAGATAATATGTTCAAAGCAGGAAAAATACTGGCAGCAGTGGGGCTGATGGTCTCAGCCGGATCACTCTTTGCGCAGGAGCCACTGGATGGTGCCTACCAGAAGACGGTGACCAAGGAGAAAGAGATCATCCCATACGACTATCTGCGTGAGGCTGATATCTTCTGGCAGAAGCGTATCTGGAGAGTGATAGACACTCGTGAGAAAATGAATCTTCCGTTTGCCTATCCGCAGCAGCCACTGATAGAGATCGTACACACAGCCGCTAAGAACGGTGAGCTGACAGTATATGACAACGCCGTGGAAAATGGCGATCAGTTCAAGGCTGTACTCGCAGTAGACGATGTCAAGAAGATCGGCTCCAAGGAAGATACCATCACCAGCATCAATCCGGTGACACTGGAGGAGGAAACCAAAGTGGTAAAGAACGAGCTCACATGGGATCGTGTCACTAAGTTTCGTCTGAAGGAAGACTGGCTCTTTGATGAGGAGACATCTACCATGATGTGCCGTATCATCGGCCTCGCTCCGGTCATGGAGGACAAGGATGCTGATGGCAACTATCGTGGCGACCTCGTGATGTACTGGTGCTACTATCCTGACCTGCGCCCAATACTGGCCAAGTATGAGGTGTACAACCCTAAGAATGATGCGGTACGTATCAGCTGGGAGGACCTCTTTGAGGCACGTATGTTTGAGAGCTATATCTACAAGGAGTCAAACGTATATGACCGCCAGATCAAGGAGTATGCCTCTGGTGTAGACCTCCTGCTGGAGTCTGACCGTATCAAAAACGATATGTTCGTATTTGAGCACGATCTCTGGAACTATTAATATTCAGATCAAGATACCGGAAAAGGGGAGCGCACGCTCCCCTTTTTCTTTGAGGGCTACGCCATTCGAGGTGTGCCATTATTTCGCGATTCTTCTGTGTGAGCCTAATGAAGACAAACCAGAAAAAGGTAGTGAAGATTAAGTCTCCCCTTTGGGGAGATTCAGAGGGGCCACAAAAAAAGACAATACACAATACCCGTTCACAAGCGCGTTTATTTAATAGCTGATTTCATCCGACTTTTGAAGCAATGATTGACAAGCTCAGGTCATATTTTCTCCGGCTGCCTGCCGTATTCCGCAATGTGTTCTTCCTGTCGGGAGCCGCGTTTGCTGTATGGATGCTGTTCTTTGATGAGAATAATATGATGGTGCAGTACCACCGCCGTCACCAGCTGTCTGACCTGAGCCGCAAGGCCAGGTACTACCGTCAGGAGATAGCCCGCGTAGATGATCAGATAGATCAGCTCACTACCAATAGCGCCACGCAGGAGCGCTACGCCCGTGAGAACTATATGATGAAAAGGGATAGTGAAGACGTCTTCGTCATAGTCCAGCGCTGATATACCGCGCCTTCCCCACAGCAGATTGGCATTATTTTATTTGTAGCAGCCACGCAGGCATATTGGCCCGTTTCGGCTGGTCATATTTCCTTGCTACGCCTATTATGCCTTTATTTACACCCGCAAATCTAAATCAGCATCATATAGATGAGTCTTAGTCTCAACCATCTCAAGACACTGGAGTCAGAGGCGATCTACGTGATCCGCGAGGCCGCCGCCCAGTTTCAGAATCCATGCATTCTCTTCAGCGGAGGCAAGGATTCCATCGCCGTCACTTATCTGGCCAAAAAAGCCTTTTATCCTGCGGCGATCCCTTTCCCGCTCATACACATAGATACGGGGCACAACTTCCCCGAGACCATAGCCTACCGGGATCAGCTCGTGGCAAAGCTCGGCGTACGCCTGATCGTGGGCTCTGTACAGGAGTCCATAGACAAGGCACGTGTAGCCGAGGAGAAGGGCTTCAATGCATCACGTATCCGCCTGCAGACCACTACACTGCTCGATACTATAGAGGAGTTCAAATTTGACTGTGCGCTCGGTGGTGCCCGCCGTGATGAAGAGAAAGCCCGCGCCAAAGAGCGCTTCTTCTCACACCGTGATGAGTTTGGCCAGTGGGACCCCAAGAACCAGCGCCCGGAGCTCTGGAACCTCTTTAATGGCCGCAAGCATGTAGGCGAGCACTTCCGCGTCTTCCCGATATCAAACTGGACCGAGCTGGATGTATGGCAATACATGGCCATGGAGGGTATCGAGCTGCCATCTCTGTATTTCGCTCACAAACGCAAGGTATTTCAGCGCGATGGTGTGCTGCTGGCAGAGAGTGAGCATATCCCTATGAAGCCTAATGAGGTGCCGGAGGAGCACATGATCCGCTTCCGCACCATAGGTGATATCACCTCTACCGGAGCTACTGTGAGTACTGCAGCTACCATAGACGAGATCATACAGGAGGTAGCCTCCACCCGCGTCACAGAGCGCGGTGGCCGAGCGGACGACAAGCGTAGCGAGACCAGCATGGAAGACCGCAAGAAGGAAGGATATTTTTAAAAGGGGAAAGAGTATTTGTATTCATCTAAATACTTAATACTAACTACTAAATACCAGTGCTCTATAGCACTACTCAATACTAAAAGATGTTTGACAGCAATAGTTATCTCAATATGGAGCTGATGCGCTTCACTACCGCAGGCAGCGTAGACGATGGCAAGTCAACCCTCATAGGCCGTTTGCTCTATGATAGCAAGTCAATTTTTGAAGATCAGCTGGAGAGTATCAGGGCTACGAGTGAAAGGAGAGGGGAGAATTATGTCAATCTTGCCCTGCTCACTGATGGCCTCCGCGCTGAGCGCGAGCAAGGTATCACGATAGATGTAGCCTATCGCTACTTCTCTACTCCCAAGAGAAAGTTTATCATAGCAGATACGCCGGGCCACATACAGTATACGCGAAACATGGTAACGGGGGCCTCTACTGCCAACCTCGCCATCATACTCGTAGACGCGCGCAATGGCGTAGTAGAGCAGACGCGTCGCCACTCACTCATAGCCTCGCTGCTCGGCATACCGCACATCGCCGTTTGCATCAATAAGATGGACCTCGTAGACTACTCTCAGGAGCAGTATGATAAGATCGTAAAAGACTATCGCGATTTTGCCGCCAGGCTCAAGGTGAAAGACATTCACTTCCTGCCTATCTCTGCGCTGCATGGAGATAACGTGGTGACACGCTCTGCCAAAATGCCCTGGTACGAGGGCGTGACACTTCTGTATCTGTTGGAGACGGTACACATAGCCGGCGATACCAATCACATCGATGCGCGCTTCCCTGTGCAGTATGTGATCCGTCCGTACAATGATGAGTTTCACGACTACCGTGGCTATGCGGGCCGGCTCTCTGGTGGCGTACTGCGCCCCGGCGATAAGGTTACTGTATTACCTTCAGGATTTCAGAGTACCATTAAGGCCATAGAGCTGGATGGCAAGCAACTGGAAGAAGCATTTGCACCGATGTCTGTCACCATCTTGCTCAATGATGATATAGATATCAGCCGTGGCGATATGATCGTGCGTGACAATAACAAACCACAGATAGAGCAGGATATAGAGGCCATGATCTGCTGGCTGGGAGATCAGCCCCTGCGGCCCAATGGCAAGTATGCCCTCAAGCACACCACACGCGATGCCCGGGCAGTGATCAAGGATATCAAGTACAAACTCGACATCGGCTCGCTGCATCGTATCACGGAGAATCCTGAAATAGCTGCCAATGACATAGGCCGTATCAGCATACGCACTACGGCACCGCTCATGTATGACCCCTATACGCGTAATCGCGAGACCGGGTCATTCATACTCATAGACGAAGGCACCAATGTGACTGTAGGTGCAGGTATCATACTGGATTGATCTCATTTTGTATCTTTAGACAAATACTACTACCATGAAAGAAAAATCAGTATCAGAACTGAAAGCCATGATGGATGGAGGCGAAGACTTTCAACTGATAGATGTACGCGAGCCACATGAGGCTGAGATCTGCCAGATAGGTGGCATACTCATCCCTATGAATACGATCCCTGATCATATAGACGAGATAGCAAAAGATAAACCTGTGGTGATCCACTGCCGCAGTGGTGCCCGCAGCGGCCGCATAGTAGAGTATCTGGAGTCCCAGGGCTTTGACAATCTCTACAATCTCAAAGGAGGCATCCTGGCCTGGGCCGACGAGATAGACCCCGAGATGGCCAAGTACTAGATATCGCTGGTATCTGACTGCTTAGTAGTCATAGATTAAAATAGCCTTTTGATAGATTGACCCGTGTTTCGGGTTAAACTAATCCTTAATATTATCGTCATACTACAGCGATGGGGATAATACAACGGATATTTATGGCTGTGCTGCTATGCCTGTCCGCGCAGCACGCAGGGGCGCAGGCCCATGACAGTATCCGGGTTTATATATTCCTGGCGGAGACCTGCCCTATCTGCCGCAGTACTACCATAGAGATGAAGAATCTCTACAGCGGCTATCATGACAAGGGTATTGCCTTCACCGGGGTTTTCCCGTCTGCAAAAATGAGTACTGAACAGACACGAGCTGAGTTTACAAAGAAGTACAGCATCCCTTATCCTTTGCAAGGTGATGCCGGGCAGCGGCTCACAAAGAAATATAACGCTACCATCACGCCCGAGATAGTAGTCGTGAGGGTCAAGGATGACAAGGTGCTCTACCGCGGCAAGGTGGACAATAGCTACGAGGCGATAGGCCGCAGGAGAGAGGTGGTCACGGAGCACTACCTGCATGATGCACTGGAGAGCATCCTGCACGGCAAAAAGATAGGAACAACTAAGACAGAGCCAGTAGGCTGCTTTATAGAAAAAACATAAACTCCCGATATGATAAAAGGTTTTCTCACCACCATGATGGTAGCAGGGCTCACCGTAGCCATCGCTCAGACCTCCTCGGTCAACTATAGCGAGCACATAGCGCCCATCATTTACAGCCATTGTACTACCTGCCACCGTGCCGGAGAGATAGCGCCGTTTCCGCTCACCAGCTATGCAGAGGTGGCGGCCTATGCGCAGAGCATCCAGCATGCCACGAGCATACAGTATATGCCACCGTGGAAAGCCGACCCTACCTACCAGCACTACCTGAAGGAAAACTACCTCAGCGCTGCTCAGATACAGCAGATCAGTGACTGGGTCAGCGCCGGTACACCACAGGGCGATCCAGCCCTGGAGCCGCCGCTGCCCGTATTCCCTACAGGATCGCAGATAGGCATGCCTGATACCGTCATAGCTTTTCATCAGGCCTACACGCACGTAGGCAATAATACAGACGAGTACCGCTACTTCGCTATCCCTACCGGCCTCACGCAGGACCGCGACCTGATAGCGCTGGAGGTGCGCCCCGGCAATAAATCTATCGTGCACCATGCGCTCTTCTGGGAGGATACGACAGGACAGTCCGCAGCAGCAGATTCCGCAGCACCGGGCTACGGCTGGACCGGCAACCTCAACTCTATCTTTAGCCAGATAGACAATCAGCTGCCTAGCTATGTACCCGGTCAGAAGACGACAGTGCTCAGCAATGGTATGGCCTATCGCCTGCATGCAGGTGGCTACCTCAAGGCGCAGTTTCACTATGCCCCTATCGCTACTGATGAGACAGACTCTTCCTCTTTCAATCTATTCTTTGCCCATGCACCTGCCACGCGCTATGTCAAGAGCCATGTGATGGTGCCGCTACCGGGCGTATTGATCAACGGTCCTTTTATCATCCCGGCCAATCAGGTCAAGGAGTTTCACGGCACCTACACCATGCCTGAAGACGCGAGTATGCTCTCTACCATGCCGCATATGCACAAACTCGGTACGCATTGGTATGTCTTTGCCATCAAGCCTACAGGCGATACAGTGCCGCTCATCAAGATCAACTCGTGGGACTTCAACTGGCAGGGCAATTTCGATTTCAAGAATCTTATACACCTGCCGCAGGGCACTGTGATACATGCCCTCGCCGGCTATGACAATACGACCAATAACGTAAACAATCCGTACAGCCCTCCACAGCAGATAGGCTGGGGCGAGAATACCAGCGATGAGATGTACTACCTGCCTCTGCAGTGGGTCAGCTACCGCAGCGGCGATGAGAATCTCGTACTCGATAGCACGGGCACGGTCGCTACAGGCATCTCAGACCCCCATATCTCCTATATAGGAGACAAGCTCTACCCTGTAGCGCCAAATCCTGCCAGTGGCAAAGTAAAGATCGGCTTTACCCTCGGCAATAGCGGCATGACCAGCCTTAGGCTCTATGACCTGCAGGGGCGTACCGTGTCTACGCTGGCAGATAACAAATACTACATAGAAGGCTGGCACCAAGCCGATCTCGATCTCAGCAACCTTGCCACTGGGGAATATGTGCTGTCACTACAGGCACATGACAAGACCTACCAGCAGCGTGTAGTCGTAGCGAGATAGAAGATCAGAAGTGCTTATAATAAAATCGCCCGGCATATTCCGGGCCATTTTATTATAAGCATCATATCAGTACTGCGCTTGCTTATTACTTCTTCTTTTTATCCCTCAGAGATCTCTCTACCCAGTAGCCTACATCTATCTGGCTATCGGTCACGGCTAGTTTCCCGGCTTTGACAGCCTGCTGCAGTTTGAGCATGGCATCTTTGCGCGAGAGTGCCGGCGCATTGGCTATAGCATACGCATGGCTGAAAAATAGGTCCAGCTCCGGCAGGGCTATCTTCTTGCGCTTCATCCATAGCTTAGATGATTTGATCAGGTATATCGCCACATCGTAGTGCCCCATATCGATCTGCGCTATCACCATCAGGGGCCTGATGTATGGCTGCAGGTCTGCCCTGATATCTTTGGTCGCCGCCAGCGCATCCAGTTTTTCATAGCCTTCTTTGCTCCGGCCGGCATGCACCAGTGGTATAGCCCACTCCCATAGCACATCAAACCGCTCCTGCGCGGGCATCTCGTACTTGGTCAGGTAGGTGCGCTCACCCCAGACGCAGGCCTCTTCATACTTGCCCGTCTTGCGGGCTATGTAGCACCTCAGGTGCGTCATGTGATACTGCGCTCTCAGCGTGCTGCTCTGATCCAGGTATCTCAGCGGGGTGCGCAGATCTGTCTCCAGCTGCACCAGCATAGAGAGGGCGCGCTCATAGTTGCCCTGCATACAGTCTTGCACTGCGGAGTTGATCCGCATAGAGATATAGCCGCTGGCATGTATATCCCTCATAGCCGGGTGAAGCGTCAGAAACTCCCTGAATGCATCCTCGGTCTTCTGTAGGTTCTGCATGTCATTGAGCTGTGCATAGGTCCTTTTATGGATGTCATACCAGTGTGACTTAGCTTGTATGCTCTTCAGTCCTTCTGCCTTTTTTTTCAGCATCGGGTGTTTCAGCATTTCTTTCAGTTCTGCATCCTTGTCCCCGGCATTTATTATGCTGTAGTTGGCCGAGCTGAGCTCCCACAGGTCAGATGCCTCCTCATATGCAGCCACTATCTGTCTCCTTTCGGTCTCTGTAGCCTTCACCTCATCGTATCGCAGCAGTGCCCACAGGCAGGTGCGCTTCAGGCTATATGCATAGAGCACAAACCCATAATGCTCCAGGTAGGTAGCCTCTTTTATTATTTTGTCTACTGCCACCAGCGCATCGTCATGCATACCATGATCTGCCAGTATCTTTGCGTCCTGTAGGTCCTTGAGCAGACGGGTATGTTTCCAGTCCGGATCATCAAAGCTGCGCAGGCTTTTGAGCAGCATTTTATCCAGGTAATATTTATCGTCAGCCAGTTGCTTGGGCTGTATGTTTAGTTTTTTGCAGAGCGTCTTGGCATCATAGTTCTGCTCACCCTCCAGCATGTGAAATAGCTTCAGGTACTGCCTGTCACTGCGCGAGTCACCTACAGAGGAGAGGAAATGCTTGCGCTCCGCCGCATTCAGCGAGCAGATCAGTCGTACGAGGTAATCCTTTTTAGGCACTCTTAATGTTTACACGAAAATTAATGCAAAATCTGTAATTCACTATTGCGGGCATTCCGATAATAGACCCCATTTGTCGCACGCCGCACTTTGCCGCTTGCCTAGTTTTGCCGGTATACATAAACCAGATTTTACCATCACAACCCACCACCGATGATCCACCTCAGATCCATCCTTTGCACCGTGATATTAGTATTGTCCATGATGGCTGCGGCCCAGTCGCCTCAGGGCATCAGCTACCAGGCTGTAGCCCGTGATGCACAGGGTTCGCCACTGATCAGTACGCAGATCGCGATACGATTCACCATACATGATGTATCACCCACGGGCAACATTGTTTTTCAGGAGATACATCATCAGACCACTAATGCCTTTGGCTTATTCAATACTGTGATAGGCGGCAGCGGCTCCGGTAGCCTCGCTCAACTGGCCAATGTCAGCTGGGGTACGGGGGCGAAATACCTGCAGGTGGAGGTAGACGTCACCGGCGGTACGAACTATACAGATATGGGTACGCAGCAGCTGATGAGTGTGCCCTATGCACTCTTTGCAGGCAATGCCGGCAGCTCTGCCACAGGCCCTACAGGGGCGCAGGGTGCTACAGGTCCTACGGGTGCTATAGGTGCCCAGGGTGCTACGGGTCCTACCGGCGCTACAGGTGCGAATGGTGTAAACGGAGCTACAGGTATACAAGGCCCTACGGGCAATGACGGTGCTACCGGCCCACAAGGTCTCACAGGTCCTACAGGTGCCCCAGGCACGAATGGTGCAGACGGAGCTACGGGTGCCCAAGGCCCAATGGGCAATGACGGCGCGACAGGTGCTCAGGGTATCACTGGTGCTACGGGTGCAGCAGGCTCTGATGGTCTCACCGGCCCTACGGGCAATGATGGTGCTACGGGCCCACAAGGTGTCACTGGCCCTACAGGTGCACAAGGTATTACGGGCCCTACTGGTGCCGCAGGTGCTAACGGTGCAGATGGTGCAACAGGTCCGCAAGGTCCTTCAGGTAATGACGGTGCCACAGGATCGCAAGGTATCACTGGTCCGACAGGCGCAGCAGGCATGAATGGTGTAGCTGGAGCCACAGGCGCACAAGGTGTCACAGGTCCTACAGGTGCCGCAGGCACGAATGGTGCAGATGGAGCTACGGGTGCCCAAGGCCCTACGGGCAATGACGGTGCTACAGGTGCACAAGGTATTACGGGCCCTACTGGTGCTGCAGGCGCTAACGGTGCAAATGGAGCCACAGGTCCTCAAGGCCCTACGGGCAATGATGGCGCGACAGGTGCACAAGGTCTAACAGGTCCCACGGGTGCCGCAGGTGCTAACGGTGGAGATGGAGCCACAGGTCCTCAAGGCCCTACAGGCAATGATGGCGCTACAGGCGCACAAGGTATAACAGGTCCTACAGGTGCCGCAGGCACGAATGGTGTAGCTGGAGCCACAGGTGCCGTAGGCATGAATGGTGCAGATGGTGCAACAGGTCCGCAAGGCCCTACAGGCAATGACGGCGCTACCGGCGCTGATGGCATGACTGGCCCCACAGGTCCCGCAGGAGCAGTAGGTTTGGATGGGGCTACAGGTCCGACCGGTCCTGCCGGTACCAGGGGTACAGATGGCAATACTGGTCCTACTGGCGCCACAGGTGCTACAGGTATACAAGGTGCCACAGGTGCGATGGGCCCGGCCGGCGCTCAGGGTGCTCCGGGACCTACCGGTGCCACGGGCCCTGCAGGCCCTGCGGGCGCAGATGGTGCCACCGGCCCGATAGGTGCTACCGGTGCCGATGGCAACAACGGTCTAAACGGCAATACAGGTCCTACCGGCCCGACTGGTAGCAATGGAGTCAATGGAGCCGCAGGCCCTACCGGTCCCGCAGGTACGGGGCTGAATAACCGTGGTAGCTGGGTAGCAGGTACTACCTATGATCCGGGAGATTATGTTTTCGCGCCATCGCTGGCTGACTCTACGGTCAACTCGATGTGGATCGTGCAGGGCGGTTCTTTTATATCCGGCTCAGAGCCTGATACGGATCCCTCGCATTGGGTAGAGTTTCAGGCGCCGCAAGGACCGCAGGGGGCTACGGGTGCTACAGGTATGCTGCCTGCCGGTACAGCAGCGGGCAATACGCCATATTGGGACGGTAGCCAGTGGGTAGTGAGCAGCAGCAATATATACAACAACGGAGGCAATGTAGGGATAGGTCAGTCCAGCCCTGCCGCCAATCTGCACGTAGCAGGCGAAGGCCGCTATGAGTCGGCAGATGGTATGATCCGTATCACACCCACCGGGTGGCGCAATCCTACCCGCGCTACGTTAAAGATTCAATCTAAAAATGATACACCATCTGAGATAGACCTCGGTCATACAGAGTCGGGTGTAGAATACGGCTGGCAGGTCAGCGCGCGTGGCTCCGGTGAGAGCCGCAAGCTCTACATAGCCAGCCGCAGCGACCTCTCATTCACACAGGTGCTCACGCTGCAGCATGCAGACGGCTACATAGGTCTGAGCAATATCAATCCGGTAGAGCGGCTCGACGTAGCAGGAGCTATCCACCTCGGTACGACCGGCAATACCAACAATGGTACGATACGATACACAGGTACTGACTTTGAGGGTCGCGTGGGCGGCACATGGCGCTCGCTCACACATAGCAGCAGTGACAGCTCCGGCACACTCGATCAGGCCTACGATTTCGGCGGTGTCGGCGCCGGGCGCACCATCACGGCAGATGCAGGTGCATTGTATATCAATGGTACGGACGGACTGATGGTGACTGGTACCGTAGATAGCGGCACGGCGCAGAGCATCCCGATCGGTCAGAGCACCATGTTCTATTCTGCCCGCCGGGCTGCATTGAGATCAGGTTCTTTTCACAATAGCTATGGCGAGATCTATGAAAACCAGATGGGCCGCTACTCGCTGGCAGCGGGCTGGGATGCGCTGGCCTCCGGCGATTATGCAGTCTCACTGGGCTATGCAAACCGTGCCTATGGAGATGCATCATTCACTATGGGAGCGGGCAATCAATCTTACGGCAAATACTCAGCAGCATTTGGAAATTACACAGTAGCCAGCTCCTACATGGAGACCGTATTCGGTCAGTTCAATGAATCAGCTACACCGGGCAATGCTACTACATGGGTACCTACAGACAAACTTTTCAGCATCGGCAATGGTACCGGCTTTAGCAACTATGCTGATGCGGTCACAGTACTGAAAAACGGCAATACAGGTATCGGCGCTATCAATCCGCTCAATAAGCTACAGGTAGAAGGCAATATCCACCTGGATGGGCACTCGGTATTCTTCAGAGGTGGTGGCGGCAGTGACAAATATGATTTAGTCAAATGGAGCCCCAACCGTGACCGCATGGCCATGGGTGGTTTTGGCGGAGCAGAGATCGGCTACACAGACCGGACCTCCGGAGACTCTGTGACGCCTGTGCTGGTGGTCAATAACGCAGGCAATACAGGCATAGGCACACTCACACCTGTCAATAAGCTGCAGGTAGAGGGCAACCTCCATATGGATGGACACAATATCTATCTGCGCGCAGATCCTACAGATAAAAGTGACATCATCAAATGGCAATCTAATACTGACCGCATAGCCATAGGCGGATACAACGGCGTCTCCCTGGGCAACTCTGCCCTGAGCGGCACCAGCGACTCTGTGACCCCTGTGATGAGTGTCTCACTGCGCAATGTAGGCATAGGCACGACTGCACCGGCTGCCAGCGCGGCATTGGATATCAGCTCTACCACGCAGGGGGTACTCTACCCGCGCCTCAGCACACAGCAGCGCGATGCCATACCTGCACCGGCACTGGGCCTTACACTATTCAATACTACCACAGGCTGTCTGGAGTTTTATGTCAATGGCTCATGGCAGGCTATCGGGTGCGGCTGTACCGCTGCGCCATCGCCGCCATCGCGTATCTATGGTACGTTTGCCGGTCTTTGTGCTACCGCCCCTCAGCTATTTTCCGTCACGCCCGTGGCCGGTGCCAGCTCCTACATATGGACCGTGCCCGGAGATCCCGCTGCAGTGATCCAGCCGGTAGGCAACGGTTCCTCGGCCTATATCACATTCAATGGTGCGGGCTCCAGCTACACTGTGAGCGTGGTAGCTGCCAATCCATGCGGTACCAGTACCGCCATCACTCAGAGCGTCGCTACAGGCAGTTCGACATTAGCTGCACCCGTGCTGCAGCCTATCACTGCAGCCACCACTACCTCCATCACGGCTACATGGGCCGCCGTGCCCAACACATCAGGATACTACATAGACGTATCCACTAATGCAGGTTTTTATCCGCTCCTTATCAGCAATTACGATCTGGGGAATACGACTTCTTATACCATCACAGGGCTCACGCCATGTACCACCTACTACGTACGTGTGCGGGCATACAATGGCTGCAGCACTACCAGTCCCAGCTCCAATATCAGGAGTCATGGCACTACTGCCAGCGGTGTGCAGGCATTTACGTACACAGGTGCCTTACAGACCTTCACAGTGCCGGCATGTGTCACCAGTATCTATGTCAAGCTGTGGGGAGCAGCCGGTGGCAGTGATGCTGCCGGTGGCGGACCGGGAGGCTTCGTCAGTGGTACCATGGATGTCACACCGGGCACTACTTACTACATAGTGGTCGGCCAGGGTGGACAGCTGGCCGGCGGCGCTACATATGGCGGCGGCGGTGCCAGCAGTACAGGTAGCACAGATCCCGCTACCACGCGCACGAGCTGTAGTGGTGGCGGATACAGCGGCATATTTTCATCATCGTCTCCGCAGCAGGGCAATGCCATAGCTATAGCCGGCGGCGGCGGCGGGGCCGGTATCGCAGACAATGTAGCAGTCTATGGACCGCCTTCTTATGAAGGTCCCGGTGGCGGCGGCGGCGGTACGAATGGCGGTGGCTCCGCCTCAGGCTGCGGTGGTGTGACCAGTGCAGGTTTCGCACTGGCCGGTAGCGCCGGTAGCGCCGGTGGCGGTGGCGGCGGTGGTGGCTACTATGGTGGCACGGGCGGCACGATCTGTACAGGACCCTATGCCGTATTTGGCGGAGGCGGCGGAGGCGGAGGCGGTACTTTCTATACCACAGCTGCTTCTTTTAGCGTGGTAGCCCAGCAGAACGCACTGATAGGACCTCAAAGAACGGGTGCCAATGTGGCCGGTAATGTTCAGCCCGGAGGGGCGAGTGATACGGACTATCTCAGCCCCGCAGGCACTGCCGATTTCACGATCTTAGGTGCCGGCCCTGGCGGTGCGGGCAGAGTGGTCATCCGCTGGTAGGCGATACAGGCGCTGCAATATATTTCATGGCTCTCAGGCTGACTAGGCCTGAGAGCCTTTGTGTTTTATCATCCTACTGCTCTTCCGCAGCGTTATTCCGGTTGTGCTGCGAGTTTTCTCTATTCACCTGCTCCTTCATCGCGGCGCTGATGTCATTGTTGCGTTTCACATTGCCCATGTCCATACCACGCGCCAGCATGATCTTGCCCGTGCCGTATTTATTCTTCACACTATCTATGGCGGAGTAGAGCTTGGTCTCTTCTTCCTTGTCATCAAATAGCGAATACTGCGTGCCCGTATAGATCAGGCTGCTAAACCGCACACCTATCAGGCGTACAGGCCGCCCCTTTTCATAGAGTTGGTGAAAAAGTTTGGTCGCTTCTTCTATCAGGTATTTTGACGAGAGTGAGTAGTCTACCGTATGCTGTTTTGAGGTCGTCACAAATCCCTCATAGCGGATCTTGACCGTCACGCAGCCCGTCATACGATTTAGCTTGCGCAGGTCGTATGATAGCTTCTCGGTGAGCACAAAGAGTACTGACAGCAGAAACTCATCATCTGCACTATCGCTATCAAAGGTCCGCTCCACAGATACCGATTTCTCCTCGCGGAAATTGGCCACCGGTGAGTCACTATGCCCGCGCGCACGGTTCCACAGCGCAGTGCCTGTTTTGCCATAGATGCTCAGGAGGTTTTCCAGTGGCATCTGGCGCAGGTCGTAGATCGTATGGATGCCCATCTTGTTCAGAGACTCTTCCAGCTTTTCTCCTACGAATGGTATCTTGCCCACCGGCTTCGGATCGAGAAACTCTTGTTCCTTGCCCCGCTCTATCATCAGCTGGCCGTTTGGCTTCGCATCATTGGTCGCCATCTTGGCCAGCATCTTATTCACTGATAGCCCAAATGAGATAGGCAGCCCCGTCTCTCGTGTGATCTTCTGCCGCAGCTCCGTAGCCCACCTGTAGGCACCAAAGTATTTATCCATGCCTGTCAGGTCCACGTAAAACTCATCTATAGAGGCCTTCTCAAAAAGTGGTGCCGCATTTGCTATGATCTGAGTGACGCGCCGCGAGTAGTCAGAGTAGGCAGTATAGTCTCCCGGCAGGAAGATGCCATGCGGGCACAGCTTGTGGGCCTGCGCGCCCGGCATAGCTGAGTGCACTCCATACCGTCGCGCCTCATAGCTGCAGCTGCTCACCACGCCGCGCGCACCTACGCCGCCTACGATCACGGGCTTGCCGAGCAGCGAGGGATCTTTGATGCGCTCTACAGATACGAAGAACGAATCCAGGTCCATATGCATGATGGTACGCGGGTCAGACACAGATTAGTTATTGCCTTTAAAATTAGTATTTTGTTACTAAAAAATTTAGCTTTGCATAAAATACTGTGTCATGGATTTTATTCATACCAATATCAAGTTTCTACGCAAGCAGAAAGGATGGACTCAGGAGCAGCTCGCTACAGAGCTCAATATCAAGCGCTCGCTGATAGGCAGCTACGAGGAGGGCCGCGCCAAGCCTAACTATGAGGTGCTGGCAGACATAGCCAGGACTTTCAAACATTCTATAGACAACCTCATCACGCGTGACCTGCGCCTGACGGAGAAGGTGCCGATCTTCTCTGCCGAGCAGATGGATGAGTCCAGCAAAAACCTCCGCGTGCTCGCTATCACGGTAGACAAAGAAGACCGCGAGAACATCGAGATGGTGCCCGTCAAGGCTGCCGCAGGCTATCTAAATGGCTACGGCGATCCGACCTTCCTCAAAGAGCTGAACCGCTTCCGCCTGCCGTTTCTCCCGGCGGGTACCTATCGCGCCTTTGAGATCAAGGGTGACTCCATGTTACCCATGCTGCCCGGCTCTATAGTAGTGGGCGAGTATGTAGACAACTGGCGCAATATCAAAGACGGCAATACCTACGTGGTCCTTTCAAAGAATGAAGGCATCGTGTACAAGCGCATCTTCAATCAGGTAGAAGAAAACGGTACGCTCGTGATGCGTTCTGACAATACTGCCTACCCAGCCTACTCTATCAAAATAGATGAAGTCCTCGAGGTCTGGAAAGCCGTCCTGCACATCAGCCACATGAATAAGGGCAACGAACTCTCCTACCAGAATATCCTCCACCTCATGCAGGAACTCAAGAAAGACGTAGACGAGCTGAAAGGAAACTAATATCAGGCACCAACAAACCGGCTATTCAAAAAACAAGCATTATTTGCGAGAGTAATTCAACTGAAAAACATCAGCGTTATTTCTCGAAGCAATCTTCAACTTAAAAAGAACGAGCATACAGACCTAAAGCATAGCTTATATTAAAGGCTCCCATAAGGGAGATTTAGAGGGTCGAAAATTTCAAGGCAAGTGCTTGAGAATAATTAGCAGGTGTTTGTCTGTACTGAACCTTTGCATTTCCTTAATCTCTTTGCGCCTTTGCGAGAAACAAATTTTGCATAAACGATGGCCATCTTTTCAAACAACATCTGTTTAGCGTTTTCGCGTTTTTGCGAGCAATCTCTTTGTATTTTCTTTATCCTTTTGCGTCTTTGCGTGAAATAGCATTTGCACAAAAGCCCCACCCATGACACACCGTTGCTACACCGACTCCCCCCTGGGCCCCGTGCTCATCACCGCAGATGAGCGCCACATCCTCTCGGTACTCGTCATGGACAGCAGAGAGCCTATAGAAGAAAGCGAAACAGAAGCTATCCGCCAGTGCAAACAACAACTGCAAGAATACTTCGACGGCCAAAGGAAAACTTTTGACCTTTCGCTAGCTCAGGAAGGTACCCCCTTCCAGCAGAAGGTCTGGCAGCAGCTCACCAGCATCCCCTTCGGCCAGACCATCACCTACATGCAGCTCGCCAAAGCCCTGGGCGATCCCAAGTCTATACGTGCTGCCGGCACCGCCAATGGCAAGAATAAACTCTGGATCATCGTACCCTGCCACCGCGTAGTAGGCGCCGATGGCCGGCTGGTAGGCTACGCCGGCGGCCTCCACCGCAAAAAATGGCTCCTCGACCACGAGGCCCGCATGAGCGGCGCGCTCACCTTAGGACTGTAGCGGAACTTCGGAAGCTAATTCTACTAATTCTAAAATTCTGAAAATTCTGATTCAGACCAGTTTACCAAACAAAAAAGGATGCCGAGAGGCATCCTTTTTCTTATATTATCTCAGTCAGTTATTATTCTGACTTCGTGAATTTTCTTGTAGCGATCACCTTGCCGCTGTCAGAGATGCGCGCTATGTACAGGCCGGCATCCAGAGAGGAGAGGTCCAGATCCTTATCACCGCGCACAGAGGTGCTGTATACACGGCTACCCAGCAGGTTGTAGATGTCTATCTGACCGTTATCCAGCGTGCCCGGTATAGACAGATGTGCCATATCACGTACAGGGTTAGGATATACCGCTATACGCGCTGTCTCTATGTCAGATATACCTGTGCATACTGCTGCTACATTCAGTAGCCATGTGAGCTCAGTAGTAGTGGCAGCACTGTCTTCTGCAGCCCATGTGCGCACTTGCAGCGTAGCATTTGTAGCGGGTGTACAGTTTGGTATGAAGTCAAACTTCATAATGCCTTGCTGCAGTGGATTGAGCGTATAGTGTTGTGTATTAGATAGCTGTGTGGAGGCCAGGCACAGGTTAGGATCGCACATACTCCATGAGGCATTGTGTGCCAGGGTATTGAGAGTTACCTTCCAGTTCATGTGCAGGGTATCTGTAGCTGAGCTGTTCTTCAGGTTAAATATTTCTATCACGTGGCTGGAAACACTTGATACAGAGGTGTCTACACGCAGTGTGTCGGAGCCATTGAGTACCACCAGAGACTGTGCACGCAGCGCGCCCAGCGTCAGTACCAGACTCAACATTAAAAGTATCTTTTTAGTCATGTTGCTATAATTGGAGTGTAAAGGTAATCCTTTTTTGTTTTCTCAAAAAGTACTTTCTTTACCTTTCGTTACTTTATTACATTCTTTACCAAAAAACAAGCAATGAAAAAGCTCTTTACACTGTTGTGTGGTATGGGTCTGATGTCTGCGGCATTTGCCCAGACCTGGGACTTTACCACATCATCGTCTTTGCCCAGCGGATTTGTGACATGGAAACTGGACGGACAGACCGCAAATTCAAATTTCAGTACAGCTACACAAAATGCATTCAACAATGGCGGCGGATGGGTGGTACTAGGCTCTGCCTCTACCGGTTATTTAGCTGCTACCACCTCATGGTTCAATAACCTGACCATACCTTGCGACAGGTGGCTCGTCACACCACAGATCACCGTCCCTACAGGTATGCCCAATTACTCTCTGGTATGGTATGGCGAGTCTCTGGATGATACATATCGCGATTCATATGAGGTGAGGGTGTCTACTACAGACTCTGCCACTACCTCTTTTGGCGCACCGGTCCTGACCATCGAAGAGCCGGGTGCACTCACTGTGCATGTACTCCCGCTGGCCGCTTATGCTGGTCAGACTGTACGTGTGGCTTTCCGTGATGTGGCTACAAATGAATATATCCTTGCATTTACCAAGATGCAGGTGACTGACCTTCCTTCTTATGACATGTCTGTCAAGAAAGTAGAGACATATGAGCACAACTGGCTGTCTCAGTCTGCTACGCTCTCCGGTACGATCCAGAATCTGGGTTTTGATACCGTGACCAGCTTCAGGCTAAACTATAGCGTGAATGGCGGTGCCACAGTATCATCAAACGTGAGCACGACACTGTCTGCGCTGGCTACTGGTTCATACTCTATACCTGGCTATACTGCTCCGGCAGAAGGTGTCTACAGCTTCAAAGTCTGGGCAGACAATATCAATGGCTCTATAGCTGATCAGGTACCTGCCAATGATACAGCATCTACCAGTGGTATCTTCTTCTATCCTCAGGTCGCAGGCCTGCAGAAGAATGTCCTGGTAGAAGAGTTTACCGGTGCATGGTGCGGCTATTGCCCTGGAGGTGCATTTGCTGTGCGTGACCTCGTGGCCGCTATGCCTAGTGCCATACCTGTGGCTATACACGATCAGGCTGGCCGTGGTGCTACATCTGATCTGATGCAGATAGCTGATGGTGTCACTGTGAGCAATACTTTCAATACCGGCTTCCCATCAGCTATGGTGGATCGCGTATACTACATAGATCAGCAGGACGTAGCGCTTGGGTTCTATGGTTATACTAATACTAACTACACAAACCTGCAGCTGCAGGAGGCTACCTTCCGCGCCTCACAGGCTACTCCGGTCAATGTGAGCCTCTCTGACAAGTCTTATGACAGCACTACAAATCAACTGAGCGTAACTGTCAACGCAGACTTCCTCAATGGTCTCTCTCAGGGTGACTACAGGTTTAACCTCTACGTAGTAGAAGACTCTGTGATCACCTCTGGTACCGGCTATGATCAGGAAAACTACTATGCTGATCCTAATGGCTATATGTCTGGCCAGAGCGATCTGAATACCCTGCCTGCTACTATCACAAACGACGGCGCCGCAGGTGACTGGTCTCAAAACCACGTACTGCGCTCTATGGCAGGCGGTGCCTGGGGTACACCAGCCGTGATCCCGTCTGCACCTGCAGCCGGTGGCACATACTCTAAGGTTTATACACTGACGCTCAACCCTAGCTGGAGAAATCACTTCGTCAAACTGATAGGCGTGGTACAGGAATACAATACCAATACACAGCGCCGCTATGTCCTGAATGCTGCTGAGACCTCTCTCCTGGATGTCAATACCAGTATCCGCGAAACAGCTCAGCTCAATAAGCTCGGTGTCTATCCTAATCCTGCCTCTACCATGGCTACCCTGGAGATAGATCTCAAGAAGAATGAGATGGTAGATATAGTATTGGTAAACAGCCTCGGTCAGACAGTATCTGAGCCAAACTCTGTACTGCTCAATGCAGGTGCCCACTCAGTGAAGATACCTGTGAGCCAGCTGGCAAACGGACTCTACACTGTCAAGGTAACTGTAGATGGTACAGTGAGCTCACTGCCACTCTCTATCGAGAAATAAGCGATACATCATATGCACAAAAGATGGCTGCCCGCAAGGCAGCCATCTTTTTTTGTGTTCATCTCTGCCGGCGGGAGTAGCGCTAGGTCTCCTTCGGGTATTAGGGCAGCCCCACCCATATCTGCAGCTGGCAGTCAGCATTTAGTCACCTCGACCGGTTAGATTATTTACGGTGCTTCACTATCAGTCACTCCCGCTATGGCTATGTTGATGCGATCCCACCCCGTCATAAAAAAAAGCCGGAGAGACCCCCGGCTTTTAGCATCGTTGATGTATTTATATTCCTATTGCAGCACCTCGCGGAGCTTCTCCTCCAGCTGGTCGCCGCGCAGGTTCTTGGCTATGATCTTGCCCTCCTTGTCCAGGAGAAACTGCGCCGGTATAGAGTTGACGCCGTAGGTGCGCGCCGCGGCAGACTGCCAGCCAGCCAGGTCGCTCACGTGGTATGGCCATATCAGGCCGTCTTGCGCTATCGCGCCCTTCCACTTCTCGCCATCCTGATCCAGGGACACACTATAGATGGTAAAGCCCTTTTCCTTAAACTTATTGTAGGCTGCCACTACATTCGGGTTTTCCCGCCTGCACGGGCCGCACCATGACGCCCAGAAGTCCAGCAGTACCACCTTGCCCCGCAGGCTGCTCAGCTTCACCTCCTTGCCGCTCGGATCCTTGAATGCCAGCTCAGGTGCCTGCGCGCCGATAGCCGTCATAGCCTGAGACTGCTCTGCCAGCTGCTGCTGCTTGAGCTGTGTCTCCATATTGGTCAGCTGGGTGCGCATCTCTTTGGCGTAGCTCGAGGTTGGCATTTCTTTCTCCAGGCGCTCTACTATGGCCTTATTCTCAGCAGGGTAGTGGTCCATACGCAGGAAGCTCGTATAGTACAGCGCCACGAGCACATCCTTGGTGGCAGCGGCTTTCTGCTTCATAGTGTTTTCCAGCTGCATGCCGGCGGCCTGTATGGCGGTGGCCATCTTCTGCAGGGTATCCATGCCGGCGCCGCTATTTTGCGCCATCTGAAACTGGTTATTCATGGCCTGCAGCTTTTGTTGCTGCTCGCTGATGGTCTTGATCGCCTCCTGAAACTCCGTATTGCTCTCCGTCCCCTTGCTGAACTTCGCCCCGGTGCCCGGCGTATTGTAGTCCAGCTCCACCTTGTATGGCTTATTCTCCAGCAGCATCAGCCAGGCGTGCTGATTGTCTATGCGCAGGCGGTAGAAGCCCTTCTCTGCCGTACTCGACATATGAAAGTCCCCACCTGCAGCGATCTTCGCGCTATCTATCACCGTGATCTGGCTCAGGTTCAGCCGCTCCAGGTAGATCGTACCGCTGCCGCCCTTCACAGCGCCGTCTATGGTATATTTGGTGCCGTCACCCGCGCTATTGCACGAGGTCATAGCCACCAGTATCAGTATCACGAGAGATGTCAGTCTTTTCATTGTTTTATTTCTTGAGTGCCCCCTGTCCGGAGCTATAGCTAAAGTACCTATTTTAAAATCGTTTTGCGCTTACCTTTTTTGGGGCAGCCCCCGTATTCCTATGTGCTCCTTTAGTTTGCCTC
>JAFDYN010000028.1 GCA_018267385.1 Bacteroidota bacterium | reverse complement strand
CATGTTTCGAACACTAATGAACTAAGTTCCGAGCCAGTAAGCAGTTCAACCGTCCCCGCTTGAACTAATACAATTCGCACAGGGAGACAAATCCGGCATAGAAAGCAGACCTACTTCTTCCCCCGCCGCTTCTTAGGCTTGCCGTATTTGAGCTGCATCTTCTTCCCACGCGTCAGGTGAAAGTTCTCCTTCATGTTCTTCGCCGACTTCTCATGAAAGCCGATACCATGCTCGGGCGTCTTGAGGCGGGACTCGATGCCCTTCACCTCTATGCGCGGTATCTCGTCGTATGTCAGCTCGGCAGATATCTCCAGACCGTCAGGCAGCGGCAGCAGCGGGATGGAGCGATTCATGAGCTGCTCTATCGCAGCCACGCTATCCGCCTCACGCTCTGTGATAAAGGTGACAGACAGGCCCTGCTGATCCGCGCGGCCCGTGCGGCCTATGCGGTGGATGTAGCTCTCCGGCTCCGCAGGCACGTCGAAGTTCACCACATGGCTCACCTCTGAGATATCGAGGCCGCGCGCTATGATATCAGTAGCGATCAGCACGCGGTGGCTGCCGCGCTGAAACTGCTGCACCGCATCAAAACGATGAGGCTGTGTCTTGCCCGCATGGATCACACCCACCGCCTCGGGAAACAGCTCCCACATGCGCGCATAGATGTCGTCTGCTATCTTCTTCGTCCCTGCAAAGACGAGGACCTTCCTCATCTCGGCATCGGTGCGCAGCAGCAGGCTGAGCAGGTTTATCTTGGTGTGAAAGTTTGGCACCTCGTAGGCAGCCTGGGCGATATTATCGAGCGGCGTGCCGGCGGGTGCGGCCTCCACTTTCTCCGGCGCGTTGAAGAAATCGTGGATGATCGTCTCTACCTCATCCGTGAGCGTGGCGCTATACATCAGGTTCTGCCGGCGCTCGGGCAGCAGGCGCAGGATATCCTTGAGCTGTGAGCGGAAGCCGAGGCTGAGCATCTCGTCCACCTCATCTATCACGAGGCGCTTGACGTTTTTGATCTTCAGGTTGCCATTCAGCGCGAGGTCATACACGCGGCCCGGTGTGCCTACTACGATGTCTGCACCTTCATTGAGCGCGGCGATCTGCGGCTTGATATTCGCGCCGCCGTAGACACCTACTATGCGCGCGCTCATGTAGCGGCCCAGCTGCTGCGCGGTCTCCACCACCTGCACCACCAGCTCGCGCGTAGGCACCAGTATCAGCACGCGCGTAGCCGCCTCACGGCTAAACTCCCACTGACGCAAGATAGGCAGCAGGTAGGCGAGTGTCTTGCCCGTGCCCGTCTGGGCGATGCCCACCACATCGCGGCCGCTCATGGCCACAGGCAGCGAACGCTGCTGGATGGTAGTAGGCTGTGTGTAGCCGAGGTCTGCCAGCGCATCGCGCAGCGGCTTATTGAGATTGAGATCGTAGAAAGTCATGGACTATGATGGAGATGATTAGTATGATAGAAATGATGAAATGCCACTTAATACACGCCAGACAATATAGTATATCGCTGCCAAAAAGACGATGAAGATCGCTGCTATCCTCCGCTGTTCGGGATCTGCAATCCCGAACTCCGCTAACGGTGGATTTAAAATCCACGGCTAATTAACTTTCGGATTGCAAATCCGGAAGAGCGGGTAGTAGTAGGCGCGTTGCAAACGCGATGCTGGTGAATCCTCGTCATAGACGAGGACTAGTGGTACGGCTAGAGAGAGCCTTAGTGCGCTTTTACATCCTTTGGAAAGGCATCCGCTACCAGATGTAGTTGGACACCATATTCCAGATAGGCCTTCAATCCTGCCAAAACCCATGTGAATCCCCCCTTAGAGTCCAGTGCGTTTGCTACAATTTTGTCTCCATCACCGTCAAAACCTGAGTTGATCACACTGACAAATGTCCCATCCTGGCAGGGTGTAAATTTAAACTCCAGGTGCGTCATGATATCACCATAAGGCCATTCGCCTACGATGCTGCGGTTTTGCTCTATTTTCGAAACACTATAGACAGCAGATATGTCGTACATCTCCCACGTCCATGTGACTTTCTTTCCTTCTTCCAGTGGACCACTGCTTTTGGTAAACCAGAATTTTGTGGTGATAGCAGGATCTATGAATGCCTGAAAAACTTCGGAAGCGGGTTTACGTATCAGCATCTCAGCCATAGCTACAGGCTTTTGAGTCAATTGTATCTTATCCATAAAAATTAATTTTCAGTTTGGGTTTCGTCTATAAATCTTTTAAGTGATGTATGCAGTATCTGAGACCACCCGCTGCTAAAGCTCTCTCTCGCAAAATCTGGATGCGACGGAAAAGAGTCAAGGCCGGTATGCGTCAGTTTAAGCCGTGTCTCAGCCCCATCGGCAAACAACTCGAATGTAACAAAGGAGATGCCGTCCAGGTTCTCATAGCGCCAGCTATATTGCAGCCTCTTGTGCACCACTACTTCTGTTACTTCACAGATATGAATATAACTTTCACCTTTGTGCCCACTACCGGGAAATCTAAAGCTAAATCCCACCTGAGCCTTAAACTCATCGAGATCAAAGTACCACATTTTCATTTTGTCCTTATCGGTGATCGCCTCCCATACTCTTTCCACCGGCGCGTTGAATGTTTCTACTATGATGACAACATCTTTCATTTGTTTTTCCTTTTTATTCGTGATGATCCTTTTGCAGTTCTGTTTAGCGCATCTGACTCCTGATCCAGAAATTTCCTGAGTGCTCCCATCTTGCCGGTCCAGAATACTCTGTATCGTTCTGTCCATTCATTTATCTCATATAGCTTTTCTAGTTTAGCCTGGCAGAACCTTTCCCGGCCGTCCTTTTTGATCACCACCAGCCCGCACTCCTCCAGTATCCGTATATGCTGAGATATAGCCTGCCTGCTCATATCAAAGTTATCTGCGATCGCATTCAGGTTCTTTGTATCAAAGGCTATCAGGTCGATGATCTCTCTCCGTGTAGGGTCCGCTATAGCCTGAAAAACGTCTCGTCTTATTTCCATATGCGCAAGCATTTGCTTGCACAAATATATATGCAAGGATCTACTTGCGCAAACTTTGTGGCTTTATTTTTTTGTTGAGCTTCTTCAGACACCCTGCCCGTCGGGATTTTTCGCCCTCGTAGGTGTTTAGCGCAGCGTCACCTAAAAAGAACGTATCTCAGAGCCGTGGATTTTAAATCCAAGGCTACCATACTTTCGGATTACAAATCCGAAAGAGCGGGTGGCAGTAGGCGCGTTGCAAACGCGATGGTGGTGAATCCTCGTCACAGACGAGGACTAGAGGGGCGGGTAGAGCTAAAAAAACTTTAAAGATGCGCCTTTTCAAGCAGTCCCAAAGTATCAAGCCGTCTTATAGTATCGTACACTTTAGAGTAAAAAAGCTTCTTATCAGGAAGCTCGGGGCCAGTTGAATTGGGATGAAGATCACTAGGTGATGTTATATCTTCTATCTCCATATCCTTAAAATATTCTCCAGTCTGAAATTCTCCACCATTGAAAAGCCATTGCAGCTTAAATCTATAGGTATTCTGCCAAAGTTTAACTCTGGGCCAACCCACATTATAAGTTTGATTTGATCCAGGAACAGGCTCCAAAGAATGAAAAATTTCATAAGGCTTTCCTTGGATAACACTGAGAAAAATGAGGTGTATAAAGGAAAAGGCTTTTAATATTTCACTCGATGGTATACGTTGATTAGGCCCTCTATCCTTAAGCTGACTTAAAGCTACTAAGAGGTTTCGGGAACTTCCGAATATTATAATCAAAAGCTTAAGCACTCTTAAAAAACTTACGTCATTACTTTTTAAAGCCGGCTTTGAACCTTCCTTCAAAATTGACCATTGAAGTACACTGGGAAATTCCTTGATAATATTCTTTTGAGAATATACAATTTCCAGAAGAATATTATCACTTAAACGAAGAGGTATTTCAACCTTAATTAATTGCCTTAAGTTAACAGCTTGCATATCCAAAAAATCGCTCAAAATAAATTTTAAAAATTCAGTCTCACTTGAACTTAAGTGCACGTCCAGCCCCTTCAAGTAAATAGTGATCGCATCCTCATTAGAAAATTGGAATATATCAACAGAGTAAAATTTATCTATATATCCCTTGAAGTCTACCTCAGTCCCATACCTATGGGCAAATATCTTTTGGATATTATCTATATCGCAGACCAAAATGATTTTATCAAAAGCAAACTTATTCTTAGCTCCCAGATAATTATTGTGCGCACTGAGTATATTTAAAATCCTGAAAATGTGTTCGGGATCGATTCGGTCGAGGTCGTCTATTATAAGGACATTTTCGAAGCCTTCTCCCTTTTGACTTTTTAAATCATTGAGAGTTGTATTGATAAGCTCTGTTATAAAATTGTATTCGAAGATATTACCTTTTGTTTCACCAAAAGCATTCAGAAAATCTCCAAACTTTTCATAATCGGTTTTCAGTCTACTTGCTAGCTCCTTTTTATACGCATCGTACTTGTCTGACAAATCGAATAGACCCTTAAAAAAGTCAGTCTCGATTTCTACACCGCCTATGCTTATCTTTTTGACTAAAGTGGTAAAGAAGGATATAAACTCTTTAGGCTTACCGTTTACGAAGTATGCGGCTGAATCGACTTCCGATAGCTTTCCGCTGAAAGTTTTCTCAATTGTACCATTCAATATCATTTGCACGATAATATCGGCTTTGATGAGTTCAAAAATATCCTCATTCGCGCTCACCACATAGTTGACAGGTGAGATAACGATCTTATTGTATTTATCTTTCCTCTTATCAAAAAAATCATTTAGAAAATAAGATTTCCCTATACCATAAGGGCCGGATAGTATAATTCTAAAATTATCTTCTATCTCCAGATGGGATTGAAACCGGGCAGACACTTCGTCAAGAGCAATCATTCCTAAGCTTTGTTTTGTTTTCAAAAAAACAATTATCCGCTAATAATATCAATACCTCAAAAAAGGTATGTGGTTTCAAGCATTTATAAATCCCAATGTATTCCCCTCTCCGCCTCCGCAGTTAAAACAGGCCGCTCCGCACCATCTATCGTCTAGCGTCTAAAGTCTATCGTCTCCCCCATTTCGCCGTTCCTTGAAAAGCCCTTGCACCTCCTGATCTTTTTGCTTCCCTTCGCTCATACAATCACCACCCACCATGAGCATCACCAAGTTCCTCGAAAAGAAAGTCACCAAGCATCTCCCCTCCCTGGCCCGCGCCGTACAGCGCACCATGACAGATGAGAAGAAGATCAACCTCGTCAAAAGCGAGATGCGCAATAACCCCGACTTCCTCCAGTCCTTCTTCCCGTATAGGGACAAGTATGCTGTGCACAGCCGCATGCCCGATAGCTCCACCCCGCGCGAGGAGGTACTGCGCCAGATAAGCGAGATGCACACCACCGAGAGCGCCCACTGGGAGAGCGGCCGCATATCCGGCTCCTTCTACCACGGCGATCAGGACCACTACGACTTTCTCAACGAAGCCTTCGGCTACTACTCACAGGTCAATAGCCTCCAGCGCGACTTCTGCCCCTCTATGACCAAGTATGAGGGCGAGATCCTTGCCATGACACTCGACATCTTCAATGGCGACGCCGTAGCCAAACGCAATCCCGCGCAGAAAGCCTGCGGCTCCCTCACCACCGGCGGCACCGACAGCATCTACCAGGCCATCTATGTACACCGCGAGTGGGCACTAGAGCAGAAGGGCATCACCCAGCCTGAGGTCATCATCCCCGCCTCGGCCCATGCGGCATTCTTCAAGTCTGCCCACTATCTCAATGTCAGGATCGTGACCGCCGACCTCGACGACAACTACCAGGCAGACGTAGCCGACATAGCGCGCAAGATCACGCCAAACACCATCCTCATCATCAGCTCTGCCGGCAACTATGGCCACGGCATCATAGACCCGATAGACCGGCTCTCTGACCTCGCCGTGAAGCACAACGTAGGCCTGCACGTAGACGGCTGCCTCGGCGGCTTCATCCTCGCCTGGGCCGAGCCGCTCGGTGTGCCGTGCCCGGTGTTTGACTTCCGCCTGCCCGGTGTGACCACCATCAGCGCCGATACGCACAAGTACGGCTACTCGCTGAAGGGGACCTCCACCATCCTCTTTGCCAATGAGGAACTGCGTCGCTACCAGTACTACGCGCAGCCCGACTGGATGGGTGGCGCCTACATCTCTACGGGGTATAACGGCAGCAAGTCCGGCGGCCTCTTTGCCGCTACCTGGGCGGCCATGGTACACTACGGCCGCGAGGGCTATATGAAGCGCGCCAAACAGATCTTCGCTGTCAATGATCGCATGAAGCAGATCGTGCGCAGCATACCGGAGTTGAAGCTCTTTGGAGATTCCCTCTTCATCACCGCCATCGGGTCAGACAGGTTCAATATCTACCACGTCAATGACTACCTCAAGACCAAAGGCTGGCGCATGAATGGCCAGCAGCATCCTAACGGCATCCACTTCTGCATCACCGGCCCACAGATCACGCACCCGGATATCTGCAGCGATTTTGAAAAAGATCTCAAGGCTGCCGTAGCCTACGCACTCGAGCAGAAGGGCGACCCCAAGACCGCCGGCATGTACGGCGGCGCAGGCCGCGAGATAGACCCGTCTATGTACGCACCCATGCTCTATGCCTACACAGATGTCATGCAGAGCACCTATCCATTCTAAGGCAATTTTTGCTAGAGGATCATTCACAAAAGATGACATACGAAACATATCGTGAATACACTTTGCCCACACAGCGCCCATTGCTGACACTCCCCCTTTTAAAGGGGGCAAGGGGGATTTGCGACACTAGCCCAAAACCACAATAGCACCTACAAAAGACGCACTACCTGATGCAGGATCATCCATATTTTAACCACCACACATGGCCACACCAGATCTGAAATGCGTCCTCGCCATAGACCTCGGCTCCTCCGGGCCCAAGGTCTCCGTAGTAGACCAGCATTGCCATATCCTCGCCTCGCGCTCCGGCACCTTTCACACCATGTACAGCCAGGACGGCATAGCCGCCGAGCAGGACACCGACGACTGGTGGGCTCAGGTCCTTCACCTCTCCCGCGAGGTACTCGCAGAGTCCGGCGCCGCACAGCAGATCGTAGCCATCAGCAACTGTGCCCAGTACTTCTCCTCCATACCTGTAGACCGCGAAGGTCGCGCCCTGCACCATGCTATCATGTGGGAAGATACCCGCGCGTCCAAATACATCAAGCGCATCATGAGTCGCCCACCAGCAGTCATGGGTTATAATGTATTTAAGGTGGTGAAGTGGCTCCGTACCGTAGGCATACCACCACTGCTAAACGGCGTAGACGCCGGCAGCCACATGTTGCTATTGAAAAATGAAATGCCCGACGTCTGGGCAAAAACATACAAGGTCCTCGAGCCATCTGACTTTATCACCATGCGCTTCACCGGCCGCATGTGTACCAATGAGAACACCGGCTTTGCCTATGCCATGATGCGCAAGGCCCCGTGGAGCCAGGGCACCTTTGACCACAGCCTCGCGCGCGAGCTGGGCCTCGATGAGAGCCGCCTGCCCGAGGTCGTACCCGTAGGGACCAATCTCGGCGCCGTACTCCCCGCCGTGGCCGCACAGCTCGGCATACGCACAGACGTGCAGGTCTTCTCCGGCATACTCGATACTACGGGCTTCACCATCGGCGGCGGCGCCTTTGAGGACTATGAGATGGTCATCGACCACGGCACCACACTCACCGCCTCCATGCAGGTACCCGCGCGCATGGCAGACGTGTTTCAGGGCACCTTCCCGCTCACCAGCCCCGTGCAGGGCAAGTACAACCTCGTAGCAGAACTCGGCAGCGGCAATAAGAGCCTGAACTTCCTCGTGCTAAACCTCCTGCGCCGCGACGATAGCCTCACGCGCATACATGATGACCCCGACCACTACGCCGCCATAGCTGACCGCATGGCCGCAGAGGCGCCCCCGGGCAGCCACGGCGTCATCTTCCTGCCGTGGATCTACGGCAGCTCCTTTCCCGAGCTGGATCATGGCATGCGTGGCGGCTTCATCGGCCTCGCGCCCACCGTGTCGCGGCCCGATATGGTGCGCGCCGTCTTCGAGGCCAATGCCACCACCCTCCGCTGGGGCCTCGAGATATTTGAGTCCATTACAAAAAGGAAAGTCACCCGCGTGCGCCTCGTAGGCGGCGGCGCGCTGTGGCACACCTTTGCGCAGATCTGTGCCGATGCCCTGCAGGTACCAGTACACATCCCGCAGCACCCGCGCCACACCACCACCCAGGGCGTTGCCTTCATGTGTCTGCACAACCTCGGCATCACCACATACGATGAGATCAAAACCCGCCTCACCGACCGCCACATCTACCACCCCGACCCACAGCAGGCCACGTTCTATACTAAGCGCCTAAAACTCTTTCAGAAACTCTACAAAAAAATGCGCGGCATCTACCGCGATATGAGAGAGGAATAAAACAACCCAGCCGTCATTGCCTGGCGCACCCAAAGTTTCGCGCTAGCGAAACACTACACCTGCTGTTCGGGATTTGCAATCCCGAACTCCTTAATAGTGGATTTGTAATCCACCATCATTATACTGCATTTGCTCCACGTCCTTTATCTTTAGATTTTTGAAATCAAGCAACTTATGGGACTCAAAAATCCAATACATTCTGATGGCACATACTATCTGACGCTGACCGTGGTAGACTGGGTAGATGTATTTACACGTCCCGCATACAGGCATATCATTATAGAGTCTTTAGCCTATTGCCAGCGCGAAAAAGGACTGATATTGCACGCATGGGTCATCATGTCCAATCATATACATCTCATCGCTTCAGCCAGGCCGGGCCATACATTATCCGACTTCCTGCGAGACTTCAAAAAGCACACTAATAAGGAGATAATAGCGGCAATAAAAGAAATGCCGGAAAGCAGGCGAAACTGGATGCTCAATCGTTTTGAATATGCTGGGCGCAATGATCCAAAGATCCAGGACTATCGGTTCTGGCAAGAAGGCAATGAGGCCAAAGAGCTTAGTACACATGATTTTGCCCGCCAGAAGCTCGATTACCTGCACGAAAACCCCGTACGTGCCGAATGGGTGGATAAATCTACAGACTACCGGTATAGTTCTGCCGTAGACTATGCAGGCGGCGTGGGAATATTGAAGATTGACCTGTTGTACTAAGCCACAGATGGCGGATTGCAAATCCGCAGTTAGCCTACTTTCGGATTATAAATCCGAAAGAGCTGGGGGACCCATCCATACCGGGCTTTAGCCCAAAGAGGTGGTGTGTCACCTGCGACTATGTGCTCTACAGAGTCACGATGTTGATTGTTGGTCAGCGACCAACAACGGCACAATTTGCAGGAAGGCTTCCAGTCACCTGCCCCCGGCGAGGCCCTAGACTGGAGGTGGGAGCTAGGTATCCCCAATTTTAGTTATTTTAGTATAGGATGATATCTGCAATTTTCACGGGAATATTTTATCAATTTTCGTACAATTCTATTAATCTAAAGCATGTTAAGAAAGCAATTTAGCGTAATCATTTTGTCCATTGCTTTTATTACTTCTATTAGAGCTCAAATTAATTCAACATTTTATTTGTCTACATATCCTCCAATTGGATATTGGTCGTATCACTCAGCAAACTCAGGATGTATTTATAGAATTACTAGTATAAATGATGGCATAGCCGAAATTGAGGTAGTACGATGTGATAATAGATTAGTAAGCGTTGATAGTATTTTGGCTCCATTGGGAGGTGCGACTTTACGTAATTTAGGTTTCTCGAAAAAATATTCAGATGAATCGGGCAGGGAAGTATCTGTTTTTTATTGGGATATTAACGCATCTAATATTTCAAAAGAATCGAATGTAGTATTTATAAAATCATATATATATATCCCTCAATGCGGAGAATACATATCTATTGATGCTGTCCGTCCACATGAGAACAACAAAGTAAAAGATTGGGGCTTTTATTCAAAATTCTTAACCCTTGATACATCAAGGAAAATCTACATTGGTTCGTCTGAAGTAGTTTCATCAGGTAATATGTTTAGTTGCATGATACAGCTGACAAATAATGATTTTATCATTCCAAGTAACGCGATCAAAAAAGCTTCAGTAATAAAAGAAATAAAGGTAGATAATAGTCTTGTCAGTCAGGATAGCGTAAACATTAATTCCAATTCTGAAATTGGATATTTTAATTACCGAGCAGGCTACCATACTCTTGCTTGCACAATATTGGTACATGACTTTTCTCTTCATCAATTAGTTGATGCCTTGGTTAATAAAACAAACGCGCACAATATCAATTTGAAAATTGATTTGCATCTTGATTTTATAGTCTCAAAGAACGCTAACCTATTTGATATGACTATAAACATCGATTCTATAAGAAGCTATAGAAAAGGCACCCATATTAATGAGGGAGATTCTATCATATCTAAATATTCAAATTTTATATATTTGAAAGAGGCAGATGTTACTTATTTAAACAATAACATCTATCATAATAATGTTTCCCCCACATCTATTAACTCAAATCCAACTTATTTAGAACTTCAAAATAGACAAAGTTATACTGAGGAAATCAGACAAGATAGGCTCAGCACTACTCAGGTTTATAATGCACTCAAGCACTATGAAGGCAATGGTAAACAAACTGCGGGAGCCATGGCAAGACTACACAAAGAACAGAGAAGGCTTGTCAAAAACTTGTCGTTGATAGCGCGAAATAAAGTACTCATTGACAAATCGTTGATGGACACCTTGCAATATCTTTCTGATTTTATATCTGTCATAAAATTTCAGAAAGACCGGCTTGATCGCGTGGAGCTCTCAACAGTAAACGATCTAGCTAAAGCTCTTAATGAGCTGTTAAGCCAGACTTTGATGAATAACACTGGTCCCGATTCAGTAAGCCAGTCGAAATATGCCCGAATAGTTCGTAGTCTATCCAAACGTGCAGATCAACTTAAACGTAATGGAGCATGGTGGACCGGGACAAGTTTTTACTATGAGTTGACACCAACGAACTATGCTAGTAAGGATAAAAAGGCTTTAAGTCCACAAATTTCAATTGCTCTTTGGGCACCTCCCTTTAGTTCTTCCGATACTCTTATGGCAATGGTTTATGCCCTGCGAGACCTGCCCAATAATAAATTTGATAGCATTTCTGGATTAACAGCCTGCTATAGGGATCAAGGAGCTCCTAAGGGAACAATACATACCCTTAATGGCAGCCCAACTACGCCGGCGATAGGAAGGATACCTTCTGGCGATTGGTATGTGTGGCTTTGGGACTCTAAGAAGAAGAAGATAGTTTCTGAATTAAAAGACCTAATAGTAGAGCCACACAACACAAGATACGATCCCGCAAAGCAATTTTTTATATTCTAGTTTACCTATGGCAGCAATACTGAAAACATTTCTTGAGTTACTTAAATTTTTGAAAAATGTGGCGAAATATCCTCCGGTGTTATCGACCACTGCTTTGTTACTATATTTTATATATACAGACATTCACTCATATTTAAATAAAATAGAGCTATTATTGACAATAATAGCAGGCCTATTGATGGCCACATTTGTACTTGGTACTATCGAAGTGAAAAGCAAAAGGATTTTCGGTCATGCCTGCTTAACGTCCGGTTTGCTGTTTTTTACATTAGCGTTGTATATGGGTTTCTGCAAATTTGAGGCAGCTGATGGAAAAATACATTTAAGGGGGTTAATCTATAAACATGATGCTAATGTTTGGATTCAAACACATCCTGATGAAACTCAACCAGAGATTATAATAAGAAAGTTCCATTATGATGAAAATCAGGTGTGGGAGGATATAACAGCAACTAAGATCCTTCTCCTGGTTTTAAATTTACTAGTATTTGGTACCCTGTGGGTTGCATTGAGGGTTGAAATTGAAATTAAAAAACCAGCACGACAGCGCTCCCCCCGCCCTTCCGGAGTTGTACTCCGAAAGTAGCTACTATAGGCACTTGCAGTGCCGGCTATAACGCAGCGTTCCTGACTTACCCCATTGGCGCGAAACTTAGTTCCATGCCCCCGCTGTTCGGGATTTGCAATCCCGAACCCACTAACCGTGGATTTTAAATCCACGGCCATCCCACTTCCGGATTATAAATCCGAAAAAACACGCAGCGGCAGATAGCCTACTTGCTATAGTGCAACCCACGCACTTCGGAGTTGTACTCCGGAAGCAACTACTATGGGCACTTGCAGTACCGGCAATAACGCAGCGTTCCTGATTTACCCCCTCTGGCTCGTAACTTAGTTCCCTGCCCAAGCCAGGCCTCCCTATCACACCAGCTCCAGTAGTAGATTGGCATCTACTTTCAGCTTCTGGTGTATCGCTTTTATTTCTCTGAGCGTCAGGCCTTGCTTGCCCCGGAGCACCGCAGAGAGTTTGGTCTCCGTCATACCCAGCATAGCTGCCAGTACCCGTTGTTTCGCCTTGCGCTTATACATCTCAAAGGACAGCAGCTCAGCTATGGTGGCCGGTGCCGGTATCTCATAGTGCCTGCTCTCATACTCCTTTACGATAGCAGTCACCTGGTCCAGCTCAGCTGCCTCTTTGCTGTTAAGCGCAGCAAAGCCACCCTTCTGCGCTGCCCGGTCCAGCAGCGCCTCCATTCTGTTATTGGCGGCAGTGTAGGCCGCCTTTGTGATCTTGCTCATATCTCTGTGCTATCTATTTTATCATATTCCTGATGCGTACCTATGAATCTCACATATACCGTACGCGTGGTAAAGTGGATCATAGCCACCAGCCTATACTTATTGCCCCCTACATTAAAAATGAAGCGGTCATTGCCGGGATTATCTACAGTAGCGAAAGTTGCTTTTACATCAGCCGACTTTGTCCAGTCTGCCTTTATAGTCTTGTCATACCACTCCAGCACCGCCTGCCGCGCGGCAGGTATCCTTTCGTAGAATTCAACAAGCCTTTTCTTGCTTATCACTACCATATCACAAAAGTAAAATAAAAACTTATCAAAAACTAGATAAAATTATAGATTTTATAAGTTTTAGAAACGATGCATATCCCCGCTGTTCGGGATTTGCAATCCCTAACTCGCTAACCGTGGATTTTAAATCCACGGCCACGCCACTTCCGGATTACAAATCCGGAAGAGCACATTTTATAAGTTTCCAGCTACTCCCGCTATCCGTAGCCCCAATCAAAAAAAGCTGTTCGTAGTCCGAAGCAGGTCTGAGGGCGGGCCACTACGAACCTTCGCGCTCACCGTCCGTGCCAGTCCCCGCTGTTCGGGATTTGCAATCCCGAACCTACTAACCGTGGATTTTAAATCCACGGCTCCACTGTCGCGCGTTTCCAAAACGCGTGACACCCCTGCATCGCGTTTGCAACGCGACACCCTCTACTCCTTCAGAAAGTACCCCTCCCCATAGCGTATCACCACCGCACCCACAGGCGGCACGCCCAGGTAGAAGGGATACGGCCGCGTGAGCGGCGTGTCGGGATGGCGCAGGTTATAGCTCGCGCGCAGCGTGGCGGCGTTGTCATCACTGAGGCGGCGGGGTGTAGTAGCAGGGGCATCGGTAGCAGGCTTTTTGGCGGGCGTGGCAGGCTCCTCGCGCGGAGGATCAGTAGCGGCAGGCGGTGCCTCTGCAGGCGGCTGCGGAGGCCGTACCGGCTCGCGGTCTACATAGGTGTAGTCCTCCTCGGGCCGGGAGCTGCGGTCCTCGCACCAGCCATAGTGGTGCCGCAGCGCAAAGATGCCCACGCGCTCCGGTATCTCCTTCTTGAGCATCCGCGCAAAAATGCGGTTCTCAAAGCGCTGCAAAATGACCTTCATGGCATCTATCACCTCGTACTGGTGGCGCCACTTGCGGCGCCAGTATTTCCAGGTATCCTGGTGGGTGCCCACCGCCTCCATAGCCTGCCCTATATAGAGCATATCAGGGTCACTGAGTGAGTAGCGGTTTATCATATCCAGCGCCACACGGGTGCGCTCCAGGGTCCATTTTTCGGCGTAGGCATTGCCTGTAGCAGCAGACATAGGTCACATCTTTAGTTCACTGCAAATATAGCAAAAATCACCCACATTTGCAAAGGTATGCAGCCGCCATTTATCCACCTGATACTCCGTCGCTATAGCAGTACCCTCATAGCTATTGACGCTCACATACATGCATCACGTTGGTTACACCACCCTCATCATAATAGCTCTCGTATTCCTGCCACCCTTCACCAGCCACCTGCCACCACCAGCCCCCTTCCCTCATCGGAAAAACTTGCTACCCCCCGCCCTCTCCGGGCACTAAAAACGGCGCCACCAAGAGGCGGCACCGTACCTACTAAAACAAAACGTCAAAAAGCCGCCTGTCATGGACAAGCGGCTTTAGCCTTTCTATGGGTCGTATCAGTCTGCTATCATCTTGCCGGTACCGATCTTCTGGCCATCGCCCCACACCTCAAAGAGGTAGGTGCCTGAGCTCAGCCCTTCGCGGTCCAGCAGGAGGTGGTCCATGTGATGAGCCTCCTGCCGGCGCACCTGGCGGCCCGTGAGGTCATAGATGCACAGGGTCAGCACACGAAAGGCATCGCCCCCCACACGGATGGTGGTAGTAGTGGTGAATGGGTTAGGATAGGCGGCGATATCGAGTGGCTTGCTATAGAGGTTCTGCACGGCGGTGAGCAGTACCTTGCCTATGCGTAGGGTAGCGGTGTTGGTCGTCACCGGCGGGTTGTAGTCAAAGATGATGCCCGCCTTGTTATTGATCACCGTGCCCATCGCATTGCCGGCCCGCTGCCTGATGCTGAACTTCACAAAGCCCATGCTGCCCAGCAGGTTCACATTGCTATCCGGCAGGAAGGCATGCGGCATGGTAAAGGTCACGGCATTGCCTGCTATAGCTACCTGCGCATCATGGCTGCTGCCCACCAGGCGCAGTGTAGCCGGGTCGAGGTATGGCGCGAGGGTATCTACCACCGTCACCGCATAGGCCGTATCGGTGCCTGTGTTCTGGAAGTCTATGGTGTACTCCAGCACCACATTGGTATCTATCAGGTGGTCAGTGCCGGCACCCTTGGGAGATACTTCCTTCTCATTGGGGTCATAGGCGCCGCGTATCTCGCCGCACTCCAGGTAGCTGTAGCTGGAGTAGCCATTGTAGGGGTACTGGGTGATGTAGCCGAGGCTGATATTGCCGGTACTATCTACGCCCACGCCCTCTATGGCCGCAGTGGTGAAGGTCGAGTAAGGGTTGTATGGCGACTGTGGCAGCGTGGCGCGCAGCGTAGCGCCATTAGCATGAAAGCCCTTAGTGATCTGCGCACCGGCTGGGATCTGTACCGGCGTGGTGATGAGGATCACATTGTCCTCTATCACTGTCAGTCCCTGTGGCCCGCTCATAGAGCCCGTGCCGAGGTTCTGCACGAGGAAGGTCACCGTATCTGTAGCATGGTCATAGCTCACGCTCATGCGCAGGTTAGAGCCATCCCACAGCGGGTTTGGGTTCACGATCGTATCCTGAAAGGCCTGCGCATTGATACAGTTGGTCCGGCCCAGGTCAGCTACATCGCAGCGCACGGTGCAGTAGAGCTCTATGGTGCCGCACTCCAGCACACCCAGCGGGCTGAGCAGGTAGTTGTAGATATTGCCGGTGTGGGAGAGCCACGGTATGGAGGCGCTATCTACCCTCAGCAGCGTATCTACCGTGAACTGCACGATACCCGTAAACGGCGCTGTACCCGTATTGCAGTACTGCGCGGTGTAGGTCACCGGGCGGCACAGTACCTGGCGGCCCAGGTGGCCATTGATCATGATATAGGGGGCAGATACGATAGGTGTCACACCGAGTGAGATGGTGGTATCAGTACCTGCGGGCAGATGGGCCGTAGCAGGGTTGCAGGCAGAGGGCTGCCAGTAGGGAGATGGCGGCGTGACATGGATCGAGTACACACCCGTGTCCAGCCCCAGCGAGTAGAAGCCATTATGCGTGAGCAGCATGAAGGTATCCTGCGCATCGGCATAAGTCACATAGGCCCGTGGCACTGCTATCTCTGCGCTATCCTGTGTGCAGTTGCTATTGCCATCGGCAAAGACAAGGCCTGATACGGCGCTCGGGTACACCTGGCCCGTACTATCGGTCTTGATCAGGAAGCCACTGTAGCCATCAGGATCATTCTGCATCCATCCGCCAAAGATGATGCCCCCGTCATGGGCACGGGCTATGCACTTGTTCTGCGTGGAGTAGAGTGATGATTGATTGCCCAGGTTGGAGGTAAAGACGCGCCTGTACTCCAGTATATGCCCGGCAGTATCGGCATGGCTCACTGAGAACTTATCCTGAGAGCCAAACTTGCCACCCATCAGCGCAAAGGTATAGTCGCTGCGCATCACGAGCTGGCCATACCACGTCATGCTATCAGGCAGGGTATAGGTATGCGTCCAGAGCAGGTTGCCCGCGGGGTCCAGGCCGCTGAGGTAATTGGTACCGCTGGTAGCGAGCTGTGACTCTACTATCATGATATTGCCATCTATGGCCACCGTAGGGCAGAGTATATGCACACCGGTAGGCGTATAGACCCACTGCTGGGTGCCACTTTCATCTATCTTGACCAGTACGGAGCCGTGGTTGATACTATGGTCAGCCGTGAACATAAACCCGCCCCCACTGGTGTTATTGCGCAACGTATAGACGACGCCTCCCGTGTCTGCCGGGAAGTATAACTGGTCCCATAGCTTCACACCCAGGCTGTCAAAGCGGCTCACATAGACATGGCGGTGTGTATTGCCTGCGGTAGTATCGAGCGCCGTATAGGCACAGACGAAGCCGCCGTCATCAGTCGTATCTATGTCTGTATTGCCCACCCCGGCGAACATCGTCCACTCTGGGTGCAGCTGGTGCTGCCATAGCTTTTGCCCGTTGGCATCTGTCTTGACGATCACTGCCGGGCTGCTATTGCCGGGCTGCGGCACCCCCACTCCCAGTATGATCAGCCCGCGCTGCTGCGAGATCACAGAGGAGGTCACGCTGTAGATAGAGTCCACCTCGCGGTGCCAGAGCACATTGCCTAGCCCGTCTACCTGCTGTATGCGCTGCCGGTAGCTGAGGCCTCCTACGTTCCACCCGGTGGTCAGGTAGCCGCCGTCTGCGGTGGGGTACACGGCATTGATAGCCATCATCATGTCGGGCGAGTACTTTTTCATCCAGCCCTGGGCCTCGGTCTGTATCATGGCTATCAGCATGCAGGCCAGCAGTGTCAGTCGTAGTAGTGAGCGATTCATATATGTTTGTTTTAGTTGTTTAATGAGGAACTTTCACACTACGAAAGTCCGTCAAAGCACAACCAAAAAGAAGATCAAATAACCCGATTTATCGAACTTTAAAAGACACTAAAAGGCCATTTACCCAATAAAAAAGCTACCTTTAAAGCATATTTTATCGAAAAAATGGAGTTTTCAGACAGTAATCTATACCAGCTTTTCTCCTCTCTCAGCCCCTCAGAGCTGAAAGATATGGACAAAGCGCTGCATTCCCCATTTTTCAACTACCGCGAGGAGGAGATAAGCCTCTATACCTACCTCTGCGAGTGCCGCAAGAAAGGCACCACACCCACTGCTACCGCAGCGAGCCAGTATGTCTTTGGCAGGAATAAGGAGGACCTGCCGCGCCTGCGCCACGTTATGACCTACCTCACGCGGATCATTACCCGCTATATCACCCTGCACGAGATGGAGCAGGCAGAGGATGAGCGGCGCCTGCTGCTGGCGCGCTCGCTGCGCCGCCGCGGACTGGACAAGCTCTTCCTGGCCAGCTACAGCGATACGCAGCAGTACTATGACACCACTGCGCCACTCAGCCCTGCGCTCTACTACCAGCAGCTACAGCTACACACCGAGCACTACATCCACTCTATCACCAACCGCCGCGCGCAAAATGAAGGCATGCGCAAACTAGCTGACGATCTCGATGCCCTCTACATGGTGCACCGGCTCAAGCACGCCTGCAATATCCTCTCCTACCGCACCATCTTCAAGTCTGACCGCGAGGCCGTGCCGCCCATAGAGATGAGCGCGTCTGAGCGCGACCGCCTGCTGGCAGACCCGCTGGCGGCTATCCTCTATCACAACTACCTCTGCCTCTCAGACCCCAATAATGAAGATTACTTCGCTGCGCTGAAAAAGCTCCTGCTCACTACCTCGCAGCGCATAGACCCGCGCGAGCTGAGAGACGTATTCACCCTGGCTATCAACTACTGCATCCGCCGCCTCAATACGGGCGGGCAGCGTTACTACCAAGAGGTGTTTGAGCTGTATGAGGAGGGGCTGCGCCGCAGCGTCTTTGAGGAGAATGGTTACCTCTCTGCCTTCACCTACAAGAACATCTCTGCCATCGCCATCGGCCTGCGGAAGTACGACTGGGTGGCTTCCTTCACAGATGGCTATAAGCCTAAACTCGCACCTGATATCCGCGAGGGCTTCTACGCCTACTGCCGTGCGCGCTACTACTTTGCGCTGGGCAGGTATGCAGATGTCAGCGCCCTGCTGCAGCAGGTAGACATACGGGAGCAGTTCACAGATCTCGATGCGCGCGTGCTGCTGATCAAGACCTACTACGAGCAGGACGAGTACAACCTGATGGACTACACCATCAGCAACATGAAGCAGCAGCTCAAGCGCAAAGACCTCCAGACCTACCACCAGACGGTCTATGGCAATTTCCTCCGCTCCGCCAGCAAGCTCATGCACCTGCGCCCCTATGACAAAAAAGCCAAAGCCGCCCTGCACGAGAAGATAAAAACCACTACTGCCATAGCAGAGAAGGAATGGCTACTGAGCAAGGTGCCGGTGTGAAGAGTCCCCTATGCCGTCGTTGGTGTTTAGCGAAGCGTCACCAACGACTATTGGTGCTACAGACTCCCCGCGTTGATTGTTGGTGGCATGCTATTGCACTAAACACCAACAAGGCGGAGAATCGAAAGTACAATGCTGACCACTCCCCACCAAAACCACCTTTTTATCCATGAGTAGTGACGGCGACCATGATTTGATATAGAAAGTGGCACCGATAAAACACTCCGGCGGCAGCAGATGAGGTACGCCTCTACCTTAGAGGAAAATCTCCCAATGTTATGACCAGATCATTCCTCTCTTCACTACTATTCCTGCTTTGCCTTTCCGCCTTCTCACAGGCCACCTATACATCGGCGCAGTTTGCTGCTGCCGGAGACTCCTTTCTGGTGAGCAGCGCACGCATGGATAGCGTGGGGAGCACCGACTTTAGCCTCACGGGCACCTCCTATACGTGGAACTATAGCCGTCTCGTGCCTCAGAGTCAATCTATGGACCGCTACCTCTCTGCGCAGACCACGGGATACAAGGTCAGCTATACCAGCTCCTGTGTAGCAGGTGGCGGCTCTGTCTCTGCGTGCAACAGCTCGTGGAATGCGCTCGTCAACCTCGGCCACCAGGAGCTGGACTCGCTAAAGGTGGGCTCCTTTAAATTTAGCAACGTGGATGCGCTATACTACAAGTCTACCTCTACCCTGCCCATCAATATAGTGGGCATGACCTTCGGCCTCAGTGGTGTCAACTTCCCCCTCACCTTTCGCTATACGCGCCCTGACACCGTCTACCGCTGGCCTATGGCCTATGCCAATCAGGACAGCTGCCTGAGCAGCTATGCCATAGACCTGACCTCACTGGGCATCAACTTCGTCTACAAAGTATCTACCCTCCGCGTGAATACAGTAGAGGGATGGGGCACACTCATCACGCCCTACCGCAGCTACAGCTCCGTGCTGAAGCTAAAGACGCTGCAGTACAGCTATGACACGCTCTTCTACAATACAAGCGTGATACCTGTGCCCGCTACTACATCCGTACAGTACAGTTGGTTTGATCCCGGCTACAAAAGGGCCGTGCTCGTAGCCAACGGCAATATAGCCGCAGGTGCGACAGTATACACCACCATAGAGTATATGGATACCGTGCGCTGCCTGGACCCCAAGGCGCAGTTTACCCCAGATCCGCTCGTGCCGTACCTCAATCAGGGCACGCAGACAGCAGCAGTTTCTTTCAACAACTCATCGGATAATGCGAATCAATATAGCTGGGATTTTGGTGATACGGCCAATGCTGCTACTGACACCTCCCATTTGGCCAATCCATCCCATACCTACACCGCCTCAGGTGTATACCTCGTGCGCCTCATAGCGTGTAACGGGGTCTGCTCACCGCTACGCTGTGATACTTTCACCGAGCCGGTCACGATCCTGGACTCTACCAATACGCAGGCCTCCTATACCTACACGCCGCTACAGCCGTGCATAGGTGATACGGTACGATTCACCAATACATCGCTCAATGCAAACAACTACCATTGGGATTTTGGAGACAATAGTACCTCTGTGCTGCGCAATCCGCGCAAGGCATACTCTGCAGCCGGCACTTATACGATTCAACTCATAGCCAGTGGCAGCGTGCGCTCCGACACCAGCTACCAGACCATCACTGTGAGCACCACACCTGTAGCTACCATCACAGCAGGCGGCGCACTGACACAGTGCCAGGGCGACTCGGTAGTGCTCACTGCGGGTGGCGGCGACTACTACCGCTGGTCTACCGGCAGCGTGTACAGCGCTATCACTGTGCGTACCAGCGGCACCTACACGGTGACGGCCTACAATAACTGTGGCAATGCAGCGTCGCAGCCGGTGGTAGTCACCTTTGCTACTGCCGTAGCGCCTGCTATCAGCGTGACAGATTCACCATCAAATGTGCTCTGTACGGGTAGCAGCGTGACCTTTCACAGCACGGTGACAAATGGTGGCACTACGCCATCCTACCAGTGGAAGAAGAATAACACCACCGTGGCTACCACCGCGAGCTACACCTACACGCCTGCCAATAATGACAGCATCTGGTGCATCCTGACCAGCAGTGCTGCCTGCGCCACCTCTACCACAGCCACCAGCAGTGCGATCCATCTCACAGTAAAACCAAACTCTTCTACATCTGTTTCGCAAAGCATCTGTGCAGGCTCTAGCTATACCTTCTACGGACACACACTGACCTCAGCGGGCACCTATCACGACACATTGACATCAGCCAACGGCTGCGATAGTATCATTACGCTCACCCTTACAGTAAAACCAAACTCAACTGCATCTGTTTCGCAAAGCATCTGTGCAGGCTCTAGCTATACCTTCTACGGACACGTACTGACTACCGCAGGCACCTATCACGACACATTGACATCAGCCAACGGCTGCGATAGTATCATTACGCTCACCCTTACAGTAAAACCAAGCTCTACTGCATCTGTTTCGCAAAGTATCTGTGCAGGCTCTAGCTATACCTTCTACGGACACACACTGACCTCAGCGGGCACCTATCACGACACATTGACATCAGCCAATGGCTGCGATAGTATCATCACACTGACATTGACAGTAAAACCAAACTCTACTGCATCTGTTTCACAAAGCATCTGTGCAGGCTCTAGCTATACCTTCTACGGACATGTGCTGACCTCAGCGGGCACCTATCACGACACATTGACATCAGCCAATGGCTGCGATAGTATCATCACATTGACATTGACAGTGAAACCGAACTCTACTGCATCTGTTTCACAAAGCATCTGTGCAGGCTCTAGCTATACCTTCTACGGACATGTGCTGACCTCAGCGGGCACCTATCGCGATACATTGACATCAGCCAATGGCTGCGACAGTATTATTACGCTGACATTGACAGTGAAACCGAACTATACTGCATCTGTTTCACAAAGCATCTGTGCAGGCTCTAGCTATACCTTCTACGGACACATGCTGACCGCAGCAGGCACCTATCACGACACATTGACATCAGCCAATGGCTGCGACAGTATCATCACATTGACATTGACAGTTAAACCAAACTCTACAGCATCTGTTTCGCAAAGCATCTGTGCAGGCTCTAGCTATACCTTCTACGGACACGTACTGACTACCGCAGGCACCTATCACGACACATTGACATCAGCCAATGGCTGCGACAGTATTATTACGCTGACATTGACAGTGAAACCGAACTCAACCTCCACGCAGACGATCAGTCTGTGCCAGGGTAGCAGCTACGTGGTAAATGGTCATACCATCACCACATCCGGCACCTACTATGACACGCTTGCCTCCGCGCAGGGTTGCGATAGCTTTGTGACCTACTACCTGAACTTTGTCACTACGCTACATGTGGCACAGACCGTCTCCATATGCCAGGGCAGTGCCTATACTTTTGGCGGGCAGGTGCTCACGATGGCAGGCACATATAGCGATACAGCAGCTAGTACTAATGGCTGCGATAGCATCACGACGCTCACTCTGGTGATCAGGCCGCTGCCTATACCTGCCATCCATCAGTCGGGAGTTGACACACTCTACACGGGTACCTTTGCCAGCTATACTTGGCTCTATGATAGTGCTGTAGCAGGAAATGCGCAGGCCATCATGGCCGGTAGCGACGGAGACTACCGCGTGCTGGTCACAGATAGCACGGGCTGCAGTGACACCTCTGCGGTATATCACTATATCCGTACAGGCATCAGTATGGTAGCCGGCGGCGATATCCGCATCTATCCTAATCCTGTGGGCGATATACTGTACATCTCGCTGCCGGGTGGCTATACGACGGTGACACTCCACATGACAGATGGCTATGGCCAGCAGATCTTGCACGTAGTCACGGCCAGCCGCGAACTGAGTGCTGACATGCGCTCACTGGTCGCAGGTGTCTATACGCTGACGCTATCAGATCAGAGGGGCGCACTCTCAATACAAAAGGTGGTGAAGTATTAGTCCGTGTGGTGTAGCCCGCGCTTTGCGCTAGTTAGTCTGCGTCAGGTTGAGACTGAGATAGGTCGTATCGCCGCCGCCGGCTATGGTGATGCCTGCTCCGCGCAGGGTGAGGCGGTTATTGTTTTTAGTATCGGGGGTAGACTGCAGGCCATCTGTGCCGCTACCACCTACGGAGTGGTACACCACCTCGCTACCGGGTGTGCCGGTGATCACCCGGATCATGATCTCGCCGTGGCCGGGAGTGGTCACCCCATCGTCAGTGACTACATTGTAAGTACCATCTGCGGGCAGGCCGCTGGTATTGCTATAGCAGACTATGATGCGCGCAGCAGGGCCCGAGCCCGATGAGGCCGAGATGCCCAGGTGCCCCGCAAAAGGTGTATCTGTCAGTTTATCAAAGGTGCAGACAGACGTGCTGTACTTCACACCATTCAGTATCCAGTAGCTGGATTTATCCTTCTTGCAGGTACAGAGGGTGATGAGGAGCAGCAGCAGTATGAGAGGCAGTGTCTTGCGCACGGGTAGCATGTTTAGATTAAATATAGCATAAAAATTCGCCACCGGGTTGAGTATCTATCAGGTAGATACGAAAAATAGCCGCGTTTGTTATACCCTTTCACTTTCGCCGAAACATGCATCAGCTAATACAGCTACGCAACTCTCCAGATGCACCGCTGCTCATATAGTGTTGGTATAAAAAACACACTGTTGTCCTCTGAGACAAAAAGCATAGCCCATTTACCGAAAATATCATCTTTTACAAGCAAAATCTTGTCATCTGTGAAAGGATAATGCATATGGTGCGTAATATAACTGTAGCTTTGAGTGCCCACCTCAATCACCTATGACAGCTACACCCCTGTAACATTAAAACTACCACACGCCTATGCCCAACCGGCCTTTGCGTATCCTCCTGATAGACGATGATCCGGAGGACGCTACCCTTTTTTCTATTGCACTGCAGAGTGTAGATAGCACCGTTGTATTCACGCATGCCCCCAATGCAGAGGCAGGCCTGTCACTGCTATTTGCTACGCAGGAGATACCCGACTATATTTTTCTCGATATCAATATGCCGGGAATGAATGGCAAAGAATGCCTGACAGAGATCAAGAAGCTCCCGCTGATCAAAAATGTACCTGTGATCATGCACTCCACATCAAACTACTTTCAGGATATAGAGGATACCCGCGCACTCGGCGCGTCATGCTATATGACCAAGCCGATGATGTACACCGACCTGGAGGATATGATACGCTTTATCCTCTGCGAGCAGCACCCCGCAGGTGTCTATATGAAGCAGGCGCTGGAGGTATTCTGACCTCAGTGCCTGTGCTCATGCGGGCTGCGCTCCCAGTAGATCATGGTGGCTACGATCACTACAGCCACTCCTAAAAAGATGCCCACCTCCAGCCAGAAGCCTGATGGCAGCAAGCCGGCCTGACGGCCCATATGGTCTGTGCTCTGCGCATAAATAGAAGCAGCTGACAGCCACATCATCCCGCTGAGCAGTATCTGTTGTATCCTTTTCATGACGGTGATTTTTATACCCAATGTATGGCAATAATCAGGCCACACGGCGTGATGGCCATAGTGTATTGAGGAACATATTGCTATGTCAACGGGGTCGTTTGTACCAGCTTTACTAGAGTGGTATACTCTGTCGGATGGGTAGAAGGTCACCTCGTAGTGCAGATCATAAATTCATATCAAGGTCTCGCATTATTTATTTCGGTTCTGTACCTGACTGATATTCGTTTAGAAATATTTTTTCAAAAATTGAAAATTTATTACTTTTGCAACGAAAAGGATCTATGGTAATAATCAGCTATAAAACGATCAGGGAATTTGCTCAGAAGTACCCTGTGAGCGCAGATTCATTGAATAACTGGTACATCATCATGGATCGTTCAGATTTCAGCAACTTCAATGAAATGCGTAAAACCTTTGGATCTGCTGATGCTGTGGGCAATGACCTCTATGTTTTTAACATCAAAGGAAATCACTACCGGCTGATCGCCCGCATTATCTTTAAGGTGCGCACTGTCTATACCAAATTTATAGGCACGCATGCAGAATACGACAAAGTAGATATCAGTCAGCTATAAAATAAGACGCGTCACAGTCTATAAACCGGACGAAAAAACATGAAGACTCAAAAAGAATATGAAGCTGCTATGAAGCGCATAGATGCGCTCATGAAAAAAGGGGAAGCCAATATCACAGCTACTGAAGCTAAGGAACTGGGCAAACTAGCCATAGCGGCGCAGCAATACGAAAAAAGCATATATACTATAGCTACTCCTACTACTATAGAGGGCATGATAGAGCTGCGTATGTATGAGTTGAAACTTAACCAAAATAAGCTGGCCAAGCTTCTCGGAGTCACTGATGCAAAACTGTCGCAGATACTCAATGGCAAAAGAAGTCCTGACATTACCTTCCTCAAGTCCCTGCACAAAAAGCTGAAGATCGATGCCGATTTCCTGCTGATGCATGCCTGATACAATGACCCTAATATGGACCAGGCTATTAATTCTAATACCATACCTGCGGCAATGATCAGGCCACGCAGGCACATCGGGCCATAGTATACTGATCTGATGTTGCTATGCCTGCGGATAGTTTTGTACGCTGTAAAAAGTGGGTAGGACTATTCCCACTCCCTTAAGAATATCATTGCGCAAGAGCGAAGAATGCTGTAAGTTTGGCGCGAAGTGAAAAAAGTAATCGCATCTCTCCTCGTGCTGCTCATCATCAGTCAGTCGCTGGTGGATCTGGGCATCCTTGCCTACTATGCGATCAATAAAACCTATATCACTCAGAAGCTATGTATAAACCGCAATAACCCGCGCCTGCACTGCGAGGGTCACTGCTACCTGAGCAAGCAGCTAAAGAAAGCCGAAGAAGGCGAACAGAAGCAAACTGCCAATATCAGTAAGGAAAAAGATGAGCTGGCCTGCATCAGAATAATAGAGCTGGCCCAGCCCGTTATGATATATCATGTGATAGCGGAGCCACTCACCGCATCACCGGCGCCATACCTCACCGGCGCTATACGCTCCCTCATCAAGCCACCCTCGGCTTAATCTCCTTATTCCTAAGTGCACCATTGTGTGCATCCTATTTGATATACTATTATCCGCGATAGCATAGCTATGCTGTCGCGCGTCATTCATTTTAATCTCAACAAAAACATGAAAAAATATAATCTCTATATCGCAGCCCTGCTGCTACTCGTAGGCACCACCGCATCGTCATGCAAAAAGAATGAAACTGTGAGCGGCAGCGGTCCTGTCACCTTCCACTTTGACAACCGATATGGTACCGCAGACCTGGCTCTCGGCACGGCCTATACCACCTCAAACGGAGAAAGCCTGACACCTACTACATTCAATTACTTTGTGAGCAACTTTGTGCTGGTGAAATCTGATGGCACAGAATATACCGTACCTAAAGACAAGTGCTACCACCTGGTACGCGAAGGGGTGGACAGCTCTGCCGATCTGACTATACAGGATGTACCTGCGGGCGACTATACAGGCATCAGGTTTATGATAGGTGTAGACAGCGCCAAGAATACCGCCCCGGTGAGCGAGCGCACAGGAGACCTGGATGTAGCCGGCGCAGCCAGCGATATGTACTGGACGTGGAACAGTGGCTATATCTTCTACAAGCTGGAAGGCACCTCACCTCAGGCACCGTATGACTCTATGATGGGCATGGCTATGATGTACTATCATATAGGCGGCTACGGTGGTATGTCGTCTGCTACGATCAATAATATCCATACCGTATCTCTGACCTCCGGCACTGCTGCGCAGGTCAGGACAGGCCACCACGCCACAGTATATATCTATGCTGATGTAGATGCTGTATTTAATAATCCTACGCAGATCACCATCGCCGCGCAGCCGGGCCACATGTTTGACGCATATAGCACCACCATCTCGGCCAACTATGTAGATATGTTCAGCGTGAACCGCGTGAGCAATGACTAGCTATCAAAAAGGCATCCCGGTCCTGGCCGGGATACTTCTCTCTCTGTCATTGCTGGCACCTGCATGCAAGAAGAACGATACATCAGGAGCAGTAAAATTTGTAGCACCGGCATCCTTTCCCACGCCTGTCTACAATCTATCTGCCAATCCGCTGACACAATCGGGCTTTGTACTGGGACGCAAGCTCTTTTATGACAATCGCCTCTCGCGCGATAGCACGATCAGCTGCGGTAGCTGCCATCAGCAGTTTGCCTCCTTCGTACATGCAGGCCACATCGTGAGCCACGGCATAGACAATAAACTGGGCCACCGCAATACACCTGCACTGGTCAACCTCGCCTGGAGTTACGATTTCTTTTGGGACGGCGGCGTGCATGATATGGACCTCGTACCACCCAATCCGATCAAAAACCCAGTAGAGATGGATGCGCAGCTACCGGTAGTACTGGACCGGCTGCGCAATGACAGCAAATACCCCGGTATGTTCAAAGATGCCTTTGGCACAGATGAGATCACCACTACACGCTTCCTGCAGGCGCTGAGCCAGTTTATGTACACGCTGGTCAGCGCCAATAGTAAATATGACAAATACGTACGCGGAGAGACTACACTGGCTGCGGAGGAGCAGCAGGGCCTCCATCTCTTTCAGCAGAAGTGTGCCACATGCCATACTACGGACCTTTTTACCGATCGCAAGTTTCACAATAATGGCATACAGCCCACCATCACAGATAGCGGCAGGTACAATGTGACACTGGACCCTGCGGACATAGGAAAGTTTAAGACGCCCACTCTTCGCAATATTGAAAAAACTGGCCCCTATATGCATACAGGCGGGCTGCGCTCGCTGCAGGCCGTGCTGGACTACTACGGCAGTAGTGTGAATGCCAGCGCCACGCTCGATACAGTACTGACGCGTGATGGCCGCACGGGCATCGCACTGAGTGAAGATGAAAAGACACAGATCATCGCCTTTCTCAAAACGCTGACAGACGAAGACTTTATGAAAGATCCGCGTTTCTCAGAGCAGTAAGAAGAGGCGCACTACATCACACCGCATCAAAGGGTTACCACTATGGTAGCCCTTTTTTATGCGATAGCCTCATCGTCCTTCCTCTTCATTTTTGTATCTTAGCCCGTATGACGGCCTATACCATCCTGACCATCCTGATCTGCCTCTCTGCGGCCTTTGCCTATATCAATCACCGCTTCATACGGCTGCCGTTTGTGATCGGGCTCTTCCTGCTCTCTACGGTGCTCTCGCTGCTGGTGCTCAGCGCGCGCGTATGGCTGCCCCTGCCCTATGAGCAGCTGCGAAACTTCGTAGAGCAGACCGATATCAGCCGCGCCATACTGGATGTGATGCTCGGGCTGCTGCTCTTCGCCGGGGCGCTGCACACCAGCTGGGCCGCCATGCGCGGGCAGCTCGCGCCCGTGGCCCTGCTGGCCATAGGTGGTGTACTGGTATCTACCGCCGTGATAGGCGGCCTGCTGTACGGCCTCACCATGCTGCTGGGGCTGCAGGTACCTCTGGTGTACTGCCTGCTCTTTGGTGCGGTCATCTCTCCTACTGACCCGATAGCGGTGATAGGCATCCTCACTCAGGTAGGCGTACCCAAAAAGATAGAGACGCTGATCGTAGCCGAGTCCCTCTTCAACGATGGCGTGGGGGTAGTCACCTTTATCTCCCTGCTGGGCGTGGCGCATACGGGCAGCTTTGATATCGGGCACTTCTCCATGCTCTTTGTGCAGGAGGCGGTGGGCGGTGTCATCTTTGGCCTCGTGCTGGGTATCATCCTGCACTACCTCATGGCCAGTATAGACAGCTATGATACAGAGGTGCTGCTGACGCTGGCATTTGTGCTGGCCGGCTACAGCGCGGCCAATGCCCTGCACATATCCGGCGCACTGGCTATGGTGGTGATGGGCATACTGGTGGGCAACTATAAACAGGACGAGGTCATGAGCGACATATCTCACGAGTATGTACAGAAATTCTGGACGGTGATAGATGCCGTGCTCAATGCCATCCTCTTCATACTCGTGGCCATGGTGCTGGTGGTCATAGAGTTTCGCGCCATCTATGCGCTCATAGGTGTGGTAGCGGTAGTGATCGTGCTCCTCTCACGCGCGCTGGTGGTCTACCTGCCGCGCTGGCTGCTACCTAGCATAGCCTACTATAATAAAAAAGAAGCCCGCGTGATCGTATGGGGCGGCCTGCGCGGCGGCCTCTCTATGGCTATGGCGCTCTCGCTGCCCGAGAGTGAGTCGCGGCACATGATCCTCATCGCTACATACTTCTGCGTGCTCTTCAGCATCGTAGTGCAGGGCCTCACCATAGGCAGGGTGGCAAAGACGATCTGCAGCATACCTGCTGATATGGCAAAGAAAGATTTAGCGTAAATTGGTCATAAAAAATACGGTATGCGTCGTACGCTATACATGACACTGCTCTTGATGCTATCGGTAGCGGCCAGAGCGCAGGTTTCCTATTTCCCACCTGTATCAGGCACCGGCTGGGATACCACCGCGCCCTCACAGCTGGGCTGGTGCCAGGACCGCATAGACTCGCTGTACAGCTACCTGGCAGACCACGGCACGAGCGGCTTTGTGATACTCAAAGACGGACGCATCGTACTGGAGCGATACTTCGGCACTTTCACTCGGGACTCTATACACGTATGGGCATCTGCCGGCAAGAGCCTCACCTCTACCCTCACAGGTATAGCACAGCAGGAGGGCCTGCTGCACCTGACCGATACAGTGAGTGACATACTGGGGCAGGGCTGGACCAGTGCCGATACCCAGCAGGAGCGGCACATCACGGTGCGCCACCTGATCACCATGACCTCAGGCCTGGATGACAATCCTACCGGTGGCACCTGCAGCAATACCAGCACCACACCCGCCTGCCTGCAGTACCTGGCTCCGCCTGACACACGCTGGGCCTACCACACCGGTGCCTACCGCAAGATGGAGGATGTGCTGGCCACCGTCTCCGGCCAGACGTACAATAACTTTACCGCGTCACGCCTCGGCACTGCCATCGGTATGCATGGCCTCTGGGTGGGCTACGAGTATTATAGCGTGGTGCGAGATGCGGCGCGCTTTGGCCTGCTGGCGCTGAATCGCGGCATCTGGGCCACAGATACCATCCTCAGGGATACAGCCTACTATCGCCATATGATCAGTTCCTCGCAGGCATTCAACCCCTCGTATGGCTACCTGTGGTGGCTGAATGGTCAATCATCCTACATGGCGCCGGGGCTGCAGCTGGTCTACAATGGAGCACTCATACCGAATGCACCAGCAGATATGTATGCCGCACTGGGCAAGAACGACCAGAAAATCTATGTGGTACCCAGCCAGCAGATGGTAGTGGTACGCATGGGTGCCTCGGCATACGGCGTAGCGGCGGCCTTCTCACCATTTGACAGTGTGCTCTGGGACCATATCAATATGCTACCCTGTACCAACACCGGCGTGACTTATACCGGGCAGGACCAGAATATACTGAAGGTATCTCCCAATCCCACTACGGGATACATCACTGTACAGAGCGGCCAGCCTCTCCATAGCCTCTGCATACAAAATATGATCAGCGAAACCGTCCTCACCGGTGACCACTCCGGCACCATGGACCTCAGCAGTCTGGCTCCCGGTATCTACATCGTGACCGCAGTCACACCGTACGGCAGACTAGTGCAGCGAGTGGTGAAAGAATGAAGCGTGCACCCTTGGCTCATCCCGCTAAACCAAAAGCGGCCCGCCATACCGGCAGACCGCTCTTGTTTTACTTCACACGGGCTAGGGCTTACGCTGCTTCGCTTTGCATATCTTCTTCGTCAGTGGCTTCATCTTCTGTCGTATCCATATCGACTCCCAGCGTCCGGGCTGCGAGGCCGGCAGCGGCAGCTACGATGATGCCACCCAGCAGGCCACCCCTGCGCAGGCCAAAGAGGCCGATGACAGCCAGTGCAGCTACCTTGGTAGCCTTTTCATAGGCTTCGTCAGAGGCCTGGCCGGTCAGCAGGTCGCCGACCTGACCCATCCAGCCTTTTGATTCGTCACCGGTGTCCTCTTCCGCAGCGTCATCATTTTCATCGAGTTCATCTGTTTCTTCCGTTTCATTAGTTGCTTCGTCGTCCTGATCGGCGGCTTCATCCTGGCGGCGGTCATTGCGGTACTGCTGTTGTGAGCCTTGCCCTTCCTGGTCGCGGCCCTCCTGCTGCTGATAGTCGCCGCTTTCATCGCCTGCACCTTCGCCTTCTTGCATATCCTGATCTTCATTGCGACCAAACTCTTCATTAGGACGCTGGTGGCCATAAGCCTCCTCTGTGTGCTGGCCTACGTGTACGCGGCGCGGTTCGTGCTTCTTTTCCCTTTTCATGATACTTGTGTTTTTTGTGTTTAAATAATGAGAAACCGTCCCGTGCCAGCCAGCTATGTCGCGGCCGGCACCGGACGCAGTGGTGTAGATGCAACCTACATACCATCACCTCACACAAAACCCAAACAGCTTGAAAATCAGATCAGCTAAAAAAATCAAAGTATATGTCTCTTCCCTATCTGAGCGCTCAGTATGCCTCGGTCCGGCAGAAAATTTCCCGAAGGGTGAAATGAGACTACACGGCGGGTAAAGAGTTTACTAAAAATAAGATGAGTTCACAGCGTTTTATTCCTCTGCGAACTCAAACTAGTTTTCCCCTGCTATTTTAAAACCTCTACGGCTCCTGTGCAGTATGTATTAAACCCGGCTATCAGGCGTACCCTTGCCCGTATCGATCAGCTTCTGTAAACTTCCATTCAGGTAGCCGCTCCATGCGTCGCAGCAGATCTCGTAGCACTCCAGCGGGCTGGTGAGGCCATGATGGGTAAAGATGATATGTGTCTTCTCATTGCCCTCGCGGCTGATGTCAAAAATAATCCGGGTGCCCACCCACTCTTTCTTGTTCCTGAGGAAGTGCTTGAAGCAATCCGTGACCAGCCAGACTACTTTATAGTTATTGACCAGCTCTTCTACTTTCAGTTTGATCCATGTTTCACCAAAGGTGACGGTGAACTCATCTCCTGCTTTCTTAGAGGCTCCTTCAAAATTCTCCGTCCACCAGCCGGCTACGTTATTGATGGCTGTATAGGCCTCATTGGGTGTGCGGCTAGTGTCTATCGTGGTGGTGTAGTCTGTTTGTGTCATGTGTGTTTTGATTTTTTGTATGGCAAAGGTAAAGAGCACACACATTCTCCATCAGTGCCAATCAGACATACTATAGGGGCATTTTAGACAAACAGATCATTTATCTTTGTGGCAAAGCCACGCCACATGAAACATATCAGCATACTCGTACCTGACAGCCAGACCACACCCAGCACCATAGCCTGCATAGCAGGCGCGTATGAGATCTTCACCGAGGCAGAGGCGTTCTGGCAGCAGGGCGGCCATGTGGCACAGTTTAAGATCGAGATGGTCAGCGCTACGCGTAAAACGCAAAGCGATAGTATCTTCAGCGTGAAAGCCCATACCACCGCAGACGAACTCACGAAGACACACCTTATCCTCATCCCCTCCTCACTGGTGCGCAGCTATGACACCGCTACGCGGAGCAATCAGTCACTGATCACATGGGTAGCCATGCAGCACGCCAAAGGCGCTGAGGTAGCCAGTATGTGTACGGGTGCGTTTATGCTCGCGGCTACGGGGCTGCTGGAGGGTATGACCTGCTCTACACACTGGGCGGTGTCGGAGCGCTTTGCCGGGCTGTACCCTGATGTGAAGCTGCAGACAGAGCGGCTGATCACTGATGAAAACGGCATCTATACCAATGGAGGCGCATACTCCTTTCTCCACCTGCTGCTCTACCTGGTAGAGAAACACTACAACAGGCAGATAGCAGTGCGCTGCGCCAAGATATTTCAGATAGATATGGACCGGAGCATGCAGGCAGAGTTCTCGATCTTCACGGGGCAGAAGCAGCATGATGATGAGCTGGTGCTCAAGGCACAGGCCTATATAGAGCGCCACTACCGCCAGCCGCTGTCTATCGGCGCGCTGAGCGATAAACTACATGTAGGCCGCCGCAACTTTGACCGCCGCTTCATCCGCGCCACAGGACTCACGCCACTAGACTACCTCCAGCGCGTACGTACTGAGGCCGCCAAGCGCGCCTTTGAGACGACACGCAAGACTGTGAATGAAGTGATGTACTCTGTAGGCTACTCAGATGCCAGGGCCTTCCGTGAGGTCTTCCAGCGCATCACAGGCCTCTCCCCTGCCGACTACAAGGCGAAGTACAACAGGCAGGCAGCGTGAGTACTCGCTACACAGAGTTTAGATTTCTCTGTGAACCCGAACGATCGGTGTGTAAGCTTATAAACTCTCTGTGCCCTCTGTGTAGTATGTATTACAAAAGCCCCTCCAGCTCATCCACAAAGGCGCGTTGCGCCGGAATGATCTTCTCGCGCGCAGTAGCGATATCAAACCACTCCGCCCGGTCTATCTCCGGGATGTCTATCATACGTCCGCTGCGCGGTGGCCACTCTATCGCTATCATATTGCTGCGCACCTGAGTGGCGTCTACATCCATCGCTACGGCCCAGGCGTGTACTATCTTGCCATTCTTTTGCCGGACCGGTGAGAGCGGCAGCATCTCTCCTACCGGTGTGATGCCCGTCTCCTCCAGAAACTCCCGCTGCGCTGCATCCAGCGTATCCTCATCTTCATCGAGCTCTCCCTTCACGATAGACCAGGCACCGGCATCCTTCTTTTGCCAGAATGGCCCACCGGGATGCACGAGCAGCACCTCGATCTGTGCCCCCACCCGGCGGTAGGGCAATAGTCCTGCACTTTGCTTTGCCATGCATCAAAGATACATCAGGATGTTTTCGGCGTATCGTTTTGTTTATCACCGAGCGCCTGCTCTATTAGCTGCTGCACCTTGTCATAGTCCTCCTGTACGGAGAGGCCATGATCCGAGCCGGCGCACATGATCACGGTATGTTTCACACCCGTATCCTGGCGGTAGAAGTAGTTGATATTCGACACGTTGACCACAGTGGGTGCGTCCTGGTAGACATTGGTGAGACAGATGAAGCCTTTCATGGCAGTAGTATTTTATGCCTGCTATACATCACATACTGTACCAATAGCTGACAGAAACATCTGCCGCGATCAAAAACCCGGGAGATTGGCTATTCACATACATAAAAATATCAGAGCCTATCAGCGTATCACGACCCGCCGCACCTGACCTGCTCCCCTGCCATCAAAGAGGCTCAGGGTATATACGCCCGCGGATAGTCCGGATACATCCAGATGGCTGGTGCCCTCGGCTACTATTGCCCTCATCACTTTCCTGCCTGACATATCTGTCAGCGTCAGGGTGATATTTTCCAAAGCAACAGTATGCAGAGCTACGATCAGCTGGTCATGTGCCGGCACGGGATAGACAGCGATATCTGCCGCGAGCACCGTATTCTGCAGGCCCGTGGCTATCGAGCGATGATAGTAATATTGGGTACTATCGCCGGATGGATGCCAGGCGGGTATATACATCATATGGAGCGTATAGTCCGTGTAGCCCACGCTATCATAGGCATATACAGAGTCCTGAGTCACCCCACTGGGTACGCTATCGTGCCTAAACGTGAGACGCCCCGCAGCATCATACACCATAGAGTCACGGCTCTCCAGATACCAGCTACCGCCCTGCAGATACTCTGCAGTAGCGGTGATAATTTGCCCTGCCGTATTGTAGGTATAGGCCTCTCGTTTATACCAGGTTTGTACACCATTCACATAGCTATAGTCACCTATCCAGTTGTCATGACTGTCATAGCCTTTGTATAGCTCAGAGGTGAGCACCCATGCGGTAGCATTGTAGCTATAGGATCTGTAGTGGCCGGGAGAGTCTACATTCATATCGGTATATACCCATGAGCTCGTCGGCACATCCCAGCGCTGCCGCCACATCGTATCTACAGGAGGCTGATAGCTCCAGGTGTACTGCTCGCTGGGCTGCCAGGCTGCTCCGGCGGTACTAGAGGTGACGACCATACTGAGAGGCTGAGCAGGATTACTACCATAGCTGTAGGTGCTACAGTACCTGATACCTCCATACTGCCAGCCATAGCTCTGCCTGGTGGTAAGGGTACCCGAAGCATCATAGGTATATACATCCAGGTATAGGGAATCCCAGCCTGTAGACACACTGCGCCGCTCCAACTCTGAGGTGAGGTGGTGCTGCGCATCATAGGTATACTGGTAGTCAAAAGAGTCTGTCCACTGCGTGCCCGTCCAGATACGCTGTGCCATGCTGGTCACATCGTTGTGCGCATTCCAGGTCCAGAAGGTGCCAGCCACGAGGTGGCCCCAGCCGCCATTGACAGTGTCATAGATATACGTCCGCGAGCTATCCGGCAGCTCTATGGTCTGCTGCGCAGCAGCATGCTGTGTAGAGAAAAAAATAGCGATGAGGAGGGAGAAAAGTAAAGTATGTGTTTTCATGATCACGTTTTTTAGTACCTGCCAAAGGTACGCATCTCATTTGTCTCCCGCCATAGCACTCACCGAATTTTACAAAGCCGTGACCGTTTTAGCGCAGCTTTTTCAGCAGCCCTCCGAGCAGGCCCTGTGTGCCGTGCGGCAGCTCCAGCGCCAGTAGCTGACGGCCATAGTCATATTGGAGGTCCTCATGCAGGGTGGGTAGCAGCTTGGCTACCTTCTTCAGTTGCCCTTCATACACATTGGTCAGTATCTGGCTCTTCTGTATCTGTATGCCTGAGTGGCGCAGCCGGTAGAGATAGTGTAGCAGCAGCTCTACCTCGGTAGTTTTGATACCGGAGTAGCGGCAGTACTTATTGACCGTGCGGAGTATTTTGCGCAGGGTTTTCTTGGCGTAGTACAGATTGTAGTCAGATGGTATGGCATCTATCTCCTCATCTATGTAGGCCTTCACGCTATTGATATAGCCGCGCTCGTCATGTACATCTGAGAGCAGGTAGGTGATCAGTTCTTTGTTTTCCTTTTTGTATCGCGCCAGGCGCGTGATGATTTCTACCAGTTCCTTCTGGCTGAGGTGGGTCAGTTCCTTCTTCAGTTCATTGAGCGTAGAGGCTTGCATCAGTTGTATTTGCTGCTCCTAAGTTGTAGCATCTCTGCCTGAAAAACAAATACCGCGCCGCGGGCCGGTCACAGCCCTTCCAGCCTTGTACCTGGGTGTCGCTGATATCTGTCTTGCCGGCTTTGTAGCCTGTGGCGGAGGGTTTTTGTGCCATGAACTTGCTGCCGTGCAGGGAGCCGAGGAGCACTGGTAGCAGACCGGGCAGAAGGTAAAGATGCAAAAGGCGGCGTGTGCGCATACTGCGGCAAGCATTTTGTAATGGGATCGTATGATGGATACTATAGATCAGATATTCGGCCTGCAGACGGAGCATCTCAGCACCCTGCAGATGCTGGCCCGGGCACTGGTAGTATTCTTTGCGGGCTGGGCATTGATACGGTTTGCCGGGGTGCGTACGCTGGGCAGGGTCACTACCTTTGACCAGCTCACGCTGCTGGTGATAGGCTCTATACTGGGCCGGTCTGTGATCTCCGGGCAAAACTTCTTTGGCTGCCTGGCAGCCTCGCTGCTCATCACCTTTTTGCAGCGCATCATGTCATGGCTCATGTATAGAAGTAAGGCTGTAGGCAAGGTCTTCAAGGGGGCTCCTATCTCTCTCATGCGCGATGGAGAGATGCAGCTACACAATATGGCCCGCACACTAGTGACGGAGGAGGATATAGAGGAGGCACTGCACACGCACCTGCAGCGCGATGACATAAACGGTGTAGAGGACATCTACCTCGAGCGCTCCGGCCATATCAGCTTTATCAGGCACAAGGCTGAGAAATAGCCCGCTATCCAATCCCTTCCTCAAGGTTGCAATTTTCTCCACCGCAGCGATAGGTATGGATATACCCTGTGGAGTCAGCGCATATTTAATGCGTTGAGGCTTTTGCATTTTGGTGTTTACCCCGGCTTAATGAAAAGATCATCTGCGCGGGCACATTATTAGTGTAGCTATCCGTGCGCTGCTACGGCAGGCATACAGTTATCATCATCAAAAAAACCTAACGCACATGAAAGGGACAAAACCGGCTACCACTATAGCCAAAGCAGACAACACTGCGAGCAAGCTGCAGAAACTATTTGAAGACATGCTGAAGGATATCTACTGGGCAGAGAAGGCGCTGCTCAAGGCGATACCCAAAATGATCAAGAACGCTACTAATGAAGAACTGCAACAGGGCCTCAGCGACCACCTGGAGGAGACCAAAGGCCAGGTAGAGCGCCTGGAGCAGATATTTGAGCAGCTGGGCAAGAAGGCCACCGCCAAGAAATGCCTGGCCATGGAGGGCCTGATCAAAGAGGCCGAGGAGATCATGTCTGAAAACGACGAAGGCGCGATGCGCGATGCAGGCATCATAGCTGCCGGGCAGAAGGTAGAGCACTATGAGATCGCTACCTATGGCACCCTTCGCACCTTTGCGCAGATACTCGAGCTGGAGGACGCCGTAGCCCTGCTGGAGGAGACCCTGGAGGAGGAGAAAGGCGCCGACGAGAAACTGACCGACGTAGCCGAAGCGGCCATCAATCTGGAAGCGGCTGAAGAGCAGGAAGACGAGAACGAAGAAGACGAAGACTAAAAAAAACTGTTAGTTAGCCAGATGGGCGGGAGCGGTCATGCTGCTCCCGCTTTTTTATTTCTGCCTGCGGCGGAAGATGTAATAATCTGTATCTCCTGAAACCAGCTCATAGCCTCGGTCACTCAGGTAGTGCATGCCTTTGAAGATAGCTGCCGTGATCTCCTGCTCGGCAGTGGTCAGGCGCTCGGTGGGCTTGATCACCGTATCACGACCATCGTCAAAGTAGATAAAGAGCTCAAAAGTATTTCTATGGAAACTCAATGCGGCGTAATGCTCAGGCGCCGCCACCTGCGCTGCCATAGTGCCAGCATAAAGTAGACTGAGAAGAATTAGTAGGTTTTTCATGGTTGTTTCTTATTTGAAAATTAGGGGAGGGATTTTATAAAAGGTTACTTCTTCCGTCGCTGAAATAAATAAGCGGCACCGTTACCGTAGATATTTACCAGCTCGTAGCCCCGGTCATTGAGATAGTGGAAGCATTGGAATTCTGCTTGCGCTTCATACTGGTCCCAGGTCATATTGATCGTATCGCGTGTGAGGCCACCGCGTCCATCATCATAAATGATATAAGCGCGTGTGTACTCAGACCTGATCTCCAGTATCGCATACTGGGTGTGTACGGTATCCTGAGCGCTCAGGCCGGTGATGGCAAGGCAGCTCAGCAATAGCAGGAAGGAAAGTTTTTTCATAAGCAGAGGATTCATACCAAAGGTATGACAACCTGCCTGCTGCGGCAAAAGATTAACACATCTTGCGCAAAAAGGAACTGGTCTACCGCTCCTGCTGTAGCTGACGGCGGGCCTCCTTCATCATCTCCAGCTCGGTGCCATCTACGGTAGGAAATCGCAAGTCCATCTGCTCCAGCTCATGGCTGATGATCTCGCCGCAGAGCAGGTGGGTGTACCACTTGTCATCTGCCGGTATCACATACCACGGGGTGTCGGGATGGCTGCAGTGGCGTATGGCATCCTGATAGGCGCGCTGGTAGTCGTCCCAGTATTCGCGCTCTTTGATATCTGCAGAGCTAAACTTCCAGTGCTTGTCTTTATTGTCCAGCCGCTCCAGAAAGCGCTTGCGCTGCTCATCCTTGCTCAGGTGCAGGAAGAACTTGATCACGCGCGTACCGTTCTGCACGATCACATCTTCAAAGTTATTGATCTGCTGGTAGCGCTGCGACCAGAATTTCTTGTCTACCTTCTTCACGCTGTCTATGCCCGGCACATGCTCTGCCAGCACGATCTCAGGGTGCACCTTTGAGATCAGCACATTCTCATAGTGAGACCGGTTGAAGATCACGATCTGGCCGTGCTCGGGCAGCTTCAGGTAGTGGCGCCAGAGGTAGCTGTGCTCCAGCTCCAGGCTTGTAGGATGCTTGAAGCTGTATACCTGCAGGCCCTGTGGGTTCACACCGTTCATGATGTGGCGCACCAGGCTGTCCTTGCCGGCGCTGTCCATGCCCTGCAGGATGATGAGCATAGACTGGCGGTTGTCGGCGTAGAGCTTGTACTGCAGGTCTGCTATTTTCTTTTTGTACTTCATCTCCCGCGCTAGTAATACATCGTCCTTGGGGCGGTCCATCGGCGCACCTGTGCGGTACTTCTCTAGGCGAAATCCCTTTCCGTCCTTGATGCGGTATTTTTTCCAGTCTATATTCATGTGATGATAGTATTGAGTAGTTAGTATAAAGATGAAATGCAAATGGATTTTGCTGCCTGATATCCTTGGGTTCTTCGCGTGAAAATCCTTTTGCGTTTCCGCGCCTTTGCGGTGACACTGTATTATCCTTTCAAAAAGAATACCAATGCCAGGCCTATCAGTGCCGGCAGCGCCTGTATGTAGAAGATGCTCCGCTGCGCCGTGATGGCACCATAGATACCCGCTACCGCCACACAGCCCAGAAAGAACTCCGCCACATAGACCGACCACACAGGATCGCCGATCAGCAGCGACCAGATCAGCCCGGCAGAGAGGAAGCCATTGTACAATCCCTGATTGGCAGCCAATGCCTTGGTAGGAGGGAATAGCTCCGGCTTTAGCGAGCGGAAGGTCTTCGGCCCGCGCGTGGTCCAGGCAAACATCTCCAGCCATAGGATGTAGATGTGCTCTACGGCCACGATGCCGACCATGATCTTTGCTATGAGGTGCATGACGTTTGGTTTAGTGAGAGTAAGATAGGGAAGATTTTCTTTGGAGAATAAGGAATCGTGATAGAGGTCATGAGTTCCTCCAGATCATCTGCAGAGGTAAGCTTTTCATCAAATACTTTTCCCGGATCGTCCATAGCTCGTATAATATACCTGATCCAGTATATAATCAACCGGAGAATAATAATCTCACTGCACAATGAGCATATACCCATTGTCCATTATCAATTATCCATTGCCAATTGAAAAATTACTTCTTCCTCGCCGCCGCGCCGATGAGCTTTTTGCTGAGTGCTTTCTCTATGCGGTCCAGACGCAGCTCGAGCGCCTCAAGGCGCTTCTCCTCTTTGGTAGAGGTAGGCATACCCTTGCTGCCGGCCTTTGGCATGGCACCGGTCAGGAGCCAGTGCCCATTCACATCAGAGTTGAGGCAGATATTCTCGCACATCACGAGGGTAGGCTGGAGGTCTTTGTAGGTTTCGGGGTTCATCACCTTTGAGAGGGTGCTGTAGTTATCGCCGGTGGCGTTGACATATGCTACCAGGTTGCGGTATTTTTTGTCGCGGCCTACTATCTCTCCCATTGCTTTGATGTACCTGTCGCGGATGCTCATGTGTCTATAGGTGGTTTTGTGCAAATATAGGAAAGAATGTGAAAGATAGACATGAGACTTGAGATATGAGACAAAAGGTTTTGAACGAACGTTATACAGACGGCAAACATTTTGTAGTGTATTTTTGCATCTGTCTCAACTCTCTTGTCTCACATCTCAAGTCTGCAAAATGTCTCAGCACTTCTCCATCAGCCGCAGGCAGGTACTCTACATCATCCGCATCCTGCTGGGCGTGACCATTGTGTGGTGGTCGCTCTTCTTCATACATGACGATCGCAAGCTCTGGGCGCTGATCTCTGTGATCATCGTGTCTGAGTCTGACTTTGAGCTGGCGCGCACCAGCACGCTGGCGCGCATGATCAATACTATAGTCGGCTGTGCCATCGGCCTGCTTTTCACCTATGTCACGGGCAGTAGCTTCTGGTCTCTGGTGGCGGGCATCGGCGCGGCGGTATTTATCAGCACCTCTTTCAAAAAATACCCCACCAGCTGGAAGCTGGCCCCCGTGACCGTAGTGATCGTGATGTCGCCCATAGTGCTAGAGCACATCTCCCTGCGCAGCGATACACTGATCGCACTCACGCGCACAGGAGAGGTACTCTATGGCAGCCTGGTGGCGCTGGCACTGGGCGGGCTCTTTCATCTCATAGAGCAGCGGTGGCTGCCGGCACCTCCTGCAGATGAGGAGCAGTCGTGATCTCGACTTCATTGCCTCTATCTGTATATAAACTCCGTAACCTCTGTGATAAAATGTATTGATCTCTGCGTCTCTCCGCCCTTTAGTTTGT
>JAFDYN010000027.1 GCA_018267385.1 Bacteroidota bacterium | reverse complement strand
GAGGCAAACTAAAGGAGCACATAGATCACATAGAAGTACAAAAATCACCATCGCATTGGCTTTATACGTGATAATATCTCTGTGGCCTCTGTATGGTAATCAAAATACGTTTTTGAACCACATAGAGCACATAGATCACATAGAAGTACAAAAATCACCATAGTATTTGCTCAATACGTGATAATATCTCTGTGAACTCTGTGACCGAGACTTCGTGCCCTCTGCGTAGTAAAGCATCCTAATTAAAACTCGAGCGAAACTCCAGCGGAGAAAGGTTGGTCTTGGATTTGAAGAGCTTGCTGAATGACTGTGAGTGCTCAAAGCCGAGGGCGTAGGCTATCTGGCTCACGGTGAGGTCCGTGGTAGAGAGCTGCTGCTTGGCTTTGGCGATGAGCTTCTCGTGTATGTGCTGCTGGGTGGTCTGGCCGGTGAGCGTCTTGAGCGTGGAGCTGAGATAGTTTGGCGAGACGTGCAGCGTGGCAGCGATGTGCTGCACGGTGGGCAGGCCGCGGGTGGCGATATCCTCCTGGTCAAAGTACCGCGTCAGTATCTCCTCCAGCTGCTCCAGGAGCTGATGGCTGGCCTTCTTGCGGGTCAGAAACTGTCGCTGATAAAAGCGTTCAGAATAGTTGAGCAGGACCTCCAGCTGCGCTATGATGATATCCTGTGTGAATTTGTCAATGTTGCTATTGTACTCCTGCGAGATATTCTGGATGACACCCTGTATGATGGCCTCCTCTGTATCAGACAGGTACAGGGCCTCATGCACCGAGTAGTCAAAGAAGTCATACCGCCTGATGCCGGTAGCCAGCGGCGTGTGCCACAGGAAATCAGGATGCACCAGCAGCAGCATACCGGAGCGCCGCACAGGCGCATCTGTACTGGAGCCGATGCCAAAGACCTGCCCCGGAGCCATGAAGTACATCAGCCCATCACTGAAGCCATACTCCTGCTGGCCGTACCGCATCGTCACGTTTTCTATCCGCTTGAGCGATATGCTGTAGAAGTCAAACATCATCTGCAGCGAGCCGTCATGCCCGGGGTGCCGTATCTGGCTCAGGTCTATCACGCTGATCAGCGGATGCCTGGGGCGAGGCAGGCCCATCAGCTCATGATACTGACTGATGCTTTTGATGTGGTATATTTTTTTGCGTGCCATATCTCAAAATACGATTTTCAGTCGAGGTATGCCATATCATCCGCAGAGAGCCGTATCTCTGACGCCTTTATATTCTCCTGCAGATGGCGCATAGATGAGGTGCCCGGTATAGGCACGATGCATGGTGAGCGGTGCAGCAGCCAGGCGAGGTGCACCTGTGCCTCTGTGACGCCATACCGGCGCGCTATGGTAGCTATGCGCTCATCTCCGGCGGCGGCTGTGACGAGTGAGAAATAAGGTATGAGCGGTATCCCGTTTGTCTCGCAGATAGCCAGCACCTCTTCGCCTCCCCTGTTTTCCTGGCCATGCTGTACGAGTGTGGTGCGCTGGCCGTGGCCATAGAGATTTTCTACCGTAGCGATAGCGCCCATGGTCATAGCTTGCTGCAGCTCATCAGCACTCACATTGCTCACACCTACGTGCAGTATCAGGCCCTCCCGCTGCATCTCATACATAGCCTGCATTCTCTCTGCGAATGGCACAGCGGAGCCCACCATATTGCGCAGATGTACGAGAGTGACCTGCTCCTGCCGCAGTGTGCGCAGGTTGCGCTCTATGCTGTGGCGTAGCTGCTCCGGGCGATCGTACGGCACCCAGCTTTTGTCAGGCCGGCGCGTAGCGCCTACCTTGGTACATATGACCAGGTCATGCGGATAGGGATGCAGCGCCTCTGCTATGAGCCTATTGGTCACATCATCACCATAAAAATCTGCCGTATCTATAAAGCGGATACCACTATCGATACAGTGCTTCAGTATTTCGAGCGCCTCCGTCCTATTGGCCGGCTCGCCCCAGATGCCCTCACCGGTGAGCCGCATGGCACCATATCCGAACCTCGGCACGGTGAGCGGTGATGAGCTGGCAGGTGCTATTGTTATCTGCTGTGTAGTCATTTTTATTTTGCTTATGATGTGTGAAAGTATCATGCCTGCTGATATGCCCGGGCAAAGACCCCTTTGGCATAGTCGGCTAGTTTGGTAGGGCCGAGCACGGGGCGGTGCTTGTTGTAGTCCTCGTAGAGGCCTGTGCGCCTGCCCGCGTTCATCTCTACATAGCCGCGGGCGGTGGTGGGATTCATGCCGGCGCCGATGAGGGCCTGCTCCATCTGTGCATCAGAGATCTCTATCCAGCGGAGATCGGGACGGCCTATAGCGGCGCCGAGTATCTGTGCCACTTCATTTGGAGAAAGCTCATCGCTGGCTATGTAGCGCACAGTGCGGCCCTCAAAAGGCAGCTCCATTTCCTCTGCTATCACTGCGGCTATATCTGCGGGCGCTACCCAGGGTTCTTTCTTATCGCCGCCATAGTTTTGAAAGATGGCGTTTTGAGATTTGATAGTAGGTATGAAGCCGAGCATATTGTAATAGAACCCTACGGGGCGCATGGTCTTGATAGAGACATCTGCGGGCAGCGAGGCGAGTATCTGCTCTACATTGTAGTGGAAGTTGAGCATACCGTTGCCTTGGTCCGTATGGCCGCCTATGCTGCTGAGGTGGATGACTTTCTTGACGCCTGCTGTGGCAATGGACTCGCGGTAGTTGCGCCCTATCTGCGTGATCTCGGCTACGATGTCGAGGCTGTGGTCCATGAAGGCGCCGGCGCCTAGCGTCTCCATAGCGTATACGATATCCGCTCTGCGGAAAGTCTCGGTGAGAAAGGCCGGGTCCTTCATCGTGCCGATGGCTGCCCGCGCGCCAAGGGCCTCTATCTCTGCGCGGCGGGATTCTTTGCTACTGATCACGGTGAGGTCGTGGCCTTTGCTCAATAGTATCTCTGTGAGTGGTCTGCTGATATGGCCCAGCGACCCGGTGATGACGATCTTCATGTTTTTAGTTGCTTTTTGTACTGCAAAGGTGGGCTGTGGCGATGTGGCGGGTGTAGCCGAATCGTGGATGGTTGTAGCCGTTTTTGAGGGGAGGGTAAATGCACTACACAGAGAGCACGGAGTTTTATCACAGAGTATATGAAAAAATAATACTGCATAGAAACATAGAGACGTAAAATACAATACAGATACTCCAGAGAAGGTCTTAAATCTTTACTCAACCTATTGATATTTTACGAAATATCTTTTCCGCAAAAGGGAGCCTTTTTATAACAAACCGCATCTGTCATACCTATTTATAGGTATAGCTATATCTATAAATTGTATCAGATTTGATCCCGAAAAATAACCCACTATGAACCTTCGATCTATATTGGCTACGCTCCTGTTCGTCACAGCATTCTTAAGCCAAGCCCTCGGCAGTACATATAGCGATACGACCATCTACAGGCGTTACAGATTTTGCCCTGATAGCTGTGTCACCGTGTCTGAGACGCGGCACATCCGTAATTGTCCTCCTTGTGATAAGGGAAACACGAAGTATCTACATGATACGCTGTGGCGCTACTGCGGCGGACCTGAGATGCCGATCTATATGATAAATAACTGCGGCGGTGGTTGTGACACTACGCATGGTGGTGGTGGAAATGGTGGGAATGGAGGAGGAAATGGCGGAGGGGAAGAAAACAACAAACCCGACGGCGATTATCTCAAAAGAGTATGGGAACATCTTTTAATAAAATTGATAGATCTGTTTCTTGACCCCAAAGTTTTCCTTACCCTACTGGGCATTATCACAGGGTATTTCGGCCATGAACTAAAGAAAGATGGTGAAGAGGAGGAGGAATACCTGGAGAATACTCATCAGAGAAGTATTTTCAAAAAAATAGGTGCGAGATATAAAAAAACGTTTGGGACTTTACTTGAATTTTTAGCTGCCTTCCTATTCATCATTATTGCATATGAGTTTCTAGGTATACTGGCTTATCCGATCGTCATCATTTTTGCCACAGCGGTCGCTGGGTTTCTTATTTTCTCAGCCATCAGTGAGTGGAAAAGTACAAACGAAAAGGCACATGACAGATGGCTGTATAATAATGACGTGCGTCGCAGCAATGAACGCCTCGAAGAAAATAAGGCGCTTCAAAAACAGAAAAACAAATTGATGCAACTCTACATCGAGCTGCAGGCTAATGGTAAAATGTCCGCCAGCACCGCGCTAAAAATTATGGAGAAGCATTTCACTGATCATGCCATACCATTTGATCACTACTGGGGATACCGACAGACGACGGATTTCCTTAGTGAGCTATATAATCTGACAAGGGGCAATGAAGGAGAATCACCGATCAACAATACAGACTTCTATCAGCGATACATAAATTTCCTGAGGGAATATCTATCTTCATGATAAAGCTCTCTCATGCGTTGTAGGCTCTTGCTATTGGTACTATTTGCTACGTTCTGCGCTACTGCACAACACGATACGAGCTACGCTACCATCAGGTATAACAGTGTGGCGATCTACCGCTATAATAAAGGAGCACACGAGCAGGGCATGACTGATAGCTTCAGAAAATACCTCAAGGACATGGTAGATAAATACCAGAAATGACCGAAGGCCTGCGGTGCCATTGGCTTTCCATCTAAGGAAGCAGGTGATACTTGACTTTGCTATAGACTACTCTTTTCTTCCTACCTTTGCTGGTATGACTGATGTGGTAAAGGTGCGGCTGGATAAGTACCTGTGGGCGATACGGCTCTTCAAGACGCGGTCGCAGGCCAGTGCAGCGATAGATGCGGGCAAGGTGAAACTGAACGATGAGCAGGTCAAGGCCTCGCGCAATGTGGTGGTGGGCGATGTATACCAGGTCAAGACGGAGGCGCGCCGATGGGTGGTAGAGGTGACGGCGCTGCTGGATAACCGTGTGCAGTATTCTGAAGCGATCAAATTTTACAAAGACCTGACGCCGCCGGAGGTGATAGAGGCGCAGAAGTCCGCCTTCTCCTTTAGCTTTCACTCCGGCAAGCGGATGAATAAATCCGGGCGCCCTACCAAAAAAGACCGCCGCAACCTGGATGAATACATCTGAGCCGGACTGCTATCCGCTGATTTTGACATATATATGACTCTTTGTGATACTTAGCAGCATTGGTACAGTGTCTGAAAAGTCTTATAATTGCCGTCCCAATGAGAAACCTGACGATGAAGAAGCATATAACTGTGGCCTGTATCGCGCTCGTACTGAGCGCCTGCGCTTTCTCTGCCAAGAAGAAAGCGGAGGCTATCAGCGCCCTGGAGCTGAGTATCAGTGAGAGTGCCAAAAAGAACGTGGCAGACACGACCAAAGTACAAGAACTGCTGGCAGACTACGACTACTACGTAAACCACTATCCTAAGGACAGCCTGACCCCTGTGTACCTGATGCGCTCGGCGGACTTTGACAGGGCCATAGGCCTGCCGCTAAAGGCGATAGGCAACTACCACCGCGTGTACATGGAGTACCCGCAATATCCCAAGACGAATATGGCGCTCTTCCTGGAGGGATTCACGTATGAGAATGACCTGCATGACCTGGAGAAAGCACGGGCCTCCTACAATCTGTACCTGCAGAAATTTCCGGACAGCAAGATGGCCAAGGATGTGAAGTTTCTGCTGGAGCACCTGGGCATGACGCCGGATCAGATCATGCATGAGGTAGACAGCGTGCGCCGCGCGCGTACGGCAGCGCCTGTAGATACGACTGCTACAGCGCGGAAGTAATACCGTTTTCCTTACAGGTTTATATACCTCTCGCAAAGGCGCGAAGAGTTTAAGAAATACAAAGATTTTTCCCGCAAAAACGCGAAAACGCTAAAGTGATGTGGCGTGGTTTTTATCGCGCAGAGTCTCCAAAGCGAAAAGCTTGTACGACGTATTAAACTGCGAGTACCCTTTGGCGAAAGATAGTTTCGCTGCCGCTGCAACTAAAACTCCATCAGCTCGACGATCTCATAGGCTGAGAGGATGTCTTTGATAGGAGCGTCCTTTTTGCAGAAGCCGAGGATGAAGCCCCCGCCGCCTGCGCCGCAGATCTTGAGGTAGTACTCATTATTGATGAGTCCTGATTTCCATATTTCCCGATAGGCCTCGGGTATAAACTCCGGCAGGTGGTCGTAGTGTATCTGCGAGATGAGCTTGAGTGATTTCCAGAAAGTGCTGTAGCCGGGCTTGAGCAGGCTCTTGATGCACATATCGTTGGCCTTGACCAGAGACTCGTCTATGATAGACCGGAACTTCGGGTCCTTATATTTCTGGAGAAACAGCTTCACGTATGGCGCTGTCTTGCGGGCTTTCTTTGTATTGAGCACAAAGACCTTGAAGTAGGACTTCTCTCCTGCCTTGAGATCAAAGGTCTCCTTCACCTCACCTCCATCCAGCAGCACCGCCTGATCCATGAAGGATACGAGCGGGTCGAGGCCCGAGCTTTTGCCGTGGTAGAAGCTCTCTAGTTTTGCCAGTTCTGCTTTGATAGCAGTGAGGTCCTTTTTATCGACCGGCTTCAGCCTGTAGTGCGTGCAGAGCGCAGCGATCAGCGCGCCGGAGCTACCGAGGCCGTAGCCCTGCGGGATATTGGAGTGAAAGTAGAGGCCATGCTCCAGGTCCGTGAGCAGTGCATTGGTATCGTAGAGTTTGCAGAGCGCGGCATCATGTATGATGTACCCGGCCAGCTCCTGTATGGAGCGATTGGAGGCTATAGCTAATTCATTCAGCTCTTCTTTGATGAAATCAAACCTGCCTGAGAATTTGCCCGTGGGCACAGCCAGGCCCTTCGCGCCTGTATTGATGATATGCTCACCGAAGAGCAGGAGCTTCGAGCGAAAGGTTTTGTATGCCAGTTTTTTCTTAGCGGTAGGCACTAGTGAAATTTACAGAATTACAGAATTACTGATTTACGGAATTACGGATTTCCTGTTTGACTGATACCAGATCTACTGATTTGCCGATCAGCAAATCACTTGATGGCGGACGGACCTTTGCCCACTTTGTCCCAGATGATCTTGCCGTGCTCACAGTGCTCGCTCAGCTCCTCCTGTATGAATGGTATGACCTTGTTCTTGATATTCTCCGGATAGAGCAGGTGTATATTCGGCCCGGCATCCAGCGTGAAATACAGCGGCAGCTTAGTGCTCTCGCGGAATGCCTTGATGCGGGCTATCATGGCGAGGGTACTAGGTGTCATGAGGATAAAGTTGGGCTGCGAGCACATCATCAGCGCGTGCAGCGTCATGGCCTCGGTCTCTACTATCTCGCCAAACTTAGTGAGGTCACCACTCTTCAGCGCGGGGAGCAGCTCGGCCAGGTTGTCATTGGCCTGCTTGTAGCGCACCTTGGCAAAGGGGTTGGTCTTCATGAGCTGGTGGCCTACGCGGCTGGAGACTTTCTTCTCTGCGCTGCTGGCTATGAGGATGGCGTTCTGATAGGTCTTGAAGGTCTTGTGCAGCTCCTTCTCAAACGGGATGGCATACTCATCTGAAGAGCCTTTGACGTGCTTCGCCTCGCCCCAGAGCGATGCTACCGGGAAGACAGAGCGCGATGCGCTGCCGGAGCCGATGCGTGCGTAGTATGATGCCTTCTCCAGCAGTTTGTCCTTGGCTACCTTCTTGCCGCGTAGCGCTGCATCCATATCACAGAGGCAGAGGGCGAGGGCGCTCATGGCCGAGGCCGATGAGGCGATGCCGGAGCTATGCGGAAAGGAGTTGGTCGAGTTGACCTGCAGGGCGTATTTAGTGAGGAAAGGAAAGTCTTTTGAGATGCCCTCAAAGAAGCTGAGTATCTTGATGCGGAAGGCGAGGTTTTCTTTTTTGTCAAAGTAGAACTTCAGCTCGAGGCCTTTGTCTTTGCTGGTCTTCTCAGATACGGAGAGCGATGTCTCTGAGAAGCACTGGTCGAGCGTGAAGCTGATGGATGGGTTCTTGGGCAGTTGGTTGCCGTGCTTGCCCCAGTATTTGACGAGGGCTATATTAGATGGGCTGCGCCAGGATGTCTTTTTGATCTCTTTCATGGTGTGAAGATGTAGAAAAACGGCCACCTCTCCCAACCCTCTCCCAAGGAGAGGGCTAAATGCCATTTTGAATCATTGGGAAAGCGGAGAGGAAATCAAATACATTTTCTGGCCGCATTGAAAAGCAGAGACATAGAAAGACATTATTTACCGCGGAGATTTCTATGTTACAGAACAAG
>JAFDYN010000026.1 GCA_018267385.1 Bacteroidota bacterium | reverse complement strand
TAATGAACTAAGTTCCGAGCCAGTTAGAGACGCATGAACTGGCAGAGGCATATATCCTCACCGTTGTGAAAAACTATGTACTACGGACTCATCCGGATATTGGTAATAATCGCTACTTTGCCCGCAGATCAAAACTCAAACAACAAATGAAAACGCTCTCCCGCGCCTTTGTCGCGCTCGCGGCAGTCGCACTCCTGGCTGCATCTTGCAAGAAAACAACTACGCAACCCTACGTGCCCACAGGTGGCTACTGGGTCTACCACTCAGATACCGTTTACGTGAAATCATCAGTGCTCACGACAGACTACAACTCTCTGGATGAGATACTGACCTGCACCGACTCTACAGCAGATCACGTTATGCTTTTTGACTTTGACACATCACCGCCCAATGGCCGCTGCGCGATAGGTACCTACGGTGATCGCACGGTGAGCATCACTATGACGATGAACGGCCAGCAGTACAAAGCCGTCTATACTACTGCTGATGATGACACCTATGTACAATGGCCGAAGAACAGGGGCACCTTTACGATACAATCCTGGACGGTAAAGTTTGTGAACAACAGCGACCCGGCAGACAGCCTTCGTGTACCCTTTCGTATCAGCCAGCTCAGGTAGGGGAGTGCTGCCTCTACCGGCGAGGTAACTTTCAAGCGATCTGCACTACCAGGAGCGCACCTCTATGCACCCATCAGGATGTGCACGTAGGAGATCCTCTATGAGCGGATGGCCGCTCACTGTGCTGTCCAGGGCCAGGTCATGCTCCAGATGGTAGCACCAGATATCTTGCCGCTGGCGCATCAGATCATATACATAGGTGGGCGGTATGGCCAGTAGATGTATATCCCACATGCTATGAGCCGCATAGATGATATGAGGCGTGCACCGGCTGACCAGTATGCTACTTGGTGCGCCTGTCGAGTCCATGCGGATAGTAAAGTCACCCCTGCCGGCACCCGCCCATACGAATGATACCTCTCCGGAGTAGTACTCCATATCCTGTATCAGGTCCTGTGCTGCAGAGTCAAACTCAATGATATACCGTGCCAACCCCACTAGCGGCTCCGGAGCGTCGTAGTAGGATATTCGTCGCTCTATGCTGTGTGCCTCGTAGACCTGCGGAGAGGGGTAGCGCAGGTGGCTCAGGCTATACTCACTGTAGAAGAAGTCAAGGACCTTGCCTGTCCTGATGTCTGGCAGGGAGGTGAGAGCGGGCGTCTGCAGGTAGAGCGATCTGGTGGCCTCTAGTATGGGCCAGAGTACGCTATCCAGCGCCTGCACGCCTTTGCCCCTGATACGTACATCGCTGATGGAGTCGTAGCGCAGGGCGTGTATACCTGCAGGCAGATGATCCATAGACAGGGTAGTATCGCGATACAGGCCGCCGGTGTAATAGTAGATAGTGATAGAGTCGCCAGTGACAGCACTGGCCGTCATGCCTGTGCACCAGAGGGTCAGGGCACATACTATTTTCAGGACCATTTTCATATGAGGGCGCACCATCAGACGTAGACTGTGTGCAAAGATAGTTTACTTCCTTATTTATGACCGGGTAGTGCGATGGCCGGCATCTCTTACTGAAAGTCCGCGCGCAGCTATGGTATCCTAATACAGGATTCACTATATTGGCGATATAGCCAAATCCTTTATGAAGTCGTCAGACAATCTGTATCTGCTCATCAGGTCGCTCTCTGCCAGTGAGAAGCGCTACTTCAAGATATTTTCGCAGCGGCACCTGATAGGGGGGCAGAATAAGTATGACAAGCTCTTTGATATCTATGATGGGCTGGGAGAGGAGGGCTATGACGAGAAGGCGCTGCTGCCTGTGCTGACCAAAAAAGGTTTTGGCAAGAACCTCTCGGATCACAAGAAGAACCTCCAGGAGATGATCATGCGCGCCATGCTGAACTACCACTCCGGCGAGACGGTAGACCAGCAGCTCAATGACCTGCTGGCCGAGGAGGATTTTTACCGCCAGAAGCGGCTGAACGGCCTCCGCGCCAAAGCCATCGCCCGGGCCAAAGAGATAGCAGAAAAGTATGACAGGCCGATGATCATGCTACAGCTGCTGGTGCGCGAAAACATGATGCGTATAGAGATCGAGCAGGACCGGCTGCCCGAGATAGCAGAGGGCCTGGATACGGAGCGGCTGCCGCTGCTGGATCGTATCACTATCACCTCAGATCTCAGCGCGCTGAATAACTGGCTCTTCATACAGTACCGCCTGGGCGGCAAAAGGGATGAGGCCCTCTGGGAGCGTGTAGCGGTCAGGATGAGTATACCCGCCTTTCGCGACTATAGGCCGGGCCTGAGCTTCCTCACGGACAGGAGCTACTACTCGGCGTGGACCTTTTACTACCTGCTGCGAGGCGATCATGCAGCGTACCATCAGTATGTGAAGCTGCAATACGAACTGTATGAGCTGCACTACCCGCAGCAGAAAGATAATGCGCGTGTGATGTACAAGATCGCTTTATTCAACTATGTCTACAGCCTGCAGCAGACAGGAGACTTTGACGGGATGAAGGCGCTGCTCGATCATGCGGCCACCATCGAGCCTATGAATGAAGATGATGCCGGGGAGTCTTTTCAAAATTTCGTCTTCTACCGCCAGCTCTACTATATGAATACGGGCCGCTTTGCCGAGGCGGCGGCCATGACCTCAGAGATAGAGCACGGTATCAGAAAGTATCGCCGCAAGGTCAATAAATCACGCGAGCTGACACTCTACAGCAATATAGCCATCTCCTGCATGATGATAGAAGACTGGGACCGGGTGGTAGACTACACAGAGAAGATCATCACAGATAAAACAGACGTGCGCATGGACATCAGGCATGAGGCCATGCTGCACCAGCTCATAGCACGCTACGAGATGCAGCAGTATGACCTGCTATCCTACCAGTGCAGGAGCCTGCAGCGCACACTGGGCAGCCGTGGCCAGCTCCACGACTCGCACACCTACATACTGCGCCAGCTCAATCTGCTGCTGAAAAACGGCCCCGATCACTGGGACACACTGCGGCGAAACAGCGAAGAAGCACTGGCCTCGTGTCAGGATCATAGCGCAGTCAAAGTCTGGCTGCACAAGCATATCTACAAAGTGACGATGCGCACTGCCGCTGCGGCAGTCTAGCCCCATCAGGGGTCACGGCGGAGGACGGCCACCATACAGTGCAGGGACTGGCCGCCGCCCGTGGGATTGGCCGCCATAAACGACTCCGGTACATTCACACGCTGCACTTTGACTTTTGCGCTCATACGCCGGTATGCTGTATCTATGATGGCCATCATCTGCACAGAGTCTGTCGGGTCCGGCCTGGGCGACATAGCGCCTACGGGGTAGGGCATGCAGTAGACCGGCTGCCCGTCTATACAGTTGGCCAGGCCATTCAGCGGAGATATCAGGGAGCCATTGGAGAAGAACGGCACCCTACAGAGATCGTAGCTACCCGGATAGAGGCGCTGCAGCAGCGTATCCAGGTGGTGTGTGAGGGTATCCAGATCGAGGGCCATTCGCTTCACTTTCACAGAGTCAGGTCCCTCTATGTGATTGGCCGGATAGCCTATGAAAAACTGCTCCTTGCCCTGATAGTTTTGCCCGGCATAGGTCACAAATAGGTCGAGGTGGTAGAGTTGTTTATTGTCTGTGATGAGCCACTCTATGGTCTGGCCTGTGTCCATAGAGTAGACCTCTCTGATGCGCGCCTCTGCCTCTGCATAGCTGCGGGTGGCGGAGAAGGAGTCCAGGCTGGTGCGGCCCAGTATCAGGTGGTTTCTGGTCCAGAGCTCATCACCACCCTGCAGCAGGCCGTGCCTGTAGCAGATAGAGTCATAGCCATAGGCCGCCAGCTCCAGGCGAAAGCGCTGATCATCCAGCAGGCCGCTCAGGTCGAGAGATTTGCTGCCACTCACATACAGGATATGGCCGGCTGCGGGGCCATTCATACTGCTCACTACATCACCACCCGATACGAGGCCCGTATCTGGCAGCACGCGGGTATGGGCGGCAGCATAGGCTGCGTGAGCTGCATGGACATCGTGTATGGCCATGTCTGCCGGTGGCGTATAGTATTGGATGTACATACCCCGGGGGCGGAGCACGCCCAGCACACTGGTATCGCCCCAGCGGTGTATGTCGTACAGCAGTAGTATGCCACTGGTGATCCTGCAGCTATCCAGCCAGGTCACGAGGGCGGGTAGGTCATCACAGTTGTCGGTCTCTATCAGCATGACCGATCTGATGCGGCTGCCTGCGCAGGAGGGCTGAGTGGTAGCAGCCAGGCGTGACCCTGCTGAGCACCCTGCCAGCAGGAGCAGCAATATAGCCGTGACACGGACTGCTATGTGGCTCATACGGGGGTCTTGCCGGTAAACCAGGATTTGTCTACGGAGACCACCACACATTTCACCACGGTGGCTGTACTGTTTGTGATGTCTATGGTAAAGGAGTAGAGCCCGTCGCCGCCATTGCGCACGTCACCATTGCCTATCAGGGTGATGGCGCCTGATGCGGGGCTTAGCTTTACCTTCAGGTTTGCATTATTCATACCTGCGCCGGGGTCATTGGTCACGCTGCCCCAGCCGGTGAGCAGCTTGTCCTGAAAGTACTGGTCATTGCCAGATTTCACGATCGCCCATTGGTGTATTTCATTTGCCTTTAGTACAAGGCTGGTGCCGCCGTAGCTGATGGTGCAGGTACCGGTCACGTTTTCAAAAGTAAAGGTAGGTGTGGTAGCGCCGTCTAGCTTCCAGGATGTGAGTGCCATAGCTTTTATTGTTTTGGTGATAAATCGGTGTGGGTTTAAAAAATATGATCGCTGTCACCTAGCGATTTCTACAAATATACATAATGGCTGCATGTGGTAAATCCTCATTTATAGGGATTTTTTGCGGCGAAACAGGTACTCATAAACAGGGAGGAGGCCGTCAGCCCCAAACCCGCACTACGGCTGGATCGTACCTATATCTGCGTACCTCAAAATAGGGCCAGACCTCCTGAAATGGACGAAAAACGGTTTTATATCAGCTGGCCGCCGTCGTAGTCTTGTATCGCCATCGTGGCATATCACCCAAATCAGTACGGCCATGAACTTCAAACCAATACCCACTACGGATACCCCAGCGAAATCTATCCCGCTGATCTATCTCCCGGCGGCAGCGCCACCCGAGCTGCGCAGCCCTAGCAGGCTTACCGCCCGGGAGCGGGAGACGCTCAGCTACCTGGCCGCCGGCTACTCCTCAGACCAGATAGCCCGGCTGCTCTATATCACCAAGCAGACCGTAGACTCCCACCGCCGCAATATCATCAAAAAGCTGGGTGTGCCCAATATCACTGCCGCAGTAGCCCATGCCCTGCGCCATCGGCTCATATCCTGAGGCTGGCCGGTAGAAGAGGCTGGTCTTATCACCATTTCAATCTTTCATTTATTTCTAAAAAAGATATGCGCATAATACATATATTAGGAAGCAGGACCGCAAACCCCAAAGCTATGTACATAAATACTTTGACGACATACATGGTCACTCTGGCGCTCAGCTTCATGGTATACTTTGAGGCCATAGCCAGTACCCCACCCGGCGGCTGCAACTTTGAATGGGGAATGCCGCAAAATGCCCCGCTACGCAATAGGAACCGCCCGGGCAATGTACTGGCGCTGCCGGGAGCGGTATTCAAGGTGCAGTATGACAAAAGGAACTGCGGCTGCGGATGGCCCACAGTAGATGTGGGTGCTATAGGGGTGAAAAACGGATACCCTGCCACCTCAGTGACCGTGAAGCTGAAAGGGTACTCCTGCGATGGCACGGCCAACGTGGCCAGCTACTATGCTCACAATGTCGGTCCCGGCCAGTGGGATGGCGGCAGCGGCAATACACATACACTAAAGGATGCCAACTTTATCACCGTGCTGCGCGTGGAGATAGAGTACTATGATACGGAGTTTGGCGCTACGTACCGCTACGTGACCGACTATGAGACAGGACTGGACGAGACCTATATCAATAACAGGCCGTGGCGCGAGATAGAGCGGGAGGCCGAGGAGAAGAAACAAGAAGAAGAAAAAGCCAGGCGCGATGCTGATGAGGCGCAGCGCCGGCAGCAGCAGGAGGAGCGCCAGCGCCAGCAGCAGCAGGCACAGGAGCGCGAGCAGGCACGGCAGGAGCAGGCGGCACAGGAGCGCCGGGAGGAGCAGCAGCGCCAGCGCGAGGAGGCAGCCCAGCGCCAGGCCCTGCGAGACCAGATACTACAGCAGCAGCAGCAGCTACAGCAGCAGACCAACCAGGAGATACAAGGCAATATAGACCAGATGGCAGACGCCCTCACGCAGGGCATCAATAGCATCATGGCAGAGGAGCAGCGCAAAGAAGATGCCCGCGCAGAGCAGCAGCGGCAGCAGGCCGCCGAGGCGGAGGAGCGGGAGGCAGCGAGCCAGCAGGCACAGCAGCAGGCAGCCTCTGACAATAGCGCTGATAACGCCAGCCAGACCAGTTATGGGAGCCGGCCTGATATCGCGGCACAGGGTACAGCAGAGCAGATAGCCACGCTCACTGACCAGGGTATGGGGCAGTATGCGAAGGGTGACTACATAGCCGCAGCAGGATACCTCCGGCAGGCCTATGATCTGGGAGACAGGTGCCGGGCGGCATACTTTGTAGGCTGGTGCTACCTGCAGATGAACCAGGGCCAGCAGGGCATAGACTACCTGGCCACGGTGACCTGCCAGCAGGATGGCTACGATATCAATGCCGCTACGAATATCGGTGCGATCTACCACTATGGCCAGCACGGAGTGCAGAAAGATGACGCCAGGGCGCTGGTATACCTGCAGAAGGCGACAGCCCTGGGCGGGGTAGCAGCGCAGGTCATGGCGGGAGATATCTACCGCAGTGGCGGCCCCAATGTGCCCAAAGACATAGACAAGGCACTGGTGCAATACAATGCAGCGGCTGGTGCCGGTGCGCGGCAGGCTATGAATGCGCTGGGCGAGATATGCCTGGAGCGCAAGGACTATACCGGCGCGCTGGACTGGTTTAAGAAAGGCAGCGATATACACTACTCGCTAAAGGATATACAGCATACCTATCTGCTGCCCTATCCTGAGGCTATCAGACACTATGGTGAGATATATGAAAACGGATGGGGTGTGACCAGGGATCTGAGTGTAGCCTACTTCCAGTATGCTGACGCGGCTCAGTATGTGCGCTGGGCTGCCAATGGCGTAGTGGCATTTGACGACAAGGGGGAAGTGATGGGTGGCAGTACTATCAGCTATGGCGACCTGGAGGGCAGGCTACAGCAGGATATGGACCGCGTATTCCCAAAGCTGACGGCTGTCAAGGCCGCTGATATAGCCGGTACATGGTCCTATCAGCTATTCTGGCCGTCATCTGCACTGAGCGGTGTGAATGGTAAGGTCACATTCACTGCAGGCGAGGGGGGCAGTGTGACTGGTAGTCTGGTATCGGATCCCGGCCAGCGGCTCACTATGAATAGTACACTGGCATGTGACGGTATATCAAAGATCTGCCTGAATGGTACTGTACAGTCTCCGGGTAGCGACATCACACAGCTCTATAATTTGTTTATCCTCAACTCAAAAACTATAGTAGGCATCGTGCAGAATATCGTACCGCCGGGCAGCGGCAGGCCGCCATATTGGGATATACCGGGCTATATCGTCATCAGCCGCTGAGATTGCAAATCCCGGATAGCACAGGGTCGCGGTGCAAACGAGGTACAGTGTTGTCACGCGCAGCAAATGTGCGACAGAGCGGGGCAGGTGCGTAGCCGCGCGCCCTCATACCTGCTACGGACTAAGAATAGCTTTTTTAATCAGAGCTACGGATAGCTGCTGTTTATTCTTTCACAAATCTCCTTACCATACCTCTCTCCGTCATTGCTTTGGTGCGGTAGCACGCCACCGAAAACTAACGCGAAGAGGCTGAAGCGCTAATAGCCGCAGGTGACGCTGCGCTCAACACGGACAATGGCGGGGTGATCACGGAGGTGTGGTGCGCGTGTGCAGCAGTACTACCCCACCAGCTGGCCATACTGCTCAAGGATCCAGGCGCGGTCAGCCACGTTGGTGGTTTCGTCTATCGCCTTTTTGAGCGCAGCCATCTGCACTTTGTTTTTGACGTCTGCGCGGTAGAGCTTCATGGTGAGGCGGGCGAAGTTGCCATAGTTGACACGGTGCTGGTCTGAGATGATCTTCTTGCGGCGTAGCAGTATGCGGAAACTCTCCTTGAGCGAGAGCAGTGGCTCATACTCTCCCAGCTCGTAGTAGGTCTTCATGAGGGTCACCTTGGCGTCTAGCAGGTAGAAGATATCGGTGTAGGCTACGTCCTGTAGCAGCTGTAGCACCTTGTCATATTTGCCTGTGGCAAAGTAGTAGCGGGCCATATTGAAGCTGTAGGCATTTTGCTGCTCGCCTTTTCTGAGTTTCACGAGTGAGCGCTCTATGAAGGTGGCGGTCCATTTGTATTCCTTTACCCGCAGGGCTACGGTCACTATATTTTTAAAGTCCCACGGATTGAGCAGGCCCTGGTCATACATGAGGCCGTGTTTGAGGGCTTCTTTGTAGAGGGTAAATAACTCCAGCTGCCAGGTGGTATCGCCGGCGTTGATGCGGCGGATGCAGTAGTTTAGCGCAAAGGCGAAACCCTCGCGCTGGCTGTCCTGCTGGAGCGCTTTGCTCTGGCCGAAGAGGACAGCCTTGAGCTGTGTGTAGTGGGCGGCATCGGCAGGCTCGGTGAGCGTGAGGATGATGTGCTGATAGAGCGCCACCACAGGCACCGGCGGGCGGCCGCGCAGGTAGCGCAGAATGTCACTGAGGAGCGCCAGCTCCTCATCCACTCCCAGAAACTGTCTGTAGTGCAGCACCGCAGCGCTATACCGCAGCTTGCTGATAAAGTAGTACATATCGAGGCTCTCGATGGTCTCCTTGAGGTTCTTCTCAGGGGTGCGGAGCTTTTTGTTTTCGAGGAAAGTATTGTGCTGGGCGTGGAGGCGGAAGGAGTGGAAGTAATAGTCGCGGTCTCTGTACGGGTACTGCTGCAGGCGGCGCAGGGCCAGCTCATAGGGGTCGGTGAAATTGGCCGTGAGGCCGCGCTTATTGTAGTACTGCAGCATGTAGTATGACTCGTCCGCTCCCTCACCGCGCATGGTCTCTATGGCTATGAAGCTCTCTGCCTTCTTCAGCATATCAGACAGCAGGCGGGCGTACTGTATATCGCTAAATGCCTTGGCACCGTGTGCTGCGCGCCAGGCTTTTTTGCGGTCGGGCAGCTCGGGTCTGGCGGCCTTGTAGTGGGGTAGGAGATAGGCATAAAACCTGCGCAGGCGTATGTCTTCACAGTGATAAGGCGAGGCCATGTAGCGCGAGAGCCGGTTTAGCTCGTGGGCATCCATGGTGGCGAGCAGCTGGTGCAGTTTGGGTTCCCTCATTTATTTTATGCCGTATATTGATGTCTAATTTATACATAAAATATCAATGGTAATATTATGTATGTACGGGAGGTATATTTTATATCCAGTCCGTATATAGGCTTTAAAGTGTACTTTTTTATCGTGCAGCCAGTGCGTTCATTTGTATCGTCTAAAAAACATATCACGGACAAATGCTTACTTTCAAAAACAGATACGATATGAGAACACTCTACCAACACGCGCTCCTGCTGAGCCTATGCCTACTGACCATCCTCACCGCGCGGGCGCAGAGCGCGGGCCCTGACCAGACGATATGCCAACACCATAACACAACTATGGCTGCTACGGGCACTGGCATATGGAGAGGTCTGCCTACCAACCCCTCGGTAGCGGGGTTTTATAATAGTACGTCGGCCACATCTATGGTCTTTGATCTGGATAGCATGGGTGTATACGGATTTACCTGGGGCAATACTACTGTGGATACGATGTATATCACTATCCGTCACGCGCCATCGCTGCCGCACCTCTCTCTGGCAGGGCCATGCCTGGGTCATGACTCTCTCATAGTGAGCCGTGTGACGGATGCGGACAGCATCCTCTGGTACCGCAGCCATACACTGGTACACACCTCTGCCGTAGCCGACTCTGTGTACCATCCTACTACAGTGGGCGTATACTCTGCCTATACCATGATAGCGGGCGGCTGCTCATCTGTACAGTCGCTTGACACCTTTTACGTAGACAGTGTGATCGCTGCATCTGTGACTGTGGCAGGGCAGTATACCATCTGTAGCGGAGCAGCCGATAGTTTTACCGCCACGCCGGTGAATGGCGGCGCCACTCCTTCTTATCAGTGGTACCGCAATGGCACGGCTGTAGGCACTAGCGCGCCGGTATACGGCACTACCACGCTGGCAGATCATGACAGCATATGGGTGGCCATGACCAGCAGCTATCCGTGTGCCAGCCCTACCATAGCGATGAGCAGTAAGTTTTACGTGCGGGTCAATGCTACGCCAGCCGCACCTGTACTGGCATCTATAGGCAGCTGCCTGGCCGATACACTGGTAGTACACCAGTCCTCGGGGGCACTGCGCATAGACTGGTACCAGGGGGCCACGCAGGTGAGTGCTGATACACAGGCCATCATCACGGTAGCCGGTGGCAATGGGTCGGGAAGTAGCGCTACACAACTGCAATACCCTCAGGGAGTTTTTGTAGACGCTGCCGGTGCAGTATATGTCAGCGACCCTGGCAATCACAGGGTACAGAAATTTCCGGCGGGCAGCACCTCTGCTACCAGCGGCGTGACCGTGGCCGGAGGCAATGGCAATGGTACCGGCCTCAATCAGATAGGCTATCCTACGGGCATTTGGGTAGATCCCTCCGGCAATCTCTACGTATCGGATCAGACCAATGATCGTGTCATGAAATTTCCTGCTGGTAGCACCTCTGCTACATCAGGTGTGGTCATAGGTGGTGGCAATGGGCAAGGCACAGCAGCCAATCAGCTGCGGTCGCCTATGGGCCTGGAGGGAGATGCGAGCGGCAATATATACGTGGCTGATGGCAATGGCAGGATACAGAAGTTTCCTGCGGGTAGTACCTCTGCTACTATGGCTGTGACGGTGGCCGGTGGCAATGGTGCGGGCAGTGCGGCAAACCAGCTCTACTACCCCTATGATGTAGCGCTGGACGCCATTGGCAATCTGTATGTAGCAGATCTCGACAACGATCGTGTACAAAAATTCCCTGCGGGTAGCACATCTGCTACTAATGGTATCACTATAGCTGGTGGCAATGGCAACGGCTCCAACAATAATCAACTGAATCAACCGGAGGGTATAGCCCTGGATGCTGCAGGCAATCTGTACGTTTGCGATAATAATGACCGCGTGCAGATGTTTCCTCCAGGCAGCACTAGTGCTACTGCGGGCGTGACAGTGGCCGGTGGACACGGTTCTGGCCCAGCCGCCAATCAGTTTATTGCCTCCGCAGCCATAGCGCTGGACAGTCAGCGCAATATCTATGTGGCAGACCTGTTTAATAACCGTGTACAGAAATGGTCGCACCTGCCTGTAGATACGGAGTATGTGCCGGTAGCTTATGGCAGCTATACCGCAGTCACTACGGCCTCGTACGGCTGCAAATCTGCACCGTCTAATGCAGTAGTAGTAGCCCCATGCCTCTCTGACTCCGTATGGCCGGGAGATGCGGACCACAATGGTGTGGCAGACAACAATGACTTGCTGCCTATCGGTACGGCCTATGGCCTGAATGGTATAGCACGCGTGGACCAGTCCATCGTCTGGACGGCGCATGCGGCGACTAACTGGGGCGTGCAGTTTCTCTCCGGTGAGAATACGAAGCATGCCGACTGCAATGGCAACGGTGTGATAGATGCAAATGACACGACGGCTATCCTGACCAACTTTGGCCTGGTGCATAGCAAGACGGATGGAGCGGGCCCATGGAGGAGCGGCATACCGGGTATCACCCTGCGCTATAGCAAGGATACGGTGGTGGCAGGAGATACGCTGGTGACCACGCTCATACTGGGCGACTCGGTGAGTAGTGTATCGGGGCTGTATGGGCTGGCGTTTACCTTCCACTATGACCCGCTGGTGTGTGACAGCATGACGACGAGCTTTGTATTCCCTAATTCATTCCTCGGCACGCCGAGTACCAAGATGTCGCTGCACAAAGACTTCCGCACCGCAGGCGAGGTAAAGGCTGCCGTGACAGGCATAGACCACCTGAACCGCAGCGGCTACGGGGCCATAGCGACCTTCTCCTGCATCATTACTACTGATAACCTAAACGGCAAGGATCTGCTGTATTATACTAACAAGAACTACATCTCTGATATCAAAGCGGTAGACAAAGACGGCATCACACTGCCGCTCAATGGCGCTGCAGACTCTAACAGTGTGGGCTACGAGCCATCTGGTATCCATGCTGTCCATACGGAGCGTGTGAGCCTCTATCCTAACCCTGCTGCGAGCCAGGTCTCGATCATGGCTCAGAGTGCCATCACACAGGTGACGCTCACCGATGTGCTGGGCCAGCAGGCACTGTCACAGTCAGGCCGCAACGCTACGACACAAACACTCGACATCTCTGCCCTTGCGGCGGGAGTGTATACAGTGCATATCACTACGCTCTCCGGCTCGGGTACAGCGCGCCTGGTGGTGACACAGTAGGATTTGCTATCTTGATTTTAAAACGGGGTGAGGCTGGGGCTTCATCCCGTTTTTTGTTTGTGGGTGATCACGACGCTGCCCGCTGCTGCATGCCCGGTACGCGGCTGCTGAGAGTATCACGGTCTACGCGGTGGAGTGTGAGCAGTGAGTCAAGGATCGACTCAAAGAGATCTATCTGGCGCGAAAAGTCTGATGGTTTCTGTACGTACATATCTGCGCCCAGCAGCATGCAGTCCTGCATATCCCGCGGTGAGTCAGAGTTGGTAAAGACCATGACCGGCACCTGTCTGTAGCGTCGGTCTGCGCGTATCATGCGGAGTAGTTCCTTGCCAGAGGTGCGGGGCATATTGAGGTCCAGCATGATGAGGTGATAGGACTGGTGCCTGCGGCAGGCCTCATCGAGGCGGTGCATACAGTCCTCTGCGCTATAGCAGGGCGTAGAGGCCGCCACCTGCTCCAGGCCGGCATGCCGTATGGCCTCCTGCATCAGGCGCATATCGGCGGGGTTGTCCTCTACCAGCAGCAGGCGGTAGGTGTGAGCACTGGGTGCCATGGTGGTGACATTTTATACCGTAAGCAGAGCATATCGCGTGCCACGCCTTACTTTTTGCCCCAATATTCCTCACTAAAATACCTGCCCGGCCTGATATAGCGGCTATTGATTAGATTTGAGGGAAACAACCCCTGTCTATGAAGACCCTTTCTCTCGTTTTTGTCGCATCCCTCACGCTCTTGTCCGCTTGCAGTTTCTTTCATCGCAGTTCGGACACAGCAGGGGCACTGTACCCGATGCTGGATACCGCAGCCGCCTTTGACTCGGCAAAGGTGGCCGCCTGGCACCCCACTCAGGCAGCGCGTGACTATGCGCTCGAGTTGTATCACCGGGGCACTGCCCTCTTTGTGAAAGAGCACAATGATACTGCTGCCTTTGCCCTGCTGCGGCAGTCACTACGTATAGCGCCCGATGCCTACGCCTATCTTCAGATGATACCTATAGCTTTCCGCTTAGGTCGAGAGGATATTGCCTACTACGCTACTATCCTGGCAGAAAACGACAAACGCACCAAAGCACAGGCAGAAATGTGGGATGCCCGCCTGGGTATGACCCAGACCTGGGACGGTCTTGCTGCCCTCGAGAAAGCACTACAGGATGATCCCTTTGCCGTAGAGACTGTGGAGCAGGATACATTCTTTAGGGACATGCGCAGCTCGGCGTCGTTTCAGGCGCTGATAGCTAAGTATCGCTATCTCGCCTCGCCGGAGCACAAGAGCCGCGCACTGCTGGATATCTTGCTCAGCCGCACCTCCCTTGCTCAGATGCCCTATGTCATTCCGCCAGACTCTCTCTACAATCGTGAGGTCAATACCATTGCTCCGATATTCAAAGACATATTGCCCGGTGTAGCCGATGGCCGCGGTGAGTGGAGCCGCTCTATGAATCAGGAGTACGACCTGCTGCGCGAGCTGCCCCTGTCGCCTTCCTATCATGCCATTGTATACAGTTCTTCTCTCTTCTTCATACCGTGGACACCCGTACAGTACTATATCGCCACCATAGACACCTCGGGCCATTTTATAGACGCTATGAAGGCCGGTTGCTTCTGCTCTCCGCTACATGTGCAGACGCTGCAGGTAGATACCGGCGGTCTGATCACCCTTACCCGCTATGACCAGCAGTGGCAGTACCCGCCGGAGGACTCCGGCTATATCAATAATACAGTCACCCACCGCGATAGCACCGGCACAGAGTTCTTCCGCATCATGTACGATGGCAGGATCATAGCCATTGAGCCCAGGGATAGCTAGAGCGTCATCCACCCCTTGCGGATCAATATCTCTGCGATGATCAGGTTGGGTATCCAGCTCAGCCAGGCTATCAGGATGTACTCATCGCGCCCATCCATATGTACGAAGACAGGCAGGACAAAGGCATACGACCTGAGCGTGACCGCAGACAGTGTGAGGGCATAGCTGCGCAGCATATAGGCCTGGTGCGCGCGCACATCATGCCGCAGTATGCGCAGGTATGCCCACGCCGTGAATCCCATCCACAGCAATGACAGCGTGACAAAGCTGACCCGCGCGTAGATGCCCCCATTGGCATATATACCCATGATCAGCCCTGAGGGGCCGCTCAGGCACACCACTATGATCAGGTACACCAGCCCGATGTAGCGGTGCAGTTTCTTGTACCCATAGATGAGGCGGTGTATGAACTGGAAGATGCCGAGAAACAGTACAAAGGTGCTCGTGATCACATGCGTGTAGAAGGCATAGCGCCAGTGGCGGATGTGGATGATGGACTGCTTGGTCACCAGAAAGTCCGTGTCTATCTCAAAGGCCAGGTACGGCAGCGTGATACGCAGCATCAGGTAGCTGAAAAAACTTACCAGCCCCACAGCTATCGCTATCCGCACCCACTCATATGCCCCTGCTGCTTTCATATCCTAATGATAATGAACTAGCCGCATATTTATTGTATGGTGATGACAGTGGTCAGGATATCCATGAGGTACAAGGCAAAACTTGTATGCCTCTATACCCTTTTTAGGGTATATGGATGGTTTCGCATAAATTGCAGTACCCATACAATTTTGTAGTGTTTCATGAAGGCCACTGATGATCTCTTCCTTTTAGTCAAGGCACTCTCCTCCAGTGAGAAGCGCTATTTCAAAGTTTTCTCAAGGCGCCACGTCAAGGAAGGCGAGGTCAATAAGTACGAGATACTCTACGATGCCTACGATGCCCTGCCCGACGAGGGCCCCTATGATGAGGCAGTGCTGAAGGCGAGTATCAAGGATGCAAAGATCTCCAAGAACTTTGCCGATGAGAAGAAGAACCTGCATGAGATGATCATGAAGGCCCTGCGCAGCTACAGCGCCGGCACCTCTATAGATACTCAGATCAGTGAGCTGATGATAGATGAGGAGCTATACCGCAGCAAGCGCCTCAATACCCTGCGCCGCAAGACGCTGGAGCGCGCCATAGAGATGGCCGGGACCTACGAGAAGTATGAGATACTGCTCACACTACTGATGAAGAGGGGCTATATGAATCTGGAGCTGAGCCATGACACCCTGAGGGAGCAGGCCGATGCGATAGGTATAGAGTATGCGCAGGTCCTGCACAAAATACAAACCATCACAGATCTGCGCAATCTGAATGACTGGCTATTCATACAGGTACGTATGTATGCTGCTGCCGGGTTGCCGCAAAATTTCTGGACAGCAGCAGAGGAAAGGATCAATGATCCTACTTTCAAGAACTATGCCCCTGGCCTCTGTTTCCGTGCTGACCGGATCTACTATAGCATCTGGAGCCTTTACTATCAGCTCCGTGGTGATGCGGCCAGCTCTCATGAGTACCAGGCCAGGTTATATGCGCTCTATGACGCCTACCCGCATATGGCACACGCCGATCCGGTACTGTATCTCATCACTATTAATAATACGCTGTCTAGCCTGCTGTCTATACAAGACTATGCTCAGATGAAGGTGCTGCTGGATAAAGTGGAGGCGATCCATCCCGCCAATGAGGATGAGGCCGGTGAGGCATTTCAGCTACTGGCTTTGTACAAGATGATCTACTATCATGGTACAGATCAGGACGAGCAGACGCTGAAAATGATCCCTTTTGTCATGGACGGCATGAAGCGCCACCGCCGCAAAGTAAACAAGGCCCGTGAGATATCCCTGCTCTACAATATAGCGACAGCGCAGATGATGCTGCAGCGCTGGGATGATGTCATAGACTATACAGAGCGCATCATCTGCGATAAGTCCGATGCACGCCAGGACATGAAGTATGGTGCCCGCCTCTACCAGCTCATAGCGCGCCATGAGCTGGGCCAGATAGACCTGCTCACTACGCAGATACGCAATACGCAGCGCTGGATAGACAGCCGTTCACCGCTGTCCGATGAGTATAATAGTATTCTGAAGCTGCTGCATACTGCTGTGAAGGAGGGGGCTGGATACTTCCGGTCTTTGGGGAGCAGCGTGCCTGCTGCTGTAGACGAGATCAGCGCATACCCACAGGCGCGAATCTGGTTTTATGCCCGCGCGCTGGGCGTCACTATGCGGGCCGCCGCGGCGCAGCTGGCCACAGCTACAGCTTAGCCTTTGCGGCCTATGATACCCAGCGTACAGTGCAGTGACTGGCCGCTGCCGGTAGTATAGCAGACAGGCACAGGGCAGCGCACCAGCGCCTCCGGCCCCAGCGTAGCAGCCAGTATATCCCAGGCGCGCTGCGTAGCCGCCGTGACACGCTGCTGTATGTCAAAGTCCGGATGCTCCTTGGCATTGATAAATTTCGGCCAGGGGAAGTAGTACTTCAGCCGTCCGTTCACATACTCGGTGATACCATTCAGCGGAGATACACGGTAGATATCACACACGATGACCGGCACAGGTGTGAGCGTATACATACCGCCAAAACAGGCATCCAGTGTCTCACGCACCGCCGTGCGAAAATGGTCCAGCTGCCTGCGCATATCATCTATCACAGCATCGCCTATGCTGTCTTCATCTATATACCCTGCGAGGAAGCGGTGGTGCCCCCTCTCATCTCTGCCCGCATAGGCAAAGTAAAGGTCGAGATGGTACAGGCCCTGGTGCAAAGAGGGATCGTCCACACCTATGTAGTGTAGCTGCACCTCCTCTGCCAAATGGTAGAAGGTCCTGATATCGCAGGTAGCATGAGCGCCAAAGCGCCGGCGTGTACCGGTGCCTAAAAACAAATGCTCCTCTATCTGCAGGCAGTCACCACCCTCCAGCGCTGGCAGGCCGGCATCGCGGCAGGCTATGGCCTGGTAGCCCAGGCGGCGTAGCGCCGTGCGGAACCGGTGATCATAGCGCAGTGATTTAAAATCATGACGACCATAGTCTGCCAGATACAGCGTACGGCGGCCATCTGTACCTACGGCACCGAGCATCATATCTGCAGCGGGCAAGGGGTAGGAGTGGGGCGTGCCGGGCCTGGTATTGATAGTATCGGGCAGCTGCACCGGCAGTACCTCTATGCCCAGGGAGCGGATCTCATGCAGTATCTCCAGGGCGGCGGCGCTGTACTCAGGCACATTCACCAGTAGCAGCAGGCCGCGGCGCACATCCATAGCGCGCAGCCACTCCAGGTACACGGGCAGATCTGCCGTGCCATCGGTCTCTATCAGGCATACCTCCGTGACGCGGCCCGTGGCGGGGCTCAGCAGCCGCTGGCGGGTGTATGTGTCTGTCTGTATCATGTTCATCTAAAAAGCCGGGAGATCAGTCTGATGATACGGTACTGTGTCTCCCGGCTACGTTTGGGCTGAAAAGTGGTCTTTTGTTTATGGATCAGGGGTTATGGATGGTAGAAGGTCAGGTAGGCGCCGCCGCTCGGCATATGGGCCACCAGATAGTTTGGGTAGCTGCCGCTGCTGCCGTTCAGGCTTTGATTGTCTATCAGTACGGCGATCGCGACCATGCCGCCGCCTATACGAGAGTCGCCATTCGTTCCCTGCACGATCTTTGACGCACCATTGGTGGTCACACCGAGGGAGAGGTTGGCATTATTGGTATAGCTCTCAGACTTCAGTCCGCTGGGCGCACTGCACGGGCTCACGGCAAAGGTGAAGGGGTTGGTCCCGCTACCCACCACTCCCCAGGTGTACCACTTGGTGTAGGAGTTGCAGGAGCAGGTGATGTCCGTCTGGCCGGGGGCAGAGATGGTGATCACGCCGTCATTGGATACGGCAAAGGTCAGGTCGCTCAGTTTTGAGACTGTGAGTGTGCTTGGCATAGATTTGATAGTTTTTTCAAATTTATAGGTATCTATTCATCCATCCTATACCCTTTTCTGGTGATTTTTTTATTGGACAGTATTTGATTCTGAACGCTTTAGATATGGCTTTGACAGAAAATATCCGGCCCTGACCGCCTTTTGCCAGACCTCCTATTTTGCCACTACTTCTGGTTAACCCTTTCTAGGTATACCGCCTAGGTTTGTGTCACTAAAAATCACCCACGATGATGAACTGCAAAAATCTGACAGACCTGACCGGCCGCGAGCGCCAGATACTCGCCCTGATAGGACAAGGCCTCAGCAGCAATGAGATAGCCGAGCGCATACAGCTCAGTGCAAATACTGTGTGCACCCACCGCAAGAACATCCTGCGCAAGACCGGTGCCCGCAATATCATCTCTGTAGTGCTCATAGCAGTACAGGAGCGGCTGATCCGCATAGACACTGCAGCCCTGGCCTAGGGGCAAAGATATATATACCTGTGGTTAACCTGCCGGCGAGTCTAAAACCCAATGCTCACTGGCGGGTTATTTTTTTTCTTAGAACCAAGAAGCAAGAGTCAAGAATCAAGAAACAAGAATCAAGAAATAAGAACCGAGAATCAAGAAATAAGAACCAAGAATCAAGAATCAAGAAGAAACAACGCACTATAGTAGATCGTCTCCCGTCTCTTGACCTTCGTCCCTCGTCTCTCGCCCTTCGCCCCTCGTCCCCCTTTCTATTGGCACTGCATTTGCCCCACACGTAGTATTGCTCACTATGTGGAGCGTCATACTCAAAAAACAAAACATCATGGCAACAGCAAAGAAATCTAAGTCGACAGCCAAACCTAAGGCCGCTGCAAAGAAGGCAGTGAAAGCCGCCGTCAAAAAAGCAAAACCCGCAGCTAAGAAGGCGGTGAAGGCCGTAAAGAGTGTAGCCAAAAAAGTAACAGGCAAGTCTACGGCATCGTCTAAGAAGTCCGCTACCAGAGGCGGTATCAAAGCCGCTGCTAAGAAAGCAGTAAAGAAGGCCACACCACTAGCCAAGAAAGCACTGGCCAAAGGCAGGCAACTGGTGAAGAAAGCAGCCAAGGCCATAGCACCCGTAGTGAAGAAGGCACAAAAGGCCATCGCTCCCGTAGCTAAGAAGGTAGAAAAGGCTACGGCATCTGCGGCTAAGAAAGCTCAAAAGGCCACCGCACCTGAGAAGGCCACCACCGCAAAGAAAACAAGCGGCAAGAGCACCGCAAAGCCTGCCAGCTCCCGTAGCACATCCGCTGCCCAGCCTAAGCGCTCCGCAGCTCCGGCAAAAAAAGCGGAAGCGCCAAAGCGGCATGAGGAGCCATCTGCACCCAAAGAAAATAAGCAGGCAGAATCCGTACGCGTAGATACAGACCGCCCCGGTGATATAGAGGGTAGCGACAATGTGAAGGATGAAGATGTGCGCGGCGGTATAGATACAGCCACAGGCCGTATGGACAGGCCGCAGCGCGTGCATGGACCCGATATGCACCTCATACCCGGCCAGGGCCGCCAGAGCCAGGTACAGTGGAAGGAAGGCACCCATGACAAGGAGCAGGCATTCCAGCATCAGGAGGAGATAGCCTACCACCGCGAGCAGGAGCGCATAAAGAATATAGCCGACAAGGCCAGGAAGGTCTTCACCACTCCGCGCCAATCCTAGCAGTGGTTATTATTAGAATGGTCGGCTGTTACAGTCCCCTTTGGGGATTTAGGGGCAGGCACTCATAGACAAAGCACGCTCCGAAAGGGGACGTGCTTTGTCGCCTTTTCGCCTGTTAAACTCTTACTGCATGTGTCAACTGAATTATCTTCACCCAAAAAAATCACCAATGAATAAGTTTCTACTTGCCTTATTATTTTGCAGCCTTACCTACTGTGCCGGCGCAGTCACTACTGCACAGGCCCGCGCAGCCCGCCTGCAGAAGGCTATGAACCTCGCCGTCTGGCTCGAGTCGGGCTATTGGTATTTCAATACTACCACCTTCCCTGATGCCACGCGCTACACCGAGGCTGATATCAAAAATCTACATGACCTCTGTTTTCAGACCGTGCGCCTGCCTGTCTTCTTTGAGCCCTTTGCCGGCTACACCGCACCGTATGATTTCAATACTGCTGATCAGAATGTAGCACGCGGCCTGAGCTATGTAGACTCTGTCATAGCCTGGACGGGAAAGTATAACATGAACCTCGTGATAGACAATCATCTCGCAGACGATGACGATACCTACGGCCTCCAGACCCACTACCAGATCACTGATGCCAACTATACGCAGCAGGCTCAGCTCATCAGCCGCGTATGGGCGCAGGCTATAGCGCGCTATAGCTATGCAGACCCTGAGCGCGTCATGTTTGAGCTGCGCAATGAGCCCAATACCGTGAGTGATGCCCACCTGCGCACCGTATACCAGACCGCCATAGATACGATCCGCAAGTATGATCACACCCACACGCTCATAGTAGGCAATACGGGCTACTATGACCCCACCGCGCTCAGCTCGTCCACCCCATACAGTGATACCAACCTGATCTACACCTTTCACATCTATGATGGCAATAGCTATCCGGGCTTTTGTTTTCAGGGGCAGGGAGGAGTACCGGCTACCGACTCGCTCTCAGGCCACCATGTGTCCTTTGCCCGTCATGGTGCGCAGGCGGCAGATATCACAGCAGAGGTGCAGGACGTAGCCACCTGGTCTGCTACGCATCAGGTACCCGTATGGCTCGGCGAGTTCGGCTGTACCTCGCTCCCTGCAGTATACGGAGACGACACCAGCCGGTGCAACTATATCGAGAACTTCGGCGCCGTGCTTGATGCCACGCAGATCCCCTGGGCATATTGGGATGGCTACGGCCCCGATGAGTATGTCACCTCTTATGATGGCGGTACGACGCTCACCTATCTCTTCTCCATGTTTGACCGTAGCAATACACTGGACGATGCACATCTCGATCCTTGCTTCCGCTCCGCCCTCCACATCGGCAGTGCGTGCAATGTCTCCGGTATCACAGCCATCAGCGATGTACGCAGCCTGGCACTCTACCCGGATCCAGCCAGCCACACGCTATACATCAGCAGCGGGAGTCCTGCGCATGTAGATATATTGGATATCAGCGGCGCGCGCGTCATCAGTACAGACTACACCACTGCCGGCCTAGACGTACGTACACTGGCCCCGGGCATCTATCTCGTGCAGACCACCGACCGCACCGGCGCCATCAGCACCGGCCGCTTTGTGAAGGAGTAAATGTATTGTATTAGCCCTCTCCTTCAGAAAGGGTTAGGAGAGATGCTTCTCCTAGCCGTTGTTGGTCGCTGACCAGCAACAAGCGCTGGGCGCAATCCTCACTATGACGGTACATTTTAGTATATCAGGAGACGCTCTCATCTAGTTGCAGGTCAGGCGACCGGCAAAGGCGCGGGGCTCTTGTCCCTCGTCTCTCGCCCCTCGACTACACCCTCACCAGCGTACCTGCTATCTCATCGCGGAGCTTTGGCGCTACGCGCACCTGATCAGCATAGTCGCGCCAGCGGGAGACTACGGAGACGATCTCGTTGATGGCGTCATTGGCCTTCTTCATGCGGATAGAGGCGCCTACGGCCAGCAGGTCATCGCGCGTGATGTTTTGCCGCTTGCCCTGTATGCTCAGCGCGTGCTGGCTCACCCACTGGTGGCCCGGCTGGTAGGCGTGGCAGACGTCATAGGCCGGTGCCAGCTCCCACGCGCTGTTTTGCCGGAGGCAAAAGGCAAAGTTCTTTGTATGATCATCACAGTTGCGCGCTACGACATTGAACACCATCCGCCGGTACATCTGCTCTGCTGCCTGATAGTCGAGCCGCAGCTCGCGCATGGTCTGAAAGAGCTGCTCGTAGCTATAGCTCGTCACCTGGTTGTAGTCATAGTGGCGCATGGCGCAGAGGGTCTGTATGTGGTGGCGTATATCGCCATCGGCGCGGTCATACCGCTGTGTCATAAAGTGCGCCCTGCCGCCCTCCTCCAGCAGGCGTGAGGGCATCATGTCTATGCCACAGTCGCGCGCCATGAGGTAGTAGGCCATCTCCACGCGGCCATAGCCGTGGCTCGCGCCCAGCTGTATATCGCTCACACCGTCCAGCTTGAGCAGCCAGTGGGTGAAGCCCCGCGGCGCGCGGGTCTGGCCGGAGCGCACCTCGCCTGTCTTTTCATTCCAGGCTATCACCGCCTTGGGGCGCGCACCGCCGGCGCTGGTACCTATGCGCAGGATCTCGCGCATGGCCTGCGCCTCCTCCCGCATATCGGTGTGAAAGTGCTCTCTGCGTGTCAGCATCTCCCGCGCCATCTCCACGAGCTGCGCCACCTCTACGGAGAAGGTGTTGCGATCAGGTGGGAGGGAGGCAGGCGCATACTCCAGCGCACCCATGCCGCGCGTGCCTATGAAGCAGAGCATCTCTACGGGATTCATACTGCCCTGCGGGCGGCCCTGCTGCGCCAGCCAGGCGTCTATCAGCGCGCTGCCATAGCGGTCGGGCAGGGAGTCTGCCAGCAGCCCCGGCAGGCCGCGGTAGGTATCTGTGCCGGGTGCGCCCGGCCTGTGCCGCAGCTCGGGGAAGCTATAAACGCCCTGCGGCCCGCGCACGGGCATCATGAGCGGCGCGAGGTCGGCACCCGAGCGCCGGTACGCGGTATCATACTCAAAGGTGGCGAGCCCGCGGGCCTCATCCCAGGCTACGGCGCCTACCAGTGTGTCCCATATTTTTACTTCGGCTAGTTGCATTGTTTTGTGGTTCTATTGCGTTTTGCGGTGCTGCGTCAGATCCCCCTTTGTCCCTCCCGACCTATCGGTACGGGATCTGCGACCTTTATAAAGCCTGCCTGCCGGTAGGCAGGGGGGTGTTTCAAACATTTTGTACTATCGGCAGGATGTGCTTCTGATGTTTTTTGTGTTTTCTTCTTTCCGCATGATCTTTCTTTTTTACCAGTCTGTGGGTGGGGTGTCTGTGTCTGTGCGGTGGCCGCGCGCGCGGTAGCGCTGGTGGCTCTGCTCGCGCAGCAGGGCCATAGGGCTCACCTCCGGCTGCACCACAAAGGCGCTCATCACATGTAGCTGGTCCAGCACGCGCAGCACCTGTATGAGCGTGGCCAGCGTCACGGTCTCGCCGCGCTCCAGCAGGCTGAGCGTAGAGCGGCTGATGCCCGCAGCACGGGCCAGCCCGGCCTGTGTCTTATTCTGGCGGAGGCGGTGGTGCTGTACGAAGGTGCCTATCTGCGCCGTGAGGGCCTGGTCGCTCATGGCAGCCCAGTTTTGGTAGGATATATCAGTCATAAGTGCGCAAAAGATGCTTTAATGCATGATTTACAACTCAAAGATACATCTTTTCGCCGGATAATCAAATTTATGTGCGCTTTTTCATTCATAAATGTCAAAAAATAATATTAATGCATGATAAATCAGTCTAAATGGTGCTTTTTTTATGCCGTTGTCGGTATCTGGTGCGGTGGCACGTCACCAACAGCATTCGCCGGGCGCTCCTCGTCACAGTCGCGGGTGACGCTGCACTAAACACCAGCGACGGCAGAAGTGCGACGGCATGCTCTGCTCTTCCGAATTTGTAATCCGGAAGTAGGTGGGCCGTGGATTTTAAATCCACGGTTAGCGGGTTCGGGATTGCAAATCCCGAACGGCGGGTGCTACCAACAGCTTTTTTTGAGTGGAGCTACGGATCGCTGGAAACTTATAAATGTGCTCTTCCGGATTTGTAATCCGGAAGTAGGTGGGCTGTGGATTTAAAATCCACGGTTAGCGAGTTTGGGATTACAAATCCCGAACGGCAGGGAATCTGTAGCGCGCATAGTCGCAGGTGACGCTGGACTAAACTCCAGGACGGAAAGGGCCCCTGCTGGTTCAAGCGTCCACAATGTGTTGCCTTTTTCCTCCATTTTGAAGGGATTGGGGCGCGTAGCTTAATTTGATCGTAATATCTTCTTCTCCAATGACTAACTTCTCCGTAATGGCTTCTATGATTCTCCGCTTCTCATCAAGGGGCATGGCTTCCCATTGGGAGTAGAGGTTCTTGGCTTCAAGAAGAACCGTTTCAGAAGATTCGCTCTGAACAGTCATAAAACTGACTTCGGCCTCTAGGTTGGGAACTTGTTCCATAAGCTGTGCTAAGCGCTCCTCTAGCGGCTTGTGATGCTCCAAGAACGCTTCCTTGGTCAGTTCGCCCTCAAGCCTCATATTGACTAATTCCCCCATCTTCTTGCGGATTCTGTCGGCTTCTTCACTGGTTACTTGAAGCAGCTTCCGCTTTTCTGACAACAGCGTCTCAA
>JAFDYN010000025.1 GCA_018267385.1 Bacteroidota bacterium | reverse complement strand
GTAGCATGTTTCGAACACTAATGATGTAATATTCGCGCCAGCGGGGACTAGAGGGGGGAAGTTGGCCGTAGAATGATAAAATAAAGGATGGATTTAAATCAAACGATTGAAAATATTATACTTATCCCGAGACGCTATCGAGAAATTAGTACTAGATCTGCCGTCACTTTAGTGAAAGAAACCGGCTACGCTCTATGGGCAGATCAAATTACTCAAGATTTAATTTTTGATGCATTGAAAGCATTCCCCGAAGAGATTTCGGAATGGATGCATTGGTCTGACAACAAAAGGGTAAACGAAGGTTGGTATTTTTACCAGAGTGACGAATCTAAGTATGTTGTCGGTTATCTTGGTACAAATAATAGTGATACATTTTTTTCGGATAGAAATTTAGCCTGTGCCTCTTTTATAAAGAAGGAAATAGACCAAATTTCTGGAATAGAGTCCTGATTAGGAATTATTGCGCTGCCCTTACGGAGTTATACTACGGAAGTAGCTGCTATAGGCACTTGTATTGTCTCACGTAGCGTTTGGTGCCGCGTCCTTTTTGCGTTTGTAGTACGTCCCCCCAATATCGCACTTAATATCCGGCATTTGTAATGCCCAGATACCGCGCAGCAGTATAGCAAGACCTTTTCCCCGCCCTTCCGGAGTTGTACTCCGGAAGTAGCTACTATAGGCACTTGTAGTGTCGCACGTAGCGCTGGGCACATGCTGTGTTGCCTTTTATGAGTTTGGTAGTAGTACTGGCTTACGCCTTCGTTGGTGTTTAGCGCAGCGTCACCAACGATCTCCGCTGTTCCGGATTGCAATCCGCAAGTTAATATCACTGCCGGTTCAAGCGTCCTCGCTTCAACGTAGAGATGCTATCCCAAATGTTGGTCCTTTTTATCTTAACTTAGTCCTCTGCGTTCGGCACAACGATGAAACAACAACCTTGTATAACAGCATACAATGAGTAGACCACTGTTACTTGTCTTTTTTATGCTTTTCTTGAATGGATGTCAAAATGGTTTGAGGACACAAGGGGTAAGAACCTATTACGAAAACGGTAGCATTAAAGAGGAGTATTATGTAAATCCTGATTCCTCCCAACATAAGCACTTTATATACAATAACTATAGAGTTGGCATTTATAAATTGTATTACCCGTCACGTAATATTAAAGTTTATTGCTTCTATAAAGACAACAGAAAAGACTCACTGTACATTTCGTTCTACGAGAATGGTACGATTAAAGAGAAGCTATATTATCAAAACGGTGAATTATTTGGAGAGCAGTTCTATTATTATGCTAATGCACATTTAGCTAGGTATGCAGTTGTGGACGGATTTGGGAATGTAATATATGTCCAGAAATTTGATTCCTTAGGTTCTAGATTTTGTGACGAGGGTGTGGCAGTAAGCCCCGATTTTTATTGTCCTGCCTGCCATGGCGATACGGCTTATGCAGAGCAAATTTTAATTAATACGATGATTTCGAGACCTATCGGAAAGCATATCGAAGTATATCTAGGCACTCAAGATAAAACCACATACAAAAGGGAATTGCTCGAGGCTAATTCAAATAATGTTGTTGCTTTCAACATTAAACTACATAAAGGTTTAAATTTTTTTGATGTTATTGCTGAAATAGTTGATAGCTCAGACAATTCTCATAAGAGTGACACTCTTCATAGAAAAGTCTATTTCAAATGAGTTCAACACTGATTAAAATGTCCCGCCCTTCCGGAGTTGTACTCCGAAAGTAGCTACTATAGGCACTTGTAGTGCCGCATATAGCGTTTGGTGCCGCGTCCCTTTCCGCGCTTGCAATGCCTGCCATAAGTTCCACAAAGGCCAAGCGACCTTACATGCATTTTATATGATGAATCAACCACTTTTCCACTATCTTGCGGCAAACGTAACCTTCTATGAAATACACTACAGTCTTATTGCTTATTGCCCTTTCACTCCGGCTCTCTGCACAGCAGCACACCTCAGTACTATTTTTGCATCGCGACTTTGAGTCTAGTACATCTGCCATAGATTATTCATTCACCACAGGTGTGCCTGTAGACAAGGAGGCCAAGTGCAACCAGTCTAAACGCCTGAAAACAGCCGGTACTGTGCTCATAGCATCCGGGGCGGGTCTGGCAGGGACTAGTCTGGTACTGGCTACGGCAGGCGTTATTTACACTATAAGGCATATAGATGACTATAATAATGATCGGGGAGAACAACTCTATATATCAAGTGGTGTGATAGGGGGCGTCGGGATGCTAGCTATATTCTGCGGCATACCCACACTCGCTGTCGGCAGAGCAAAGGACTGGAAGTATTGTGGCGGTGATACCCACTGGCACAGACGTCATCATGCCTATATCAGTACAAACGGCACCAACCTCGCACTTAACTTCTGATTCCTGACAAGTCTAGCAGTTGTAATCCTATGCTGCAATTACCCGATCTCAGCCACCGGCGGCACCTTTCGCGACGTCCAGCGTGTCAGCATCACTATCAGCATCCCTTTGAGGGTGTCGATCACCAGGTTGTCCGGTTTGTGATAGCCCACATAGATCGCTATGCCTATCGCCATCCAGAAGTAGCCCAGCAGGTAGCACAGCATGATATAGTGCCTGTCATAGTGCCACAGCTCATAGATGGCCAGGCAGAGTATGAGCGAAAGGAAGCAGCACAGCCACCCCACTATATAGCTCAGAAAATCCGTATCCGGTGTCAGCGTCACGCCAAATTGCTGTGACACCAGGTCCTTGGCAAAGAAGATCCCAAGGCTCAGGCCCACCTCTATGAGCAGCGAGAGGATCAGTACGGCCAGCAGTAGTTTACGAGGCATATGGTCAGGTTTAGTGTATGTAAGTTAATTCTATTTCGCTCATCTATCACATTCACAGCGATGGTATTCAGCCACAGGCATATCTATGAGGGTGGTCATAGCACCCTTATCTATCCGGCTCAGTATCACTAGCATCCCGGTAGCGCTATCGCAAAAGTTACAGTAGCCTTATCATTCATACCATCGCTCAAAGCCCCTGATAGCAATGATTCCATAGTCGGAAAACTTGCCCCAAAAGCTGCCACCGGCTACCCGCTCGGCCACTGTCACCCCCAGTCATAGCAATGCTCCTATAGTCGGAAAACTTCAGCCCAGGGTCACCTCTACGCGGTGCTCGCGGCCGTCATCCGCCAGTGTGATGGTCTGGTCTGTCAGGGCGGCGCCATCCAGCGTGACTGCGGCTACTGCCTTACCCTTATTGGCAAAGGCGATGGTATAGGTACTGCTGCCATGCCGGTACTGCAGGTGAAAGGCCTGCCACTCATCCGGCACGCATGGGCGGAAGCGGAGCTTGTCACCCTCCTTTCTCAGCCCGACCACATACTCTATGATCAGCCTGTAGAACCACCCCGCCGAGCCGCTGTACCAGGTCCAGCCACCGCGGCCCAGGTGCGCCCCTGCATAGACATCACCCGCTATCACATAGGGCTCTACCTTGTAGGTGGCTATGTGAGCCGCGTCCTTGCCGTGGTTTAGCGGGTTGATCATGGCCAGCAGCGCAGCCACGCGGTCACGGCGCCCCATCTCGGCAAAGGCTATGATCAGCCAGATAGCCGCATGGGTATACTGGCCACCATTCTCCCGTATGCCGGGCAGGTAGCCCTTGATATATCCGGGGTCCAGCTCCGACTTGTCAAACGGCGGATCGAGCAGCTTGATCAGGCCATCGTGCTGGCTCACCAGGTACTGATAGGCCGAGTCGAGTGCCTTCTCCTGACGCTCCGCATCAGCAGCACCGGAGATCACAGACCAGCTCTGGGCTATAGAGTCTATCTTGCACTCTGGGTTGGTAGCAGAGCCCAGCGGAGACCCATCATCAAAGTATGCCCTCCTGTACCACTCGCCATCCCAGGCACTCTTCTCTATATTCTCCCGCAGCAGCGCAGCCTCCTTGTCACATACTGATGCAAACTCATCGTCTCCTCGCCCGCGTGCCACCGCAGTGAACCTGGTCAGGACATCATACAGGAAGAAGCTCAGCCAGACACTCTCACCTTTGCCTTCCTTGCCTATCTGGTCCATGCCATCATTCCAGTCGCCGGTGCCCATGAGTGTCAGCCCATGCTGGCCGTAGCGCATACCATGCCTGATAGCGCGCAGACAGTGCTCATACAGGGAGGCAGACTCGCCTGATACCACCGGCAGGTCATAGTTAGACTCCTCGCCGGGATTGAGCAGTCGGCCCTCTATGAAGGCCACCGTCTCATCTAGTATGGACAGGTCTCCGGTGCATGTGATATATCGCTCTGTCACAAATGGCAGCCACAGGTAGTCATCTGAGCAGCGCGTCCGTACACCCCGCCCTACCGGCGGATGCCACCAGTGCAGCACGTCTCCCTCCTTAAACTGCTTAGACGCATGTAGCAGGATCTGTTTGCGGGCCAGGCCGGGCTCTGTATACAGCAGGGCCATGATATCCTGCAGCTGATCACGAAAGCCAAATGCACCTCCCGACTGATAGAAGCCGCTCCGGGCCCACACGCGGCTGGAGAGTACCTGATACACGAGCCATCCATTGGCCATCGTGTTGATAGCTTGATCTGGTGTCTGCAGCTGCACGGCAGAGATAGCCTGCGCCCAGTAGCTGCGCACTTTGTCCAGCGCTTCTGCAGCCATATCTTTGCCTTTGAACTGTCTGATTGTATTGACGGCGTCTGCATGATGCTTGCCGGCGCCGAGGCGGTAGGTCACATCTTTGCTCTGGTATTCACTCAGGTCAAAGGTGACCTGGATAGCCGCACACGGATCGGCGCCCACACCCATCTTGCCGGAGAGGCGCAGTCGCGACATAGCGTCAGGCTGCTGTATAGTAGAGTTCCTACCCAGAAACTCGGTGCGGCTACCGGTGTAGCTCCTGTTGCCTTCATCAGTATCAAAGAAGGCCACGCGGTCGGCAAACTCCATACTGTATGGGTTGCGCGCCAGGATGGCACCGGTATCAGTATCTACCTCAGTAGAGACGTACATGGAGGTCTTCGGCTTCAGGTCGCCCAGTACCCACTCAGCATAGCCGGTCACCGATAGTTTGCGCACCCGGCCCGAGATATTCTTTAGTTTGATCACGGTAAACTTGATCGTAGCAGCCAGATCTACATACACCCATACCTCTGACTGTATGCCCGCCTCTGTATGCTCAAAGACACTATAACCAAAGCCATGTCTAACTCTGTAGGGCACCTTGGTACCAGATAGTATAGGCAGCGGTGACCAGTAGTAGCCTGTCTCTTCATCACGGATATAAAAGGCCTCTCCGCCCTGATCGCTCACGGCGTCATTGGCCCATGGTGTCAGCCTGTACTCGTGTGCATTTTCGCTCCAGGTGTAGCACTGCCCGCTCTCAGATATCAGCGTACCAAAGTCCGGATTGGCCAGTACATTCACCCATGGGGCGGGAGTTGTTTTGCCTGCAGAAATGTCTATGATATACTCCCTCGCATCTGCTGAGAAGCCACCATAGCCATTGTCAAATGTCAGAGGCTCTGCCTTCAGGGCCGGCTCATCTGCGGGCTGGTGGGCATACGCAGGTATGAGATAGGGTATGGTCGCTTTACCTGGTGCCTTGCGGTTTATAATCTCTGGTAGTGAGTTGTCAGCCCCTGATATGCAGATGCGCGCTACTGTCTGCATCAGCACTGTATCTTCTACAGGTACCTGGTCTGCCCCTCGCACAAAGATGCCACCGGACTGCTCTGTGGTCTTGCCGGCTATCAGGCTGGTGATCTGGTTTTGCAATGTCTGCCGGTAGCCGCCATGGCTTTCATTCCAGATCACCAGGTCTACCAGCAGTCCCTTCATACGCCAGAAGGTATGTGCCTGTATCAGCTGCCTGATCAGGTCTATGTTTGCATTCTCGCCCACACGCAGGAGTACGATAGGCAGGTCACCAGATATAGAGTATGGCCACAGTCCCGACTGCCCTTTGCGGTTCTTGATGAGTGTAGCAGGCTCGGCACGTAGCGCCGGATTCATATACAGTACAGATCCTGCCATCCGGCTATATAGCTGCGCCTCTGCCTCTGAGGCATTGATCTGGCGCAGCACTACCTGATTGTGCGTCCAGGCCAGCTCAAATACGCGGTCTTTGTGATGCTTGTCCTGGTATTTATCTACCAGGCCCTGGCAGCCCTCTCGCGTATCGGCTATGCCCAGCAGCATATCTACGGTCACTGTCTCATCCTCCTCCAGTACTATCTGATGCCGTATGGAAACTATAGGATCCAGTACCGGTCCCTGACTCCCAGAGAGCGGATCTGCCGAGGTCATCGCTTTTGGGTTGGCTACCGTATTGCCACGGCCTATGAACTGCATCCTGTCCGTCTCAAATGACGTCTCCACTGCCTTTGTACCGTGTACTTTCATCAGGTGAAACATCCACGGTTCTTTGTCATTGGCCCCTCGTGGGCGGCGTGTACAGATGATCGCATTTTGCCCTTTCAGGATCTCTGTCTGCACAAAGAGATTGCTGAAGGCAGGGTGCGAAGCATCTGCTGCGGGAGGCGCTATGACCACCTCGGCATAGCTGGTGATATCGAGCACTTTCTTTCTGCCGGACCTATTGATCAGGTAGAGCCTGCGCATCTCGATATCATCCTCCGGAGAGACCACTATCTCTGTGTGCATCTCTATGTCCTGCTGCCTGTCACGCAGGTCAGCCCGGCCCTGCGAAAAAGCCGCCTCATAATACTTACTCTTGCGCAGGGTAGGCTGATGCGCAGTGGACCAGTAGTCGCCTGTCTCAAGGTCGCGGACGTAGCAGAAGGTACCCCAGTTGTCAGACGTGCTGTCTTCACGCCATCTGGTCACTGCCAGGTTCTTCCACTTGCTGTAGCCACTTCCGGCGTTGGTCACCATGACGTGATAGTTGCCATTGGAGAGGAGCTGGACCTCTGGCACGGCAGTATTCGGATTGCGTATGATGCGCACCTCTGAGCCGCTCACTATAGAGTGTGCATCTGCAGTATCTGTGGTATGTGCGTAGTAGGAGGTAGCCTTTGGTATACGCTCCTCCAGCAGTAGCATGGTAGCCTGAAACTGCGGCTCGGCTTCAAACCGCTTCTGCATAGGCTGGCTGAGCAGCAGGTAGGAAAGTGAAAGCAGGCTCATACCCTGATGGTGCGCCATATATGACTGTACGAGCGCAAAGGACTGGCCGCGCGGCAGGCGCGATGGTGTATAGTCCACCGCTTCATACATGCCATACTTACCTTCAAACCCCATCGTAGCCATCTGTTGCAGATTGGTACAGGCCCGTTCAGGTGAGACCATCAGGGCCATGACAGAGGCGTAAGGTGCTATGACGAGGTCTTCTCCCAGTCCTCTCTTCAGACCGAGGCCGGGTACGCCAAATGCCTTGTATTGATAGTTCTGCGCGGCATCTATCATGTTATAGCCGCTCTCAGATATGCCCCATGGCACGCCGCGCTCTTTACCGTATTGTATCTGGCGCTGTACACTTGTTTTGTCCGTCTGGTTGATCAGTGTCTTATCAAAGCTGGGCATGACCAGCATAGGCATCAGATACTCAAACATGCTTCCGCTCCATGAGAGCAGAATGGGGTTACCATTCACGTTTACGATCAGGCGGCCCAGTGCAAACCAGCTCTCTTGTGGTATCTTGCCCTGCGCGATAGCGAGAAAGACTGTGAGCCGGGCCTCTGAGGCGAGGAGGTCATAGAAGCTGCTATCCATGCGGTGCTCATCAGCATTATAGCCGATGGTGAGGAGCCGTTTGTTTTTGTCATAGAGAAAGTCCCACTCCATGTCTGCGAAATCGGCGCACTGCCCGGCCAGGTACTCTGTGGCAGAGATAAATGCCTTGGCCTGATCGCTACCGGCTATGACGGCAGCATTGTATGACTCAAACCAGGGCTGATCACTATGATGAGCCGTAGATAGGGATAGCATAGAGATATCTCTCAGCGTAGGGATGGCGGGTATAGGGATAGTAGCCAGCACATCTGCCGGGAGCGAGAGAAATACCCACGGTGTGAGCTTCTTCATCTCTTCCAGCGGCGCAGTGATCTGTGTTTCCAGTGCTTTCTTCCAGTAGTGCGTTTTGCTGGCATCATCCGTCTGCAGGTACTTTGATACATTGCCGTATTTTGCCAGCAGGCGCTCCAGTGCTATGCGTGTATCATAGAGGGTAGCCGGCTGCGCACTGCATATCGACTCCAGCTCTGTCTTAAATTCTTTCAGTACAGCAAAGTCCCTTTTGTGTACCGTGTCTGCCAGTATCCTCAGTGTATTTCTGAGGCTTTCAAAGAGGTTTTCACCTATGACCTGCTGGTCCGGTATCGTCAGGAGGCCTTGCCGCAGCGTGAGCAGGTGGCCTCCGAAGTTGCCGCTATCTACAGAGGATATGTACCTGGGCCGGAGCGGGGTGAGCGTTTGCGTATCGTACCAATTGTACAGATGCCCGTGAAAGCGCTCCATTTTCTGCAGGGAGGAAAATGTACCACCTATCCTGTCCAGCATCTCACTCAGTGTGATATAGCTGAAGTCAAACGCGGTCAGCGATGCCAGAAGCGACAGGCCGATATTGGTAGGTGAGGTACGGTGTGCGATAGCTGATACGGGCTGCTCCTGAAAGTTGTCAGGTGGCAGCCAGTTGTCATCCTTATTGACAAACTCATCAAAGAACGCCCATGTCTTGCGGGTCAGTTTCTGCAGGAAGATGGTCTGCTCATATGTCAGTTCTGCCAGTTTGCGCGCTATAGGCTGGCTCACAAACCATGTGATGAGCGGTGCTGTCAGCCAAAGTGCAATGATCGGTCCGGCTATATACAGGGCATGCGGGGCTCTGACACTTAGGTACACGGCTACAGCTACAGCCGTCAGCGGCTCCAGGATCATAGCGAGGTATGAGCCGGCCAGGCTATTGGTAGCAGATAGCTCTGCAAAGCTCGATGGGTTCCATTCGAGCAGGTGGCGTCGCGATATAAGCATGCGCCAGCAGGAGCGGAGTATAGCATCGAGGTTCATAAATGCCTCATACGGCAGGCATATCGCGCCAAACATCGCGCTCACGGCGGCATTGCCCGCAGAGCGTCCCGATACGATCACATGGTGCAGCAGTATGACATCCTTTGGCTTGTGTAGCAGGCTCCAGAAATTGCTGAGCAGTCCCGGCAGGATGATGATGCCCGTCACGATCAGTGTCCACCAGCCGGCATCCGGCAGCAGCAGCCAGCTCAGTATGATCAACGCGGTGACAGCTGGCGGGAAGAGGCTCCTGCGCAGGTTGTCAAATATCTTCCAGCGGGAGAGCGCGTCCAGTGGGTTTTTATGCCATTTGTGCCGGGCATCAGGCACCCAGGGCAGGCACCAGGCAGCGATCTGCCAGTCTCCGCGTATCCAGCGGTGGCGCCGCTTCATATCAGTGCTGTAGAGTGCAGGGTATTTTTCATATAGCTGTACATCTGTGAGCAGCCCGGACCGTGTATAGCAACCCTCCAGCAGGTCATGGCTCAGGATGCGGTTTTCCGGAAACCTGTCATCCAGTGTCTTTTCAAATACATCTATATCGTAAAGGCCTTTGCCTATAAATGAGCCCTGGTGAAACAGATCCTGATAGACATCTGAGGTCAGTCGTGTGTATGGATCTATGCCGGGTTCATTGCCGTTCATATGGGCGTAGCGAGAGCTATCTTCACGCGGCATACTGGTAGAGACCCGCGGCTGGAGTATCCCATATCCTTCTGTCACACGTTTCCTGGCGGTATCATATACGGCTTTATTGAGCGGGTGGGCCATCGTGGCTATGAGTTTCCATGCGCTGTCACGGGGTAGCTGTGTATCTGCGTCCAGCGTGAGCACATAGGCTATCTGCTGCAGCGCCTCCAGGTCTCCGGCTATAGTAGAGAATTTATCACGGCCATGCCCGCGTAGCAGGTGATTCAGGTCAGATAGCTTGCCCCTTTTTCTTTCATACCCCATCCATTTTTTCTCGATAGGATTCCACAGCCGTGGCCGGTGAAAGAGGAAGAATAGATCATGCTTGCCGTGGCGGTATTTTATATTCAGCTTCTCTATACATGCTACTGCGTGACTGATCAGCTCATCATCTTCACTCAGGTGTTCCTTATCGGCATCCTTCAGGTCTGACAGCAGCGCGTAGTACAGGTTGTGGTCCTGATTGGCCAGGTACCTGACCTCCAGCGCTTCGGCCAGTTGCTCCACCTCCGCTATACTGGTGAGCATGCATGGCACGGCTACCAGTGTAGCAGCCGTATCAGGTATGCTCGCTTCATAGTCCATGCGTGGCAGCGCATCAGGCCGTACGGTCAGCGTGCAGATAAAGTTGACCAGTGCGACCGCCAGCTGACTGGCAGATATGAAGGCCACAATGCCAAATGCAATGATCTGTGCAATTTTCTCCGGCTGTAGCCGCCACACCTCATAGGTGATAGCCGCAGTCACACCTGCAGCGATCAGAATGATGGGAGTCAGATAGGCAGATAGCGGATGCCGCGCCAGCAGACGCCTGACATGCTCTGTCACACTTATCTTGCGGGCAGCTTGTTTCTCAGTTTGTGCCAGGCCTTTGCCTATCAGATAGTAGCCTACGTGTGAGGTCCTGCCACCGGCACCCTCCGTAGCAGCCAGAGACAAGGCGATCCTGGCTACCTCCAGCTCAGACTTCTCAGATTGCTCTGCGATAGCCTCTACCACATGGCGGTACCTGTCTCTGGTAAAGAAATCCATCTGCACATAGACCGGGTCTGAGCGCAGGGCCTGCTCTACTACACTATTGGACTCTACAAACTCTCGCCAATCCATCGTGCCGAGGGACCTAAGGCTATTGATAGCATTGCTCACTGAGAGCTGGTCTGCAGCCTGCTTTTGGTTTTCCTCCTGTACCAGCTCATCACTGGTATAGCCGCTCTCTGAGAGGCGGTCCTCCAGCCATGTGAGCGCCTGTGCTACACTCGGTCCCTTGCCCCTGAGCTGGCGTGTGATCTCCGCTACAAACGAACGCTGCAGGGGTGGATTGGACCGGGCCATATCCGCGATGACCAATATGAGATCTCGCGGATTGCTCTCTATGGTATCGAGCATCAGTTTAGACCAGTAGTCAGCCTCATTGCGGTGTATGCGCTCTGCTGCTATAGAGGCGGAGACACGGCGCAGGTTCTCCAGCAGCGCCAGCCGTAGCATGATGGGCACTCCCCACAGCTCTCCTATGCGCAGATGGGTGACTGTCTGATAGGCCCGCAGGAAACTATTGACTGTCTCCATATCCAGCCGACCATCACTGTGAGAGACTATCTCCAGCGCTATATCGTACACACGAGGCAGCCCGGCCGAGGGACCTTTCGCCAGTTGAGGCAGGCCCTCACTGTAGAGTTTTGGCAGGTGCTTCTTGGCTATCTGTATCTGCTCTTCTATCAGATAGAAATTGTCCAGCAGCCATTCTCCAGCAGGTGTGATCTGGTATTTCTTTTTGACCGTTTGCGTGAGCAGTGCATGAACCTCTAGCAGCAGATGTTCATTATCTGCCAGTCGCCCCAGCAGGCGGTCTTCATTGCCCTTTGGGCTAATCTGGTGTGAGGCTGCCAGTGACCGGGCATGCTGCTCCATCTGCTCAGAGCTGAAAAGCTCCCTGCGCAGAGGCTCCTCTGTGACAGCTTGTTGCTCAAAAATATTTCCTGGAAAAGTAAGTTTCATCAGACGTGGGTAGAACAATTAGTGAGAAGGTGAATCACTATAGTTTTTAAAAAGTCATGCCAATCTGGTGTGATCGATATCACATACGGAAGAAGTGTTAAAGTGCCGCGCTTGGAATGGGATTTGATGAAAAGGAATAACTCCACTATCTTTTCAGAGTGCTAAATGTCCTGCCATGAATGAAACCCCACTAGACACCAAGAGCATAAACACTATCCGATGCCTGGCCATAGATGCTGTGCAAAAAGCAAACTCCGGGCATCCGGGCACACCGATGGCGCTGGCTCCGGCGGCATATGCGCTCTGGATGAATCATATGCGATTCAATCCCAAAGATCCTCATTGGTCCAACAGAGATCGCTTCGTACTATCCAATGGTCATGCCTCTATGTTGCAGTATGCCATGCTGCATCTGACAGGATATGACATCAGTCTGGAGGATATCAAGAATTTCCGGCAATGGGGAAGTATAACCCCAGGGCACCCTGAGTATCGCCTCACTCCCGGCATAGAGACTACCACAGGCCCGCTCGGGCAGGGTATCATGACTGCTGTGGGTATGGCCATGGCAGAGGCGCATCTCTCAGCTATATTTAATAAGGATGGCTACAATATCATCGATCATTATACCTATGTCTTCTGCAGTGACGGAGACCTGATGGAGGGGGCATCTCATGAAGCTGCATCTCTGGCAGGGCACCTCAGATTGGGCAAATTGATATGCCTATATGATAACAACCATATCACTATTGAGGGAGATACTGCGCTGACCTACTCAGATGATGTAGCCAAACGTTTTGAAGCTTATCACTGGCATGTGATAGACCTGGGGGATAAAGGTAATGACATCGCCGCGATATCAGCAGCTTATGACGAGGCTAAGAAAACCACTGACAGGCCTACCATGATCATCCTGCGCACGCACATAGGCTATGGCTCTCCGCACAAGCAGGATAAATCATCCGCCCACGGCTCTCCTCTGGGAGAGGATGAGGTGCGACTGACCAAGCAATTTTATGGCTGGCCGGAAGATGCAAAATTTCTGGTGCCGGATGATGTAGCCGTCCATATGAGTCAGGCGATAGACAAAGGCAAGACCGCCCAGCAGGAATGGGAAAAGATGCTGACGGATTACAAAGAGAAATATCCTGAAGAAGCAAAGCTATACAGTCAATATAACGATCAGACACTGCCAGATGAATGGAAGGCCGCGCTGCCTGGCTACAAGCCCGGAGACGGCCCCAAGGCAACGCGATCTGTGACTGCAGATGTACTCAAGGCTGTAGCCGACAAGCTCCCATGGATGATGGGCGGCAGCGGTGACCTGGAGCCCTCTACGGAGACGATGATCAAGAGCTCCGGGTATTTTGGTGCGGGGCAATACGGCAATCGAAATATAGCATGGGGCATAAGGGAACACGTCATGTGTGCTGCCAGCTCAGGCATGGCGCTGCACGGCGGGGTCAGGCCCTATGCATCTACATTTTTCATCTTCACGGATTATGCACGTCCCGCTATCCGGCTGGCCTGCATCATGGAGCTGCCCGTCATCTATGTGATGACGCATGACTCCATCGGTCTGGGCGAAGATGGTACCACGCACCAGCCTATCGAGCACCTTGCGTCCTTTCGCGCTATGCCTCATATGTGCCTGATACGACCGGCCGATGCTAATGAAACAGTATACGCCTGGCAGGCAGCTATAGAGCGCAAGTCTGGACCTACCATGCTGGTACTCTCACGGCAGAAGCTCCCAATATTTGACCGTATCAATACAGGCGCAGCCAGCGGGGTGCTGCTCGGGGCCTATGTCATATCTGCCGAGCAGCGTATGATGCTATACCGTGCAGATGAAAAGGAACAACCCGTGCTACCTGATGTGATACTCATAGCGACCGGCTCTGAGGTACAGATCGCGATGGAGGCGCAGCAGCAGCTACTCAAAAGTGAGATCAACGCCCGTGTAGTGAGTATGCCGAGCTGGGAGTTATTCCGCCAGCAGCCGGAGGACTACCGCCATTCCGTTTTGCCACCGGCGGTCACCGCGCGTATCGCCATCGAGGCCGGCTCCCCGCAGGGCTGGGGAGAGTGGGTAGGAGAGAAGGGGCGTGTGGTGGGTATTTCAAAGTTTGGGGCCAGTGCGCCTGAGAAGGAGCTCTTCCAACACTATGGACTGACGGCAGAGGCCGTGGTAAGCATAGCCAAAAAGATGATGGTAAAATGAAAGTAGCGATAGCATCTGACCATGCGGGCTTTGAGTACAAGAAGCTCCTGATCCCAGTCCTGATAAAGGCCGGGCACGAGGTCAGTGACCTGGGTGCATATGATACGCACCCGTCCGATTATCCTGACCATGCAGCGCATGTAGCCGAAGCAATACAGGCGGGGCGATGCGAGCGGGGCATACTGATATGCGGCAGTGGGGTAGGTGTGAGTGTGGCCGCCAATAAATTTAAAGGGATACGCGCAGGTGTGTGCCATGATACCTACTCAGCGCACCAGTGCGTAGAGCATGATGATGCCAATGTGCTGTGTGTAGGCGAGCGTGTGATAGGCATAGAACTGATGTATGAAGTGGTAGTGGCATTCCTCGCCGCAAAATTTAGTGGTGCAGAGCGGCACATGCGGCGTGTGGGCAAGATCACACGCATAGAAGACGAGAATATGAAATGACCATACTAGTAAAACAGAATAAAAATGCCAGTCTCTAAAAAAGTTTTTTCTGTCATACCTGACAGCCCGCAGGACCTGGTAGCAGGTTTTAAAAATGAACTCACTGCAGCTCTATCGCAGCTGGATACGCAGCACATCCGTGAGCGCATCTACAGTAAGGATGCCTCTCTCTGGAAATCAGATAAACCATCACAGGCCAAAATAGCCGACCGACTGGGCTGGCTACAGCTACCACAGCAGTCTGAGGACAGGGTAGAAGATATCACCGCATTTGCTGCAGAGGTCCGCAAAGAGGGTTTTCGCTATGCGGTACTGCTCGGTATGGGCGGCAGCAGCCTCTGCTCTGAGGTGGCGCGCGAGACATTTGTCACGCGCCGCGGCTACCTCAAATTATTTGTGCTGGATGATACAGACCCCGCATCTATCAAGGCACTGGAGAAACAGATCAAGCCGGAGAAAACTCTTTTCATCGTAGCGAGCAAATCAGGAACTACAAAGGAATCGCTCAGCTTCTTTCATTATTTCTATCAGCAGGTCAAACCATATGCTGGCCGCAATGCCGGTAGCCACTTCATTGCGATCACTGATAACGGGACGCCGCTGGCAGAGCTGGGTGAGCGGTATAAATTCAGAAGAGTATTTATCAATCCTTCTGACATAGGTGGCCGGTACTCTGTGCTGTCTGATTTTGGTCTGGTGCCTATGGCGCTTATGGGCATAGATATCGCAGCTATGATGCATAGCGCCGTAGATATGGAGACCCTCTGCCGCGATACTGGCGCAGAGACCAACCCCGGCCTGGATCTCGGCGCTGAGATAGGCATATCACAAACCATGGGCAGAGATAAGCTTACGTTTGTACTATCTCCTTCTATTGCCGCGTTTGGCTACTGGGTAGAGCAGCTCATAGCAGAAAGTACAGGCAAGGAAGGCAAAGGGATCATACCAGTGAATGGAGAGACTCTCGGGCCGCCATCTGTGTATGGTAATGACAGGGTATTCATACATATACGCGTAGCAGGTGATAGAGACACGACTCAAATGCGGAAACTGAACGCGCTGGAAGAAGCAGGCCACCCTGTGGTCAGGGTGAAGATACCTGACCCTGTAGCGCTCGGAGGTGAGTACTACTGCTGGGAGGTAGCTACGGCTGTAGCGGGCCTCATTATCGGGATCAATCCGTTTGATGAGCCAAACGTGGCAGAGAGCAAGAAGAATACGGAAAACCTGCTGGAAGAATGGAAAGGTGCAAAGAAATTTAAAGAGACCACGTCACCTGCCGTCAGAGAGGCAGATGTCAGTATCTATACGGGAGGAGCGGCTACGGCACTGAAAGGAGCTGCCACGTCCGTCTCAGATTTCATGGGTGCATTCCTGCAGGAGATCAAAGCCGGGGACTATGTAGCCATGCTACCATATTTTCACCAGACAGATGCACGGGCAGGGATACTGCAGGCGTGGCGAATGACTATCAGAGACCAGTATCAGGTAGCTACCACACTGCTTCAGGGGCCCCGCTATCTGCACTCTACAGGGCAGCTGCATAAGGGTGGCCCGGATTGCGGTTTGTATATCATCCTGACGGCAGATGAAAAGATCAGTCTGCCTATACCAGGTGAGTCATACGGATTTGACGTTTTGCATCATGCTCAGGCCATGGGTGATTTCCGCTCGCTGAGTGATAAAGGCCGAAGAGTAATACGCATACATCTCGGTGCCGAGGTGGATAGTGGCCTCGCCGAGCTTATGAAACAGATCAGGCAAAAGCGCAAGGCAAATGGCAGAAGATAAGATAAAGACAATCTTCCTGGATGTGGGAGGAGTGCTATTGACCAATGGCTGGGATACGGCTGCCCGGCTCAGGGCTATCGAGACATTTCACCTGGATGAAAAGGATATCGAAAAGCGGCATGCCATGGCCTTTGATATCTATGAGCGGGGACGCATTACATTGGATGAATATCTTGACAACCTGGTTTTCTTTAAAGAGCAGCCTTTTTCACGGAGGGAGTTTAAGGAGTTTATGTTCAGCCAGTCACAAGAGCTGCCGGGAGCACTTGATTTTTTTTATGACCTGAAGGCGAAAAATGACCTTCCTATAGTGGCTTTGAATAATGAGCCTCGCGAGTTGAATATCTACAGGATCAAAAAGTTTGAACTGGATTCATTGTTTGATAGCTTTATTTCGTCTTGCTATATAGATATGCGCAAGCCGGAAGAAAAGATGTACCGCCTGGCCTGCGATATAGCAGCTACTGAGCCTGCACAGGCACTGTATATAGATGATAGGGCGTACTATATGCCCACTGCCGGCAGAGTAGGGCTGCAGTGCCTGCATCATACGGGCATAGCAGCGACCAGAGCAGAATTGATAAAATATGGTTTTAAGATATAAATATGTCAGAAGCTAAATACGACTACGGGATGATAGGCCTGGGCACTATGGGCCGAAATCTCCTATTGAATATGAGTGACCACTCATATGCGGTGGCAGGTTTTGATCTGGATGCTGATAAAGTGAACTCTCTTAAAAAAGAGGGCGAAGGACGCAAAATACTAGGGGCCGCGACTTTGCAGGAGTTTGTGGATGCTCTAAAAACGCCACGTACTATCCTGCTGCTGGTGCCCGCAGGCGACCCTGTGGACAAGGTCATACTGGGCCTCAAGCCCCTGCTATCTGCCGAGGATCTCATCATGGATTGTGGCAACTCACACTATACTGATACGGACAGGCGCGTCACGGCGCTGGCCAAAGACAATATCCACTTTATGGGTGTCGGTGTGTCTGGCGGTGAGATGGGTGCGCGCTTCGGGCCTAGCATCATGCCCGGCGGATCGCAAGATGCCTATGAGCGGATCGGCGCCATGCTGGAGGCCGTATCTGCCAAGGTAAATGATGAGCCCTGCGTGGCTTATCTCGGTCCCGGAGCCAGCGGCCACTATGTCAAAATGGTGCACAATGGTATAGAGTATGCTATCATGCAGCTCATAGCAGAGGCCTATCATATTTTGAAAGAGATAGGCGGTATGAGCAATGAGGAACTCCATGAGACATTTGCAAAATGGAATGAGGGGAAGATCAGGTCTTTCCTGATCGAGATCACTGCAGAGATATTTGCGCGCCGGGATGACCTGACCAAAGGCATGCTGATAGATATGATACTGGATAGTGCGCAGCAGAAGGGCACCGGCAAATGGACCTCACAGGATGCTATGGACCTGGTAGTACCTATACCTGCTATAGATACTGCCCTTAGCGCACGCTACCTCTCGGCTGATAAGCAACAGCGTACCGAAGGTGAAAAAATGCTCAAGGGGCCGCAGGCACAAATGCAGATGGACATGCAGGAGCTGGTCAGCGCGCTGGAAGACGCCATCTATTTCAGCATGATCATATCCTATGCGCAGGGCATGACACTGCTCACACAGGCCTCCGGGCACTATGGATATGAACTGAAGCTGGAGGAGATAGCAAAAATATGGAGGGGGGGCTGCATCATCCGCTCAGGGCTGCTGGAGCATATCAGGGCAGCATATGCTCAGGACAAGGACCTGGTCAGCATACTGCTGGATGAAAAGCTGGCACATGATGTCTACACCCACCAGCAGGGTATCCGCCGGGTGCTGTCTGTGGCAGTGGAGGCGGGTGTGCCCATGCCGGCCATGATGTCTTGCCTGGCTTATTATGACAGCTATCGCCGCGCATGGATGCCGTCTAACCTGATACAGGCGCAGCGGGATTTCTTTGGTGCGCATACCTACCACCGCACAGACCGGGAGGGCGTATTTCATACTCAGTGGGAGCAAAAACAATAACTATGGACGAAAAGGAAAAAGTCAATCCGTGTATCATCGTGATATTTGGCGCTACAGGAGACCTGACCTGGCGCAAACTGATACCGGCACTATATAATCTCTATCTGGATAACTGGATGCCGGAGAAATTTACCATCCTCGGCCTGGGCAGGAGAGATATCAGTGAGCTACAGTTTCGCAAAACACTCCTGGATGGGGTCAATCAGTTTTCGCGCAGCGGAGCAGCTGATAAAAAACAGTGGGCGAGCTTTGCTAAAAATATCATGTACCAGAAAGGAGAAGTGCATGAAAAAGGCACTTATGATGCGGTAAACAAAAAGATAGCGCAGATAGAGAAGGCATGGAAAGTAGAAGCAGATCATGTTTTTTATATGGCTGTGACACCTGATTTCTTTGAGACCATAGCCCGCAAGCTCTATCAGGCAGGACTGGGCCGAGATAAGCAGCGTGATAAGATCGTGATAGAAAAACCTTTTGGCAGGGACCTGGATAGTGCGCGCAAGCTCAATAAACTGCTGCACTCTATGTATGACGAGTGCCAGATATACCGCATAGACCACTACCTGGGCAAGGAAACGGTGCAGAATATACTCGCCTTCCGCTTTGGCAATTTACTCTTTGAGCCGCTGTGGAATCGCAACTTTATAGACCATGTACAGATCACCGTCTCAGAGCAGCTGGGTATAGAGAACCGAGGCAACTACTATGAGACTGCCGGTGCACTGCGTGATATGATACAGAACCATATCCTGCAGCTCATGTGCCTGATAGCTATGGAGCCACCGGTGTCATTTGAGGCGAATGAAGTGCGCAACCGTAAAGTAGACGTGATAAACGCGATACGTAGGATCGCAGAAAACGAAGTACACAATATATCTGTGCGGGGCCAATACAAAGAGGGCTGGATAGAAGGCAAGAAGGTGAAAGGCTACAGGCAGGAGGCAGATGTCAAGCCCAACTCAAGAATAGAGACATTTGCAGCAGTAAAGCTATTCATAGAAAACTGGCGCTGGCATGACGTGCCGTTTTACCTCCGCACAGGCAAGCGCATGAAGGAAACTACTTCAGCCATCACCATACAGTTTAAAGACGTACCTCACAGATTATTTCCCTCCAAGGCATCAGGCAGCTGGCCACCAAACAGGCTGATCATGAATATACAGCCTCATATGGGTATCACGCTGAGCTTTCAGGCGAAGCGGCCCGGCCTGGAGATGGTATTGGATCCGGTGGATATGGATTTTGACTATAAAGAAACTTATACAACAGGTACACCGGAGGCATATGAGACGCTGCTGCTGGATACGATGCAGGGAGATTCCACTTTGTTTATGAGAGCAGATCAGGTAGAGGCGGCATGGGCCGTCATGATGCCGATCATCAAGGTCTGGGAAAATAACCCTCCGGTCAATTTCCCCAATTATACAGCAGGTACGCAGGGGCCCGAGGATGCAGAAGCGCTCATAGCGCGCGATGGCCACAATTGGTTGTAATACTCAGTATATGTCTACAAAGGGTTCGATAAAGGTCTTTGAGTCAGATAGCGCACTGGCCACAGGTGTGGCAGACTTTATCATCACTGACGCGCAGGCTGCCATAGGTGAGCGGGGGCGGTATAGCCTCGTGCTGTCCGGTGGCAATACTCCAGAGAGCCTCTTCAAGCTGCTGGCCAAGCCTCCGTATGCGGATGCATTAGACTGGAGCAAAGTCCATATTTTCTGGGGAGATGAGCGTGCTGTACCACTGGATGATGAGCGTAACAACGCGCATGTAGCCATAGGCCTTTGGCTGGACCATATTTCCATACCTGCTGCAAATGTTCATCGCATACCTTCAGATATGCCTACACAGCAGGCAGCGCGCGAGTATGAGGATACTATCAGAAAGTATTTCGCAGGAGGCGCGATTGCATTTGATCTTGTACTGCTGGGCCTGGGACCGGATGGGCATACCGCCTCTCTATTTCCTCATAGTCCCCTGCTGGCTGAGAAGGATGCCATAGTGACAGCGGGCTTTATCCCTGCTCAAAATATGGATCGTATCACTATGACCGTATCGCTGATCAATGATGCGCATAAGGTCGTATTTCTGGTAGCGGGTAAGGCTAAAGCTACTATACTACAACACGTGATACAGGATGCTCCGGCGCAGCATGCCTACCCTGCTAAAATGATAAACCCCCATAGTGGGGGTTTATATTGGTTTATAGACAGAGCTGCTGCTGCACAGCTATTATGATTGTTTGTCGTCTTCGCTATCAGCAAAAGGCCTGTTCACAGCCTTGATACCGACATATTCTATCTCTTTCTTGGTGATCTTGCCCATCAGGTCGGCATTGATGTCTTTAGCTATCTCACGCTTGCGGCCCTTGAGCGCCTTCCAGCTCACATTTACTACAGTCCACTGCTCTTTGGTATAGTTGTCACGGTTGCTGTCTACCACCGCTACGAAGTGGTCATAGGCCGGCAGTATATTGGCTGCTGTGAGATCGGTAAAGTCTGACCTCATGCCGTCCATAGCCAGCTGGCTCCTGATGGCATCCATCCCCGCGAGGGCTTTCTTTTCTTCAGCCTTACGCTCAAAGTCCGCCTTATAGGCTTCCCAGTCGCTCACGGTCTGGTAGTACTGTGCACGCATATCAGCGTCCATTTTAGCTGTGTCCTGCTCGAGTTGTGCCTTCTTGGCTTCGTAGGATGCCTGCATGTCATCCCATTTGCGGTCTGCATACTGATCTATGGAGTCCTTTTGATTTTGGATATAGGCCTTCAGGTCATCCATGTCTTTCTGGCGCTTCGCTTTCGCGCCATTATCGCATGATGAGAAGGTCAATACCAGGGCGATGAGGCCCAGGAATGAAATTCCGGAGAAGTGTTGGGTCATTTGCTTTGGATTCATGATGTTGATTTTTGTGATATGAATTATTTGCTCATTCCTTGCTTCAAATGTTATACCTATTATATGCACGGGCTTTTCGGGCCAGTTGCCTGCATCTTTGCTGAATATTTTCCTCATGTGAGAAGCCTGTCAGGGCATCTCTGCCAGTGAGGAAGGCAAACCTCATCTATCGGCTATTGTAGCCTGCCAGTTTCCATTTATGGGCGCATTTGACCCCATTTCCTCGCTATGCGAGGTGGAATAGATATTGATTCCATTATCACGGACCCAGAAATTCTATCCGTTTCCCACGTAGCGACAAGACAGTGAGATGGATGAAGGGAGAGGCAGAAATGTCTCTCCGCATTGCGGGATTGATTCGTCAGTCCCGCAATTATTGAATCAATTCTGCCGGTGGCAGGTCACTATAAATACAACATCATGTTACGTTCAATTCTTTATGTCATAGCTGTGATACTGGTCATAGGCTGGGCGCTCGGACTCTTTGTGTACAATGTGGGAAGCATTATACATATCCTCCTGGTGCTGGCCATTATTTCTATCATCATCAGTTTCATAGGTGGTAGCAAAAGTCCTTCGGTTTGATCCGGCACTGCCGGGCAAATCATCATGTCAGGAGCTTTAAATGCTCCTGGCATATTTTATTGATACTACTCTTTCATTTATAATCATTTCACATGAAAAAGATCATCCTCCCCTCCGTATGTGCAGCCATGCTGCTGTGTTTATGCTCGCTCTCGTCTTGTGTCACTAAGAAGAAATATAATGCCTCTCAGGACTGGCTGGGAAAGCTCCAAAGGGACAGCTCAATGACGCACAAACAGCTGGACGGCTGCAATGAGCAGGTGCGCACGCTCACAGACCAGAATAGCAACCTCCAGAAGCAGATATCAGATGTAGAAGGCAATCTGAAAGATGTATCATCAAAGTCGAGCCAGGCTATAGCACAATCTAAAATGACCATCGCAGAGCAGGCCAAAAGGCTAAAGGATCTCCAGGACCTGATCCAGTCGCAAAAGGACGTAATGAATAAACTGCGCAAATCTATAGCAGATGCGCTGGTCAACTTCAAACCGGACGAACTGAGTGTAAATATCAAAGACGGTAATGTATATGTATCCCTGCAGGAGAAGCTGCTCTTCAAATCGGGTAGCGCTACTGTAGATCCAAAAGGTAAAGAGGCGCTGGGTAAACTGGCCCAGGTGCTTAACAATACACCTGATATCAATGTAGATATAGAGGGTCATACAGATACCGTACCTATCCGCAAGGAGCTTTTCCCAGACAACTGGGCGCTGAGTACAGCCCGTGCGGTTTCTATCGTGCGGATACTGACCAAAGATTACGGAGTAGACACACACAGGATCACCGCCTCAGGCCGTGGGGAGTTTCATCCCGTAGCAAATAATGATACACCGGATGGCAGGGCTGCTAACCGCCGTACAGAGATCATCCTGTCTCCAAACCTGACAGAACTCTACAAACTGCTACAGTAACAGATGCGCATGGACCGATCGGGAAAATATAACAGGAAATGGCTCAGGCTGGTATGGCTACTTTATCCATTAGCTAGTCTGGTCTGTTTCCTGTTTCCGTTTTTGCCGGGCTATATACTGCGGCGTAGCCTGCGCAAAGTAAAGAGTATCTCTGTATCAGCAGACCGGATCCGCCTGGTTCCTTTTAAATTTAAAATAGTAGTGGAAAAACTGCTCATACGGCAGAGTAGCCTCAGTGACCCTGAGGTTTATATTTCCATACGTGACCTGCAGATAGACGTGGTAGCAGCCAGGCTCTGGTCGGGAGAGATATGTGCTACTATATTCTGCGCTGATCCTGATATAGCCGTGATCAAGGAGGTGTTTGCTGATCTCAGCGTGCAGCCCGGCAATCCACTGCTGCGGCTGAATATCGGTATGGACATCACGATAGACAAACTCACGCTCACTGATGGTAGGGTGCGATATAGTGATACCACTATCTCACCTCCATGGTCTGTAGCAGTAGACCAGATAGACCTGACTGCTATGGACATCTCGACCGCGCCTGACCGGCAGTCAAATGCAGCACTTAATGTCCGTGCCCGTATATACGAGGGCATCTTCCAGGCTACTATGACGGTAGACCTTTTATCGCATACTCCTGACTTTGTACTGGACACTGATCTCAGCGGCGTCAACATGCTGCTACTGAATGATTTTTTCCAGCGGTATGGACGCTTCGATGTAAGCAGTGGCAGTATGGCCATGCGTAGCGAGATCAAGGCTATGGCTGGCAAATTTGGTGGATATGTAGAGTCTGTCATAGAAGACCTGCATGTATTGGGACCGGAGGATAAGAATGATAATATCCTTCGGTATTTATGGGAGGGTCTGGTCGGATTGGTGATGGATATAATGAAGGATCACCGTACTGATGAGCTAAAGACCCGGATAGAATTTGAGAAACCATTCAAAGATCCGGAGGTACAGGTGGGCAAGGCCGTAGGAGAGGTGCTGGCAAATGCATTTCTTCATGGATTGACGCCGTACCTGAGCAACGAGGTCAAAATCGATCTTTAGCAACACTCCTTTCGCATGAATTGCAGTATGACCTTTTCCTCACTGCTCAGGAGCTCATCAGCAGTATTATCAGCGGTCTGTAGTTGATCCAGATAGCGGCTGAGTTTTCCCTCCTCATAGTGCTGCAGTAGCTGGGGATGAACGTAGTATTTCTTGCATACGGCCCTTGTATTGCCCAGTTTATCAGCTACTGCATCGAGGGTAGCTACGAGGTTTTTGTGGATGTCCGATTTGAGTGAGCAGGGCGGGAGAGTGGCCAGATAGGCTGCGGCAGTCACAGTGCCCCACCACGTACGAAAATCTTTGGCCGTAAAGTCTTTACCCGTACACATCTCTATGTATTCATTGATGGCGCCGGAGTCCAATGTCTTTTTGCTGCCATCGGCATCATAAAACTGAAATAGCTCCTGACCGGGGATGTCTTTTAATTTTTTGAGCATATTGACCAGGCGCCTCTGCGTCAGTATCACTTCTTGCTGTACACCTTTTTTCCCCCGGAATGAGATGATCATTTTATTGCCCTCTACTTTCAGGTGCTTATTGCGCAGGCTGGTCAGGCCAAAGGAGCCATAAAGTTTCGCGTATATGGCATTGCCCACCCTTATGTGGGTTTTGTCTATCACACTTACGGCCAGGGCTACTACTTTATTTTTGGAAAATTCTTTTTCCTGCAGGTCCTTTTCTACTCTCTGTCGGATCAAGGGTAGTACTTCAGCAAACTCTGCCATTCGGCTATGCTTGCGGTCATTCCTGAACCGGGACCACTGTGGATGGTATTTGTATTGCTTGCGTCCGGCAGCATCTATACCGGTAGCCTGCAGATGCCCATTGGCTTTGGCACATATCCATACATGCTCCCATGCCGGCGGTATGACCAGGGATCTGATACGCGCCAGTTCTTCTTCCACTATGATCTCCTCTCCACCCGTATCATAGTAGGTGAAACCACCTTTGCTTCTTTGCCGCGTGTATCCTTTTGCTGCGTCAGATGTATAGCTCAGTTTCAGCGCCCGCGCTTCTTTCTTTAGCTCTGATATATCTTCTGTTTTCATATTGACCTGAAAAAATCGGCGCCCCGTGAGGAGCGCCGCAGCATGTTTAGAGGCTATTGATCCATTTTACCAGTTCTTCGCGTTTCTTGCCGGTCTTTTGCTGTAGCTTGCCTATCAGCATATCATCCTGCCCTTCTTCATATTTCAGGTCATCCTCGGTGAGGTCAGCATATGCTTGCTTAATCTTACCCTTCACTTCATTCCATTTTCCTTTGATTTCCAGCTTATCCATTTTTATCTGTTTTAAAATTAAAAATGCAGAGTAGGCTCAAAAAATTATACCACTATGATAGCAGAGGCCTTCTACACATACTGAGGTAAGAGGGCTTTTGTTTTGGGGATATGATGGGGAAGCGATTTCTCTCTCAGGTTGTTGAGTTGAACAAAACTGAGGAAGTGAATTGAGGAAAAAGTTCCAAAAGGCAAAGAAATAGCTTGAAATACCTGTTGGCATAGTTGATGCAAAAGGTTGGGTAGGGATAATCTTGTCTCTACTAATCATTAGCAATAATATCATGAACAGCTTTGTACTCTCTACACGAAGGATAGCGTTGTCAGTCATGCTGACGGTCCTGTCCGCGAGTGCGGTCTTTGCTACCGCATTTACGGCTACTACCTCAGGTAATTTCAGTAGCTCTACCACATGGGCAGGAGGCGTAGCGCCTTCAGCCACCAATACTGCAGACCAGATCACCATCGCCTCGGGCGTGACGGTCAATCTCGATAACGATTACAGCATGTCAGGTGTACTGGCAACACTGGATGTGCAGGGTACGCTGACCTCCTCTACCCACTCTCTCACCGTAGGAGCACTGAGTACAGTGAGTGGTAGTGGTGATATCAATCTGAATACGGTGACGCTCAATGCCGGTGCGGTAGTATCCTTTACGGGATCACTCACAGCTCAGACATTCAGCAATTCTGCACTTGCACTTACACTCGGCTCACAGACTACCGTGGGCCAAAATCTGAATCTGGGTGCGGGCATGCTGACTATTGGGTCCGGAGGCAGCCTCTCCGTGAGCAACGGTGGTACCATCAACGTGACTGGCGGTGGACTGTCTCTGAGCGGCAGCGGTACAGCATCACTATCTAATAGCTATAATGTAGTGTACAGCGGTAGCGGAAACACATCTGCCGGACTCGAGCTGAGCGGCTCGGGCCTAAATAATGTGACTGTAAGCACAGGTGGTACAGGTAGCGTGACGCTGGCGTCTAATCTGCATATCACAGGTACGCTCAATCTGACATCAGGTACACTGGTACTCAATGGAAATAACCTGACCGTAAGCGGTGGTGTGACCTCAGGCTCCGGTAGCATTTCTTCTACTGCATCATCCAGCATAGTGATCAATACCAGCGGCGGTACATCCGGCGCTTTGAATTTTTCTACCGGTAGCTCGGCGCAGAACCTGACAGTAAACGTAGGCTCATCCAGCCAGGCTATGATCTCAGGTAGCCTCAATGTGACCGGTACGCTTACCCTCACTTCCGGTACACTTAACTTCAATAATTCTAACCTCACTATAAGCGGTGCACTGGCAGGCACAGGAAGCCTGAGCGGCAATAGCAGCTCAAACCTGACTGCGAGCGCCACAGGTGGTCTCTCTACAGCGCTGCAGTTCGCAGCAGGAGGGCAGACTGTCAATAACCTGACCGTAAATGTCGGTTCCGGCAACTCGGTAGCTCTCGGATCTGCTTTGACAGTGAATGGTGCATTGACACTGACAGGAGGTAGCATGCTTGATATCAGCGGTCAGTCTCTTTCTCTTGGCTCCGGCAGCTCACTGTCAGGCTCGGGGTCTCTAATGGCCAATGCCTCCAGCACCCTGAACTATAACTCTACAGGAAACTCCAATGCTGCACTGTCCATCACCGGTGGGGTGATAGGCAACCTGAATGTAAACTCAGGTAATGGTAGCTCTGCCAGCCTCGGCGGCAATCTCACTGTAAGTGGTATGCTGACCATGCAAAGCGGCAACCTGAATCTCAACGGTCACAATCTGACCGTGAGCGGTACTGTAGCTACTACAGGCAGCGGCTCGGTGACATCCGGCTCAGGATCCAGCATTACGCTCAGCGGCACCTCCGGTACTAACGGCACTCTGTCCTTTAGCTCCGGTAGCTCAGCTAACTCTCTAAATGTAAACGTAGGTGGCAGCAACCAGGCACACATCAGCGGCGACCTGACGGTGACAGGATCTCTGGACCTGACCAGCGGCACACTTTCTTTCAATAACGGTAGCCTTACTATCGGTGGTACAGTGACCGGTACAGGCTCTCTGAGCGGCAATACATCATCTAACCTGACGATCAACGGCAGCGGCTCTCTGTCCGGAGGCCTTACTTTTGCATCAGGTGGTCAAAACGTAAATAATCTGACCATCAATATCGGATCAGGTAATAGCGTGAACATGAACTCTGATCTGACCGTAAATGGCACCCTCACACTCAGTGGTGGCAGCCAATACGGAGTGGGCGCTCATACACTGACCATAGCCGGCAATGTAGCGGGCTCAGGCTCTCTGGCCACAGGCAGCAGCTCTAATATCATGGTGACATCTATGGCAGGTCTGACCTCAGATCTACACTTCTCAGGGAGCAGCGCTACAGTAGGTGATCTCACCATCAATACCGGTAACAATGGCAGCGTGACCGTAGGATCCGGCTCTAACGTGACTGTAGCCGGTACACTGTCTCTGCAGAATGGTACGCTTGTTCTCAACGGCAATAACCTCTCTGTGACAGGATCAATAGCAGCATCAGGTAGCGGTACCATATCGTCTACAGGTAGCTCTGACATCAGCGTGACTACTACCGGTTCTACAAATGGCACACTGAGCTTCTCTGCCTCCGGCAATACTGTAAATAACTTGTCTGTAAATGTAGCCTCCGGATCATCTGCGGCTCTGAATATCGGCTCTGATCTGATGATCAACGGTACATTAAGCTTCACTCAGGGTAGCATAAATATAGGTACTCATACGCTTACTATGGGTGCATCTGCCTCTGTGACTGGTGCGGGTACTACTTCATACATCATCACCAGCGGTACAGGTCATGTGAATATGCAGGTGACCGCCGGTGCCAACACCACTACTACTTTCCACGTAGGTACCTCTACAGGCTATGCACCGGTAGGTATCCAGCTGAATAGCGGCTCTACCAGCGGTGGTATAAATGTCGGCGTCGCTTCCGGCGTATGGAGCCAGGGTACTACAGGCACAGATTTGTCGGCGTCTCAATCTCTTGTGGCCAATACATATACCATCGAGCCTGATAATACTACTAATACCAACATCAACCTCAGCCTCGGCTGGACCGCTGCTGCCCAGGTGAATGCCTTTGATAATACTCAGGCATACATATCGCACTATACCAATGGTGCCTGGGACCAGAGCGCAATGTCCGCTGCATCACTCAATGGCAGCGTGTACACTATGACTCGTGCCAATATCAGCAGCTTCAGCCCGTTTGCTGTGTTTGATAAGAATACAACAACAGGCATCGAGTCTGTAAATGCTGACAATGCTATACAACTGTATCCTAATCCTACTGTGAGCAAGATCACTATCACCTCTGAAAAGGCGGCTCAGGTAGAGATCACTGATATCAGTGGTCAGGTAGTAGGCAGGTATGAGATAGCTGCAGGCAATAACAGCATAGGTGTATCTGAGCTGGAAGCCGGCAACTATATCGTAAAAATGATGACCGATCATGGTACAGCTGTCAAGAAATTTACTAAGATCTAAAGTTTAGTACTGCGCTGCTCAACGGGTCGTGGGTCCCGGCGAGTAGCAAGTCAGAGCCCCCGGTTTATCCCGGGGGCTTTTTATTATATATCTTTTTGCGTTTCGTTTGGGGAATGGAATAATTATTGGCTCTGGTCTGAAGGTAAATCCATCTTACATGAAAAAAATAACTCCAAAACTTCGCAAAATACTCTTGGGCATAGTGATCGGTATAGTAGCTTTTGTAGCGCTGGTGATCATTTTTATCTCTCCTATTACCAAATGCCTGATAGAAAAGTACGACGTCAAATACCTTGGCAGGGAGATCACCTTGGGCTGGGTATATGTGAATCCTTTCACTGGCTACGCTCATCTTCACAATTTGAAATTATATGAGGCGGGTGGTATGGATACGGTGTTTTTTTCCGCAAAAGGGATAAGCATCAATTTCGCGATTTTCAAGGCACTCAATAAGACATATGAGATAGAAAACCTGACGATTTCAAAACCATATGCGCGCATCGTTCAAAACAGGCAATGGTTTAACTTCAATGACATCATTGCCAAATTTGCTCCGAAAGATACCGTACAGAAGGAGGATAAACCTCCGCTACACTTCAATCTGCTGGATGCCGCTATAGAGGATGGTGAGTTTCACTATGAGGAGCGCTCCATACCGGTCAATTATTTCGTCAAGAATGTAAATATATCCACACCTGGTATGCGATGGGATGTAGATACTATGGCTGTAAAGTATGGACTAGAGGCGGGTCCCGCTCCGGGTAAGATCAGTGGCGATGCCACAGTAAACCTCAAAAACTTTGAATACCGGGTAGCGGCCAAAATAAATAAATATGACCTTGCCTTTATACAGGAGTATATAAGGGACTTTAGTAACTATGGTACGTTTCGCGCCAGCCTGGATGGAGATATCAAGGCCAAGGGAAATATCAAAATTAAACTGGCAGTAGAGGCCACAGGCTGGATAGCAGTCAATGATTTCCATTTTGGGAAACATCCGACAGATGACTACGTCGCTTTTCAAAAGCTGCAGATAGCTATGATAGATGTCAACCCGAGGCAGTTCAGCTACTATATAGATACTATCATGATGGACAAGCCTTACTTCAAATATGAACGATATGACAACGCTGATAACGTCTCAGCGCTCTTTGGCAAAAACCTCCAGAATATAAAGGAGGCCAAGGCAGACTCCTCAAAGTTTAACCTGGTGATAGAAATCGGAAAGTATGTGAATGACATCATCAAGAACTTCCTGCAGAGTTACTACAAGATCAATCGCGTGGCTATTTACAAAGGGGATATTAAGTTTAATGACTTTGCACTCCGGGAGCAGTTTTCCGTGGCTGCTGATCCGCTGACATTCATAGCGGACTCCATAGACAAAAGCCATAAGCGCATGAATATGCATCTCAATACGGCGGTGAAACCATATGGGGATGTAGACCTGGGGATCAGTATAGATCCCAATAACTATGGGACATTTAACGTGCACTACAATATTGAGAAAATTCCACTGCCAATGTTCAACCCATATGTGTTGACTTATACATCCTTCCCACTGGATAGAGGTACGCTGCAGTTTACAGGGTCTCTTAACGTGCTGGATAGCAATATCAATAGTGTGAACCATTTACTGATATTGGATCCCCGCACAGGCAAGCGGCTGAGAAAACACAAGGATGCTACATGGATACCTGTACCCCTGATACTCTCTTTTGTGAAAGATAGGAGTGGAGTGATAGATTTCACTATCCCTATAGAGGGCAGCCTGAGTAATCCTAAGTTTAAACTGAAGTATGTGATACTGGATGTGGTGCGCAATATCTTTGTGAAACCTGTCACGTCTCCATATATTTTTCATGTGAAAGACGTAGAGAAGAAAGTAGAAAAGTACCTGGTGATCAAGTGGCGGACGCGCTACACGGAGCTGGAGTACGGGCAGGAGCGCTTCCTTGATAAGATGAATGACTTTCTGAAAGACAATAAGGAGGCGGTATTGACTGTCTCGCCGGAGGTGTACACATCCAAGGAGAAAGAATACATCCTCTTCTTTGAGGCCAAGAAAAAATATGCCCTGCGCAATGATCCTAAAAGGATCATCTCAGCGGAGGACTCGCTGGCTATAGACAGGATGTCTATCAAGGATTCCACCTTTGTGCACTATCTGGATGGAGTGGTGAATGATCCCCTCGTCTTTACTATTCAGGAAAAATGCAGGAGGTATGTGGGCGACGCTGTAGTGGAGAGTCGTTTCATGCAGCTGATGAAAGATCGTCGTGAGACGTTTCTGAGTGTCTTTGACGAGGATGTGCGCAAAAGGCTCGAGATAGGTACGCCGCAGACCATCGTTCCTCAAAATGGATTCTCCTACTATCGCATAGAGTACAAGGGCGACATACCTGAGAAACTCGAGGATGCCTATGATGAGATAGAGCAGCTCAACAGTGAGAATCCACGAAGGCCTTATCAGCGTGCAAGGAGAGAAAACGGCGGAGTATTAAAGGAGATCAAAGATTTTTTCCATAAGAGGAAGACAGATAAAGGCAATTAAAGAATTTGGGGGAATTTGTTCCCTGATATTTCTCCTCCTGCTTACGGCAATACTTAAAATGACTGCTTTTGCCCGATTTCTGACCCTTATGATCGTGGCTTAAAGTTTGACATTGCAACTCATAACACATCTCACATGACTGCAGATAAAACAGTTGATAAGGACTCATCGCCGGATGACGCCCAAGATACTACCAAACCCTCGGGCCTCAGAGCTATGCTCATAGAAATAGCCGAAATGACTCGCTTTTCCGGAAAGTTTTTCAAAGAAGCCTTCCTTCCCCCATATGAGATCAATGAATTTCTAAAACAGAGCTACCTGATAGGTAATAAATCGCTGCCACTGGTAGGTATCACAGCCTTTATCATGGGCTTGGTATTTACGATGCAGTCGCAACCTACACTGGCCAAGTTTGGCGCTACATCCTGGCTACCGGCCATGGTGTCGGTCGCTATGATCCGGGAGATCTCACCCGTGATCACAGCGCTGATCTGCGCCGGCAAGGTGGGATCTGGGATCGGAGCCGAGCTGGCCTCTATGCGCGTCACAGAGCAGATCGACGCTATGGAGGTAGCCGGCAATAGACCTTTCAAATACATAGTGGTCAGCAAGATAGCTGCAGCCATATTTATGGTGCCGCTGCTTGTCATCTTTGCAGATGGCATCGCACTCATAGGCTCCTATATAGGTGTGAACCTGAGTGGCCATACTTCATTTAATGTTTTCTTCGGCCACGTCTTCAATAAGCTTGACTTCATAGATGTATTTCCTGCATTTATCAAGACATTTTTTTTTGGCTTTGCTATCGGCATGATCAGCTGCTACAAAGGCTACAACTCAAATGAAGGTACTGAAGGTGTAGGCCGTGCAGCTAATTCTGCTGTGGTCATCGCCTCACTGGCCATCTTTATCATAGACATGATAGCGGTGCAAGTCGCCAATTTATTTAACTGAACCTGCCGCTATGCAAACCGCCACAGATAACAAGACAACAGATAAAGAAGCTGCTACTACGGCAGAAGAAGTCGTGCGTATAGAGCACCTCAGCAAGGCTTTTGGTACCCATGAGGTGCTAAAGGACATAAACCTGCATCTCGATAAAGGTGAAAACCTCGTGGTGATGGGTAAGTCAGGAACAGGCAAATCCGTACTGATCAAATGTATGGTAGGACTGATGGACCCCGACGGAGGATCGATTTGCATATTCGGCAAAAGTGTACCTGACCTCGATGAAAAGGAGCTGAATGATGTACGAAAAAAAATAGGGTTCCTCTTTCAGAGTGCTGCGCTGTATGACTCCATGACCGTGCGCGAGAACCTTGAGTTTCCACTACGTGATAATAAAGAAATAAGCAGCGACGAAAAGACGAAAATGGTGGAAGAAGTACTTAATAACGTGGGCCTGCTCGAGGCGATAGATAAAATGCCATCAGAACTATCAGGAGGTATGCGGAAGCGTATAGGCCTGGCCCGCACGCTCATACAGCGTCCGGACATCATACTGTATGACGAGCCGACTACCGGCCTCGATCCCATCACCTCCAGAGAGATCAGTCACCTCATACTGGATATACAAAAGAAATATGGATCGGCAGCGCTGATCATCACACATGACCTGGACTGTGCACATATCACAGGCAATAGGATCATCCTACTGAATGAGGGCCTGGTGATAGCCGAAGGCACCTACGACGATTTAAAAAGTTCTAAAGACGAGCGCGTTTGCGATTTCTTCAAATAAAGTAATATGAAAAAGGAAACAGGGAATAAGATAAGACTAGGTCTTTTTGTGATAGGAGGAGCATTGATCTTCCTGGTGGGCATATATTTTATCGGGCAGAAACGGCTGCTCTTCAGCTCTACCATCAAGGTCAAAACCATCTATCACGATGTCAATGGCCTGCAGGCGGGCAATAATGTTCGCTTCTCCGGCATAGACGTAGGTACGGTAGATGATATCACGATCATCTCAGATACTGCTGTGAGAGTCACGCTGGCCATAGACCGCTCAGTACAGAAATTTATCAAAAAGGACGCAAAAGCCTCTATAGGATCAGAGGGCCTGATGGGAGACAAGATCGTAAACATCTCTGCCGGTACTGATGGCGGCCCTGAGATAGAGAATGGTGATATGGTCATGGCTATGGAGGGATCTACGATCGATGAGATAATGAAATCTGTAAAGGTGACCGCAGATAATGCGGCGCATATCACAGGAAACCTGGCGGATGTGGTAGGTACGATCAAGACCGGTAAAGGGACCATCGGAAAACTTCTAATGGATACAGTATTCGCAGATAATCTGGATGCCACTATGGTAAATGTAAAACAGGCCTCAGGAGGCCTGAAAGAAAACATGGAAGCCGCCAAACATAACTTCCTGCTCAGGGGCTATTTCAAGAAAAAGGAAAGAGAAGCTGAGAAGAAAGAGAAGCAACAGGAAAAAGAAGAAAAAAAGGAGGCTAAAGATTCTTCAACGAAATGACGCAATATGAAAAAGGGTGAATCTAAGATCGGTAAACTCTTTAACCGTTTCAGCGTATGGGTCATGCTCTTCACCGGTAGCCCTAAGGCTTTCTTTATAGCCTTGGCTACGATCATCATATGGGCCGTCTGTGGTCCCATTTTTAGGTTTTCAGATACCTGGCAGTTGGTAATCAATACCAGTACTACAATAATTACCTTTCTGATGGTATTCATTATCCAGCAATCCCAGAACCGGGATACCCTGGCCATACACCTCAAACTCAATGAGCTCATAGCAGTAAATGAAGGTGCAAGCAACCGCCTGGTCTGCTCAGAGGACCTGACGGAGGAAGAGCTCAGAGTATTAAAGAAATTCTACCAGAAGCTGTCCAATCTATCCCTCGAAGAAGGTGAAAGCATCCATAAATCGCACTCTATAGACGAAGCAGAAAGCAATCATAAAGCAAAAGCTCGCAGTAGAAGATAAGCATGATATTATTTGACAATAAAACGGTACGTTATGAAATGTGTGAAGATCAAATGGGTAATTTTAAGCACGGGACTATTGATGTCCCTCGGTACCACAGCACAGACCAAAGGCCGCTCCGGGCAGGATGATCACGCGGGTATGCGCGGAGCTACGGGAATAAGTGGTAGCAAAGGCACCTCCGGACTAGGAGGTGGCGCCATTATATCTACGGGCAGCACGGGTACTACGGCTCCTACCGGCACTACAGGGTGGACGGGACCTACAGGCCCGACCGGCTCTACTGGTCACAGTGGCCCGACCGGGCCAAGTGGCCCTCTGCGAACGGCTCCTACAGGCAAATAAATCTCGGTAAAGTAAAAGCGCTTCAATTCTTTGAAGCGCTTTTACTTTGTCTGGTGCGCGGGGTAGCAAATGGCAGACGAATGAGTGTGGGTATATCATCTCCTATCAGAAATCCCCAGGGCTTTAACGCATTGATATGATCAAAGATCACTTTGACTAAGGCTGTGAGCGGTATCGATAGGAACATACCTGTCACTCCCCACAGCATACCACCCATCAGTACCACCACTATAGCCACCAATGCGTTTACTTTGACCTTAGACGCTACTATGTATGGCACGAGATAGTGATTGTCTACAAACTGGATCACGGAATAAAGAACGAGTACCAGCAGTGCCGTTAGAGGCGATTTGGTAAGAAATGCGATGATCATGGGGACTCCAAAGCCTATGATGCCACCTATATAGGGTATGACATTTACTATTGCACCCGTGATGCCGAGTATGATCGCATATTCTACACCCAGGACCAGGAGCGCTACCGAATTTAGAACCGCCACGATCGCGCCCTCTATGAGCAAACCTACAAGGTAGCTTTGTATGATCGTTTTGATACTACCCAAGACCTCCACTACCGTTTTATGATGATGTGGGTCGAATAGCCGCCTGATGAACTCAAGAAAGAGCGGCTTGTAGAGCAGGATCAGGAAGACATATACTGGTACCAGCACTATTACTACAAATGCATTTCCTACCGTCAGCAAGGTATGGCCTATACTACCATTGAGGCTACTTATGGCTTCATGTTGTGTACTATGAAGCCAGTTGAGTACTGCACTGGGATCCGTATTGAGTCGGGCAGCTATCCACTGCGTATAGTCAGTGATAGTATGCTCAAACTTGTCCTTGAGTTGTGGATAGGTCTTTGCCACCATAGTGAACTGTGCGCCTATGATAGCTACCAGGCCCAATATAACTATGATGGCCAGTAGTAGTGCCAAGGATATAGCTATGATCTTTGGTACTTTTTTACGCACCATCCAGTTGACCATAGGATTCAGCAGAATAGCGATGAAGAGTGAGAAAATAAGCGGCACCAATATCTCATCACCCACATAGAGCATATATATACTCATGAAGATGCCTATGAGGATAAAGGTAACCTTGGCGTAAAAAGGTAACGTAATAGGATTGGATTCAGTCATTGCATACAGTTAAAAAAGAACGGCCTGATGGCCGTTCTTTGTCAATCAATAATCCCAAACAAAAACAAATCTTACTTATGATGGTCAACGGAAAAAAATGACTTCATATTTTGCGAGATAGTATCCATATCATTATTAAAGGACATCTTAAACTTATCCCAGTTATCACGTCCTTCTTCTTTGTACCCTTCCAGGCGCTCCCTCAGCTCACGATTACGCGATTCGAGGGTTATCATTTTCTGGTCATAGCCGGCCTTAAGTTTGTCTCCCGCTTTTGCTATTTTCTCATTGATCGTTTTGAGGCTATCCTCGTTCTGTTTGAGCCTGGCGCGTGCCTCTATCTTAAAATTTTCCCAGTCCTGCCTGTCAGCATTAAAGGTATCTGCATAATTATGCGGATGCTCCATAGAGTCATTGATCCTTTGCAGTTCGGCAGTCTTTCGAGGCTGGCGGTCACAGGCTGTGAGTATAGCCGATGCGATCAGTGCCATAGCAGTGAGATGGATGAGTCTGCTTTTCATGATTTCGGTTTTGGAGATTAAATGAATTCTATAAAACACGCCCTCCGCGTATCAATCGCAGTAGTATGGCTATCACTGCTATGACCAGGAGTATGTGAATAATACCGCCGGCATGAAAGCCCACGAATCCGATAAGCCAGGCGATCACCAGGATCACAGCGAGCAGATACAGTAAATTTTCCATGTTGTTAAGGTTTGATGAATGAATACCGGATTTCCCGGCTGTCTGATGACTTAGAATCTTAAAAAAATATGCCAATACATTTCAGGCTGGCTCAAAAGTGCCTCAGATGCCCGTCTTTACTATGTTTAATAGTATCTACAGCAATGAATATATATGAATCCCGCTTTCCCCATTTTACGACTCCATTGGGGCATGATTTCCCGCAGTTTTGTGGAAACGCCTCATTTAGAGATTTTTTGGGCAGCGTATCCTTATGTATATCAATGTGAGAATCATTGGCACAGGATTAGACTATATAACAGAAACTTCGACATGAAACTGATACAACCACGCCATCCACGTTCTTTTCAGCTTATGATGATCGTATCAGAAAGGCGTAATTACTGCTATTGGTGCGGTCAAAAGTTAAAGAACTGCGAGACTTGCCACGGCAAGGGTCAATCTGAAAACTCAAAGTGCAACCTGTGCAGCGGCTCCGGTATGATATGCCCTACACACGAGGCTAACTGGGATTAAAATCTTTGAAACCAAAACGTCCTATCTATAATAAAACCTACACACTACTATCCTTTCTTTATTATCCTCATTTAGCAAACCCTCCTCATCTTCATTGGAGGGTTTGCTATTTCTATCCTATTCTTTTGACATCAGTCGCACCAGGTAGCCTAGCGCAAAAAGCGAAGTAGCCCCTATCATCGCATGCCCTATCCATGCGGGTTGTGCCCACAGGCTCATGATGATCCCTCCGGCAAACAGGAATGCCAACAGTATCACACTGGATATGGAGGCACCGATGCTCCGGGCGGCCCGGGCCAGCGTAGCCTGATCGCTCATGTGTATCTCATGGATCAGCTTGCCATGCTTCATTTTATAGAGTATCTCATTGATCTCATTTGGGAAGTCCCGTATCAGTGCACCATAATCCCTGATAGTATCATATATCTCTCCAGCTATAGTGGCAGGTGAGTAGCGCCGCTTCACCAGCTCCTCAGCATAGGGGCGTATGATGGCAGGCAGTGATAGCCCGGGTGCCAGTTGTGCACCAAATTTCTCTATCGTAGCAATGGCTTTCAGCAGCAAGTAAATACTGGCCGGGATCTTCAGCTCGTAGCGTAGTATGATCTTGATACTCTCATTCAATATTTGCGAGAAATTGATCTGCTCATATTGGAATGAGCCATGCCGGGTCAGCATATCATTAATATAAAACTGAAGGTCTTCTTTCTCGGCAAAGAATTTTTTATCGCACAAGGTCAGCAATGCGTCCGTAATGATGTTCGCATTGCCTGTGGCGAGCCCCAGGATAAATCCAGCCAGAAATTGCATTTGTGCCGGCTTGAGGGCACCCACCATACCGAAATCGATCAAGGCGATGCGATTATCGGCTTGTACGAAAAGGTTGCCGGCATGAGGGTCGGCATGGAAGAAGCCATTTTTAAAGATCATGATCAGCATGATGCGGATGCCATTTTCGGCTACCTGCACCGGGTCCAGGCCCTGAGCTGCGAGCTGAGCTACATTGTCTGCAGGCGCACCTGTCACATACTCCATCACGAGCATCTGCGGGGTGCATAGCTCTGTATAGACTTTGGGTATTTTGCAGTAAGGAATGTCTTTGAAAATTTCGCCGAACCTGACAATGTTAGATGCCTCGTTTATATAGTTCATCTCCATCTTCAGCGTTTCCCCAAATTCATCTACAAACCCAACTATATCTATAGCCGTCAGCCCGGGATATTCATCCACGAGCTGTTGTGCCAGGTATTTGAGGAGGTGCAGATCCAGTTCTATCTTACTCTGTATATCCGGCCGCTGTATTTTGACCACCACATCCTCGCCGGTATGGAGCGTTGCTTTGTATACCTGGCCTATGGAGGCTGCACCGATACAGGCGTCTGAGCTGATGCTGCTAAAGTAGCGCTCGAGAGGCGCCCCTAGCTCTTCTTCTATCAGTTGCATAGCCATCTGGTGCGGCACAGGCTCGACCTCTGATTGAAGCTTTTTCAGTTCTATGCGCAGTTTGTCAGATACTATATCCGGCCTGTCTGCCAGTATCTGCCCAAATTTGACAAACGTAGGCCCCAGCTCCTCTATCACCAGCCTGAGGCGCTCTGCCATAGAGAGCACCAGCCCGTTTCTTTTATAGCGGGCGGGCACGAGGCCACGCAATGCGCCATTTTGGCTCAGCCAGTTGACAATAAAAAATCCGGAGAGGGTGGCCAGGATATGCAGCCCTCTGCCCAGACGCAAAAATGATAAGCGTATATGAAAGATCTTAAACATGCATTATAGTTGGTCAGGATTACTTTTCGGATTGCTTCATCTGACGCGTCAGCTCCTGAATAGCCTCTGTCAGCGTAGTGATGTCTCTTTTGTCAGGTCCATCGGTAGCTCCCATCGCACCGCGGATAGCACTCTCCAGATTGATATTATTTTTGGTCTGCTCCAGGTAGGTAGCTATTCTTTCAGCCCACCTCTCACCTTCGGCGGGATCATTCTGATAGCGGGTGATCAGTTCCGACACCTGACTTACAAAAGTCTCCCTGTCTGCCAGCCCCATTGTGATGCCTGCAGCGATCAAAGACTTTACGAGTTCTCTCATATTCCTCCTTTTCAGGCTACAGTGAAAAAACTGTTCCCGATTTTATAAAGTATGCAGCAACACAAAAAGGCACGGATTTAGCACCGTAAAATACCAGCGCAGGTCGCATCCGCTCTAGGCATTGTGCGTCAGTAAAATAATATCGAGGTATTTGAGATATAAAAATTAAACCATAGATACTGCGATAAATTTTACCCAAATTGGGGATGCGCTATTGACCAAATTATAAACCATACACAACTCAAATCATCCATGGATCTGCTCCGCCTTAATTTCCCACGCTTTTATTGGCTGAACACTCTTTATAGGGGCATAAGCGATCTGGCCATCCGGATAGACCGCCCTCTATTGCTTTTTCTGGCACTGATCGGTAAGGGTCATCCGCGCGTCCTGATGGTGGACGATGATGCTGATGATCGGGAGTTATTCACCGCTGCGGTGAGAGACATAGCTCCCAATGTAGAAGTTTCGACCTGTAGAAATGGGCTGGAACTGATGAGAGAATTGCATGATGAAAGTATCGCACTGCCTGATGTGATATTTCTGGATCTCAATATGCCTTTCAAGAGCGGACAAGAATGCCTGGAGGAGATAAGAGGCACAGCCCGGCTAAAGTCTCTCCCGGTCATCATCTACTCTACCTCTACTAATCTGGAGTATGTGAACCAGACCTATGCCCAGGGTGCTGATTACTATCTGGCCAAACCCGATTCTTTTGGAGATCTTAAGCTGATCACCTCAAAGCTTTTTGAAATGGATTGGGATACGCACAGACAGCCTCAAAAGGATAAGTTTTTTCTAAGCGCCTGGCTTTTCAAATAAGTAAAAGCTCACACCCCAGTAGCCGGAGCTTCACAGCAATACACTGACAGCTTATCTACGATCTCTTTGTACTGGCTAAAGCTATTCGGCTTTGTGATATAATCTGCCGCGCCGTGCTGTCGTGCCATTTCTATATCCGCAGGGTTGTAAGAGCTTGAGAATATTACGACAGGGATCATTCTATAGGTGTCATGCTCCTTCAGGATCTTCAGCGTTTCCAGACCATTTAGCAGCGGCATATTGATGTCCAAAACAATCAGGGATGGCAACTCACTAGCATCCTGATACCTGGTCAGAAAGTCCAGCGCCCGCTGGCCATTATCCACGTAATGAAATGACCCTGGGACGGAAGAGAACATAGTAAAGGCTTCACGGATGATCTGGTGGTCTTCATGGTCATCATCCACTATCAGCGCACATAGTTTAGCCTTCCCCTGCTCTTCAGATATTTCACTCATGTCACCCATTGCTCCGATTTTGATCTATATAGTCCATAACGTACCCAAAACATATGCCAGTACCCATATTACTACGCTTTTGGCTGCAAATTTGTTGTATCACGATAAATACTAATAAACCCCTATTTTTAGTTATTGTTTTCCAGTGTAGAAGGCATTAATCAAATTTATAGTATACGTGCATTATTATATAGTTTTCCATAAGGTGTCATAAATGGGTATTTATTGCCTCATCTAACTATTCCCCTAAATCCCGCGGCCAGATATGCTACGATCATTTTTTCAGAAATACAGGAATGTTAGCCTCCTTTATATCATTTTATTCTTTTCCGTCATCCTGCTACTACTGGTAGCGCTTCTGGTCAATCAGAAATTCAGATCTACGGCCTATAATTTCGCCAAAGTTCATGAGGGCCATGAATTGCTGAACGAGCTAAATGACGTACAAAGTACGATCACCAAAACATCTACTGAGGTTCGGACCTTTACTATCACCGGCGCTCCTCACCCGGATCTCGTGCTCTACAAAGTGCAGATGGAGCGCAGGATGCAGCGCATAGCCGAGCTGACCCGGGATCCGCATCAGATGCGCGTGCTGGACACGCTGCGTATGAATATCTCTACCAGATTTGATATGTGGGAGCACATGATCTCTATATCCAATGACAGTCTGAAGCGTATCAATGACCAGCTCTTTATCGAAACCTCCGTGCTGACCAATAATATACTAGGAGAGATCATGCAACTACGCAAATACGCCAGCTCAGTAGTCTACGACCATCTGGACGATACGGAGACCAATATCCGCCTGACGGGATTCATGGCGCTCCTGGTCACCCTGTTTTGCATCTCTGTGATCATCTTTGCCATAGTCAGGCTGCACCGCGAGGTGAACTATGGTATACTGGTGCAGGCCGAGCTGAGCAAGAAAGTCAAAGAGCTGGACCGCACCAATGATGATCTGGAGCGCTTCGCATATGTAGCCTCGCATGATCTACACGAGCCCCTGCGGAAGCTGTATGCCTTTAGCGAGATACTGATAGAGCGGGAAAAGAATCTGAGTACGGAGGGACTGGAGATCATACGCCGTATGCACAGCTTTGTGACCCGTATGCAGCAGCTCATAGACGATATGCTCCAGTTTTCACTCAATCTGAATAAGGTAGAAAAGAAAGTACTGGACCTGAATATTGTGGTCAAAAACGTGATCAATAACCTGGCCGTGAAAATGAATGAGACCAATGCCAGCGTAGAGGTAGGCATGCTCCCCGCACAGGTAGAAGGGTACGAGTCTCAGATCAGCCAGCTATTTCAGAATATCATATCGAACTCTATCAAGTATTCCCGCCCTGATGTACCTCCGCATATCCGCATCACTGCCACAGAGGTATCAGGAAGCGACATCGGGTCTGTGAGGCCGATAGATGAGAAAAAGAAGTTTCACAAGATAACCTTGTCTGACAACGGGATCGGCTTTGATGACAAATACAGGGAAAAGATCTTCATCATCTTCCAGCGGCTACACGGCAAGTCCGAATACTCCGGATCGGGCATAGGCCTCGCCACAGCCAAGCGTGTGGTGGATAACCACAACGGCTATATCACAGCCCACGGAGAAGAAAATAAGGGGGCTGATTTTAACATTTATCTCCCTAAAGAATAGCACACTTTCAGCCGAAAATGGGAATATAATTGCCATATGGTGAATGGTATGATTTTAGAACGAATCAAGAGGTAATATTGGAACGCAATGAAGTTCAAAAGCGCTTTAGTAATAGATGATGACCAGGACCTGAGCATGCTGCTCAAAGCGATATTGGCATCCTATATCCCCTCCGTATCCTGTGCATTTACATTGAGTGCCGGCATACAGCGGGTCAATGAAATGAAACCGGATATCATCTTCCTAGACAATAACCTGCCTGATGGCCAGGGTATCAACTTTATCACTGAGATCAAATCTATAGCTCCTCAGACGTCTCTGGTCATGATCACTGCTATGGGTCATGCACAGGATACCGCCCTGAGCTATGGGGCAGATATATTCATAGAGAAGCCATTGACCAGTGCCAACATCTACGAGACACTGAATAAGCTGGCTGCCAATCAGAATACCAAAGCCTGAACCGGGCTTATTTAATCTTCGATTATTGCTGGAAGTTTGACCACAAAGGTAGTGCCCTCACCATAGGTAGAGTGTACTTCTATATTGCCTTTGTGCGCCTTGATCACAGAGTGAGTAGTGGCGAGGCCGAGGCCCATACCATTCTTTTTGCCAGTGAAATATGGCTGGAACAGGTGAGGCAGGTTTTCTGCCGGGATACCGTCTCCATTGTCAGTGATCCGGATACTGGCGGTATCATCTTCGGTGATAGTAGTGATCTGTAGCAGGCCTTCCTTCTTGTCCATTGCCTCTACTGCATTGATGATGATATTTAGCAGGGCCATATGCAGTTTGCTCTTGTCTCCCAGTATCAGCTTTTCCGTAGCCGCGTGATTTTCTTGGACTTTGATCCCTTTGAGCGTAATGCGATCCATGGCGTCATCCAGTGCAGAGGCTATCACAGTACGCAGATTGACCGGCTTGTACTCCTGATCCATAGGGTTGGAAAGCTTCATCAGCTCGCCTATCAGGTCATTGATACGTTTGCTGTTTCGCCTGATGATCTCTATGTAGGTCTGGGCGTCATCCTTTACTTCTTCCTCCAGCTGGTGAAGCGATAGGTGGATATTGGTGAGGGGATTGCGTATCTCATGGGCCATGCTCCGCACCATCTTGCCTATAGCCTCTATGCGCTCATCCAGTGAGCGCTGCTCGAGTGATTTCTTGAGATTGGTATAGTCATAGAGTATACCTTGGTATTGGAGGCGGCCGTCCAGAGAGGTGATCTGCGAGGTAGAGGCAAGGAAAGTTTTCCGGGCCTTTTCACGGGTCAGCAGTGTGATCTCTACATCGCTATTGGTACTGCTATCAGTAGTATGGCGGATAAATTCCTGTGCGGCGGTTTCTGTTTCAAAGAATGCACTAAGGTGTTGTCCGGTCATTTCGGCATCCTCATACCCCAGCAGCTTACTCATCATAGGGTTAAAGTTTACCAGCCGGAAGTCCTCACCGACCACGAAAATGATATCAGTAGATTTATTGAAGATCTCTCTGAAGCGATACTCGCTCTCAGCTACCGCTATATAGGAGAAATAGCGCTCCATAGAGTAGCGTATACTCCGCTCCAGCATTTCTGCGTTCAGTTCTCCTTTGGTGAGATAGTCGTATACGCCGGTCTTGGCGGCCTCCAGGTCTATATCCCGGTCTCCCTTACCCGTGAGGAGTATAAACGGTTTGGTCACTCCCTCGCGGGAGCACTCGCGGACCAGCTCCAGACCCGTCTCCGGTCCCAGAAGGTAGTCTATGATATAAAGATCATGCTCATTGGCCAGGATCTTATCGCGTGCCTTGCTGTAGTTTATCTCGCTATCTATACTGAGGTCAAATGTCTCTATGCGGCGCAGGTGATGGGAGGTGATAAAAATATCATCCTCACTGTCGTCTATGAGCAGTACTTTGATCTTGGTCCTGTTCATTGCTTATTCGCCCGCCATTTTCATTTGCTTCATCTTATTGTACAGCGTCTTCCTGTCTATACCGAGCAGTACAGCGGCTTTTGACCGGTTGAAGTTTGACTTGGTCAGAGCATTCATGATCATTTCGTATTCCGCCTCGAGGGCTGCCTTTTTCATAGCAGATTTGGAGAGGTCCTTTGGCGCTTCTGCCTGCATAGGCTCCTGGTAGGATGGTGCCGGGTCCGGAGTATAGGATTGCACCGGCTGGTAGTGTACTACCGGCTCCCTCTCCTCCTGACCGAAGTCCATACGAGCATGATTGAGTATCTCAAATGGTATGGCCTTGATATCTACCGTACCCCTCGTACTGAGGAGCGCGGCTCTTTTGATCACATTCTTCAGCTCACGCACGTTGCCGGGCCACGGATAGTTTACAAATACCTCTACCACATCCGGGTCGAAGCCTGTGATAGTCCTGCCCAGCTCAGCAGCCGTATCTCTCAGAAAGTGCTCTGCAAAAAACATAATATCATCCCTGCGCTGGCGCAGTGGCAGTACATCTATATGAAACTCATTCAGGCGATGGTAGAGGTCCTCACGGAACTTTCCTGACCGGGAGCCTTCGAGCAATTTCTCATTGCTGGCTACTATGATGCGTACATCCACCTTCATCTCTTTGGTACCACCTATGCGGCGCATTACCTTCTCCTGTAGTACGCGCAGCAGCAGGAGCTGTACTTCGTATGGCAGGTTGCCTATCTCATCCAGGAAGAGCGTACCACCCTCCGCCATCTCAAAGTGACCGACCTTTTGATTCAAAGCGCCGGTAAAGGATCCTTTCTCATGGCCAAATAGCTCGCTGCCGGCCAGTTCTTTTGAGATCGCCCCGCAGTCCATCGCCACAAATGGTTTGTGAGAGCGGTTGCTTCGATCGTGTATCGCCTTTGCTACACCCTCCTTGCCTGCACCGCTCTCCCCGTATATGATCACTGAGTAGTCAGTAGGAGCCACCAGATTGATCTGCTGCTCCAGATGGCGGGACTGCATTGAGTTGCTGAAGAGATAGGAGGGGTTTCCTGCTTTAGCTTTAGTGCTACGGACAGGAGATCCTGCCGCTGCTGGTACGGCAGATGTACCCTCCTTGTTCAGCGCCTGCTTGACCACCAGCAGTATTTCATCAGGGATGAGTGGCTTGGTCACATAGTCAAAAGCCCCCAGACGCACTACCTTGACGGCTGTACGCAGGTCAGAATATCCGGTGATAATAATAACAGGCAGGTCGGGCTTGCGCTCCTTGATCTTGGAGAGCAGGGTCGCTCCGTCCATGTCGTCCAGCCTGTAGTCACACATAACCAGGTCCGGCTCAAAGGAGTCAAGGAGTTTCTCCCCGTTAGCCCCGTTGTGAGTAGTTTCTACTTCGTACCCGTTCTTGGTCAAGAACCTTTTGAGGAGGGCAAGTATGTCCTGATCGTCGTCTATTATTAGTATTTTACTCATGCCATTCCTTATTACAGGATTATGCCAAAGTCTCAAAGCGGGGTGGCAGACAGGGCTACAATACCCCATTATGCCGCTATTTCTCTATGAACCCAGGCACTACCAAACCCATCAGACAATGAAGTTTTCCGACTATAGAGGCAAATTTTATACCCCAATATGGGGAATTATTTGCGCAAAATGAAACGGTTTATGACCGTGGCGAGCTTTCAGGCTTTCAGGTTGGCATATTTATAGGTTGATAGGATTAAAACCAGTAACATGAGAAAGGTAAAACAAACCAGCGAAAAGACGCCTCCACTGCCTAAGGATAAACCGGCAACGTATGACAACACCACCAAACTGACATCAAAGGTGGGAGACCGCCAAAATCAACATCAACCAGAAGATAAGGACGCGCCCAGAGATCCGCAAAAAACAAGAGAGCGGCTCGAACACGATCCATCCAAGAAAGAAAGAGATCCGGGAATGACCCATCACTAAATGAAAAGGCCCCATCATTATGATGGGGCCTTTTCGCAATATGATGAGGTTTCTGATCAGGCATATCTTGCGTTCTTCTTGCCAGCGGAAAACATCACACCCGCAAAAGCCGCAAAGACGATTAGTAAGAGACCGGAAACTACAGTAAACAAGACTTTCAAAACACGATGGCTGCTCAGTACCAGCAGCACTACGATCCCTATGAGGGCAAATACTATTAACATAAGTACCTTATCCATAAAAGCGAAAACTAGGTGGTTACAAAATATTGTTTGGCAAACGACTGCTCCAGCGCGATGCGCTGGCGTATGTGGAGTGCAACTATCTGCTCAGTCCTTTGCTGACGGGCAGCATTGTCCTGGATCATTTCTGCTACTTTGAGCTGAGTCTGGCGGAGGAGGAGGGTGAGGCGTATCATGATCGTGTTTTTGTTTGAATGACTAAAGGCAAATGACGCGCCTGATAAATTCATGTGTTTTAAAGCGTTGTAGACTGATTTTTGAGGAATATCATGCGCGCACCAGCACTTGGCGATATTCATTTTGGGGAAGGCCGCGGGGAGCATTGCCCATATAAGGCATTTCCCTCTTTTTCTTACATTCGCAGTCCTGCCGCTATCGCCGGCATTTTATCTAAGACTAAACTCTCTCAATACCATGGCAGAACCGGTTTCTAACAGGATCATCTTCTCAATGATAGATGTCAGCAAGACAATACCGCCCAACAGGCAAATACTACGCAATATATACCTCAGCTTCTTCTACGGCGCCAAGATCGGCATCATAGGCCTGAACGGCTCGGGTAAGTCTACCCTCATGAAGATCATAGCGGGGCTGGATCAAAACTACCAGGGCAAGATCGAAAGCACGAAGGATTTCACGGTAGGCTACCTGGAGCAGGAGCCGAAGCTGGATGACAATAAGACTGTGATCGAAGTGATACGTGAGGGCAAGAAAGAGATCTTTGACCTGCTGGAGGAGTTTAATAAGATCAGCGAGCAGATGGGCGAGCCGGAGGTGTATGAGAACGCTGATAAGATGGACAAGCTGCTGGAGCGCCAGGGCACACTGCAAGATAAGATAGATGCTGCCGGCGCCTGGGAGATAGACACGGTGCTGGAGCGCGCTATGGATGCCCTGCAGGTACCGGATGGAGAGACACCGATCAAGGTGCTATCAGGTGGTGAGCGCCGCCGTGTGGCTCTGTGCAGGCTGCTGCTGCAGGAGCCCGATGTGCTGCTGCTGGATGAGCCTACCAACCACCTGGATGCGGAGTCTATACTCTGGCTGGAGCACCACCTGGAGCAGTATAAGGGTACGGTGATCTGTATCACGCACGACCGCTACTTCCTGGATAACGTGGCCGGCTGGATACTCGAGCTGGACAATGGCAAGGGTATACCATACAAGGGCAACTATACCTCATGGCTGGAGCAGAAAGAAAAACGCATGGCGCAGGAAGAGCGTGAGGAAAGCAAGCGCCAGAAGGTGATGCAGCGCGAGCTCGAGTGGGTACGCGCCGGCTCCAAAGGCCGCCAGGCTAAGGGTAAAGCCCGTATGGCCAACTATGAAAAGATGCTCGGTGAAGACCAGAAGGCATATGATGAAAAACTGGAGCTCTACATCCCGCCGGGCCCACGCCTCGGCTCTAAGGTGATAGAGGCACATGATATATCAAAGGGTTTTGGCGACAGGCTGCTGTATGAGCATGTCAACTTCAAATTGCCGCAGGGTGGTATAGTAGGTATCATCGGGCCGAACGGTGCGGGTAAGACGACCCTCTTTCGCATGATCATGGATCAGATGAAGCCGGACGCAGGCACCTTTGAGGTGGGAGATACGGTGAAGATCTCCTACGTAGACCAGGCGCACGAAGACATAGATCCGGAGAAGACAGTCTTTGAAGCGATCACTAATGGTGATGAGTGGATAGAGACCGGCAAGCTGAAACTGAATAGTCGTGGCTATGTGTCGCGATTCAACTTCCAGGGAGCGGACCAGCAGAAGAAGGTGAAAGCCCTCTCCGGTGGCGAGCGCAACCGCCTGCACCTCGCACTGACGCTGCGCCGCGAGGCCAACGTACTGCTGCTCGATGAGCCGACGAATGACCTCGACATTAATACAATCCGCGCGCTGGAGGAGGCACTGGAGAACTTTGCCGGCTGTGCGGTGATCATCTCGCACGACAGATGGTTCCTTGACCGTGTATGTACACATATCCTGGCTTTTGAAGGTGAGGGTACAGCCTACTACTTTGAGGGTGGCTTCTCTGAGTATGAAGAGAACAGGAAGCAGCGTCTCGGCGAGCAGGTGAAGAAGTTTAAGTATAAGAAACTCGTGAAATAGACGAGAGACATTAGACTTGAGATATGAGATACATGCAATCTCAAATGGATTGCAACAGTGATCAGTGGAATGCTATCAGTGTTCCACTGATCTTTTTTGATGAAGTACACAGATAAATAATACCACTTGGAATTCATACCCGGACAAGCCGATACACATGAGCCACGCATCTATCCGAAGCGCAGCGCAGGTCAGGAGTTCTTCCTGATCCTGATGATCGGCGCGCTGAATACGATCACACCTTTCTCCATAGACATGTACCTGCCGGCTTTCAAAAGAATAGCCGCAGACCTGCATACAGATATGGCACAGGTGATGCTGACGGTCAGCATTTATTTTCTTGGTTTTGGCATTGGGCAGATTCTTTACGGACCGCTGCTGGATCGCTTCGGAAGAAAGAGGCCTCTCTACATCGGCATGGTGTTGTACATTCTCGCTTCTATCGGCTGTGCGGCTGCGCCGTCTATAGAGATGCTGCTGGCTATGCGCTTTTTGCAGGCACTGAGTGGCTGCGTAGCCTCGGTGGCAGCTATGGCTATGGTTCTGGACTTCTTCCCACCTGAGCGCAGTTCGCGTATCTTCTCATCTCTGGTCTTGATACTCGGGGCATCACCACTACTAGCACCGTCTATAGGTGGTGTGATAGTGGACATAGCAGGGTGGCGGTATGTATTTTATGTGCTGTCTGCTATCACCGTGCTCATGCTGCTCATCGTCATGTTCTTTTTGCCTGAAGGGCACGAGCCGGATAGTAGTGTCTCCCTACGCCCGAGGCATATCCTGTCGGGCTTTCGCGATATCCTGAGTGAGCCGCGCTTTAGTATCTATGCACTGGCAGGTACCTTTTCTTTCTCAGGGTTGTTTGTGTATGTGGCTGGGTCGCCGGGGATCTTTCTCGGGGAGTTTCATGTGAGCCCCCACTATTATAGCCTCATCTTTGCTGCGCTGTCGATAGGATTTATAGGTAGCAGCCAGGCCAATCATCTGCTGGCAACCCGCTACAGCACTGAGACCATATTCCGTACCACATTAACGGTGCAGGTGGTAGCCAGTGTTCTATTTTTTATCACGGTGATGAGTGGCATGGGTACTATGCCGCTTGTATTGACCTTCTTGTTTATCGTGCTGTCATGTGCGGGCCTGACCTCGCCCAATGCCTCCGCTACCGCTCTGGCGCCTTTCACGCGAAATGCAGGAAGCGCCTCTGCCCTCCTAGGTTTTATCCAGATAGGTATCGGCGGTCTGATATCTGCAGGTGTGGGTGCCATACAGATGCAAAGCACACTGCTCGTGTCGATGATCATGGCAGTATCCTCCGGTGTGGCGCTGCTCATGCTCCTGGTGAGCCACAGGCTATTTATCAAAACATCCTGAACCAGGGGCGCGATACCAGTGGCGAAAATGGCCATGGGATATTGAGCAGGATGATGAGCAGGCCAATGCTGTACCAGATGGCCATTGTCTTAAACTTATCCCGATCATTTTCTTTTCTCTTTGCCAGCATAGAGCCGACGGTGATGATGATCACTGATACCAGCATCATGAGGCTGTGCTCCATCCCAAAGAAGCGGATGTCGCGCTCGTGTACGGCCTCGTGGTAGTTTGACCAGAAGTATCGGATCAGCGGACTAATACTGTAGATCAATAAGCCGAGAATGAGCTGAATATGAACCACCGTCGCAGTCATATGCCGCAGCGTGTCATCTGCCTTGCTAAAGGCATCTCCGCGTCTCCACCCCTGAAAGCCGCGAAACACCGAGTACAAGAGACTGACCAGTACAAACCAGCGCCAGATAGAGTGGAAGAATAAGATGTATGGATACATATGATTTCGGATTTGAGATTTCGAATTTCGGCAGTGTCAGATTCTGTTAGAGGATGTCAGTTTCTTGTATCGGAATGTAGTAAAGAATCCCGGCGCGCCGCAAAAGAAATAGATGGCAAGTATCGTATCGCATACGGCGCAGCCCGCGGAGGAAGATGGATCAAAAGGTACAATGGGATTGCCATAGAGATGATGCATCACGTCCCACCCGGTGTGCAGCAGCCAGCCTATACCGATAAATGTATAGCTATCGAGCCCACGGAATGCGACAACGCTCATGACGATGCAAAATGCAAACTCCCACAGCCCTAGGCCACCGCTCAGGTAGGCGGCACCTGCGCCAGCTATAGTGAGGGCACTGACCCTGCGCCGATGCGGCTCGGGAAAGAGGGATGTAGCCAGTATCCATATCAGTGCTATGACCACTGCGCCTACTTTCTCTGCGAGAGGAAAATCAGGAACAACATGTATTGCCATGAGTAAATTTTATGATGCAAAGGTGCATGCATCATATTAAAGGCAACAGGATATAAGCGGCTGGTTTTAGGACTTTTCAATCCTCTGCCTGTAGGTGAGAGGCGTAACCCCTTCGTACTTTTTGAATAGACGGCTGAAATAAGCTGCATCTGATATACCGACGATAGCGGCTATCTCACCTATACTCGCATCACTCTGGTAGAGCAGGATCTTAGCTTCTGATACGATCGCCTCATCTATCCATCGTGTAGGAGATTTGCCCGTGGCTGCCTTGACCACCTTGTTCAGATGGTTGGGCGTGATATGCAGCCTCTGAGCATAGTCGGAGACGAGCTGCTCCGTAGTGATGTGGCGGGTGATTAGTTCTCTAAACTGATTGGCGATTCTCGTACCGGCAGCAGCGCTTGTAGGTTTTGTGGCAGGGCTGGCTGTATCCACCTCTCCGAGCAGCGCCATGAGGTAGGGCTGCAGGATGGCAGGCCTGGACTGCCCATAGCTGCTGTATTCCGTCAGCAATCGCTTACAAATGTGCAGGATGGCCCGCGATGTATCAGGTGCCGGCTGTATCTTGGGATAACCCCATACCTGCAGGAAGGTAAATCTGTGAAGAGCAGCCTTTTTATCTGCCGATCTGGTCAGCATATCAGGATGGAAGCCCAGGAGGTAGCCCCTATTCACATCTCCGGGCCCGAAGGAAAAAACCTGTCCTGCCGGTACAAGCAGTAGCTCACCCTTTGATATCCGGTACTGGTCACTTCCTATCTTCATAGTGGCGGTGCCACTGGTCAGATAGATACATGTGTGATGAATAGAGCGGGAAGCGGGCACCTGCCGGGTCACAAGTTTGTACATCTCCTCTACCCGCACAATGAAAAACCAATCCGCATCCGGCTTGATCATGCGCGTGGCAGTGATACCGGGCATAAACTTTTGAGTAAATGCATCCGAGCTATCATAGGTGTAAATTTTCTGACCTGCCATAGAGCTTGCTTAGCGCCTCTCGATATTGAAATATGACAGCTTCTGATCCACCTTAAAGTCATTTTCTGAGTCGAGGGTGAGTATTTTAGTGGCGATCATATTGGTGGCAGGGAGCCATTCCTGCTTGCCCTTCTGCGTGGTGATACTCACGGGTAGTGCAAAATCCTTGACATCGGTGAGCCAAAAATAGATCAGCTCATATTTCTTTCCTTTTATCTTCTTCAGTGTATAAGTGAAGCGCGGTATGGATGGGTATTTCAGGTATTGATCAAAAATAGGAGTGAGATCCATGCCGCTCTTTTTATTGAAATAAGCAATGATCTCATTAGCATCTGTTGTTTTGTATTTGAAAGCAGTGTCGCTGACTCCTTTAATGATCTGCCACCACAGAGGATCATTGTTTACTGCCGTACGCAGGGTGTTGAGCATGAGCGATCCTTTATTGTACATATCGCCGCTGCCTTCTTCGTTTACGCCGAGGTATTGCCCCTGTATAGGCGTAGCGTTTTCTACGTGAGATTTCTTGGCATTGATATACAGGATAGCCGTATCCTTGCCATACCTGTCTTCTATAAACATGGACTCTGTATAGGTGCAAAAGCCCTCGTGTATCCACATGTCTGCAATGTCTTTTGCGCTCACGCTATTGCCCCACCACTCGTGGCCGGACTCATGCACGATGATATAGTCAAACCACAGGCCCATGCGTGAGAAATCTGTACCATCATAGCCCATCTTGTAATGATTGCCATAGGCTATGCAGCTCTGGTGCTCCATGCCCAGGTAGTGAGTCTCTACCAGCCGGTAGCCATCCCTCCAGAAGGGATATTTGCCCAGGTATTTCTCATAGGTTTTCAGCATAGTCTTTACTACCTCAAACTGCTTTTTTGATTTGTCCAGGTTGTATGAGATCACATCATAGTTGAGCTTCAGCTTCTGCCCGTCTGCAGCAGTATATTCATCTTCCCAGTGTACATAGTCACCTATGTTCAGCGTCACATTGTAGGTATTGATAGGGTAGGTCACCAGAGAGGTGTGCGTAGTCCAGTCGCCCTCATCTATATCACCTTTATCCTGTCCATTGGTCACGCACTTCAGACCGTGGGGATAGGTAGTGATGATACGGATGCCTTTGTCAGGCTCATCGCTGAGGTGGTCCTTGCACGGCCACCAGCTGGAGGCACCCAGACCTTCACAGGCTACGCCAAGCCAGAATTTTCCCTTCTGGTCATGCCGCCATACGAAGCCGCCATCCCACGGAGCCCTTTTGGCCTTGACAGGTGTACCGTGATATTTGATCAGAATGCTCGTCTCACTGCCGGCGGGTATGGCTTTGGGAAAGGCCAGGAACACAGCGTCGTACTCACGGCTGTAATAGATCCTTTTGCCCTTATATGTGATATCGTCTATCTCCATACTGTCTCGCAGATCTACCTGCATGGTAGTGATATCTGTCACCGCTTTGAAAAATATCTCGCTGCTGCCGGTGATAGACTGGTGTATGGTATCCACCTTGACCCGCAGCTCATAGAACTGGACATCATAGCAGGTCCGCTCCGGGCGCAGGCTGCCACGCAGGGTATCTGCCCGGGTGAAGGCCTTCTTCTGGTCCAATAGCTGTGCAAAGGAGTGAAATGCCGGCAATACCAACAGACAGAACACCATAGACAGCCGGACAAAATATGTGAATGTTGTTAAGGATCTTAATAAGCCGTTCCATGCGGAGTATTTATTGGAGTACATCCGGTAATTTTGTGGCTAAAATAAATATATTGGCTATACAATCGTCTAAGTAACTATTCCCGCTATATAACAGGTATATATAAATGAAAAATCTGCTCCCAATTTTCTTTATCGCGCTGCTGGCAGCCGGAGAGTTTTACATGTTTCAGGGTGTAAAGCTCACCTTTCCCGCCAAAGGGGAATCGAGGCTCAGCCCGGTAGCTATAGGATACCTGGCGATCAATATCCTGGCGTATGTATGCTTTTTTATCATGCTTTTTATGGGGCGCAAGAACGCACCAAAGATCTTTGCCGAGGGCACTGTGGCCGTGATGGCCATACTGCTGGTGGCAAAGCTGGTAGTACTCATTTTCATGCTGATCGGCGACCTGGCCCGCATGGTAGGCTACCTGTATTATGCTGTATTTGATTCTCCTACTGTCGCCTCGGGAGACCCGGGCATCCCGCGTTCTAAGTTTCTGGCCCGGGTAGCGCTGGCTACCGCTGCACTGCCTGTCTTCAGCCTGATATATGGCGTAGTGGTGAATGCCTACAACTATCAGTACCGCAAGCTTACATTGACCTTTCCCAATCTTCCCGAAGCATTTGATGGGTTCAGGTTCATACAGCTATCAGATATCCATACGGGCAGCTTCAACAGGACGGAGCCACTGGTGCGCGCTGTGGAGCATATCAATAGCATGAACGCGGATATTATATTATTTACCGGCGACCTGGTCAATAATATCACTGACGAAGCCTCGCCCTACAAAGCAATATTTTCCAAGCTCAGGGCGAAAGAGGGCGTACTCTCGACCACTGGCAACCACGACTACGGCGACTACGTGCAGTGGGAATCAGCTGCCGCCAAAAAGGAGAACTTCAGGCGCTTCATGCAGACCCATGCCGATATGGGCTGGAAGCTCCTTATGAATGAAAACCATATCCTGGAGCGCGACGGCCAGAAGATCGCTATCATAGGCATAGAAAATTGGGGCAATGCGCTTCATTTCCCTAAGTACGGTCGCCTCGACCTGGCCCATAAGGGTACAGAGGAGATACCCTTCAAGATACTAATGAGCCATGACCCGTCTCACTGGGACGCGCAGGTCAGGCCGGAATATTCTGATATCGACCTGACATTGAGCGGACATACGCACGGTTTCCAGTTTGGTATAGAGAACCGCTACATAAAGTTTTCCCCTTCACAGTTCGTCTACAAGCAGTGGGCCGGCCTCTACCAGGAGGGCAGGCAGTATATCTACGTGAACAGGGGTTTCGGATTTCTCGGATATCCCGGCCGCGTAGGCATACTGCCTGAGATCACTGAGATCACTCTCCGCAGAGGCTGATCATTTATTCTATAGAGCAATTGGTATAGATGCTACTGCTCACATGCGTTTCATATCCGTTGCATGTATTCTTTGCATCACTGATAGTGGCATTGGGTATCGTGTGGTATGTGTTATTACCTGATTGATCCGTGCAGGAGCATGTCCAATCTTTTTTGCAAGAGCCCAGAGATACTGTGGCTACGAGACCGAGGATGATTGCTATCTTTTTCATGTCAGTTAGTTTTACTTCAGATTTTCCAAAGGTTATGCCACTGCCTTTTTCCTCTCTTTCGGCATTGCATTATCCAAACCGTGTGATTGTTTACTGACTTTGAGGAAAAAAGGCCACCTCACTCACTTTCATTATTCTATATTTAGAAGATGGAAGGAAAAAGAAAGCTCACACTGGCAGACGCTGTACTGATCGTATCGGGATCTATGATAGGCTCCGGTATATTCATAGTGAGCGCTGAGATGACACGGACTATCACGGGGCCGGGCTGGCTGCTGCTACTGTGGGTCATCTCCGGAGTGATCACGGTATTTGCCGCGCTGAGCTACGGAGAGCTGGCGGGCATGTTTCCCCATGCCGGCGGGCAATATGTCTATCTGAAAGAAGCCTTCAATCCATTAGTGGGTTTTGTATACGGATGGACACTATTTCTGGTAGTGCAGTCCGGTACCATAGCTGCTGTGGCAGTGGCTTTCGCAAAATTTGCCGGTGTGCTATACGGGCCTTTCAGTGAAAAAAACATCCTCATAGACCTGGGCTGGTATCGGCTCTCCGCCGCGCAGGTAGTAGGGGTAGTATCCATCCTGGTGCTCACACTGATCAATATGCGGGGTATACATTATGGCAAAGTGATAGCCCGGATCTTTTCATCTACCAAGCTGGTGGCCTTATTCGGCCTGATCATACTCGGGTTGATATTCTTTCGCAATGCAGAAGTATGGCAGAGCAACTTCGCAAACACATGGAACAATATGGCCTGGAGCAAAGATGCAAGTGGCCAATGGAGCTGGAAGGAGCTTTCTTCATTTGGGATAATGACTGCACTGGGCGCTGCTCTGGTAGGATCACTCTTCTCATCAGATGCATGGAATAATGTGACATTTATATCAGGCGATATAGAGAACCCAAAACGTAATATACCGCTCAGTCTCCTCTTTGGTACGCTGATCGTGACGGTGCTATATGTACTGACCAATATGGCCTATCTGAGCCTGCTGCCTGTAGTGGGTGACCCCAACGGTAGCAATGTGGCCTCACAGGGTATCCAGTTTGCAGCCAATGACCGGGTAGGTACCGCTGCTGCTACGATGATATTTGGGACCACTGCTACAGTCATCATGGCTATCCTCATCATGATCTCTACATTCAGCTGCAATAATGGGATCATACTCTCCAGCGTGCGTGTATATCAGGCTATGGCCAGAGATGGGCTTTTCTTCAATAAAATGAAGGAGGATAATAAGAATGGAGTGCCGGGCTTTGCACTGTGGATCCAGTTTGCATGGGCAGCGCTGCTCACCCTCTCCGGACAGTACGGCCCACTGCTGGACTATGTGATGTTTGGGGTCATGCTGTTTTATATCCTCACCATCGCTGGCATATTTATACTGCGCCGCACACGGCCTGATGCAGAGAGGCCGTATATGGCATTCGGGTATCCTGTAGTGCCTATCATATATGTCATTTTCGCGGTATTGTTTTGTGCCAATCTCCTATATACTAAACCGGAAAATTCTATCCCAGGGCTCATTATAATTCTGGCCGGCATCCCGGTTTATTTCGTCTGGCGGCGTGTCAATACAGATACAACCATGAGCAGCAAATAATAAGCGCAATAATTCGTTTCTATAAATGACCTTGAACAAATCTATCTAAACCCGATAATGAGCTACAAAGACAAACTGGACAAATGCCTCATCTCCCTGGATATGGGAGATCACAATGCACTTTTTATAGTCATGGCAAAGGACGGCACCATATGCCGTGGTGGCAATGGTAACCCTGATGCGCATCTGGAGCTGCTCAAAGGCTATAGCGATCTGGGGCACTATGAGGCCTTTATGATGACCGTAGATGAAAACTGGTTTATGTTCTCAGGCGCATTTGACCAGACCCCGTGTATAGGGCGGCTGTGTAAGCTACTGGTCGTTTTTAGCGGACCTAATGGTGAAGAGGCAGGCTTCAAAGTGACGTATGGAGAAGACTCTGTAGGCCCCCCAAAAGAAATAGCACAGATGCTGATCAATGCCGTGAAGCTGACCGAAGACTGGTATCAAGAGGAGAGGGCAAAACTCAAAGTGCAGCCTGTGATCACAGCGGTTGTGCAATCTGAAGCGCCGGAGGAGGAAAACAAATGGTGGCAATTCTGGAAATGAGTTAATCCGGCCGAAATATGACTCCGAAAGCGGAAATGTCCAATAAGATCATAGCCAGCGCAAAAAGCCATAAACCCATCACCGCTGCAATGATCAGGTGCAGCAGTATGATAGCTGATAATATCTGCCTCTGCACCGGTCGTATCCAGATGAGAAATGGGAATAATAATTCAAGGATTATGACCAACATGCCGGCCGGCGCTGCTACATGAGGTACACTCAATAGGCGGACCATGAAGGGCGTGATCCATGAGGTAAACTGCGGCTGATGCACCATATCCCAGAGGCCGGAGCCGTCATGCCAGGCCGGACCAGTGATCTTGCTGACAGCATTCACAAAGTATATGATACAAACATGGAATTGGAGCGTTTTGAGATAGACGTGGCTCAGGTTATCTTCCGTTTCTGAAATACCGGCGCTGCCAACAGCAAAAATGACACAATAAAATAGCATCATGGTAAGTATGGCATCAAACCCATAAGACGTCAGATGGCTACTATTGAGTGTGATCACGGTCAGCGCCCAGGACATGATAGCTGCTATACGGGTATAGTAACCCGCCACCAGCATCATAGCTGCTATGAGAGTCATACCAAAATAGGCCTGCAGGAAGAGCGACTCGCGGAGGTATGGCTGGATATATCCATAAAGCCCCTGCAACGAAGGTATGAACGGGAGCTGCGAGAATACAGCAATATCTGACGGAATGAAACCATGGCTGCTATACAAGAGTGTATGGCTGCCCCACTCAGACAGCGTGCGGGCCACTAGCAGCACACCTGCGCTGATGCGCAAAGTACGAAGCCACTGTCTGCCACCATTATTCGCAGAGAAAATATGCCCTACTTTACTCATAGGCGTATTCCTTTTTGTATAGCTCCAGTGCAGTGGGAGCCCGGGTGGCAGCGCAGCAGGCCGGAGGCAGGTATCTGCTGATCGTGACAGCTATAGTCCGGCTCCCCGGGTATAGCTGCCGGTAGTACCTTGATACTATTTCACCGAGTGTCTTATAGTCTTCATTGTCACATAATAGCTGTATAGCAGCTACTATCCTGAGCCCGGCTGCATTAGATGAGCTATTCATCTCCAGCTGTGTCATCGCGCCACTGCTGTCTGTGATAACCGCAGAGACGAGATACTGTGGTGGAATATCAGGGGAAAAGAATGAATAGGGATGCCCGCCTGTCAGTGACAAATAATAAATATCAGGCTGCTGCAAAACGGCAGGCAGCCAGCTGAAGTCAAAAATCCGGCTTCCCGTGCATATGAGCAGGAGATGAACCGCGAGGAGGATTTTCACGATGGCTCTTTTCACAATGCTGTTTAAATCGTGTTTTGCAAGATATAAATAGCGGCAATGGTATTTGCGCTTCAACGTAATGTCTCTTGTATTGAGTTAAATCATTTTTAATACTCAATGAAGCCATTATATTTGCCTTGTTTATACTCAGTCTAAATAAGGTAAATGAACTGGCTTCGCCTACATTTGAGATTTTTCTTACTCATTGGGACGAGTGTTTTCTATGTAACTAATTCATTTGCAGGTGAAAACAGCGAAGCATCTCGCATCCTGGTCCATACGCTAAACTATATGAGCCGCGACTACCCGAATGGAGTAGCCAATGGAAAAGTCATAAATGAGGATGAGTATGAGGAAATGCTGGGCTTCTGTGCTTCGGCAGAGAAATATTATAAACAGTTTGCACCAAACTGGCCGGGGGACTCCGCTAAAATAGGTGCAATGGTGCGGCAAACGGACAGCCTGATACGAGCCAAAGCTCCTTTTGAGGCGGTGGCCGGTAGTGCCAATATGGCTAAAGCCGAAGTGATCAAGGCCAGCGGCCTGACGATAGCACCCACGGGGTATCCCAGTATCCTGAATGGTAAAGCTGTCTACATGGCCAATTGCGCGAAATGTCATGGTACAGGGGGATTGGGCGATGGTAAGGAAGGTGAAAAACTTGATCCGCGTCCCAGAAACTTTCATGATGAGGGAAAGATGGCGCTTATGTCACCTTTTTCTATCTACAATACGGTGCGCTGCGGCGTGCAGGGAACCGGCATGAAGGCGCACCCTGAATTGTCTGATGAGGAAGTGTGGGATGCAGCCTTTTTTATCATGACGCTGAGGTATGAAAGGGCCTCTGAAGATAAAATAGCAGATGATGCTTTTGTGAGAGACCGCTTTGCCGGATTGGGTCTGGCCCAGATAGCAGTACTGAGTGACCACGAGCTGACACAGACCTTTCACGCCAGTAGCAAAGACCTGGGCAGGCTGCGCTACTATCAGCCAAACGAAAGCAAAGACAGATTTATAGAAGCAGCGCTGAAGTACATAGATGAGTCTCTGGCCGCATCGCGTGAGGGAAAATATGAAGAAGCTGAAAAACTGGCCAATATGGCCTACATGGAAGGCATAGAACCGATAGAAAAGCAACTGCGCTCTACCGACCCGGGCCTGATGGAGCGGCTGGAAGACCAGATGAACAATACCCACCGCATCATCACTGAGCACCGGAGCCTGATAGAGATCAGCGACTCTCTGAAGGCCAGCAAAGAACTCATCTCGCAGGCTGGCAAAGTGATCAGTAAAGGTGAAATGTCATTCTGGCTAGCCATATTGATGTCCATATCCATTCTGCTTCGTGAAGGCTTGGAGGCCTTTCTCGTGATCATGGTGATATTGGGTATCATCAATGCCTCGGGCCTGCGCTCCTCAAAAATATACGTACACGCCGGCTGGATACTGGCCGCTGCATGTGGCATAGTACTGTGGCTGATAGGTGGGCAGATCATCCAGTCGCACATGAGCCAGGTAGAGCTGATGGAGGGCGCTATAGCACTGATAGCGGTAGCCATGTTGCTGTACATAGGTTTTTGGCTGCACGGCAAGTCTGAAGCCACGAAATGGAAGGAATACGTCACTACGCGCATCAGGCGTTTTACAGGTAGCGGCAGTTTGGTGGGATTGCTGGCATTTTCTTTTATAGTGGTATTCAGAGAAGTGTTTGAGTCGGTTCTCTTCCTCTCTGCTATCAATGTAGAGTCTGCGGGCAAGCAGGAAAAGGCAATTTTGCTTGGAGTGCTGATAGCCTTTGTCATAGTGATCTCACTGGCCTATGTGATCCTAAAGTTTTCAGCGCGCCTGCCTATCCCCAAATTATTTAAAGTATCATCAATAGTAATGGGTGTCCTGGCAGTGATCCTGACCGGTAAAGGAATACACTCTCTACAGGAAACAGGCATTTTGCCTATACATGGCCTTACATTTTTGCCACATATAGAGTTGCTGGGACTATTCCCCACTCTGGAGACTCTCTGCGGTCAGGTGGTAATATTTGTAGCTGTGCTATATATGATGGGCTACAGAGTAGGTGGCCCGCAAAAAAAATAAAAACTGCGTCTAGTATCTCTCTGCCCTTAGGACACGGTGGGTAGTGAGAAGAAGAACGTGGATCCTTTGCCCTCCTCAGACTCGGCCCAGATCTCTCCGCCATGCCGTGTGATGATCTTGTGTACGATAGATAGTCCTATACCCGAGCCCTCAAAGTCCCTTCCGCTATGCAATCGTTTGAATGCCTCAAACAATTGGTGATAGTATGTCATATCAAAACCGGCACCATTGTCTGCGACACGATAGATTATTTTGTCTTCCTTGGCCTCGGAGCTTATTTCTATGAGCGCATGTGGCCTTTGCCTTGAATATTTCACAGCATTCTGTATTAGATTGGTCCAGACGTGCTGCATGGTGACGCTGTCTGCCTGCACATCATGCAGAGTGCCTACCTTAAATTCGATATCGCGTAGCGGCTCTGCCTCCAGGCAGTTTTCACAGATCCTTTGTACCATCTCCATCATAGAGGTGGGTGTGCGTATCAGGTCTTTTTTGCCCATGGTGAAAAACGAGATCAGGTCATCTATGGTCTGGTACATATTTTTCGCGTTTTTCATCACTTTGGTCATGAGCTCACGCGAGTTGTCATCTATGGTGCGGTCAGGATCATTCACCAGCATATCAGTGAAGCCGATAACTGTCCTAAGCGGCGCACGCAGGTCATGAGACACGGAGTAGGAGAAAGATTCCAGATTTGCGTTGGCGGCCTGCAGTGCTGCGGTACGGTCCGCTACCCGTCGCTCCAGGTCGTTGTACATCTCTATATTCTCTATAGTCACAGCGGTGATGTCTGCCAGAGACTGTAGGAGCTTGACCTGCTCTGCAGATGGAGAATGCTGGTAGGCCCAATAGTTTCCAATAGCCGCTATGGGGTTTATCTGCCTGACGGGCACCATCACCATCGTTTTCACGAAAGTAGGCCTATAGGCCTCTACAGGCACTCGCTCGTCATCATAGATATCGGGGATGACCACTGCCTTTTTATTCAGCATGGCCCATCCGCTCACACAAGTATTGAGCGGAAATCTGTGGCCTTTCCAAAGCGGCTCGATGGCATCCTCATCTACATAGTAGCAGTTGCCACCGTCTTTTAGCACAAATGTGGCCCCGTCAGCGCCGGTCAGCCTGCGGGCTGCACTGCGCACTATAGCTGTGACCTGATCCATACTGCGCGCCATGGATAGCTCCTGTACCGTATGGACCAGTAGCTCCATACCTGCGGTGTAGGAGACGGTAGGCTTTTTATCGGCTATCATGTATACATTTTACCTTAAAGTAGACTTAAAGATACGGCGATACAATGACAGGAGGTAAAGCTTCTTACAGCATATATTTTGTAAAAAAGGTATTGTGAGAGATCAGGGTTTGACAGCGAGCTTGCCTATATCCAGCAGCAGCCGTTTGTAAAGTGGACCATGGCGCATGGGTCTGCCCTCCCGAAACTCATCGAAAAACATTTTGGTATAGATCACTGCAAAGAGGGCACAATTGACATGATGAAACTTACGGCCAGCCTGCCACAGCTCTACATGCCTGGCTCCATTCTTCTTCATAGTCTCGTAGGCGGTGAGGGAGTTTTTGTAGGTCACCTGTTCGTCGCCTTTGCAATAGCAGAGCTGCACCGGGGCATCGGGCTTCCAGTCGTATACATTGTTTGAGGCGAGATACCGTCTGAAGGGCGAGTTTTTGTTTTGCTCAAAATCCAGATAGAATTCATTTTTTACCGCCTGAAAGGCCGTATCGGGCATATTAGCATCGATCACCTCCATGGGCCATGCTCCATCTACCAGTTTAGGCAGGATCGTATCATATGGGGCTACCAGCGCATCTCTCATCAGCTGCATACCTCCTTGTGTCTCATAAAAGGACGCAAGCATAAAAGCCAGGTAGCCGGGGTAGTCGTAGTGCTTCCTGCGTGTGGTGTACACTGTATTTTCCACATCGTACGGGCCACTCATGGGAGAGGAGGCGGTCACAGGAAACCGATCGGAATACTGAGCCTGAAGCAGTCTGTGCGTAGCCATAGCAGCATGGCCACCCTGCGAGTATCCGGTCACAAATAGCTGATCTCCTTTTTTGATCTGCAGCGATGGTAGCAGATCATTCACTGCGATCAGCATATCTACAGATGCTCCGGCTTCTGTTTTGGCATCGAGGTATAGCTGCGAGCGGTCACCCAGGCCCTTGCCTATATAGTCCGGACAGAGCACGATGTAGCCATCAGTGGCAAAAGCCAGGCAAATGCTTTGCTCTCCTGTGCCATCAAAAATACTCTCCCGGCAAATCTCTGTACCATGGTTGTAGATCATAGTAGGGGCGGGCTCCGTATTGGCCTGAGGGACAAACAGCATACCCGACGCCCTGACCAGAGAGCCATCTGCATAGGTGGTCAGGTAGATGACCTGATAGATGTTGATACCCTGCTTCACCCCGAGCATGACACTGGGGATATGCTGCTGCTTGAAAAAAGCCTTCAACTCCTCCTGAGGGTAGTTTTTGATCAGGTCATAGCTGACTATATCGCCGGCTTTGGCAGGAGTGGCATCAGCTGCGCGAACCGGCATCAGGCAGGTGCAGGCAAGAAAAGAGACAGATAGAAATATCTTCAAAAAACCGAGTAACATACAAGCACGCATTGCATCAGAAATTTCAATGCAAAATTACAGAATGCCTGAGTGAGCTGTGGTAGCAGTGAGTCGGAAAAAGTGGTAGTTGAATGAAAGGTCAGTGATAGTCCTACTGCTCCTCAAAGCGTATCTCCTGTATGGCAAAGACGCCATTGACCTGTTTGGCATAGACATAGGTCCTGTAGGAGCCGGCTGTAGTAGACAGATTGCCCATAAAGTACTTGGCACCGCCGGGAGATTCACCCCTGTGTTGTACAGAGAAAGACCTGGGCGAGTGTGAGATAAAAAAGTTTTTCAATACGGCTTCAGCCTGAGATTTGCTGTATGAGTTTTGTGCATCGCGGATATGTATCTCCACATTGCCGGAAAAGTATTGTGACAGAGTAGATACATCGCCGGAGCCGATGGCAGATTCTATGTTATCAAAACTTTGCGCCTGGCTCGCACTGACAAAGAAAGTCGTACTGATAAAGAGGACCGCAAAGAGTTTATATAAGGCTCTCATTTTAATTTTGATACAATTTGTGAAACTATCGCTATTCTTACGAAATTCGTGCCAATTATTGAGATAATCAAGTATTTTATTTAAAAAGTCGAAGTAAGTTTTTAGTGCAATGAATCGCAAGGTAGCCCTCATCATCATGGACGGTTGGGGCCATGGCAGCCAGCCGGAGCGCAGCGCCATAGCCCAGGCCAATGTGCCCTTTATCAATAGCTTATACACGAAATATGCGCACTCTGAGCTCATCACTCACGGAGAAGCTGTGGGCCTGCCTGATGGCCAGATGGGCAATAGTGAGGTGGGTCACCTCAATATCGGAGCGGGCAGAGTGGTGTACCAGGAGCTGCTCCGTATCAATGTCGCCGTGCGGGATGGAGAGCTGGCCAGAAATCTGACACTACTCGATACCATCAGGTACTGCCGTGAAAATCAAAAACCGCTGCACCTGATGGGACTGGTATCAGATGGCGGAGTACACTCTCATACTGCACACCTGCGCGCTATCTGTGATATAGCCAAGGCAAATGGACTCAGCGCCGATCAGGTTTTCATTCATGCTTTTACTGATGGCAGGGATACTGACCCTCGCAGCGGCCTGCGCTATCTGACAGATCTCAAGACTTTTCTGAAAACCTCTGCAGGCAGGATAGCCTCTGTCTGCGGTCGCTATTACGCTATGGATCGGGATAACCGATGGGAGCGTATACAACTGGCCTATAACATGCTGGTAAAGGGCGAGGGCAAGAAAACCACTGACGCGCTGGCAGCTGTGAAAGAATCATACGATGCCGATGTCACAGATGAATTTATCAAGCCTGTACTCGTGACCGATGCTGCGGGCACGCCACTCTCCCTGATCAGGAATGGAGACGCAGTATTATGTTTCAACTTTCGTACTGACCGCTGCCGGGAGATCACAAAGGCGCTGACGCAGCAGGATTTCCCTGAGCAGGGCATGAAAAAACTGGATCTCAACTATACTACCCTCACTATCTATGACCATACCTTCCGGAATGTCAAGAATATTTTCTCTAATGACGACCTGACCATGACCCTCGGAGAGGTGGTATCTGACGCCGGCAAGACTCAACTGCGCGCAGCCGAAACGGAGAAATATCCGCACGTCACCTTCTTTTTCAGCGGCGGGCGGGAGACGCTATTCCCGGGAGAGGAGCGGATCATGGAGCCTTCTCCCAAGGTAGCTACCTATGACCTGCAGCCTGAGATGAGCGCATTTGGACTGACCGACAGAGCGGTAAAATATATCAACGAAAGGCAGCCCGACTTTATCTGCCTGAACTATGCCAATGCTGATATGGTAGGGCATACGGGCGTCTTCAGTGCGGTGGTCAAAGCCTGTGAGGCCGTCAATAACTGCGTGGAGAAGCTGGTCACGACCTGTCTGGCAAATGGCTATGCCATACTGCTGACCGCAGATCACGGCAATGCAGACTATGTGATCAATGATGACGGCTCGCCCAATACTGCTCACACTAAAAATCCCGTACCGCTGTTCCTGATAGACAATGAGCTAAAGCCGGATCTGAAAAACGGGGGACTATCTGATATAGCACCTACAGTACTGAAGTTGATGGGATTGCCACAGCCTCATGAAATGACGGGAAAAGCTTTGTTCTAAGTCTTGGGTTTTCCTTTCTCTACTTTTTCTACCAGTTCCTGCAGCATCTCGAGCTGTAGCTGCTGTATCTCCACTATCTGTTTGTGCTGGTTTAGCATCATGTGGTCTATCTTATCGTGTAGCAGCCGAACCTGCAGCTCAGCGGCCAGGTTGACCTGATAGTCGTGCTCACTTCGGGCCCGGTCCTTATCGTTTTGCCTGTTTTGGCTCATCATGATGACCGGAGCCTGTAGTGCCGCGAGGCACGACAACGCAAGATTGAGCAGGATGAATGGATATGGGTCAAAGCCCTTCTCTTTGTAGACTACTACGTTCAGCCCCATCCATACCGCCATGATGCTTAGGAAGAAAATGATAAAGCTCCAGCTACCACCAAACTCGGCTATCTTGTCTGCCAGGCGTTCACCTACGGTAGCCTCGGCCTCTATATCCGGCTCTACATTGTCAGATATGAAAGTATTGGATCTCAGCTTGTCCAGCACCTGTGATTCCAGCTCTGTCATTTCGCCTACTTCCTGCTTCACGATGTTTTCCATCTGCCGCATCCGGTAGCGAAATAACTCGCGGGTAGATATGTATGAGTTTTCATTAAAATCAGGATGGTCTTTCCGTATCTCCTCTAGCAGGGATTCCCGTACATCATCTCCGGGTATCAGTTCGTCCAGGTCGTGCTCCAGACCAGTGATGTGGCAGGTAGCTTTTGTCTTTTTCTCCATGACTGATGTTTTTGCGGTATGGCGTTTATTGGTACAATTTTAGTTTGAATATGGCATTAAATGAAATGTGAAACACCTACCTTTGCAGCGCAAAAATTCTGAGATATGAAAATTAACATACCAGAGGTTCATTTGCCACGAGTGGTTATCATTGGTTGCGGTTTCGGTGGCCTGGAGCTGTCCAAAAGGCTATTTGATGCGCCTGTACAGGTCGTGCTGATAGACAAAAATAACTACCACACATTTCAACCCTTGCTCTATCAAGTATCCACCTCTGGTCTGGAGGCCGACTCAATAGTCTACCCCATCCGCAAGCTTTTCAAAGGGCATAAGAATTTTCACTACCGGTGGGGAGAGGTGACCCGCATAGACCCAGAACAGAAGACCATAGAGACTACGATAGGGACTTGCAGATATGATTATCTGGTAATGGCTACCGGCACCACTACAAATTTCTTTGGGATAGAAGGCTTGGCTGAAAAAAGCATGCCGATGAAATCTGTAGTAGAGGCGCTGAACCTGCGATCGTTGATACTGCAGAATTTTGAAAAGGCGCTGCTGGTCGAATCTACCGAGGAGCGCGATGCCTTGATGACCTTTGTGGTGGTAGGTGGCGGGCCTACAGGAGTAGAGCTGACAGGCGCTCTGTGTGAGCTGAAAAAGCATGTGCTGCCCAATGACTACCCGGAGCTGGATTTTCGCAAGATGAGGGTCATCCTGATAGAATCCGGCGATAGGCTGCTATCTATGATGAATGAGGCTAACAGGGCTAAGTCTGTGCGGTACCTACAGGAGCTCGGTGCAGAGGTCTGGCTAAATGTGAAAGTGACCAGATATGATGGCCACGAGATCACGACTGCCTCCGGCAAAAATATCACCGCCGCAAACCTGATCTGGGCAGCTGGTGTGAAAGGACAAATGATAGAAGGCCTGAGCCAGGACGCGATCACACCTACCAAAAGATATGTAGTAGATGATGTCAATCGCGTAAAAGGGTACGATAATATCTTTGCAATAGGAGATATGGCCTACATGGTCACTGACGAATATCCGAAAGGCCATCCGCAGGTCGCGCCCGTGGCGATACAGCAGGGGCATACGCTCGCAAAAAATATACAGCACCTGATCAAAGGAGAACCGACAAAATCGTTCGACTACTTTGATAAAGGGTCTATGGCTACGATAGGTAGAAACAGGGCTGTAGTAGAGGTCGGCAAAATATCTTTTGGCGGCTTTGTAGGTTGGGTCACCTGGCTGCTCGTCCACCTGATGTCTATCGTAGGTTTTCGCAATAGGGTTGTGACACTTTTCAACTGGCTGTGGAACTATGTGAGCTATGACCGGAATATACGTCTGATCATCCGGCCATTTGTCAGAAAAGACAGCGAAGTAAAAGTATGAAGCTGCTACTGACTGAAGATGGATCTCATACTATTTACTCTGAGCGGTTTGATGAAATATATCATTCTCGCAGAGGAGCGCTGACAGAGTCACAGCATGTCTTTATAAAAAACGGCCTGGCAAACGCGAAGGTAGGGGAGTTGCAAATTTTCGAGGTAGGTTTTGGTACAGGACTCAATGCGCTGCTCACATGGATATACGCCGAAGAGTATGGTTTAGTGGTAAATTATACCGGCATTGAGCTATACCCGGTATCTGATCAGATACTGATGGAGATCAATCTGGCGTCTTTGTTTCAGGGGCATGAAGATAAATTCCGGATGCTGCACTCGGCGTCGTGGGGTGAAACGGTCAAACTCGCAGATTGTTTTACGCTGCACAAGATGCAAGGATCTCTCACGGATATCATAGTACCTGCCGGACAGGATATTGTATATTTTGATGCCTTCTCTCCCGAGAAGCAGCCCGAGCTCTGGTCGGCAGATATATTCCATAGGATATATGTTGCTATGGCTGGCGAGGGGCAGCTTGTGACCTACTGCTCAAAAGGGTATGTACGCAGGAATATGCAGGAGGCGGGCCTGATCATAGAGAAGTTGCCCGGCCCTCCCGGCAAAAGAGAGATGGTCCGCGCCACAAAACCCGTCTAGAGAAGTTATTCACCATGCGCTAACTGCATGAACCTAATCTTTATATTTGATAGATGCTGCGCATCTATAAATCATCTGCGGGATCAGGCAAGACCTATACTCTGGTCCGGGAGTACCTGCGTATAGCGCTGCGCGGAGAGGCAGATAAATACAGGCACATCCTTGCCATCACCTTTACCAATAAGGCTGCTAATGAAATGAAAGAGCGTGTCATCTCAGCGCTCGGAGGGCTGGCAGAGGCTAGCGAGAAGACCCGGAGCCTCTCCCAGGACCTCACCGCAGCACTAGAGATAACAGCCGAAGAGCTAGGGAAAAGAGCTCAGACTTTACTACTGGACATCCTGCACAACTACTCCGACTTTTCTATCTCTACCATCGATAGTTTTGTGCACCGGCTCATCCGGTCCTTTGCATACGACCTGCAGATCTCCTCCAATTTTGAAATAGAAATGGACAGCACAGAGCTGCTGACCAAAGCAGTAGAGAAGCTACTGGATAAGGTGAATGATGATGGCACCAGTCAGATCACAAGGGCCCTGATAGATTTTGCTGAAAACAATCTCAATGAAGGTAAAGGATGGAATCTCGAATATTCACTGATCAATTTCTCCCAGGAGCTATTCAATGAGGAGGCATATGAGTTTGTAGACCGCCTGTCGGCGTTTAGTCTCGATGACTTTGCCAAAGTGCGTGACCGGCTATATGCTGTCAAGGCATCATATGAAAACCAGCTGGCTGAACCTGCCCGTGCAGCTATAGAGCTGATACATGCCAATGGACTGGATGAGTCTCACTTTTATCAATCCAGGGCCAGCATTTATAAGTACCTGCTCAATATAGCTACTGATACTGCGTCTGCCAGGCTGGAACCCAATAGCTACGTACAAAAGACCATCCACGAAGACAAATGGACCTCCGGCAAAATATCGTCGGCAGAGAAGGCGAAGGTAGAAGCCATCAAGGACCGTATAGCAGGATACTACGAGCAGGTACAGCACTCAAGGCAAGGTGAATCTGATTATATCCTGGCTAAACTGCTACTGAAAAATATCTACTCTTTCATGCTGCTGACTGAGATCAAGCGGATGCTGGAAGAGTATAAGGTTGAAAATAATATCCTGCACATCAGCGAATTTCAAAAACGTATCAGCCGGATCGTAAACGAGCAGGATGCTCCGATCATCTATGAGCGCATAGGCGATTGGTACGATAGCGTATTGATAGATGAGTTTCAGGATACTTCGGTGCTACAATGGCACAACCTGCTCCCGCTGATAGAGAATAGCCAGCTGAAAGTGGAGGACAGCCTGATAGTAGGAGATGGCAAGCAGGCCATCTATCGTTTTCGCGGGGGAGAGGTAGAGCAGTTTGCAGCTTTGCCTCAAGTATACAAGAGTGACGGCAACTATATGCTACAGGCCCGTGAGGTAGCGATCATGAACTATGGCGTGGAGCAGCTATCACTCAATAAAAACTACCGCAGCCGCAGGGGCATCATAGACTTCAATAATCAGTTTTACGATGTGGCCGCAGCTCAGCCGGAGTTTGCGCACCAGCATATTTATGCGGGGCACGCACAGCTCTCTGGCCGCGAGGCTGAAGGTGGCATGGTATCCATAGACTTTCTGCACTGCGAGGAGGATGAGGCCGACTATACGGAGAAGCTTTGTGCGCATGTAGAGGCACTCATACAGAGCGTACGTGACCGAGGCTATAGCTGGAGCGATATAGCCGTACTGACGCGGACCAATGGTATAGGCAGCCAGATAGCGGCCTACCTGCTACAGCAGCATATACCGGTGGTTTCATCAGAGAGTTTGCTCATCAATAGCTCTTATGAAGTAAGGGCCGTTATTTCATTTTTATACTACCTGTCTGACAAGGATAACCTGATACGGCGGGCTGAGGTGCTTTATTACACCGCTGCCGACCAGATGAGCCGTGATGGACAGACTGTGCACACACGCCTGCGCGGCGCTTACGTTGACTTTGAGAGGTATATATCAGAACTGACAAGTACGGCATTTGATAGTGACCGGCTGGTGCAAAATCGTTTGCCTGAGCTGATACAGGCTTTGTTTCGTGTATTCCCGTTTCTCAATAAGGAAGATTCCTTTACGCAATTTTTTCAGGATGAGGTGCTGGAGTACTCGGTGCGCAACGGCAATCGCATTACGGAGTTTCTGACCTGGTGGGAGGCCAATAAACATCGCAAGTCCATCATCTATCCTGAGAGCATGGATGCTGTGCGGGTGCTGACCATACACAAGGCCAAAGGTTTGCAATATCCGGTAGTGATCATCCCTGATGCTGACTTCAAGCTGCGCAATACAAAGAAATACCTCTGGTCAGAGCTGACAGAAGACTTTGTAGAGAATGTCAACCTATTTCCGCTTCCGGTGCAGGCCGATCTGGAGTCTACGGCCTACGGTCATTTATACATTAAAGAGATGGCTGACTCTCTGCTGGACATGGTTAATCTCTTTTATGTAGCTACTACACGACCGGAGGAAATGCTCTACATCATCTCTAAGCAACCTGACAATGAGCCGGAGCGCCTCAATAGCATCACGGCCTTATTGGTCCGCTTCCTGCGCGAGACAGGCCACTGGGATGGATTCAAAGAATATATTGCAGGTGATGCGGCTACGCACAAGGAAAAAGCAGATGACAAGAAAGCCGTTAATGAATTTGTATACGGTGGAGTGACCAATATGCACGCAAAGCACCTGCAGATTCGCCTGTCAGATGAAAGTTTGCTCACCAGCGAAAATCTGTCAGGATCATGAAGAAATTTCTCACAAAGGTAGGAGAGTATATCAGAGGCCAGCATCCCGGGGATTTAGAGAAAGTAATGCTTTGCTTTCCCAATAATCGTGCTGCATATTTTTCGAGGCAGGAGTTTAATGCAGCAGGTGGCAGGCTGCCATCTTTTCGCGCTATGGAGCCTTGGGTGCATAGCCTCTCTCAGAAAGTTCAGGCACAGCAGGTAGAGCTGATCAATATTCTTTTCAAAGCCTATAAGGAAGTAGGCGGAGTAGATGACTTTGACACTTTTATACCGACGGGATACACTATGCTATCTGACTTCAACGAAGTAGATATGCAACTGGTCAAGGCTAAATCTTTCTTCAAAGATCTGTACGATGTCAAGTCGATGAACACTTTTCTGGAAGATGAAGAAACACTGACTGAGTATTCTAAGAATTATCGCGACTTCTGGGATGTGTTCCGGCAGAGTTATTTCCGCCTGCAGGAGACCTTGCAAAGCACAGGAAAGGCATATAACGGGATGATCTACCGCGATGTAGCTGAGAATATTCACAAAGTAGATCTCTCCGGATACAGAAAAATATATTTTGTAGGATTCTCCGGTCTCACACGCTCTGAGCAGAAGATCATTTCCTATCTGCTGGATATCAATGTAGCAGAGTTTCTCGTAGATGCAGATACTTATTATCTCAATGATGATAAGCAGGAAGCAGGGGATTTCTTTCGCGAGTATAAGAAGTCGTGGCGCATACGCACTTTCAAGTGGGAGGAATCCCACATCCTCACTACCCCAAAAAATATAGAAGTAATAGGTGTAGCCCGAAATATAGGCCAGGCCAAACTAGCAGGAGACATTCTTCAAAACCACCTGAAGGTAAGCGACGTCGATCTGCAGGATACAGTAGTAGTACTGCTGGATGAAAAGCTGCTCCAGCCTGTCATGGCGTCACTGCCTGATACGATCGGATCGGTAAATATCACGATGGGACTGCCGCTCTCGCATATGCAGCTGACGGACTTTTTGCATCACATCAGCGGCTTGCAAAACAATGCCTCAGTATCTACGGCCGGCGTACAGAGGTTTTACCACCGGGATGTGCTGGCCTTGCTGCATCATACTTACTTCCGCATGATGGTCAGTGACAAGGAAAGCCAGCCCGATGCTATCCGGCATATCAGGCAGGAAAACAAGGTGACTGTGACTCGTGACGAGTTGCTCGATTGGTTTCGCTCAGATGGAGAGCTGATCAGGCTCCTGTTTGATATCGCAGATACGCCGGGCAGCTATCTATCCAGGATGGCGGGGATGATCGATTGGCTTTATCAGAAGTTTGTAGCCCTGGCTAAAGACGGATCGGATGTGGCTACGGATATCGAGGTGCTGTACTGGCTCCGGAAAGTCCTGCTCAATTTACAGTCGCAGCTATCGGCTTTTGAGCCTGTATGGGATATCAGATCACTACAAAAATTGCTGGAAAATGAAATAAGGAATGTCAGGCTGCCCTTTGAAAGCGATAAAGCCGACGGTCTGCAGGTGATGGGTATCATGGAGACTCGTAGCCTGGACTATAAGAATGTGATCATACTCTCTATGAACGAAGGCGTCCTGCCATCGGGCAAGGGTGCGCTAACATTTATACCCCATGATGTACGCCGGGTATATATGTCTACGCATAAAGAGCGCGATGCCGTAGCCGCATATCTTTTTTACCGGCTACTACAGCGGGCAGAAAAGATGTACCTGATATATAATACTGAAAGCGACCTGCTGGGCGGAGGTGAGAAGAGCCGTTTTATCCTGCAGATGCAGCACGAGCTAAAGGACAAGCCCAATATTCAAATGCAGGAGCGAAACTTTGTACTGGGCGCGGAGATCAGGCAGGAGGAGCGTCCTATCATAGTACAGAAGGATGAAGGCGTCAAAGCGATACTGAGAAATTACCTGACTGTTAAAGGCCTATCCCCCACGGCGCTGAATAGCTATATCAACTGTTCGCTGCAATTCTATTTTAAGAACATCATAGGACTCAGGGAGCAGGAAGATATAGAGGAAGAGATGGAGGCCAGTACGATAGGTTCTGCGGTCCACTATGCGCTGGAGCACATCTACAAAGAAACACTCGGCACTCCGCTGACAGTATCTTTTCTTCGAAATGTGATATCGGATAGCGACAGGATAGGAGGGCTGATAAGAACCTATCTGCAGGAGCGTTTTGATGTGCAGAGCCTGCAGCAAGGTAAAAACTACCTGCTCTACAATGTCTGCACCAGCCTCGTGGTCAACTTCCTGAAAAATGAGATGAAACGCGTGGAGGCCCTCGAGCTGGAGGGAAAAAAAGGGATAGTGATACTGCTGGAGCAGGATATGGAGCAAAGGCTGCAGGTTGGCGGTTATGACATCCGCGTGCACGGCCTGACCGATAGGGTAGACCGGGTAAATGATGTAGTGAATATAGCGGACTATAAGACAGGTGACGCCAGGAAGAGCAAGATCAAAATAGACGATATGCCGCTGCTGCGCACTGACCCTGAGTATAGCAAGTCATTTCAGCTGATGATGTATGCATGGCTCTATCGCCGTGTTCATGGCCGCCAGCCGGACGGTATCCGCTCCGGTATCTACTGGCTGCGGCATGCTGAGGGCCGGTATGAGCCGCTACAAAAAAATGGTTCGGATATACTTTCTGATCAGACCCTCGATGAGTTTGATACGATACTGAAAGATATTCTAAAAGACATCGTAAGCGAGGAAATCCCCTTTGCCAAGACTGAGTATAAGGAACGCTGCCGCTATTGTGACTTTGTGAAAATATGCGCACGCGATTAGGCTACAGCGTGCTCTTGAAATTCTTTTGATATTCCTCCCACGGAGTGGTCTTAAAGCTATTTGTCACAAAGTAATTGAGGATAGGCTCTGCCATTTTCGGGTCCATATAGCCGGGTACCGCGCTGATCATGTTGAGGTCTTCGTCAAAGTACAATGTAGTAGGAAAACTCATGCGGTTTTGTAGCAGGAAAGTAGCCAGGGAGCTATAGCGGCCGTCAGAGGCATACTCTTGACCCTTGAAGACGATTTTATCATGAGTCTCTGCGTTAAACTTGACACAGTAGTAATTATCGCTCATGTATTTGGCGATTTTGGGATTTTCAAATGTAGTGGCATCCATACGCTTGCACCACCCGCACCAGTCAGTATATACGTCTACAAACACCTTCTTGGGATGCTTGGCCTGGGCCTTCTGCATTTCGTCCCAGTTCATCCATTTGATATGAGGCTCAGAGCTGTTGGAGTTTTCGGGCGTGAAAGAGCACATAGTGAGAAACAGCAAGGCCAACGCAGCAAAATATTTGGTCATGGGAGGTAATTGTTTTCTATAAAAATAAGCAAAATCGTACCAAAAATATCCTAGTTCTAAACAGACGTTAAAATCGCTCCCGCCGCTGTGCACAGCGCTGATTTCGTTTTCTGCTTTATTTCCTAACTTGCCCCCGCGAAACAGGATGCCGTATGGCATTGTATCAGTGTTTATTGTTTCAATGGTCGTATTATGAAAGTATATCTCGACAACGCCGCCACCACTCCTCTGGCCAAAGAAGCCCTGGATGAGATGTTGCCTTTTCTGACAGAAAATTTTGGCAATCCCTCCTCCATACATAGCTATGGACGCAAATCCCGCGCCGCGATAGAGAAAGCGCGCAAGATAGTGGCAGGAGCGATCAATGCCTCCACCTCTGAGGTGTTCTTTACCTCTTGCGGCACTGAGTCCAATAATATGGTGATCAAACAGGCTGTGAAAAATCTGGGCGTACGCCGTATCATATCATCGCCTATCGAGCATCACTGTGTGCTACACTCTGCAGAGATGGAGGGGCGGGAAGGTGTACAGGTGGATATGGTGGATATAGGCATCCATGGCGAGGTAGATTACGGTCATTTGGAAACTCTGCTAAGCAATGGCGACAAGAAGACCCTTGTGACGCTGATGCACTCCAATAATGAAATAGGCACACTGCTCGATCTGGAGCGCGTGAGCGCGCTATGCAGGCGGTACGGTGCTTATTTTCATACTGACACGGTGCAGACGATAGGGTACTATCCTATGGATGTACAAAAACTGAGCGTTGACTTTATCAGTGGTTCAGGGCACAAATTCTATGGACCCAAGGGAGTCGGCTTTGTATATATCAACGGTGCTGTCAAAGTGCAGCCGTTCATAGATGGTGGCTCGCAAGAGCGCAATATGCGTGGGGGTACTGAGAACCTCTATGGTATAGTAGGCCTCGGCAAAGCACTGGAGCTGGCTGTCTCAAATATGGCCGCCCACCGCGAGTACGTAGCAGATCTGAAGGCCTACATGAAGTCCCGCCTGGACAATGAGCTGGATGATGTAGCTTACAATGGCTATACAGATGAGCGCAGCCACTATAAGGTGCTGAACGTCTCACTGCCTCATAATACGAAAACAGACCTCATACTTTTCAATCTGGATATAGCAGGTATCTGTGCCTCGGGGGGCAGTGCCTGTACCTCGGGCTCTGAGGTAGGCTCTCACGTGCTGGCCGGCATCAAGGCAGCTCAGGACCGCAAGTCTGTCCGTTTTTCTTTCTCCATACACAACAAGAAAGAAGAAATAGACTATGTAGTGGAGGAGCTGAAGAAAATGGTCAATGTGAAAGAACCCGCCGGAGTGAAATAGCTCCATGAGCCGGCCATTCCGATTCAAACAATTTAGCGTGGCACATGATAAATGTGCGATGAAAGTGAATACCGACGGTGTACTGCTCGGAGCATGGACTGACGTATCTCGCGCTGATAAAATCCTGGATATAGGCACCGGCACGGGTGTGATCGCATTGATGCTGGCGCAAAGAAATCCCAAAGCTACTGTCACTGCAATAGATATAGATCAGGACGCCTATCTGCAGGCTACTGAAAACACAATAGTATCGCCGTGGAGTGACAGGCTGTCTGTACAACATGTGTCATTACAGGAGATGATGGGTGATACGCTCTATGATCTGATCGTGTCTAATCCACCATATTTTATCAATGACTATATCTCTGACGACGCCCAACGCAACCTGGCAAGGCATGGTAGCTCACTGCCATATGCTGATTTGATAAACGGCGTTGCCAGGCTCCTGTCACCAGACGGTCAGGCCAGTATTATTCTGCCATATTTTAATGTAGAGCAGTTTCTGATCATGGCCGCCGAGAAGGGGCTGTATTTATCGCAGCGCACAGATGTGGTAGCTGTACGGGACCGTGAGCCGTATGTGAGTATGCTGGCGCTCTCTCGCCTGTATACCATCCCGCGCCGAAATAGCATCACGATACAAGAAGCGTCAGGCACCTTTACAGATGAGTATCGGCACCTGACGCAGGACTTCTACCTAAAGTTTTGATCTCTCTTTGATTGAGTTTATTGACCAGGGGCGCTACAAGGTAGGAGTACACATAGCAGCCTGCGCAGATAGAAAATACTGACTCCAGTGCAGCAAACACTGCTAATATCCCCGTCACAACCCTTGCACCCAGCAGATGATCTGTCAGCAGTAGCGCCGTGATCAGAATGGAAAAGACAAAGCCCACACCCGCTGCAAACTTCTTGGGAGCAGCATATATAGGTTTGTTGGGCAGGTTTAGCCCTTCTGCTATCTGGCGCGCTACTATCACAAAGGGCGTCCGCCAGGCCGTGAAAGCGCGCACAAAAAAGTCTGATATCAGGTATGCTGGAAGAAACCACCAGCCGGTCACTATCGTGGCAATAGCAAAGATCAGCACCTGGGCGGCTACCAGCCGGACCACATTTTCGTTTACTCTCGCCTCAGGGGCGGCATCAGTCGTACTCATATTATTTCAGTTTTATTAGTTAGCCAATTCTTTTTGTTGCTGGTATTGCATCCATGCAGTGATGCCACCCTTGAGGTTGTACAGATTGTCGTAACCTGCTTTTTCTTCTAGCTCGCCGATAGCTTTGGCACTACGCCCGCCCATCTTGCAGTGTACTACTACCTTTTTATCACGGGCTATCTCTGTTGCTCTTTCAGAAACCTTGCCCAGCGGGATGAGCAGAGCTCCGATATTCACCTCCGCATACTCTACCGGCTCGCGGACGTCTATCACTTGGATGTCTGCTCCCGATGTCTGCCACTCCTCAAATTCTTCCACCGTTATTTCTTTGATCTTGCGCTCTACAGCCTTCACACCGCAAAATTGCTCATAGTCCATCAGCTTAGTGACCTGCGGCGTATTCGCCTGCTTTTTGATATTCAATGTGCGCGATTCAAATGTCAGTGCATCAAATACAAAGAAGCGGCCGCTCAGTGTCTCGCCTACACCGGTTATCACTTTGATCACCTCATTGGCCTGCAGGCTACCTATGATACCCGGCAGTACACCCAGCACGCCGCCCTCGGCACAGTTAGGCACCAGGCCAGGCGGTGGTGGAGTAGGGTAGAGGTCACGATAATTTGGTCCCGTATTACCACTAGCGTCGGTATAGTTGAAGACTGACACCTGACCCTCAAACTGGAAGATAGACGCGTATACGTTTGGCTTGCCGAGTATGACTGAGGCATCATTCACCAGATAGCGCGTTGGGAAATTGTCCGTACCATCTGCCACTACGTCGTAATCTTTTATGATGTCGAGGGCATTTTGAGAGGTGAGTTGCGTGTTATAGGTCAAGATGCTGATATGCGGGTTGAGCTGCTGCAGGCGTTCTTTTGCAGCTTCTACTTTCGGTTTTCCCACCTCAGATACGCCAAACAGTACCTGTCGCTGCAGGTTGCTATCATCTACTACATCAAAGTCTACGATACCTATCGTACCTACACCTGCTGCTGCCAGATACAGCAGTAGCGGACTACCTAATCCTCCGGACCCGACTACAAGGACCTTTGCTTCTTTTAGTTTCTGCTGCGCCTCTATTCCAAAACCTGGGATAATAATGTGGCGATTGTACCGCGCTAGTTCTTCTTTGCTGAATGCTGTATTGCTGCTCATGTTATTTTATGGTTTTTAGGGTGAATGGTCAATGGCTGCCTCCGGCTATGGCAGGTATGATGCTGATCACGCTGCCATCTTTGAGAGTGGTGGATTCGTTTTGCAGGTCGCGGATATCGTCATCTCCTACGAATATGTTGACAAAGGTCCGCAGACGCCCATTGTCGTCTATCAGGTGTTTTTTCAGGTCAGGGAAATTCAACGCGAGGTCTTCTATCGCCTCTTTCACGCTGGAACCTTCTACTTCCAGCTTCGTTTTCTGTCCGGTAAATTTTCTGAGGGGAGTGGGAATAATCACAGTAGCCATGATGTTGTTTTATGTTTTAGTTTGAAAATTGTGATCGGACGATTGTTTCTTGTTCGAATTGCGAGTCTTCATTTAGTCTCCAGGACTGCAGTGTATTGTATTTGCCGGCCAGGATAGAGACAATGACATAGGAGAAGTATGGCTGTGCGGCAACCCTGTCATGCTCTGAGGGTACAGATGGATGATCCGGATGCGAATGGTATACACCCAATAGCTGCAGGTTATTGGCCTCTGCGTAGCGCTCTGCGCGCAGGTAGTCTAGCGCCTTGATTTCAAAGCGCCTGCGCTTGTCGCCATCTTTGGAGTTGCCTACCGCCTGCACCTCTAGTATCAGCCTCTCATCGCCGGTCTCAGTACCGTACAGGAAGCCACAACACTCATCTGGGAAGGTCTGAAGGGCATCTTGTATGATACGCTCTCTGGCGTCGTTTGTGATGTGCAGGCTCATAGTATTTGTTTGATGATTTCAGAATATTTATCAGCATTGTCTGGTAGTACTGTCACTACCGAGCCATTGCTTATTTGCGCTGACAGCGCTACTGCGCCGGACAGATTGGCGGCAGCGGATGGGCTGAGCAGGATGCCATACTCACGGGCCACTCTGCTTAGGATCTCATGCGCTCCATCAGTAGATACTTCATGTATGGCATGAGCTAGTTGTGCATCGTAGATCTCCGGCACCACTGCAGTCTCCAGGTGCTTCCAGCCCTCCAGACCGTGCAGTGCAAAGTCCGGCTGAAAAGCGATGAGGCGGATATCCGGTCGCGCCTCGCGGAGACGGCGGCCCGTACCGGTGAAAGTTCCCGTAGTGCCCAGGCCTGAGACAAAGTGTGTGATGCCGGGAGCCTGACGCAGGATCTCGCTGGCAGTATTGTGGTAATGTGCTTTCCAGTTTGCCGCGTTCTTATACTGATCGGCATAGTAGTATTTGTCCGGAAACTGTTGCGCCAGGTAGCTGGCTACCTCCTGCGCCTCATCAGTACCGCCAAATCTTGACGTATAGATGATCTCTGCACCGAGAGATTCGAGTATCGCTTTGCGCTCTTTGGAGGCATTTTCAGGCAGGCAGAGGCTGACCTTCAGTCCGAGGCGGGCACCGATCGTAGCATAGGCTATACCAGTGTTGCCGCTCGTAGCATCGAGCAGGGCCTTACCCTCGTGCAGCTGTCCTGCATCTACGGCCAGTTTTATGATATTGAAGGCTGCACGTGCCTTGATACTGCCGGATAGCTGCTGCCACTCGGCCTTGGCGTGGATGGTCACATCCTTATTGAGGCTGAGCCCTGAGAGATCCAGCAGCGGCGTATTGCCTATCTGGCCGCTCAGCTGGTCCAGCTTTCGCCTTAGTTTGGCACTTGGTTTTATGGTCGTTTCTATCATTTTTCTGAGTTATAGGCATAAAAAAAGCCCCACGGAGGTGGAGCTTTCTATGATGAAATTAGATTAGGCTAGCAGGGTCATGTCCACAAATGATCTATCTGCTGCTCGGCAGAACAACAACAGATACATGTATGGATAAAATTCTTCACGGACTTTTGTCGGATGTTTTGTGAAAATAGAACCTGATCGTCAGATTTCCAAATTAAATTTTTACAAAGGAATATTTCCGTGTTTCTTCTTTGGCAGTTTTACAGCTTTGGTTTCGCAAACCTTAAATGCCCGGATCAGCTTCTGACGGGTGGCGGCTGGTTCTATCACTTCATCCACAAAACCACGTGCAGCGGCCCTGTATGGATTGGCAAAGTTCTCAGTATACTGGTTGACCATTTCGTCCAGCTTCTGGGCAGGATCGGCTGCTGAGCTGATCTCACGCTTGAAGATGATCTCAGCGGCACCCTTTGCACCCATCACAGCTATCTCGGCATTAGGCCAGGCATAGTTCATATCGGCGCCGATATGCTTGGAGTTCATCACATCATAGGCGCCGCCGTATGCCTTGCGGGTGATCACAGTGATCTTTGGTACCGTAGCTTCGCTAAACGCATATAGCAGTTTAGCCCCATTGGTGATGATGCCATGCCACTCCTGATCTGTACCCGGCAGGAAGCCCGGTACGTCTACCAGTGTGAGCAGTGGTATATTAAAGCAATCGCAGAAACGTACAAAGCGAGCGCCTTTGGTAGAGGAGTTGATATCCAGTACGCCGGCCAGTACGGCAGGCTGATTTGCCACGATACCTATGCTACGTCCCGCCAGGCGGGCAAAGCCAACCACGATATTCTCTGCAAAGTCCTTGTGCACCTCATAGAAAGACTCATTATCTACCAGCTCCTGGATCACGTCGCGCATATCGTATGGCTGGGATGGATTGGCCGGTATCACTGTATTGAGTTTCTCGCGCCACTCATTGCTGCCATCATAGTCCGCAAAGGGAGCTGTCTCCTCGCAGTTCTGCGGGATATAGCTGAGCAGCTTTTTGATGCCATTGATACATTCTACCTCATTGGCGTAGGCGAAGTGTGTCACTCCTGACTTAGTAGCATGCGTCATAGCGCCACCCAGTTCTTCGCTGGTCACATCTTCATGTGTCACAGTCTTCACCACGTTAGGACCGGTCACAAACATATAGGAGCTATTCTCCACCATCATAATGAAGTCTGTCATAGCAGGGGAATATACTGCACCACCTGCGCATGGCCCCATGATAGCCGATATCTGTGGGATCACACCGGAGGCCATCACATTGCGATAGAAGATATCGGCATAGCCACCCAGAGATACTACACCTTCCTGTATACGCGCGCCACCGGAGTCATTGAGCCCTATCAGAGGGATGCCGTTTTTCATAGCCAGGTCCATCAGTTTCACGATCTTCTCTGCATGTGTCTCAGACAGCGACCCGCCAAACACCGTGAAATCCTGTGAAAAAACATACACCGCACGGCCATTGATAGTGCCATAGCCGGTGATGACACCATCTCCCGGATAGATCTCTTTTTCCAGTCCAAAGTCTTTTGACCGATGCTCTACAAACATGCCGATCTCCTCAAAGGAGCCCTCGTCTACCAGCAGGTCTACGCGCTCGCGGGCGGTGAGTTTGCCTTTCTTATGCTGTGAGGCGATACGATCTGCACCACCACCGAGGAGGGCCTGTGCCGTCTTATAATTTAGAGTATCCAGTTGCTTTTGCATCTTGTAAACGTAGTGTTTGCCAAGATTATTTCCAAATAAATGCAGTCGTGATTGAGAGCTCGTTTCCGCCCTTATTTGACGAATAAAAGCGTGTCGCTCTCGTGGTAGACGCGACCACGGCATGTATAGGAGAAGTTGCTAATGTCTGTGATCATATCGCGCTGACCAAAACAGTTGTTGCAATTGATAGTATGATGCACGGTCTGGTAGCTGATGTCCTTGATCGTGTCAGAGCCATTCGGGCGGGAAATGATAAAATATCGCTGATCAAGATAGAAAGAGTCGCGGCCATACGTGTACGCGTTTCCCAGCAAAAGTGGAGACCCGGATTGAACACCTATATGGCTAACACGGGCTGGCCCGATGGCCTGCCCCGACGCTTTGTCATACTCTGTGATCGTGATTTGCTCCAGCTCGGTGCCGGAGTACCCCTGAAAGGCAATTCTTATATCTTTATAGTATTCACCCGTACAAAACTTCTTCGTACAGCATGAAAATAAAATAACAGCTAGGGTGATGATAGGTAAGATCGTTTTCATTGGCGGCAGTCTAGGATACTAAGTTACGACTTCTTTAAATTTTACTCCTAAAGCCTCTAACTCTTGCATCACTGGCTCATATATTTCTTTATGCTTCGGCATCAGTACACCACGCATAGATATCTGATCTTTCAAAATAAGTTTAGTCACAATGGCCAGTGGCAGCCCCACTGTCAGCGCCATAGCCGTATGTTCGCCATCTTTACCAGTGAGGTAGAGTGAGGACTGGATGTGATGTTTGCTACCTCCGTCCAGATAGTCTATCTCATGTACCATTACTACGAGGTCTTTATCAGCAGGCTCCATTTTCCACTTATTCTCTAGTAGCTTCTGTAGGTTTTCTGCCGGACATTTATCAGCAGGGAAATTTGCGGCATCAAAGAGGCCGATCTCCTCCAGCATATATTGTATCTCCGGGCGGTCTTCCAGCTCCAGCTGGGATATGGCTTCAGCCTTGGGTACGAAGGTAGTTTTGCCGGTGGGAGCGGTATAGCCTAGCTGCACTAGGCAGTCCCACGCCTCACAGTAGGGGGGGACACGCAGGGTGCCACGGTACATCGTGTCTACCTCATCCAGATGGTATTCTGAGATGTATTTCAGGGAGTCGCGGTTGGGGTAGCTGTCATATGCGCCATCAGGACCGAGGTCGATAGGAGAGGTGCTACTAAAAAGCTGCGGATAGTGTATCTCACATACTTCGCCATCTTCTTTCCACTTGATACCGCCGTCTCCCTGTCCCGCCAGTATCACATTGCGCGGATTCCATGAGAACTTATAGTGCCAGGCATTGGTATCGCTCTCCGGTGCCAACAGTCCGCCACAGTGTGAGCGGAAAGAGGTGATCTTTTTACCACAGGCCTGCAGCTCATCTATGATCTGCATAGCGCTCATATGGTCTATGCCCGGATCGAGTCCCATCTCATTCATAAAGATCAGGCCCTTCGCGCGCACTGCTTCGTCCATAGCCTTCATGGCGGGGGAGATGTAGGACGGAGTCACAAGGTTTTTGCCTAACAGCAGGCAGTCCTCGGCTATCGTCGTGTGGAGCATAGCCGGCAGCATGGATATCACTATGTCATGTGCGCTGATAGTAGCATGGCGACCAGCTTCATCTTTTATATCAAATGCAATAGCAGTCGTAGATGGGCAGCCTTTTGTCTTGAGCAGGGCGAGCTCAGTGGTCAGGTCGCCAACTGTGATCTCCCACTGCTCCGTGGTAGCGTGCTCTACGAGGTAGTCTATGAGGTAGATGGAGGATTTGCCCGCGCCGAGTATCAGTATTTTCTTCATAATCACTAGTGGACCGCAAATTTATCATTCTTTTGTAGGGTCTGGTAGTTAGTAGTTAAATGGATGCGAATTCCTTTACACTATGCTAAAGTCTTATTACTTACTACAAAATACTTAATACTGATTTATGCCAAAGGCTGTCATATACGATATGGATGGGCTGCTGATAGATTCAGAGCCATACTGGCGCCAGTCTATGATCAAAGTGCTGGGTACCGTGGGCCTCCGGCTCACAGAGGAGCAATGTGCCAGTACCACAGGACTGCGTTTTGATCATGTGCTGGAGTATTGGTTTGAGAAGTATCCGTGGGAGAGCAAGAGCATAGTGGAGGTGCACGAGGAGATACTCGATGAGATGGAGCACGCTATCACCCATGAGGCGCAACTCATGCCCGGCGTCATGGAGTCACTCGAGCTTTTTCAGCAGAAAGGCTATAAAATAGCCCTGGCGTCATCCTCTGCCATGCGCCTCATCAAAGCCTGTGTAAAGAGACTGAATGGGGAGAGCATATTTGAGGCGGTGATCTCTGCTGAGCACGAGGAGTATGGCAAGCCGCACCCTGCCGTATTTATCAAAGCTGCTGCTGAGTTGAAAGTCCATCCGTTGGACTGCCTTGTACTGGAAGATTCCCTCATGGGTGTCATAGCTGCCAAAGCCGCCCGTATGCAATGCGTAGCTATACCCGCACCTGAGAATTTTGACAATCCTAAGTTTGCCATAGCTGACTGGAGGCTGCGTTCGCTCACAGAGCTATCCTCTGTGTTGCACGCCTAGTGGCTGGTCAAAAAAATACCTTACTTTGCTGCCATGCAGATACTCTCTGATATAGAGCTGAAAGACCTCACTACTTTCCATATCCCTGCGCGCGCACGTCATTTCGCTGAGGTGACCTCAGTAGATGATATACTGGAGTTGCAAAACACCAATGTATTCCGCGAGAGCAAAAAGCTGATCCTGGGTGGTGGGAGCAATCTGCTGCTGACAAAAGATTTTGACGGCCTGGTAGTCAAGGTCTCTATACCCGGTATCACGCTGGAGCGCGAGGATATGCATCATTATTACCTGCGTGTAGAGGCCGGAGTGGTCTGGCATCAGTTTGTGATATACTGTGTGGATCATGGGTATGCCGGCGTGGAGAATATGGCCCTGATACCCGGCCAGACAGGTGCTGCACCTATGCAGAATATCGGCGCATACGGTGTAGAGATGAAAGATGTCTGCACCCGTGTAGAAGCTATACATATTGACACCGGCGAGGTGATCTCTTTCACTGCTGCGGACTGCGAGTTTGGATACAGGGAGAGTGTCTTTAAGAACAAACTTAAAGATCAGTTCATTATTACAGCAGTACATTTCCGACTCAATAAAGAGCCTCGCTTCAACATCAGCTATGGCGATATCAAAGCCACATTGGACGAGATGAAGGTCTTTGATCTCAATATCAAGGCTGTGAGTGAGGCTGTGATCAAGATCCGTTCTTCTAAACTGCCCGACCCCGCTGTGCTGGGCAATGCCGGTAGCTTTTTTAAGAACCCTACCGTCTCTTTTGAAAAATGCAGTGAGCTGATCGCGCAGTACCCGCTGATGCCCAACTATCCTCAAGCCTCAGGTGACGTAAAGCTGCCAGCAGGCTGGCTCATTGAGCAATGTGGCTGGAAGGGTAAACGTGTAGGCAATACAGGCTCGCATGCCAGGCAAGCACTCGTACTGGTGAACTACGGCGGCGCGACAGGTCACGAGATCTATCAGCTCGCTATGGATATCCGCCAGTCGGTACTGGAGAAATTTGGCGTAGAGATCAACCCCGAGGTGAATCTCATTTAGTTAGGTGCGTTTTGCATTGTATCTAAATACTTAATACTAACTACTAAATACTGAGCATTGAAAAACATCATCATCACCGGCGCATCCAAAGGAATAGGCAGAGCTATAGCCCTGCATTTTGCTAAAAATGGCTATGCTGTAGCAGCCTGCGCCAGAGGTGAGAAAGATATTAAAGCACTGGAAGCGGAAGTCGCAGCCCTCGCACCCGATCAGCCGCATGTATTCCGCACCTGTGATATGTCTGACAAGGCTCAGATAGCAGCTTTTGCTGCCGATATCAAGGCTACGTGGGACCACGTGCACATCCTGGTCAATAATGCGGGTGTATTCCTGCCCGGCCAGGTGATCAATGAGGAAGAGGGCACACTGGAGAAACTGATCGATACCAATCTCTATAGTGCATATCATATGACCCGGCATTTTGTACAGGGCATGATCAGCTATGGCCGCGCGCACATCTTTAATATGTGCTCCGTAGCATCTATCAATGCCTATCCCAATGGGGGCTCTTATAGTATCTCAAAGTTTGCTCTCCTTGGTTTGTCTAAAGCACTGCGCGAAGAACTCAAACCGCACGCTGTGAAAGTAACCTCATTGCTTCCCGGCGCTACCTTTACTGATTCCTGGTCAGGTGCGGGTATCGAGGAGTCGCGATTTATGAAGGCCGAAGATATCGCGCAGACAGTGTGGGATATCTATCATCTGTCTAAGACAACGGTAGTAGAAGAGGTGCTGCTGCGCCCGGTGCTGGGTGATATCTAGTCTAAATTCTGTTAAAGCAAAGGCTAGGAAGCGCAGCTATTTGAAAAATACCGTCCAGAAATATAATTTTACCGACATTAAATCTCGCATGGTCATGAAAAGAATGTTCCTTTTTGTAAGCGCAATAATAGTGTTAAGCTTTTCCGTGTCAGCTCAAAAGGCTGCTACCGTAGAGCCGGATCCTAAGGCGGCGAAGCCAGTGAATCCCAATGCTCCCAAGATCAAATTCACTGAGGAGTCTTACGATTTTGGTACTGTGATAGAAGGACCTCAGGTGACTCATGACTTCAAGTTTAAGAACGAAGGCAAGGAGCCATTGATCCTGTCTAATGTACACGCCTCATGCGGCTGCACTGTACCTACCTGGCCTAAGGAGCCTATCCTGCCTGGCAAAGAGTCTGTGATCTCAGCCACTTATAATACATCCGGCCGTCCGGGAGCTTTTACCAAGACCATTACCGTAGAGTCCAATACCGGTGATGGTACTAAGGTAGTGACTATCCGCGGCGAGGTGATCAAGCCGGAGCAGGACAAGAGCATCCCACTGGCCAGGCCATCTATGCTGAAGACCAACAACTAATTAGATTTCCCATTTCGGAAATCAACTACCGGCAATACAGTCTTTGTATTGCCGGTTTTGCTTTGCGGCGGTTGCTTGCTACTTGCCACTTTTTTACCGACCTTCGTTTTGCTAAAAAAGCGCTATGCCGTATATATCTACCAAGGGCCAGCAGATGCCCGCATCGCCCATCCGCAAACTGGTACCATACGCAGACGGAGCGAAGAAAAAAGGAACGAAAGTTTACCACCTCAATATAGGACAGCCGGATCTCGAGACGCCAAAGCAGTTTTGGGATAAACTGGCTCACCTCGATATGAAGGTGCTGGAGTACTGCCCGAGCAATGGCTTTGCCAGCTACAGGGAGAAATTCTCCGAGTATTACAACAGGCTCGATATCAAAGTAGATCCATCTAATTTCATTATCACCAATGGCGGCTCTGAGGCGTTGCTTTTCACTATGATGAGCTGTATCAATGAAGGTGAAGAGGTCATCATTCCAGAGCCGATGTATGCCAACTATATCAGCTTTGCTACTACCAGCCATATCACAGTCAAGCCTATATCATGCTCTATAGAGAATGGTTTTGCGCTGCCGCCGATAGCTGACTTCGAAAAGCTGATCACAGACAAGACGAAGGCAATCCTCATCTGCAACCCTAATAATCCTACCGGCTATCTCTATAGCCGTGATGAGCTGGAAGTACTGCGCGGCTTGGCACTGAAGTATGATCTTTATCTCTTTGTAGATGAGGTGTACCGCGAGTTTGTATACGGAGATGAGAAGCACTTCTCTGCGCTCAATCTGGAGGGCCTCGACAATAATGTCGTGGTGATAGACTCTATCTCCAAGCGCTTCAGCGCCTGCGGTGCACGCATCGGTGCGCTCGTGACACGCAATCAGGATATCCTTGCTGCCGCTATGAAATTTGCGCAGGCGCGCCTCAGTCCGCCGTCTCTGGGTCAGATAGCCGGCGAGAGCCTCTTTGATCTCGGTCAGGACTACTACGATGGTGTGAAGAAGGAATACCAGTCCCGCCGTGACCTGATGGTATCGCTGCTCAATAATATACCGGGCGTCAAATGCCCAACTCCGGGCGGCGCTTTCTACGCAGTAGCACAGCTGCCGGTAGATGATGCTGATGCATTCTGCCAGTGGATGCTGGAATCATTCTCTCATAATGGTGCTACGGTGATGATGGCCCCTGCCTCAGGATTCTACTCTACCAAGGGCTCCGGCCGCAATGAAGTGCGCCTGGCCTATGTGCTGAATGGCAATGACCTGACAGCAGCTATGGAGTGCCTCGCCCAGGGTATCAAAGAGTACCAGCAAAAGAGTGCTAACGTGATCAATCTCAAAACACAGACCGTATGAACTATTGGCTCATAAAATCTGAACCTTCTACCTACTCTATAGACAATCTCAAAGCTGAGAAGCAGACCTTCTGGAGCGGCGTGCGCAACTATGCCGCCCGCAACAATATGCAAGCGATGAAGAAGGGCGACATCTGCCTCTTCTATCACTCTGTCACAGACCCTGCAGTAGTAGGCCTGGCCAAAGTAGTGAAGGAATCCTATCAGGACCCCACTACAGAGGAGCTGGCATGGGTAGTAGTAGATGTACAGTTCATGAAGAAATTTAAGACACCCGTCACACTGCCACAGATCAAGCAGGATAAGAAGCTTGCCAATATGGACCTGCTGCGCCTGAGCCGCCTGTCTGTGCAGTCTGTCAAAAAGGACGAGTACGATCATATCCTCAAACTCGCAGGAGAATAAGACACCCACGATAATGGCCGGCAAAAGCTTCTTTGATGTACTGCGCGATTCGATCCATCAGATCGTATCAGGTGAGGAGGTCACAGAAGACTCCGGCCCTCAGCAGCAGCGCAAGCTGGCCGCCAGGGCCGATATGGAGCATGCTGTGATCGTGCTCGCTACCGAGGTGATGCGCCTCAATGGCAATGCATCAGACGAGACGGAAACAATGCTCTTTAAATTTCTCGAGCGCAACTTTGGCAAGACAGGCATCAAGCGCCGCAAGCAGGTGAGTGATCATGTCTTTGTAGGGCCGCAGGCATTTACCCGTATGGCCTGCGAGCAGCTGAAGGCACTCTCTATGCATGCGAGCCACATCGAGATCATCAAGCTGCTCTACAATATCGCTTCGGCTGATGACTTTGTGACGGCCAAAGAGCATAATACTATTCAGAAGATAGCAGGCTATCTGGGCATTTCTCCGGAGGAGCTCAAAGCCGTGAGGCAGCTATACAGCAAAGTCAATACTCCCTTTGCTCTGCTGGAGATGGAGGAGACCATAGAGATTGCTCAGGTCAAGACCGCCTACCGCAAAATGGTGCTCCGCTATCACCCTGATAAGCAGAAGGATAAAGTAGATACAGAAGAGACCAATCGCAAATTTCGTGAGATCAAGAGAGCCTATGAGCAGATCATCCGGCAGCTGAAGGGTTAGTGCTTCTTCGGAAAGTTGAATAACATCGAACTCAATATCGGTAGGCCAAATATCGAAACAGTCAGGATAGAGAAATACAAGTCAGTCTTGTGACCATCTACGATCTCTGCCATTTCTTTAGGCATATATGGTACAAAGAAAGACATGATCAGTTTGACGCTGAGCAGGCCGATGATCATAAATGCCACTGTATCTAGAAACGGGAAGTGCTCCATCAGCTTCACAAAATATCCGGCCACTATACGCATCGCTATGATGCCTATGAAAACACCGATGCATACCAGCACCGTATTATCTGTGAAAGCCACCGCAGCAAAGACATTGTCTATGGAGAAGGTAAGATCCATGAACTCCACCATCAGCACCGTACTCATGAAGGGCGAAAGGAATTTAAAGCGCTTTTTGGTTATGTGCGGCTCTTCTATGGCAGCCTCGCCGGTCAGTTTTTTATAAAAGAAGTTGATGAAAATATACAGCAGGTAGGCACCACCTACCAATTTTAGCCAGTTGATCTGCATCAGCAGGCTGGCAGATACAAGCGTGGCACCTCTGAATATATAAGCTAGTATAATGCCAATACGCAGTGCCCTCTTGCGCTGATGCGGCGGCAGGTCCTTTACCATGGTGGCCAGGACGGCAGCATTATCTATAGAGAGGAGGCTCTCGATCAGTATCAGGTTCAGGACGATGAAGGTGGCCACCTTGAGGTCCGGACCGAGGTATTGATGCAGAAAGGAGAGGATGGATTCCACGCTGGCTAAATTACAATTTATGGGCTATGCCCATCTTGAAAATTACATCTATTATTGTACCAACAATACACGGAAATGATCTGGACTACAAAGCCTGATACCGATCTGGTCAATAATTACTCTGTAGCGCATATGAGCACCCACCTGGGTATAGAGATCACTGAGGTAGGAGATGACTATATAGCGGGACGCATGCCGGTAGACGAGCGGACCAGGCAGCCATATGGTATCCTTCACGGAGGGGCATCATGCGTGCTGGCAGAGACACTGGGCAGTATAGGTGGTGCTTTTTGCGTGGATATCCATACACAGATAGTAGTAGGCCTCGAGATCAATGCCAACCATCTCCGCCCTGTCATATCAGGATATGTGGTAGGCACCGCCCGCCCTATCCACCTGGGCAAGACCACCCATGTATGGGACATCAGGATCACAAATGAGAAGGGAGACCTGGTGTGTATCAGTCGCCTCACGCTGGCAGTACGTGATATGCCTAAATCAGCCTAGCTATGGCCTCTCACAATGACCTGGGTAAGAGAGGCGAGGATATAGCAGCTCAGCACCTGATCGGTAAAGGGCACACGATCCTGATCCGTAATTACAGGTTTGAAAAGTCAGAGGTAGATATCATATCCCGGATAGGTGACACGATTGTATTCACAGAGGTGAAGACGCGGACATCGGATGCCTTTGGGTATCCTGAAGATGCCGTCTCCTCACGAAAGCAGGCGCAGCTCAAACTGGCCATGGAGCAGTATGTACTGGAGAATAGCATAACCTCCGAACCACGCTTTGATATCATCTCCATCATCACAGCCCGGGGCCGGACAGATATCCATCATATAGAGGATGCTTTCTACCACTAGTGCAGAAAAAGTACCGTCCCCTGGTGTATCTCCAGCGGGCTATCTACGCTCATGCGGTACTCTATCTGGTAGCTGTAGCAGCCTACGGGCAGATAGGACCTGTTCATACTGCCATCCCAGCTTTCCTCTATATCATAGCTACTATATACTCTGGACTGGTAGCGGTCATAAATAGCTATCTGATAGTAGTCCAAATCACAGCCCGACGTGATATGGAATAACTCGCAAGGGCGGCAGCCATTACTCAGCGAAATGGAGGACGGTATATGCAGGCAGCCAGGGCCGATGCACTGCGGCCTCACCGCCGCATCATCCCAGGCACTGAGGGCTGAGGCATATAGCATGCAGGCTATGATCAGTGCAGGGGAGCGCATAGAGAGGCCTTTATATGACCAAACGTAGCAGAACTGATTCCTATTGTGCGAGTCGGTCTTAGAATGGATAACCAACCGCGAGCTGGAACCTGCCCGGATTTTTAGTGTTGAAGAACCAGCGGTTATTGCTCTGCCGGCTGGGATCACGTACGGCCATGCCATAGTCTACACGTACTACAAAGTAGTTGAAGTCCAGGCGAAGGCCCGCACCTACGTCTATGGCAAACTCTTTCCAGAAACGGCCGAAATCAAAATTTGCATTAGGCCGGTCAGCATCTTTATTAAACAGCCATACATTGCCTGCATCAGCGAAAAGGGCTCCTTTAAACCATTTGAAGATATCAAAGCGCAGCTCTACATTACCCTCCATCTTGATATCACCTGTTTGATTAAAGAAACCGGTGCTCAGGTTGGCATCATGATTAGGATCTACATAGCTACCTGGGCCTACCTCACGTACCAGAAAGCCACGAAGGCTATTAGGCCCGCCACTCGAAAACTGCTTGGTAAAAGGAATGGTCTTAGAGTTGCCGTATGGGATAGCCAGCCCCAGGTAGCTCCGCCCTGCAAATACACTATGATTAGACACTCTGTAATACCCTCTGAGATCAAACTCACCACGTACATACTCTGAGAAGTCTTTGTTGAATATCTTATATGGCAGCTCCTTTGTTTTATTGGCATTGGCTGCAGAGAAGCCTGCCATTAATACATTGCCTGCCGTTTCGAGATTCGTACGGAAGTACATGTACCGCTTATCATTCTTATTGATCTGATTGTTGTAGATAAAAGTGTAGCTCGGACCCAGGATGATCTGCTCCTGGTAGCTGCTTTTCAGTACAGGGTTTTCATTGAGGCGCTGGTCAAAGTAGTATCCTGTTTTGGGTAGCAGGAAAAGGGTAAAATTGATCGGGTTTACGATGTGCCGGATAAAGGTATTCTGATTCCACTCATATCCGAAGGAGGCATTGAAGCCATGAAGATTGTAGAAGAAAGTAGTTTTGCCCGCAGTATCAAAGTCGTTTCGCTGCTCATAGTTATAGGCCAGGGTCAGGCGGGTCTTAGGCGCCTTCTCTTTAAACTTATAGCCGATCTTTTTGCTAAAAGGGAAAAGGAACTTATTGAAGTAGTAAGACGCAGTAGCAGAGAAGTTTTTGGTAAAGATGGCCACAGGCTGATGCCTGCCAAAGGTAAACTGCACACCAGGCGTGAAATCAAGTGCCAGCAGGTCTGACCGCTTTGTGATGTTCTTATTCTTGTATGAAACTGTACCGGCTACACCAAAGAAACCCTCATAGTTGATATTGGCCTCTGCCGATGCAGATACGGTCTGCCGCTTGCCCGGTGTCATACTGATGATGGCATTCAGGTAGCGCTCCACGCCGGGCACTCGTACATACTCTACTGTCACAAATTTGAAGATCAACAGGCTGGATAGTGCTTTTACAGTTCTTTGGTATACCTCCTTACTGTACAGCTGATCGTGCGCCAGAAATGCATTGTCCAGTATGACCTGTGGGCGGATCACTTTCTTCTTATTGATAAAATAATATTCGCCTATGCTGAGCGTATCTCTTTTTACTGGCCCTTCTACCAACTCTGCACCGTAGTCAGTAGTGACATAGATATTATTGATCCAGAACTGCTGGTGAGGCGTAGAGTCATTGACCTGATTGATCCGGATATTAATATTGATCACATATGGGGTCGTACTGGAGTCCAGGTCAAAAAAAACGAAGTCCTTTGTAAAAAGGAAAAAGCCGCTATTCTTGAGATCGGTCTCTATGCGCTGCTGCTCGGCTTTGAGTCCTACTATCTGAAATTTATCTCCCGTTCTTAGCAGCGATTTATCCTTGTGTATGCGGGTGATAGAGTCAGTCAGAAATGGCGCGACCGGATAGGATACCTTGCCTATACGCCACTGCGGACCGCGCTTGACATTGTAGGTCACAGTTGTCTTTTTCTTTTTGGTGCTCACCGTATGTGAAACTTCTGCGTAGAGATAACCATAGTTTTGCAGGTATTGGGCCATCAGTTTGTCACTTTTGTCAGCCAGTTCGGGATCAAATATCACAGGAGGTTCACCCACCTTATTCTTGATCCACCAGCGGGTTTTTGTTTCTTTCTGAGGGTTATTGGCAGCGGTGTAGAGCCACAGTCGGAATGGCATGAATCCAAAGACCCTTTTATTGGGCTGCTGTGCTATGACATGCTGCAGGTCCTCGTGCGACTTTTGGCGTTCATTCAGATTTTTGTCCTGGATAAACTTCACATTATTAGCCCTGAGCAGTGTTTGGCCTTCGGTGAACTTTTTAGAGACGCGGCAACTGCTCACGGATAGCACGAGTAGCAGCCCGAGGGCTGCTGAGATCAGGTGGTATGTACTGCGTGCCGACAATGCTCGTATCGCGCTTAAAGTCTTCTTTATTTATTACTTTGGCCTTCATGCCCGTATCCAAAGCCCAGATAAAATTTATCAGGTCGCTTCACCAAAAGAAGTACCGCCAAATGTATGGTAAATTTTTGGTGGAGGGCGATAAGTCGGTACGTGAACTACTCCACAGCGCTTTCAAAATTGATGCCATTTATGGGCTATCCGGCTGGGTGGAGCGGTATCATACTCAGGCGCTTGAGATACATAGTGTCTCCCCGGCCGAGCTAGCCGAGCTCTCTACCCACGAGCAGCCTGATGAGGTAGTGGCCATAGCGCATATACCAGACCAGACCGACCCGCAGCTTGCTCCCCAAGGCCTATATATAGCCTGTGACCGTCTCAATGATCCTGGTAACGCTGGTACCATCATCCGTATTGCAGACTGGTTTGGTGCGACCGGTGTTGTTTTTTCTGAAAACTCGGTAGATATCTACAATCCTAAAGTTGTCTCTGCGGCCAAAGGCTCACTGTTTCGCATGCCGGTCATCTATACAGATCTCCCTGTAATGCTTTCACGGAATAAGGATATACCCGTGATAGGCACCTATATGGATGGTGAAAGTATCTATACCACCACACTGCCTAACTCAGGCATACTACTGATAGGTAATGAAGCCAATGGCATACGAGAGGAGCTATCAGCACTGGTCACTCAGCGCATTTCTATTCCTGCCTTCGGCAAAGCAGAATCGCTGAATGCGGGGGTCGCTACAGGCATACTGATGAGTGAGTGGCGGAGGCAGCTGAGTAGATAAAATAAAAAACCCACACAGGAACTGACGTTAAGTTGCTTAATGTCAGGATTTGGGCTTAGCCTTCGCGCTGTAATCCGCCGTTAACCTGTTTTGTGGACGAGGCTTCAGTTGCCTGAAGTGCGGCCCGCCATTGCAAAGGACGATTATAGGCCCGGTTTACTAATAGTATCCAACTAACGCATCTTCCTGTGTGGGGTATCTTAAAAACTCTTGCCACTGCTTACGTTTCGACGTCTCCGGAGAGACAGCAGGGCAAGAGGTTAATTTTATCAAAGAACTAGTGTGAAGTTACACCTTTCAGATTAAATTTGACGGGATGAAGCGATTTATTTTTATTGACATTCCGGCAGTACTCGTGTGCCTGAGCCTGCTCTCCGGCTGCTGGCGGTCAGAGCAGAAGCAGGACAAAGCGACGGCGGAAAATTATGACTCTACCAAGGTCCACTCCGCAGCTATAGATGCTGTATCCCTGCTGATCCGGAAGGACTCACTCAATGCAGACCTCTACTTCAAACGGGCACAGCTGTACCAGGGCCTAGGTGACCTGAAGTCTGCCCTCACAGATATGTACCTGGCAGGAGTGATAGATCCTAAAAACAACGACTATAACCTCTACGCGGCTGACCTTTTCATACAGGATAAGGAACCTAAGCGGGCCATAGCCCTGCTGGATCACGCCATCTCACTCGACTCTGCCAATGTGAAATACTATGTGTACGGCGGCAAGTTCTCCTACATGATCAAGGATTATCCTGCTGCGCTGGCCCATTTCAATGAGGGCATCAGGATAGACATTTTCAATCCGGACCTCTACTACTGGCGTGGCATGACCTATCTGGATATGGGCGATACGACCAAGGCGCTCTCTGCCTTCCAGACCTGTGTAGAGCAGGACCCCAAAAACTCAGATGCCTATCTGCAGATAGGCCTTTTGCTCCATGCGCGCAAGGACAAGATGGCGGACAAGTACCTGGATAATGCTGTAAAGGCCAATCCTAAAGCTACGGATGCGCTCTACGCCAAAGGCTTTGCACAGCAGGAGCAAGGTAAATACAAAGAGTCCATAGAAACTTTCAAAACGATCATAGCGCGCGACTATAAAAATGAGGAAGCCCTCTACGCACTCGGAGTGAGCTACATGCAGGTAGACTCTATACAGACTGCCTACAAATACTTTGGCATGGCCATACAGATGGACCCGAAGTATGCAGAGGCTTACTACAAGAAGGGACGGTGTGCAGAGGAAATGAAACACCTGGAGGAGGCAAAGTCCCTCTATCAGGATTGCCTCAACTTTAAGCCTGACTACAAGCTGGCACAGGATGGCCTGAAGCGCCTGGGTGGCAACTGATCTGTATTGCACAATATGCCCGAGATAAGAATAGAAACACTGATCAATGCCCCTATAGAGCGTTGCTTCGACTTATCGCGGAGCATAGACCTGCACACTATATCTACTGATCATACAGATGAGCGTGCGATAGCCGGCCGCACATCAGGACTGATAGGCCTGGGCGAGATGGTGACATGGAGCGCCTTTCATTTCGGCATTCGTCAGCAGCTTACGTCCCGCATCACATCGTATAGCTTTCCTGAGGCTTTCACAGATGAGATGGTACGCGGTGCTTTCACATATATCAGGCATGACCATCTGTTTAGTCAGCAGTATGACCAAACTTTGATGACCGATGTTTTCCGATTCGCATCTCCGTTTGGGCCCCTAGGATGGATGGCAGATCAGCTCGTTCTAACTTCCTACTTGCGCAGACTGCTGGAGAAGCGCAACCGCGTCATCAAAGAATATGCAGAAAGCGACCGCTGGATGGCTGTATTGCACTGATAGCTGTCAGTACCCTTTATGCCGTGTCTGACTTGGGCAGCCTTGATGTTTTTCATACCTTTAGCGCATGTACATACTCTATGACCCGGCTGCGATCCGTCTGGACCTGCTGCCGCTCACATATATGCGTCCGGTGGCAGACTGTCGCGTAGGCATCCTGACCATTCGGGAGAAGTGGCAGCACTTTCTTGGTGAGGTCACGCTGACCCTTTCGGAAGATTACCTGTCAGGCCGGTTCCCTTTTGCCACGGAGGCAGGTACACATACCTACATCAATGGCTCTATCATACCTACGGCAGAGATGGCCCGCCTGGTGCTGACCCTGAAGGACGGCCAGGCCCTCCATGTGAATGGTACCACCCTGGCGTACTGCTCTGATACACCACGGGCATGGACTGAGGTAGAAGCTGCGGCCACGGCGGCGCACTACGTGACCTACACGGAGGACGTACGCCAGATCAGGTTTCCATACGATGTTTTCCGATTGAATGGAGTAGAAATTGAGTCTGATTTTAAGCTGATTACAGATGGTAGAATGTCGCAATCCATTAGTGAAACTAATACGGTGATAGGCGACAGCCGTCTGGTTTTCATAGAGGAGGGAGCCTCGGTAGAGTGCAGCACTCTCAATGTCAAAGGCGGGCCCGTCTACATAGGCCGGGATGCAGAGATCATGGAGGGATGCCACGTACGCGGGCCGTTTGCGCTCGGAGAGCATGGCGGCCTGAAGATGGCTGCCAAAGTCTATGGCGCCACCACCATCGGGCCGCACTGCAAGGTAGGAGGAGAAGTGAGCAATGCAGTTTTTTTCGGCTATAGCAATAAAGGCCATGACGGCTTCATAGGAAACTCTGTGATAGCCGAATGGTGCAACCTGGGAGCTGATACCAACTGCTCTAACCTCAAGAACAACTACGGCACCGTAGACGTGTGGCACTACCCTACGGAGGGCTATATATCCTCCGGCATGCAGTTTCATGGGCTGATCATGGCAGATCATGCCAAGAGTGGTATCAATACTATGTTCAATACCGGCACCACTGTAGGGGTAGCGGCTAATGTGTTTGACGGCGGCTTTCCTGATAAATTTATCCCATCCTTCACCTGGGGAGGAGCGGATAAAAAGGAGACCTTCCGCTTTGACAAGGCGCTGGAGGTGGCAGAGCGCATGATGGCGCGCAGGGATATCACACTATCGCAAGGTGATATAGATATGATGCAGGTGGCCTTTGACCGTGATGAGAAATACCGCAAGTAAGAAGCAATGAGAAGAAAAATAATAGCAGGCAACTGGAAGATGAACCTGAAGTATGACGAGGCTAAGGTGCTGGCTGCTGCCATCTGTGAGGGCGAGGGTACGTACAGGCATGATGTGATCCTGTGTCCGTCTTTCCTCTATCTCACGGCACTGGCAGAGATACTGAAGGGAAGTAAGGTAGCACTCGGTGCGCAAAACTGTGCCGACCGGGAGCATGGTGCCTTTACCGGAGAGGTGTCAGCACCTATGCTGGCCTCTATCGGCGTACCGTATGTGATCATAGGCCACAGCGAGCGGCGTATCTACTATCATGAGTCTCACGCCATGCTGAAAGATAAGATAGATATCGCACTTGCGCATGGGCTGAAGCCCATATTCTGCTGCGGCGAGACCAAAGAGATACGCCTGGATGAGCAGCAGGAAAACTATGTGGAGCGCCAGCTGGAGGATAGCCTCTTTCATCTCAGCGAAGACGACATACAGCGGGTGATCATAGCATATGAGCCTGTGTGGGCTATAGGCACAGGCCTCACGGCTACACCGCAGCAGGCACAGGATATGCACCACTTCATCCGCACGCGTATAGCTGCGCGCTATGGACGCGACATAGCGGAGCGCATCATCATACAGTATGGCGGCAGTATGAAGCCGGATAATGCAGCAGAGCTGCTGTCACAGCCTGATGTAGATGGCGGCCTGATAGGTGGTGCCTCACTCAAGGCTGATGACTTCAAGGCCATTATCGGCGCAGTTTGATATTATTTCATCCGACCAATCAACGATCGTGGACTATATACAATATGAATTTTTTACCCGTGAGGAAGCCCTGCGGGATTTTCTGATAGCGCTGCTGCCTGAGGTGGGCTTTGACGGATTTGAAGAGGTGCCTGATGCAGTGCGTGCCTTCATACCGGGCCCGGCAGTGAGGCAGGAGGATATACTGGAGCTGCTCCAGCAGAATGGACTAGGCCACATTAGCTATCAGACCTCTGTCATAGCCCAGCAAAACTGGAATGAGCAGTGGGAGAGGAGCTTCCAGCCACTCACCATAGCCGGCAGTGTCAGCATACGTGCCCCGTTTCATGAGCCGCAGCCGGCAGCCTATGAGCTGATCATAGAGCCCAAGATGTCCTTTGGCACCGGCCACCATGCTACCACCGCCCTCATGATAGAGCAGATGCTGGATATGGACCTGCAGGGCAAAGATGTAGTGGACTTTGGCAGCGGTACGGGTGTGCTGGCCATCCTGGCGGAGAAACTCGGTGCTGCGCATATAGTGGCTATAGACAATGAAGAGTGGGCGGTAGAAAACTGCCGTGAGAATATAGAGCGTAATAATGTGAGCAGGATAAAGGTGATACATGCGGATACCATGTCTGTGGTGTCAGAGCAGTATGATGTCATGCTGGCCAATATCAACCGCAATGTGATTATGAAAAATTTAGAATCCTGGCGCACTTTCATCCGGCCGGGAGGCGTTTTAGTAGTCAGCGGTATACTGGTCACAGATACTAAGGATATCACTGACCTGGCTACCGGCCTTGGATGCTCAGTGATACGCCAGCTGACGCGTGACGGATGGGTCAGCATCAGTTTCCACGCGTAGACGGGGGCTTACTTTTTTGACCGGCATCCTACCCGAAACGTTTTTTTTAAGTAATTTGTCCCGGTTGGAACAGATCACTTTATCAAAACTGTAACTCACTGCCGCCCACCCTACGATCAAAGTAGCGCAGGGCTTTGAATCATACAATACACAGAAATGACTAAAAAACTCCTGGCCCTCGCGTTTATAGTATCAGTCCTCACCCGGGTGAACGCACAAACCCTGACCACCTTTCCCACGGAGAGAGATAAATACATCAAGGCTGTAGAGCAGATGATGACCGGCTCCAAGGCCGAGAACCTCATGCAGGCTGATGAAGACTTCAATAAGAACATCAAGAGCGGAGCCATATCAGATGCACAGCTACAGCAGATCATAGCATCTACCAATGTGCTCGCCCCGCGCAACCTGGCTCCATTCCCTTACTACTACGATTTCTTCACGACCATCAATGCCTTTGCGAAGAACAAGATATCACAAGACAAGTTTAATAACTGGCTGGATATCCTGGGCCAGGTCACTAAGGGACAAAAGAAAGGAGACAACCACGATCTGGGCAAGTTCCTGGAGTTTTCTGTTTCTTTCTTTGACAAGGGGGCACTTTATACATCAATGTCAAAAACCTGGCGCTCGGATGCCAAGTCATACACCCTCGGCTATGAATCATGGAAACCTGTGATCTCTGTGCCCCTGGGCAAACTGACAGGTACCACCAGCAGCGATACGATATACATCAATAGCACATCAGGTAAGTACTTCCCGACAGAAAACAAATGGTATGGCAAAGGTGGCCATGTAGACTGGGAGAGAAACAAACTGAGCAGCTCTAATGTGTACGCCAATTTCAGGTCAGACTATGTGATCAACTTTGATAATACGATATACACTGTGGACTCCGTGGAGTTCTACTACAAGGACTTTTTCGCTACGCCGCTGTATGGCAAGTTCACTGATAAATTTGTGGGAGGCAATGACTCAGCTTCTTCTTATCCGCGCTTTGACTCATGGTCCAAGCATGTGACACTGAAAGAGATCGTGCCTAATGCCGTGTACTCAGGTGGTTTTGGCCTCTGGGGCCCTAAGGTAATGGGCTATGGCGTGCCCGATACGCCCGCCACAGTGACTTTCTACAAACGTGATAAGACCAAGGCCGTGACTGCATACTCACAGTCTTTTACGATCAAGAAAGGTGAAGAGGTCGGATCGCCAAAGGCAGAGGTCATTATCTTCAACGGTAGCGATACCATCTATCACCCGCAACTGATCCTGACATACAAGGCCAAGAACAATGAACTGCGCCTGCTACGCGGCGAATCCGGTATCTCCAAGTCAAAATTCTTTGACTCTTATCACAATCATGAGTTTGAAGTGGACGCTATCTTCTGGAATCTCGACTCAGCACGTATGCAACTGAGGACGCTGAATGGAATAGGCCAGGTGGGCTCCGTGTTTGAGTCAAATAACTTCTTTAATAAAGAACGCATCAGACAGATACAAGGTGGTGCTCCTTATGAGCCGCTGTCTATCATCAAACGCATGTATGAGAAGACTGGCAATAGAGACCTGAATGCTACGGACCTGGCTAAGGCTATAGATCCGCACCTCACTGAGGATCAGGCCAAGTCCCTATACTACATGCTCGTAGAGGGCGGCTTCATACGCTATGATGAGAATACAGGTACTGTGACCATGCGTGATAAGGTGATCAACTACGTGATGTCAAACTCCAAAAAGCTGGACTATGATATCATTCGCCTGAAATCTGTGCCTAAGACAGGCACTGATTATATAGATCTGAAGAACAATACGGTGGAGTTGAAGGGTGTAGATGCAGTGCCGATCAGCGATACAGCCAAGGTGGTCATCTTCCCATACAACAGGTCTATCAATATCCAGAAAAACAGGGATATGACCTTTGACGGTCTGGTGTATGGTGGTCGCCTCGATTTCTTTGGCAGAAACTACAAGTTTGACTACCAGCCATTCACCTTTGACCTGAACGGCCTGGACTCTATGCGTATCAATATACCTGATAGCGCAGGCCGGCTGGATGCCAATGGCGAGCCAATGCTGCGTACACTGCTCACAGACATAGTAGGGGTCAAAGGCCTGCTGGAGGTAGATGCGCCTATCAATAAGTCAGGGCGTACACGCCTGTCACAGTTCCCCAAGCTGACGAGCAAGGATAAATCATACGCCTACTACGATGATATAGCCGGTGGCGCCTACAAGCGCAAAGACTTTTACTTTGAGCTGCAGCCCTTCCGCCTCGATAGTCTCAATACCTTTACGCCATCGGTAATCAACTGGGATGGCCGCCTGGTATCGGGCGGTATCTTTCCCGATATCAAAAACAAGTTGCATATCATGCCCGATCTTTCATTGGGCTTTGATATCATCTCTCCGGATGGTGGCTATGCACTCTACAAGGATGGCAGCAAGTATGAAGGCGACCTGACACTGAATCATAGCGGCCTCTCGGGCAAGGGTAAAATAGAGCACCTGACCGCTACATTTACTTCTCACAATATCATGTTCTATCCCGACTCGCTGCATGCCACAAGTGATTCATTTCACATCAAGAAAGTTTTCGATGGGGTCAAGACACCGGAGGTGGCCAGTACCGGCAATGATATCTTCTGGAAAACGAAGACAGACAGCATGATCATACACAGTGTGAAGGATAAAGCCTTTGCGATGTATGAAAATCAGACTTCCTTTAACGGTACATTACTGCTCACCGGCAAAGGGCTGCGGGGCAATGGATTTCTGGATTGGGCAGAGGCTAACCTCACGTCAAAGGACTTCCACTTCCAGACGGAGAATCTCTCGGCTGATACGGCCTCTATGAATATCAAATCGATCTCAGGAGATAAGGTGACATTCAAGACGCCTAACGTCAATGCCAAGATCGACTTTAAGAATCGTATAGGCGACTTCAAATCTAATATACCGGACAATCCGACTGAGTTTGCCTACAATCAGTTTAAGACCAAGATCGCCGAGTTTAAGTGGTATATAGATCAGAAGATACTTGACTTCCGCGTGCCGCCGGGCAGCCAGGGTGAGTACTTCACCTCCACACGTGAGAGCCAGATGGGGCTACAGTTTCTGGCCAAGAGAGCGACTTACAACCTCGAGACATCTATCCTGCGCGCAGAGCAGGTGCCATATATCCTGATAGCCGATGCCAAGGTAATACCGGACAGTGGTATAGTGGTGGTACAGGGAGAGGCTAAGATAGACCAGCTTCATAATGCGACTATCATAGCAGATACACTGACCAGCAAGCATAAGATAGAGAAGTGTACAGTAGATATCATCAGCAAGGCTGAGCTGCGCGGCACCGGAGAATACAAGTTCTCTACTAAGGATCATAAAGATGAAAAGATCACCTTCAATAATATCTTCTGCAGCAAAGAGTCCCTCGGCGAGTCTAAATATAAATTTGATGCCTACAGTCTGGTGGCCAAGGGGCAGATCATGGATACTACTGACGGATTCTTTATTTATCCAAAGGTGACTTTCAATGGTGACGTGAGCCTCTTTGGGCACAATCCATATTTATTCTTTAAGGGCTATGCCAAGATCAATTTCAAAGACCCTAATGTCACCTCCTCAGATTTCAAGATCATAGATGATGTAAACCCCGACAAGCTATACCTGCACTATGACAGTACTACCAAATCTTCTGATGGTACGCCGGTCGTGACGGGTGTCTACTTCAATAAATCCAGCGAAACACCGGTCATGTATCATGCCATCTTCACACCGGTCATGGCGCACAGTGATCCGGCCCTCTTCAAGGCACCCGGCGTCGTGACCTACAATGAAAAGAGCGGCGAGTACGTGATGGGTGACCCCGGCCGTGTGGACTCAGGCGAATTGGCGGGCAATCTCATGCGCTATAATGAAGCCAAGGGTATCATCCGCGGTGAGGGCAAGATGAGCTTTGGTACTGATTTTGGCGTGATCAAGTATGCCGTAGCAGGTACCAATGAGGTAGACCTGACCAAGAAGCAGTACCTCTTTAATATGACCTTTGGTATCGACATGAACCTGAATAATAAGACCCTCGATGAGAAGTTTCAGCAGATCATGGTGACCGATAATGCAGATGGTCCGGATGCATCATATGAGGGAGATAAGTTTAAGATGGTCTATACCAATCTGGCTGACACCAAGACAGATGCCAAGCTGATATCCAACCTGTCTGTGGCGCCGACTTTTGTGCGTCCTAAAGATTTCAAGTATTACCTCGTGTTTGATGATGTGCGCTTCATCTATGATCCTGATGACCTGACCCTGCGCTCCTATGGCAGGTTCAATATCTCATTCATAGGAGAGAAGCCGATACATAAGCGCATAGAAGGATTCATAGAGGTGGGGCTAAAGGCTAATACCTTTAATATCTATCTCAAGACGGGGTCAAACGAATGGTTCTTCTTTGAATATCGTCCGGGTACACTCGGCCTGATCTCTTCTTATGATGATTACAACAGGATAGTAGCCTCTATGACTGCCGCACCGCCTGACAAGCGCAAGATAACCGGAGAGAAGGGCCAGTTTTATACTTACAACATAGGGTCTACTATCAATAAGTCAGCCTTCCTGGATGCGATGAAAGACAAGTCCAATCCAAACCTGCCGGCAGAGAAGATCATAGTGAAGCCTAAGATAAACAGGGACAGCCTGGCGAAAGCACAAATGAAGACTGAGACTCCTGATACCAGCAAGAAGGCCGCCCCTGCTGCTGCACCTAAATCTGAACCTACCGCCGCAGACAGCGCCGGAGGTGAAGCACCTAAGGAAAAGGAAAAGCCTAAGTCTGCCGCACAGCGCAGGGCCGAGAAGCTGAAACAGAAAGCCGGTGAAGATCCAAATGCTGCACCAGCTACACCTGCCGCTGCACCGCCTGCGCAGCAGGATACTGCGGGTTCTGGTACACCTCCTGCAGCTACTCCGGAGAGGAAAGAGGCGCCGGCGGCCCCTCCGGCAGAAAAGCCGAAGTCTGAAGCTCCGGTGACACCTCCGGCAGAGACACCTGCGGCCACACAGC
>JAFDYN010000024.1 GCA_018267385.1 Bacteroidota bacterium | reverse complement strand
GCTTGTTCTGTAACATAGAAATCTTTGCGGTGAAATCACTTAATATTCACCCGGAATCCCGCAAATACCATTGCCCCACGTATCTGCCCCCAGATCATAGATGCATCAAACTGCTTGCTGAATGGCGCATCATTTGCGATGATCGCCCGCGACTGTGTCTGATTCAGGATATTTTCCCCGCCGATATAGAAGTCCCACTTCTTCTTCAGCGTATAGGTGATCTGCGTATTCATCAGGAAATAATCTTTTGAAACCAAGGAACGTTGATTGACTGCATCATTCGGACTCGTGTCTGGTATCCGCGCTTTACCATACCAGGTGAAAGATGTGTTGAAACGCCATTGCTTATTCTTTGTCACATACTCGAGCGACGCTAACCCCTTATGACGCGGATGATACGGTGTCTGCTTCAGCACACCGCTATAGGTAGACTTCACATCATCAAACTTATAAGCCAGCTTGACATCAAAGTTCTTGACTACCTCATATTGTATCTCGGCCTGCATCGAGTTGCTGTACGACTTGCCTGAGAGATTATAAAACTTCAATTGCCTTACATCCTCCATATCCACGATCAGCTGATTGGTAAAATCCGTGCGATAGAAATCTACACTGATCGATCCCTCCCGAAAGTCGAGGAAGAACTTATAGGTCAGGTTAGCGCCATAGTTCCACGCCCGTTCGGGGCGCAGATTGTTCTGCATCGAGATGTCGCGGTTACTCGCCAGCAGGCCATAATTCTCTGCGAAGGGCACTGGCACATGGTAGCCATGACCGGCAGAAACACGTAGACTCAGGTAATACAAGATATTCCACTTCAGGTTAAACCTCGGCGACCAGAAAGGGCCATACAGCGTATGGTAGTCTGCGCGCATACCAGCACTCAGCGAGAGTTTACGCTTATATGCATAACTGGCCTCAGCGAAGATGCCGGGTATGACCTCCGTACGCCTATACCCTAACGTGTCAAATCGCTCCGTGGTCTGCCCCGTTTGCAGCGACGCACCGACTTTGATCAGGTCATCTGCAGAGCCCTTGACATAAGCATGCTGAAAGATAAAATTGATATAGCCAAAATGCTCCCTGACATGGTAGTCTCGTCTGCCTATGAAGCCGGACTGATCATGATAGTAGTATTTGTACTGCACACCGATACTTGACTTCTCATTCAGTGTAAACCCTGTCTTAGCCCAGACATCCGTATGGATAGTGCGGAGCCGCATTCCCCAGTAGTTCTGCGCAAACTTGTCCTTACCGAAATCATATTTCAGTTGTCCTCCTCTCCGATCCTCTCCCATCACATCCAAGGCAGAGATAAAGGTGAAGCCCCTACCATTCTGATAGGTCCAGCGGTTCATAATATTGCCCTCACCCACCAACGGATTATCCAGGAAGCCATCGTGATTGAAGTCCATCCCAAACCAGTTATACTGCCCATGGGTGAGCAGCATGGTACTCCACTTTTCATTCTTCAGCTTTTGCGCTGTATACATATTGGCCTCTGCCCGCAGGTCCTGATTGAGAAACACATTTGCATATAGCTTCTCCGCAGCCTGTGGTTTCTTCAGCTCGATATTCAGTTGCCCCGTCACAGATTCAAAGCCATTGAGCACACTGCCTGCGCCCTTATTGACCTGTATGCTTTGCATCCACGGACCCGGCATATAGCTCATGCCAAAGGTATTGCCCAGACCGCGTATGCCGGGCACATTCTCTATCAGCGTCTGTGAGTAGGTGCCATCCAGGCCGAGCATACGTACTTCTTTGGCCCCGCTCACGGCATCAGAGTAGGTCACATCTATAGAGGCCGTATTGACGAAACTCTCGCTGAGGTTGCAGCAGGCGTCTTTGAGCAGCGCACCGGAGTTGATGATCTCCACATTGCCTATGGCATGGTCCATGCGGGTAGCCTGCTTGCGCACCACCTCCACAGTATTCATATGCTGCGTCGTGTCAAAGGCTGAGCTTTGAGCTGATGCAATGAGAGGACCTATACCCGCTGCGAGCAGATACAGGTATTTAGTCATGGTCGCACTTATTTTTGCCCCTGTACTGGCAGCATTTCTCCAGCTGGGTATACGCCGCAGAATCCGCTTTCTCTGTGTCAGTATCATAGCCGGCAGCAGACACCAGATGGTGTATCTGCTCCAGTGATATTACGGCAGGATCATATTTCACCTGCAGGTTTTTAGTGTCGGGATTCCACATGGCGGCCTCCACGCCATTTACTTTGAGGCTGCCCTCTATATTGGCTTTGCACATGCCGCAGTTGCCGGATACTTTGAAGGAGTCTTTTCTCGTTTTTCCTGCTGCCGATGCATCTACCACAGATGCTATCACGATAAACAACAGCGCTATTATTTTGATATGCTTTTTCATTTTGATCTTTTGCTTTGAATATAAACTGATATGCTGCCGCTATTCGGCAGATGCTATACGCTCATCACTGGGATGAGTCCCTGTTATACAAGCAAAAGTTTAAATACGCAAAACCCGGATAGAGACCAGAATGTCCTTCTCCGCAGAAGGTGGAGAGTCTGCACAATATGCCAGCGATGACACACAGGTCGTGGCCGGATACGGCTCGATACATGTCTTTACTATATAGCTGACCTGATAGAAAATCTTATCCAGCGAGGGGCTGAAGGTAATAATGCTGGTACTATGCTCTGTATCGCTGACTTTATAGAAAGCTAATTTGTCCTGGCAGCAATTTTTGTTGCACCCTTTATCCTCGCCATTGTTGAGGACAAGGTGGATAGACTTCAGTTTGCCGCAGCAGTAGTGCGCCTTGACAGCCACTCCGGAGGAGGAGAGAATGTACAGCACCAGTACCAGTATAGCCGCGGCTTTTCTCATGGTAACCTAAAGGTATTTAGAAAATCGTGATCCAAAAAACTTTTTTTCAAGGTTTTAACTACTTTTTAACGCCTCTGAAAATTTAGCTTTCTCACATACTGGAATTGGAAATATCCGTTATGTTTATCACAGTACATGGCAAGGCGAAAGATCAGATGGGAGCGGGCAGCAGTGGTTTCACTGGTCTTCATAGTGAGCCTGTATGCCATCTTTTATTACCACAAGCCTATCATACGTTTTGGCTATAAGGTCTACCGTGTTTTTCGCAGGCACCTCCGCCCCTATCACCCCGGGCAGTTTCATGCCATTTCCTTTCCCGCAGGCTTTGCTATACATGGCATCGACATTTCTCATTACCAGGAGGATTTCAATTGGGAAAACCTGCGTACAGTAGATGTGGATGGCGATACGGTCAATTTTGCCTTTGTCTTTATGAAGGCCACGCAAGGTGCCTGGTCGGAGGATCCGGCCTTTGAGGGCAACTGGGAGGACGCGCACGACCGCAAACTGCTGTGCGGTGCGTACCATTATTACATGGCAGACATGGACTCAAGGCGCCAGGCAGAAAACTTCATCTCTTCTGTCAAACTGCAGGAGGGAGACCTGCCCCCGGTGATAGATATAGAGGATACACGCGGCAAAAGCAAACAGGAAATAGTAGACGGTGTGAAAACCATGTCACAACTACTCGAAAAGAAATACGGCTGCAAGCCAATCATCTACTCCAATATCAACTTCATAGAAGACTACCTCTCAGATGATTTTCCTGACCACTACTTCTGGGTGGCTCACTACTATGTAGATGAGATCAATATCTCTGATGAGGTCCACTGGCTCTTCTGGCAGCACAATGATAAGGCCATGATGCTCGGCTATGACCAGAAGGTCGATGCAGATGTATTTAATGGTGATCTGATAGAGCTGCAGAGCATCCTTGTTCGTACCGGTCCTGTCATCAGGCCATCAGACAGCCGCTAGAGCTTCAGGTATTCTTCTATCGTGCTGATGGCATTGTCCAGCCGCAGTACGCCCTGGCCTGATATGATAGCATAGTCGGCCTCTATCGCATCCAGCTCCTCCTGAAAACGATAAAAGAGCAGCTCCCTGTCATTAGGATTGGCGCGCTGGCCATCTGCTATCCATGGTAGGTCTACATCCGTGAGCAGGTACAGGTCATAGCGACTGCTGCGGATATGATCGGTGATCCATGATGGCACTTCCCAGCCACGATGCGCCAGCCATATCTTATAGTTGATCAGCTCTGTATCAGATAGCAGGACCTGATTGGCCCTGGCCAGCATCTGGCGCTCCAGCTCCATCTGACCACGCGCCATTTTGAGCACATCTTCATAGCCGTAGTTCATCCCATTCTTGTCCAGGTACTCACGGGCATACTCAGGCACATACGCGGTATCATACAGCTCTGCCAGCTGGCGTACCAGTGAGGTCTTGCCGGTAGACTCCGGCCCCGTGATCGCTACTCTATATGCCATTCTTCATGTGTTTGCGCCAGGAGAGGTAGCCGTATGCCGCCATACCCGTATAGATGGCAAATAGCATTGGGTAAAACATCCCTCCCTTGTAGTAATATAATATGACAGCCAGCGGGTCTGCCACCAGCCAGACCAACCAGTTCTCTATATATTTGCGTGTGGACATCCACGTAGCCAGGAAGCTCAGTATAGTCACACCGGCATCAAGATATGGCAGCGAGTTATTAGTAAACTGACTCAGCCCGTATCCAAAGGCCACCGTCAGGACCGCGCTGCCCGCCAGCAAAACGGCAAAAAGCTGTTTAGGGATATTTGCCACCGGCAGTGCCTCGCCATCATCCTTGCGCCCCCACATATACCAGCCATAGATACCTGCCCATACGTAGTAGCTATTCAGCACCATATCCATGTACAGGTGCTGATAGATATTGCTTACTACAAAGAGCGCCGACCCTATCACGCCCGCTATCCACCCTGCCCGCACCTCTATAGCTATGAGCACTATGTACAGCAGGCCCAGCACTACCACCACTATTTCCAGCCATTGACTATAGGACATGATCTCGAGTTTAGATAACGGTCACCTCTTGCAGGCTTACCTCCATGCGGGTCACTTTGCCCAGCACGATAGTATTATTGTCAGCTATATGCCCTGCGGGAAAACCAAAGCATACCGGATAGCTAAACTCCGACACATGCTCCGCGATGATCTCCTCTGCATTCTTGCCAAATGGGATCGCATTATCCTTCATATCCGTCATGCCTCCTACTATCAGGCCCGCCAGGCCGTGCAGCTTACCAGAGCGTTTGAGGTTCATCATCATGCGGTCTACATGATACAGGTACTCATCTATATCCTCCAGGTAGAGGATCTTGCCAGCGGTATTGAAGCCCGACTTTGTACCCGTGATACTATAGAGTATCGAAAGGTTGCCACCTATCAGCGTACCCTTGGCCGTGCCTGTGCGATTGAGCGACTGCGCCGGAAAATTAAACACCACCTCCTCACCAAAAAGTTGCTTGCGCAATGTCTCTATCGCGCCCGGTGTATTCTTGGGAAAGAATACCGGCACTGTAGAGTGCATGGTCTGCACGCCGAGGGTCTGATTGAGGTGCACATGGATATAGGTCATATCGCTGAAGCCGCAGAACCACTTGGGGTGAGACAGGAGCCCCGTCCAGTCTATATTGTCCATCATACGCACGGTGCCATACCCACCGCGCGCGCACATGATGGCACGGACGTCCGGATCACTCACAGCAGCCTGCAGGTCTGCCTCGCGCTCTGCATCCGTGCCGGCAAACTGGTGATGCACCAGGCCGATGGTTTTACCCAGCCGTACCTTCAGCCCCCAGCTCTCAAAAAGCTCAATGGCAGGCGTGATCTCTTCTACAGTGACTTTGCGGGCGGTGCTGAGTATCACTATCGTATCTCCGGCGCGCAGGTAGGGTGGACGTAGTAGCATGAGAGCAAAATAAAGCCATATTAGACATACGCCGCTGCGACATACACCCCGCAGGCATGTTAGTTTTACTTAAAAGTCCTCACTTGGGGCCTCAACCCAGTGAGGGATTGCTTACTTTCAGGGATGCATATTATCATGAGAAAACTCGTTTTTGCCATGCTGCTGGCCGTATCGTCACTGCCAGCCATCGCCCATGAGCACATCGTATCCTGCACGCTGTATGAGACAGTGTCCAAAGAAGATTTCCAATCCAGTCTCGAGAAAAAGCACCTTCCCAAGTCTATGGTACCGGCGCGGTACACCGTAGACATCTACGATATCACGTACTATACCAAATGGCACGACGGCAGTACGATCAAAGCCACGGGCCTATTCTACCTGCCCCGCGACTCAAAAAAACCTGTCGCCGAATTACTCTATGACCATGGCACCCGCATAGGCCGTGGCCGCAATCTGAAACCCGGCGGTGAGGAAAACATCTGCCTTGCCTTTGCCATGGATGGCTACGCTGTGATGCAGCCGGATTATATCGGCCTCGGCACAGGAGATAAATTTCACCTCTACCAGCATGCCGAGAGTGAGGCACAAGCAGGCGTAGACATGATATTCGCTGCGCGTGAACTGAGTGATTCGCTCCATGTACTCACCAGCGGCCAGCTCTTTATCACAGGCTACTCGCAGGGTGGCCACGCGTCCCTCGCCACACACAAACTAATAGAGCAACGCTACGCCGGCCAGCTGCACGTCACCGCCTCTTCTCCCATGAGCGGCGCCTATGATATGAGCGGGGTGCAGGGCGAGGTCATGTTTCACCCTTATTCGCGCCCTCACTATCTGCCTTACCTCCTGTCCTCGTTCAACGAGGTCTATCACTTCGTTCCTGATATCAATAAGATCTACAAACCCCCTTATGACTCCCTGGTACCGCTACTTTTTGATGGCCAGCACAGCATCAAGGCCATAGATAAACAACTCCCCCTGATCCCAAAGGACATGATAGCTGACGAGTTTATAAAGGCCTTTGTAGCTGATAGCAACCACCCGCTGCGCATAGCCCTGCGCGAAAACAGCCTATGCGACTGGGTGCCTCAGGCTCCCGTACAGCTATGCTACTGTGATAGCGACCATCAGGTCACCGCACGCAATGCCATAGTAGCATACAATACCATGAAAAAAATGGGTGCCAGGTATGTGACCTTGCGCCGGGTGGCCCGAGACCTCGATCATGGTAGCTGCGCACCCATAGCTGCGCTGTATACCAAGATGTATTTTGACAGCTTCCGCCATGGCAAAAAATATGGCGGCAAAGGCCCCGTGAAAGAGCAGATCGTAGCCAGCGTGGCCAAAAAGATAGTGGAGCGCAAAGAGCAAAAAGACCGCGAGCGCAGAAAGGAAAAAGAGCAACGTGCAGCAGAGCAAGGCGCAAGGTCAGATAAAGGTTGATCGCTACAGATTCCTTTCAATATAGGCGCGCGCCTCGTCCTGCGTCTTCACGGCAAAATTCTTGTACCTCTCATGCACATCTATCATCTCGGCTATGGCATCAGCCACCAGCTCCTTATTATGCCAGCCGCGCAGGTCAGATACCACTATCTCCAGGCAGCCTTTTTTGTAAGCGATCTGGCCCAGCACATGCACCAGCGTATCGCGCACTCGTTTCGTCTTGTCATCCTGTAGCTCTCTGAGCAGCGGCAAAATATCCTGAGGATGTGTACGCCCACGCAGCTCTATACCGTGACATATCTCACGCCGTATCTCCTTATCCTCGTGATGCAGGTATTTCTGAGCAAAGACCAGCACCGGTTTTGGGTTCTTCTCTCCCATCTTCTTCATAGAGCCGATCACCGCATTCCGCACTGTGTGATGTGCATCAAACAGCCCTTTATCCATAACCTGCTCTATCACCTCAAAGTCCTTCATTCCGATCTCACCTGCCGCATTGATCACGGTCTGCCGCACCTTTTCATTTTCCGATTGATAAAGCACTTTCAACAGTTTTAGGAGCTTGTCTTGCAGTTTCCCTTCTGACAGATAGATTTTTCCCACCGCCTGATAGCCCGTTTTCCGGATATAGGTATCCTCATCGGAGAAGTACTTTTCAAAGCTCTCTGTTTCCCCCTCTTGCACGTCTTTCTGCAAGGCGGCATAGATCTCAGCCACCAGCAGCGCGCGTTCAGATTTATGGAGATCATAGAATGCCATGATTTCAGTGAGTTGTTGGCCGTAAGTTATAAGGAAAATTCCTCCCCTGCCACCGGATTGGATTTTATAAGAAAATGTAATAACCCGTCTATGATAGATGTCTATACAACGAATTTGCAGGAAAGTCATAATTTGCGCACTATATGAGCAATTGGAAAAGATATACCATCACGGCAGCCTTGCCCTACGCCAATGGCCCGGTACACATCGGCCACCTGGCCGGCTGCTACCTGCCGTCAGACATCTATGTACGCCACCTGCGTGCCAATAAAAAAGACGTCGTCTTTATCTGCGGCAGCGATGAGCATGGGGTACCTATCACCGTCTCTGCCCGCCGCGAGGGTATCACCCCGCAGCAGGTAGTGGACAAGTACCATAAGATCATGGGCGATGCCTTCAAAGAGTTTGGCATCTCATTCAGCATCTACTCACGTACCTCCAGCGAGACACACAAGCAGACCGCATCTGCTTTCTTCAGAAAACTGTATGATGAGGGCAAATTCACCGAGCAGGTCACTGATCAGTATTATGATGAGGAGGCGAAGCAATTTCTGGCAGACCGCTACATCGTGGGCACCTGCCCCGTGTGCGGCAATGAGAACGCCTATGGCGATCAGTGTGAGAACTGCGGCTCATCCCTCTCTCCTACTGACCTTATTAATCCGCACTCCACCCTCTCCGGCTCGAAACCTGTCCTGCGCAAGACCAAAAACTGGTTTCTTCCGCTGGACAAACTACAGCCGAAGATCGAAAAGTATATAGACAGCCATAAGGACTGGAAGGTGAACGTCTATGGCCAATGCAAGAGCTGGCTAGACGCTGGCGATGGCCTGCAGCCACGCTCTATGACCCGCGATCTGGACTGGGGCGTACCGGTGCCTATAGAGGGTGCCACCGGCAAGGTACTTTATGTCTGGTTTGACGCTCCCATCGGTTATATCTCTGCTACTAAAGAGCTACTGCCTGACACCTGGGAGACTTATTGGAAGGATAAAGACACACGGCTCATCCACTTCATAGGCAAGGATAATATCGTCTTCCATTGCATCATCTTCCCTGTGATGCTGATGGAGCACGGCGAGTTTATAGTAGCCGACAATGTACCGGCCAATGAATTCCTCAATCTCGAGGGCCGCAAACTCTCTACCTCCAAAGGTTGGGCGGTCTGGCTGCACGAGTACCTGCAGGACTTCAAAGACAAACAGGACGAACTGCGCTATGTCCTGACCTCCATTGCTCCGGAGACCAAGGACTCCGAGTTTACATGGAAAGATTATCAGACGCGCGTCAATAGCGAGTTGGTCGGTATCTTTGGCAACCTGGTAAACCGCGTACTCGTTCTTACAGACAAATTCTTTGACAATAAGGTGCCGCAAAGTAGTGGCAATCCTGATCTGTCGGCTTTCCTCGCAGAGCAGCACAAGAAGGTATCTGATTCGCTGGAAAATTTCCGCTTCCGCGAGGCCTTGACAGAAGTCATGAATGTAGCCCGCTATGGCAATCAGCTCCTGTCAGAAAAAGAACCGTGGAAGACGATCAAGACAGACAAAGACCTGACGGCAGCCATTCTCTATGACGGCCTCCAGATCATAGCCAATCTGGCTATCCTCTGTGAGCCGTTCCTGCCGTTTACATCAAAGAAGATCTTTGACATGATACAGATAGATGCTGCTACCCTATCGTGGACAGATGCAGGCCGTACGGACCTCCTGCCGATGGGTCACAAGCTGGGAAAGGCGGCACTGCTGTATCAGAAGATAGAGGACGAGCCGATACAGGCGCAGGTAGAAAAGCTAAAGGCGACTGCTCAAGCCCTCGCACCACCTGCCCCGGCAGAAAAAACAAGTAAAAAGATGGAAGAAAGTACCGGCCCCAAGGCTGAGATCACCTTTGATGACTTCGCTAAAATAGACCTCCGCGTCGGCACGATACTCGCCGCGGAGAAAGTCGAAAAAGCAGACAAGCTCTTAAAACTGACCGTAGATATCGGCTATGAGGCAAGGACCATTGTGTCTGGTATCGCTGAGCATTTCCGTCCGGAAGAGCTTATAGGGCAGCAGGTATCTGTAGTGGCAAATCTGGCTCCGCGCAAGCTGCGTGGCATCGAATCAAAAGGCATGATATTACTGGCCGAAGACAGCACCGGGAAGTTAATATTTGCCATACCGAAAATTTCCACCGAAAATGGTAGCATTATCAGATAGCTTTTTTAATTTTAATAAATCATTAACGTTAAACTAACTGTAAGCATTATGAAAAAAATTCTCTACTCAGCACTCCTCTCTATCGCCGCGATGGGCTGGATGCAGTCTGCCTCAGCACAGTGTGACGGTCAGCGCTATTATAGCAAGATCTTCTCACAGGTAGACACGACTACGGTGATCTATACAGACCCCGCCGTCACCTCACAGAATATCGACATCTACCAGCCGCATGGCGACAACGCGACCAACAGGCGCGCCATCCTGATCATACACGGAGGTTCCTTCTACGGAGGTACGCGCCAGGATGACTTTATAGCCTACATGTGTAGGGAGTTTGCGATGAGAGGCTATGTGACAGCATCTATAGACTATCGTCTCGTGCCAGTCCAGAATATAGCTTCTCTCACAGATTCCAACTCTGCCTACCCGTATGTGATCAAGTCCATAGCCGATGGCAAAGCCGCAATGCGCTTTCTCAAGAAGAACGCTGCTACCTATGGTATCGACTCAGGCTGGATAGCTATCGGTGGCGAGTCTGCCGGTGCGATCATTGCAAATCACATCGTATATGTCACCAGCATCAGCGAGGCTACTCCACTGCTCGCTTCTGCCTTCAATAGCGTAGGCGGTTTTGATGGTAATAGCGGCAACCCGGGCTACAGTACCAATAGCAAAGCTGTATTGAATCTGGCCGGTGCTCTGCTCTTCACAGGCTTCCTCGATGCTACAGACCATACTCCGGTATATAGCGCTCAGGGTGATGCAGACCAGACAGTGCCATATCAGTGTGGTCACGTACTCGGCGGCGCCTCCGACATTACCATGTGTGGTGCCGGAGCTATGAAGCCGGTACTGGACAATCTCGGCATTACCAATCAGCTACATACCTTCCCTGGTGATCCTCACGTGCCATGGGAGACCGACACTACCAAGAGGAATATCGTAGAAAACGAGTCTGCACTTTTCCTCTATAAGGTAGAGTGCCCTACCTTCACGGCTATCAATGAAGTGAGCAATGTAAAGGTAGGCCTTTATCCTAATCCTGCGTCTTCTCAGATCACTATCGCTGCAGATGCTAATATGGAAAGCATCAACGTAGTGGACAATCTGGGCCGCACCGTATCTACGACTACAGTATCAGGTACACAGGGTACAGTAGACGTATCCGGCCTCGCTGCTGGTGTATATGTGGCTAAGATCAACCTCAAAACAGGCGGTAGCACTGCCAGGACCTTCTCAGTCAAGTAAAATTTAAAATATAACTGCAAGATCCCGGACACCTGAAAAAGTGTCCGGGATTTTTTATTTTTGGCGTCCCGTACACGGCGAGGTCTCATAGTTCAACGGATAGAATAGAAGTTTCCTAAACTTTAGATGCAGGTTCGATTCCTGCTGAGACCACACTACTTTTGGAGCGTACAGCGGGCTAACCCACCACTCATGAAGATCCTTTACCTCTCAGACCATGGTCCGTATGCCAGTACATTTATCCGTCAGGATGTAGAGCATTTTGCCAAAACACAAGAGGCGCATTATGGCTGCTTTGTAGCAGACAAGGAGTATCCGGGCAAAACGATCTCTGCCGCGGTGCTGGACTATCCGGTTTCATCGCTGAAGACGCGCATCCTTGCCCGCCTGGAGAATGCGGATCTTTATTTCAGCCTGCATGACAGCGGCTTCGCCCAAAGGCTGCAGGCTTTGATAGACCGGCAAAAACCTGACATCCTTCACGTACAGTTTGCCTACGAGGGATTCAAACTGTTTGACAATATCACGACGGATCTACCGATAGTGGTGAATTTTCGCGGCTACGATGCCTCCTCAAAGCTGCGCTACAAGCGATACGCAGAGAAACTAAAAAAAGCATTGGCCATGCCCAATGTCTATCCCATTTTTGTATGCGAGGCACTGCGCAGGAATCTGGAGGATCACGGTATACCGGTCCGTACTGACCATCTGGTACTCTATACCGGCATCCAGCTTCATAGGTTTAAGAAGGCCAACTATACTCTGCCGGCTACTCCCATATTCGTACAGGTCAGCTCATTTGAGTTAAAGAAAGGTCACGATGTTACCTTACGCGCCTTTGCAAAGATGCTCGCAACTACGGGCAGGCGAGATATCAGGATGATACTGATAGGCACGGGCCCTACGCTGGAGGCCACCAAAAGGCTCGTTGTAGAATTAGGCCTGACAGACCTGGTAGACTTTCCGGGCAAGAAAGCGCATGATGAGATCATCCCCTATCTGGATAGCGCCACAGCCTTTGTCCATCATAGCCTCACCGCTGCCAATGGCAACATGGAGGGCATACCTAATGCCGTGATAGAGGCCATGGCCATGGAGCTACCGGTACTCAGCACCTACCACGCCGGTATACCGGAGGCTGTGGAGCATGGTGTCAATGGCCTGCTCTGCCGGGAGGGTGATATAGATACCTATGCACTACAAATGGCAGAGATACTATCATGGGGCTACAAAAAAGAGAACCGTGAGCGGGTAGAGCGGCAATTCTCCTTTGAGACGCACGTACAAAAGCTCGAAAGTTTTTATAAGTTCGTCATGAGCGAAAATCAAAAACAGCGCAAATGACGATACTGATCACGGGAGTAGCGGGATTTATAGGCTCCAATCTGGCCGATGCGCTGATAGGCCAGACCGGTATATCTATCATAGGCATAGACAATTTTGATGACTTCTACCCCCGCAGTATCAAACAAGAAAATCTGGCCGGTCTCCTGACCAGGTCAAACTTTCGCTTCATAGAAGGAGACATTCGTGATACGGCTGCCATTGATAGCATCTTTCAGGATAATAAGATAGACATCGTCATACACCTCGCAGCCAAAGCAGGGGTACGCCCATCTATGGAAAACCCGCTGAACTATATCAGCTCAAATGTAGAGGGCACGACCAACCTCCTGGAATCAATGCGCCGCCACGGCGTCAATAAGATGGTATTTGCGTCTTCTTCCTCCGTCTATGGCGAAAATGAAAAGATCCCATTCTCGGAGACTGACGCGATAGACCGCATCATATCTATCTATGCAGCCACCAAGCTGAGCGGCGAGAAGATCACCAAAGTCTATCACGATGTATACGGTTTCTCCATCGTAAACCTTCGCTTCTTCACTGTATATGGTGAACGGCAACGCCCCGATCTGGCCATTCACAAATTCTTTAAGAGCATATTGAATGGAGAACCTATCACAGTCTATGGCGATGGTAGCACCTCTCGCGACTATACCTACGTGAAAGACATCGTGAGCGGCATCATAGCTTCTAAAAACTACGTACTGCAGCACGACCACTGCTATGAGGTGATGAATCTCGGCAATAATGATCCTGTGAGACTGAGCGACCTCATCAGCCATATAGAGCAGGTGACCGGTCGCAAGGCGCGCCTGGAGCACAAGCCTATTCCTACTGGTGACGTGCCGCGCACCTATGCCGATATCAGCAAAGCACAACAGCTACTCGGTTATAGCCCCACTACTCACATCGGGGAGGGACTCAGGGCCTTCTATACATGGTATGAGCAGACTCAGCTCACCAAAAGCAAGTAAGAAAGAGTAGCCCTGAGATTATCAGATATGACCATTTTGCGTTTTCGCGCTTTTGAGGTCAATCAATTGTATTTACACGATCAGTACAGGGCACTTCACTTTGTGCCTCACCGCCTGTATCGTTTCTCCATAGATGATATCCGCCAGTCCTGCGTGACCGTGAGAGCCGATCACCAGCAGCGAAGCCTGCAGGTCATTTACGATCTTGGCTATAGCTACGTCCGTCCGTCCGAAGCCCAGTTTCTCTTCTACCATATATCCTTGCGCGCGCAGTTTCTGGCCGTACTCCTGCAGGTTTTTCCAGTCCTCCAGTGTTTCGTAGTCACGTGTCTCCGCACCTACGGCACGCGCATTGGCCGACTCTACTATGTGTATGAGGTAATATTTGCTGTTGCCGCCACCTTGTGATAGACCATGGCGGATTGCCTTCAGGTCACTGGCAGAGAAGTCCAGGCAGATGGCAATATCTGTGTATTCCATTTTATGCATCACGGGCAGCTCATGAGCATATCCGTGTGGCAGCGCTGTCTGCTCGTGATGCTTCCTGCGCAGTAGCGGATAGATAGTACTCACTATCAGCAGCAGCAGCGCCAGTCCTATCCCTGGTATCAGGATGCTATAGTAGACTACCGGGTAGTCGGTCAGCGACTCGCGCCAGTCTTTCATGGTATCCAGTATGAGTTTGAGATTCAGCCCTACTATGATCAGGGCGCTGAGCCATGCCAGCACTCTGACTACAGTGCCTATGGCAAAGTCTCCCATGGTCCGCTTATCACTCACAAAGTGTATCAATGGTATCACCGCGAAACCAAGCTGCAGGCTCAGCAGCACCTGGCTGAAGATGAGCATGGCGCTCACCTTGTCCTCGCCCATAAAGTAAATGACAAGCATGGCCGGCACCACCGCTATGCCGCGCGTGATCAGGCGCCTGAGCCATGGCGCGATACGCAGGTCGAGGTAACCCTCCATCACGATCTGCCCTGCCAGCGTGCCGGTGATCGTCGAGCTCTGACCTGATGCTATCAGTGCTACCGCAAAGATGATGGGAGCCAGTGAGCGGCCCATCAGCGGCTCCAGCAGGCTATGCGCATCCTGTATATCCATCACCTCATGGTAGCCCTTGGTATGGAAGACAGCCGCAGCTACGATCAGGATAAAAGCATTTACAAAAAAGGCGAGGTTCAGCGCGATAGCCGAATCCCAGAAATTATACTTGATGGCGCGCTTTGTACTCGCTGCATCAGTACCATTACGTCGGGTCTGCACCAGCGACGAGTGCAGATAGAGATTGTGCGGCATGACGGTAGCACCTATGATACCGATAGCTATGTACAGAGCCCCATCGCTCAGCCCACTCGGCGCAAAGCCATGGACTACATCCGTCCAGTCAGGCCGGGAGAAGAACACCTCTACCAGAAAACACAAACCAATGATGGAGACCAGGCTGAAGATCAATAGCTCCATATACCGCATACCCTTCTGCTGCAGGTAGAGGATGATAAAAGTGTCAAACACCGCTATCCCCACTCCCCAAAGTAGCGGAATGTGAAAGAGCAGGTTCAATCCGATAGCCATGCCCAGTACCTCTGCCAGGTCGCAGGCTGCGATAGCGATCTCTGCCAGTACATAGAGGGGTAGATTGATGAGTGCGGGGTAGGTCTCACGCGATGCCTGTGCCAGGTCGCGCCCGCGTACGATACCCAGGCGAGCGCTGAGGCTCTGCAGCAGCAGGGCTATCAGGTTAGAGAGCAGGAGCACCCAGAGCAGCTGGTAGCCATACTTGCTGCCCCCCGCTATATCTGTGGCCCAGTTGCCCGGGTCCATATAGCCCACGCATACCAGAAAGGCCGGTCCGATGAAGAGTATAAATCTCCGCCACCAGTTCATATTGCCGGTGGTGTCTATAGTGCCGTGTACTTCCTCCAGTGATCTGGTAGACATTGCCTAAATATAGCCTCTATTTGATTGAAAAAGAAAAGGCGCAACTACTGCTGCGCCTTGTGCGATAAAGGGAAATCTGCTATTAGTTCTTAGCGAGGTATGCAGCTACGCTATCGTGTGTATCTTTCATTGCCTCTTTGCCTTGCGACCAGTTAGCCGGGCATACTTCACCCTTGGTCTCAAAGTAGCTAAGCGCGTCTACCATACGCAGCGCCTCATCTATATTGCGGCCCAGCGGCAGGTCATTTACTACCTGGTGGCGTACTACGCCATTCTTGTCTATCAGGAAGAGGCCGCGGTATGCGATCAGCTCTGCAGTAGACTGCATCTGGTTATTGTCATCATAGAAATACTCACCATTCAGCACGTCAAAGTTAGCTGAGATGGTCTTGCTCGTATCAGCTACGATAGGATAAGTGATACCTGCTATGCCGCCCTTGTCTTTAGGCAGTTGCAGCCAGCCCCAGTGAGACTGCTCGGTATCTGTAGAACATGCTACTACTACTGTATCGCGCATTTCAAATTCAGCCAGTTTGGCCTGAAAAGCGTGCAGCTCCGTAGGACATACGAATGTAAAATCTTTTGGATAGAAGAAGAATACGACGTACTTCTTGCCCAGGTATTGCTCCAGGGAGAAATTGTCTACGATCTCTTCGCCGTTGATGACGGCTTGTGCCTTGAAAAGAGGCGCTTTTTTTCCGACTAATACTGCCATGATGGTATGTGCTTTTAGTGTTTGTGAAAGTTTGCGGACACAAAAATACGCATCCTCACCTCTCAAAAAAGGATAAAAATCACATTCCATCTGATACGGATCATGTATTTACGCGGGTTTGCCTATAGATATTATCTATTGGTCCGTTTACCTCTCCACGGTGGCACGCTGGTACAGGGTATGCCCTTCTACCGATAGCTGTAGTATGTAGACGCCTGAGGCTGCACTTTCAGGCAGCTGGATCTGGTGCTTATTATCTCCCGTACGTAGTAGCATCTGGTCTGTCAGTACATTTTGTCCTATCACATCCAGCAGGCTGAGCTGAGCTGTAGTAGCGATATCGCTGTTTACTTCCAGCGTAAAGGCCCCGGCGTTAGGATTAGGATATACACTCACGGAGTGCAGGAATGAGGCCGGGTCATTGATACCGGACATGATCCTGTTACTATAAGTGTATGTAGTAGACGCGCAGCGGTTCTGGCAGTCTATCCGGCAGACTATACTATCTGCCTGATTGACAAAGTGAGAGATCACAGCTATCGAATCATGCAGGCCCTGTGGCACCAGGTTCAGGTACCAGCTGTAGAACGCTCCATCACAAGCCGTATAGTCCGCACGGAAAGTATCTATCTGCTGACCATTGATGACAGGACCATGAGAGACAGAGATCACCAGGGATGGTGTCACAGACTGTAGCACCACCAGCTGCAGCGTCTGTAAAGTGTCACAGCTACTGGCCGCAGTAATCATATCTGTATAGACACCACTGCTGGTATAACTGTGATGCCCTACCATATATGCCTCACCCTGACAGATAGTATCTGTGACGACGTGTGGTATAGTGTCATTCACCGTCAGCTCCAGCACTGCCAGGCTGTCACAGCCGCCGGCTATACTTATAGCATTAACATAGCTACCGGTCTGTGTTTGTGCTTGTCCACCCCATGTATAGGAGTTGCCCGTACAGATGGTGGCATAGGTAGTGGACGATGGCGCCGGTGTGACGTAAAGCTCGAGATAGGCAGTGCTATCGCATCCGCTCATACCACCTCCGTAGACGATAGTACTATAACTGCCACTGGCGCTATAGGCCACTCCTCTCCATAAGAAAGTGCTCCCCTGGCAGATGGTATCATATTCATAACCAAGCGGTCCTATAATATTGGGCTGGATATCAAAAGTACCATAGATAGGCACAATACAATTACCCATGCCGGTCAATGCATACTGGTAGGTACCCGCAGTCAGTTGCCTTAAGGTATCTGTCATGCCAATAGAATCTTGAGTCATCAAGACTGTCCCATACTGACTAGCTATGCTCAGCATGTAGGAAAAATGGCACTCCTGCGTATCCAGGTTAGTGATAGTAAAGGCCATAGATCCATCGTTGATCCCTGAGCACGTAGCAGGCTCAGTGTAGTCTACTACAAAATCCCCTCTGTCTTGCACCTGACCGAGTGAGACCTGAACCTGCGCATTGCACCCATGTCCATCTGTTATAGATATATTATATTCTGTCTCCTGGATATTGCCCATGCAGTTTGGTCCACCGGTAGGATAAGAGTTAAAGCTATAATTGCCGTCCCCCCCTGTCACTTGCAATGTGCTATAGTCTATTCCTACGGTCGCGCAGCCATACCCAATAGTCTGCATAGAGGTATTGTTTGCTACTATTGGTTGTAGCACAGTGAGGTGTAGCGTAACTGTACTATCGCATCCGTTTACCGCACCTCCGGTCAGCGTGCGTGAGTACAGCCCGTCCTGGGTGTAAAAAGAGCCTCCCCATGTCACAGAGCTTCCGCTGCATATCGTATCATACAGCGCCACCGTCACCGTGCTGCCAATGACTATCGTAAATGTACCTGAGTCTGTATACTGGCTACAGCTACCGCTCGCAGATAGAGAGAGTACCTTGTAGGAATAGTTGCCTGCATCCAGATTATGTACTGCCAGGCTATTCCCAGCGCTATAACCCACCGTACCTGCTACATTTGTACCCGCAGTATCATATATCTCCAGCGTCCAGCGTGGATAGCAGGAGATCGGAGCACCGATTTGAGAGATATTAAAGTCAAACTCGCCATCATGCAGATTGGCGCACGTAGTATGCACGCCGATACCAAAACCTATCTGGAAGAGGTCATAAACCTCTACTACTGTATCTGTCAGCTGGGCAGTACACTGGTGGCCATCCGTCACCTCTAGCATATATGGCGTCACATAGCTATTGCCTATGCAGGTGGCGGCTCCGGGTACTGAGTTGGTCAGGGTATAGTGGCCGTCACCACCGCTCACGCCCAGCTCAAAGATCGGATCAGGCTGGAAGCAGTTATCACCTATCACTGTAGGCGCATATAGTGTTTGTATGATCGGATCAGATACAGTCAGGTGCAGATTGGCTACGGTATCGCAGCCTACAATGCTACCACCGCTAATAGTAGTGGTATACGAGCCGGTCTGCGTATATGTATTTCCATCTGCAGCCCAATAGAAAGACGCTCCATAGCATATGGTGTCATACTCATCACCCGTAGGGATCAGATTAGAAGACAAAATATCAAAGGCCCCTTGGCTGGAATAGGTGATCGAGTTTGCACCATATGAAGTCATGTCATAGGTATAATTACCTGCGGCCAGTTGATTTAGAGTGACATTAGGAGAAACGTAGCCGTAGCCTTGATCGAAGTAATAATATCCGTTTGGCCCATATATATCCAGCGTCCAGGAGCCCACGCATGACATCCGAGTGATATCGGATACATAATAGGTAAGATCTCCATCCGAGGCATTGGGACAGCTGGTAGGATCAGAGTTTTGAATATTGAAAAAATACTCATCAGCGATATGATCCACCGTAATATATTCCGAAGCAACACAATTGCTGATATCAGATATCGTCACTGTATAAAGATCATAGGTAGAGTTTATTCCCGGCAGATCATAGGATACAATATAGTTGTAGCTATACGGCTGCGTGCCACCCACTGCATATACATACTGGATGGGATCAAAGCTAGAAGAGCACCCTTCTCCTTGCGGCACCATATGATCTGTTGTGTATATTGGATTAGAGATACAATCTCCCTGCACTACTGCTCCACCCGCCGCTCCACCACTACCACCCGCATCACCATCAGTACCATCTGCTCCGGCTAGTCCATCCGGCGGATCAGCGCGAAAAAAATGCGGGCACGTAGCACTCAGTGTATCAATACCCATCACATAGCCGATAGCAGTCGTATCATAGCTCACGCCACCAGTGTAAAACAGCTGATCTACCGTATGCATCGGGTTGTGATGATAGCCGGGATCTGAGAGTGTAGTGTAGAATATGAGTCCGGACCGGATCGTATAAACTATTACTGTAAAAGAATCCAACTGCTCAGCCCACACACTATCGCTGCCACTCCCGTATATTTTGACATCTGCAAAAGTATGGACCGTGCCATTCCCCCTATGGTGGATGGTATCCAGTACCATCAGGGGTATATGCATATTACAGGAGTCTGACGCTGACACAATAGGTGGACCATAGCCGTTTGCCGAAGTATCTATCGGCAGGCACGCGAAGCCTCCTACTATACCGGCGTTTTGCCCGCCATGTCCGCCTGCTCCTCCTATAGCGCCATGACCGCCGCTACCGCCTCGTACATTGCATGAGGCCGATGTGTATGCAGGGCAGCTATTAAAGACGATTGGGTACACAGTACCCCCGCTACCGCCAGAGCCACCGTTGCCGCCACTACCGCCATAGGCACCGCCGCCGCCGCCGCCGCCACCGCCCTGCAGGCAGGTCGGGCCGCCGCCAATACCTCCGTCTCCCCCTATGCCACCGATAGTACCTGCAGTAGCTCCTGTCGCACTCTGACCTTTTGCTACAAAAATCGTATCGTGGGCATTCAGGTTGAGATAATTTGCCGCAAAGACGATCAGGCCACCACCATTACCACCGACTCCGCCATTGCCACCATTGCCACCATCATTTCCAGATGTACCATTCTGAGCGATACCAGTAGCTCCAGCTCCGCCGCCGCCGCCGCCGCCACCTACACCACCCGCACCTCCGCTTCCTCCTGCTCCGGCTGCACCCAGCATCAGTTTGGTGTTCAGTATCACATTGCTGATCGTAGATTGATTACTCGCGGGTGCTCCGCAACCCGGGCAGTTGAGCGGAGCGGCATAGATATTTCCGGTGGCCGCAGCCCCTGTCAGGCCGCCATCTCCACCGCCACCTATACCGGTATTTACAGCCAAGCCGATATTGCCCCCATTCGCTCCTTGTGTCAGACCTGCTGCGCCGCTTGTACCGCCAGCGCCGCCTATGCCTGCCACACCTGCTGTGCCTCCGGCAAATCCCTGCAGGCTCACATCACAGCGCCCACCCGAGTCTATGGTAAAAGTATCGCGCACGACAAAAGATAAAACACCTCCGGTACTCCCGTTCCACGGTATAGCTGTGAGCGTACCTGCCGGGGTGATCCTTAGAGATGTATATTGTGGCACTTTTATTACCTGCACCAGATCCGTTGTGTTATTAGGAGAAAAGGTGACATAAATAGATGAGACTGTGACAGGATTGCCTCCTGTCACCACACTATCAAACTGCCAGTTGCCTGCCAGTGCTCCTGTCATCTGTATGACGAGGACTTTATCTCCACGGCGGAAAACCGACGAGCCAGTGTAACTTATCTGATTACCAATAATGGAGCTGACATGCGCGTAGGTGTCCACAGCCATACTCGTAGAAACGGTTTTAGGACCAGACGAGCCATTACTTTTATATCTGTATTGCTGCGCCTGCGCAGACAGGCATATACAGCAGATCAAAACAGAAGTGATAATTCTTGCTTTTGAAAATATTTTCATTGAAGGTTGTTTACCATTAGAATCCAGATAATAAAAAGCAATTTTATCCATGCATAACCGGCCTGCAGACATCTCTGTAGTTACCGTTTACCTCTCCACTGTGACACGCTGGTATAGGGTATGACCCTCTACCGATAGCTGTAGTATGTAGACTCCCGAAGCTGCACTTTCAGGCAGCTGGATCTGGCGCTTATTATCTCCCGTACGTAGTGGCATCTGGTCTGCGAGTATATTTTGCCCTATCACATCCAGCAGGCTGAGCTGAGCAGTAGTAGTGATAGCACTGTTTACTTCCAGCGTAAAGGCCCCGGCGTTAGGATTAGGATATACGCTCACAGATTGCAGGAATGAGGTCGGGTCATCGATACCGGACATGATCCTGTTGCTATAGGTGTAGGTAGTAGATGCGCAGTGATTTTGGCAGTCTATACGGCATACTACACTGTCAGCTACATTTGTCAGGTGAGATATGATAGCGATAGAGTCATGCAGGCCCAAAGGTGCCAGATTCAGGTACCAGCTATAGAAAGCCCCGTCACACGCCAGATAGGTAGCACGGAAAGTATCTATCTGCTGGCCATTTACTACCGGCCCATGAGATACTGTGATAGACAGCGAAGGTGTCACAGACTGCAGCACCGTGAGGTAGAGTGTCTGTAGCGTATCGCAGCCACCTACCATAGATGGCCACTGATCCATATATACACCGGCTGCACTGTAGTAGTGACCACCTACGGCATAGGCATCTCCCTGGCAGATGGTATCATAGACTGTCTTGGGAATCTGAGCAGACACCGTCAGGTTTAGCGTGGCGATACTATCGCAACCCGATGCGGCTGTGAAAGTACCACTATAAGTACCTGTGGCAGCATAGGTCTGACCTGCGAAACTATATCCGGTGCCAGGACAGATAGTAGCTGAGGTACTACCGGTAACGGGAGGCAGCACATTCAGAGTGAGGGTCACCACGCTATCGCAGCCGGATGCAGATGTATAAGTAGCCGTGTATATTCCTGCCGTAGCGTAGGAATTGCCGGCAAAAGTGTAAGACTGGCCTGCACACACGGTAGCAGTCTGTGCACTACCTACAGATGGAGAGACGAGTAAGTATAGCGTCACTATGCTGTCACATCCTGATACAGCGCTGAATGTATGATAGTAAGTGCCGGCCTGACTATAGCCGGTGCCGGCCCAATTGTAGGTGCTTCCTGCACAGATAGTCACCACTGTATTGCCATATGTGGGCTGTATCACCGTCAGGGTCAGTGTCACCAGACTATCACATCCCGATGCAGCGCTGAACGTATGATAGTAGGTACCACTCTGGTTATAACCTGTACCACCCCATACGTAGTTGCTACCCGCACAGATCGTAGCCGTGGTAGTACCATATACTGGCTGTATCACACTGAGCGTCAGTGTCACGATGCTATCGCAGCCGCTTACTGCCGTGAAGGTATGCGTATAGGTGCCGGCTGTTGCATAGCTATTGCCGCCCCAGGTATAGCTGCTGCCCGCGCAGATGGATGCTGTGGCGCCACTTGTCACAGGCTGCAGCACCGTCAGCGCGAGGTGGATGATACTATCCTGTCCTAGCGCAGCGGCCAAGGTGTCTATATAGGTGCCGCCAGCCGTATATTGATGCACTCCCACCTGATAGTAGGCACCGGTACAAATAGTTTGCACCATATAGGTATATACCGGACTCAGGCCGCTCTGCACTGCCAGGTGCAGCGTAATGGTGCTATCACACCCGTTTACTGTGGTCAGTGCTATAGGATAGGTACCAGCGTTGCTATACTGCTGCCCGCCTACTGTCACTGACTGTCCCGGCTGTATGGTATCATATAGCGCAGTGGTGTAGGATGGTAGCACATAAAGGTTCAGATAGGCTACACTGTCACATCCGCCTGGATTGCTGCCAGACACGGTATAGCTGTACTGGCCGGCCTGTGTATACGTAGAGCCATTCCATGTGATAAAGCTGCCGTCGCAGATCGTATCATATTCATTACCCGTAGCGCCAGCTGTGCCGCTACCTATGGTGAATGTACCATTGACAGGTGTAGCGCATGCGCCCAGGCCATCTACACTATAGTAATAAGTGCCTGCAGGTAGGTTATAGTCTGTAGTCACAGTACCTGCATAGGAAAGTGAGCTGTAGTATCCGTTTACGCTATAATAGCTAAAGTAAGGGTAGATGTTACACTCCATATTATCTATATCCGTCACCGTATAGCTCACACTGCCGTCTCCTGCATTGAGGCAGATTTCATCAGTTGTGTTATCTATAGATACAGTATAGTTATCCTGCACATAGTTTACGTTAACATAAAACTCAGCTGTACAGCCGCCGCCATCTGTCACATCTACTGTATATGCTGTTTGAAGTGTATTTCCTATACACATACTGCTCCCAGCATAGGAGTAGTATGAGAAAAAGCCGTCACCACCGCTGATGTTCATAGCACTATAGTCTGGCTCATAACTGCAGCCATCTCCCACGGTCTGATCCATCAGGTTGCCTGCGGTGATAGGAGCGGAAACATAGAGGTCTAATTCAGCTGTACTATCGCAGCCCAGCACTGACCCGCCAGAGATCGTTGCATAATATTGACCAGTCTGGTTATAGTTGTTACCATTCCAGTAAAACTGATCACCATCACAGATCTGCTGGTACTCGTATCCCTGCGGCGCGTAGTATTCATTTACAGTGAGGTTCACTGCCGTATCGCAGGAAGTATTAAGTGCATCTATGAAGGTCATCCCTGCATAATAGTCAACGCCCCTGTAGGTGTATGCCTGTCCGGGACAGACGTCCACCGCCAGGTCGATCGTATCATTACCAGGCGCGTGTATCACAAATGAATCGACCTGTAGACATCCGTAATTGGTCATATAGCTCAAATGCTGATATCCCAGGCAAATATCAGGAGCATCATAAGTGACTGATACGTAGTAAGTACCTGCTGGTATAGGCCATAAGTCAGACCCGATACTGCCGTCGCTCCAGGTATATTGATAATCGGTGCAATTATTGGTAGTGGGCTGCAAAAGTATTTCACCACCATATGGCCAGCCACAGCCTACGTTTGTCACTTGAGCATTAAGGTCTATAGGATCATTTTCTGCTACTGTTATTGTAGCAGTAACCGTGGGATATCCCGTGAGACTATACCTGACGGTGTACGTACCCGGAGCGAGGCCGGAAATGGTGTCCGAACCGATATAAGCCCCACTTTGATCATACAGACTATCACGCAGGTCAATAGAAATACATGGTGTCGGCTCCCCGGGGCCTGAGTAAAGACTCATGCGCACTACACCATCACTGACGCCCGGGCATGCCGGAGTCACTCTATACTGAATGTCATAGGTATGGTACTGCTCCACTACAGCCTGCAAATCAGCACTGCATCCCTGCCCATCAAAAACGGTATACGGATATAAAGTGGACATGCCTATATCTATAGAGTCGAAAGAGAAAACATAGTTGCCGTCTCCGCCTGTCACTGTATTAGCTATTTGCGGGCTGTATCCTGCTGTAGAGCAGCCATATCCGACTTCTATAGGAGTGATCTGTGCAGAGTGTATGCTTACCCCCGCGCAGCCGGTCAGCACGATACCACCATCACCGCCACCAGGACCTGACCCACCTCCAGAGCCACCTCCTGATCCCCCTCCAGAGCCACTGCTGCTTGAGCCCGTACCTTCATTTCCATTACTACCGTCTTGTCCGGGCGTACCTGCAGGACCGGCACCGGCGCTCGCACCACCGCAGTTGCCTCCACCGAGAGTAGTACCATTTGGACCACCCGGACCGCCCGCACCACCCGCACCACCGCTACCTCTCAGGCCACCCGGCGCAAAAATAGATGTAGCACTATAGCTGGAGTCATTGTGAAATAAGATAGCGTATACGGTACCACCGCCGCCGCCACCGCCGCCGTTGCCACCATTGCCACCAGTAGCACCACGGCCACCGCCGCCCGGCCCGTTTGAGCATGGCCCGAGTCCTGGGCCACCCATACCTCCGGCCTGACCAGTGTCACCCGGCATACCATTCTCACCATCGGCACCTTTAGCCCTAAAAACGACGTTGTGCGGCGGTAGTACCATATAGTCTGCCGAGAAAATAATGATACCAGCGCCGTTGCCACCACGACCGCCGCGACCGCCATGGCCGCCGGTACCTCCTGCTGTGCCTGGTCCGGCTGTACCACCACCACCACCACCCGCACCTCGACCGCCATTGCCACCGGCACCTGTGCGTCCGGCGCCGCCCATCAGGAGCCTGGACTGCGTGAGGCCACCGCTACGGATAGACACATTGTGCGCAGAGTCTATCTGGTCAGCACAGCCGGGACAGATGGTGAAAAGAGCAGTATCTCCTTTACTGCCCCACTGCCCAAACATACCACCGTCACCTCCTCCGCCCACGCCCGAGCCTATCACCAGTGCAGAGTCGCCACCGTTCTGGCCTATACCACCAGCCGCGCCGCCTGCTCCGCCGGCACCAAAAGTAACAGGCACCAGCGAATCAGATTGTGATAAAAAGCCGAGTGAACTCACATCACATTTACCTCCGGCGGCCACATTAAAAGTGTCATGTACCATGAAGGCCAAGACACCGCCATAGCTACCATTCCAGGGCAGCGCCGTTAGGACTCCTGTAGCAGTGATGTAGAGAGATTTGTACTGAGGCACTTTGACCAGCTGTAGCTTTGCCCCTCCGGTAGTATCGTATGCGCGAAAAAGGTGTGAGAGCTTACACGGATTGCCACCGATCTGCACGGTGTCAAACTGCCAACTACCTGAGTCCACGCCATCCATCTGGATGAGAAGCACTCTGTCTCCTCTTAGCGGGATATAAGGGCCAGCCAGTGTCAGGATCGAGCTATTGATGCCTGCTACTTTTGAGTAGCTATTGATCACCTGAGTAGTGCTGATGGTATCCCGCCCATCTCTGCCTGTACTTATCAGTTGATACTGCGCATACATAGCAGATGGCCAAACAATAAAAGAGAGTAAGAAATAAAGCGCCAGTCGGAGGGTAAGGATAGCTTTCATGTGGATTGGGTTTTGAGGATCAGAACTTCTAGCTTCTAGGACAAGGTACAGATGTTTTTTGGTTTAAAGTGTATTCCATGTTAAATATTTTCGTAATTGGTATATTTATTGCACCAATCACTGTCATGAAAAACACCATCACACTTATTTGCCTGCTTACGCTAGTATTGACGGGCTTTTCGCAGGGTTTGACCCGCGATGGATTTGTAGAAGTACTGGGTAAAAAAATAGACGGACCGGAGGTGCAGCAGTTCTTCTCCTCTTACCACATCAAAAATGTAACTGGCAATAAATATGCCTCGGTAGAAAACGGTATAGACCTTGAGACCAAGGGCGACAGTGTGACCCAGGTCAATGTCTACCGCAATAGTCCAGTGTATGGCAGCTACAAAGGCAAACTATCCAAAGATCTCCAGTTTGGTATGACGCCTGCTCAGGTCAAGGCTAAACTGGGCAAGCCTACCACTACCTATACCAACTCCGGCTATGCTGAGTATCACTATCCCGGCTATGTGATCACCTGCTGGTATGAGCAGGGAGTACTCTCGGAGTTGAGCTACTCGCCTAAATCTGAATAACCCATCGCCACTGATGAGCGAGGAGAAACTGAAAGGACTACGCTTCTATTGGGAAGTGCTGCGCAATACCTGGATATTGTTTCGCAGGCATGATACAGCTACGCTCGGCGCAGCGCTGTCATACTATATGCTCTTCTCCATCGTGCCCGTCATCATAGTAGTGATCACCGCCGTGGGTGTGATACTCGGCCCACAGGCAGTAAATGGTGAGTTGCATACTTATCTCAGCGACTTTCTCGGTAGCCGCGGCGCACATCAGATAGAGCGGATCATCTCAAAGATGTACGACCCTGACAAAAGCGGCTTGGCTGCTATCGTGGCAGGTGTGGTGCTGCTCATAGGATCTACCAGCGTCTTCCGCCAGCTACGCAAGTCCCTCAACTCTATCTGGGAGGTCAAACCGCAGGCACGAAAGGCTGTCGTAGCCTATATCCTCAATCACGTTTTCTCCCTGGGTATCATCATCTGCATCGCACTGCTGCTGCTCATCACGCTGGTGATCAATGCTGCCGTCTCTGCCCTCACTGACAGGCTCGCCGAGACCTTCTCACTGCTCTCCGTATGGATCGTGGTCATAGTCAATCAGAGCCTGTCGCTCGCCGCGGCTACGGCCCTGTTTGCATTTGTATATAAGTACCTCTCTGATGCACGCCTGCACTGGAGCGATATCTGGGAGGGGGCATTTTTTACAGCTATACTCTTCTCCATCGGCAAGCATCTGATAGCTGTATATATCGGCATCTCTCACATGGCCACTACCTACGGCGCTGCCGGCAGTGCCGTACTTATACTGATCTGGGTATTTTACTCGTCTCAGCTGGTATTCTTTGGTGCGCAGTTCACGCGGGCGCTGGCCACACAGCGGGGATACTCACTCGACCCGCAACTCATGAAGCCCGATATAGAGGGCAAGCAACTGGCGAAGGAAAGTGCCAGTACCACGACATCGCCATCCTGATACTATTTCTTCTTTTTCTCCTTGCTCGACTTTGCTATAGGATTATATTCGAGGCAGAGCTGCACCCAGTAGTCAAATTGCTTCTTCGTCCTGAAGCCCTCCGGCGCTACGTATACATATCCTTTCATCGGCGTCTTACCCTTCATCATCGGGCTGATATAGTCGCGCTCCAGCAGCTCCTCCGTCAGTGCCGGATCTATGCGGCACATCAGGCTGTCATGGCTCACATTGATACACATCTTGCCATTCACCATAAAGGCGATACCCGAGAACATCTCTTTCTCCGTCACATCCGGCAGGTCTGCCAGTGCTTCACGGATGCGGTCTGCTAGGTCGTGATCGTATGCCATAGTTTTGATTTACCTTAGGTTTAAAATTTAGAACTATCATATTGTTTATTGCCGTCGTGTAAAACAATATCAATACGGCCGGGCATTTTCTTCAACAGAACCTTCTTTCGGTACGTTTCATATCCTACATACCCACATTCTACTCTTACCCTTTTATCAAATAATGAGTCTGGGATATTGATCTTGTAAAGCCCGTCTATCCCTGTCAAGCAGCCTAATTTATATCCACTGACTACAACCCGTGCTCCAACCATTGGCTCATCCACACCGGTAGCATCTGTCACAACTTTTCCATAGATATAGTTGCCCCTCTTGACCTCCTGAGCTTTTGAAGAAGCAGAGAGAATAAACAATAAGAAAGCAAATCCAAGCTTACTCATAGTAATCTTTGGTATATGATTTTAGCATTGTATCATCACAAACGAATTTGAATTTAAACCCAATAAGTCAATGCAATTTGCTTATAGTTCATCTGGTATCCTATCCCCACAAAGTTAACCTTCCCTCCTACCACCCATTCGAATTCAAAAATTCCTGGAGCATTAATGCGAGGAGTTACGTTTAATTCTCTGTCCGATATTCTTTCATTATTCAAATCAAACCACATACAATCATATCGACCACAAAGTCCTTGAGGCTGGCCTTTTTGTTTCCGACATACTTCGTTAAACACTTCCCCATGGATGCCTAAATTAGTATAAACACCATTAAGGCATCCGTCCCTCTGAATATCATAAAGTATGATTCCCATATAGTTATTGGGTAAATTAGATCCGTTTGATAAGGTCATCACTTGCATTTTAATTTAAATATGTAAAAAGCCCCACCATACAGGTAGAGCTTCGTTTACTTTTTTGCCTTTGTCTGGGTTTATCGAAGCGTCACCAGCAACCACCGGAATGTAGTACAATTAGCCGACCCGATTACCTAATTTTGTTTCATCGATGAAAACCACCTATCACAATCGCTACCTGATCGCCCTATCTCTACTGATGATAGTGATCAGGGGTTTTCTAGCAGCCTATTACCCGATTGCTATCTGGGTGTTTGCTTTCAGTACTTTTCCCGTTTTTGGCATCCTGACTGTTCGGCAGCAGTACATCCTATCCTCATATATGGAAGATACTTATCCCTCCTGGTACAAAAGCCATCAGACATTCAACAGATTAGTAGACGGCAGTGTCCTGGCTTATACCAAAGACCCCTCCATGCTCGCAGATCAAAAGCTGCAAGCAATCCTCACAAACCTCTACCGAAATCAGAACTACACCGGCATCAGCTTCCTACTGATCGTTGCATTTGCTTTGCTTCTCTTTTTGTGATGCCCAGTTAAATTGTATTTTCTCTCCGTCTCCGCGCCTCTCCGGTTAAAATACCTTTGCGTTTTCGCGCTTTCTCGGTTAAAACAAAAAGCCCCACTAAAATAGTGAGGCTTGGTTATACTTTTCAAAGTAAAGATTACAGCTTGGCTGCGATCTCCACCTGCTCGAATGCTTCGATATTGTCTCCCACCTGGATATCTGAGAAATCCTTGATTTGGAGGCCGCACTCCATACCGCTGGTAGCTTCCTTGGCGTCGTCCTTGAAACGCTTCAGGCCGCTGAGCTGGCCCGTGTGGATCACGATGCCATCGCGCACCAGGCGCACCTTGCTGTTGCGCAGGATCTTGCCATCGCGCACGAAACAGCCCGCGATAGTACCTACCTTTGATACGTTGAAGACCTCCTTCACGTCCAGGTTGCCTATGATCTTCTCCTCTATCTTCGGCTCCATCAGACCCTCCATCGCGCTCTTCACATCGTTGATAGCCTGGTAGATCACAGAGTACAGCTTGATCTCGATATTCTCTGTCTCTGCGATCTTCTTCGCATTCTGAGACGGGCGCACGTTAAAGCCGAGGATGATCGCATCTGCTGCGGCCGCCAGGTTGACATCAGACTCTGATATCTGGCCCACACCCTTGTGTATGATCCGTACCTGTATTTCTTCAGTAGAGAGTTTGAGGAGTGAGTCACCGAGGGCCTCCACAGAGCCATCCACGTCACCCTTGATGATGAGGTTGAGCTCCTTAAAGTTGCCCAGCGCCAGACGGCGGCCGATCTCATCCAGCGTGATGTGCTTCTTGGTACGGATACCTGTCTCGCGTATGAGCTGTGCACGCTTGGTAGCGAGGTCTTTGGCATCCTGCTCAGAGGCAAATACCTTGAAGATCTCACCCGCCTGAGGCGCACCGTTCAGGCCGAGTACCTGCACAGGTGTAGATGGGCCGGCAGCATCTATGCGCTCGCCCTTATGGTCAAACATTGCCTTGATACGGCCATAGTACGGACCGCACACGATGATATCGCCCTTATTCAGCGTACCGCTCTGTACGAGCAGCGTGGCAGTATAGCCACGGCCTTTGTCCAGTGTCGCCTCTATGATCGTACCTGTGCCACCCTTGTGGTCGTTGGCTTTCAGGTCCAGGAGGTCAGACTCTATGAGGATCTTATCCAGCAGCAGGTCTACATTCAGGCCCTTCTTGGCAGATATCTCCTGGCTTTGGAATTTGCCACCCCACTCCTCTACGAGGATATTCATTTGAGACAGTTGCTCGCGGATCTTCTCGGAGTTGGCCCCTTCCTTATCGATCTTGTTGAAGGCAAAGATCATCGGTACACCCGCCGCCTGTGCGTGGTTGATGGCCTCCTTGGTCTGAGGCATCACCGCGTCATCCGCGGCGATCACGATCACAGCCACGTCAGTCACCTTGGCACCACGTGCACGCATCGCTGTGAAAGCCTCGTGGCCCGGCGTATCCAGGAAGGTAATCTCCCTGTTGCCCGCCGTAGTCACCTGATAGGCACCGATGTGCTGGGTGATACCTCCGGCTTCCTTCGCCTGTACATTCGCCTTGCGGATAAAGTCGAGGAGTGATGTCTTACCGTGGTCTACGTGGCCCATGATGGTCACGATAGGCGCACGTGGAGTGAGATCCTCCGGCTTGTCCGCTTCTTCTTCTTCAAAGGCCGTCTGGTCTTCTATAGATTGGAATTCTACTTCAAATCCGTTTTCACCCGCTACGAGCTCAATAATTTCTGCATCGAGGCGCTGATTGATAGACACCATGATACCGAGCTGCATACAAGTCTGGATGATCTTCACCGCAGGTATATTCATGAGGCTGGCCAGCTCGGCAGCGGTCATAAACTCCGTCACCTTCAGCTTGCTATTCTCCTGGTTTGCCCTCTCGGCCTCCATACGCTCCTGTATGGCCTCGCGCTTATCGCGGCGAAACTTAGAGCGGTCGCTCTTAGAGGTCATATTCTGGATCTTGGACATCGTAGCCCTGATCTTTTCCTCTATCTCCTTCTCTGATATTTCTTTTACCTGGTTTGGATCCCGAGGGCCATTGTCTCCCGGACGACGGTTGTCTCCACCACGTCCTCCTCCCGGTCCGCGGTATCCCGGTCCGCCCTGGCCGGGGCCACCACCTTGTACAGGAGTGCGCTTAGGCTTCTCTATACGCTTGCGTACACGCTTTTCACCGTTAGGGCCGGTATCTTCTTTGCGTTTTTGTGGCAGCTCAGACTTGTCTGGCTTCAGCTCTATCTTGCCCATGATCTTAGGGCCCTCAAGTGTCACCGTTTTGCGCTGGATAAAGTTCTCATCCGGCACTTCTTCTGCCGGCTTTTCCACCACTACAGGCTTCTCCTCTACTACCGGCTGCTCAGCTACAGGAGCAGGCTCCTCTACCTTGGGCTCTTCGGCCTTCTTGGTAGTTTTCTTTGGCTTGCTCAGGTCTACCTTGCCTACTATCTTAGGGCCATCGAGTTTAGGCGCTTCCGCCTCAAACTTATCCACAGCAGGTTCTTCTGCCTTGGCAGGAGCCGGCGTAGCCTCTTTCTCTTTGGATACCAGGTTGGATTTGATCTGGACGATCTTCTCGTCCTCCTGCTTGCGCGCAGCGGTGATAGGTATCTCCTCTTTCAGCTCGAGGGTCTCCTTCTTAGGCTTCTCTACCATCTTGGTATTGTCAGCCTGCGCTTTGATGGCCTTGTCTTTGTTAAAGGCCTTCTCCAGCACTAGTACCATCTCTACACTGAGCTTGGCACTGGGGTTGTTTTCTACGGTAAAACCACTTTTCTGCAGCTCCTCCACGATGTGGTCCTTGCCCACATTGTAGGTCGTAGCCGCAGCACCTAATCTGATCGCTTTGATCTCTGACATTTACTCTATTTAGATAATTTAAATTTCAAGCACAAAAAAACTGAACACACATACATACCACCCCGCAGTAAACCCGTAGGGCAGTTTACTTTTTGCAAAACTATAGAAATGAGGCAATATGTATATGTGAGATGGATTACATCTTAATATTCAATTGTTCTTGTTTGAAATTGCCTCATTATCTAAATAGCTTATGCTTCTTCTCCGGCATCACCTGCTGCCTCCGTCTCTGCCGCTGCCGGCGCAGATGGTTTAGCCTCGGCTACTTCCTCTCCTTCATTTTCAAATTCCGTCTTGAGGATGCGGATGATATCGTCTATCATCTCCTCCTCCAGGTCGGTACGGCGCACCAGCTCCTCGCGGCTCAGGTTCAGCACGCTACGGGCTGTGTCGCAGCCGATCCTCTTCAGGTCGTCTATCATCCACTGCTCGATCTCATCTGAGAACTCGTCCAGATCGATATCAAAGTCAGCTTCTTCTTCCTCACCACCCTCACGGTACACATCTATCTCAAAACCTACCAGCCTTGACGCGAGCTTGATGTTTACACCACGCTTGCCTATGGCCAGAGATATCTGGTCCGGATCGAGGTAGGCAGAGATGCGCTTTTTGTCCTGGTTGATATCTATTGAGATGATCTTGGCCGGGGCCAGTGCACGCTGCACCATCAGTTGCAGGTTGTTGGTATGATTGAGGATGTCTATGTTCTCATTGCGCAGCTCGCGTACGATGCCGTGTATACGGCTGCCCTTCACACCCACGCAGGCGCCTACAGGGTCTATGCGGTCATCAAAAGACTCTACCACTACCTTCGCCTTCTCACCCGGCTCGCGCACGATATTCTTGATCACGATCAGCCCGTCAAATATCTCCGGTACTTCCTGCTCCAGCAGCTTGGCCAGGAAGGCAGTATCCGTACGGCTCAGGATGATCACCGGGCTGTTATTGCGCAGGTCCACGCGCTTTACTACCGCGCGTACGGTCTCACCCTTCTTGTAGAAGTCGGTCTTGATCTGCTCAGACTTTGGCAGGAGCAGTTCATTACCCTCCTCGTCCAGCAGCAGTATTTCTTTCTTCCACACCTGGTATACCTCAGCGCTGATGATATCACCGATGCGGTCCTTGTATTTCTTGTAGGTCTCGTCCTTCTCCAGGTCCAGGATACGGCTCACCAGTGTCTGGCGGGCAGCGAGTACCGAGCGGCGGCCAAAGCTCTCCAGCTCGATCTTCTCATATGTTTCTTCACCTATCTCAAAGTCATCCTGGATCTTGTGCGCCTCGGAGAGCGTGATCTGGGTGTATGGATTCTCCACTTCGCCATCCTCTACGATGGTACGGCGCTGCCAGATCTCGAGGTCACCCTTATCGGTATTCACGATGATGTCAAAGTTGTCCGTCTCGCCATACTTCTTTTTCAGGAGCGTGCGAAAGACATCCTCCAGCACCTTCATCATGGTCGGGCGGTCTATGTTTTTTAGCTGCTTAAACTCGCTAAACGAGTCGATCAGATCTAAACTATTCATTGCTTTATCTGTTTTATGATAATGATTGAATTTACTTCCACTCTATTTTGATCAGCGCCTTCTTGATCTCGCTATACTTCAGCTCAAACTCCTTTGGCGCTTCTACTTTCTCTTCCGGTTGGTTCTTAGGTCCTTTCTTTTTCTTCTTCACATCAGCTACGATCGGCAGCAGGGTGATCTTTTCATCATCCGCCTTGACCAGCTGTGCCTCCACCTCTGTGCCGTCCGTCTTGACTATCTCCAGCGTGCGGCCTATGCGCTTCTTGTACTGGCGCGGCACCTTGAGCGGATTGCTCATGCCCGGGCTGGATACATCCAGCATATAGTCCTCAGATACCAGGCCGCTGCCATCCAGGTGCTTCTCCAGATAGCGGGATATATCAGCACACTGGCTGATGGTGATACCATTGTCACCATCGGCATACACCTCCACCTTGCTCTTGCCCTGCAGCTTGATATCCGTCAGGTAGAGGTCCATCTCGTCGAGCAGCGGTTTCAGCCACTCTTGTATCTTCTCTTTCAGCTCCATTTTGTACAGACAATAAAAGAGGGGACTCTCGTCCCCTCTCACTTTTCGTGCTGCAAATATACACAATATATTGAGGAAAACAAAAGATTTTTAGACAACCGCCTCACACCCAACTCCAAACCACAGCCCACCTACGGTCTGCTCCTAAACACATCAAGCACAATTCCTTATCAAAAAAATTGCAAATGGCTGAAATTCCCCCTTTATCAAAGGGGGTGGCCGCAGGCCGGGGGATTTGAGCAGCACAGGAAAGTCAAAACATTATAGAAAACATCATTCCCGCCGTTATTGGTGTTTAGTGCGAAGCACGTCACCAACAACAACCGCTGGGCGCAAAAGCAGCTCAAGTTATTGGTGACGCTACGCTAAACACCACCACCCCAAACAGCCTAATAGTAGGACTCACTTTTTGTATATTTTCCCATTACATAAGTATAAGCCATCCACTGCGTATACCACCTCCCCAGGCCTTATGAACGTTTTTGCCTTTTTACCATATATAATATAAAAACCTTGACCAGGATTATGCTGAAGAAACATGGAATCAGACATCCAGACCTGATTTGCGAGCGTCATCGTCAGTACGACTGGCTTAGTAATCAGAATCGCTGAACTCCTATAACAAGAATCACTTTGCAAGGCGAGCACCTTGTAAGATCTTTTACCATTTGTAGCTCGCAAGATAGCGTTAGGCTTATTAGTGGTGTCTATTATCTTTAGCTTAAAAGTACCACGAATAGTATCACTCTGCGCCGTTAATCGAGTGGATAATGTAAACAAGGTTATCAAAACTATAAATGGTCGTATCATATTCTGTAACTGAGATGCTTTCGCCATTGTTGGTATTTAGTGCAGAGCACGTCATCAACAATGACATCAGGCTGTTAGAACCCTCTCCTTCGGAGAGGGCAGGGTTAGGTGCTATTTTATAAATCCCGCTATCCTCCCCACATTCCACACATTCATAAACCACGGGCTATACTTATTCCGCCGCGCCTCTTCCTCCTCACGGTGCCACAGGTGCAGGTTGCTCGCCAGCCAGAGGTAGCCGAAGTGGTATGACGTATGGTCCCAGCGCTTCGCCGCGATCAGCTCCAGCGGATAGCGGTAGTGCTGCTGCCGGCGGTTCACGATCTCCTGCGCTTTGGTGCGGATAGCCGTAGCATGCACCAGCAGGCTATCTCCGGCGAACTTCTGATGCTTCAGCTTCGCCTCGCGCTTTGCCAGGATATAGCTCAGCGTATAGTACCGGTGCCAGCCGCGCAGCCCCGTGATCTCTATCCCATCGCGCAGCTCTTGAGAGATAGAGTCCTGAGATTTGCTCAGCCCCTCCACGATCTTCTCCGACCCCTCAGCAAAGGCTTTCAACTGCGGCAATATCCGACTCCTAACGGCCGTTAGTATCGAGTCATTCGCTTTGCGCAGCAGGTACTTGTACGGCCACTGCGGGCGCGGCTCGTATTCATTGTTCAGCGCCTTCAGCCCTATCTCATCGGTAATGGTCATAGCCGTCATCCACTTCATCAGCGTGCTGTCTTTCAGGTATTGCTGTTGCAGTTTCAGCGCCTCATTCACGCGGCCCTCGTTGGCCCAGCTCGTGGTCTCGCGCACATACATGGTCGCCTCGCGCTTCTGCTCGTGGCCATTGTAGGTATACTGCCAGCTCCACCGCGCTATGCTCCAGTCAAAGAGCCAGTAGCCCCACTCCCAGCCCGAGCTGAAGGTGATATGACCCGGCACATTGTACTTCACGCAGGTGTCTATGTCACTCAGCCGCGCCGAGAGGTACGGCAGCAGTGTGAGCGGTATCGAGTTGTCAAAGGTGACCCAGTAGGCCGACTCCGGGTAGTACCAGGTCTCGCGCTGCTTCATCTGGTCCAGCAGAAACTGGAACTGGTGCCGCTGGTTCTTATTCTCATACACCGGCGCATTGGCCTCCGTCATATCGTAGAACATCACCGTATGCGACAGCACCCCGCGTTCCTTATCCAGTGCCTGCGTGGCAGAGTCCCACTGGAAGGCCTTGCGCTTGTCGCCCATCTCATTCTCATGGCGCACCACGTGCTGGCGGCCCATCAGCTTGGTATGGCTGTGGTCGCGCAGGTACTGGATCACCTGCAGGCGCAGCGCCTCTTTCTTGCTCTTATTGCCCGCTATAAACTCCGCCGTGGAGAACTCCATATTAAACACATCCCAGTCGGCCTGCAGCAGCCAGGCCAGGTTCTTTTCTATCTGCTTGCTCTTATTGCCCGGGCCGCCATACAGCTGGAAGGTCTTCTGCTGTATCATGTGCAGCGAGAGGTCCGCCGCCATGATCAGGCCGCGACTGTGGCCGTAGTCTACAAAGGCCTTGGCATGCTTGATCCAAACATCGCGGTCCACATCATTCAGCAGGCAAAACTCAAAGTAGGTCTGCCCGTTGCGCACCAGCCAGTCCAGGTACTCCTTCACATCCTCCAGCGCGTGGGGCTGCGTGCCATCCATGAGCTGCTCTGTCAGCTCTATCGGATGCTCCGTATGCAGGTGAAAGCCCTTCTTGTCAAACAGCGGATGCCCGCTTAAGGTCATTTCATTCTCCGCCTGCCAGCCTTTCTCCAGGTGCGGGATGATGGTCCTGCGCGGATGGTAAAACTTAAAACCCAGATGCTCCTGCATCAGCCCATAGATACCAAAACTCACGCCCTGCCAACTGGTAGCGCTCAACTCATACACCACATGCGGCCCACCCGGTTTGATCTTCCATGTGTAGTCATGCGATGGGTAATTGCGGTAGGGAAATGTCGCCTTCTCCGCAAAGCGGTTGAGCTTATTCGCCTCACTCGCCTTGATCTCCGGCAGCACGATCTGCACACGGGCACTATTGTCATTCAGCGTCACCTCGCAGCCGCAGGCCTGCCCTATGAGCTGCTGGGCATCCTTGATAGTAAGCGCGGTGATAGAGCTATCCAGCACGCTACGTGGCGCGATGATGGAAACGGTGGGCCCGGCTGCAAAAACTGAAACAACCAAAATTAATACAGAGAAAAGGGCAATAGTCTTTTTCATAGCGTACAATATAGAGTAGAATTTACAGATGGCAGAATGACGGCCACGGACGTATTGACTAAGATCATGCCGCGACCTAACATGGGTCATGAGCCGGCTATATACGCCCGGCTACTTTTGTTCTGTCAAACAGCTACTGACCGCCTCTGACGGAGCTACCCCCAAAGGTCTTCAGGTTATGGTCAGTGTTTGACTCAGGTTAGAACAGGAGGCTTCCCTATGGGAGTGGGGAAGAAATAATCAGCCTGATATTGAAGAACCGGGTTTTAGTAGGGCGGCCGCAAACGGGAGTTAAAGCGGCCGCTTTTGTTTTGTTGCCCCATCAAAACTCCCACGCCACCAGCCCACGCACCTCCTCTACAGACAGCGGCGTAATAGTATCCAGCGCAGCATCTCCCTTATACTTCTTCACCAGGTAAGAAAGCGCCGGAGCGATCCAGGCTTTGCTCGTCTCATCCAGTGTATCGCAGAGCAGCGAGATCTGATAGAGCGAGGTGATATTTTCAAAGAAAGGCTTGGCGCTCGCCTCCATTTCATCTTGCGACAGTGTCCGCAGCTTTTCGCCAAAGGCGATCAGCTTCTGCAGTTCTTCTTTCAGGAAAGTGCCGTACTCGGCATTATTCACAGCGCTGCGTGTGATCTCCATTGCCACGGCGCGCAGGCCCTCAGATTTCGCCAGCGCACGGAGCATATCGAGGATGATGATATTGCCGCTGCCCTCCCAGATAGGGAGCACCATCATATCGCGCATCAACTTTGGCATCACGCCATCTTCTATATAGCCGATGCCGCCCATCAGCTCCATGCTCTCGCGGCAGATATAGACACCCTTCTCCGCAGACCACTTCTTCGCCATCGGGTTGATGATACGGAAGAGCTGCGCCTCATGCTCATCTCCATGATCAGCTTTATCCAGCGCTGTGATCGCGCGCCAAGTCAGGTAGAAATTTGCCACGTTCAGCGCACCGAGTTCAGTCAGCTTCGTGCGTATCAGCGCATGCTCTATGGCTACTTTGCCAAAGGTCTTGCGCGTACTGATATACTGATAAGCCTCTATCAATGCACGCCGCGAGGTAGAGAGCGCCGCTAGTGAATTATAAAGACGAGACAGGTTCACCATCTCGATCATTACCTTAAATCCTTCAAACTCCGGCCCTACCATCGTACCTACTGTATCCGTCAGCGTCGTCTCGCCGCTCGCCATACTGCGCACGCCGAGCTTCTCCTTGATACGGATCAGGTCGAGCGGATTGCGCGTTCCATCTGCGAGGTGTTTCTCTACGAGGAAGATCGACAAACCCTTCGTGCCTTTCACATCAGAGTCCGTCCGCGCCAGCGCAAAGATCAAATCCGCATTCGCATTGCTGCAAAACCACTTCTCGCCATTCAGCCTATAGGTCTTGCCTTCTTCATGCGTAGCCGTCGTGATACTCGCGCCCACATCAGAGCCACCGGTCTTCTCCGTCAGGTACATCGCACCGGTGAAAAGCTCCTTGTCATCATTCGTCCAGATATGTGGCAGCAGTCGCGCCTTGTCTTCTTCATCGCAGAAGATATCTATCAGCCGCGCCACGCCATCTGTCATACACAGCGGGCAGTATTGACCGGCCTCGCTCATAGCATAGAGGTAGCCACTGGAGAAACCAAGGCGATGCCCTTCCTTACCAAACTTAGCGCGCAGGGATGGTTCCCACTTCACGCGAAACATCTCTGACTTCACCGCCACCTTCATCAGCTCCCAGTAGGCAGGGTGAAACCTGATCTCATTGATATTCTCACCAAAGAAGTTGCGCTTTATTAGCTCGGGACCGTTATGATCGGCCAGCAGTGAGAGTTCATTCATCGGGCCTGCAGCCTCGGTGCCGGTATAGTTCCACCTATCCTCCATATAGGCTTGCGCCTCCTTGGTCACCTGCGTTTGCAGATAGTGACGCAGGATGGTATCACTCTGATAGAAATTGGTACTCGGCGTGAAGGCCGTCGTGAGCACATGGTTCTTCTCCTTTGGGTAGCGCACCGTCTTGGTCGTGGTCTGCATGATCTTTGATGATTGAGCTACTAAGATAGCGAATAACGGCGAGGCCTGCTACGCAGAAAAACAAAGGCCGGGCAACCGTTTTGTATCTTGCGCCGTTATCAGAATGTACCTATTTGTATTTCAACTAAAACCACCGACCATGATAAGAACACTTCTATTCCTTGCTGCCCTTTTATTGGCGCAGATCCTGCCTGCGCAGTACATTCCCAATGCCAGTTTTGAAATCTGGGATAATCTGCCTGTGCCGCTATATTGGCAGACCAATAGCCAAGGGTATACAGTACCTCCTTATGGTCCTTACATTGTTAAACAAGATACGCATCATGTAGCTGGCAGCTATGCGGCAAATTTTTACGGCAACAATGTTTTGAAACCTTACGCTATAAATACCTTTGCTATCAGCACTCATCCTTCCTACTTGTCATTGTTTTATTCCCTGTCGTTTGCACCATGTATCAATGACCCTTCTTACCAGCAGAAAGACACTGCTTCCATTCTAGTAGAACTACTTCACAATGGTGCTACCGTAGACAGTGGTTATTGGGAGAGTACTCTCAGTAGTCTTTCCTATTCGCACCTCACTATTCCCATTTCTCAACAGGCTGCAGCCTTTGAATCATGTCGTATCACTATTATGGGTGGACGCATCAATGGCGGCTGCGGTTTTGTGGCGGCGCCCACAGAATTCCGTGTAGATAAGCTGGAGCTGCTAAATAGCGCGACGACCGCCTGCAGCGATACCGGCGTAGTAGTAGCCGGCGTGGAGTGTCCTCTTATCAGTGACTTTGCCACAGGCACGCTGCTGCATCCCTGCACCATGCCTGCCGGCGCTTCACTACATGTGGGCGATACTGTGACCTATAGCTATAGCCTCAGCAGCTGTGTCTCTATCTGCATGCAGGGCACCGATGTGGCAGTGTCCTGCTATCAGGTCCTCACAGTCGGCCAGATACCTGCGCAGCCGTGCCATGCCTACTTTAGCTGGAGCAAAGACATAGACTCTGTCACCTTTTATAATCAATCCCACGCTGATAGCGTGACCGGCTACTCCTGGAGTTTTGGTGACGGCAGCACTTCTGCTACTACCTCTCCCACGCATGTATACGCGCATGACACTACCTATATCGTCTGCCTGCACATGACAGGGCTGGACTACGGCGGTAGTCCATGCAGCGACACCTACTGCGATACGATATTTATCACGCATGACTGTATAGACTCTACGCTGCTCTGCCCTGTACCACCGGGAGCATTGTGCTGCGACCTCTCTCCTCCAGATACCGTCTGCGGCTGCGATAGCGTCACGTATTACAATGCCTGCTACGCCGCCCGTATAGGTGGAGTAGCGCGTTACTATCATGGACCCTGCGTCAGCACACACACCGGTATAGATGATCCCGCAGAGGCAGTATATGCCATCACGCTCGCACCCGTGCCGGCAGGAGATCGGGTAGTACTTACCTATCAGATGCGCAGTAGCGCCACTACCACCATCCGCATCCTGAGCGCCATCGGCCAGGAGCTACGCGCCATAGACCCCGGGGCCACAGATGCAGGACGCCATCAGGCCCGGATAGACCTGACCGGTCTCAGCGCAGGCATCTATCTGCTGGAGATTAAAAGCGGCGCCACCACCAGAGTCAAACGATTCATCAAAGAATAGCACAGAAAACCACCACCATAAGTAAGAGCTGCCACCCGGCGGCTCTTTTCTTTTATAGCCGGCTGTTTAAGTCTCCTCTAGTGGAGATCTAGAGGAGTTCATCTGCGTCAGCAAAAATCAACAGCAACATTTGCGAGTAAAATTCCCTGAAAAAATAAATGAGCTATTTTACGAAGCAATCTTCAACTTAAAACTGTCTCCATACAAAGTACCCACCCTCACCCACAAAATTCTTCCTTCTCCAAAGGAGAAGGGAGATGCCGAAGGCAGAGGATGAGGCCGGCTGTTACAAATCACTCACTCTGATGCCCCATCCGTTGATTGAATCCTTACGGCTGCCCAAGTCCCCTTTGGGGATTTAGGGGCCAAATACTTATCATTATGGTATGGCAACACATGCAGGAGAACAAGCGCTGAAGCTCGCCCATTCCTTTACCCGCGCGGAGGAGACAGGACACTATGATGTCATCATTATCGGCTCTGGTCTCGGCGGCCTCACCACTGCATCTATACTGGCGAAAGCCGGCAAGAAGGTTCTCATGCTGGAGAAGCATGGCACCATCGGCGGCTTCACGCAGACCTTCACACGCAAGGGATATGAATGGGACGCCGGTGTACACTACGTAGGCGAGGTCAATAAGAAGTTCTCCATCCTGCGCGACATTTTTGACTACGTCTCCGATGGCCAGCTCAAGTGGGCCGAGATGGACGAGGTATATGACGAGATCATCATCGGTGATAAGCACTATCCCTACCGTAAAGGCAAAGAGAATCTCAAGGCAGACCTGATCAAATGGTTCCCTCAGGAGGAAGCAGCTATACACAAATACTTTGAGCTGATCAGCCAGGTGGCCCTCGGCCAGCGCAGCTACTATACAGACCGCGTTTTCAGCCGCTGGATGGGCAGCGTGATGGGCCTCTGGACTCGGAGGAAATTCCTGAAACTGTCAGATAAGACCACACTCGAGGTGCTACAAAGCCTTACGAAGAATAAAGACCTCATAGCAGTGCTCTCCGGTCAGTACGGAGACTATGGCATGGGGCCAAAGGACAGCAGCTTTGCCATGCATGCCACGCTCACGCGCCACTACTTTGAGGGTGGCTGCTACCCGGTGGGCGGGGCTTCGTCCTTTGCCAAGACCATCGGAAAGGTGATCCTGGACAATGGCGGCAAAATGTACATCCGCGCAGGAGTGAAAGAAATCATCATCCGCGAGGGGCGCGCAGTAGGCGTGCTCATGGAGGATGGCCGCTCTATCTATGGCGATGCGATAGTGAGCGGTGCGGGTGCGCTCAATACCTACAAGAACCTTGTACCAAAGGACGAACTGGAGCGCTATGGCATGGCGCGTGACCTGCCGCAGCTCGATAGCTCCACCGCGCACATATGCCTCTATATCGGCATCAAAGAAAGCCCTGAAGCGCTCGGCCTCGGCAGTACTAATCTCTGGCTCTATCCGCACAATGATCATGACCGTGCTCTGAATGATTTTATGAAGGACAAGGACGCACCGTTCCCCGTCGTCTACATCTCTTTCCCATCAGCCAAAGACCCGAAGTGGAACGAAGCCTTCCCCGGCCGCTCTGTGGTAGAGATCATCTCCTGCGTACCCTATGAGTGGTTCAGCCGGTGGGAAGGAGAGCGCTGGCAAAAGCGCGGCGAAGAATACGAAGCCTACAAAGAGCAACTCTCACAGCGACTGCTCAGCTACCTCTACAAGCAGCGCCCGCAGCTCCGTGGCAAAATAGACTACTATGAGCTATCTACCCCGCTCTCTACAAAGTACTTTACCAGCTACGAGAAAGGCGAGATCTACGGCCTCAACCACGGCCCGAAAAGATTCCGTATGGACTTCCTCCGCGCCCGCACCCCTATCCGCGGCCTCTACCTCACTGGGCAGGACATTGTGACGGTGGGTATCGGTGGTGCTTTGTTTTCAGGTGTGCTCACGGCATCAGCCTTATTACGAAAAAATATGGTAAAGGAGCTGATGAAGAAATGAAGACTATGATTTGTTTGATTTATATGAGTAGTATGATTAAACATATAAAAGGATATTAGCATCGCACAGAAACAATCAAATCTTGCTTCATACTTTGCCCTAAGCCCCTCTATTCTTCGCAGATCCACGTCTTCGCATAAGATAAATACATTCCTCTCCGTCTCTTCGGTAAAATCTTTTTACACGCACATTCTCGATAAATGTATTGGGCTGTTAAAGCCCTCTCCTTCGGAGAGGGTTTGGGAGAGGTGCTACAATCTCAAGAAAAACCCGCTATCAAAGAGCACCGCCTCCGCCCCCTCAGGCGGCGAACCCAAATGCCAGCTCATAGGCATGGTGAGCTGCGCCTCCGGGTGCCTTACATTATACTGCGCTACCTTCCGCTCATTAAACTCCTTCAGCAGTTTGGCCTGCTGGGCGCGGCGCGCCTCTGAGGCAGCCAGCTCGTCTGCCGGTGCCTCCATATCCTCGCGGCGCTCCTCCTCCATGCGGCGGTCCTGCTCTGTGCGCTGCTGTTGCTGCTCCTCCGGCGTGTCATATTCCCGCCCCCACTGGTAGTGATGCGTCAGCGCAAAAAGCCCTACCCGTGCCGGTATCTTGCCCAGCGCAGTATTCTGAAAGAGCCGTACTTCAAAAAGCTGAAGGATCCGCTTCATCAGTGTGATGATGCGCGCATCGCTGCGCCATTTGCGCCGCCAGTAGGCCCAGAGATCATTATAGAGTCCGGCCTGGTTTAGCGCGTGCCCCAGGTAGAGGCACTCGTAGTGCAGGGCATAGGTATGCACCTCATTCAGTGCAGCGATCGTTTTTTCATACGTCCATCGCTCGGCGTATTTGTTGCCATTTTCAGCAGCCATAGGTTGTAAATTTACGTTTAAAATAGACTACAAATAAAGCAAATATTAGCCACATATAAAAATAGTAGCATCGGTATATTTACCCACAAAACCCAATGATAACAAGGCCTCCGGCATACCCGATCAGTATCAGCAGGTTAGATAGGGGTGCTATGACCACCCTTATGAAAAACATTGAAAATCAGATCGAAACACAAAAAACCAACAGTCGTTAGGATAATTACTTAGATCAGGCCGACCACGCCAAACCCGCACTGCCACTATATCTCTATAGTCGAAAAACTTGCCTTCGGCCCGGGTTCGTGGTCTGTGGTCCGTCGTCCTGGCTACGCGTCCATCAGCTTGTTATAGACCTTCATCCAGCGGTCGGGTAGTTCATCCTTGCAGGCCATCTCATAGTCTGTGTAGGAACATGGCACCATCTGATGCCGGGCGTATTTCTTGCGATCGCCATACGGTAGCTCCATCCACCAGCGCTCGGTCACCTTGCTCTTCCAGAAGATGAGCTCATGATCATACTGCTCAAACTTGACAGTGAACTTCAGGAACTGGTCCATATTGGCAGGCATGTCTCCCTTGCGGCTGTAGTAGCCTTCTACAAAGTACCACAGCATCTGTGCGATGAGCTGTGCCGTCTGGCCATGATTGTCATAGTGCGGGTTGTACTCTGAGATGCTGATAGAGGTGAGCTTGTCACTCAGGCCGGCATAGCGCGTGATCTGGCAGAGCTCTTCTCCATTAAAGCCATTTGGCGAGGCGCTCACATGGCCCGGCGCATCTGCCATACGGATCGAGCTGATGTCTATGCTGAGCATGTCTGCATCACGCAGGATCGGCTCTACCTCACTGATATGCTGGCGCACCATACCCAAGCGCAGGCAGTCAAAGTTCAGCGATTCGAGCATGTCTACCGTCTTCGGATCATTCAGGTAGGTCTGGTAGCCGAGATGCGAGTAGTTGAAGAGATAGTTAGGGCTATGAGACAGGATAGGCATGAGATAGCTCGATGCATCCATTTCGCCATTAGGCTCCTCCATGTCTATACGCTCATCTATGATCACCATATTGATCAGCGTGTACAGCTCCTGGTAGCCGAGGTACTGACCAAATGTCATGTCATGTGTGCCACCTATGATGATCGGTATGACCTTTGATGTGAGGAGCTGCAGCATCACCGCTGCGAGGCCAAAGTAAGTATCTTTCAGAGTAGCGCCGGTCTTGATCTCACCGAGGTCTACGATGCGTACTGGCTTCTCAGCTACCGGTGTGTAGAGGCGGTATAGCTCCCGACGAATATTGACATGACCGTCTTCCACGCCACGGTTTGCCGCATGGCCGCGGTTCTCAGACACAGAGAGGATGGCGAGGTCATAGCCATCTATGTCCATCGTCTTGCCTTCATAAAAGTCTATGCTGCTGCCGAGCTGTGCCGTGCGCCAGGTAGTATCGCCAAAGACCTTCTCCCGGTCCAGCGGCTGGAGGAATTCGTAAAACATCCGTACAGTTTATGCTGCTGAAAGTAAGGCTAATCTATCGCTCTGGCAGCAGGGCTTTTCCCCTATACACATAGGGGTGTACTAGATAGGGGGCAGGTTGTTTTTACTACACGAAGAGCACAAAGGAATCACAGAGGTTAAAGTATAACAGCTTTAACCCGATGTCAAAAATCATTGCATTCGCTCTGTGTTTGACTCCGTGCCCTCTGTGTAGTAGCACTTAAAAGTTAGCCGCGAAGAGCAACTCCAAATTGGTGTTCTTGATGTTAAAGAGCTTGGACAGGTGCTCGTTGGTCAGGTTGCCGTTGTAGATATAGATACCATTGCGGATGCCTCCATCTTCAAAGATCAGCCCCTTGATACCACCCAGGTCACCGCAGTGCAGGAGGATAGGCATGAGGATATTGGAGATGGCGTAGGAGGCAGTACGTGATACACGGGAGGCTATATTGGGCACACAGTAGTGCGTCACACCATAGTTCTTGAATGTAGGATGTGAGTGCGATGTCACATGGCTCGTCTCAAAGCAGCCCCCCTGGTCTATGCTCACGTCTACGATCATAGAGCCGGACTTCATCTGAGAGACCATATCCTCAGTGACGATCACCTGAGAGCGGCCCTTCTTGGAGTGGATGGCGCCGATAGCCACGTCAGCGTGGCGCAGCTCCTGATACAGGGTCTCAGGCGAGATAATAGAGGTGAAGACGCGCTGCCCTATGCGCTCCTGGAGGCGTTGCAGTTTGTACACATTGTTATCAAAGACGGAGACCACCGCACCGAGGCCGATAGCGGCACGTGCAGCAGAGGTACCTACAGCACCGGCACCGAGTATCACCACCTTGGCAGGAGGCACACCGGATACGCCACCCAGCAGGATACCCGTACCATCGTGTGCATTGCTCAGGTACTCTGCAGCTATGAGGATGGACGAGTTGCCTGCTATCTCGCTCATGGAGCGAACGAACGGGAAGAAACCCGCTTCGTCCTTCGTGTATTCAAATGCGAGGGCAGTCACTTTTTTATCGATCAGGCGGGTCAGGTACTCGCGCTTCATGGTAGGGAGATGGATAGGCGAGATGAGGGTCTGGTTCATCTGCATGAGGGTGATCTCGTCCAGCTGTGGCGGGGCTATCTTGATGATCACATCCGCTTTGAAGACTTCCTCTCGGCTGCTCGTGATCTCTGCACCGGCCTCTGAGTAGTCCGTATCCAGAAAGTGCGACTCAAGGCCGGCATTGCTCTCTATGATCACCCGGTGGCCATTGGCTACCAGCGTGCGCACCGCCTCTGGCGTGAGGCCGATGCGGTGCTCCTGAAAGCTCCATTCCTTGGGCATACCGATATAGAGCTTGCTGGTCTTGCTCTCTACCATCACCGGAGACTCCATAGGCTCCAGGCCCAGTTTGCTGACTATCCCTTCAAATTTGTTGCTGCTTGTCATTCTTTTGAGACATGAGATGTGAGACTTGAGACATGAGATAATACATGAGATGGAGGGACAAATCAGCATTGTCTCTTATCTCATGTCTATCGTCTCACGTCTCTCTAAAGATACTGATATTTCTTTCATATTCCGATAGGGGAGATATGTGGATAGTGATATACTCACCCTCGCGCAGGAGCGGCTCTATGAGCTGCGGCCACTCTATGAGGCAATAGTCCCCGCCCAGCAGATAGTCCTCTATACCTATATCCAGCGCCTCCTCTGTACTGCGCAGGCGGTAGAGGTCCAGGTGGTAGATGCGGGTGCTGCTGCCGGGTATATCGTATTGATTGACCAGTGCATAAGTCGGGCTGGAGAGGTCGTCTGTAGTGCCCAGCTGCTGGCAGATGGCCTTGATCAGGGTCGTCTTGCCTGCACCCATCTCGCCTATGAATAGCCACACGCGGGTATCGCCGGCCTGTAGTCTGACCCACTCAGCGGCGGCATTGATATCATCGACCTTATATGAAAAAGAAAGCTGCATACACCTCACCCATCTGCCTTTGGCATCTTCCCTCTCCCAAGGAGAGGGAAGAACCTTGTGTCTTGAAGGAGCGTATCAAAACACTTGGGGCAGATTCAGTTCTTTGTTTAAATAATAAAGCTCCTGCAAATGCAGGAGCTAATCTAATGTGTTTTATGTATTGGCTGTTAAGCCTTCCCCTTGGGGGAAGGTTTGGATGGGGCCGCCTACTTCAGCGGATAGCCATCCAGTAGTGACACGTTGCTTTTCTTCTTGAGGCGCTCCAGGCACCGCTCTTTGATCTGGCGTACGCGCTCGCGGGTCAGACTGAGCTTCTCGCCTATCTCCTCGAGGGTATGCGTATCATTTCCATCCAGGCCGAAGTACAGCTTGATGATGTGCTGCTCACGCTGATCCAGTGTGGCCAGCATATTCTTCAGCATGCTCTCTACAGAGTGGCGCATCATCTCGTCCTCAGGGGTCAGGTGGCTGTCATCGTGCAGCGTATCGCCAAACGACAGGTCGCCATCCTCGCCAAAGCCCATATCGGTAGAGACGGTAGAGACGATATTCTTGAGGTAGTCATTGATGTCTTCTTCAGTGAGGCCGGTCTTCTTCATCACCTCCTCTATAGAGGGGTCCTGCTGGTACTCCTGCTCCAGCATCTGAAAGGCACGGTTGATCTTGGAGAAATGCTGCGCCTTACCCGTAGGGATGCGGATGATCTTGCTCTGTTCTATGATGGCCTGCGCCATAGCCTGGCGTATCCACCACACACCGTAGGAGATGAACTTGAATCCCTTGGTCTCGTCAAACTTTTGTGCAGCGCGGATCAGGCCGAGGTTGCCCTCATTGATGAGGTCATTCAGGCTGAGGCCCTGCCCTTGGTATTGCTTGGCTACGGATACTACAAAGCGGAGATTGGCCTGCACCAGCTTGTCCAGTGCATCCATATCACCCTCGCGGATCTGGCGGGCCAGAGCGGCCTCTTCATCAGCGGTCAGGAGTTCCTTTTTAGATATCTCCATCAGGTAGCGGTCTACTGATTCGCTATCCTTCTGGGCGACGTTATTGGTTAGTCTAAGTTGCTTCATCGGGGGCCGTGTTTTCCCTTTTTTACGGCAAAGGCGAGGGGAAGGTTACAGACCCCACCCATCTGCCTTCGGCATCTTCCCTCTCCGAGAGAGAGGGAAGAGCCTACAGACTGCAAATCAAAGCCTTACGAGCATAAGCGGGATTTTGTGCAAAGGCTGTTAAAGTCCCCTTTGGGGATTTAGGGGCTGGTCAGATTCTGCATCAGCGCCTGGAGCTTGTCCTTCTTGAGGATCTTCTGGCCGGTACGGCCGCTGGCTATGAGGCGCTTGCCTACGTAGGCGGCAAAGGTACAGCCGACCACATTCCGGTGCAGCTCATCTATCACTGCCTCGTAGACCACGGTCTCGCCTACCAGCGCGGGGGCATGGTGGTCTACCTGCACGAAGGTGCCGATGCCCTCCTCGTCCGGCTCTATCATCTCCAGCACAAAGAGCCTGCCCGCCCACTCGGCATCCCGCGCGATGGCAAAGGTGGCATACACCTCATGTACCACACCCGACTCAAAGGCCGCGATATCATCCCGCGAGATGATTTTCTCATAGCTCATCTCGCTGCCGGGGGAGAAGATCTGCTTCATTGCTGTTTGTGCTTTGGGGCAAAGATACGGTTTGAAATATAGTATGGTGCTAATCGTCTTTTTAGGAGTATAAAATTTGCTTATTTTCATCCCTAGGATCATCATTTCAGAACAACCCGTTTTGCATCCCTCCGTCTAAAGTAGATAAAAGGAATACAGAAGGCCTAGGAGTTTACTATTTTCATGTAAACTTATTGGTGCTATGAATCTTACCCCAAAAATCTATAAGAACCTGGAATTAGTTCTTTGTCGGTTGCATACACATTTTAATAACACGGAAGGCCATCCAATTAATTACGACCAACTCAAAGAGCTATGCAAGTTATCTGAACACGAAATGTCTGATGTTGTAAAAATTCTTTATAAAAACGGCCACATAGATTTGCTAAGTGATGTCGTAGCAATTAAATCCCAAGGTATCGAAGCGAATTTGTACAAATTTTATGCGAGAGAAAGGCGTTCATATATTAAAGATGTTGGATCGGTTTATGTCTTTTACGGAGCGATTGCAATAAGTTTAGTCGTCGGAATATATTCCATTTATTCGCAAGTTGTCAAAAGCAATAGCCTTGAAAATCGAATCGAAGTTCTAGAATCAAAAGGGCAACAAAGCATAAAGTAGGACGAAGGGAGCGAAGTAATATCTGAATTGAAGATTGCTTCGAAAAATAGTACATCTATTAACACGGGAATTTTTCTCGCAAAGGAGGTTTTTTGATGCTGCGCAGACTATTAAAAATGCCTTTCCTCCGCGCCTCTCCGTCCTTTAGTTTGTATAAGCTTATTA
>JAFDYN010000023.1 GCA_018267385.1 Bacteroidota bacterium | reverse complement strand
GGGTAAACTGAAGCCTGTCACGGAGGTATTTGAGTCAGTCGCATTCGTGAAAGTAACAGTAGCAGGATTTCCTCCCTGCTCACTCCATACTCCCGCGCCGGTGCCACCTGCCGCCAGCACTGTGCCTGTGTATTGGCAGATAGACTGGTCAGGGCCGGCGCTGGTGCGCCTGATCACATAGATCAGTGCTGTATCCTTGCAGCTACCATTGGTCCAGACATATACGTAGGTACCCGCAGCAGTGAAATTAGAAATGGTCGTCACAGGATTGGTCGTACTCGTGATGACCGCCGTTCCCGGGTTACCACTGGCAGCAGACCAGGTACCGGTGCCAGTAGCAGCCATCGTCACAGAGTTACTGAGAGGATAGCAATTGAGCGTCTGATCCGGGCCTGCGTCAGGCTTGGCGGTTACGGTGACAGTAGCAGTATCGCTACAGCCCGCAGCATCCGTCCACTTGAAATAATAAACTCCGGGATTAGAGAAATTGGAAACTGTGGTAGTAGCAAATGAAGGAGAACCGATAGTAGCTGTGCCCGGCGCCGGATTGATCAGGCTCCAGGTGCCGGAGGTATTGGCAGAGAGTGTAGCCGAGCCACCCGGGAGCGCAGCACATGATACCGTCTGGTCCAGACCCGCGTTTGGTTTCACAGTGACGGTGACAGTCATAGAGTCTATACAGGTACCATTAGTGATATAAAGTGTATACACCCCATCCAGCGTAAAACCGCGGACAGTAGCTGTCATGCTGGTAGGATTAGTGATCGTAAGCGGCACGACATTATTAGTAGATGCAGTCCAGGTACCGACACCGGTGCCTGCCATCGTCACAGTGAAGCCGGTCGGATTGATACAACTAAACGACTGATCCGGTCCTGCCAGTGGCTGAGTGGTCACTATCACACTAGCTGTATCACGGCAGCTACCATTGATCCGCACATACTTATAGGTGCCTGATGCAGGGAAGCCCGAGATCATAGTAGTAGGGCTGGTAGTATCTGCTATAGTGGCTACGCCCGGATTGCCTGTGACCGGCCTCCATACACCGTTTCCGGTACCCGCCATATTTACACTACCACCAGGCAACGATGCGATAGACAGGCATCTCACATACTGGTCAGGCCCTGCATCTGCTCTTTCACTCACAGTGATAGTAGTAGAGGCATTGCAGGTAGCATTTGCATATGTATAAGTATAGACACCCGGCGCAGTGAAGTTATTGATCACCGATGTAGGTGATGAAGGTGTCACAATAGTAGAGGAACCGGGGCCGGATATCTGAGACCATGTACCAGTACCTGCACCGCCCATCGTCACTGATCCGCCCGGCAGCGTGATACATGTGAGCGTACCGGCAGGGCCGGCAGTAGTCTGTCCCGTCACAGTGACTTTCACCGTATCCTTACAGCTGCCATTGGTCCAGACATAGTAGTAGTCGCCTTGCTGCGAGAAGTTTGTGATCGTAGTAGTAGGGCTGGTAGTATTGGTGATAGTAGAGGTACCCGCACTGCCGGCTCTCACCGTCCAGGTGCCTGTAGTGGTCACAGCCGCCATCGTGGCTATGCCGCCCGGCAGCTGGGCACAGTTTACTATCTGATCAGGCCCCGCATTGCTATACTCCGTCACGGTCACATTCGCATTGGCTGTACAGCCGGCAGCATTGGTCCATGTGAATGTATAGAAGCCGGCAGTCTGAAAGTTTGTGATCGTAGTATTATTAGCCGTAGGTGTGGTGATAGTAGCACTACCGGGATTGCCGGCAGCCGTAGACCACGTACCTGCACCGACAGCGCTCATCGTAGCAGAGCCACCCGGCAGGACTATACAGGTCAGCGTAGAGTTGGCACCGGCATTTGGCCGCGCAGTCACGGTGATCAGAGCAGTATCAGAGCAGCCAGAGGCATTGGTCCATTTCAGGGAGTAGACACCAGGCTGTGTAAAGTTTGATACGACTGCAGCCGCTGTAGTAGTGGTCGTGATCGTACAGGTGCCGGGAGCGGGAGTGATCAGACTCCAGGTACCTGTCCCTACTCCTGCCATGGTAGCAGAGCCGCCCGGAAGGGTAGCACAGTTCACAGTCTTATCCGGGCCTGCATCAGGTTTGGCTGTCACCGTGATGGTCATGGTATCAGCACAGCCCGCAGCATTGGTCCAGATGTAATAGTATGTACCGGCAGCAGCGAAGCCTGTCACTGTGGTAGTGGCGCTGCCCGATGTAGTGATGGTGCTGGCAGCGTTGCTCGCCACGGCAGTCCATGTACCAGTACCTGTAGCCGCCATCGTGGCCGTACCGCCAGGTAGTACGACACAGCTTACAGTTTGGTCAGGCCCTGCGTTAGGTTTCGCAGTCACCGTGATGGTAGCCGTATCAGTACAGCCCGCCGCATTGGTCCACTTGAGATAGTAGATGCCGGGCTGAGTAAAGTTTGACACCACAGCAGCAGCAGTAGTAGCCGTCGTAATAGTGCATGTACCCGCCGATGACGAGAGCAGGCTCCAGGTACCGGTGCCGGCAGCAGACATGGTAGCACTGCCACCCGGCAGCACTGCACAGGTCACAGTCTTATCAGTGCCCGCATCTGGCTTGGCAGTCACGGTGATGGTCATCGTATCAGTACAGCCGGCAGCATTGGTCCAGATATAGTAGTATATACCCGCAGCTGCGAAACCAGTCACAGTAGTAGTGGCGCTGCCAGGCGTAGTGATGGTGCTGGCAGCGTTGCTCGCCACGGCAGTCCATGTGCCGGTACCCGTAGCGGCCATCGTGGCTGAGCCGCCCGGTAGCACTACACAGTTTACAGTTTGGTCAGGTCCGGCATTAGGCTTGGCAGTCACCGTGATCTGTGCTGTATCAGAGCAGCCATTGGCATTGGTCCATTTCAGGTAGTAGACGCCCGGCTGATTAAAGTTGGACACCACAGCAGCCGCAGTGGTAGCAGTCGTGATAGTGCATGTACCCGCCGATGAGGAGAGCAGGCTCCAGGTGCCGGTACCCGTGGCCGCCATCGTAGTACTACCGCCGGGCAGTGTGGCGCAGGCCACTGTTTTATCCGGGCCCGCATTAGGTTTTGCGGTGACCACTACAGCCGCGGTATCGAGACAGGCTCCGCCGTTCCACTGGAAAAGATAGGTGCCTGCCGCTGAAAAATTTGATATGGTAGCCGTAGGCGAGGTAGTGGGTGTGATAGTAGCCGTGCCGGGTGGTGATGAGATCAGAATCCACGTACCGCTACCGGTACCGGCCATAGTGACCGACCCGCCGGGCAGCGATACGCAGCTGGCCGTCTGGTCCGGCCCCGCGTTGGCAGTGGTGGTGATGATGACATTTACGGTATCCTTGCAGCTACCGGCCCCCCACGTATAGACATAGGTACCCGCCGCCGTGAATCCGGTGATAGTGGTAGTAGGAGACGAGGGAGTGGTGATGGTCGTACCGCTGGCATTGGCACTGGCCGCAGCCCAGGTAGCACCGGTAGAGGCTGTACCAGCCATATGGGCTATGATGCCGGGTACGTAGCAGCCTAGGTTCTGATCCACGCCGCCATTGGGGCCGGGTGTAGTAGTGATGTTCACTGCGTCCGTTTCTACTACCGTCGTGTTGTCACAGCGGAGATAGGTGGCCGTAGCGGTATAGGTAGTGGTGACGGGAGCAGTAGTGCTGGATTGAGGACATACATTCAGAGTGTAGAGCTGCGCAGCATTTCCAGTGATAGAGTCATTGACTCCCGGACCAGTCCACTTCACTGTCACTATGCTAGGTCCGTTTGGGGTAAAGCGATAGGCATCATTGGTCGTATTCCACACGGTATTATTGCGTCCGGCTACCGAGTATGCCACAGTACCGGTAGCATTTTGTATACCCTCTATGGCCAGGCCGTCATTCCAGCCAAATAGCGAACTAGGGCAGGATTGCTTATTGCCTATATATATCTCGATAGCATTGGTAGTCTCATACAGTGCGATCTGACTGGTAGCGGTCTCGCCTGTACACTGAAAGTCACCCCCTCCGCAGCCGCCATCATACATCGGCACGTTGTAGTAGGAGATCACAAAGATCCGGCAGGGATAGCTGCCTATGATCTGGTACTTAATGCTGCCACCGCAGCTTGGATCTATATCCTGGTATGGCCCCATGATACTATTCAGAGGATATGAGGTAGTAGGGATAGTAGTACCTGATGTGAGAGGCCATGGACAGTAGGTGCCGGCGTACGCCGTATTAAATGAGATCAGTTCATTGGCTCCTACTACCACCTGGTTGTACGTATTGCCGAAATAGCAAAAGTTGAACGGCAGCGAGATGGTGCTGGACCAGATATCATCCACGCCCACGATGATGGCCGTACCGGCGGTATAGGAAAAAGGGGTATACGGAATAGAGGATACACCATAGGTAGTCGTATTGCCGGTATTAAAATACGACGCACTAATATTAGTACAACTGGTGCCGCATGGTAGCGTCTGGTCCGGACCGGCATTCACATATGGGCAACCGGGCTGAGCCCATGCCAGTGTACTAAATAACAACGCAAGTCCTAGTAGAACTTTTTTCATCAATAAAAGAAGATAATCAGGGTTACTTAATCATTCACACAAAAGCAAGATGGAATATAACGACAAAAAGATGTAAGTAGGGGAGAAGAATCAACGAATTATACACTTTGACGGGCCATCTGAACATTCTTTCATACGTCTTTTCCGCCCGGTTTGTTGTTCATTTTCAAAAAAATATTGCCATCAGATCAAAAAAGTATTTTGAAATCTCGGAGGAGGATTTATATTTGCAATCCCGTTTTGAGAAACACATCACAGACGGAAACGCGGGAGTAGCTCAGTTGGTAGAGCGCCACCTTGCCAAGGTGGAGGTCGCGGGTTCGAGCCTCGTCTCCCGCTCGCAGTTAGAAAGCCGGTTTTATACCGGCTTTTTCTATTTTGTCACAGTACTGTCACAATACCACCGGAAAGACATATTATTTCCTTTTCTCTATAAGACTTCGTACCTTTTCCCAGTAAAACGCGACACCAATGAAGAAAACGTTACTCCTTGTCTTTTCCCTACTCTCTCTTTCTGTTATCAAAGCAAGCGACACACTTACCATCAGGCAGGTCTTTAACTTTGAGGTAGGAGATACCTTTGATTATGAGCAAACCGTTTACAACGAATGCGTAGGACTTTATAGCGGCTCTGCCATGAGACGAGTGGTGACTCAAAAAACATATAGCACAAATCAGGATACAATCTATTATCAATATGCAGTATCATTTCCTTCTAGCACTATACCATTTTCTGGAAACATATTTATAAGATCTTCAGCATTTGACACCATTACAGATCTCGACAGTTTTGCTATCAACCTAACCAGGCCCATTAATCCGCCCGGTAATAGCGCTGGATGCGGAGCAGCACAATATGATACAACGACCTACTTCAGTAATGTATCAGACAGGATGGTTATTGGTTGTTTTGAGAGTAGCGATTTGGTTCTCTTGACCAATCGATTAGGGGTGACCGATCTGGATGCGGTAGGAGGAGGCGACCCCTGCGGTGGTAATGGCAACCGGACCAGGTTGATCCATTTTGGCAATGACTCTGTCCGATACGATGCTCCATTAGGTTTATCTGACCAGGGCACGGCTACTTATCACGGTCTGTATCCCAATCCCGCCGCGGATAAAGTATATGTCACCCTACCCTCCTCCGGGGCTACCGGTTCTTACCTGGTCATTACCGATCTCTTTGCAAGGACCGTGTACCGCTCCGATATATTATCAGATCAAAATCCGATCGATATCTCCACACTCTCCTCGGGCCTCTACCTCTGGCGCCTCGAATCCGACCACGGCACCATCCAAACAGGCAAAATCGTCAAGCAATGAAGAAAACGTTACCCCTACTCATTTTCCTACTAGCTATGCTGCTAGGTAAGGCCTCTGACACACTCACCGTGCGGCAGGTATTTAATTTTGACGTGGGAGATACTTTTGATTATAAAATACACCATGATTATTGGCATCATACGTCTGGTGGAGGCACCACATATCAGGATACGGGCACCGCTTTTTTCAGGTATATTATCATTGGGCGAACTTTCAATACAGATTCAACTTCAATTCAATACATTTTACAAAACACCTACCCGTCCTTAGGGTCCCCAAACACTTTGAACTATTCTCATTTGGACAGCAGTATTATTTATTACACTACAGGTGCCTCGCCCTTTACGGGATTGTTAAAAGCAGGACGAGATAGTCTCAATCAATTATCGGATACTATCTTTTATGGACAGTCAGGTGTGTTTATTCATACCATCTACAAGGAAGCATTAGGTCTGCTTAAATATGAAACAGAGCTAGATGCTGAGTTCTTCGTAGAAAAATATGATAGCACACTGATATTTTACAGCAATGGGAATATGAGAATAGGAGAACCGTACTACGATCAGCTTACAGGTATCAAAGATGAGATCGACGATAGAAAGATCGCATTATCCCCCAACCCTGTTAATGCAATTGTTCACCTTTCCTTTACCCATCTTTACCCAAACAGCACTCGGCTCATCCTGACTGATGTTTTAAGCAATCAGGTTTATGCCGCAGATATCAATTCCGCCGAGTCCGATCACAATATCTCCCATTTATCGCCTGGCATTTATCTTTGGCGCATAGAATCCCCGACAGGCACCATCCGGTCCGGCAAGCTCATCAAACAATGAAAAAACTGCTCCTCTCCCTTTTTCTCATATGCTCCATGTTCAACGCCAAAGCACTGGATACCCTTACCATTCGCCAGATATATGATTTTGACCCCGGCGACACTTTTCAATATCACATCCTGAGCTATGGCGTACTATACAGCCATCCTACGTCCTCACTTTTCACCATCGTCATCACAGGCCGCTGGTACTCTCCCACTATGGATACGCTTTACTACTCGCGAGAGCGGGATGGCGTAGCTGATACGATCCTATATACCGATCTCGACGCTAAGATCAGCCTCACGGACACACCGTCACAGTATTGCCCCTGCTCCTGCCGCCTGCGCTCAGACACAGCCTGTGGCGGTCTGCGAAACGACATATTCTGGACCAATGGTGGAGACTACTTTGACTATGTATATATATCAGGACTGGGACGCGTGGTAGGGGCCTATGGCCGTGATGACGGCCGCCAGACCGATACTTCGCTCAACTCGTATGTCAAAGCCAATCGCCGGGGACAGACACCCTACTACTATACAGGTGTGGCGGATATACCCGGCGCTCGTATCAGTCTCTATCCCTCACCGGCCACGGTGCAGGTGCGCCTGACCTATCCTGATATATCCGGCGTGGCGCGCTTCTGTATCTACGATGCACTGGGCCGCAGCGTATATGAGCAGTCTCTGTCGCAGGCTGAGTCAGTCCACCTCATCGGAGGTTTGCCGCCGGGCGTGTATCAGTGGCAGGTATGTGATATGAAAGGATGGTGCCGGTCAGGACGCCTGATCAAAGAATGATCAGCGCGTCATGTACTTGATATTGGCACCGTACATGGCGACAAAGGCACCGCCGATAATAGCGCCTGCTATCGCTCCGATCAGGCCCAGGCCCCCTGAGCCAAACAGAAGCAAAGGGCCAATGATACTGATCACGATGCCGGCTATATAGATGTAAAAGCCGTTTTTGCGCAGTGTAAACATCAGCACTGCACCCGCCAGGGTAAAAATGGAGGATATGATAGATACTATATCGCCGCGGCGGATATCATCGGCAGACATGCTCAGCCCACTCATGGCAAACTTCATAAATCCGGAAGGCTCTTTGTCTCCCATCTGGTCTTCCATCTTTTCCAGTGCCTGATGGTTTTCGGCAGCTTTATTTTCTGCGGTCACGTATCCATAGGCGGCTCCGAGTATGCCCCATCCGCCACCCAGAAAGCTAAGTATGCAGATCACTGTCAGAAAAGTGCTCCTGCGGGCAGGCTGCGTTGGTGTATTGTATGTGTCATCCATCTGTGTTGGTTTTGTATAAAGGTGACAATACTCAGGGATAAAACCAAACATCCATGCATCCGGCTGCTATAGGTTACAGATTTCTGGCTTATGTTTGCGGCCATGTGGCAGCGCACATTTGTATACCGGGTCTGGCAGCGGGACAAAGTCCTCGCGTCATTCTTTGCGCTCTTCGTCCTCGGCCAGCTTTTCTTCACGTATAAGGGCGTGGAGAATACACCCTTCTGGCACTATGGCATGTACTCAGCGCCTCACCACGAGCAGCCCTCCTACCCTGTCTATCGCATAGAGGTGGGGCACCATCCCGTACTGTCAGGCAGCTTCTTTGAGCAGCAGCGCGAGATAGTGTACAATACCATCGCCGCCTATGACGGGCTGCAGCAGCTACAGTGGCATGACTCCCTGGACCGCGTCATCTCACATCGCTTTAGCGGCAGCACAGCAGCGCACCTCCGTATTGCCCTGCTGAATAAACCAGGTATGGATACCCCCTATCAGAAGTGGCTCTTCTCCTACATAGCAGACATGCGCATGATAGAAGATCCGACGCTCTCGGTATCCCGCGCTACGGTGAGCTACGGGCCGGACGGCACACTGCATACAGACAGTACCCACACTTTATTTACCCTGCGCAATGACTAGTACCACACAGGCACAGATAGACCTCCGCGCCCGGTACTTCTACCTGGGCAGCGCAGCCGTGCTGATATTGGGCTTTGTCTCCAGCGTGCTGCTGTCGCAGCTATCCCGCCCGGTACTGATAGACCCGGGCATAGACAATACATACTGGCTCATGCACTGGCTGGGTGTGCCCGGTGCGGTCACGCATTCTATCCTATGGGCGCCGGTGCTCGATCTTGTGCTGTTCTTCTCTGCCTTGGCCGCAGCAGCCTTATCACCACGGCGTACGTATGCCATTGTATTTTCTGTACTGCTCTTCATCTGGCATATCACGCTGTCTACATACTCCATGCACCACTACCATACCCTCGTAGGCATGCTGGTGCTCAGTGTGCCATTCTGGTTTGGGCAGGGGGAGCGCTTCACTTTTCTATGGGAGGCCGCGCGATATTATTTCTTCTTCATGTTTGCCTCTGCCGGCCTGTGGAAGCTGACCCGCGGGGCGATCTTTGACCCGCATCAGATGGCAGCTATTCTCAAAGCGCAGCACGCTCAGTACCTCTACGATTACCCTGACGGCCTCTTCGCTCCGCTTTATACTTACCTCATCTCACACGCAGGCCTCTCACAGTCATTGCTGATCAGCATGATGCTTATCCAGCTCAGCTTTCTCGGAGGCTTCATTACCCAAAGGCTCGACCGCATCTATCTGTACCTATTCATCTTCTTCGTCATCATAAACTATCTCGTGATGCACATCAGCTCCCTCCCACTGCTGGTCTTCGTACTAGTACTTATAGATTGGGACAGGGTCGCTCAAAAGCAATCCTCATAGTTTGTATCTGGCACGCCATTGATGTCTAAATGTGTACAGCTATTTCTTGGCGGAATTTATCTCAAAATTGCATTTCTGTTTACACTGTATTCATTCTGAATTATTCATAGCATTCTGAAAATTCTGATCTATCTTGCCCCACAAAAATCGACAATATGCAATATGACCTTTTAGTTTTAGGTAGCGGACCGGGTGGCTATGTGGCAGCGATACGTGCGGCGCAGCTCGGTATGAAAGTGGGCGTGGTAGAGCGCGAAAACCTCGGCGGCATCTGCCTCAACTGGGGCTGCATCCCTACCAAGGCCCTGCTCAAGAGCGCACAGGTATTTGACTATATATCTCACGCGGCAGACTACGGTATCACTGTGGGCAATGCCAAGTCTGACTTCCCGGCTATCATCAAGCGGAGCCGCGGCGTAGCAGAGGGCATGAGCAAGGGCATCCAGTTCCTCTTCAAGAAGAATAAGATAGAGGCCATCATGGGCAATGGTGTACTGAAAAAAGGCGGCAAGATTGAAGTCACTGATGCCTCCGGCAAGAAGGCCGAGCACAGCGCCAAGCACATCATCATCGCTACCGGTGGCCGCAGCCGCGAGCTATCAAACGTAAAGCAGGACGGCAAGAAGATATTCGGCTACCGCGAGGCGATGAACCTCCCCTCTCAGCCGGCCTCTCTCGTAGTGATGGGCTCCGGCGCTATTGGTATGGAGTTCGCTTACTTCTATGCTACGCTGGGCACTAAGGTGACTGTCGTAGAGTTTCTGGACCGCATCCTCCCGCGCGAAGATGAAGACGTATCAAAGGAGATGCTGAAGATCATGAAGAAGAAAGGCATCGAGTTTATGGTAGGCACCTCTGTAGAGGCTGTAGATACCAAGGGCAAAGGCTGCATCGTCTCTACTAAAGACAAAGCCGGCGCTACCGGCAAGATAGAGTGCGACGCCGTCCTCTCTGCAGTAGGTATCTCTACCAATCTCGAAGGCATAGGCCTGGAGGAGGTAGGCATCAAGACAGACAAAGGCATCATCGTCACAGACGACTTCTATGCTACCAACGTACCCGGCTACTACGCCATAGGCGATGTGGTGAAGGGTCCTGCCCTCGCCCACGTGGCCAGTGCAGAGGGCATCACCTGTGTGGAGAAAATAGCAGGCGTCCACACCGACGCAATAGACTACAATAACATCCCGTGCTGCACCTACACCTGGCCTGAGGTAGCCTCCGTAGGCTACACCGAGGCCGAGGCCAAAGCCAAAGGCTACGAGGTCAAGGTAGGCAAGTTCCCGTTCTCTGCCTCCGGCAAAGCCTCAGCAGCAGGCGCCAAGGACGGCTTTGTAAAGGTGATCTTTGACGCCAAATACGGTGAGTGGCTCGGTGCCCACATGGTCGGCGCCAATGTGACCGAGATGATAGCCGAGGTAGTGGCTGCCCGCCGCCTCGAGACCACGGGTCACGAGATCATCAAGTCTATCCACCCGCACCCTACCATGAGTGAGGCAGTGATGGAGGCTACCGCTGCAGCGTTTGGTGAGGTGATACATTTGTAAATTCGGGGTAAAGGCATATATTTGCGCTCCCTCTGGCGAGATAGCTCAGCTGGTTAGAGCGCAGCACTCATAATGCTGAGGTCGAGGGTTCGAGCCCCCCTCTCGCTACCATAGAAAAGCCACCTTTCAGGTGGCTTTTTTGTTTAAATTGCCGTAAATACCGATTGACTATGAATCATCGTCTTATAGCCATATGCATTTTCGCTATTATGCTCTATGCTTGTGATTCAAGCAATAAATCAGAAAACACTTCGCAGAAAACCGAATATATACCGGACTATCTGAATGGCGAAAACATCACGAATAAACTCAATCAAAGTCAAATTGAATTTTCCCCACCCAAAGTATTCAATCGTTACTTTGGACATGAAGACTTGACCGCTCTACAAATATCTAGTATTAGCAAACATCCATTATCTATACAAGTAGACTATGATCAACACTCGAAAAAGCTCTATTTGATTACTATCAACTATGAAAGCGACAATACTGAAGACCTTAGAACGAAAATCCTAGGGTTAATTGGAATAATTGATGAGAATGCACAAAATTTCTTCTCAGCGACTTTATCTAGTGACTATTTTGCTATGCTTGATTCGAAATCAAACGATACAGGAGTTTATAGAGATGAAAACCGTAAGTTAGACTTTGTCATGACCAAATCCACCAATGAGTACAGTCGAGATGGCGTCAAATCATTATTTCTAGAGATTACACCGGTTGAACATCCTACGATAAAGTAATTCTCAGCACATATTCTCATCTCCTCCACTCTTGAAGTCCCGTTTCACTTTAGCGGTGCTGAAATCTACACCGATCACATACTTAGAAAAGGCCGCTTTCGTTTTATACCTGATCTGCCTATCTTACCTGCATGCGCCGCCGTCTTCTTATCTTTGCCAAGTACTCTGCTATCACAGGCGTCTGCGCGTTCTTGCTTTTCCTCCTGCTCAATGCTATTTTCCCACTGCATGACGATATCCGTTACTCCACTGTAGTCACTGACCGCAAAGGCAACGTGCTCCACGCCTTCCTCACGCCTGACCAGAAATGGCGCATGAAGACAGAGCTGCGCGAGCTGTCTCCCACGCTCAAAAAGACACTCATCTACAAAGAAGACAAGTTCTTCTACCACCACCCGGGTGTCAATCCCATCGCTATCGTACGCGCGGTATTCATGAATATCTTTCACCTGAAGCGTACCTCCGGCGCCTCTACCATCACCATGCAGGTGGCACGCATGATGGAGCCGCGGCGCCGCACCTATGTCAGCAAGGTGATCGAGATGTTCCGCGCCTTTCAGCTCGAGTGGAAATATAGCAAGGAGGAGATACTACAGCTCTACTTCGATCTGGTGCCCTACGGCAGCAATATCGAGGGTGTCAAATCAGCCTCGGTGCTCTTCTTTCAGAAGCCACCACAGAAGCTGAGCCTCGCCGAGGTCACAGCCCTGAGCATCGTACCAAATCGCCCTTCCTCCCTGCGCATGGGCGGCCACAATGATGTGATCGTGCTGGAAAGGAATAAGTGGCTGAAGCGCTTTGAGGACGATGGCCTCTTCCCTCACAAAGATGTAGCTGATGCGCTGGACGAGCCGCTCACCGTCTCGCGCCACAGCTCACCGGGATATGCCCCACACCTATCCCTGCGTATGAAGCGCGAATACAAGGACAATGTGCAGACCACGCTGGACCTCAATATGCAGATGAAAGTAGAAAAGCTGGTGGCAGACTACTCTCAGACCCAGCAGATCAAGGGCATCAAAAATGCCGCCGTGATAGTGATAGACAATCGCTCTCACGAGGTGGTGGCCTATGTGGGCTCTGCCGACTGGCACTCTACCTCTGACGGCGGCCAGGTAGACGGCATCCGCGCCATACGCCAGCCCGGCAGTACGCTGAAGCCGCTGCTCTACGGACTCTGCATTGACAAGGGACTCCTCACACCCAAGACGGTGATGTATGACGTACCGATCAATATCAACGGTTATACGCCGGAGAACTTTGACCAGAAATTTAACGGCTATGTGACCATGGAGTATGCACTGGCCAACTCTCTGAATATACCGGCGGTCAAATGCCTCAACGAACTGGGTAAAGAACGACTGATAGGCAAACTGATCGAGACCGACTTCAAGCAGGTCAAAAAAGACCAGAATAAACTCGGCCTCTCTATCATACTCGGTGGCTGCGGCGTCACACTGGAGGAGATGGCTGCGCTCTACTCCTCATTCGGCTGTGGCGGCATTTACTACAAACCCATCTACATCAAAGGAGACACGGTAAGCAAGCGCCTCCAATTGCTCTCGCCATCGGCTAACTTTATGATCAACGAGATCCTCTCCAATCCTGCACGCCCGGAGCTACCCTTTAGCTGGGAGAGCAGCGAGCATACGCCGCGTATAGCCTGGAAGACCGGCACCAGCTACGGCCGCAAAGATGCCTGGAGCATCGGCTTCAATCATGACTATACCGTAGCCGTCTGGCTGGGAAATTTCTCCGGTCAGGGTGTATCTGACCTGAGCGGCGCCAATACAGCCACTCCCCTCCTCTTCAAGATATTCAACAGCATAGACTACAACTCTACACAGGACTGGTACCGGATGCCAAAGTCATGCGGCATCCGTCTGGTCTGCACGGAGACGGGTATGCTGCCGGGAGATAGGTGTACCAATACACAGATGGACTACTTCATACCCGGCATATCGCCCAATAAGGTCTGCGACAACTATCAGGAGATAGCAGTAGACCCCAAGGAGCAGATCTCATACTGCCGCTACTGTATGCCTGAGGCTGGCTACAAGAAAAAATACTACCGCATCGTACCGCCGGAGATGCAGCGCTTCTTTGAGGATAAGCGTGTAGACTACGAGCATGTACCTCCGCACAATCCTGACTGCGACCGTGTCTTCCGTGCCGATGCGCCGCGCATCTCCTACCCGGTCAATGGCATCGAGTATTTCATAGACAAGAATAATCCCGAGCCGCTCCAGCTCATCTGCCAGGTGACCAATGATGTGAAGGATGTGTACTGGTATGTGAATGACAAGTTCTACAGAAAGGCGCCTGCGCGTGAGAAGATATTTGTAGTACCCTCAGAGGGCAATGTGAAACTATCCTGCACGGACGATAAAGGTCGCAACAGCAACATCCGCATCAAAGTCCGCTACGTAAAGATCTGATTTGCGTACCGTGGAGCCGCAATACTTTGCGGCTTCACAAAGACTACATACCTATATCGGTAGAAGGAATTTATCTAAAAAAGTAGGGACAGGTCGCGACCTGTCTCTACCCCTCCACAAGAATGCGTCTCGTGCTATAAAAAGACTAAACTACCGACCTCCGAAATCGCCAATCCGAAATCATTTACGATCCTGTAGCCGGTTCTTCTTCTGTCACCTTTTTCTTTGGCCATATCTTGCCCCACTGATAGGTGAGCTGCACGGTCAGGCTGGCGGGCGCCTCTACGAAACCCGGACGCAGCACATAGGCGCGGTCTGTGATATTCTTGGCTATCACCGTAGCGGTGAAGCGGTCCTTCCAGTTGTAGCCCACACGGGCATCTACTATGAAGTTACCTTTAGGATTGGCTGCACTATACCAGTCTGCTATCTTAGGCAGGGAGGCTATCTGGTCCAGCTGCAGCACCTTGCCCAGGTAGACACAGGTAGCACCTACTATGAAACCCTTGTAGGTGGTCTGCACGTCAGCCTTGGCAGAGTGGCGCATACGGTAGTAGAGATACTGCTGAGAGCCCGCCACGTTAGGATTGTAGTCCAGATTGCGCGGCACCATATAGTTATACCCCAGCAGGAAGTTTAGCGGCACGCCAAATATTTTGCCGGTACCGATAGCGGATACTTCTATACCCCATATCTGGGCGCGCGTGATGTTCTTAGCCTGCTCAAAGAGGAAGTCCCTCGGATACTGAGTTCTGATATAGTCCGGTGCTTGCGCGCGGTTGATATTGATAAACTCGATCAGATTATTGTAGCGGCTCAGGTAGGCAGCCAGGTCAGCGTAAAATACCCAGCGGCTAAACTTCATGCCCTGCTTGATACCCACCTCAGCATTCCATCCGTTTTCCGGCTTCAGGTTTGGGTTAGGTATAGCTACCACACCCGCACGGCGGATATTGACAAACTGCTCCGCGATATCCGGGAACCTGTACCCCTGCCCGAATGAGGCGCGGAGGAAGGTACCCTCTGTGACCTGGTAGTTGATACCTACATTCACGATCGGCTTTACAGCGGAGTATTTTTTGCTGGCAGAGTCCCTGCCCGCCAGTGTATTCAGGAAGGTCAGCTCATTGCGCGCTGCCACAGTATCCAGCTTATTATACTCCAGCGAGAGGCCCACCTTGACGGTAAACTTGCCGCCAAAACGCTTCTCACCCTGCGCGTACACCGCACCGTAGTGGGCGTACTTTTCACCAAAGGTGTGGCTGTTTATTTTCTTATAGCTATAGCGCACACCGGCTGCTATATCAGCATCCTGCTTCTTAAACCGCTTGGTGTACACGTACTCAGTATAGATCTTATTGGATTTGCTGCTATCACCATTGGTGCTGTAGCTCTGTACATAGTAGTACGACATACGCAGGGTATGTTTGCCATCAGCCTTGTCGTGATAGGCCACATATGGATTTACATTCACAGCATTCACACGTACATAGGCAGGTTGGTAGGGCACTAGTACCAGGCTATCCTGAGTAGGGTTGCGCGGAGTACCGTTAGTAGATGTCAGCGTGTCATTATAGTTGGTATAGAGGAAGAAGTCATCATACCGGTTGAAATAGTAGTTCACGTTACCACCTATAGAGAGGTTCTGCAGCTTATGAGGTATATAGCGCAGCTTCAGGAAGGTCCTTACCAGCAGGTTCTTATTCTGTGCTGTGTATCCTGCGTTAGAGTTTAGCGCACCGTCAAAGAGGACATCCACATCGCCATACTTGCGTGCGTGGACATAGGCCAGGTTGGCAAAGGCATTAGGCACTGCTGCGCGTCTTTTACCAAAGTTATTTTTGAAGTCGGTCCAGCGCTGACTGTCAAACCAGGTCCAGCTTTTGTCCAGGTAGGGCATGTAGCCGCCGGAGTTGACATATATCTTATTGAACGGCTCATCTTTGTGGGCATTGATCGTACGCACGTTCACCATCGCATTGAGCGCCTGGGCACCATAGGATACAGTAGCCGGTCCTTTCACTATCTCCATCTGGTCTATAGCCTCGGTAGGCAGGCTCTCCCAGCGCACGCTTCCATTCTCAGGGCTGACCAGCGGCACATCATCCAGCATGACCAGCGTACGGTTGCTCGTCTCCGCCGCAAAGCCGCTACCACCGCGCACGCTGATGGTCTTGCCCAGCATGTTCACACCCGGCACTTTATTCATAGCCTCTGTGATACCCTGTGCGCTATTGGTGATATTCTGTCCTTTCAGTACTTCTATAGACTGTGTCTGCTCACCGAGCTTCTTCTCTACCTTATTGCCTGATACGACCACGATATCCAGCTCGCGTGATTTGTCAGTCATTTTGATGTTGACCACTTTCGGAGCATCCTTCACACCTATGATATCTGCCTGGCGCTCCTGGTAGCCTACGTAGGTATATAGCAGCGTGGTGATCACGCCCGGTGTCACCTCTATGCTATAGTTGCCGTCTATATCGGTGCGCGTGCCGTTGTTAGTTCCTTTTACGATGATATTGACTCCTATCATCGGGACATCGCCCTTTTCATCTGTCACCGTACCTTTGATGATGGCTTTGCTGGCGGTGGGCGCCGCCGGAGGTGGGGTGATGGCAGGTGCAGCAGCGGGTACGATGGTATCTACGGCAGGGGCTACGCTGGCAGGGCTGTCTACAGCCGCTGGTTTTGTGCTATCCTGCTGCGCAGAAACCCGCAGCAACAGACTGGAAAATACAATAGCGTAAACAAACTTCTTCATTTATCAAGCTTAAGCGAACTAATCTTTTTTTTAAACAAACAGAGTAAAGTTAGTTTTTTCCCCAAGGTTAAAAAGAAGTTAATACCCCATGTTATTAACATGCTTACCCTCAAATGTGCTGATTCCGCCGATACAATTAAACATAACAATATCATTATCAGATAAATGAAAGCCTGCTCGCTGATCAATGGACCAGTCCATCGCTACTTTAGCCGGCCGAGAAATCTCTCTGCTACAGTAATATGGTGCTGCAGTTTAGACCTTTCCATACCTGATACGAGAGCCGCCATCATGCTCATACGAGGGTTGGCCGCAAAGACTGCGCGGTGCTCATGGATGAAGCGCCAGTAGAGTGCATCCCATATCTCACACCACGGTCCCTTGGGGTAGTTGCTCATCTTCAGGAGGTAGTTGCTGCCTGATATATACGGCTTGGTGCTCATCAGGCCGCCATCTGCATATTGGCTCATGCCATACACATTGGGCACCATGACCCAGTCATAGCTGTCTATATACAGCTCCATAAACCAGCGGTACACCTCATCCGTTCTGATACCACATAGCAGCATAAAGTTGCCCAGCACCATGAGCCGCTCTATATGGTGTGTATAGCCTGTATCGAGCAGGCGCTCTATGGCCATATCTACCGGTGCCAGCCCGGTGGTACCCTGGTACAGTGCCTGCGGCATTGGTCCCGTATGCCCCCAGAAGTCGCGGTTGCGCTGATAGACGCCACGCTCAGTGTACACAGCGCGGATATACTCCCTCCAGCCCAGCACCTGCCTCACGAAGCCCTCCAGAGAGTTGACCGGGATGCCATGCGCAGCAGCGAATGCAACGGCGCGCTCTACCACGTCTGATGGCTGCAGCAGGCCCACATTCAGCATAGGCGTCAGTATGCTATGATAGAGCCAGCGCTCCGCCCCTGCTATAGCATCCTGATAGATGCCAAAGCCTGCAAAGCGCTCCCTCAGGAAGCTGTCCAGCCAGCGCTCGGCGTCCTCATGAGTGATGGGATACCAGGTCCGGTCTATACTACCGGGGTTGCTACCGAAGTGCTGATGTACGTACCTTCTTGCCTCGGCTATGAAACTGTTTTCCTTCAACGGTGGCAATGAGGGGATCGTTATTCCTTTGGGCAGCTTCTTCCTGTTCTCAGTGTCATAGGTCCATTTACCACCCATCGGTTTGCCCTTGTCCAGCATGATATCATACTTCCTGCGCAGGTGTACGTAGTAGTCTGTCAGATAGTATTTGTGCTCCGCAAAATAAGCCTTGTTATCCGCGCGGCTGTGGATGAAGTTTGGGCTCTCAGACATCACCAGCCGTACCTCATGCCGCGCAGCATAGCGGTGCAGGCGCCGCTCCAGCAGGTAGTCTGTGGTATCAGCATAGTGGCATACATCTACACCACTCGCTGCGATCTGCGCAAACAAGGCACCCATATCTGCCGCCGTACTATGACACTCTATATAGCGCACCTGATAACCCTGTCTCCGCAGGTAGTCCTCATAGTACTTCATAGTCGCCCTGTGCAGCAGCAGCTTCTGCTTGTGAAACGGATACTGCAGAAAGAAAAGCGCATCTTCTATCAGGTACACCTCTCTCCCCTGGCTCAGAGAGGGGTGATCTTTGTAAAGCTGGTGTGGGAATATTAATGTGACAGCGGTCATAGCAAGATAACCATTGGCTGGCCAGATTGTTTTGGCCGATGATTTGATATATTTGAGTGCGATGATGGTCAAAAGATATACCAGCCTCCTTATTGCCACAGTGCTGCTCACAGCACTGATGGCCTTTAGCAGTGGTACTGCCCATAGATCTCTGGTGGTACGCGAGTGGATGTCTGACGCCTACTATCAGATACGGCCTACGTTTTACACTTATGATGAGCAGGGCCGCCTCATACGCACCGTATCAGAGAATCCCGACACATTTGTAGTGACCAATACCTATATGCCCGGCAGTATCATCTCCGTCACCGAGATGAGCAGCTCTCACCTCACAGACACGATCATCTATCAGCTCAATAGTGCGGGCCTGATCGTAGCAGACAATCATGACAACCACTATACCTACAATAGTGATGGTCACCTGATCAAAGGTGCGCTGGATGAAACATACACCTGGGATGGCAATGATATGGCCACACATACCTATACCAATGGCAATGGCACCCACGTAGTAGCCTACGTCTATTCCAATATACCTGACACGAGAAACTATGGCGATGCAGCCTGGGGCTTCCGGTCAGAGCATATGGTACTGTCTGAGTCAGATCCGCCCAATACGATCACGCACAAATACCTCTTTGATGAGCAGGGCCGCGTGATCACTGATAGTGCCGGCGCCAATATCTATCACTACTACTATTAGCAGCTTCCTCTCTACGCTCAGCAGGGGCCGGTGCAACCGTTGTCATATTAAATTCATCTCACATTAAGATAAATTTCTTTTTGACAAAAAGGCAATGTACCTTAATACCCGTTTACAAAACCTAAAACCATTTAGATGAAAAAAGTACTTACCCCGCTACTTTTATTGCTGATAGCTACCCTGTCGCTACAGGCGCAGGAGCGCTCTCTATGCGTAGACGATTCGCTGCGCCTTACCACAGGCTATGACCGCTATGCGCATGCACTCATAGCCAATGGCCAGCCTGACCCAAACTGGACGGTGCTTTCGGGCCCGGGTGCCTCGCAGCTCAGCTTCCCATCGCCCGCATTTGTCGTGCCGCAGTATACAGGCTGGCACTACACCCTGCCAAACTCTGTATGGATCTCACCATTCAACTATGCCAATTATGGACAGAATAACTTTGATACACCTTATGTCTTCCGCTATTCATTCTGCCTGGCACAGCAGACTGTCATCAGCCTCTTTATGGAGGCGCTCGATGATGACCTCATCGCGGTTTACTTTGACGGCCAGTATATAGACAGCACCGATATCGGTTACAACTTTGTATCAGGCAATCAGGACACCTTCACTATCAATCAGACCCTGATGGCAGGTGTGCACAACCTCGATATACGCCTCTACAATATTGGCGGTATAGCCATGGGGCTCAATGTACAGGGCTACATCACCAGCCTCTACGGCCTGCAGACTGATACCTGCTGCTTTACCAACGGTAGCTGCAACGGCTCCGTATACCGTGATCACAATGGTGACGGAAATCGCGATGCCGGCACCGGCGGCACACCTGTAGATGAGGGCCTGCCGGGCTGGAAAGTAGAGCTCACAGATGGCACAAACATCTTTGACAAGACCACAGACATACACGGCGACTACAGCTTTATGAATATCGCACCGGGCAGCTACAACCTGCAGGTGAGCAATCCTTCAGGTATCTACTACAGCTCTACACCTGTCACGATAGGCAAGCATACCGTATCTCTGAAAGAACTACCGGTGAGCAACGCTGCAGCGACTGCTATCACTGACCTGGCCGCCGATGGCACCTTCATCAAGGTCTACCCTAACCCGTCATCTACGCTCGTGCATATGGACTACTACCTCTCAGATGCGGCACCTGTCACGCTGCGCCTGCAGAATATGGAAGGCCAGACTGTGATGCAGGTACTCGATGAGAGCACTAAAAATCCCGGCACCTACCATCAGACCATCGACGTATCCCCGCTACCTGCGGGCGTGTACATCTACGAGCTGAATGCTGACCGGATGTACCGCGGCAGGTTCATCAAAAAATAAAAAACAGCAGATCCAACCCGGCTCTTTGCGCGGCACGTTTACTCAGGCGAGTGAGCGTGCCGTTTTTGATTTTTCGGCAAACACATACATCAGCTCAAAACAATGATAACCCTTGCTCACCAGGTTCTTTCATCTCCTTCGGAGAGGAAAGATGCCGAAGGCAGATAGGTGAGGTAATTTTTAACACCTACCCTAAAACCCACACCACCACTATGTTTCAGCCACCTCTGCGCCTTTCCCAAAAAAATATTTTCTCGGTAGTGTCTCAGTTTGAAATTAACAACTTTAGCGGTCAAGCATGAAAGTTTCTATCTTTGCTACATGGCAAAACAGAAAAGACCGCGAGACCCGAACCAGTTAGCTAAACTCATTACAGATTTAAGTACAGGCGAAATTACGGAACCCAAACCCGAAAAGAATGCTGCTGCTGTAGCTTTGGGCAGGCTTGGTGGTTTGAAAGGGGGGAAAGCGAGGGCTGCAAATCTTAGCCCTGAAAAGCGCAAGGCGATAGCTAAAAAAGCCGCCGCCTCACGCTGGAATAAAAAAGAGGACTAGGCTACTGATGGTTGTGTGACCAGCAATATAAACTCCCTTCTTGCGCACAATTACGACAGCGATAGCCGTCATCCTTGATTTTGGCGCATTGTCCGTACTGGCAATCCCTCTTATCTGCGTTAGAGGTAAAAGCCATTGTGGTTGCTCCGATTGATGCAAGGAGCATGATGCCAAATGCAAACCTTTTCATGTTTATGGGTTTAATAAATAAATGATAACGTTTGTAAATTTACCTGAGTGGTCGGGATATTCAGTGAGTAGTACCTCTATCATTGTGTTATCCTCATAGTTGCGCCATTTATTTTCCCCCTTTCTTACATAGTGGCTGTCACACCAATTTATCCAGTTGTTTATTTCTGACGATGGCTCACTTATTAGCATCCCCCCACAAATTCCATACTTGTCAAATATTAATGTTTGCAGCCTTTTCCCTATTCCTGTTCCCGAAATTGTTTTGTCACTTGCATACACTAAGGATTTGCCATCCGAATTAACAATACTATCATCATAATATCCGTATTCAGAAATAATCTGCTCTCTCGTCTTGCCTATTTGCCCGCTACATGATAACACGCTAGTCAAGAATAATAAGATTATTATGGCTTTCATTCCAATGTAAAAATTGTCCTGTTAGCCCAATCAGGTAGGTTATTAAATGCAGCGTGGGCTTACAACTATTTCCACGCTATCGAGGTACTGGAATACCTATGCCACATGAATACAGTCATAGCCCACGGTATCCGCAGGCGTATCACTTCTATCCTCGTGTGGCATCTTGAAGTTTCCAGTTTCCGATATGCCGAGAATATAGCTACGCTATTATTTCACCCCAAATGTACACACTGGTTTCAGAGCTAAAAATTTTTCTTTCTTAGGTTTCAGGGAAACAATGTGGATTACTTTCTTGGGTTATTCGTGGGTATGCCCTATATTTGCTTCATACAAGCAAAACAAATGGAAGACAACAAGGTGAGTATGCAATCAAAAATAGAGGCGTTACGCAGGGAGGCCAAGGAATTTTTTATAAAGGCAGAACAAAAAGAGGCCGATGCGGTAGTTTTAGAAAGGGCCATGAGTATAATGTACCCTGATGGTAGCTTACATATCAATGATAATGATGTCATTAAAGAAGACAACATAGATCGGATAGCAAAGGGAACTACCTATAAAGCATTAGTTGCGATTAAGCTAAAGGAACATAACCGATTTATAGGTTCAATGGCATTAACTAAGATTATTCATCCGACCGAAACTTCGGATGTCGAACTATCAAAAAAGCGAACTAACATTTCAGGCATTCTTTCAGATTATGGGAGTGATGACAGTGTGAGCGGCATTATAGCCCTTGGTAAGGGTAAAAGCACGCTGTGGGGATATAAAGAATGGCTTGATGCAGAAGGACGTGTGAAGCCCGAACATAGAGTCATATAAAATAAAAAGTCAGCGTGAATCAGACGCTGACTTTTAGGGAGGTCGCTAGCTACCCTATCGTGAAGTGCTAGCAACAAATACAAACACAATGGCTAAACAAGTCAAGGTAAAGGGCTACCTGCGAGGTATGCACCCCCAACCGAAGCGGAATCTGTCGTATTACATTCGCGACTAATCTTGTCTTTGCCAGTCCAAACGGGTGACTAACCTGAATGGATATGCAAATGTACAAAAAACGCACAAGCCGGTCACTATCAGCAAAGGTAGTGACCGCACCTTTTCAATAAACGCACTAAATTTTAACATTCAAACTGAACTTTATTCTTGACCGAATAAGGATAAGTATTATCTTTGCCTTATAAATCGGAAGCCATGAATAAGCTATCAATAGAAAAGAGAACCCAAATAATACAGATGCTAGTTGAAGGTAACAGCTTACGTTCTACGTCTCGCATGGCAGACGTTTCGATCAATACTGTAACTAAGTTACTTGTGGATGTGGGTAGGGCTTGCCAAGCATTCCATGATGAAAAGGTACGTGGCGTAAAAGCTAAAAGAGTGCAATGTGACGAAATATGGAGCTTCGTTTACTCTAAGCAAAAGAACGTTCCCGAAGGTATGGAGAATGAAGCGGGAGACGTTTGGACGTGGACAGGCATAGATGCAGATACTAAGCTAGTGATCTCGTGGTATGTAGGACAGAGAGACGTTGAGAGTGCTGACTATTTCATGCACGATCTGAAAGAGAGAATAGCTAATGGCATACAACTAACTACAGACGGGCACAAACCATACTTGACAGCTGTAGAAAATGCTTTTGAAGGTGGTATAGACTATGCAATGCTTGTAAAGATATATGGCCAGCCTACAGGTGAAAACCCTACAGAGCGTAAGTACAGCCCTAATGAATGTACTGGATATGAGATTAAGCGTATTAGTGGCAATCCCGACCCCTCACATATATCTACAAGCTACGTAGAGCGTCAAAACCTCACAATGCGTATGCACATGAGGCGTTTTACCCGTCTTACCAATGCGTTCTCAAAAAAGGTAGAGAACCACTGCTATGCTATTGCTTTACACTTTGTATATTATAACTTCGCTAAGATACACAAGACACTTCGCGTTACTCCTGCTATGCAGGCGGGACTTATGGACAGGTGGATGGAGATCAGCGATATTGTAAAACTCACTGAAAAGTATTGATTTAAAGACGGTTTTGAAACATTGTTAATGATTGGTACGTTATTTGGACATAGAAATTTGGAAGTTTCAAATTTCCTCGCATATATTTGCGTAAACCGCCTTTGGGCCATCGCACTCTCAATTCCCTAACTTATAGCGGGAGTGCCAACCCCAAAGGCTTTTTTATTTCGCCTATGGCTCACAAAAACTCAGTTGCCATCCTTATAGATGGCGGATTCTTTTTAAAAAGGTATAGAAGGGTATTTAAAAATGCCTCGAATCATACCCCTGCACAAGTTGCTAACAACCTTTACAATATGGCACGCAGCCATTTGAAAGAAAATGATTATTTGTATAGAATCTTTTATTATGATAGTACTCCACTGCTCAAAAGAGTTCATAATCCTATTTCGAAGAAAGTTGTAGACTTCTCTAAAACGCCTCAAGCAAAATTTAGATTGGAGTTTTTTGAGGAAATGAAGAAGAAAAGAAAGGTTGCCCTCAGATTAGGGTTTATAAAGGACTACGGGAATTGGCTAATTAATCATGATAGAGCTAAAGAGCTTCTTAGTGGCAAAATAAGTATATCTGATTTGACAGCTGACGACGTTACTTATGAAATGAGACAAAAGGGAATTGATATAAAAATTGGAGTAGATATTGCCTCCTTATCGCTTAAAAAGTTTGTAACACAAATTATTCTTATTTCGGGAGATTCAGACTTTGTTCCAGCCTCTAAGTTGGCAAGAAGAGAAGGTATTGACTTCATACTAGACCCAATGTGGAATCCAATAGATGATTCGCTATTTGAGCATATTGATGGCCTACAATCTAAATGTGGACGCCCTTTTGCCAAACAGAAAAAAACTGACCCACCAACCGTCTAAATAATTTCAAACTGAGACACTACCATTTTCTCCAAAAAGTTGGAAAATAAAATCGCCTGCCTATACTTTTGCATCGTGTTCTTTAAATAACGCTTATTCAGAAAGACCGAGGGACTGGCCCGATGACGTCTTGACAACCTCTCTCTGCCACAAGCAGGGGAAAGGTGCCAACTCCATCCTGACAATATCGTCAGGAGCAGATAAGTGTAGATAGTTTGACATTAATATTTCACGATATTAAAGAAGCCTTCTACGATCTGTGTGGAAGGCTTTTTTATTTTACGCCGGTAGCAAATGCATGTGCTATGGGGTGAAGTAAAAAGCAGTCCCGCAGTCTTTCCGATAAGCCGCGTTTAGGAATCTATTTTTCTAACCAACTAAATCAGAAAGACAATGTCAACACAAACACAGATCATCCACAGCATACCCGTAGACCCACTGACAGGCTCCATCAGCGTGCCTATCTACCAGACCTCCACATTCGTACAGGAGGCACCCGGCGTACACAAAGGCTACGACTACGCCCGCAGCAATAACCCTACCCGCAAGGCACTCGAAGACGTGATCGCGCAGCTCGAAAAAGGCACTAACGGTTATGCCTTTGCCAGCGGCCTCGCAGCGATAGATGCAGTGGTCAAGCTGCTCTCTGCAGGTGATGAGATCATAGCAGTAGACGACATCTACGGCGGTGCGTTTCGGCTCTTCACGCATATCTATCAGAAGTTTGGCATCAGCATCAGGTACGTAGACGCCACCGATCATCGCAATGTAGCCGATGCCATCACACCAGCTACCAAACTGATCTGGATAGAGAGCCCGACCAATCCAACTCTCAAGATAGCCGACATCGCAGAGATCGCAGCCATAGCCAAAGCCAACAAAGTCCTCCTCTGCGTAGACAATACTTTCGCCTCACCTGCCTCGCAGAAACCTATCACACTCGGTGCGGACATCGTAGTACACAGCGGCACGAAATACCTCGGTGGTCATAGCGACCTGATAGCAGGCCTCGTAGTCACTGCTACGCAGGAACTGGGCGACAAGATCAAGTTCGTACAAAATGCATCAGGTGCTATACTCGCGCCGTTTGATAGCTGGCTGGTCATACGCGGCATTGAGACACTCGACCTGCGTGTAGCGCGCCACTCTCAGAGTGCACAGGCCGTAGCAGAGTACCTGCAGACAGAAGAACTCGTAGGCAATATCTACTATCCGGGCCTCCCCTCCCACCCAAACTATGCAGTAGCAAGCAAACAGCAAAAGTACACCGGCGGCATCATCTCCTTTGACCTCAAAGTAGATGACAAAGCCCTCGCCTCGCAGATCGTGAGCAGTACCAAATACTTCAAACTGGCCGAAAGCCTCGGCGGTGTCAAGAGTCTCTGTTGCCTGCCATGTGAGATGACACATAAATCCATCCCACAGGAGAAGCGCTATGAAGCCGGTGTGAAAGACAGCCTCATCCGCCTATCCGTAGGCCTGGAAGATGCAGCCGATCTCATAGCGGACCTCCAGCAAGCCTTCGCCACGGTAAAGCAAAAACTAACAGTCTCCGCATTGTCTTGATTCTTTGTTCTTGGTTCTTGATTCTTGACTCTATGTCTCACGTCTAAAATCTCATGTCTCACGTCTAAACTATCTCAATGCAAAGAAAAAAACTAAACATAGGACTCTTCGGCTTCGGCTGTGTAGGCTTCGGCCTCTACCAGGTGCTCGAGCGCACACCCACACTCAATGCCACTATCAAAACCATCTGCGTAAAGGACCGCCACAAGCAGCGCCCCATACCCGCAGACAGGTTTACATTCCACAAGGAAGATATCCTCGATGACAAAGACATCAATGTGATCGTAGAGCTGATCGACAATGCTGACGAGGCATTTGAGATAGTCTCCGCCGCCCTGCGCTCCGGCCGTGCAGTGGTCACAGCCAATAAGAAGATGATAGCCGAGCACCTCGCAGAGCTCATCGACCTGCAGCGCACCTACGGCGTACCGCTGCTCTATGAGGCCAGCTGCTGCGCCAGCATCCCCATCCTCCGCAATCTGGAGGAGTACTACGACAATGACCTGCTGGAAAGCGTAGAGGGCATCGTCAACGGCTCTACCAACTACATCCTCACCAAGATGGCAAGCGAAGGGCTCAGCTACGATACCGCCCTGAAAGAAGCACAGCAGAAAGGCTACGCAGAGAGCAACCCGCTGCTGGACACCGGAGGCTTTGATGCCAAATACAAGCTGCTCATCCTTGCGGCACATGCCTTTGGCGGTATACTAAAGCCTTCAGAGATATTCAATGCCGGTATAGATCGCATCACGCCGCTCGATCAGCAATATGCAAAAGAGAAAGGGCTGAAAGTAAAACTGCTCGCAAGGGCTTTCAAAAAAGAAGATGGCACGGTGTCAACCTTTGTCTCTCCACACTACATCAGGCCTACAGACCGGCTTTATAATGTAGACGATGTCTACAATGGCGTCACGCTCAAGACAGTCTTCTCAGAGGATCAGTTCTTCTCCGGCAAAGGTGCAGGCGCATACCCCACTGCATCAGCAGTCATCAGCGATCTATCTGCGCTGACCTACGATTACAAGTATGAATACAAAAAGGTAAACCACTACGAGCATATCACATATAGTCATGATACGCTACTCAAAGTATATGCCAGCAGCCAGAGCGACTATCAGGCCGATGTGGCAGCCTACTTTGAGGAGGTATGGGAACAATTTTCCAATGGCAGGCAATGCTATAATATCGGCACCATCAGCCTGGGAAACTATGCCCGCCTATACGCTGAGAAGCCGGTCTCACTGATCGTGATAGACCGTCATACTTCCGGCGAGGAGGTACTGGCGGGCGTAGATATCGAGACGCTGGTAGCCACGCCGTGATTTCGTATCTTGCCTCCCATGAGATTTCAAAACAAAGTAGCCGTGATCACCGGCGGCGCAGCAGGTATAGGCCGGGCAGCAGTAGAGAAATTTGCCTGCGAGGGCGCAGCAGTAGCCATCTGGGATGTGAACGAAGTGCAGGGCAAAGAGCTCGAGCTGATCTTATTGCATGAGGGCTTTGCAGCAAAGTTCACTAGGGTCAATACGGCAAAGTACGACGAAGTAGAAGCTGCTACCAAAGCAGTGATCGCGCAGTTTGGCCGGATAGATATACTGGTCAATAATGCCGGCATCACCCGCGATGCCAGCCTGCAAAAGATGACAGCGGAGAACTGGCAGCAGGTTCTGGACGTCAACCTTACCGGTGTCTTCAACTGTACCAAAGCCGTAACACCCGGCATGATCGCACAAAATAGCGGCGTGATCATAAACACGTCCTCCATCGTAGGCCTTTACGGCAACTATGGCCAGTCAAACTACGCCGCCACCAAAAGCGGCGTGATAGGCCTGACCAAGACATGGGCCCGTGAGCTGGGCAAAAACAATATCCGTGTGAATGCAGTAGCGCCCGGCTTCATAGCTACGGACATGATCAATACCATACCCGAGAAGGTCATCACCTCTATGCAAGAGAAAGTACCACTGCGCCGCCTCGGCACTCCGGAGGATGTGGCAAATCTTTATGCCTTCCTCGCCAGCGATGAAGCTGCCTTTATCTCAGGCACAGTGATCAGTGTGGATGGGGGATTGACGATATAAAAGGATGCTATTGCAGTAGGGCGCCGTGCAGGATTTCGTAAACACGGAGCTCATCATTTGTGAGTTTGAATGCTACGATCCATTTCCCATTGTAAATAATGCAACTATATCCTCTTGAAGCAAGAGCGGCATCACGGCATAATGCATAGCTAACGCTAGCCTTGGCATAGCCTCTCAAATGCTCTAAAAATCTATTTACCCAACGTTCACCAGCACCGCTGATGTTAAGGTCATCTATAATGTCTGCCAAGTCATAAAGCTGAGCCCTTGCTCGCTTTTCTAAAATTATGATCATGAAGCCTTCTTCTTCTCATTCTTTTTCCGAAGGTATTCTGTTATCTCTTCTTGAAACTGGTCAATAGGCATAAATTCCTCTGCCCTTGGGCTATCCAGGTACTCTTCTAACTCTTCCTTCGTCGCAGGACGCCCTATACCCAAAACCGCATCGCGTGGCGTAAGTTTTTTGTGAGGCTGCTTCATGACTGCTAGATTATAACCTAAAGATACCGACAAATCCATACTTCACCAAAAGGTGAGTTTACCCCACCTTCTTGGTAGCGTGCAGGAGATAGGCCTTGATAAAATCATCCAGCTCGCCGTCCAGTACTGGCTGTACATTACCTGTCTCATAGCCGGAGCGGGTGTCTTTGATGAGCTTGTATGGGTGAAGGACGTAGTTGCGGATCTGTGATCCCCACTCTATCTTGAGCTTGGTGCCTTCTATCTTATCACGCTCCTCGTTGCGCTTCTCCAGCTCCATCTCATAGAGTTTGGACTTCAGCATCTGCAGGGCACGGTCACGGTTGTCATGCTGGGAGCGCGTCACCTGGCATGTCACTACGATACCCGTAGGCAGGTGCTTCACGCGCACCGCTGTTTCTACCTTGTTTACGTTCTGGCCACCTGCACCGCTGGAGCGGAAGGTATCCCACTCTAGCTCGGAGGCGGGCACATTGATCTCTATCGTATCATCCACTATCGGACTCACAAAAACGGACGCGAACGACGTCTGCCGCTTGCCCTGTGAGTTGAATGGCGAGATACGCACCAGGCGGTGTACGCCATTCTCTCCCTTCAGGTAGCCATAGGCAAACTCCCCCTCTATCTCCAGTGATACCGAGCGGATACCTGCCACATCATCGTCCGTCCGCTCTACCTCAGTGATCTTGAAGCCATGCTGCTCCGCCCACATCACATACATACGGAGCAGGATAGATGCCCAGTCGCAGCTCTCGGTACCGCCCGCACCGGCATTTATCTCCAGGATCGCGCCCATGGAGTCTTCCGGACGGTCCAGTGTAGACTTAAACTCCAGATTATCGACCGCATCCAGCGCCTTTTGATACTGTGCCTTCAGGTCTGCCTCCACAGGCTCACCGGCCTCGTAGAACTCCCGCAGTACCTTGGTATCCTCATACTCACGCAGCGTATTCTCATAGTCTATCAGCCAGAATTTATTCAGCTTGATCTCCTTCATGATGGTCTCGGCCTTCTTGGGGTCAGACCAGAAGTCAGGATGCAGCGTCGTATTCTCATCCTGCTGGATCTTGATACGGCGCTCGTCTATATTGAGGAAGCGCGCCAGGTTGTCCAGGCGGCTTTTGATATCTGCTATATTCTCGTTAGTCACTTGTCGTCTATTGGGGTGCGAAGATAGGAAAACGGACGGCCCCACCCAACCCTCCCCATCAGGGAGGGCCAATGCAAGAGCCTGGACCAAAACAGCTACAGCAATGTCGCTTTAATACACTTCTCCAGATTGTGCAGCCCTGTCTTTAGCTCCTCATGGTGCGGATAGCCATAGCCGATGCGCATATAGGTCCGCTCCTGCTCAAACCAATGCCCCGGCCCCACTACAGTTCCGTATTCATTATAGAGCTTGTCATAGAGCACCTCTACATCTACTTTATACGCAGCCTTTAGCCGCGGGAAGCAGACCACACCAGCCTGTGGCTCTACCCACTCCAGGTAGGGCTGCGATGCCATCCATTCTTTCAGGTAGGCAAAGTTCTTCCGGATATGCTCATGGTGTGCTGAGACGAGCTTCTCCTTATGTGTCAGCAGGTGCAGGGCTATGGTTTCATCCACTACAGAGTTGCAGAGCGTGATCTGCTCACGGGCAGCCAGCAGGTCGTGGAGCAGCTTCTGATCCCGCGTGATCACCCATCCGGTGCGGATGCCCGGCGCACCATAGCTCTTGGAGACTGACGAAACGGAGATGACCTTGTCAGAAAGCTCAGCAGCATATGGTTTCAGCACGGTCTGAAAATTCAGGTCGCGATAGGTCTCATCTACCAGCAGGTGGCAGCCGTGCTGCTCTGCCAGCGCGATGAGGGCACGCAGTATTTCATCACTATACACCCTGCCAGTCGGGTTGTGCGGGTTGGTGATGCTGATGAGGCGCGTATTGGGCTGTATAGCTGCGGCTACCGCTGCCACATCTATCTCATAGTTATTTTCAAAACTCAGATCGACGATAGATATCGTGCACTCTATCGCGCGCGGCGTTTCTATATTAGTCCCATAGTTAGGACGTATCACTACCAGATGATCCTTTGGCGATAGCAGTGTAGTAGACGTGATGAAGAGCGCCATAGCGGCACCAGCCGTCACGATCACATCCTCCGGGCTTAGCACTTTGCTATCCTCTATGATGGCCTGGCGGAGTTTATACATCCCCTTATGCTCTCCATAGAAAAGGAGTATACCGCTCAGGTCCACATTCAGGCTATCCAGCGTGATGTCTCTCACGGAGCTTTCCGCCAGATTGTATTGTATCGTACTGTAGCCCTTCTCCTCAGGAGACTCTATCTCTATGGGCATTCGCGTATAGCGCATTGTTATGTATGATTTATGATTTTAAAAAAAGTTCTCAACTCTTGATTCTCATCTCTCGGTTCTTGAATCCTAGTTCTTGGCTCTATAATCTTGATTCTAGACTCTTGGCTCTTGATTCTTGATTCTTGTCTCTGTCTACTTCTTCCCCGCATCTACATCTCTCAGGAAGTTTATCACGCCCTCCATGTAGTGCTGCTGGTCATCCCACAGGCTCATGTGGCTGCCGGTGCACATCAGCACTTTGGCTCCCGGTATCACGCGGCCCATGCGGTTGATCTCCGCCGTATCCATCTCATCATAGACCGCGCCTACTACGAGCGTCGGGCATTTGATATGTGGTATCTTATCCCAGGCATTCCAGTTCTTGAATTTACCCGTCACTACAAACTCATTATTGCCCTGCATGGTATTATACACCTGGCTATTGATGTGGTTGAAAGACCTTGTGAGCGGCTCCGGCCACTCCGGCTTCAGGCGGCAGATATATTGGTCATAGAGGTTCTTGACCAGCTTCTGGTACTCAGCATTATCACTCTGGTTGGCGGCCTCATATTTCTTCATCTTTGCTACGGCCTCTGCGGGTTCTTTATCACGCAGTTTATTGATGTAGACCACATAGTCTGGTATGCTGGCAGTCATGTTTGAGATGATAGCACCTTTGAGATGATCGGGGTATTTCACAGCGTACTCCATGGTCAGCATGCCGCCCCAGCTATGGCCCAGCAGGTAGAAGCTATCCAGCCCCAGCCCCTTGCGTACATCCTCTACCTCATCTGTAAACTGCTCCACACTCCACAGTGCAGTATCTGTAGGCCTGTCTGAGTAGTGCGAGCCCAGCTGATCGTAGTAGTAAAACTCAATACCCGACTGCGGGAAATAACTCTCCATGCACTCAAAGTACTCATGCGTCAGACCCGGACCACCGTGCAGCAGCAGTACCTTGATGCGGCCATCGCCTACCTTTTTGGTCCATACGCGGTACTTGCCGCCGCGCACGGGTATCATCTTTACCCCGCCGCTCTGCACCTCGGTATAGACGGGTATGGCTGCGCCGTTGGCTACCTTTACTTTCACAGGAGTTTCTTTGCATGCAGTGAGAAAGATGGCCGTCAGGATGGCCAATACAGTGAGCTGCCTCATGGGTATTGTTTTGCTACTAATCTAATGACTATGGTGCAAAGCACTAAGCACTTTGCTGCGATGAGGATAAATAAGATGGTTATCAACCTTTGCGCCGCGTATACACAGCAAAGCCATAGATCAGCGCGCAGACCAGGATGAGCAGGCCAAACATCTTGATCACCGATCCCGCATGGCTGCGCATGAATGGTACAGGAGCCTGCTTAGACACAGCAGTACTATCTGGGGCAGCGGCTTGCACCGTAGCACCTGCAGGCACCACACTATCTACGCGGACATAGGGCGGATACGACCGCAGTGTACTGTCCTGGTCCAGCTTGATAGACGCAAAGAACTTGTCGCGTACAGGCACCAGCTTGTAGTATAGCTGAGTAGGTGCGGTAAAGGATACGATCACGATCTGCCCGTTTACTTTTAGCGCGCGAGAGCACACTGTAGCAGGCAGAGAGCGGCTATCGCCCTTCACATACTCTATCTCCAGTGCGGGCAGTCCGCCTATGCGTATATCACTGCGGTGCGTCTCCGTACCTTTGGCCGCACGCAGTACCCCTTTTGCCATCCCTTCGTAGAACGAGGCCAACGTGATGCTATCATGTACCTGGCCATTTTCTGCATAGGGTTTGGCCTGGGCCAGCCAGGCGCAGGTATCGGTCTGCACGAGATAGTTCTGCTGGTCTCCCACGCGGGTCGCTCTCGGCGCAGATGGGAAGGTGACTGACACGACTCCGGTCAGGCGCTGTGGCACTCCCTGTGCAGCACGGACACCCGGCGCACAGGCAGACAACACTATCAGGGAGAGTAATAATTTTCTGATCATATGGCAGAGGCTAAGATATATCAAAGGCAGCTACTAGCCAAAGACGGGCACAATTATGACATTAAGATGATGGTGCTCAGGATACAGGCTTATTGCTCGCCTTGCTGATGGCAGTCTTGATCTCGCGCAGCTTCTGCTTGGTATGCTCGGGAAAGTCGCCATTCAGCATCCAATTGTAGTAGCTAGGCTCGATGCGCAGCACCTCCTCTACAGAGCGGCCCTTATGCTTGCCAAAATTGAAAGCCGGTTTGCCATTCTGATAGATGAAACGCCGGCCACTATCCAGGAAGCGCTCCTCGTTGCTGAAATCATGTAGGAAGCGCATATCATTCTTTAGCGTCTCGTACTTTTGCAGCTGTGCCAGCAGTACCTCCAGCGTAGCCTCGGTATCCGCTGCAGCGCTATGGGCGTTTTGTATCTCTTTATTGCAGTAATATTTATACGCTGCTGTCAGGTCGCGCTTCTCCATGAGAGTGTAGATGCGATGCACATCCACCAGGCTGCGGCTCTCTATATCCATCCACATACCTGCGCGGATAAACTCCTCCAGCAGCAGCGGTATATCAAAGCGGTTGCTATTGAAGCCCGCCAGATCACAGGGATCGAGCAGGTCAAAGAGTTCCTTTGCCACATCCTTGAAAGTGGGGCTCATAGCCACATCTTCATCATAGATACCATGTATCTGAGAGGACTCGATAGGTATGGGTATGATAGGATTGATGCGCATGGTCACCTGCCTGCGGCTCTGGTCAGGATCGATACGGATCACACTGATCTCTACGATACGGTCTTTGATAAAGTCTACTCCCGTGGTCTCGAGGTCAAATACGGCGAGCGGGCGCTTGAGATTGAGGCGGAAGGCCTCACCGGCAAATAAATCCACTGTCAGGGTTTTGATGTAATGATAAGGCAAAACAGCGATATGCGCAAAGACGCCGCCACTCCGGCCCGATCTTAGCGTGACGGATCCAGCACCACCTTGCGGGTCTGGGCTCCTCTCGCAGACGCAAACCGGAAGAAGTACACACCACCGGCATAGCTACTCATATCTACCTGCGCCGTGGTACGGCCGGTGATATCCTGTACCATTACCACCTCTCCTATCGCATTGGTCACGGTCAGGCTGGTCATCCCGGCATTATTCTTTACGGTAAATAACCCTGTAGACGGATTAGGATACACAGCCGTATTGATCATCGCATCTACATCTGCTATGCCTATCGTCATTCCACACGGATCATATGCCCCGTCAAAAGTAGTGGCATTGGTACCGACTGGATCCAGCCAGGGTCCGAGTTGCTTATCACTGGTCAGGCCATTGCTGGTCCAGTGGTAGCGCACCTCACCGTAGAAGTCATTTTGAGTGGGTGAAGAACAGGATGATCCACCACCGGTCAGCGTACCTATCAGCCGGTGGTTGCTGTCAAACAAGCCTGAGCCGGAGGATCCGGGCTCCGTCACACCATAGCCATTGGCAGTGGCAGCCCATAGTACTTTCCAGTGTGTATTGAGCGTGAGCGTACCCCAGTGAGAGCTACTAGGCTGGCTGGTATAGGTAGATATCTTTTTGATATCCCCATTAGGGTGATGTATACCTACGCCTGATGTGGTAGCAGTACCCCGGCTCCAGCCGGCGTAGTATGGATTGAACCGCGCGGGCGGGGAGACATTGGTCCGCACGAGCACAAAGTCACTGCCATTATCACCGCCATTATCCTGGCTGGCAGCACGCAGGGAGCAGCCGGTCACAAAGTTTGTACCCAGCGTACCCTCTGCAGCCGGATTGGCGCAGGTCGGAGACTCATAGTCAAAGTAGAAAACCCATTGATTGAGTTGAGCTGCAGTGGCGGCTACATAGTTATTGGACTCATCCTGGTAGCAGTGATCAGCCGAGAGGATGTAGGGCTCGCAGTCATTATTGGTATTATTCATCAGTGTACCGGTGCACCAGCCGTAGCCGCTGCTCAGTTTGACCAGCATCCGCACTACAGCATTTTTTTCATCCTGCCAGTCGGCACCTTCAGAGCAGGCTATATTCACCTCACAGGCATCAGCATCGCCGAAGTTTCTGCTGGCCTTTCTCCCCGGCACCATGCGGTAGGCGTAGCCCACTTCATTGAGGTGTAGCTTGCCTTTGTCGGCCACAGCAGCAGGCTCGTAGTACTCTATGATGCACTCGTCTCCATGTATCAGGCCGGTATTGTAGTGACCGTCCGGAGAGGTATTGACACTGGTAAAGGCCCCTATCACCTCCTGCATATCCGGCGTATATACATGCAGGGTGGCACCCTGAGGCAGGTACCATGCATCATAGCATGGTATGAGCGCCAGGGCCCCCGCCGAGCGTATATGGCAGCGCCAGATGCGCCCATCGGCCACGTCATACCAGGTACCGGCATTGGTCGGGCTTATGTCAGTCTGTACGGAGCGGGCAAACCGGGGCATATGGCCCAGCTTGTCGTCGCGATAGTCCAGTGCTGCCACATCTGACGGACTGAGCACGGGCAGCGAGGCTATACCATCATGAAAGAATGACTCCGGCAGGCTATAGCTGCGCGGCACGATATCTTCGGAGACCTGGGCAGTGAGAGTAGAGAGAAACAGTGAACATAGGATCAGAGATGCTACACGGTTTAAATTCATTGTATGTATTAACTGATTCAGAAATTAAATTACGGCTAATTTTATGGCTATGCAAAAAATCAGGCGTGGACTTGCAATGTGTCGGCCAAAACTGTCATATTTATGTTGATGATACCACGCTATTTTGAAACTATGAGTGTAGCCATATGACCACGAAAAAAACATCTGCTAAAGAGCTGGTACAGGAGGCCCAGACACACATATCTGCCCAGAGATATGACGAGGCCATGGAGCTGCTCCGGCGGGTGGAGCAGCTGCCCGATGACCGTGTGGATACTCACACACGCATGAGGTCGCTCAGCTATACGGGCATGGCCTACACAGGCCAGGGAGATCATAAAACAGCACTGCGCTATCTGCTGCAGGCGCTGGACCTGGCCAGCCGCCTGGGAGATCTGCGAGCCATGCACCTGCGGTACGAAAACCTGTCTACCGTCTATATGGAGCTCAAAGAACATGAGAAAGCACTCTCGGCGCTCCAGCAGTCACTGGATATCAAAGAAAAAAACGGCGATGAGGCCGATATGCCACGCGCCCTGCTGATGCTTTCTACATTGCAGTTTCATATCGATAATACTGACGCCGCTGCAAAGGCGCTGCAAAGGGCCAGCCATATCCTGCGCCGGCTGGCAGTGACGGATATGGACCATTGGATTCATTTCAATACCGGTATGCTGCTCAGGCGCCAGGGCAAACCGGAAGCAGCCATGAGATCGTACAGCAAGTGTATCAAGGCGGCCCTGCTGCGACACGACTTCGTCACTGCTGCCAGGGCGAGCAATAATCAGGGAGATATCTGCATGGGCATGCAGCAGTGGGTCCGGGCCCGGCGCTACTTTGAGCGGTGCATACTCTATGGCCAGAAGGTCGACTCAAAATACTTTATCAATACATCTACCCTGCAGCTGGCACTCATCGCACTGCGGCAGAATAACCTCGCGCTGAGCCGCAGGCTATACGATGATATTACCCCCAGGATCACTGAGGCCAATGATGTACTGCTACTGCGCGACCATGCCGAGCTGGGCATGCTGCTCTACCAGGCCGAGGGCGACTATCAGGCGGCAGTAGAAGCTTCTCACGTCTACATCCGGTACTACAAGCTATATTATGACGATCAGATGAGCCGCGCAGTGCTGGATATGCAGGGCAAGTATGAAGCCGAAAGATCCGAACGCGAGCTGCAAAAGGCCCGGCTCAAACAGGCTGAGAGTGAGCTGAAGGCGCTCCGTGCGCAGATGGACCCGCACTTTATTTTCAATGCGCTCAGCAGCATGCGCCGTGAGATGCTGGAGGGCAATATCGAAAACGCAGACAGGTATCTCGTGCGCTTCAGCCGGCTGCTGCGCATGATACTCGATACCACCCGCCAGCCCATGGTGCGCCTCAGTGATAATATAGAGCTGCTCCATCTCTACATACAGATAGAGAATAGCCGGCAGGGCAACCGCTTTGACTATAGCATTACTACACGGGGTATAGATCCTGCTACAGTATCGCTGCCCGGCCTCATACTACAGCCGCTGGCAGAGAATGCCATCGTACATGGCCTCAATCCTAAAAAGAATGGCCGTGGCAAACTGGATATTACCTTTGCGCGCAGCGGCTCTGCTTTGAAGATACGCGTGACCGATAATGGTGTGGGCAGGCAGGCAGGCAAAAACAAAACAGAAGGGCACACCTCTCACGCCATGAATATCATCCGCGAGACACTCGACCTCATGTGGCAGGACAAAAGCCGCAAAGACTACATGACCATCAGAGACATCAAAACAAATAACAACATAGGCAGAGGCACTGAGGTCACTATACTTGTGCCGCTCTCAGCCTGATGCTAATAGTGAGAAATATGATACGCGCTATACTGGTAGACGATGAACCCGATAATATCAAGACCCTGCAGCTCCTGCTGCAGCGGCACTGCCCGGAGGTAGAGGTGACCGCCACCTATACAGACCCAAAGGCTGCACTCAAGGCTTTGCCCAAAGCCTCCTACGACCTGCTGCTGCTGGATGTGGAGATGCCGGGCATGACAGGCTTTGAGCTATTGAAAAAACTAGCTACGCCGCCGCCCGCCATGATCTTTGTCACAGCCCATAGTCACTATGCCGTGCGGGCATTCAAGTTTGATGCGATAGACTACCTGCTAAAGCCTGTAGACATAGACGACCTGCAGGCTGCCCTGGCCAAATACAAGCGCACTAAGGCAGAACTCACTACTGATAAGGTTCGGCAGCTCCTCGCCAATATAGACCACCTGTCGCGGCCTGCCGTGAGCCGCTTAGCGCTGCCTACTCAGGATGGCGTAGAGATGATCGCACTGGAGGAGGTCATCTATCTGCGCGCCGACCGCAACTATACCGTGATCAAACGCGAGGGCAAGAAAGACCTGATCGTAGCACGTACGCTCGGTAGCTTTGAGGAACTGCTCACACCGCCCCGCTTCATGCGCATCAATAAGCAGTACCTCATCAGCCTCGACAAAATCACGCGCTACGTACGCACCACCAGCCTCGCGCTCATGCAGGACGGCACTGAGATACAGGTCAGCCGCACTCGCAAGGAAGAATTTCAGAACCTGATACAGGTCTGAGGAGGCTCATCTACACCTTTTTGGGTATAGGCCGGCAGGCCGCAAACTGACGCAGGATAAACAGAATCCGACGCAGGATAAATACAGCCACGCGCAGGATAAATGTCCCTCCCCCGCCTATTGACAGCCCCTACCTTTGGTATCAGCAAGGGAGCACAAAAAGATGCTCTGTGCTATGGAGGGTACTGATATCTGGAGACAGACAGCCTCTCTCCAGGATCAGATAACCACTTTTGAACTTCTCATGGACAGCGAAAGCTGTACGATGATGCATTGGGGGCGGCGTTACTTGGGGTGCGCCGCCTGCCTTTGCTCTCTCAGAAAGAAGACCACACGATCACAATATGGTGACTATCATCTATAAAGGTAAGATCAGGAAGGTGCACGAGGCAGTGGACCGCGCCAATGCCCTGCTGGCAGATGATATGTTTTACCATGCCATCGGCTCCAGGGGCACTTTTGATATGTCAGATATATCAGCCGCTCATGTGGCGGAGCTGATCCGCACTACCGATCTCAGCATGCGCATCATCACCTACATAGGCTCACCGCGTGTACACGGCTATGATGACCGTGACAATCCGGACCTCATACATCTGAATATATTCCGTGCTGACTGGACCCTGAGCGGCATAGTCAATACCATGATACACCAGATGGTGCATGCCGTCAATGACGTGCACCGCCAGTATAATTTCAGCCACGGTGACCGCACCGTAGATGGCAAAGGAAACACCGCGCCCTTCTGGATAGGAAATCATGCTGAGGAGCGCATAGATGCAGGCACCGGCCTGTCGCAAGGTATGGTGCATGATGCGCATCCTGAGTCACTGGCTATAGATACACTCGACTGACAAAAACCACCTTGTAAGATACCGGCAACAATATCATTCATATAGCGTTAATCAATAAACCTTCACCACTATAAATCGAATCTATGGAGATCACCAATCACTACAATATAGCACTGCTGGATGGAGACCTGCTCATCATAGCTCCCACACTGCCGGATAGCAGTCGCAGTGCTTTGCCCGTCACGCCTCAGCCGCAGTCATCCGTCCCTCTTGCCATCAGCCGGGTCGCCGGCCGCATTCACAGCCGGGAGACAGAGATGCCGCACCTCTTCACTATCTGGAGTGACTGAACCTGCAGGATACAGCCTCAGATATGCGCATAAATACCTAGCTTCGCTGCGTCAAATCGTTCGCACATGAAGTGTATCTGCGTAGGGCGCAACTACGGCGCACATGCCAAAGAACTCAATAACGCTATTCCCGAGGAGCCGATGCTCTTCCTCAAGCCACAGACCGCGCTGCTCAAAGACAATAAGCCTTTCTACATGCCTGAGTGGACACACGACCTGCACTATGAGCTGGAGGTAGTGCTCAAAGTCTGCAAGCAGGGCAAGTATATAGATGAAAAGTTTGCGCACAAGTATTATGACGAGGTCACAGTAGGCATTGACTTTACCGCCCGTGACCTGCAGGCGCAGCAAAAAGCAAAAGGTATGCCCTGGGAGATAGCCAAAGCCTTTGACAACTCTGCAGTGGTCGGTACCATGCGCCAGATATCCCGCCTGGGCAAAGCCGGTAGCTTTGACTTCCACATGCTACTCAATGGTAAAGAGGTGCAGCACGGCAATACAGATGATATGATATTCTCCATCCCTAAGGTCATCTCATACGCTTCACAGTTTTTCACCCTGCAGGTAGGTGACCTGATCTATACCGGCACGCCCGCAGGCGTAGGCGCCGTGAAAATAGGCGACAGGCTGGAGGGCTTCCTGGAGGGCGAGAAACTCTTTGACTGCGAGATCAAATAAACGCAGGATACGACTATGTGGTGGATATATGCACTTTTATCAGCGCTCTTCGCAGCCCTCACGGCCATCTTTGCCAAGGTGGGCATCAAAGGCGTGAATACGGACCTCGCTACGGCTATCCGTACCGTAGTTATCCTCATCCTGGCGTGGGGCATCGCTTACTTTCGCGGCAGTGTGATACATATCCATAGCCTCACCCGGCAGAACCTCTTCTTCCTCGTACTGTCCGGTATCGCCACCGGCCTCTCCTGGATCTTTTACTTCAAGGCCCTCCAGATGGGCAAGGTCTCTCAGGTAGCCCCGGTAGACAAGCTGAGTGTAGCCATTGCCATCATCCTGTCTGTCATATTTCTCGGTGAGGTACTCACTGCAAAGGCTGCTATAGGCGCAGCCCTGATCATAGCGGGTACATTGGTCCTGATCCTCTGAGCCGGCTTCGGTTCAAAAACGATTCCAGCCTCAAGCTGTTTCAGCGTACTTTCTCCATTTATTTTTTGCTACGCAGTTCCATTGCGCAGTGGCAGTCTATATTGCGCTTTATTACATCATTAAATATACACACCTATGGCTGGCACTATCGGCAATACCAACGCGGCAAAATGGACCCGCGACTACACATGGTCATACCTCGACCGGATAGAGGACCTCGCGTGGGATGAATCCATCATCTCACTATCTCAGGCACTGCTCAGAGTGAAATGCTACAAGCAGCTCTGGTCCTACTGGAAGAAGAAGTGGGAGCAGGACGGCGACCTGATGGACCGCATCTACTATATAGAGGAGATCTTTTCCAATAAGCTGGAGGAGGGTGCCCTCTTCCGCCGCCTCAATCCTTCCGCCTGTTACTTCATATTGCGGCACAACTATGGCTACAATACCAAAGGTGAGCGCGAGCTACCTGCCCATCTGCTGGCGGACCTGGAGGAGCCGCAGCAGGAGCCTGCACCACAGCAGCACACACAGTCTGCCGCTACTGACGCACAGCCTGAGCTGACGTACGCCGCCACGGTGGCGCCTGCCATGACGGCGGGCGATACACAGGATATAGACCGCGCCTCACGCATACGTAGCGCGGCTGTGCTCCATCATGAGCACTCCGGTGTGATGCAGCTACAAGAGTAGCAGCTTTCACCTTATTTACTATACCGTATCAAAGTGAATTTGCTACTTTAGCCATAGACTATATCATACTATATACTATGGCACTTCTCACCACAGACCTGAGTGACAAATACACTGACAAAGTACACGTGGCCGATCCTATCGGTTTCCGCGACTACGGGGGCAATAAACTCTTTCACGGGCAGATCTATACCGTGAAATGCCACGAAGACAACAGCTATGTGCGCAAAGCACTGGAGACAGATGGTACCGGCAAAGTGCTGGTGGTAGATGGCGGCGGCTCCATGCGCTGCGCGCTGCTGGGAGATATGCTCGGTGAGCTGGGCGTCAAAAATAAATGGAACGGGGTGATAGTCTATGGCTGCATCCGCGACTCCGCGGCTATGGCGCAGCTCAGCATAGGCGTCAAGGCGCTGGCCACACACCCGCTGAAAAGCAATAAACAAAACGTGGGTCAGGAAAACATCAGGGTGCATTTCGCCGGTGTGGACTTCGCTCCCGGTGAGTGGGTCTACTGTGATGAGGATGGTATACTGGTATCGCCCACAGACCTATCACTCTGATCATGGCAGACAATACCAATAGATTCAGCGACCGGGTAGACAACTATATCCGCTACCGCCCGGGGTATCCGCCCGAGGTACTACTGTACCTGGAGCAGCAGACCGGTCTCGATGCCGGCTGGACCATCGCTGACATCGGCTCCGGCACGGGCATCTCCACCGAGATGTTTCTGAATAATAACAACAAGGTCTACGCCGTAGAGCCCAATAAGGAAATGCGCGAGGCAGCAGACCGCCTGCTCGGTCATCATGCCGGCTATGTGAGTGTAGATGGCACCGCCGAGCATACTACCCTGCCCGTACAGAGTGTAGACCTGATCACAGCCGCTCAGGCCTTTCACTGGTTTGATCGTGCAGCCTTCAAAAAGGAAGCACAGCGCATAGCCCGCGATGGTGCCTGGTATGTCCTGATATGGAATGAGCGCAAGGTGGCCTCCGGCTTTGAGGTTGCATATGAAGACCTGCTCGTCCGCTATGCCACAGACTATACCACTGTAGATCATCGCAATATCAGCGAGGGCGACCTGCGCAGTTTCTTTGCACCGTCTGAGATGATAGCACGGACGTTTTACAATGAACAGTTGTTTGATTACGAGGGTGTGAAAGGCCGCCTCCTCTCCTCCTCCTATGCACCCAATGAAGGCCATCCGGATTACACACCTATGCTCTCTTATCTCAGGGAGATATTTGACAGGCATCAGGCAGACGGCCGCGTTAGCTTCTCCTATGACTGCCATATATACCTCGCCCGGGTGTAGACCGGCACCGTACTCCTCTGATCCCAGCATATCCCTACCGGCATAGCCGCAGGCATTGCATCAATATACCCACCAGCACGGATAGGCAGGTATGCCTCTGCACCCGACCTTTGTGGTAAATCAAAACTCTGACACCATGCGAAAATTTACACTACTCATGACCCTGATGGTAGCTGCGGCAGCTACCTATGCACAGCAGTGGGACTCACTGCCACGCCTCATCACCGGCACTGATACTGCCGAGTACATCTACCACATCACAGGTATCGGCAGTACGGTTTACTATTGCTCTGACAAGGGACTCTTTGCCAGCACTGACAATGGCGATACCTGGAGCAATAAGACCTTTGCTGCTACCAACACAGCAGGCAAGGCTATCCGCAGCGTATACTATGACGCTACTGGCAGCAAACTATATGCAGGCGGTGACTCTGCCCTCTATGTCAGCGCTGACAATGGTACGACCTGGACCGTAGCCTACACCGTAGGAGACCGCGTGAATGATATCATCCGCAGTGGCAGCCGCATCCTGGTGGCTTATGGCGCCTTTGGCAGCGGCGGTGTGCTCTATACTGATGATGCCTTTGGCACCGTGACGCACACGGCGGATACGATGCCCAGGGATGTTTTTTACATAGACGGGACCAATACCTTTCTGGGCGGCCTCAATGGTGTTTACAAAAGTACCGACAACGGGAGCACATGGACACTATCCGGTACAGGCTTTCCTGCCAGTTGCCGCTTCTTCAGCATGGTAGCGCTGGGTCGCACCTACTTTGCCGGAGATGTATATGGCAATGGCCTCTACATCAGCTCAGACAATGGCGCCACCTGGTCCAACAGGGACTCGGTAGTATTCCACGACTTCTGCCAGGTATTCAGTATCGTACAGACAGGTGGCCGCCTGGTACTCAGCATAGATGGCGCATGCAATAACAGCGACCCGATCAAGACCAGCACAGACGGCACTACGTGGAGCAGCTACCTGGGCAACCTGACCCCGGCATACTACTCCATGCTCGGCCTGAGCTCATCCGGCAATTGCCTGTTCACCTTTTACCGCAACAGGAGAATGCCATTCAGGCTGTGTACATCCACGGGCATCCATGATGTAGCTACAGCAGATGCCACTATCAGCCCAAATCCTGCCCATAGCACTGTGACCATTAGCACAGGTACCGGCAGCGTAGCAGCCATCCGTGTACTCAATACTGCCGGTCAGCTGGTCAGTGAGCAGAGCACAGCTACCGGCACTGCGCGGATAGATATCTCGGGCCTGGCCGCAGGCGTGTACATCGTACAGGTGGTCACGCATGATCAGGTCTGGACCGGCAGGTTCATCAAAGAATAAACAGCCTCAGGCTTCCGATCTTCAGGAGATAATCAGCTTTGCGGGATGGCAATACCTTCTAGCTTTGTAGCATCATTCACCCCAAAAACAACCACACCATGCGTAAAGTAATATTATCCCTGATGATCGCGGCCCTGGCCACCGCGCTGCACGCACAGAGCATAGAGAGCGGCAGCCACTCTACCACCGGCTATATCAAAAGCGACGGCACCATAGAGAATAGCAGCCACTCCACCTCGGGCTATATCAAAAGTGACGGCACCATAGAGAATAGGAGCCACTCTACTATAGGCTATATACGCAGTGACGGCACTATAGAAAACAGCAGCCATAGCACCGTAGGCTATGTCAAGAGCGACGGCACGATAGAAAACTCCAGCCACTCCACCATAGGCTACATACGTGGCGGTACTGTAGAGAATAGCAGCCATAGTACCATAGGCTATGCCAATGGAGTCAAGAAAGAGTGGGCCGCCGTGGTCTATTTCTTCTTTAAGTTTTGAGATGGAAAAGGGATTTCCATTTCTGTCAGAAAAATCGGAAATTAGCCCCTGACGGGAAATCTCTGAACACCCTAAAAATAGTAAGACGGGGCAAGCTGAAAACCGCAAAGAGTAGGCGCTAACCTAAACCTCAACTAAATGAACAAAGCATTTAAATCTCTCGTAGTGATCCTGGCGCTCGGCGGCGTGATGGTATCTACATCTTGCAAAAAGAACTCCGTAAATGGTCGTGTGAAGAGCACTACATCCACTACTACCGGTCAGAATCCGGTCACTACTACCTATAGCTATGATGGCCAGGGCCGGGTACTTACTATACAGGACAATTCAGGTACAGAATCTTATAGCTATGGCCCTAGCACTGTGACCGTGACCAACGTACAAGGCCAGACTACTATCTATACTTTGAATAATCAGGGCTATGCAGGCGCTGACAATCAGGGACTGACCTACAGCTATGACAATAGTGGCTACCTGACAGCTGTAGCAGCTCAGGGTGGCGGCTCTCAGACCAGCACCTATCAGAATGGTGACGAGCAGACCAGGACAATCGTAGGCAATGGTACTACTACTATCCTCTTTACCTATCTGGCCAATACGGACTACAGAGATTATGGCAAGCATTTTCTGGGCAAGGGCAACTCCCATGTACTTAACAGTGTGACTGTGACCTCCGGCAATAATACTACTACCTATACTTTCACATACAACTTTGATGACCAGGGCCGCGTAGTGACATCCACTCAGACTGGCAATAACTCTATTACTACCACTACATATACTTATTAATATAGCCGCAGGCTGAGACAAAAAAGGTTGCCCTCACAGGCAACCTTTTTTCCTTAGATAGGCGTCTGACTAGTCATGACATAAACCTGCCCACCGCTACAAAAAGCGCCAGCGCCAGCAGTACTGCATTGATACCTATGCCGGGATATTCACCCTTGCCCAGGTGGTAGATGGCTGCTGCTATCATGGTCAGCGCGAGGCCGAGAGCCGCCAGCACCGTGAGGAATGGTGCGATGCCCAAGGCCCACGGCAGTATGAGGCCGATGCCACCCAGCAGCTCAGCTATACCTATCAGCCTGACCTGTGTAGCACTGTAGTCATTGACCCAAGGCATTTTGGGTGCGAGTTTTTCCCTCGGTTGCGTGGCCTTCATAAAGCCGGCCATAGTAAACATAGCTCCGAGCAGACCTTGTACGATCCATAATGCGATATTCATATTGATTGTTTTTTAGTTGTTCTTTCAAATATTTTATGCTGCGCAGCCATCAGGGCCGCAGCTGTTTTCATCAGTACCCACAGTATTCAGAGGTCCACGCGCATCCCATGCCGCCTGCAGCGCCCCGGCAAAGGTCTCACTCTCCTGAGCGCCTGATACCGCGTAGCGATTATCTACTACAAAGAAGGGCACTCCCTGCACCCCTATTTGCTGCGCGCGGGCTATGTCCTGCTCCACCGCATCGGTATAGGCATCAGAGGCCAGCATATCCAGTGTCTCCTGCCGGTCTATGCCCAGTCGCACTCCGATCGCTGCCAGCACCTCATGGTCCGCCGTATTTTTACCTTCGGTAAAGTAGGCTTGAAACAGTGCCTCCTCGGCCTGGTCCTGCACGCCATGCTTTGCAGCCAGATGTGAGAAACGATGCGCATCGAGAGAGTTGGCCACCACTGCCTTATCCAGGTGATAGTCCAGGCCTGCCTCACGCGCCATACCGGTCACACGGGCATTCATCATAGCAGCCTGCTCTACTGACCAGCCTTTCTTCCGGGCCAGCATTTGGTTCACACTCATAGAGGGATCTGTCTTCAGGCCGGGGTCCAGCTGAAAGCTGCGCCATATGATATTGACCTTATCCCGCTCAGGAAACCGGGCCAGCCCTGCCTCAAAGCGGCGCTTGCCTATATAGCAGAAGGGGCACATGATATCGCTCCATATCTCCACGGTCATTTTGTTGTCTGTATTCATGAGCTGATAGTTTTAGATAGCCGCACGCAGCCTGGGTGCGTCATATACTCTGTGGTAAAACAAATACGATACCAGCAGCAGCGAGAGGAAAACGATAGGCCCCGCCGCAGTCTGTATACCATCTACAGATGTATGCGCTACCACAGCGGATACAAAGGTGATAGCAAAGCCCGCATAGGTCCATTCCTTGACCCGGGCCGGCACGGGAGCGAGTAGCAAGATAGCGCCTATGAGCTTGGCCAAAGCCAGCTCCTCACGGAAATAGGAGGGGAACCCGATGTGCACAAATCCTTCTTTGACCGCAGCGGCAGTCAGGTACATGTAGGCCGACAGGAGCATCGCGCCCGCTATGATCGCGGTCGTGGCCCAGTAGATGATTTTATCTCTTTTCATGAATGTGTGTTTAATTGTTTGATGAAATAGTTGTTTAACCACACAAAAATAATTACCTTTGATATACTTTAGTAACTACTATACGATTGTATACTAGTATACTTTAGAGAACCAACCACTAAGATCATGGCACCATCTCCCAAAAACGACATAGACAAACACGACGCAAAAGCCTGTGGTGAATTCATCGTACCCATCCGCGATACACTCGACGTGCTCAGCGGCAAATGGAAACTCCCTATACTCGGCGCTCTGCGCTTTGGCAAGAAGCGCTTCAAAGAGATAGAGCGCGAGATACCACATATCACTGCCCGTATGCTGAGCAAGGAGCTGAAGGAACTGGAGATGAATGAACTCATCACGCGCACAGTATACGCCACCATACCCGTGACCGTAGAGTACGAGGTCACACCATACGGCAAAACGCTGGACACCGTCCTCCAGTCTATGAAGGACTGGGGTGTGCAGCACCGCCGCCGTATCATGGGCAAAAAGAAGTAGATTAGTATTATGAGACTCCGCTCGTATATCGCTATAGCAGCGCTACTGCTGCTGGCCTCCTGCACTCCTAAACATGCACTCATGATCACCAAAGACAAAGACGGCAGCCGGATGATAGTAGGCACAGCCCAGCGCAGTATGCTGCATGATGCTGCCTTCTCCTGGTTTGACCGGGGCTACAGTGCGTACAAACCTACCACCGCTCCACTGGCTGTGATCAGAGGGCAGGCACCCACGCTGCACATAGAGGTGTTTGGCGGCACATGGTGTGATGATACACACGACCTGCTGCCCCGCTTCTACAAGGTGGCAGATGCTACCGGCATCTCAGACGCGCAGGTCACACTACACCTGGTAGGCAGGGACAAGAAGACCAAAGACGGCAGCGCAGACAGGTACCATATCACTAATGTGCCGACCTTTGTAGTGATCAAAGCCGGTAAGGAGATAGGCCGTATCACGGAGAGCGTAAAGAAGAGCATGGAGGCGGACCTCGCAGAGATCCTCACTGACAAGGACTGATCAGCGTCCGGACAGATAGAGCCTGTGCCCGCCCTGCTGCCATATGAGAGAGTCATGCTCATACGCAGCATAGTCATCGGCTATATCGGTCATCACGCCATCTATATGCAGCACATATTGCGGTGCCACACGCCTCAGTGCGCCGGATATAAAGGCAGGCGTGGCGTTTTTGGGCAGCAGGCAGGTGCGATGCCCGGTCAGCAGTGCCACAGCTCTGGGTTTGACTGTAGCGATGATAGCAGTATCGGGCAGCGTACCTATATACTCCAGCAGGGCGCGGCTGTCTGCAGTCATGGGTCCCGGTGCTACTACAGAGGCCTGTGCGCCATGCAGGTGTTTTATATCACGTACATTCACCAGCATCATAAAGAGGAAGAAGGCTATACCCGCCGCGTACCGGTTCACAGGCAGCTGTATAGATTTTGCTCCGAGGGCAGCACACACCATCAGTAGCGGCAATACAGGCAGCATATAACGGAAGCCCTGGCTGGAGAATGGGAATAGCAAGACCACCAGCGTATAGGCCACCAGTATGAGCCACTCCCACCGGCCGGCACCATAGAGCAGGCGTACAAAGCCCAGCACAGCCAGTACCAGCATAAAGGCCGTAGAGTAATATAGCATGAACGTATAGCGGCCCACCTCGTGGCTGAAAAGGCCCTGGTACAGCCGGGTGTATACATCCAGATTGGCCAGGATGGTCTGCCAATAGTCCGGAGACTGATAGAGGCTGACAAAGTGCGACAACTGGCTGCCGGGATCGCGAAAGACCACTAGCCGCATGACCAGCACAAAGGCGCCTGCCACGCCCAGCGCGAGCCCACCCCTGCGGAGTACCCCTGGCCGGGCGCCTGTCTGCATCATGCTGAGTACATCGGCCCATACCAGGTCCGCCACCAGAAAGGCCGGCAGCAGATACCCCAGGTCTCTGATACCGATGGTAAAGCCCATGACGATGCCCCACAGGATGTTTCCCGTCAGGGAGAGCTCCCCGCGCCGCAGAAAGCAGAGCATGCCTAGTGTGAAGAAAAAAGCAAAGGGCACATCAGATATGACCTGGGCCTTAAACTCAAAGAACCATGGGTTCACAAAGACGATACAGACAAATACGGCGGCTGTGAAGAATGAGAAGCGCCTGCGCAGATAGTAAAACACCAGCAGCGCCCATGCCACCACCCATAGCGACATATAGATATTCAGTGCGCGGAAGTCGAGGCCGAAGGCTTTCACTACAGGTGATAGCATGAGTGGAAAGCCGTAGCTATAATATTGCGGTGCATAGCTCGGCATATAGTCCTGAGGCACTACGCGGCTCTGGTAGAAAGCCTCGCCATGCGCTATATGCTGCGCCTCCGTCAGGTATCCGGCAAAGTCATCGCCCCAGTCATGCGAGCTGCGGATATTGATAAAGAGCAGGGGCGACAGCAGCAGCGCCATCGCGATATACTCTATTATCCTCTGTCTGATCACGTGACTAAGATAGGAAAACCGAACATACCTTCTGACTCCGTACTGACCAAGGGTACAATCTTAATAAACAAAGCCCACACTCTTTATCAGAGCGTGGGCTTTAATATCGCATTAGCATTGATTTAGTGCGCTACAGATAGCTTCAGCGCAGTAGCATGCTCACCCGAGCGGAGCATCACGGTATAGAGGCCGTTGCTCAGGGCTGTAGTATTTACCGGTAGGTGGTTCTCTCCTGCTGTCAGTGTCTGTACCAGGCTCTGCACCTCGCGGCCGCTCAGGTCATACACAGTTACAGTGATCTGAGATGCTGCTTGCGTGTTTTGCAGGATGATCGTAGCATTGTCGCCGGCTGGTTGTGGTAGGATGGCCAGCCCCTCTATACCTGCCACGCTGATGTCATTGATACCTGCCGGGCTGATCTTAGAGTAGTTGCCCCCATCCCTGCTTTGTGTGAAGCCGGACTGAGTAGTCTCCATATGGCTGATGGTAGCCAGGCCGGTACCTGGATGTGCCGGGGACATCCAGTTGTAGGTCTTGTAGTAGTACGTAGTCACGGCCGTCTGTCCCGCTACCATCTGTGTATCTACGATGTGCTGAGACACATACAGTCGCAGCACATTGGTGAATGTACCCGCTCTGGTGATCAGTGTGCCATAGCCATCAGCAATAGTAGAGTCCAGTACGTGGCGGACAGTCGTGCCCGAGTATCCATTGACACTGAAAGTACCCGCAGCTGATGAGTTATTGACGAAAGAAGAGTTGTACGTAGTCGGGAAGTGGAGGATGTCCTGTGCAGGGCTATAGTTCAGGATGTATGTGCTTGCCGGCTGGCTCACGCCTACCAGCTGATAGATATTGCCATTCAGCCTGCTGAAAGTGTAGGTGTTGTTATTGTTAGTAGAAAGTCCCTCTGCACAATCAGTAGCAGTGCCAAAGTTTGCCCCACCAGGCGCAGATGATGGTGTGATGAAGCGCACATCCTGAGAGCCCAGTGTATCATAGGCGGAAAGGTCCCATGTCACATTGGCGCCGGAGGCCCCTTCGCTGAGTCCTGCCGAACCGTCATAAGCCGTGATGTGAACTGTGGTGCCTACGGTAGGTGCCCATGAGGTAGTGAGTGTAGGCTGAGCAAAAGCGGAGAAAGCAGCGCAGGCTGCAAAGAGCGTAGATAGTCTTTTCATAGAAAATGTTTATTGTTTGATTCATGGCAAAAAAAGAAATATTTCTCTGCATACAGGTAAAACCTGCAAGAATTATTTTGATATAACTAATGGTAGTACTGTTATTTATGGGCGACCGGTCAAATGCCGTTAATAGAAGGCTGGCTAAGTATATCCCGATGCACCTGGCCCGGTAGCACACGATAGACAGGTATCCTGATCTTGAGATCATGGCAGAGCCGCTTGATACTGTCATCTATTGTCATCTGGTCGTAGCGTGACGAGAAGTGGCCGAGGATCAGCTTTTCGATTTGCAGTTGGCCCGCCATCCACAGCACCTCCTCCAGGCGACTATGCAGATTACGGTCATTGCCCTCTTTCATCTCTCCGCTGCCTATGAAGGTAGCCTCGTGGATGAGGATCTTAGTGTTGTTCCATCGCTGGGGATCATCTACGGGTGTATCACCTGAGTAAGTGAGCAGTGTAGTCTCCACGGTCGTAGTGAGCGCTTCTTTACCCCGCTCTTGTATCAGAGCTTTCAGTTCTTCTTGCGGGAGCGAGAGGTATTCAGCTTTGAGCTTGCTCTTCTGCTCCACCACGCGGTAGCCAAAGCTCTTCATGATGTCCGGCGTGGTCTGTACATGGTTATTGCGAATGGCCTCTATATACAGGTTGTCTTTGATAGCTACGCGCTGTTTATCAGCCAGCGCTGCCCACTGCGTACCGCTGACATGCGGATCAAACTTCTTGGAGAAAGCCTCGATAGCCGGGAAGGACCCGCAATGAAGCGGATAATAAATACGTGGATAGCCTGGTCGAGCATTGAGCTGGTTAAACTGGAGCAGGCCGGTCAGGTGATCACGGTCAGCATGAGAGATAAAGACATTGTCTACCTTCCGCGCCTTTTGCAGCAGGCTGGCAGTGACACCATCACCCGCGTCAAAAAGCAGCCCCAGCTCCTCTATGAAATACCAGGTAGCAAAAAGTGCGGTGGAGTAGCCCGTGATCGTCAGTTTCATGTCGCGAAGGTAGCTTTATAGGAACACAAATAGATATTTGAACCACATAGGACATAGAAATAAGAGAATGCGTCAGCTGACTGGCAGCAAAGCATCATTTACTCCGCTGAGCAGTTGCCTATCGACTATGACCTGTTGGGCTTGCGCTAGGAGTGTCGCCATATCTCCTGAACCTCTGGTCAGGATATCTACTCCCGCAGGCGTGGCGATAGTTTTCTCGAAGGAGATAATGATAGCGCTCTTGTCGTCACTCATCCACTCCACGCGCCAGCGGCTTTGAAAGAACCAAAGCGGGCCTTTGCCCCGCCAGGAGAAAGCATTCGGATCGGTAGCATCGGGATGGTCGTAGCCAGTCACTGTGCGCAGCTCTTCCCTTTTGTAGTATCTGACCTCATCGAGCAGGGCAGGTTTGCCGTGATGGGTCACTCCGGTATAGTTGAAGGTCACGGAGTGTACGCCATCTTTCTGCCACATGGGAAAGGTGGAGTAATGCAAATGCCAGGTGCCGGGGAGAAACTGTATCATAGGTATGAGTTGCACAAACTTTGCACCAAAGGCGGCCTACATAGGCTGGTAGTACGGCGCGATGAGCAGGTAGACTATCACCCCGCTCACACTCACGTAGAGCCAGATGGGATACGTGACGCGCACTATCTTCTTATGCTCGCGCCAGTCTGCTGTCAGGCCGCGATACATAGCCAGCAGGATGAATGGCAGCACCGTAGCCGCGAGTATGATGTGAGTGATCAGCAGCGGATAGTAGAACCAGCGGATAGCTCCCTCGCCGCCAAAGTGGGTATCGTAGGTAGTAAAGTGGTGGGCTACGTAAGACAGCAGGAAGATGGCCGAAGCCGTGAAAGCAACCATCATTACAGTGCGGTGCGCTTCATACTTCTTTTGCTTTACCAGCACGAGGCCGAGTACCAGCAGGATAGATACGAGTGAGTTGAGCCCCGCATTGATCTTAGCGAAGATGTGTGGGTCAAAGCCGAGCTGGATACCCGGGAATAGCGTGTAGATCTTAAACTTACCTATCAGTACTACCAGCATAAACACTACTACCGAGAGCACCGCTATCAGGCCATAGGCCATCTTATCATTCCTTTGCAATACTGCCTTTATCATGCTTGCTTTTTATCTCCTTTGAACCACTTCTTTATCTTCCTAAACAGATTTTCCTCGTGCGGGTTCTTGCGGAAGCTGTAGGTACGCTCTGTCTCGCGCAGTACCAGCACGATATCTGCCATCAGCCTGTGCACACTCGCACTGTCTGTACCATCATAGTAGCCGCGTATCACACCGTTGTAGTCTACCAGCACCATCTTCTCACTGTGCACCAGCGCATCAGGGCCGCCGTCCTCATCTTCCTTGGCTATGATGTGGAAACTCTCATTAGCCAGTTTGAAAGTCTTATCCTTTGACGCGCGGAGCAGGTACCAGCGGCCTGTCACTGCCCCATGGTTCTTTGCGTACTCGCGCAGCGCCGGCACAGAGTCCTTCGCCGGATCTACGGTGAAAGATACGAGGCGGAAATTTTCATCTTTGATGAAGTACTTCTGCACCGTATCGAGATGGCGTGTGAGCGTAGGGCAGATACCGGGGCATGTGGCAAAGAAGAAGTCAGCTACATAGATATTGCCGCGCAGGCTATCGAGCACAAACTCATCTCCTGTCTGCGTGGTAAAGGTATCGTTGGCTATGGTCTGGTACTGAGAGTCGACCCACGCCTGGCCACCATCATCGGTGCGCTCTATAGCTCCGGTAGGGTAGTAATGCTTGGGCGAGAGCGGGCGCGGTATCTGGCTCAGAGGCCGGAAGACCAGGAAGAAAAACACCGGTGCCCCGATCACAAGCAGCAGGGCAAAAATGCTGACATTACTTTTATTCACTATAGCAGGCTATTTGCGGTGCAAGATTAATGCACATTCTGCAAAGAGCCAAAGCTTTTATGACGAGACGGGAAATAGTGGGAAGGAAGCGCTGACGGGGGGCTGATAGATGGTTCTGACAGGGTATCTGTTGATTTACTGATTTACAGAATTACAGATTGCGGGTGCAAAGCTTTTCCTGCTTTCTCTGCGTCCCCGCCCCTCTGCGGTAAAAGTGAGCTGCTTCAAACTTCCGATTTATGCCCGATTTTGTGATTGCCCGATGGGAAGCCTGCCATTACATTTGCCCTCATTAAATCACATCAAAACATCCTGACATGAAAAAACTGATCCTCACCCTCGCCGCTGCCGGTATCGCAGTGGCATCTTTCGCCGGTACCACTTTGCGCTATTATAATGAAGACTCTAAAGACTATACGTTCAAAGCCGTGACCTGCGGCAATAACAAAGAAGTGACCTTTGAGCACAGCCGTACTGCCACCCTCACTATTCAGGGATGTAGTGATGCCACGATCAGCACGCCTAACGGCGATATCAAGGTAAAGGACGGAGATAAGATCCATATCAAGGGTGGCAAGGTAGAGGTCGTAAGCAGCCTCTAAATGTGCCCCAAGGCATCTGCAAAGCTCCCGAGAGGGGGCTTTGTTGTTTTTAGGGATATTGTACCCATACGCTAGGCAAGTAATCTAAAATAGAGTATGTTAATTTTGATATCTTTATATATAAAGTATCAGAAGTATGCCTGTGTCTTCAAATAGAAAGAAGAAAAAAAAGAAAAAGAAAAATCCAATTCTTGGAAGACAAACAAAGCCTTGGGTTGCGGTGAAAAACGCATTTGTCCAAATGGGAAGTCCCTATCCGGATTCAATGAGTGCCCAAGAAAGACTTAAATTTGTTAGGGAGATAGGTAGCAAGGCTAAAGAAGAACTCGATGTAAAGTATCCAGCACTTCAAAATTGGTTTAAAGAATATGATGCGCTCTACTTGCTCTCATTTTGTGCGTATTATTTGATCTCTCATCCACAAGGTTTAGACCCTGAAATTTCCGGAAAAGGAACTCCATTTTTTCCTCATTATTTAGAAATACTCCAAGCTTTTTCTCTATCCCAAAAAAGAAATGTATCGGCCAAGCCTTTACTAAATAATGCAATCACTTTGGAAGAGGATATGAAACACATCGGAATGCTTCTGTCTATGCGAATGTTTAACATTCCATCTAACATTAGTACAGATGAGGATATGCATGCCTATAGACTACGTAATGACATGATAATGAACACCACAGCTGTTAGAAACTGGGCATACTCACATCAAATGGAACGAATAACACTAGAGTTGAGTCTGCTAATAGATGAAGAATTTGAAATCATATATGGTGTAAAAGCGTCAGTTTTGGTAAAAGTACTTTTTGAAATATTAGAACATCAAACTTCTAAATTAAATACTCACAGAAATAAAGCTTTATCCTTTTTCCATAAAAAGGATTACAAACAAGTGATCCAAACATATAATCAAGCCTTTTCGGAACATCTTTCTATAGAAAAAGATGCATCTAGAATATGGGATATGGTTGGAAAAAATCTTAAGGCACTTAAAAGCACCTTAGTTTGTCATTCTGATTTGTTCTTACATCATATATTTTCTTTTACCCTAGCTGAAGCATTTTCACTAAGTAAAGAGAAATGTAGTATCGACAAGTTGAGGACTCTATTAGATAAGTTGTCCTTTCAATTTGGTGATTTAGAAAATTCAAACTGGGAGCATTTCGTTTTAAGCAACCCTGTAAACGAAAAGCCTTTTATTAAAATAGATGAAAACACTTGGTTTACCTCTTTGGGAGGTGCGCTTCCTCATTTTTCTTTATCTATCCTTGAAGACTTGATATGGGATAATACAGCTTTAAGAGTTTCCTATACTCAAAAGAAAGCCGAATATCTTGAAGACGAGGTTGAAAGGATTTTTAGGGAAGGATTTCCGTCAGCCCAAATTTATCGTGGAAGCATGTGGAGCAATCCTCTTGACCCCGGTGTTACATATGAAAACGATTTAATAATGATGATTGACAGTTTTGCTGTTATCGTTGAAGCTAAGTCTGGCACCATAAGTGATCCAGCAAAGAGAGGTGCCCCCCAAAGACTTTTCGAAACACTGCAAGACCTGATTGAATCTCCCGCAAAACAAAGCTTGAGATTTGTGCAATTTTTAAAGGATAATAAAGGGATACATCACTTCGCTACAAAAAAAGGAGAAACACATCACATTGACAATACTAAAATCAAATACTACATCCCTTTAGGTGTAACATTTTCCCACCTAGGAACTATTAGTAGCAATCTAAAAAAAATGATTCAAGCGGGAGTTGTGAAAGCAAGTATTGAGAAATTGGTACCATCGATAAATGTAACAGATCTAGAGTCTGTTTTTGAATTATTACCCCTAGAAGCAGAAAAACTACATTACTTGTCAAGACGAAGGGAAATAGAAGCCCACTTAGACTATGAAGGTGACGAACTTGACTTATTAGCCTTTTATTTAGAGCAGGGATTCAACATAGGTGAAATTGAATATTCTAAAGAAGCCGCATTCAATCTGATTCCCAAATCCAAAGAATTAGATCCCTACTTCATAGCAAAAGGAGAAAATATTAAAGTTAAAAAGCCAGAACTGGCAATGACAAAATGGTGGAGAGATATCTTGACCAATACTGCTCAGAGCCAAAAAGAGGGATGGCTTGAAACTTCATTCATTTTATTGAACTCTACCAAAGAGGATCAAATTAAATTTGAAAAAAAGCTAAAAGAATTAAAACATCTAATCATAAAAGGGAAGGCCCCTAATGAGCATAACTGGTTACTTTTTACTACTGGTCCCAAAAGAAGATTCTATGCAATTGCCGCTTACCCTTACATAAACGGTGACACCGATTTGCGAAATGACGTTATATCAAGAATTATCGAAGATGAAAACGCTAAAGACTCTTTAGGAATTGCAGTCATCGGAGTAGATCTTTTAGATGAAAAATATCCTTATACTTTTTTAGCAAGAAGAATGTCTACTAGTTTATTCGACGATCTTTTAAACTAATGTAGTTAATCGGCTATTTAATAATTGTTGCACGTACTACAAAACGGGGCATGGCATGATAAATGATACCGGGTAACATGGATATCAATTATTTATCACCTAAATACAGAATATGAAATCCCTCTTGCTACTACTCATCACCACTGGCATCTATAGCAGTGCCCACGCACAGACCCATCTCAAAGTATATAACGATGACTCCGTAAACCATACCTACATGGTCACTGCCTGCGGCAAAACATCTACCATCACACTCGCGCACAACCGCACCGGTCCGGTAGTCATAAAGGGTTGCGCTACTGCCTCCATCGCTACGCCGGCCGGACCTTTGACTGTGAAAGATGGTGATAAGGTGTACATCAAGGACGGCAAGGTATCTGTGGAAGGCAGTCTGTGGATGAAGCATTTTGATTATAAGCAGTAGCCCCAAAAGCTCTTCAACGTAAAACTAACCTCCATAAACCAATCAAAAAAAGGGCTCCCGTCGGGAGCCCTTCTTCATATCACATTTATCGTGACTACTTCATCGCGAGGTTTTGCAGCTTCGCCCCTGCGTTTTCTATTTTAAGCGTAGCTACATTCTGGCCTTGCGCCTTTTCTATCTTATCATTGGCGGCCAGCAGGTCATTGTTTCGCGTGGTTTTGGCCTGTATCAGCGCAGACTTGTCATCGTTTATCTCCATGCGCTTATTCATGATGTCTGCGCTTTTCTGAGAGGGCGATCGTTTTACATCGAACCTTGTCTTGGCCAATGCATAGCGGTCCTCACGCAGGGCAGCCTTCTTTTCTTTGATATATGCCTGATGGTCCATCACCAGGTCGCGCTTATCGGCGCGGAGGTAGGCTTTCGCTTGCGTGTGGTCAGCCTTAGCCTTTCTCAGCTCTTTATTCAGGGCCACCGTATTGAGACCAGCCTTGCGGTCCCCTTTGAGCTGAGACTTGAGGGTGGTGACACGTTCGCGGGTCGCAGACACATGCGAGAGGTCTTTATTAATAGCCGTTTTCTCTACTGTCAGGACCGGAGCACCTGCCATAGCTGGTGTGATGCTACCGATCACCACTGCACCGGCAAATATCGTAGCGAGCACAGCGGATTTCATCTTGAGAGTTTTCATTGCCTTCTATTTTTTAGTTAGAAATAATGATACACTCTGAGTATTTCAAGCATCGTGCCAACGGTCATCAAGGCACCATAAAGAATTATAGTACAGCTAATTAAAAATAAGAAACCCTATGTGCGCCGCCCGATTTTCATTGGCTAAAAAACCAATAACGGGCAGAAATAAAACAGCCAGACCGTGACGATCTGGCTGCACTAGTTTTATAGTACGTGGCCGCCTACACCCGTGCTTTGATCTGTACCTTCTCATGGCGCACCTCGTCCATCTCTATCTTCGAGATGATCTCGTGCATGATCTCAGTAGTGCCCGCGCCTACGGTCATGAGGCGGAGATCACGTACAGTGCGTGCTATACCGTAGTCCTCCATATAGCCCCAACCGCCGTGTATCTGCAGCGCCTCATTGGCCACGTTGAATGCCTCTTCGCATACGAAGGCCTTGGCCACGGAGACGATATAGTAGGCAGCAGGTCCCTTCTCTATGTACTCGGCTACAGCGCGGTAGGACAGAGAGCGGCAGGCTTCTACCTTGATCGCCATCTGGGCTATCTTGTGGCGCAGGACCTGAAACTTAGCTATCGGCCTGCCAAATGCTTCGCGCTCCTTCATGTATTGCTTGGCTTTCTCCAGTGCATTCTCGGCAGAGGCGGTACCGGTAGCCGCAGCTATGAGGCGCTCCTCCTGGAAGTTGCTCATGATATAGTAGAAACCAAAGTCCTTCTCACCCAGCAGGGCACTTTTAGGCACTACGCAATTCTCAAAGAAAAGCTGGCCTGTATCACTGGAGTGCATACCCATCTTATTGAGTACTGGTACGGCGGAGAAGCCCGTGGTCTTTGTATCAAACAGCAGGAGGGACAGCGCATGCCCCTCTCCTGTCCTCACGGCGAGTACGATGAAGTCTGCCATCGTACCATTGGTGATAAACATCTTCGAGCCATTTACCACAAAATAGTCGCCCTTGTCCTCTGCGGTGGTCTTGATACCGCCTACATCAGAGCCCGCGCCCGGCTCTGTGATGCCGAGTGCTGCGATCTTCTCGCCCTTTAGGGCAGGCACGAGGTAGTTTTGCTTTTGCTCCTCAGTGCCGAGCGCATTGATCACCGGGAGTGGCAGGTAGCAGTGGGCATAGAGGCTCATGGCCAGGCCACCGATATTAGCACGTGTCAGCTCCTCGCTGATCACGACTGCAGACCACATATCCATACCGCTGCCACCATAAGCCTCCGGGAAGCTGACCCCAAAGAAGCCCTGCTGGCCCATCTTGGTAAAGACCTCACGCTCGCATATCTTATTCTCCTCCCAGTGCTTGACATTAGGAGTGATCTCTTTCTCTACAAACTGGCGGAACGACTGACGGAGCAGCTGATGGCTCTCTGTAAATGGTGACATTGTATTTCGGTTTTTGTGTAAACCAAATTAGTGTATTCACCGCGTACCATCCTAGCTTTGGGCACAGAAAAATTTGCCTACCGCAGGTAGATTAAAGCAGTTTAACGCGAAAGCCCGAAAACGCTAAACGAAAGATGAGAGCCTTTCACCGCAAAAGCGCTAAAACGCAAAATGATAAAGACCTCCTTGCCGCTATGCCTTTTTAGCTCTGAGCAAGTGTGTCCAGCGCAACAGTTCTTTCATCATCACATGGGCTGACTGATCTATACCCTCATTGCTCTCAAAGGCGCCTTCGTCATTGATCATTTTGGTAAAGAATGGCAACACGACGGCCTCTGTCACGGGCACCACTTTGAGGGTGGTAAGCACCTGCTTCAGCATCTGTACGGCACGCGTGCCACCGGAGGCGCCACCATAGCTCACAAAGGCTGCCGGCTTATCAGCCCACTCATGAAAGAGGTAGTCTATGGCGTTCTTGATGGGGGCCGTCATAGAGTAGTTGTACTCCGCTGTGATCAGGATGAAAGCATCCGCACCATCTATTGTCCCGCTCCATTTCTTAGTATGTTCATGCTGGTATTTGCGCAGGCGCGGATGCTCCGGCTCATCCATCAGTGGCAGCTTCAGCTCGCCCAGGTCTATGACCTCCGTCTCGTAGTCAGCATATTGCCTCGCTATCTCCGCTATCCAGGCGGCCAGTATAGGGCCTTTGCGCCCGGGGCGGGTGGTAGTCGTGATGATCTTCAGTTTGTACATGTCTTCTGTTTTATGGCGGGCAAAGGTAAGCGGCCCCGCTCCCACCTGCTAACACACAAATGATACCAGCTTACAAATCAGTGTGTGTGCTTATCTTTCCACACGGCAGACCACAGGATTGGTGCGGGTCAGGCTTTATACTATATTTGCCCGCGCTATGAGGAAAGTAATATTTGCTATGCTATGCCTGTCAGGCCTGATCCTGACCAGCTGCGACAAGGAGCGCAACCCCTTTTTCAAGAAAGGCAACCCCTTTGCGGGGCTGCCGGAGTCTATCCTGAAGGATACTACCTCGGTAGAGTTTCCCGAGAAGGAGTATAAGTTTGGCACTATCAATGAAGGCGATAAGGTGACCCATATCTTTCAGGTAAAGAATACCGGCGCCAAGCCCCTGATCATAGCCAATGCCTGGGGCTCCTGCGGCTGCACCGTGCCTGAGTACCCCAAGGAGCCCATCGCTCCCGGCGCTACGGCAGAGGTCAAGGTGACCTTCAACTCCGCCGGCAAGAAAGGCGAGCAGCACAAGTCTGTGACCATGCAGATGAACACCCTGATGCACAATGAAGAGATATTTCTCTCCGGCGAGGTAACCCCACACAATAACGACGATAAAAAATAAGCAATGGATCCGAAAGTCATGGTAGGCATTTATGCCGCAATGTTCGCTGTCATTTATTTCTTCTTCATCCGCCCGCAGAGCCAGAAGGTCAAGAAAGAGCGCGCCTTTGTAGATGGCCTGCAGAAGGGCGACAAGGTAGTGACCACCAATGGTATCCACGGTACGATAGACAAGGTGGACGATACGACCTTTCTCGTAGAGATAGACCGCAATGTCAAGATACGTATAGAGAAGACCGGTATCTCTACCGATATGACGCAGGCTGTAGCCGGCAAGGCGGAAGAAAAGAAGGCGTAAGCTCCTCCTCTCTCCTACATTTGTTAAAATCTGTGAGTATATTCACTCGTCCTGCTGTGTGGCATGGTGTTGTATCATAGCTGCGCATAAGCGATTTTAATATCTTTATCACCAGTCATCCATCACCACTATGTACAGGAATATCACCCTAGCCCTGCTGATCGCCACTACACTGGCGGCCTGCAAGACAAAGCACTACAGCTCTACCACTACCAGCGTACCTGCTACCACCGCGCCTACTGCCGCTGACGATAAGCCCTATGTGCCATCTCCGTCTGACTATACTGCCGCCCCGGTACAGGCACCACCGCCGGCTACCACCAGCCAGCAGGAATATGTAGCGCCGGACCAGTATAGCCAGCCTGCACAGACATACGACAATACTCAAGCCTACAATAACCAATATGCTGATGATGACCAGTACTACGCCACGCACCAGCAGCGGGTAGACTACTATCAGCCATCGTACCAGACCTTCTACGATGAGCTGGCCCCCTATGGCTCATGGATGAACTATGGCAGCTATGGCTACGTATGGGTACCTGCACAGGGACCGGGCTTCCGCCCCTATGCTACCAATGGCCACTGGGAGTACACCCAGTATGGCTGGACCTGGGTATCGGGCTACCGCTGGGGCTGGGCGCCATTCCACTATGGCCGCTGGTTTTATGAGCCGGGCTACGGCTGGATGTGGATGCCGGGCAATACCTGGGCACCGGCATGGGTGACCTGGGGCAGCTATGGCAACTACTACGGCTGGGCGCCTATCAGCCCTAATGTGAACTACTATGCAGGATACCGCCCGGTGGCAGACTACTGGAACTTCTGCCCGCAGAACCACATAGTAGACCATGATGTCCATAACTATATAGTGGACCACAATACCAATACGACGATCATCAATAACAACGTGACCAACATCACAGTGATCAATAACACGAATGTCTATAATAATGTGACCTTCAACGCCGGCCCTACCCTCAATAATGTAGAGCGCGTGACCGGACACAGAGTGAATACGGTGACCATCACAGATGTAAACAAGCCGGTAGCTACAGGTGGCAAAGAGGCAGGCGACCGCCTGAATCTCTACCGCCCTACCCTAAACAATGCTAATGCAAGCAAAGCTGCTCCGCCGAAGGTAGTAGCCCCCACGGAGGTCAAGGCAGTGAACGCTACTGCGGTACATGGCATCATCCGTCAGAATGGACTGGACCAGCAGAAAAACACTATACCGCCACCAGCAGGGCACAACAATCCTAACAACCCGTCTAACCCATACCAGTCTATACCGCGCACCCGTGAGCCGGCTATCCGCCCTCAGGATCAGCCGGTACAGCAGCCGGCTCCGACTATTCCGCAGCAGCGGCCACAAATGCAGCCTCAGCAGCGCCCGCAGACACGGCCGGTACAGGAACCTGCTCAGCGGCCATCACGCCAGGACTTTCAGCAGCCACAGCGTACTGTACCACAGCAGCAGCCCGTACAGCAGCGCCCTGCCCCTCAGCAGTACCAGCCGCGCCAGCAGGAGCAGCCGGTGCAGCGCCCGGCTACCTCGCCTCAGATACAGCGTGTGCAGCCTCGTATGGAGCAGCGATCTGCTCCGCAGATGCAGCAGCATACTGCGCCTCAGCAGTCGCGCCCGGTGCAGCCGCCGCAGCCTAGACAGGCCGCCCCGGTGCGGCGTCCACACTAGGAGCATGACAACATTACAATCAAAGAAAGGGAGGCTATCCGGCTTCCCTTTTTAGTTTGGCCCGCTTGATCTATGATCGCGTTTTATTTATTTTGCCCTGCTGTGCAATGGAATCTCATCATAGGGCTTGTGACTGCAGGGCTACCACAGATACTGATGGCGCAACTTCATGGCACTTACAGTGCAGGGCATGGCTTTGATGCTACTACGCTGACCTTTCTACCGGGGCAAAAATTTGAATATAGCTATGCTGACTGCACCAGCGGGAATTATGGCGTGGGGCACTATACTTTTACAAAGGATATCCTGACATTGGATTTTGAGCCCTGCAGTACTGCTCCAGATACCTCGATTCATGATATCGCGTCTGCACCGATGAGCCAGGATACTGCCAGCATCACTTTTGAAATTGCAGATGATAAAAGACAGCCCGTATCCTATGCATCTGTCCTGTGGGATCGCAGAGAAGGTATAGGAGTCACGACGGATGAAAATGGGAAAGGCATCCTACACATTCCAAGAAAGAGAGGATTACATACATTTTCTATACACCTCCTCGGTTACGATGATGTACGAGGGCAAATAGATCCGGCAACTGACCATATTATTCACATTTCCCTACACAGCTGGTCAGCGTGCATCGGAGCCGTGAGTTTCAAATACAAAGCCAAACTAGTTAGTCATGGTTTATCCTTAAAAAGCCTGCCCTTCGGCCGCAGAGAGATATATACTCTCGGCCCGGCAGCCCCATAATCCATCCGTCTGCTCAATAGTATTTTAATATATTCATCGCATGTTTCAATCTGATCTCTTCAAAGACAAAGTAGTGCTGGTCACAGGTGGTGGCAGCGGTATAGGATATGCCATAGCAGAGCAATACCTCAGGCTCGGCGCCACGGTCATCATCGCTTCGCGCAAAGAAGAAAAGCTACAGGCCGCGCTGGAGAAGCTCTCTCCACTCGGCCCATGCCGCTACGTGATACTCGATATCCGCGACCCCGAGCAGATAGAGAAAGTAGCCGCCGATATCAAAGACAAAGAAGGCCGCCTCGATATCCTGATCAATAATGCCGGCGGGCAGTTCCCCTCGCCTGCTGAGGATATCAGCTATAAGGGCTGGAACGCTGTGGTGAATAATAACCTGAATGGCACCTGGTACGTGACGCAGATCATGGCAAAGGCTTTCTTCATACCGGTCAAGGCTGGCCGCGTGGTCAATATCATAGCCAATATCTATCGTGGCTTCCCGGCTATGACGCATACGGGCGCAGCGCGTGCAGGTGTAGAGAATATGACCATGAGCCTCTCCGTAGAGTGGAGCCGCTACAATATCCAGATCAATGCCGTAGCACCGGGTATCATCAAATCTACCGGGCTGGAAAACTACCCGCCGGAGTTTCTGCAGGGCATAGAGGAATCTATACCCGCCAAACGCCTCGGCACGATAGAGGAGGTGGGCTACCTGACCCTTTTTCTCACGAGCCCTATGGCTACCTATATCACGGGTGAGACGGTGTACATAGACGGCGGCCAGCGCCTCTGGGGCGATCTGTTCAAAATGTGATTCAGTACTACTACACAGAGGTCTCAGAGCTTTTTACCGATCAAGGTTAGGACCTCCGCCCGCAACGAAGTAGTACCGGACCATATTGATTGGTTCTGATCCTTTTACTCTGTGCCCTCTGTGTAGTGCTGTTCTTACCTTTTGAACTGGCGGAAGAAATCATCCTCATAGATACCGCCTATCGGTATTTCCTTATCTGCCGTGTAGACCACCTTGTTGCGCACGTTGTCTATCCGGCGCAGCGATACGATGAATGAGCGGTGCACCCGCACAAATTCCTTCGCAGGGAGTTTCTCCAGTATGCTCTTCATGGTCATGCGCGCTACCACCGTCTTTTGGTCTTGGATGAATATCTTGATGTAGTCATCCAGGCCCTCTATGTAGAGGATGTCTGCTATCGTGATCTTGACCAGCCGGTAGTCGGCCCGTACGAAGAGGTACTGCTGCTGCACAGATGAGCCGGCATTATTGCGGTAGTTGTAGTATTCATTTGCCTTCATAGTAGCCTGCAGGAAGCGCTCATAGGTGAAGGGCTTCAGCAGGTAGTCTATCGCATTGAGGTTAAACCCCTCTACTGCATACTCTGTGAAGGCTGTGGTAAAAATGACCATCGTGTCCTGCTTCATACCTTTGTAAAAATCTATGCCTGATAGTGACGGCATCTGTATATCCAGAAACAGCAGGTCTACCGGAAACTTGCTCAGGTGCTTCTGCGCCTCGGCAGGCTTGGTAAAGGTCTTCTCCAGCGTGATGAAATCAGTCTGTGCGCAGAAGGCCTCTATGACCGCCAGCGCAGGCGGCTCATCGTCTATGGCTATGGCTCTGATCATAATGTGATGGATAGGTATACACTAAATTTATCGCTATCTTCTTTGATGAGCAAATCATGTTTGCCCGGATAGAGCAGCTTGAGCCTGCTCCTCACATTCACTATGCCTACACCACCGCGCAGGTTCTCGCCTAGGCTCCTGACCACCTTGCGGTTTTCCAGTATCATGATCAGGTTTCGGCCGCTGGTGCTGATCTCCAGGCGTATGGGCGACTCCTCCTCCGGATTGACGCCATACTTGAATGCATTCTCTACAAAAGGGATCAACATGAGTGGCGATATCTGCAGGCCGGGGGTAGAGATATCGGCTTTATATGCCAGGCTCATGGTATCTCCCAGGCGCACGCGCTGCATCTCTACATAGTCCTCTATGTACTGTACTTCCTTGTCCAGAGACACATGATCCATAGCTGCATCTACGATCACATAGCGCATCATACCGGAGAGTTTGACCACAGCCGGGGCAGTCTTGTCAGAGCGCATGAGGGCGAGCGAGTAGATGCTATTGAGCGAGTTGAAAAAGAAATGCGGGTTCACCTGTGCCTTCAGGAATGAGAGGTCTGCTGTGAGCCTCTGGCGCTCGGCCTCCTTCCAGCGGTTATTGATCTTCAGCATACCGGAGAAAAGCAACACCACCAGAAACTGTGAGAAGTGGTGCAGGAAAAACATACCATGATGATGTGGCAGATGACCCACCGGCGGAGTGGCCGGTATGAGTACCAGGGGCAGGTAGGCTATGCCCAGGTACCAGAGCACGAGCGCGACACTAAACTGTATGTACTTTTTCTGAAAGTACAGATTGGGTACCAGCACGTAATAGTTGATGTAAAAAAATACCAGCAGCAGTGCATAGGTCATAAAGTCACGCTGAAAGTATGGCACCTTGAGAAACTCAAGTGAGCGGCCCAGATCGGGCGAAAAGAAAATAGGGATAGCCAAAAAGGCAATGCCCCCAAGTACCTGCGTAAAAACCCTCCTGTATCTGACCGCCATAGAAATACACCTCAAAAGTCAATTAATAACGACACAACACCTAATGAAATTGGCCTATAGAGGTGAGCTAAGATAATGTGTCGGTTAGTCCCGTGTTAGTTTATTCTACAACCTCGGGATCGTATCTTGCTTGTATGGTACAAAGGAGCTTTTGTATGTGTTATCTTACAGGCCATCCTATTATGCCCGAAACGGCAGGTGACTTTTCCATTTTGGCAGTATTTTGCCGGTTTTTCCTACCACAAGCCGCATTTTGTATTTCTCCTAAAACGCTGTGATAGCAATGGTTTCAGCGTATCTACACGACCACCGTGCCAACTCAAGGCACGCGATTAGCAATACGGCTCACACAACAAATTATTTTAACCAACCCCAAAAAAACAAAAAGATGATCACAGTAAATGTAGCACCGAGAATGAGGAAACTGAGGGAACTGATGGGCTGGAAGCAAGCCGCCGTAGCCGCCTCTATGAATATCACACAGCAGGCCTTCAGCTTTCTGGAGCAGGGCAATGGCAGCCCGCGTATAGATACGCTCATGCGGTTCTGTGAGGTGATGAATGTACAGCTGCACTACCTGCTCTCTACTGATGTGCCTATCACTGAGGAGACCCTGCGCAAATATGGTACCCGCCCCTACTCAGAGTTTATCACTGAGCATCAGAAGCTGGAGCAGGGAGCGCAGTTTCTGGACCAGCTGCTGGCCGCACACCCTGAGCGCCTGTCAGCATTCAGCCACCTGAGCCCGGCCGCCTGATATCTTTCCCCAGAAACCAAAACCCCTTGATAGTTTATGAAGAATGCTACCGTACCGGTGCCCCCGCTCAGGGAGGCTGCAGCAGGCCAGGATACCGGCCAGCTCCATATACAGACTTATCCTGCCTCAGACCAGCGTGTGCGCCTGCGGTGGATAGGCCCCGATCCTGTCCGCACTGTGGATACGCTCGCAGACAGGCCACGCAGCCTGGAGCAGCGCTTCTTTGCCCACTCTATGGATATGCTCTGTGCTATAGATGCAGATGGCAGGTTCATCAGTGTGAGCCCCGCCTGCCAGCGCATGCTGGGCTACAAGCCGGAAGAGATGGAGGGGCGGTATGCTACCGAGTTTGTAGTCCCGGAGGATATCAGCAGCACTGTCTCTATCAGGCGTGCCGCCATGCACGGACTGAACTGCCGCAACTTTGAAAACCGCTACATAGCCAAAGATGGCAGTATAGTGAGCCTGGCATGGTCCGGCCGCTGGAGCGAGGAGGACCAGCTGATCTACTGCGTAGCACGTGATGACCGTGATAAGAAGGCAGTAGAAATGGAGCTGCACAAACTCAATGAATCTCTGGAGCAAAAGATAAAAGAACGCACTGCTCAGCTGGAGCGTAGCAATAAGGAGCTGGAGGCCTTCTCCTACTCCGTATCTCATGACCTGCGTGCCCCGCTTCGCATCATCAATGGCTACACCCGCCTGCTATCTACCGCCAAAGAGCATGACCATGACTCACGCGAGTTCATAGATGCTATACTGGAGAGCACGCGCTATATGAGCTGCCTGATAGATGACCTGCTGAACCTATCCCGCCTGGACAAGGAGGCAGTCAATCTCATGGAGGTAGATATGGACTATGTAGCCCGCCTCGCAGTCAACCAGACGACGGCAGAAGACCCGGCCCTGGCCACACAGATAGAGATACACCCGCTGCGGCCTGCAGTCTGTGACTCCTCCCTGATCAAGCATGTATGGGCCAACCTCCTCTCCAATGCTGTAAAATACTCCCGCAAGAAAGACAACCCGCAGATAGAGATAGGATGCTATGAGACAGATACCAGCATCGTATACTATGTCAAAGACAACGGCGCGGGCTTTGACATGAAATTTGCAGCCAAGCTCTTTGGCGTGTTTGTGCGACTGCACAACAGGAGCGAATTTGAAGGGACAGGTGTAGGCCTGGCCATCGTAAACCGCATCATATCCAAGCATAATGGCAAAGTCTGGGCAAACGGTAAAGTGGACGAAGGCGCGGTATTCTACTTCAGCCTGCCCAAAACCGATGCCGCCATTGTATAGCCTCATGGAATAGGTATATTTGTATGTACCATCATGAGAGCATTTTTCCTTTTTATCTTTCTCAGCCTGGCAGCCTGTCTGTCACTACACGCGCAGGATACAGTACCCTATAGCACGCAGGGCAGGCCACACTCGGTGATCCGCAGTGACAAGGAGGATGGCGCGATCACCTCCTTCAATGGTCACAGTACGAGGTACAATGTCCCTGATAAATTTGTCCGCAAGAAAAACATAGGCATAGGCCTGACCGTGGCCGGTATCGGTATGCTGGCCACCGGCATCACCCTATATGCCACGGCACCCAAGCAGAACGGGTACAATCAGTATGGACAGTCCACACAATACACCACGCTGGGGGGCGTGATAGGCGTGCTGATGATACCCGCCAGCCTCGGCCTCACCATACCGGGAGCCGTACTTTGGGGCAAATATGCCCGCAAGATCCACAGAGGGCAGTCGCGCTGAGGCGAACAAAACCTGAGGCATAGTAGTTGATATAGTATCTGTCAAAATCAATTATTATGAGTACCATGTCATCATACAATACCACACACGAGACCAGGCCGTGGCTTAGGAATGCAGGCATCTTCATAGGCTGCCTGATACTCTGCCAGGCGGCAGGAGCACTGGGCACCATAGCCACCATACCCAATATACCTACCTGGTATGCCTCTCTGAATAAACCATCTTTCCAGCCGCCAAACTGGCTCTTCGGACCGGTGTGGACCCTGCTGTATACGCTCATGGCCGTCTCTCTGTACCTGCTGATAAGGGCCGTACCATCGCAGCAGCGCACCCGTGCCATCTCCATTTTTGCTGTACAGCTACTGCTCAATACGATCTGGAGCTTCCTGTTTTTCCAGTTTCACCTGCTGGGCATCTCTCTGGGCGAGATTCTGCTGCTGCTGCTGTCTATGATCGCCTTCTGCATAGCGGCATGGCCTGTCCATCGCGTAGCGGTCTATTGCTTCCTGCCGTACATCGCGTGGGTATCCTTTGCCTCCCTGCTGAATGGCAGTGTCTGGTATATGAATTAAGTACTGAATACCCATAAAAAAGAAAAGCCATTCGGATGAGAATGGCTTTTCTTTTGCGTGATAGCTTTGGTTTATTTACCGGTGGCCTTAGGGTCCTTGCTGCCACCAGCTTTCTCCTTGCCCGGTTTCCTCTCTGCGAAAACATCCGCGAAGAACTTTTTCATTTCCTCCCAGGATTCTTTATCCGCCTTCTCATTGTAGGCTATAGGCAGGTTAAACTTCTTGCCCGTCTCAGTAGCAGCAGGATTGGTAAAGGCGTGCTGCGCATCATCATAAGTCTTGAAAATATAGCTGACACCGGTGGTATCCAGATTTTTGCGGAATGCTTTGATCTCTGCAGCCGTTACAAACTTGTCGCTGCCGCCCTGGCAGACGAGTATCTTACTTTTGACTTTGCCCTTGATAGCGTCCACACCGGTCAGTCCTGCGTGAAAGCTGACCGTACCGCGAAAGTCCTCTCCCATTCTGGCCAGGTCCAGCGCCATAGCACCGCCAAAGCAATAGCCTATCAGGCCGATATTCTTTGGGTCCACACCGGGAAAGGTCTTGAGCCGGGCCAGTGCTGCATTGACACGTGACCTGGCTATGGACGGATCTTTATAGAAGTTTCCCGATGCCTCTGTGGCATCTCCGGGTGTATTGACCACTTTGCCACGGCCATAGAGATCTACCACCATCGCTACGTATCCGAGCTTGGCCAGCATCACGGCACGCTGGCGTGGGTATTCATTTACGCCCCACCACTCCGGCAGTATGAGGATGGCCGGGCGTGGTGTCTTTATGGCAGGATCATAGGCTATGTAGCCCTGGCACGGCATCGTACCGTCTGCATAGTCCACTTCTTTGAGTTGTATGGCAGGTTTGTTAGTACTGGTGCTGCCAGCAGCGGTCTGTGCGGATAATGGCTGCAGGCCGAGCGCGGCCAGTGTGATGAAGAGCAGGTATTTCATGTTTAGCATTTTGACAGCGGCTAAACTAATCAATCTCTGCGCTCCTCGTATGCCGGTATCACGCTTTGTCCATATCACTTCCGGATCATGGTGATACTGACCGGTGCCGATTGGTCATTGTAGGCAAACTCACAATCCTTGAAAGCCGGTGCCTTGATCTTTGGCTTATAGTTATTGGAGAAGCCATAAGGGTCAGTAGGTATGCCTATCATATTCTTGCCTATCTGGCCGTCTGCATCGAGGTCCTGATAGGTAGCCACGGCATACTGGCCGTAGTCCAGGTCGGTGAGCTCTACCTTTAGTTGCTTGCCTGATGGGTTGAAGCGGTACTTCTTCATCTGGCCGTCGGCAGTGGGAAACTTATCCCGCGGCGAGTAGATGGATATCTCTACCGGCGCTGATGGTGACTCGAGATTGTCTATCACCAGTACGAGGGGCTTTTTATTGGCTGTGTCTGTCATGGCACTTGTTTTTGCAGTATCTGTTTTACCACCCACGTGACTGGTGTCCGGCAGCGGGGTGGCATGATCTATAGGTAGTACGGCAGATGTATCTACATGCTCTATATCCTTTTTGTCCCCGTCTGCTTTATTATGGCAGGCAGCAAAGGTAACGGTAATAACGGCGCTGATGGTCAGGAGGGCGATGGAGTAGTAGTATTTTCTCATCTGATGGGGGATCAATATGTTGGGGAATATTTTTTACTACTACGCAATGGTCAAAAACCGTACCTGCAAAATTTACATAATGGAAATACACACTTCCAAAATGGCATGGTTTCATTGTAAAGCACAACATATACTTTTATGTAATAAAAATTAGTATATACTGACTATCAATATTTTAACTCAATTCCGCGCCGTTGCGTGCCAAAAAGGCATGTGTTTAGCCCTCAGTCCATCAAATAACAATAACAAGCAATTAAAACGTACAGTTATGTCTATCGCATCACGCATGAGAAAAGTAAGGGAAGTAAGAGGCTCGAAGCAAGCTGCAGTAGCCGAGTCAATGAAGATCACACAGCAGGCGTACAGCTTTCTGGAGCAGGGCAATGGCAGCCCGCGCGTGGATACGCTTCTCCGATTCTGCGAGGTGACCAAGGTAGAGCTGAGCTTCCTGCTCGCACTGGATGTACCGGTGACAGATGAGACCGTAGCACGCTATGGTACCAAGACCTTTGGCACACTGGTCACTGAGCACGAGCGCCTGGAGCAGAAAGTAGAGTTCTTCAACTATGTGATCAAGACAAATACCCCTGCCCGTACCGGTGAGAAAACTGCTGCCCCATCAGGCATAGCAGCACGCGACTACGGCCAGCCAGTCTACGCACAAAGATAATAAAAGCGGCCTGAGCCGCTATAAAGATATGGCAGACACTGCCAAAGACAGGGTTTGAGGTTTTGTATTTAAAAGGTCCTTTAGCGAAAGCGAGGACCTTTTTTCTGTATATCAGCGGCCATGCGCCCTGCGGATACTATCTATCCACTGCTGGCGCTGCTCAGGTGTCATATTCTGTATGGCATTGACGGCATTCTGAGCGCCATCGTGCATGGCGCCGGCGTAGCCGCCCTCTGTCTTGGTATAGCCCGTCAGGCTGAAGAGCGCTGCGGGATTGCTGCGTACCTCTGCTTTGACCAGGTCCATCTGGATATTATGCCCGTGCTCGCCTGCCACTATCCGCACCGGAAATCCATCAGCGCCTTTGGCAGCCAGCGCCTTGTACATAGTAGCTGAAGTGTACTTGGGCAAAGAGGCCTTGTACTTGTCATAATTGAGCACGCCGGAGCTGGTCCAGAGGTCTTCCTCCAGTTGGGAGCCTTTCGCTTTTACCTTCACATGCATGGCATCATAGCCATTTACTTTCTCCCGGCCTACCACTGTGACCTCATAGTCCGTGTGGTCTGCCATAGAGGGTTCTTTATCACCCATCGTATTGACCGTGTAGGTCTTGCGCTCATCATTGAGCAGGTAGGAGGTCCTGGGGTCGCCTTTCAGTATCAGCGCCGTGCGCTTCAGTGCACCACCAGGCATAGCAGGCATGACCATATCCATCTCCGTCCGTACATTGCCATCCTGGGTATAGGTTTTCATCGTGCCGCCCATGCCCTCGGCAGAGCTCATTTTAAACTCCAGATAGGTGCCTTGCGCCATCATAGCACTGCTCATGAGGAGCGCAGAGAAGATCATTGATAGTTTCTTCATAAAATTGGTTTTGCCCGTAAAGGGATCGTGTCGAAATGTTTTAACTATTGTGGTAAAGATACGGTCTATGCGCCTTGCAAAAAATTCTATTTTAGCACACCATAGATTTTTAAGCTCCCTTAACTGTAAAGTAATAAATGAATCTCCTCTCTACTCCTGCCGGCCTCCGGGCTGTGACCATACGTTTCCTGGCTACGATGCTGCTCGGTGTGGCTATTGCATCGGGCGCCTCCGCCCAGTGCAATCCTAACCTCACACTGACCCATAGCGGTACCAGCTGCGCAGGTACGGACACCCTGCTGCTCACAGGCATCGACTCTCTGGTCCAGATCACCTGGTACGATGACACTACGGTGGTCAGTACGGGTACCGATAGTGTTTATGTGCCGACGCAGGCAGGTATCTATCACGCAGTGGTAGCTACGAGCACCTGCGCAGATACGACCACTGCGCTGACAGTAGCGGCTATACCGTCTGCCACGATCACCGTGCAGGGCTCTCTGAGTCGCTGTCCCGGAGATAGTGTACGGCTCACGGCACCCACCGGCAATACCTACCTCTGGAGCAATGGTGATACTACCCGTATCATCTACACACATGTAGCTGGCCCGTATAATGTGACTGTGACCAATGCCGCAGGCTGCACTGCCGTATCCGGCAATGACACCATGGTGATCCTCACCCCTGTACAGCCAGATGTGACCATCAGCTCAGACGCCGGCGATACGATATGCATGAATACGCAGGTGACCTTCTATGCGCAGTCTGTAAATGGCGGCAGCAACCCGCAATACCAATGGAAACGCAATGGTGCCAATGTGAGCAATACTCCTACCTACATAGGCACCCTGCTGCATGACGGCGAGGTGATCTGGTGCGTACTGACCAGCAATGCTGCCTGTGCCACGCCAAGACGCGATACGAGCGTAGCCATCACTATGACTGTACTGGCCAACCCATCTGTATCTATCAGCGGCAGTGATGTACTCTGCACAGGAGACACCACTACCCTCACAGCGCAGCCCGCGGGTAGCAGCTACCTGTGGTCCACAGGAGCTACGACCGCATCTGTACAGCTGGCGGCAGCGGGATCATACAGTGTGACCGTGACCGATGCCTACGGCTGCTCTGCCGGTACTGCACCACATGTATTGACGGCCCCCAGCGCACAGCAGGCTGCTATCACACAAAATGGCGATACGCTGTCTACTGCGGCTACAGCGCAGTTTTACCAGTGGTACTATGATGGTACGGTCATAGCAGGCGCTACGGGACCGGTGACACCGGCTACAGCGAGTGGCTTCTACCAGGTAGCCACCATAGACAGCAATGGCTGCCGCAGCACCTCTGCCGCAGTAGCTATAGCAGTGAGCGGTGTGGCAGATATAGCCGCCATCTCAGGTATGCAGGTCTATCCCAATCCGGGTAACGGCACCTTTGCCATCACATGGACAGATGGCACCAGCCGCAGTGTAGACATCACTGATGCGATGGGGCGTATCATACTGGCTGAAGATAATATCACAGACCGCCGCAGGCAGTATGACCTCAGCGGTGTGGCAGCGGGCTGCTACTACATACACGTGACGCAGAGCAGCCAGAGCAGGACAGCCAAGCTGGTCATAGCCAGATAAGCTTATTTGTTACCCTCCGGGTAGGTAGACTTTTTCACGCTCGGATTCTTTTTGCGCTCCCAGTGGCTCACACCATTGAGCACCGTAAAGCCCTTGCCAAACTTCTCTTTGTCAGAGCGCTCCTTGATCGGAGCGTACCAGACCTCTGCTATGCACCTGTCATAGGTCACGTCCAGTGTAAAGTAGCCATGCTTCGCAAAGTTGACCCAGCGGTGGTGAGGGTTGATGCTATTGCTGATGCTTTGCACGAGCGGTATGCTGCCCTTGGGTACTACTTTGCGGTCGCTCATATTGCCACGCGTGATGCTCGGCCCGAGAAACTCTACTCCCACTGCACCCTCGCCTGTATGCCGGTTATAGCTCTGTTTGTTCTTCGGCTCTTTGGCCAGGTCTATCACAAAGGTCATGTGCGCATCGCCTGTCAGTACTACCACGTTTTTGATATGATGGCTGTCTATGAAATTATAGAGCCTCATGCGGTCCTCAGGATAGCCATCCCAGTTGCCGGGGTCAAATACGTGGCCATTGCCCGGCGCGTGAAATGCCTTTGGCAATCCCTCACTGAGCCAGCTACCCATCATTTCCTGATTGCCTATCAGGTGCCAGGTAGCCTGCGAGGTAGCGAGTTTGTCCTTGAGCCATGCATCCTGCTGCAGGCCCAGGACAGAGCCCTTGCCGGGTGCATATTGCTCCTTGCCACGAAAGAGGTGCATGTCTATCATATCCAAATCTGCCAGCCGACCAAAGCGGAACTGCCGGTAGATACGCTCCGGATGCGACTCATCCGGCACGCGTATGGGCAGGTACTCATAGAAAGCTTTGATCGCGTCTTTCACATCACCGTCATTAATGTCCGTATCGTGATTGTCCCACTCAGCTATCCAGGTTTTATTCTGACGTGCGGCGCGCAAGTCAGGATCCAACAGGTAGTAGGTATGCCGCTCGCGCCACTCGGCCAGTGTAGAGACATCCTTGGGAAATGCAGCCGGCATGCGGCGCAGCTCCTCATCATCGGCAAAGTCATAGGCATAGTCGCCCAGATGGACGAGGTAGTCTATATCACTCCGGTCCGCTATACGGCGGTAGGCATTAAAGTATCCTGACCAAATACTGGCGCAGGATACTACGGCAAACTTGACATGCTTCACACTATCATCAGGCAGCGTCTTGCACTTGCCCGTTTGTGATACATGGCGGTCTATGGTCTGAAAGCGGTAGTAGTAGTCGTAGCCAGCCAGCAGGCCTGTTGCATCCACTTTCACAGTATAGTCATGCTCTTTTGATGGTGTCACCAGCCCACCGGTCACAATATCTTTGAATGCGCTGTCAGTAGCTACCTGCCACTTGAGCGGTGGGACTTTGCGTGACGTATCAGCTACAAAGACTTTGGTCCAGATGATCACACGGTCTTGCAGCGGGTCTCCCGATGCTACACCATAGTAGAAAGGTGCATAGGCGGTATCAGCATAGATATTATCAGGGTAGAGCTGCTGGGCATGCAGGCTGATAGCGGCCAAAAGCAAAAAAGCAGCAAGGAAAGTCCGGATCATATAGAGAAAAAGAGTTTGAGTGAGTATGACAAAGATGCCAAAAAATCCAGCGGCAGGAAAAGTATTCCTACCTTGCGGTATCATGACCGTACCATTCAGTATCGCAGCTTTCACGGCGCTGCCGGCAGCTTTCCCGCAGGGCAAAGCACCATGGGAGATCACAACAGAGCTACCTGCGCTGATAGAGACAATGCTATCTGCCCTGAGCAGCGACTACGAGGTGAAGGGCAATATAGCCGTGCACCACTCGGCTATGATAGAAGCAGGTGCTGTGATCAAGGGGCCGGCGATCATAGGGCCGCACTGCCTCATAGCGGCGCATGCCTACCTGCGTGGTGGTGCCTGGCTGGAAGAGCGTGTGACCATAGGCCCCGGCTGCGAGGTGAAATCCAGCATCATCCTGTCTCACAGCACTGCGGCGCATTTCAACTACATAGGTGATAGCATCATCGGAGCCAATGTCAATATGGAGGCCGGCGCTGTGATAGCCAATCACTTTAACGAACGGGTGGACAAGGCCATATCGGTAAAGTATAATCAGCAGCGCATAGCAACGGGAGTGACGAAGTTTGGAGCTGTGGTAGGTGACTATTCCCGTATAGGAGCTAATGCCGTACTCTCTCCTGGCACCTTACTAATGCCAAATAGCATCGTAAAGAGATTGGACCTGATAAACCAACAGACCCAATGAAGATCATCTCTCTTTCCCTTTTTATGGTTGCCGCTACATCTGTTATAGCGCAGGAGAACCTGATAGGTTGCCAGGAAAAGGTGAGGCTTTATGGCAAAATATCTTCATCATCTTTATTCTATAGCTTAGGTGAAATAGATTCCCTGCTGGGCCGGCCTGATAGCATTTACAATCCTACCACTTATTCTAACGATATAGGTATAGTCACACTTCCTCCGGTAGCCAGCTACCCTGAGGCAGATTTCTCGTATGATGAGAGGTTAAAGTGTTTTCGTCTGGCCCAAATTAATTTCTCAAAAAACAAGCCCGAATTTTATGTCTCTATTGATAATATCACGCTCAACTTCCAGACCACGGCTGATTATGTTCTGAAAAAGTTTCAGGTATGCCGGGTGGATACGGAAGGATATAACATCGCATTCGCCGGGCAGCGCCTCTATGTCACTGCTATAGAAATATGTGATACTAGAGATAGCAATTTATCTGACCCACCATCATGGTTGATGATGTTCTACAAAAATACACTGTTCAGGTTAATTTTTATGGATAACAGCCCCTGAAGAGTCTATTTCAGGACGATGCCCCTTTCTACCATGATGGCCCCATTCTGGCAGTTGAATATCTTGGCAGGGTAGCGCTCTATCACCTGATAGTTGTGCGTGGCCATGAGGATAGCGGTATCATGCTCGCGGTTGATACGGATCAGGAGGTTCATGATATCTGCTGCGGTCTCAGGGTCGAGGTTGGCAGTAGGCTCATCGGCTATGATCACGGGAGGGTTATTCATCAGCGCGCGGGCTATGACCACACGCTGCTGCTCACCACCGGAGAGCTGATAGGGCATCTTGCCACCTTTGTCCGGCACGCCCACCTCGGTCATCACCTCATCTATACGTGCGGCTATGGTGTCTTTGTTTTCCCAGCCGGTAGCGCGCAGCACAAACTCCAGGTTTTGCGCCACCGTGCGGTCATTGAGCAGTTGGAAATCCTGAAAGACGATACCCAGCTTTCTGCGCAGCAGTGGTATATCGCGCTTCCTGATATTGGTCATATCAAAGCCGCAGATCGTTGCCTCGCCTGTCTTGACAGGTACATCGGCATAGAGCGTCTTGAGCAGGCTGGTCTTGCCGCTGCCTGTCTTGCCTATCAGGTACACGAACTCGCCCTTCTCGATCTCAAAGGTCACATCACTGAGGATGAGCCCCGAGCTCTGATGGATGTCTACGTGATTGTATCTGATGATGACTTCGGCCACTATAGGTGCTATTATGCTGATGTGAAAATATCAAATCATGTATGGTCAGGCCGTATAGGCCGGGTATAGTAATACACAGGTGTCTGTGAAATGCTGCAAAGGCTCTTAAAACAGATGCACCTTCTTGTGCTTCAGCATAAAGATGCTGCCCGCCAGCATGACCAGCCAGTAGATCCACTCTGCGGTCCATATCCAGGAGAGCTTGACATCCTCTATATGGAAGAGGCCGTAGAAGTAGCCGAAGTAAACGATCACGGCCAGTATCTCTATATACAGCGCCTCATGTGTGGTCTCCCCTACTGATACGACCCCATTGAAAAAGATCACAGTGAATGACATCATAAGCAGCGCCACGATCACGATCCAGAGGATAGGCACAGACTGCTCTATCAGCTCTTTACTATTGGTAAAGATGTAGAGGATATCACGCGGCATGATGGCCAGCAGCAGGCACTGCGCCGCCACGAGCCCTATGCTGATGATGCTGATCCGATGGATGGCCACCTTGATCTCATCGAGGTCATTTTGAGCGGAGAGATTGCTCACTACCGTATTGGTCACAGAGCCCAGCGCCCATACCGGCACGCCTACGAATATGATAAGCTGGCGCAGGATACTGGAGATGGCCAGCTTGTCCTGTCCCATTTTTTCTATGAAAGTAAAAAGGATGAACCAGGCGCCATTGGCTATAGCAGACTGGATCACCAGCGGCACTGCTACTTTGGTCATACTACCCACCAGCGGAAAGTCTACCCGGCGGATATTAAACAGATTGAAATCACGCCGCCTCTGGCGGAAGAAGACCCCGATCACGAGTATCACCACTGAGAGCCACTCTGCTATAGACGATGCCAGTCCCGAGCCGCCTATACCCATAGCGGGGAGGCCGAGCTTGCCATAGACCAGCAGGTAGTTCAGGATGATATTGATAACGACCATGAGCCCAATGGACGCCGTGAGGATACGTGTGCGCCCTATACCTGAGTAAAAGGAGATGAATACACAACTGGTAAAACTGGCCATGATGCCCCAGATACGATAACGCAGGAAGGTCTCGCTGGCTGCCACTACCTCCTCATCGTGCATCATCCAGTGCAGCAGGTGCGTGGCAAATACCTGCACCAGTATGAAGAGTATGAGCGATGAAGCGAGCATCACCGCGATCGCATTGTCTGCTATCTCCCCCACCTCGCGGGGCTTGCCCTCTCCCATTTTGCGGGCTATCAGTATCTGTGTGCCGCGCGTATAGGCAAAGCCGATCATAAAAAGCACAGAGTAGAAAATACTACTGGGGCCGATGGCAGCCTGCGCCACCTGGGCCAGGTGCATGTCGGGTATCTTGCCCATAAAGGCCGTATCGCATATACCGATCAGGGTATAGACCAGATTGCCGAGTATCAGGGGGTAGGCTATATGCCAGATCTCACGGTATGTAGCTTTCAGCTGGGACATGCACTATCATTCGTTCACATAGCTAACATAGCTTAACTATTTCAATATCTGTGTACTAATACTGTACCAATTTATCAAACGATAGAGAGAGCTTTATATTGGGGAGATGTCGGGAAATACATTTATGACCGCAGAGGCAGAGTGGCGGAGAGGAATACTTTTTAATAATGCAGCCTGTTATTTATCATGCTTATCCTTGATCGCGCCGGCCTCTATCACGGCCATAGTGGTGGAGCTCTTGGCTACTGTCACCTTCTCCTCTCCCTTCATATAGTATATCTCGCTCTCGCAAAAGTGAAACCGCTTGCCGGCCTTCTCGACCCAGCCCGTAGCATAAAAGCGATCAGAGATACCGGGATTGTAGTAGCTCACCTTGCACTCTACTGTAAAGACCTGCTGCCCCTCCTCTACCATCGAGTAGGCTGCATAGCCTGCCACCATATCGCAAACTGCGGAGGTCACACCACCATGCAGATAGCCATTTTGCTGCTCCAGCATTTCCTTCATCTCCAGCTCCGCCTCTATCAGGCCCGGCTGCAGATTGGTAAAGTGAAGGCCTACTGCTGCACAAAATTTATTGCGGTCTATCTTGAGCTGAAGGTACTCGCGCCAGCGGCTGCTACGTGGTGTCATGGCCGCAAACGTAGCGATTTTTTGGTTGGCGGGTTTACTGGTGGCGGGTGTTAGTTGGCTGTTGGCGGGAAATACATTATACCGGGCTATTTCCTTCTGTAGCCATATATGCCAGCCACCTGCCACCAATCACCTGCCAACTGCCACCCGTTTTCCTATATTTGCCCCGTGAGCACAGCCGCACATACCAGAAACTTCTTCAATGCGATAGGCGACCCTGCAGATGTGCGCGGCGATGGTACTGAGCATCTCAAGCTCAGTATAGATCACAGCCATATACGCTACTTCATCTCGCAGGGAGATAGCACCGTTTACTATGGTGAGTATGCGCTCCAGTCTGTGACCTCTGATGCAGAGCTGCGCGGGCAGCTGGAGATCATACTGGATAAGGATGCTTTCCTGAATAAAGATTTTTCCCTCGTGTACATCCTGTGGTCAGGTGGCTTTGAGATCGTGCCGACCATATTCTATGAGGAGGAGGAAACAGATGATACTGCCGGGGTCAATGAGATCATGGGTGGCGAGGCGCGTTTCGTCTTTGAAAAGGTGGAAGCAATCGCACAACTGCTGCGCAGCAAATACCCTACTGCGCTGCACTACCACTCCGGCGCAGTGCTGATCGAGACGCTGCGCCGCACCGGCCAGACAGAGTCTCAAAACCTCTTTATAAATGTAAGCGCGGGGCGTATAGAGGTCGTTTACTTTGACGCATCAGGCGCGCTGCGCATCTACAATCAGTATGAGTACCGCTCCACGCAGGACTATATCTACTTTGTGCTGCTCGTAGCAGACGAGATGGGTATCAACCGGGCTGAGACACGAGCCATGCTCATGGGCGAGGTGAGCCAGGACTCGCAGCTCTATGATATGACCACGCGCTACTTCCGGTCCGTTACTTTTGCTAAAGAGCCTGCTGACAGAACTTTCAGCGCAGCCTTTGAGGGATACCCTATGCACTTCAACTATCCACTATACAATCTGTAATCCATGCGCATCATAGGAGGAGAATACAAAGCGCGGCAGTTTCACCCGCCGTCCAATATACCTACGCGACCTACTACGGACATGGCCAAAGAAGGCCTGTTCAATATGATCAATAACAGTTTCAACTTTGACAATATCAAAGTGCTCGACCTCTTTGGCGGCACAGGTAGCATCAGCTATGAGTTCTCCTCTCGCGGCACGACCGATATCACCACGGTAGAGATCTTCCCTAAGTGCGCCAATTTTATCAAAAAAACTGCGCAGGAGTTTGGCTTCACAGGCATCAAGGTGATGCAGATGGATGTTTTCAAATACATGGAGAGCTGCCGCGAGAAGTATGACGTGATATTCGCCGGTCCGCCCTATCCGCTGCCCAACCTCGGCGATATACCGGATATCCTTTTCAGCTATGACCTCATAGATGGCGAGGGCTGGTTCATACTCGAGCATAATCCTGACCATAACTTTGAGAAGCACCCGCACTTCGTCAAGAGCAAGACCTATGGCACTACTACGTTTGCGATTTTTACCAATGCGGGCAAGGAGAAATCTGAAGACTGACCTCACCCTGCCCTCTCCGAAGGAGAGGGTTAATACAAAATACAATCCTCAGAATGAGTGACCTGAAGCTATACATGATCCTCATAGGCTACCGGCCTAAAGGATTTAATACTGAGCAGCACGATGTGGTATTCCGCGTGGGAAAGAATATAGAAGACCCTGCATTTTTGGCTGAGCTGCGCTCCTCTATCCCTTTACCAAAGTCAGTCCTGGTACATATAGACTGCTATTCTGAGATCACACAGGCCGATGGCTATGCTGTATCTGTAGTGCGTGACCGCGATGCCGCAAAATCTAACAATGGCCGCAAACTATACTATGTCAATCTGGGCGGCTACAGGCACGGCGTCTTCCAGGAGTACCACAAGTCTATCCTGCTGGTGCTGGATGATCCTAATGACCTGAAGAAACGCGCACTGGCAGATCCCTTTGCCACAGAGATGGACAGGGACTTTGCTGCAGATGCACGCCCTCATGTGGATGACAGAATGAAACTAGGCGTAGACGTAGACGATCATCTGGATGTGCAGCAGAGCCTGGACGACTACTATATCGTGCTCACTTCAAACGCAGGTGGACGCGAATCCATCCTCGACCCGGTGATCAAGGGGTATATGAAGCTGGAGTATTGAGTTGATTTGCAAGATCAATTTTCATCTGGTCTGCATTCCCCACAAGTCTGTTATATTTACCCACCATTAATTCATCTTCACAGCATGAAAAAGATCGCCATCTTCCCCGGCTCCTTTGATCCCATCACCTCCGGCCATGTAGACATCGTGAGGCGCGCGGTGCCGCTATTTGATCACATCATCGTAGCTATAGGCACCAACTCTCAGAAGCAGTCGCTCTACCCGCTGGAGAAGCGCATGGAGTGGATCAGCAGAGTCTTTCAGGATGAGCCGAAGATCAGCGTAGAGAGCTACGAGGGCCTGACGGTCAATTTCTGCAATGAGCGTGGCGCAGACTACATCGTGCGCGGTATCCGCTCGGCGTCTGACTTTGACTATGAGAAGACGATAGCGCACTTGAATAATGCCATGTTCCCCAATATCGAGACCATCCTGATACTGGCCAAGCCGGAGCTATCATCTGTCTCCTCTACGATTGTGCGCGAGATCATCCGTGGCAAGGGCCGCGTGGGCAAATTTGTACCAAAGGAGATAGCCAAAGAACTAAAATTGTCATAAAAGGGTCAGATATACGCCTGCTACCCGTCTGAGTGAAATAGATACACTATGTTCACGTTTAACTAGTTGACATGCACATCCGACTTTTGATATTGCCCCTGCTGCTCAGCCTGAGCACCCCTGCCTTCTGCCAAAAACATAAAGAGAAACAACCGGTAGAAACAGACCTGACACGAGCGCGCATCCAGATCAATGATATACATACCCGTGGCATCATCGTGCGCCTGCGCACGGACCAGGACCGTATCAAGGCGCTGCGCGGCCAGCAGTACGGCAGCGCGGCAGATGAGCTGGAGCACCGCCTCCGCATCAATAATATGGAACTGTGCTATGCCTTTATCACCAGGTGGACATTTGGCCCGGTTTACTTTATGGAGTCACAGCATACTGCCCAGCTCCAGCGCGACAGCCTCATAGCGCTCACCTGTGATCTGCAGCGTGACACCATGATAGCTATCAACCATGACAGCCTGTATATCGTAGACTACGGCACAGTGATGGAGACGATACCGGGAGATGACCGCACCTCAGATCAGGGCAATACACCACTGGCTGGCAGCTATCTGGTGGCCAAAGGCAGCGACCAGCAGCAGCTCGCACCGCCACTTCCGTTTTACGCCAAAGTATGGGGTGACCGTACTGCTGCTACAGACCTGCTGGTGCCGGTAGAGATACCGGCCGATCTGGCAGACAGCATACAGCAGTGCCTGGCCAGATACAAGGAAACCGATGAGATGATCCACAAAGAGTACAAAAATGCGCTGGCACGCTACCTGATAGGTATATATGACCATATCAATCTCGGCACTCCGTCAGCCAGGCAGGAAAGCAAAGCATACTCGACGACACTCACAGATGCCGCCTCCCGCTTCAACGAGCATTTTATTCAGTATTATTGCAAACGGATGGACAAAGATCAGGGTCTGATCTATAGCGAAAGTCCAATATACTGGTGGCTGAGAAATCCCAATATACGATACCTCCCGTATCTGCGCGACCTCGAGCTGAGGTTGAAAGAATCATTAGACACCCGGGAGAAATTTACAGCGCCACACTAGCGCTGCAGGAGGAGCTCTATGAAGCTAACCTGGCCGCCAAAGCATCAGGCCGGCCTACGCACAATACACTGCTCCTCTGTGAGCACCCTCCCACCTACACTCTCGGCAAATCAGGCGATCCCGCCAATATGCTTTTCAAGCCGGAGGCGGTAGGCGCTGCTTTTCATCAGATCAGCCGCGGGGGGGATATTACGTATCACGGTCCGGGCCAGCTGGTGGTCTATCCCATCTTTGACCTGGATATACTGGGTATGGGGCCAGCGAGTTTTGTAGCGGCGCTGGAAGACACCATAATATTATTGCTCGCCGACTATGGCCTGACTGCCACTCGCCTGGACGGAGCACCCGGTATATGGCTGGATGCCAGCATAGCACCGCGAAAGATATGTGCGGTAGGCATGAAGATCAGCCGGGGCTGCACGATGCACGGCATAGCGCTCAATATCAATACCGATCTCCGATACTTTAACTACATCGTGCCATGCGGCCTGCCTGACAAGGCGGTGACATCTATGGCGCAAGAACTGGGCAGGCCACTCGATATGGCTGAGGTCAGCGAGATTTTTCAGAACAAACTGCAGCAATGCCTGCCTATCACTCTGCGCTAAATGCCTGAAGCCGGATTATTGATATCTCCGGTCAGCGTAGACTGCTTATCCCTGCGGTGCCTGCGCTGGTATATGACCGCCGCGATGATCCCCACTACTACTACTGCCACAGCTACGATCCACAGGTAGTCCGTGCCATTTTTATCTCCACGTGCAGGCAGTACAGCGTCGTTAGCCTGTGCATAAAGCGCCTGCAGGCCTGCTAGCATCATTCCTGCGCATAGCAGGATCAAATTTTCTATCTTTTTCATATTGTGAGATTTATATCAGTGAATAGGATGCCAGATCATAACCCCGCGCCGGGATTATTGATAGAGTCAGTGGTGCGCGGTGTAGGTTCTCCTTTGTCCTGAGACTGTATACCGCCTATAGTTTTGCGCCGGTTTCGCACCATGTAGTATATACCAGCACCTATGATCAGTATCCCGAGCCCTACCATCACAGCTCCCGTCACGGTCATGCCAGTATCTACCTTGTGATCCGTAGTACTGGTCTGGCTGGTGTAGCCATTGTCTGCGGTGCCGCCGGGTGTAGCTACCGCCATAGTAGAGTCTGCTACTGTGGTATCCTGAGCTGCCACTGTATAGCCTGCAGCTACTGTGGTCAGGGCCAGGAGCAGGATGTATATGCGAAGCAATTTCATGTGTTTGGCTTTTTCTCTGGCAGCACAAGGTTTGTACCATATGTTTTTCGCCCCATAGTGAGTATTTAATGCGGCACGGCGGCGAATGAGAGGTATTTGCCAGCAGGATGGCCGGTAGCATCAGGCTATTGTCCGTTATTTACCTATTTTTGCCTATATCTCTTTTATGCTCAGATACAAAGCAGACAGGCGGACGATCGCCTTTGTAGCGCTATATTGGGTAGTAGCTGTCACACCATGGTTCCGATGGCCTGTCATGTCCGGCTGGGAGATAGCCGGATGGGTGGTGGCCAACTGCCTTTTGTCTTTCTTTTGCGCTGTGATCGTGCACAATACAATCCACGCCCCGATCTTTTACAGCCGTACGATGAACAGGCTTTTCCAGTTCGTCCTTTCTTTCACCTATGGTCACTCAGTGAGCGCCTATGTGCCGGGGCATAATTTCAGCCATCACAAGTACACCCAGGAGCGTGAGGATGCCATCCGTACTACCAAGGCCCGCTTCCGTATCAATCTCTTCAACCAGCTTTTTTTCTTTTACCTCATGAGCGGAGATATCCTGAAGGGAGAGATCGCCTTTGGTCGCAAAATGTACCATGAGCGGCCAAAATGGTTTCGCCAGTATGCGCTGGAGCTGGGCCTGGTCATCACGGCCAATGTGATTCTGCTACTGATCAACTGGAAATGCATGCTGCTCTTCTGGCTCATCCCGCATCAATATGCTGCATGGGGCATAGTAGGTACCAATTATTTCCAGCATGACGGCGCCGATGACAAGCATCCATATAATCACAGCCGCAACTTCAGCAGCCCGGTTTTGAACTGGCTGCTATTCAACAATGGCTATCACGGTGCCCACCACAATAAGCCAAACCTGCACTGGAGCCTCCTGCCGGAGTATCACGACAAGCACATGAGGCCGCACCTGCACCCAAATCTGGATCGCGTATCCCTGATGTCATACCTGATCGAAGCTCACATCTATCCCGGCCGCAGAGTGGACTACCTGGGACAACCGGTGGTACTGCCGCCGGCAGAAGAAGACCTGGACTGGGTCGGAGAGATCAATGTAAAACAGCACGAGGAAGACATGGCTGCCTGAGCCGCGACCACTCTACTGGCGTATGAGGTGATAAGAAGCGCTGTGGCTGCCATTTGATATCCTGATGATATAGCGGGCTGCCGGTAGTGCCTGGATATTCATATAGCTGCTGGCCGGATAGCCCGGCAGCATACCCGCATCTACCAGCCTGCCATCCAGTGTATAGACACCGTACATCATTGCATCCCGGCTATCAGCTGAGGTGGTGATACATACCTTGCCGGTGGTCACTGTAGGATAGATAGATATATGCGCCTGAAAGGCCAGGTCTCCCACCCCGGTAGTACCCCCTCCCTGCTGTGTGGTAGTGGTGTCAGTGCCTACGGTAGTACTGGTGGTATCCATCATACCCAGTGAGTCTGTCACTATGCCTCCGCCGCCATGACAGGCCCCTGCACAATTACTCGTAGGGTTATTATTGAGCGCCGCCAGGCCGGAGTGGCGTGTACAACTTCCTGATCCACTGCCGGTGAGGCGGCCAAAGTTGAAGAGTAGGAAACCGAGAAATAAGACGAGAGTGGTAGTATACGTTCTTTTCATAAGGAGAGTGTTTATCTGCTGTGCAAAATCGCCCATGCTTTGTATTTCTAAAGATAATACAAAAAAAAGGTAAAGATTGTCACACTATCGTCAAAAAATTATGACAATCCAACATTTTCCATCCACAATAGAAGCATTTTCCGTAAATAACCGCCCCAGCCTACATTACTTATATAGCTCACTCTTCATCACGCCCCATTTGCAAAGCATGTGGGTGAGTGAGACTTTGAGGCAGCCCAATCCATAGGTCATGCTGCGGGAGAAATTGATAGAAGATGCCTCATCAAAGTATTTTGTGGGGCAGGTCACCTCTCCTATCTCGTAGCCTTTGTAGAATATCTGTGATACCATTTGGTTGTCAAAAACGAAGTCATCAGAGTTGGCTTCCAGATTGAGCTCGCGGATGACTTTGGCAGAGAAGGCCCTGTAGCCTGTGTGGTATTCCGACAGCTTCTCGCCGATCAGGATATTTTGCGTCAGCGTGAGCATCCGGTTGAAAATGTACTTATACGTAGGCATCCCCCCTTTCAGAGCACCCTTGCCGAGGATGCGGGATCCAAAGACTACAGGATAGACATCATTGCCTATGATGGAGATCATAGCCGTGAGCAGCAGTGGGGTGTACTGATAGTCCGGGTGCAGCATGATGACTATGTCTGCGCCCAGCTCCAGCGCCTTTTTATAGCAGGTCTTCTGATTGCCGCCGTAGCCTTTGTTCTTATCATGCTTGATCACATGCTGGATGCCTATTTTACGCCCTAGCTCGGAGGTATTATCCTTGCTTGCATCATCTACCAGCACCACCTCGTCTACCAGGTCAAATGGTATCTCTGCATAGGTCTGCTCGAGCGTACGCTCGGCATTGTAGGCCGGCATCACTACTACTACTTTATTGTTTTTGTACATAGTATGTTTCAGCCCTTTGCCCTTTGGGGGTTTAGGGGCTTTGTTAACTTAGCTGCCAAAATTAAAAATATTGAGGATACTCGTGCTGCTAAACCGCATCCCCTGGCCGCTGAATGACGGCGGTGCTATCGGAGCCTATCACTTTGTGAAGGGCTACGCCGATGCCGGCTGCGAGTTGACCTGCCTGGCTATGAATACAGCCAAACACCACGTAGACCTCAAAGATACGGGTGATGCCTTCGGCAATGTTAGTGAGTTTATCAGCATAGACGTAGACAATCGCATCAAACCCATAGACGCTGCGCTAAACCTCCTGACCTCGCGGTCCTATATCATGGAGCGCTTTGATAGCGACGCCTACCGTGCAGCCCTTGTGGCGCTTTTGAAAAGAAAGGAATTTGATGTCATACATGTGGATGGGCTACCGCCATGCCTCTACATAGACACCTGCCGGGAATATAGTATGGCCAGAATAGTGCAGCGCGCGCATAATGTAGAATACAAGATCTGGGAACGCGGTGCCGTGGCCGATACTAATCCGCTCAAGCGATGGTATCTGCACATGCAGGCCGCGCGGCTAAAAACCTTTGAGCGGGAGGCGCTGGGCAAGGTAGATACGGTGCTGGCCATTAGTACAGAGGATGAAGGTTTCATAAAAGAACTGCAGCCTGCGGCAAAGACGATCATCGTGCCTGCAGGCATGGATATAGATGAAAATATGCCGGCTATACAGCCTCCGGGCGTCAGCCTTTTCTTCATAGGTGCGCTGGACTGGCTGCCCAACCTGCAGGGGCTGGAGTGGTTTCTGCGGGATGTGTGGCCACGTGTCCATGCAGCCTATCCCAACCTGAAGTTTCACATAGCAGGTAAGAAGATGCCACAGCAGTTTTATAGCTTTGGTAATATGAATGTAGTAGCACATGGCGAGGTACCATCATCTGTGGGCTTTATCAATAGCCACTCGGTGCTACTCTCGCCGCTGGTATCCGGCAGTGGTGTGCGCATCAAGATCATAGAGGCGATGGCTATGGGCAAGGTAGTGCTCTCCACGGCAGTATCTGCAGAGGGCAGCGGCGCCACACATGACCGCGAGATACTGATAGCCAACAGCGCTGAAGAATACATTACCCAGATAGGAAGGCTTGTAAATGAGCCACAGCTGATGGCTCGGCTCTCACGCAGCGCACGTGAGTTTGCAGTGGAGCGGTTTCAGAATAAGAAGATCATAGCAAGATTGCTGGACTACTATAAGACGCTATGCTCCTGACGCTGCAGATCATATACTGGGCCTGTGTGCTGCTGCTGCTGCACTCCTATGTGCTGTATCCGCTGCTGCTGCGTGTCTTTGCCTCCGGCCAAAAAGACAATGAGGTGATCTACAGCCGGGGGGAGCAGCTACCGAGGGTATTTATCCTGATGTCGGCCTATAACGAGCAAAAGGTGATCCGCGAGAAACTGGACTCCGTGCTGGATACTTCCTACCCGCTGGACAGGCTGGCCTTCTGCATCGGCTCTGATAATAGCTCTGACACTACCAATGAGATCATCAGCAGCTATGCAGCAAAGTATCCCCAGATCCGTTTCACCCCCTACTACGAGCGCAATGGCAAGAGCGGCGTTCTTAATAAGCTCTATACGCAGCTCAAAGCACAAGGCATCGAGGACAGCGATGTTTTTATCCTGACCGATGCCAATGTCTTCTTCACCCGCGACTGCATCTATGAGATGGTGAAGCACTTTAAGAATCCGTCTATCGGCCAGGTAGGGGGCAATGTGCTGAACAATGGCCAGCGCGGAGATGGCATCTCTGTGCAGGAGGCTACCTACATACAGCGTGAGAATATGATCAAGTACCGCGAGGGGCTGGCCTGGGGCGCGATGATGGGTGCCTTTGGGGCTTGCTATGCTATGCGGGCAGACTGCTTCTCTCCCATCCCGCCCAACTTTCTGATGGAGGATTTCTACATCAGTATGAGCATACTGCAGCAGGGCAAGAAGGCCATTTCTGAGTTTAAAGCGGTCTGCTATGAGGATGTATCTAATGAAGTGACGGAGGAATTCAAACGCAAGACCCGTATCTCTACGGGCAACTGGCAGAACCTGGGCGTGTACTGGCAGATGCTCTTCCGCCTCGATGCAGTGGCCTTTGCACTGCTATCGCACAAGGTGCTGAGGTGGATGGGGCCATTCATCATCCTGCTGATGCTGGCGGCTAGCGGCATACTGATGCTGTCTATGCCGCTGTACGGTGTGCTGTTTGTGGGATTGGTTCTATTCTGCCTCTCACCTATCGCTGAGACCCTGCTAAAGCGCCTGGGCATCCATATCGCGTTGCTGCGCTTCATTGCCTATTTCAACCTGATGAACCTCGCGCTGCTGTACGGTTTCTACAAGTACCTGACAGGCGTGCAGACGAGCGCCTGGAGCCCGACGAAGCGGAATGTATAGGATTAGGTAAATTTAGTTTCAGGATCACGACTGGTGTGAAATACGGAATAGACCGTAATTTTTGTATCAGATACATCGTAAACGATAGCAAACGGAAACCGCCTTAGTAAAGCTTGCCGAAACGTATCTGTGATCACCTGAAAGTGCAATGGATATTTCGCAATGTAACCCAAAGTATCTTCTACTTCCTCTATGAATCTATCTCCTAATCCTTTGCTTTGTTCTTCATAATAAGCATAGGCCTCCTCAATTTCCAGAGAGGCGGCCGCTTTGACCGAAAGCGCGTAACTCATTTTCGCTTAGCCTCAAGCCTTTTTTTGACTTCCTCCCAAGTGAAAGATTCGCTAAGACCGGCATCATGTTCTTCTTTACGCCTGCGCACTTCCTGTATCTGTTCGTCTGAAAGATGAAATTGCTGAATAACAGGTTTGACCAAGGTTTTAATAGCTTGCAATACTTCGTCATCAGCTTGCTCTACATAGCCATGTACCTCATCCCTTAGATCTGATGTTTTCATTTCTTTTGCTTTCTACTAAAATACGAAAAATACAGCTGTCATTCAAAAACATCATTATTGCGGAATTCAGAGCCTAATAGGACACTTAAATTAATATATAATTGTATAATTAATTAAAAACTGAGCATTGGCGCGGGTTTCAGGTTATACCAAACAGAGGTAGACATCTATGAAAATAAATGCTTGCTATTTCACAAATTTGCCCCGCATTATTTCAAAGTCAGGCTTGCGCTCAGCCGCAGGCATAAAATATAACAGTAATGAAATCACAACTGAACACGATAGAAGAAGCTATCGCTGATATCAAGAAAGGAAAACTGATCATCGTAGTAGATGACGAGGACCGCGAGAACGAAGGTGACTTTGTGACGGCTGCGCGCAATGTGACACCGGAGATCATCAACTATATGTCTAAAGTAGGGCGCGGCCTGATCTGCGCACCTGTGAGCAAGGCAATAGCAGACCGCCTGAACCTCAGCCTGATGGTAGGCAGCAATAACTCTGCGCATGAGACGGCCTTTACTATCTCCATAGACCTGCGCGGCCACGGCTGCACTACGGGTATCTCTGCGCATGACAGGTCCAAGACCATCCACGCGATGATAGATCCTAAATACCGCCCTGAAGAGCTGGCGCGGCCGGGGCATATCTTCCCGCTCATAGCCAAGGAAGGTGGCGTGCTGCGCCGTACCGGCCATACTGAGGCTACAGTAGACCTGGCCAGGCTGGCGGGATTTGAAGAGGCGGGCGTACTGGTAGAGATCATGAATGAAGACGGTACGATGGCGCGTATGCCCGACCTGCTGAAGATGGCTAAAAAAGAGAAACTGAAGATCATCTCTATCAAAGACCTGGTGGCCTACCGCATGAAGCACGAGCGCCTGATCACAAAGGAAGAGACTGTGCACATGCCTACGAAGTATGGTGACTTCAAACTAATAGCCTACTCACAGATGAATAGCGGCGATGTGCATATGGCGCTGGTGAAGGGTACCTGGAAGAAAGACGAGCCCGTGCTAGTGCGCGTACACTCCAGCTGCGCCACAGGTGATATACTCGGCTCCATGCGCTGCGACTGCGGCGATCAGCTCCATGCTGCCATGCAGCAGATAGAGAAGGCGGGCAAAGGCGTGGTGCTCTATATCCAGCAGGAAGGCCGTGGCATAGGCCTGATCAATAAGCTGCACGCCTACCGCCTGCAGGAGAAAGGTAAGGATACCGTAGAGGCAAACCTCGCGCTGGGCTTCAACATGGATAATCGCGACTACGGTGTGGGCGCTCAGATCCTAAACGACCTCGGTATACAAAAGATGCGCCTGATGACCAATAACCCAAAGAAGCGTGTAGGTCTGATAGGATATGGTCTGGAGATAGTAGAGAATGTGGCGCTGGAGGTACATCCCAATCCGCACAACCTCCGCTACCTCGAGACCAAGCGCGACAAGATGGGCCATGAGATACTGAAGCCTGTAGCCACCGTAAAGCTGAAAGGTGAAGCGAAAGAAAAAGTAGCCGAAGTAGCTAAAGCCAAAACAAAAAAGACCGATAAAGCCAAAGCAGTGAAAGCCGATAAACCTAAAGTGAAGAAAGCTAATAAGGGTAAGAAGAAAAAGGCGAAGTAGTGGAGACAAGAGATCGAATACGGAAGTTGATAGACGACTTGCCTGAAGAAGTACTGCCATCTGTTTTAGGCTACTTACAGGAAGTTAAAAGAGCTATCTCCGGCGATCACTACATTCCCATCTATCTCAATAAAATAGTAAAGGAAGATGACAATCTCCTAAAGAGACCGGCGGAATAGGAACATGACAGATCCTCGCGACATACGCATAGCCGATTATACCTATACACTACCTGATGACAGGATAGCCAAGTACCCTCTGCCCGACCGCGACCTGTCTAAGCTCCTGCTTTATACGGATGGCAGCATCGCTGAAGATGTATACCGCAATATCGCTGAATATATACCTGCCGATTCTCTTGTGATCTTTAATGATACAAAGGTGGTGCATGCGCGGCTGCTGTTTCCTAAAGAGACCGGCTCTACGATAGAGGTTTTCTGCCTGGAGCCTGATGAACGGTATGCCGATATCACCACAGGGATGATGCAGATGCAAGAGGTCTACTGGAAGTGCCTGGTAGGCAAAGCAGACAAGTGGAAGGAGAAAGAGCTGCATCTCCATTTCCCGGAGCATAACATCTCGATCACCGCCTCTATCGTAGAGAAGCTCAGTGACTGCTACGTGATACTGCTGCAGTGGGGTACTGACGCGACCTTCGCAGAGATACTCTATCTGGCTGGTGCCGTGCCGCTGCCCCCTTATATTAAGCGCAAAGCCGATAAGGCCGATAGCGACACCTACCAGACCATCTACAGCAAAGTGGAAGGGTCAGTAGCCGCCCCTACCGCAGGGCTTCACTTCACAGACCGAATATTTGACGACTTTCGCATGAAGGGTATCCACTGGGATTTTGTGACACTTCATGTCGGTGCGGGCACCTTCAAGCCTGTAAAAGCTGACGTAATAGCAGACCACCAGATGCATGCAGAGTGGCTAGACGTACCTGTGACACTCCTAGAGAAACTGCGTGACGCCATAGCCGCCGGACGAAACGTAGTGGCTGTGGGGACTACTGCTACACGCACGCTGGAGAGCCTATACTGGATCGGCGCGAAAGTGCATAGCAAGCCAAACATAGAACCTTCCCAACTGGCCGTGCAGCAGTGGGATGCCTATGAGACGGATGGGTCACTACCTGCTACCGATGCGCTCGATGCACTCCTCTCCTATCTGCATCAGCATGGTCTGGACCGCGTCATCACGCGTACGCAGCTACTCATAGCACCGGGCTATCAGTGGCGGGTAGTGCGCGAACTGGTCACTAACTTTCACCAGCCGGATAGTACGCTGCTGCTGCTGGTAGCGGCATTGATAGGTGACGACTGGCGGCGTATATACGACTATGCGCTGGCGCATGATTTCCGCTTTCTGAGCTATGGGGATGGATGCTATCTGAGGAAAATAAATTAACCACGAAAGCGCTAAAACACAAAAACCGAGGGTGTTTATTCTTTTTCGACCAGCGTTTGCATTTACCGAAAATCCCGTTATATTTGCACCTCACAAAGAAAAAACAAAGTCAAGCACAGATGAAACTGACTGCAGAAACACAGAACGAACTCTTCAAGACATACGGCGGCTCTGAGAAGAACACAGGCTCTACAGAAGGCCAGATCGCCCTCTTCACCCACCGTATCAACCATATCTCTGGTCACCTCTCTACTAATAAGAAGGACCACTCAAACACACGCGCCCTGCTCAAGCTGGTAGGTAAGCGCAGGAGGCTGCTCAACTACCTCTCACGGACAGACCTGAACGGCTACCGTGCCCTCATCGAAAAACTCGGCATCAGAAAATAAAGACCCTCAGAAAGGTTGGTGGATACACCGACCTTTTTGCTTTTATAAAGGGGCCGTTATTACTTCTGGTTGTTGGTTTACGATTTCTGATTGAGATACATCACTGATCTTAAAACTTCACTGCTATTTCCCCTTTAGTCTCCTGACTGATAGGCGTTTATCGCTATTATCCCAAAGTAAGTAATCAATAATCATAACCCGCTCCGGCAATACCGCCGGGCAAAAACAAAAACAAAGATGAAAGTAATCAAAAAGACGATCGACCTCGGCGGTGGCCGCATAGTGGAGATCGAGACAGGCCGCCTGGCCAAGCAAGCCGACGGCTCTGTAGTGGTAAAGTATGGCAATACCATGCTCCTCGCTACTGCCTGCGCTGATATCAACGCCAAAGAAGGCGTAGACTTCATGCCGCTCACCGTAGAGTACCAGGAGAAGTTTGCCGCAGCCGGCAAGTTTCCGGGTGGCTTCTTCAAGCGTGAGGCCCGCCCTAGTGAGAATGAGATCCTGACGAGCCGCCTGGTAGACCGCGCCCTGCGCCCCCTCTTCCCGGATGACTACCATGCCAATGTAGTGGTACACCTGACCCTCATATCTGCTGATAGCAATGAACTGCCTGATGCACTGGCATGCCTCGCGGCATCGTCTGCCCTGGCGGTATCTACCATACCTTTCAACGGTCCTATCTCTGAGTGCCGCGTGGCAAAGATCAACGGCCAGCTGGTGATCAACCCCAGCAAGTCTGATGTAGAAGGTCCTAATACAACGCTCGATATGATCGTAGCTGCCACTGAGAAGTCTATCGTGATGGTAGAGGGTGAGATGGCAGAAGTGAGCGAGGCTGAAATGGTAGAGGCTATCGCCTTTGCCCATGAGATGCTGAAGAAGCAAGTGGCTGTGATCCTCGAGCTGCAGGCTGAGGCCGGTACTGCTACCAAGCGTACCTACTCTCACGAGACACATGATGAAGAACTGCGCGCCAAGATCCACGCTCACGCATATGACAAGTATGTAGAGATCGCATCAAAGGGCCTCGCTGACAAGCATCAGCGCAAGGAACTGTTTGACGCTGTGCAGGCTGAGTTTGAGGCTACCCTCACACCTGAGGAGCTGAAGGAGAAGGCATTCCTGATCGGCCAGTACTTCCACCACGAGGAGAAGGAGGCTGTGCGCTGGACCATGCTCAATAAGACCGTGCGCCTCGATGGCCGCAAGATGAACGAGATCCGCCCTATCTGGTGCGAGGTAGGCTACCTGCCTAGCCCTCACGGCTCGGCTATCTTCACCCGCGGTGAGACCCAGTCCCTCACTACTGTAACACTCGGCACCTCCCTGGATGCGCAAACTGTAGACGGCGTAGTGATCAATGAGGAGAAGAAATTTATGCTGCATTACAACTTCCCTCCTTTCTCTACCGGTGAGGCACGTACCCCACGTGGTACCAGCCGCCGCGAGACAGGCCACGGCAATCTCGCATTCCGTGCGCTGCAGAAGGTAATGCCAGCTGATATACCATACGTAGTGCGCGTAGTATCTGACATCCTGGAGTCAAACGGCTCCTCCTCTATGGCTACCGTGTGCGCAGGTACACTGGCGCTGATGGATGCAGGTGTCAAGATAGCTGCACCGGTATCTGGTATCGCTATGGGCCTCGTGACTGACAATGGCGGCAAGCACGCTATCCTGTCTGACATCCTGGGCGATGAAGATCACCTGGGTGATATGGACTTTAAGGTGTGCGGTACTGCCAAGGGCATCACTGCCTGCCAGATGGATATCAAGATAGACGGCCTCTCTAAGGAGCTCCTGACGCAAGCCCTCGAGCAAGCGAAGGAAGGCCGCCTGCACATCCTGGGCAAGCTGGTAGAGACCATGCCACAGCCAAACGCTGACTACAAGCCACACGCACCTAAGATCGAGGTGATGTTCGTAGCCAATGAGTACATCGGTGCGATCATCGGACCTGGTGGCAAGATCATACAAGAGATGCAGAAGACCACTGGTACTACCATCACGATCTCTGAAGAAGCTGATGGCCGTGGCCGCGTAGAGGTATTCGGCCCTAACGCTGACTCTGTGAATGCTGCCCTGCGCATCATCAAGGGTATCGTAGCGACACCTGAGGTAGGTGAAGTATACGAAGCGACTGTGAAGTCTATCATGCCATACGGTGCATTCGTAGAGTTCATGCCGGGCAAGCAGGGCCTGCTCCACATCTCCGAGATCTCTCACAAACGCCTCGAGACCATGGACGGCATCCTGAAAGAAGGCGAAGTGATCAAGGTAAAACTCCTCGACGTAGACCAGAAGACCGGCAAGTTCAAGCTGAGCCGCAAGGTTCTCCTGCCTAAGGAAGAGAAGGCATAATCGCTTAGATACAAGAGTCAAGAATCAAGATTCAAGACATATAGAAAGAGCGGGGCTTCGGTCCCGCTTTTTTTATGCGGTATATGATCATAGTGGTGCCAGAGCGCCATCAGATGCTGCATGTAGAGTTCAAACTAAGCATCTGTGCTTTCGTAGGGCAACTATCGCCCCACTCAATCCAGCACGGCTTTTGCGCCAGATATAAAAAAACACATAGCCATGAGTGACGATAAGAAAAACGAGAAGAATCCACCGGAGAAACCAAACGAAGAGAAGAAACCGGAGATACAGGTGCCAGATAAACCGGAAATAGAAAATCCTGATGTAGTACCTGCTAAACCGGAACCAGAGATACCTAAAGACCCTCCTGCACCGCCTACGAGAGATAATATGTTTCCTCCGCCTATCACAGACGGTATACAGCCCTGAGTTCTATTTGCAATAGAGGCTGATCTTTTCAGCTGCGCCTTTATCTCCCAGCACTAGTGCTTTGTACAGATCTGCACAGGCAGCCTTTATATCATCCAGCGCCTGCTCTACCAACGCACGGAGGTAATAACCGTGTGCATTTTGAGGATCCAACTCCAGGGCTTTGTCATAGTCTTTGAGAGCTGCATTGAAGCGCTTATTATAGGCCCTGCTCCAGCCTCTGGAGAGATAGCTGTATGCGCTGTCAGGAGCGAGAGATATCGCTTTATTGTAATCCAGCGTGGCCTTCAGGTCATCGCCATTATATGTGTGGGCTTCCCCCCTATTACTATATGCACGTAGATATAATGGATTTAATTCTATTGCTCTGTCGAAATCCTTTAATGCCTTTTTGTATTCCCCTGAGTCCATCCACGCACAGGCCCTGTTGTGCCAGACTTCAGCGTCTTTGGGATCCGACTGTAGCAGTACTGTATAGTCTGAGATAGCACCCTTGTAGTCCTCCAGATAATATCTGCAGGTGCCGCGGTTGTAATACGCTTTTATCAGTACAGGATCCATCGCTATAGCCTTGTCATAGTCGTGCAGGGCATCTTCATATTGTTCTATGTCAGATTTCACATTGCCACGGGCATTGTAGTATTGCGCATTGGTTTTATCCAGATAGATAGCAGTGTTGAAATGCAGTCCCGCTTCGCGTAAAAGACCCCGCGCCACGAGTGCCTTGCCGGTATCAAAGTGTGCTACTGCTGAGAGCTGATCGCGGAGGATAGCAGTATCGGGCGGTATGGACTGCTGCGCAGAAAGCAAAAGCGGCAGCGAGCAAAGTATGTAAAGAAATGTTTTCATCATGAGGCAGCTAAAGTAACCATCTCACCGCGGGGCTGCAAAACTTTTCTGCTGCCAGTGCATAACTCTGCTGCCGCACTGCATCTCTATATCAGTGAGGATAAAATTATAGCCCGCCACCAGCCATTGATTCAGCTGCTCTGACCACATACCCGGGAAGTCCCTCGCACTGACCGTAGCACACCCTGCACAGCTATCAGGGCAATAGAAAAACGTGCAGACTCCTTTACCCCGGTGACTCATCAGCATCCGGCAGTAGATCACGGTATAGGAGGATGGCACACCGAGCAGCTGCTCTACCGTCATGGTAGCACTGCTCATCTGAGCGGGTGTAAGGGTATCTACAGGTGCGGCAGCGGTGGCTGTGACCGCGAGCATCAGATGCGTGACAAAGATTGCTGCAATGCTTCTCATAACTGGTATAATGCAACACCTTGACAAAAGCAACGTCGGTCCCAATAGCATACCCTGCCTGCTATCCTACTTTATTATCTATGATCTTCCTCATCCTAAAAATAGAACTGCCTGAGCCACAGTTAATCGCCGAAAGTTAAATCGTATCAAAGGTTGACTTTTAACGTTCCATGTTTAAACATTGCACTAACTTCCGTATTGACAATGTCTTATGAGGGCCATTGTAAAAAAAATTATCAAAATGGATAGAAAAGAATTTGTAGTCACAGCCTGTGCGCTATGTGGGATCGGTGCGGCTCTCTCGCTCCAGAGCTGTCAGAAATATAGCCCTACACCTGTTGATTTTACCCTGGACCTGAGCTCCTCTTCCAATGCTGCGCTGGCTACTACGGGCGGCTACGTGATCAGCAATAACGTCTTTGTGATCAATACCGGATCAGGCTATAAGGCCATCTCTATGGTATGCACGCATGAGGGATGTATCGTAAGCTATACCGGCAGCGGCTTTGACTGTGGCTGTCATGGCGGCAGGTTCAGCAGTGATGGCACCCGCCTGAGCGGTCCGCCACCGTCCAACCTTCCTACGTATACCGTGACCCAGTCGGGTACTATCCTCACTATCAAGGGGTGATCACACCTTTTCATTGCTTTCATTAATTTACATATAATAAATATGTGATTAATTCGATTATTTAAAATTTAACATACAGGCGCTTTCCCGTCTTAGGCTCAATATTTATCTTTAGCCCATACCACTCTTGGATGGAATGCTATGTGCATTGATTGAATGCTCTGCAACCTCTTTGTGGCCATACACGACTTTATGATATATGATTTGTTGATCCTGTGTGCATTTTGAATATTCTGTGTCTATACTTTTGCTTTTAAAAAAGTAAATTAACCTTTTGATAACATCCCCTTATCCAGACCTAACCCTGAAAGAATGAAAGATAAATTTTATACACTCTGGCTACTACTATGTATCTGTACCCCCCTGTGGGTGGTAGCACAGCCGGCCAATGACAACTGCTCTACTGCCCAGCCTATCTCGCTGCCCTCTACCGGTCAGGCCTGCGTGAATGGTACGACAGTAGCGGCTACCGCCCAGACATGGACCAGCGGGGCCTGCGGCCAAAACAACTGGACCAATGATGTATGGTTTACCTTTGTATCCACCGGATCATATACTACTGCTACAGTGACACCCTCCGGGGCATCTCCGGCATCAGGTCTCGGTATAGCCATCTATACCACTCCGGACTGTAGCAACTACTCAGGTGCCGGGGGCGGCTACTGCAATATAGTCACAGGCAGCAATGCTGCATCAGCCCAGGCCAATCAGGCCGTAGGGACCACCTACTACGTAGAGGTCAGTTCTTTTGGCACTGCAGGTACTTTCAATCTGTGCATCAGCAGTACAGACCCGCCTAACCCTCCCGGCAGCCGGTGCAATACTGCGACCAAGCTATGCACTACAGCGCCATTCACCCTGGCATCAGTACCGGCAGGTGGCTCTAATTTCACTCCGGATTGCTTCCTCTCTGTGCCGAGCGCAGGTGTATGGTACCAGTTTACGGTAGGCGTAGGAGGCCAGCTCTCATTCAACTGTGATCCTACGGGCAGTGGTATAGAGCTGGACTGGGCCTTGTATGATATCACTAACGGGTGCCCTACTAACCTTAATCAGACCAATGAAGTATCCTGCAACTATAACTATGCAGGCTCCGCTTCTGACCCCATAGGAATGTCGGCTTCATCTGGTACGGTCTGTCCTACAGATCTGTACACACTGGATCCTACCCAGGAGATCTGTCCCTCGCAGAGTGTGACCGTAGGTCATACATATGCTATCTTTATCAATAACTACTCTGCACCTGTGCCTACAGGCTGGAATTTTGACTTCACTGGCAGTACTTTCCAGATGGCTCCGGTCAATAGTTTCACTGTAGCACCTGATACCATCTGCGGCACCTCAGGTACTGTGACGGTGACCAATAACAGCGCCGGTATCATATGGCAGCAATGGAATTTCGGGGACAACACAACGTCTCTGGTCACCAACCCTCCTGCACATACCTATTCTGCTCCCGGCACTTATTTTATCACGCTGAAGGACTCTACTACTACAGGATGCAAAGCGGTGACGAGCAAGTCGGTACTGATCACGCCTAATCCTACTGTGACCATTCCCAATGATACAGCCTGTAGCGGTAGTGTGACGCTCAGTGCCACACCATCAGTACCCGGCGGCACCTATCACTGGAGCAATAATGCCACGACATCAGGCATATCGGTCAACCCCGGTAGTACGACTACCTATACCCTCACCTACACCTCTCCCACCGGCTGTACGGGTACGGGCACAGGCTCCGTAGTCCGGGCTGGCACGGCTAATGCCGGGCCGGATCAGGCGGCATCATGTGTCGCATCCTTTCCGGGTGGCTCTGTGACCATGGCCGGCAGCGGCACAGGCACCTGGACGCTGCTGACACCAGCCCCCGGCACTGCTACGATCTCTTCGCCGGCATCACCTACCAGCATCATACACAATTTCAGTGCTGCGGGCACGTATATGTTCACCTGGGGCAGCGGTGTGTGTGTAGATACCGCGCTGGTGGTCGTATCAGGCAATGCAAGTGCCGGAGCGGACCAGACGGTATCCTGTGTAGTACTGCCCGGAGGGAGCACTACTATGGCAGCGACCGGTACAGGCACCTGGAGCCTGATCACTCCTGCACCGGGCACAGCTACGATCTCGCCTGCCACCTCTCCTACTGCCACAGTCAGCAGCTTCACTGCGGCGGGCGTATACTCGCTCAAGTGGACCAGCACCGCAGGCTGCTCAGACACGGCTACCATCACTGTCACGACTAAACCAAACGCGGGTGCAGACCAGACTCTCAACTGTATCACGCTACCGGGCGGCTCGGCTACTATGGCGGCAACGGGTACAGGCACATGGAGCCTTGTCACACCTGCGCCGGGTACTTGTACGATCACTCCGGCTACCTCGGCTACAGCTGCAGTTTCTGCTTTTTCCGCAGCAGGTGTCTACTATCTGAAGTGGACCAATGCAGCAGGATGCTCCGATACAATGACTGTGACCGTCAATGCAACTGTCAATGCGGGAGCAGACCAAACGGTGACATGCGCGGCGCTGCCGGGTGGCTCCGCCACTATGGCTGCTACAGGTACCGGCACATGGAGCCTTATCACTCCGGCGCCGGGTACTGCTACTATTGCGCCTGCTACCTCTCCGACCGCCTCCGTTTCTGCATTCTCGGCGGCGGGTGTATATTATCTGAAATGGACCAATGCAGCAGGATGTACAGATACGGCTACTGTCACTGTCACTGCCAAGCCTGATGCAGGCCCGGATAAAACTGTGAGCTGTGTCATCCTGCCGGGTGGCAGCACTGCTATGACTGCGACCGGCACGGGCACATGGAGCCTTATCACTCCGGCACCGGGTACAGCGACTATCGCTCCGGCTACGTCACCTACGGCTACAGTTTCTGCTTTCTCAGCTGCAGGTGTTTACTATCTGAAATGGACCAATGCATCCGGCTGTAGCGATACTGCTACCATCACCGTGACGGCTAAACCTGATGCCGGTCCCGATCAGCACCTCACCTGCTACCCGCTCAATAGTGCTGTGACAATGGCCGCAGCCGGTACAGGTAGCTGGGCTGCCATCGCCTCAGGCAATCCGGGTACTGCTACGATCAATACTCCGGGCAGCAGTACTACTTCTATTTCTAACTTTAGTACACTGGGTACTTACACTTTTGTATGGACCAGTGGTGGCTGCACAGATACCGCTCAGGTATTTGTGACCTCACGACCTAATGCAGGCTCAGACCAGAGCATCTGCCAGTATACCGGCACCTCACTGGGTGCTGCGGGTAGCGGTACATGGAGCGAGCAGCCCGGCAATCCATCTTCCCCACTGACCTTCTCTAATACTTCAGATCCGGCCTCTTCCGTGACAGGCTTCAGTTTACCC
>JAFDYN010000022.1 GCA_018267385.1 Bacteroidota bacterium | reverse complement strand
AGGCAAACTAAAGGAAAACATAGGAATGCAGTACCAGTACCTTTAGCTATCCGCAGAAGGGAAACGTCTATACCAGCAGCCACCTGCCCCTCCCGAAGTCTCGGGAGCTCTGCAAAGGAGAGGGCTAAATACAAAACGACAAAGCGCCTCTGAAATCAGGGGCGCTTTGTTTTAACTCTGAAAGTCTTTGATGGTGAGGCTGGCTTCATGCAAACTCTTAAGAGGAAGATTGCTTCGCTGTCGCTCCGCGCCGGCGCAAATCACTGAATGCCGTCCCCATCCAAACCTTCCCCCAAGGGGAAGGCTTAATGCTGGGATGATAGTTTATTTTTTTGTGCTATCTGCGGGTGCAAACTCTAGAGAGAGCGAGTTGACACAGTAGCGCTGGCCGGTCTCTGTAGGGCCATCGTCAAAGATGTGGCCGAGGTGGCTACCGCAGCGGCCACACATGATCTCGGTGCGCACCATGCCGTGTGATGTATCTGTCTTGGTAATGATCTTGCCGCCCTTGATCTCGCGGTCAAAGCTAGGCCACCCGCAGTGGGAGTCAAACTTCATATCAGAAGTAAAGAGTTCATTGCCACAGGCCGCACATTTATAGACGCCTTTGTCTTTGGTCAGGTAAAACTTGCCTGTAAAGGGGCGCTCGGTGCCTTTCTCCCTGAGTACATAGTACTGCTCAGGAGTCAGGTCTTTTTGCCATTCTGCGTCTGTCTTTTTGACTTCAAAATCCATCGTTTGTTTTGGTTTATCGGTTTGAGAATTTTTGGGCCCGCCACCCGGATGACAGGAAGCGAGGATCACACCTGCTGAGGCTGTGAGGAGTAGGATGAAGAGGTATTTCATGTCAGTATATACGTATGAGAATGTGCTTCCTTGCAATGGATTAACATTTACTGACAGTTTTTTGTTCACCTCTCCCATCCGCCTTCGGCACCTTCCCTCTCCAAGGGAGAGGGAAGGACCTATTGGGTTTCTTTTAATCTTTGTACTGCCTCGCTATCTGCTTTCGGCGTTTTTCCCTCCTGAAGGAGGGAAAGAATCTATCGGGTTTCTTTTAATCCTTGTACTGTCTCTCTATCTGCTTTCGGCCTCTTTCCCTCCTGAAGGAGGGAAAGAACTATAGAGCTAATTTTGCCCCACGAAATAATCAAGATAGTTGATCAGAAGTGCTTCCAGCCCTGGGCGGTGAGGTGGTGGCGGTTGCCTCCCTTGGTCAGGAGCATGGTGCCATCGTCCTGAGTAGTGATCTGGCCGATAATGGTGATGGATGGATGGTCAGCGATCTTGGTCTCGTCTTCAGACTCTATGGTGAAGAGCAACTCATAGTCCTCGCCGCCATTGAGCGCGCAGGTGATGGGGTCCATATTAAACTCCAGCGCCTGGTGGTAGGCATCCTCAGAGATAGGCACACGCGACTCGTGTATCTCGCAGCCCACACCGCTCTGGCGGCAGATGTGCAGGATGTCTGATGAGAGGCCATCACTGAGGTCCATCATAGCGGTGGGTTTCAGGTCTATCTCATGCAGTAGCTCTATCACATCGCGGCGGGCCTCCGGCTTGAGCTGGCGGCCTACGAGGTATTTCTGCTCGCCCAGGTCGGGCTGTATATTGGGGTCCTCGAGGAAGAGGCGCTTCTCGCGCTCCAGTAGCTGCAGCCCGAGAAAGGCAGCACCGAGGTCACCGGAGACACAGATAAGGTTACCGGGTTTGGCACCATTGCGGTAGACGATCTTGTCATCATCTGCCGCGCCGATGGTGGTGACGGAGATGATGAGTCCCTTCTGAGAGGAGGTAGTATCGCCACCCACCAGGTCTACGCCGTACACCTCGCAGGCGTGATAGATGCCCTCGTATATCTCATCCAATGCCTCGACGGTGAAGCGGCTGGAGAGCGCGAGCGATATAGTGATCTGGCGTGGCGTGCCATTCATGGCGTAGATGTCAGAGAGGTTGACCACTACGGCCTTGTAGCCCAGGTGGCGGAGAGGTGTATACATCAGGTCAAAGTGTACTCCCTCCACGAGCATATCAGTGCTGACGAGCACTCTTTTGCCGGAGGCATCTATGACTGCTGCGTCATCGCCTATGCCCTTGAGTGATGATGGCTGGTGGAGCGAGAAGCGGCGGGTGAGGTGGTCTATGAGGCCGAACTCGCCGAGCTGATCGATATTAGTGGTAGGAGTGTTTTCTGACATGGGGGCAAAAGTCAGGGAAAATCGGGTAGGAAGCAAGCACCTCACCCATCTGCCTTCGGCATCTTCCCTCTCCCAAGGAGAGGGAAGAACTATGGGCGCACAAGTTTCTCTTTATAGTGACTGCAATGACCTGAGAAACGGACAGGGGAATGTATGCGGATGTGCAGGTGTGGGGAATAGGATGAGGGAGTTAGTGGAGATTGGATATTTTTATGCCAGCAAAAACCATATAAATGGCACTCGAAGAAACGATCAACAACGACCTGAAGAAAGCAATGCTGGCAAAGGACCAGGCTGGTATACGTGGACTGCGCGCTATCAAGGCGGCCATCCTGCTGGCCAAGACAGAAAAGGGAAGCACCGGAGAGGTAAGTAGTGAAAAAGAAATACAGATCCTGACCAAGATGCTCAAGCAGCGCAAGGAGTCGATAGAGGTATTTGAAAAGCAGGGACGCGCCGACCTGGCCACCACCGAGCAGGAGGAGGTAGCGGTGATAGAAAAGTATATGCCTGCTATGATGGGTGATGATGAGATCAAAGCGGTAATAGAAAAGATCATAGCTGCCACCGGCGCTACCAGCCAGAAGGAAATGGGCAAGGTGATGGGTGCTGCATCCAAAGAGCTGGCCGGCAAGGCAGACAATAAGAAGGTGTCAGAGATCGTTAAAAGTCTGCTGGCGTAAATACTTTTTAACCGCAAAAACGCGAAAACGCAAAAAAGGGTTTTCCGTTTGACGGGTTATCTATTGATATGGTGCAAGTGGATCGATACAACATTCTTTTCACTCAAATCTTTCGCTATGGTATTTGATATCCTGTTCCTGATATTCATAGGTGCCGGTTTCTACTGGGGCTACCAGAAGGGGATCATCTATGCGGTGTTTTCCCTGCTGGCTTATTTCATCGGGGTGATCGCCGCGCTGAAGTTCTCGTATGTAGCGGTGAAGTACCTGAATGGTGCCGTACATATGGGGCCGAAGGCTTTGTCTATTCTCGCCTTCATTCTCGTGTTTATCCTCGTGGTACTGCTGGTGCGCTTCATAGCCTGGGGACTGGAGAAGATACTGCAATCCTTTTCGCTGAACTTTACCAATCAACTGGTAGGTGGGCTACTATATTCGCTGATAGGACTCTACACGCTGTGTATCATGATCTGGTTTATGAATAAGTGGGAGGTCTTCCCTGATAGCCAGAAGGTATCATCTCACGTATATCCCTATATAGCCGACACCGGCCCCAAGGTAGTGGAATACTCCGGCCAGGTGGTGCCTTTCTTTAAGGATGCTTTTCACAACCTGGACTCGCTGATCAAGGGAGCCTAAGAGACTTGAGACGTTAGACTTGAGACATGAGATAATGCTCAAGAACTGCCTGTACTGGCCAAAAATTATTTTCCTTTGTTTTGTCTCACATCTCAAGTCTCTTATCTCAAGTCTATCTGAATGGTGCTGCTCATAGACAATTATGATTCCTTTACCTACATGCTGCGGGACTATATCCGGCAGGCGGGTGAGGAGTGTATCGTGGTGCGCAATGATGAGAAAACCATAGCAGATATCGCTGTACTGTCCTTTGACTCTATCGTGATATCGCCGGGGCCCAAGGCACCTGTGGATGCTGGCATCACGATGGATATGATCCGCGCATACTGGCAGCAGAAGCCTATCCTCGGTATTTGCCTGGGCCATCAGGCTATAGGTGAGTTCTTTGGGGCACGGCTGGTGCGGGCGCAGGTGCCCATGCATGGCAAGACGACGACCATCACACATACGGAGCATCCTATTTTTAAAGATATACCTCAGGGTACGGAGGTGATGCGCTATCACTCTCTGATACTCGAGGATATCGCACGGAGTGGTTTAGATGTGATCGCGCAGACGGATGATGGCGAGGTGATGGGCGTGGTGCATCCCACACTGCCTGTAGCAGGATTGCAGTTTCATCCGGAGTCTGTGCTGACGGAGTATGGTCTGAATATGATCGAAAATTGGTTTCAGCACATAGGTGGCCGGGCTTAGTATTGCTATCCAATTCGCTTCCCTTCTTTTGGCTTGATCCAAAAGAAACAAAAGATCAAGGCTCTGCGCACTTTGCCTAAAACAACTGCACCCACCCGCTGCCGGTCAAACTCGCCGCATACTTTTAGAATTTACTGGCAAAATTGTCTTTACCAGTGTTGCAAGGGTACTGCGAGATGGCTCAGACAGTGACCGCCAACCTTGCCATACGATGCAGTTGTTTCTTAACGGCAAACTGCGCAAGGCCGGGTAAAAAGGCACAGATATTTAATCTCAGAGCTGCAATAAAATAGCCCATTTAGAGTCTTTAACCGGAGTGGATACCTGATTGAGCCGCTATACTTTGCGGTCACTGATAGTTAACCATGAATTTGATTTATTAATTTATATTTGGCGCATTCCGCTTTTTATGCAGTTTCAGATACAGGAGGAGGGAGAATTCAAATGGGTAGAGCAGGGCGAAGGCGAGGTCATCTTCCTGCTGCACGGCCTCTTTGGCGCGCTGAGCAACTTTGCTGATACGATCAACCATTTTTCTGCGCAGTACAAGGTGGTGATACCACTGCTGCCGCTATACAGGCTGGAGCTGGAGCGCACCTCTGTGATGGGTATGGTAGACCATGTGGATGAGTTCGTCAAAATGCGCGGCCTGAAAAACCTGAACCTGATAGGCAACTCCCTCGGTGGCCACATAGGCCTGCTCTATACACTGCGCCGCATGGAGAATGTCCACTCCCTGACGCTGACTGCCAGCTCGGGCCTCTTTGAGGCATCTCTGGGAGACCAGTACCCGCGCAAAAGTGACTATGAGTTTATCAAGCGCAAGACGGGGGAGACATTTTATGATCCCGCACTAGCGACCAAAGAACTGGTGGATGAAGTGTATGATATAGTCAATACGCGCGATAAAGCGCTACGCACGATCTTCATAGCCAAATCTGCCCTGCGCCACAACCTGCGCGATGACCTGGCCAGGATCACCATACCGTGCAACCTGATCTGGGGCGCGGCGGATACCATCACTCCCCCATTTGTAGGTGAGGAGTTTCACAAGCTGCTGAGCCACTCTGAGCTGACCATACTGGACAAGTGCGGCCACGCACCGATGATGGAGCTGCCGGAGCAGTTTAATGCCTGCATGGAGCGATTTTTACATAAAATTTACAGTAAAGCGTAAACAGGAGCGTCTTTTGTACGTCTATATACGTATATAAGCGTATTGCCGTTATATTTGATATGGAAGGCAGCGGTCTTTGACTACCGCACGTTTGATAAAAAGGAGAGAGAAATGTACGCCCGCGATATAGTAACAGAAGGAATCAAACCACTCGACTACAACGATACCGGTGAGAATGCCATAGTGCATATGCACGAGTATAATGTAAACCAGCTGCCGGTGACGGAAGACGGCAGGTATATAGGCGTACTGAGCCTGGATGATATCATCACCCTGAAGCACCTGAACGATCCGCTCAAAACACTAAAGATAGCGCTCAAGCGCCCATACGTGACTGAGAACGCTCATCTGTATGATGTGATGAAAGCGGCCGTGGAGCACAATGCCAAAGTAGTACCCGTACTGAGCAAGGACGATACCTACCTCGGCCTGATCACAGCAGAGAGCAGCCTGAAAGCTGTGGCCAGGATGCAGTCTGTGATGGACGAGGGTGGCATGCTGACCCTGTCTGTGCCGGTACGAGACTACCAGCTATCGCCCATAGCGCGCATAGTGGAGGACAATGGCGCCAATATCCTGAACCTCTATACAGAGATAGACCAGAAAAGCGGCACGGTAGACGTGACGATGAAACTGAATACCATAGAACTCTCACCCATCATAGCAGCATTCGAGCGGTATGAGTATGAGGTGAAAGATGTGCGCCAGGACCAGCACTACCAGGAGGATGTAAAGGATCGCTATGATGCCTTTATGAAGTACCTGAATGTTTAGCCTCTAAGAAATTTTGACTGCGGCCCTGCCGGCAGGCGGGGCGGAAAGACGCAGAGGTAATACCAATACATTTTAGGAAAGAACGTAGACAAGAAAGTTGCCTCGAGGTAAATAGCTTTGTGTCATGCCGGGCAATATTTGTCCGATTGCCGAGCTGATTTTGCAGTTTCGAGGCTGATTTTATGCATTTCCGGTGGTATCAGCATCTTAGCTATAGCATTTTTCACTGGCCAAAACGTTTATCACACTGACATTGTGCAGCTTGTGCTTAACAGTATTTGTCAGTTTGAGCGCGCATTTTATTGAGAAGAACGCCTGTAAGTTTATACATTTGCAGGCCTTAAACGCATGACACAGCCACCTAAGCCATTTTTTCTGAGAGCGGCCCTTGTTCTCTTTGTAGCCTGCCTGTGTCAGATGGCCGTAGCCCAGTATACTGAGATCAAAGGCTATGTGATAGACTCCAAGCAGACCGACACCACAATGCGCAAGGCAGCCTATGCCAGTGTGCGCCTGAAAGGTACGACTGTGGGTACTACTGCTGATGGTGATGGCTTCTTCTACATCCGTACACTAGAGCGGGGCGACAGCCTGGAGGTGGGCTATGTAGGCGACCGAGTGACTATAAAGATACAGAAGGGCAAAGCCCAGACGCTCACCATAGACCTGGCCAGCGGCGGCAGGCAGCTAGCACCTGTGGTCGTAGATGGCGGCAAAAAACGCCATCACAAAATCGTAGATACACCGGCCTTATATGTTTTCCGCCAGGTCGTAGCCCATAAGAAATATAACCGCGAGGACAACCTGCCGGACTATAAGCTGCAAGAGTACCAGAAGCTCCAGATAGGTATTATCAACCCCAAGCCATGGCTGATCAACCTGAGGCTGATCCGGCCCTTCCGGTTTGTGTTTCAGAATCAGGATACGGCGCTGGCGTATAGTGGTTTCAACTCTTTTGATACCACTACCTATGTGCCAAACCTGATGAAGGAGGACCTCACAGATGTGTATTACAACCACGGTACTAAAATCACCAAGCGGGTCACTATCGGAGATAAATTTACAGGAGTAGATAATAACTCGATCGGCAATATCCTCAACTATACCTTTGACAAGATCAATGTCTATGATGACATTTTTGTGATGGTGCAAAAATCCTTCGTATCTCCCTTTGCGCCTGAGGCCTATGCACTCACCTATGACTATTTCCTCAGAGATACGGTAAAAATGGACGGTCGTACGACCTATAAGTTGAATTTTGTCGGAAAGAAGCAAGTGGACCTGGCGCTGCAGGGCTACGCCTGGATAGACTCTGCCACCTGGGGCGTAAGAGCTATAGAACTGCGCCCAAACATGCACGCCAACCTTAACTACCTGAAAGAATACACCGTCAAACAGTCGTATGAATTCGTACACGGCATCTGGATGATGAAGTCGGAAGACCTGCAGACGGAGGCGGCACTTTTCAAAAAGTCTAAACTCTCTATGGCCGTGATGGTGAAGAAGCACCTGACACGCCAGAACCTGGAGTTCAATCCCTATGTACCGGATTCTATCAGCAATACGGCCGAGCAGACCATGATGCTGGATGATGCACGCTACCACACCCGCGAGTGGTGGGATACTGTGCGCCTCGACCCCCTCAGCCATGCCGAGCACCGCCTGATAGAGATACACGATACGCTGCCTAAGATGCGTGCCTACAAGACATGGATGTGGATCATCCATCTGGCTACTACGGCAGACTTCAAGGCCGGCCCGGTAGAGTTTGGCCGCTTCTATAAATTTGTCAGTCTGAATGATATAGAGGGAGTGCGCCTACGCCTGGGTATCCAGACCAATAATGACTTTAGCAAGAAGGTCCACCTGTTCGGGTATGCTGCCTATGGCACGCGCGATAAAGTCTTTAAGTACAACCTGACCACGCACTTTGTACTGCCCAGCAAGAACGACAAGTGGCGGCAACTGGAGATGTACTACCAGTATGACATCAATGAGCTGGGCCAGACCAATCAGCTCCTGACCTTTGATAATATATTCAGTAACATCTTTGGCCGATCGGTGCTAAAGGCGATGAAGATACGCGAGTGGGGTGTGAGCCTGGAGAATGAATGGCTGAAGGGCTTCACCAGTACCATGTCCATCCACAACCAGACCTACTATGCCATACCCGGCAAAAACGAATTCATCTACACGCGCAAAGAAGACCATACGCAGGTACACCTGCCCCAGTTTAATGCCTTTGAGATCGGTATAGATAACCGGTACTGCTACAAGGATCAGTATTACAAGCAGGGTTTCTACCGCTTTTTCATAGCCAATAAGAATCCGGTATTTCTGCTGAATGCCAAGCTGGGATTTCTGAATGTGGCGGGCAACCGGTCCGTCTACGGCAAGCTACAGGCCACTGTGCGCCAGCGCCTCTCATGGACACTGGGCCACACCTGGTACCAGATACAGGGTGGCAAAATATTGGGTCTCAGCCCATATCCGCTCAGCTATGTGACCCCGGGCGGATTTGGCTACCTGCTGAATGCAGTAGACTACAATATGCTCAGCTCTTTTGAATTTGTGACGGACCAGTATGTATCTGTCTATCTGGAGCACCACTTTGATGGCTTCTTTCTCAATAAGATACCATATGTAAACCGCCTGCAGCTGCGCGAGATCATCTATGTGCGGGCGCTGTGGGGCAGCTATAGTGACAAGAATAAAAACCTTCTCAACCCCGGTCCGCTATTCAACTTTAATACTCCGAGCAAATATCCGTACGTAGAGGCTGGATTTGGTTTTGAGAATATACTAAAAGTACTGCGCGTAGACTTTATCTGGCGCGTGACCTATCGCGATAATCATAACGCGAAGAACTTCCTCCCTAAGGGCAGTATCAGTATTGCATTCTAGGACCTCTCCCAACCCTCTCCAAAGGAGAGGGCTAATACAGAACAGCCGACCTCCAAACCACTCCCGACTGCATCGGGATCTGCAATCTAAAGGGAGGCTTAGTACAAGTATCTGAATCAGAATTTTCAGAATTGGAGAATTGACAGAATAATACAAACAGCTGCCTTCCAAATCTCTCCCTACTGCCTCGGGATCTGCGACCTGATGGGAGGCTTAATACAAAAAAAGTAATGGCAGTTTCTGCTCTATCTTTTAGATAGCTCTATGATGTCTCGGACCTCGAGGACGTGCTTGTCATAGCCCTTGGTCACGGCATTGATCATGGCGCTGCCTACCTCGGGCAGCTCACAGGCTACGTTAGGCGCGAGGAGCTTGACAGGGCTATAGAGCCAGCCCAGGTATTTGTACCACGATGGGATATTTTTGGAATCCGGCTCCGGACGCATGATGCCCGGGCGGAAGGCATAGGCCTTTTTGAAAAGTTTCATCAGGTCATTTTCGGTTTTGCCTTTCACACGGGCCCACATAGTAGACCCCTGCTCCGTGCTATCCGTACCTGCACCGGATATGTAGATGAAAGTGACATCGTCATTTTTCTTTGCCACTGTACGGGCAAAATTCATGGTGAGGTCGTAGGTCATGCGGCGGTACTCATCTTCCTTCATACCTACAGATGAGACGCCGAGGTTGAAGAATACGGCATTGTAGCCAGCGAGCTGGTCCTCTACAGGTGTGAGGTCAAAGAAATCCTTGTGCACTATCTCTTTCAGCTTGGGATGTGTGAAACCGCTCGGCTGGCGATTGATGATAAGGACACTCTCTACATCAGGGTGGCGCAATGCTTCTTTCAGCACGCCCTCTCCTACCATGCCTGTGGCACCTGTGATGATGGCTTTTACTTTCATATTAGTTTAGTCGGTCTGGTGCGGATAATATTGTGGTGGCCGAATGCTAAAGGCCGGTGCGCTCCTGGATGAAAGCGCAGATCTCAGGGAGGTGATCATAGTCGTCATCGCAAAACTCATAGCGACCACCACCATGTGTCAGGATGATCAGCTCTGAGACTTCTACACTCTCCACTGCTCCCTGTGACAAGCGCTGCCGGTAGCTATAATCTGTCTGGGCCTTTACAAAACCCAGGTGCTTGACATCTGCAAATGGCAGTGTCAAAACAGTGCCGTCAAATAACGTAGATATCTCCATGCGGTCAGTGTAGAGAAGCACTTCGCGGTATTTGCGTAGGAAATGAATCTCGCAGCCGATAGAAAAAAGAAATGCAATAACTGCTATGGGAAAGAGCTCTGGCAAGGACCATGAGAATATGAAAACAATACCAAATATGGCAGCTATGACGCCGCATATCACCATACCTTTTTTCCCAGTCTGGAACCGGAACTGATAGTAATCTTGCATTATGAAGCTATTCTGGATTGAATAATAGCACATAGGTCGTGCGCATTCCGAAGGTCTCCCGGCAGCTCCAGTTTGCCATTGCCACGAAGGAGTATGATCAGCTGCTCACTCCGGAATTTCTGGCCCCTGTCCATACGGTTTCTAAACTGAGCGCTGTGCAGGAAACCGACGCTGGTGATATCAGTGTAGTAGATCGTTTGGACGCCGCCCTCATCTCCCCCTATGGTCAGGTACTGACTGTAGATATGTACCTCCCTGTAATCCTGGCGGCCAGTGACAATAAAGCGTATAGCTGCCAATATCAGAAAAGCTAAAAAGCCGGCAATAATATACAGGCCTTTAGCGATAAAATAACCTATAGGAATGAGTAGCAAAATTGCTACGATACCTGTCACATAGGCAGGCGTCTTATCAGTGGTGTATGTCGCTTCGGGGTTCATGCTGTTGGGTCTCTCCTTTGGATGAAATAAGTAGACGGATACCTGGCAGCATTATTTTTCGCCGGCAGGCTTTTTGAATATCACCATCTGCTCATCCAGTACGTTGAAGGCATATGATACCCACTTGCTGGTGATGAAGATGAAGAGTATGAGCGGTGCATAGCAGAAGAGGCCACGCTTGTAGCCGGACTGCATCCAGCCGCCTGAGGAGAATAGTGTCCCGTCTTCTTTCATCTGATAAAATACGAGCGTGTACGCCCCGTAGGCCAGAAAGAAAATGAGGAGAAACTCCCATTTGTCATCATTCAGATAGGAGCCGGCGAGCATGAGCAGCATGAACAGCCCGATGGTAAAGAAACTCGCTCCTGCTACAAACCATACCAGCAGCCAGAGCACGAAAGCACCGAGGAGTACTTTGTTTTTCTGCTTGCTGAAATTGACCCCTACATTCAAAGCAAAGACAATGATCAGGCCTGCTATACCGAGGTAGAAAGTCAGGCCATAGATATTGTAGCTGCCCATGATCTCCCAGGCTGTAGTGATCACCTGCTTCATTTTGCCCGGATCATAAAATGCGGCTTTGATAAAAGGCCCTGCCTGATCGCGCGGTACGTAGGCCTTCAGGAAGGCATTCCATATCAGGAATGGCACGACGCTGGTAGCGTATATGAGAAGGTACTTGAACTTGCGCTCGCGGATAGCTACATAGAGCAGGACGGCCATGATCCCTCCGGCAAAAAGTACCGCCTCTGACCTGGTCCAGATGCCAAAGATGACAGCTATAAAAGACAGGTAAAAGAAGCCTTCGCGCCGCTGCTCATACCATATCACAAAGGACAATACTGCTATGGTAGTATAGATGGCGCAGGGCAGGTTGGTGAGAGAGAAGGATGCATGAGCAAACATCTCGGGCACGATGACCGTGAGGAAGGTGAAAAGCATGGCACCCGTAGAGCCTACAAATCTCCTGAGGAGCTGGTACATGATAAAGATCCAGGAGATGAAGAAGAGGCTATTGATGAGGCGCGGGCTCTCCATGCCGTCCATATAGCAGATCGCATTGCACAGAGTGAGCAGCGGCGGATAGAGCATGCGCGGGCCGCAGCCGTTTACGATATTAGGATTGGTCAGCATAGAGTTAGTGATCACATGCTCATGGGCTACGGCCTTGGAGAGGAGGTCATAGCCGAGTATGGTGTCAAACTCTGCCGGAGGCCAGTAGAGGCATTTCTCGGTGATACCCCAGGCCAGGTAGGCGGTCATCCCGGCCAGCACGATCCATACCAGCGTGAGCCAGCTCATGTCCGGCCTGGTAAACTTGCGCTGCCACGGCAGGTCGTTATGCTTTTTGTCACTATACAGCCTCAGCAGGCCAAATACGACGACCAGCGCTGCCACTGCGCCTGTCACAGCGCCCAGCGTGATGGAGTGCGTGAGGCGATCCAGCAGAAACATGATAAACGTAGTAGTACCCAGGCCTATGGGCATAGCGAGGGCCAGCAGTTCGCGGCCTTTGAAGTCGCGCGAGATAGCGGCTAGCAGCGAGAGGCCCAGCAGAAATATAAGGATGAAGATCATTGGCGTCAGTTATTTTTTGAGAGGCAATACCATAAAAGGTTGCGGAGCGGTGACCGGCGTAGGGGATTTATCCAGGCCCCATCCGTTCACTGACATCACATAGTCAGCCTTGGCATAGAGGGGGCTATTGACAGAGTCGCCATAGACCACCTGGCGCGGATATAGGAAGTAGGTGACCCACGGCAGGTCCCCGCAGCTCTTGAAGCCCACCTGGCTGAGCACGGTGTGTGGCGGTATCATCACGATAGCATTCTCAGGAGTCAGTTTGCGCACAGAGTCTATATACAGTATCTCGCCGGGTCCCCACTTTAGCACGTAGCGCTCCTGCAGGGTCTTGTCGGGATATTGCTCTATGGTCTTGAGGTTATTCTCCAGCATGGTATTGAGCAGCCAGTCATAGCCGGAGTTGACATAAGTATCAGTAGGGCTGGTAGGCTCATGATGCTGGAAGAGGAACATGATGAGCAGACCCGCAGCGGCTGCGCCTGCGAGATTGAAGAGGATGGCTTTGAATCCTGCACCTCCTCCGGGGGTGGGCTTGCCCGGTCGGGGTTTGGCTCCGGCGGGGGTGGCTTTCTTTGGCTTGTCAGCTGGCTTCATACCTGACAAGTATAGGGAGATTTTGGGAGAAAAAGAGCCCCATCCAAACCTTCCCCAAAGGGGAAGGCTTTAATGCGAAAATAGCGGGCATTAACGACGCCTTACCTCACCCTGCCCTCTCCCAAAACAGGAGAGGGTAACAGCCAATACTAGCGGCTTATTTTCCTTTGGTGAGTTTGGACCAGGCGCTCTCGTAGCCGAGGGCGATGTCGGGGTGCATGTGCTGTACAAAAGCGAGGACACTATTGCGGTCTTGCTCCGTGGCCTCATACAGTGAGGGAAACGGATCTACCGTCTCGCCGGATAGCCAGCCCGTACCGTCAAAGGCGTATGAGTAGTTGTACATCAGATAGCGGGTGCGGGTGCGCACCGTGTAGAAACGAGTGAGATTGGCTAGCTCTTTTATTTCTTTCTTGTTCCAGACATTGCCGGTTTCGTTCACATTATAAAAGGTCACAGACTGCCCGTCTGACTCTATGACCAGCCGGACATCTTTATACAGGTACTCCCGCACACGCATGATGAAGAGCCACTCGGCAAAGACAAGTAAAGCAAATAGCGCGATACCCTGCCAGGCTCCTGAGGCAGCCATCTGCCCCGCCGGTATCAGCATGAGGGTGACAAAAATAAGTGCGCCGAATAGCAGAACGGCTTTGAACTTGCGCTTCTGTAGCGTGATCTCGTGGGTCTGAATGGTCATGGTATGTAGGGATTTAGGGCAAACATACCCGCAGCGGCGTGTAATGGCAAATACAGTTTTGGGAGAAAATCGGAGGTTTGAAGGCCAATGATCTGAAATCCGGGCCTGTTTCCCCTCTTTTCTTCCTCATATTGAAACTTTTTACCCAGCATTACGAATCTAGTACTTACAATAAACTGATTGTGCGTACCATATTGCTGTATAGGTCTTTGCTGCTGGCTACCCTGCTCTCCTGGGGGGCGGGTATATCCTATGCTCAGACGGGCAATATCATCTATATAGCTATGGATGGCCGCCGCGAGATACGCCTGGCACCCAAGGTAGACACCCTGACCAATAATGAGGAGTACAGCTATAAGCTGACCATAGACCCGCAGTATACTTTCTCAGAGCTCTTTTGCGAGAAGGGGCTGGCAGTGCGCACAGACAACTTCATCCGCATCACGCCCAACAGCCAGAAAGAGAGCGGCATGGATACGATGACCCTGCGTATCATTCTCTTTGGCAATGGCAGCCGCATACTATTCTACAAGCATATATATGTGAAGGTCCCCAAAAAGGACTACCAGAAGCTGATACGCAAGCAGCCGGATGAGGTGGCCATGGACAATATGGTGCTGGAACGCAACCTGAGCTATAACAAGGCAAACTTTCATACCAATGCGGTATTCAACTTCATCTCCCACGATACGATCTCTGCCAGCCAGAAGAAGGTGCTGTCAGTGACTATCTCTATGGTCAACGCTAATGTCAGCAAGAGCTTCTACATCAAAGGCAACCAACTGACCCAGGAGGTGATCTCTGAGATGCGCAGGCAGCGGGAGCCATTCTACACATATATACGGATAGAGGCCAAGGTAGGCAGAAGAGTCAAAACTATCTGGACCCGCTTTACCATGACAGGCGGGGAGCGGTCTATAGCATCACTTTGACCCGCCATCGCGTCCGCAGGTCGTTTCCCCTTGATTTTGAGCGTTGACAGCTTCCGATTGGTGTAGCGGTATATTATCATTTTTGCTCCCTGACTACCGCGGTCAATTTTTTCTACGAAATATTTGTGTTAGTGTGGATAAAAGCTATCTTTGCAGTCCATTTTTCGGAAAAAAGGTTCAAAAAATACATAACTGAATGGGTCAGAAGACAAGTCCAATAGCCAACAGGCTCGGCATCATCAGAGGATGGGACAGCAACTGGTTCGGTGGCAAAGACGCCGCACAGAAGCTGGTAGAAGACGTAAAAATACGTACCTACATCAATGCACGTATCAATAAGGGAGGTATCTCCCGTATCGTGATCGAGCGCACCCTGAAAAGGATCACCGTAACCATCCACACCAGCCGTCCGGGTATCATCATCGGTCGCGGTGGCAATGAGGTGGACCGCCTGAAGGAGGAGCTCAAGAAGCTGACCGGCAAGGATGTACAGATCAATATCGCGGAGATCCGCCGCCCTGAGACTGAGGCTATGATCGTAGCTGAGACCATCGCAAAGCAGCTCGAAGCCCGTATCAACTACCGCCGTGCGCTCAAGATGGCTATCGCCTCAGCTATGAGGATGGGTGCCGAGGGTATCAAAGTACGCGTATCAGGCCGTATAGGTGGTGCAGAAATGGCCCGTACCGAAGAATACAAGCAAGGACGTACCCCACTCCACACATGGAGGGCAGATATAGACTACGCTTTCTACGAAGCTCTGACCGTATATGGCAAGATCGGCGTGAAAGTATGGATCTGCAAGGGTGAAGTATATGGCAAGCGTGACCTCACTGCAGGTCTCTCAGGCTCTCAGGCTGAGAACCAAGGTGGCGAAGACAACCGTCGTGGTGGTGATGACCGCCGTGGTGGTGGCCGTGATGGCGAAAGGCGCGCGCCGCGCAAAAGGGCTGGCGAAGGCCAGGGCCGCAGCGGTGGACCAAGGAAGTAAGAAATTGAATTAGATAATAAGAGATAAAAAGATTAGGTCATGTTATTACCTAAAAGAACAAAGTTCAGGAAGACACAAAAAGGCAGGATCAAGGGCAACGCAAACCGTGGCCATGAGATCGCATTCGGTACCTACGGTCTGAAGAGCCTCGATACTCACCTGATCACCAATAAGCAGATAGAATCTGCCCGTATCGCGGTGACCCGCTTTATGAAGCGTGAAGGAAAGGTGTGGATCCGTATCTTCCCTGACAAAGTAATCACCCGCAAGCCTCTCGAGGTACGTATGGGTAAAGGTAAGGGTAACCCGGAAGGCTGGGGCGCTCCGGTTCGTCCAGGTGCGATCCTGTTTGAGTGTGATGGTGTGCCACGTGCGGTAGCTGAAGAGGCTATGCGCCTCGCTGCTCAGAAGCTGCCGGTGAAGACCAAGTTTGTAACCCGCAGGGATGCTGTAGAGATACTCGCCTAATCATTTTTAAACGACTAAGTCAATAATAAGACAATGGGAGCTAATAAAGCCATACAGACCAAGGACATCAACGCGCTGAACAATAAGGATCTCGCTGAGAAAATCAAGCAAGAGAAGGCTGCCCTGGGCAAGCTGGAATTCAGCCACGCTGTATCATCATCTGAGAATCCAATGGCTATCCGTGCCAAGAGGAGGGATATAGCACGTATGCTCACTAACCTGAACTCAAGGACTGCGGCTACAGCAGCTAAATAATTTAGACCAAAGCTATCAACTATAATAAAATGGAAAGAAATCTCAGGAAAGAGCGTGTAGGCGTAGTAGTCAGCGACAAGATGGAAAAAACCATCACTGTATCTGAAGTCACTAAGGTGATGCACCCTATCTATGGCAAATTCATGAAGCGTACCAAGACGTACAAGGCTCATGATGAAACTAACAACGCAAAGACAGGTGATACCGTGCGTATCATGGAGACCCGCCCACTCAGCAAGAGCAAGCGCTGGAGGCTGGTAGAGGTAGTAGAAAGGGCTAAGTAATTTTTAGTATTGAGTAGTGGGTATTGCGTATTGAGATAATACAGATACCGACATCGTAATAGGACAAGACAAAACTATAAACAGAAGAAATGTTACAGCAAGAATCAAGGGCAAATGTAGCTGACAATAGCGGTGCGAGGGAAGTACTCGTGATCCGTGTACTCGGAGGATCAGGCAGGAGGTATGCCGGCATAGGTGACAAGGTAGTCGTATCTATCAAGAAGGCTCTCCCGACCGGTGGCGCTAAGAAAGGAACAGTGTCTAAGGCTGTAGTAGTACGTACTAAGAAGGCTATCCGCAGGAAAGACGGATCTTATATCCGTTTTGACGACAATGCGGTAGTACTCCTGAACAACCAGGACGAGCCACGCGGTACGCGTATCTTCGGACCTGTAGCCCGTGAGCTGCGTGATAAGTCTTTCATGAAGATCGTGTCACTGGCACCAGAGGTTCTTTAATCTCAAGAAGTAAGTAATAACAAGATAGTATTCAGTCAATACAATAAAGAAAGAAAAGCCATGAAGTGGAATATAAAGAAAGGTGATACAGTGGTAGTGATCGCAGGTGAGGACAAGGGCAAGAAAGGCCGTGTCACAGAGATACTGCGTGAAAAAAGCCGCGTGATAGTAGAAGGTGTGAATGTGAAGACAAAGCACAGCAAGCCTACATCTCAAAACCCTCAGGGCGGTATCATCAAGACTGAAGGTGGTGTACACGTATCAAACGTGGCCCTGCTCTCTGACGGCGCTCCTACCCGCGTAGGCCGCAAGGATGTAAAGGGTACTACTGTACGCGTGTCTAAGAAGACAGGCAAGAACATAGACTAATCCCAAGGTTTAACCCTTAATCATATTGAAACCCGCTCACTGAGCGGGTTTTCTGTTTTTGTGCCGGACAGAGGTCTTTTAACCGCTGGGGCAGAGAGGCGCAGAGATAAAATGTAATAGGCGTATATCGGGTAGTAACCGCTAGCTCAATGGCCGCAAAAGATGAGACCAAAGCCTGTAGCTGTACATGCGATAGATGCATACTACCAGACCGGCACTAGTCAGCGCAAGAGCCAGATACTTGGCCAGGATCTGATACAAGACCGGCGAAGGATGCCAGAACAAAAGATCTACACTATGGACTATGCCCTTGAGACAAATCAGCATGACCATCAGAAACAGAGCAGCGGCCTCCTTCTTTTCCCGTTCATTGGCGGGTGGTGTACTCAGAAGTTTTAAATTGACCATAGTACCGTAAAGATAATGCCCACAGCATGATCAGACAGGCAGGGAATGTTAAGATCAGGTTATTTAACACGATATCAGGCAGGCTTGCTGGTCCTGAAGCGCTCCAGCCAGGCTGATAAACGCTGCATGACCTGCGAGGTAGCCGCATAGTAGAATAGCGCGGGGATAAAGCAGAACATGCCCCGCTTGAAGGAGCTCTCCATCAGGCTCGACATAGGCGCATTCTGCTTGCTCTCGTCCAGCAGGTAGAAGATGCCAAAGTACACAGCAAAGGAAGCCAGGAAGAAGATGAGGATATATGGCTTGTCTTTGGTCAGGTTCTTAGCATTCAGCGCCACGATGAGGAAGACCAGCATGAAGGATAAACCATATAGCTGTATGCCCGGTGGCATATTGCCCACCTGTATCCAGGTGAAGTAGCTGAGCACATAGCCGAGCATGAGTTTCATCTTGGCGGTGTCAAAGCCAACATGATCTACAAAGCGCGCTCCCTGCGTACTATGTATTTTCAGCTTGAGGTAGAGTGTCCAAAGGATGAATGGCAGGATGCCTGAGCCAAAGTAGATCGCCGCCTTCTTCCATTTGTCTGCGCTCTGCACAAAGGCAGCTATGATCAGTGTACCGGCCAGCGCAAAGCCTATCGTGTCATTTCTGATCCAGAGGCTGAGACCTGTGAGGATGCAGCTGAGCACAAAGTAGCGCTGCTCCTTTGACTGTATCCAGACGAAGAGTGTGAGCGAGGCGAGACCTACATAGGCGGTGGTGGGAAGATTGCCCAGGAGCAGGGCGGCATGGGAAAACATCTCCGGCACCATCTCGAGCAGCAGTGTGAAGAAAAGGGCTGTGATGGTCGTGACATACCTGCTGAGGATGGCATAGAAGCCGAGCAGCAATGAGACAAAGTAAAGCGTGGTAATGATCTTGGGCTGCGCCGCTCCGTAGAGATACAGATAGGCTATGCCCCCGTGAAATAGTGGCGGGTATACGCCACCGGCACCCTCCAGTCCCCACTGGAAGAGGCTGATCTTGATCCTGCCCTCCAGCGCCATCACGATACCCAGCTTGTCAAAGGAGCCGATGGCATCATGCTCTGTAGTAGGCCAGAAGAGGTTCTTCTGCGTGATGAGGTACAGCATGTAGAAGATGGCGAGACCCAGGATAACCGCCGGGTAGTTGGCCGTCTTTAGTGACCATGAGCCAAGGTTGATGTCTTTCCTCTTTGCCTGCCAGTAGCTGTACATGCTATCGTAGCACAATACGATGACGGCAAAACCGGCAAAGAACAATGCATAATACGAAAAGGGAAAGCCGATGATGTCAAACACGAACATGAAGAAAGTCTCAGCCGCGATGCCGATCAGAAAAGATGAGGCGATCAACTCCTTCCAGCTCCAGGCCTGGCTGATGCGCGTGAGTATGCCCGCTCCTATCAGGTACACCATCAATATGCCTACGAATAGCAACATCAGTCCTGCGTATTGGTTTTAGGTTTGAAAGAAGGATCATTCAGCATCTGCGGTTTCAGCGCGCTATTGGCTGCGGTGGTGTCAGCTTTAGGCTTTTCTATCGGCAGTACGGCCTCGCTCTCGCGCTTGTAAGGTTGGTATTTCAGCTTGTCATAGCCCCAGCCGTTGACTATGGCTACATAGTTGGCCTTTGCGTAAAGCTCAGGCTTGGTGCTTTTCTCATCCTCAGATACACAGAGACGCGGGAAGAGGAAGTACTCCATCCACTCGGAGCTGTAGACAAGGTTGAACTCTGAGGTATCAGGTATGGCTGAGTGGGGTGGCAGGAGTATCACAGCATCGCTGGGCGTACTCTCGCGCAGGTAGTCTATATACCAGTAGCTTTCTATTTTGAAGAGGCGCTTCTGCTGCAGGGTCAGCTCAGGCAGGTTGGCATTGAGCCGGCGTGTCTCGATGTGGTCCATCAGCTCTTTATTGCGCACAGCCACATCCTTCACAGCAAAGTTGTAGCCGGGTATGGTAGCATATAGTGCTACCAGCAGTATGACCAGTACAAAAGCTACGAGCAGGTTCCTGCGCAGGATCTGTGTATCTGTGAACGGTTTATTTTTTTGCGCCTCGGCCATCTCAGTCAAAATTGACAATTATTTACCAGTCTCAAAACACACTTTTCTACATCAGTCGGTAAACCTGTATCGCAGCAATACCCACAGCGCCTTCAGCCCATCGAGCCAGTGCAGTTTTTTGCCTTCATCAAATCCCCGCGGATAGTAATTCATAGGCAGCTCTGTGATCTTGTAGCCGAGCTTTGACACCTTGGCTGTGACCTCCGGGCAAAATTCAAACCGGTCGTAGTCCAGCTTTATACTTTTGAGTATCTCCGCGCGAAAGACCTTATAGCAGGCGGGCTCGTCTGTGATGTGCTGGCCGTAGAGCAGATTGGCAGTCCAGGAGAGGACGCGGCCTCCGAGCTGATAGCTGCGGTAGAGATGCTGCTCCTTTGGTGCAAGATAGCGCGAGCCATAGACCACCTCTGCCCTACCCTCGCGTATAGGCGCAGTGAGGTGTATGAGGTCCTGCGGCTCCGTCTCCAGGTCCCCATCCTGTATGGTGATGATGTCTCCTGTAGTGTGTGGTATACCTGTGCGGATAGCAGCGGCCTTGCCGCGGTTGACAGGGTGATGAAATATCCTGACGGATGGATACTGTACAGCAATCTCATGATCGAGGATGGTGCCCGTAGCATCTGTAGATGCATCATCTACTATGACCAGTTCCTTATCCAGAGGCACAGCCATGACCCGTGCTACGATCTCACGGATCGTGGCAGCTTCATTATAGACGGGCATGATGATAGATAGCTTCACCGGACTAAACTAAGTGAAATATGAGACATACATGAGTAACGCTGGTCAAGGCTCCTTTAGTGCTGCAGGCGGCGGAAGCGGTCTGCATCCTGCTCGCGTCCATGGGCGCTATAGTAGTCTATGAGATAGTTGTATACCAGCTGATCGGTGCAGCCCAGATCTACAGAGCGCTGGTACTCGCGGGCCGCGCTATCTGCATTTCCGGATAGCTCATAGTAGATGCCCATATTGAAGTGCGACTGATAATAGCCCGGCGCCATGCGCATAAATTCATCTGCAGCTCGTTTGCCCTCCTGCATATTGCGCAGCTTTAACTGTAGCAGCGCATGATAGAATACGGTGAAAGTGTCTGTAGGCAGCTCTTTATACAATGCCGCAAATACATCTGCGGCCCGGCGCATATCTCCAAACTCATACTGTGTGCGGCCATACTGATAGCGGATGTCCGTTTGCTCTTTATTGTACTCGTAGGCTTTATTGAAATAGTAGAAAGCAGAATCACCGTTGTACTCATCATAGCGGTATATCAGCCCGAGGCGGAAGTAGCCATATGGATAGGTAGGGCTGAGGGTATTAACCAGATAGAGCGCTTCCTTAGACGCGCGCATGTACCGCCTGTAGCCTGCAGTATCAGCCTGGGCTTCTGCGGCATTCTTCATTACACAGCCATAGAAGTAGTTGGCAAGAGTAGAATTGCCGAGGTGCGGAATGTCGCTGCTCATGAGCGATATCGTATCGTGCCATTGATCCACACGGCGGATATCCAGCGCGCCGTAGGCTATGATCATGACTGTAGTCAAACCTAAGACTGTGTTGCGCCATGTAGCTGATGCCTGCCGGCCAGAGAGCCGCTGATAAAACCAATGCACAAAGCCGCCGGTAAACCAGACAGATGGAAAGAATAAGGCGCGCTCTGATACGATACCTGTGTATGGGATCAGGATATTGCTATATAGCGCGATAGCAAAGAAATAGGAAAGGATAAAAAGCCCTGTCAGATCTCTCCGGAAAAACAAGATCAGGCCATAGATAAACAGTCCAAGGTGCAACATGATAGAAAGCATGGCTGCGGGCTCGCCCAGATGTACTACCGGTATGGTATCATAGCCGTAGAAAAATGAGAACGGATAGGGCACCCACATAAACCTGAAATAAAACAGCAAGGCCATAGCTGTCGTACCGATGCGGGCGGAGACATCTCCCGGGTAGTTAACCAGGGGATTTTCCAGGTCATAGATGGGCCGGTTTGACATACGGAGAATAACCACCAGGTAGGTGATAGCTACTACGGCGATCAGTGCGAGTATCGGATAGAATAATCTGGCCTGGCGATAGCGGCCCTGCATATACAGCATGGCGCCAAAGATCACAATGACCGGTATGGTCGTCAGCTTGGATGCGAATGAAAGCAACAAGCTGGCTATGGTCAGCGCGCCATAAAGCAACCATCCCGACAATTTCTTCTGATCAAAAAACCTGTGCAGCGCAAAGAAGGACAGCATACAGAAAATGAAGCTGAGCAGCTCTTCCCTGTTTTTGATAGAAGCTACTACCTCTGTGTGGGCAGGATGCACCGCAAAGATCAATGCTGTGATAAAGGCAGGTACCAGGCCGAGGCCGATCACATCGCTCAACACCCCGAGCAGCAGCAGCACTGCTACGATATACAAAACGAGATTGACCGCGTGGCCCACATGCGGCTCATTGCCAAAGATCTCTTTCTCCACTGCAAATGTGACAGATGCTACGGGACGATAGTCAAAGGTGAGCGTACTGCTGGTATAATATGGATGCGTGAGGATGTCAGGTATACCGCTCAGCCCCTTCTGCACATACTGATTGGCGTATATGGCAAAGTCATCGTCCAGAGAGTAGTCATTGCGCAGGGATATGCCATAGCAGACGAGGCAGGCTAGTATCAGTAGCATCCGGGCACGGAGCCCGGTCAGTACCAGTATGTCTTTGAGGTCTTTCACAGCACTTTTATTTATCAAAGCTGATCATATAGACCCACTCTGTGCCATAGGATACCGATCCCTCACGCTCCATAGCGTACTGGCTGGAGAGATTCTCAAGGCGGGCACCGCAGATAGATTTTGCCATCCCCTTCTGCCAGCAGAGCTGCTTGAAAAACCGGATCATGTCTTTGAAAAGATCATTATCGCGATGCTCCGTCAGGATGCCTGCATAGAGCGTGACGGCAGTAGTACCATCAGAGAAGTCAGAAGCAAAGCACTCTATAGGTTTGCCATTCACATAGCCTATGTATGCCTCTTTGTCCTGGTACTGTCCGCAAAAATTGTCTGCAATGTAGGAGCCTATATTTTCCAGCTGCTTTTCCAGTGGAAACTTTCCGAGCAGCGCCTTGTACTGAAAAAAGCCAAAGGGCACTTCCGTATAGGTTTTTATCAGCAGGTCTTTCAGAAGCTGCTTATCCGTTTCGGTTACTTTTTGAAACCTGGCCACAGGCGCGTCATAATGTGCATGGGCTTCCCTGGCTACGATCTTGTACAGGCGTATCACTCCCATCAGATCGGCATGCCAGTCTGCCTGGCAAAAATGATCGAGGAAGGAATCTTCGGGATTGACCACTTTTAGCCGCAGGTAGTCCAGCTGCATATCAGCACTGAGCCGACGCAGCCGCTCCCAGTCTTTGAAGTCTGATGTGATAGTAGCCCTGCCAAACCGGACCCCAAACAACTCACTCTCCCGTGCAGAAAACTCTATCATACAGATAAAAGTATCAATAAATCTGAATATAAATCTGAGCCAAGATGCCGCCTGTGCTACTGCCTGTCCAGTGTGAGCACGAGTTTCACATCACTAGCGTCGAGCAGCACTACGAGGGTAGATGCGGTGACTGTGCGCACCTGATAGGATGACGGGTTGCCATCAGTTTTGCTGATAGTATCGAGGCCGCGCCTGCGGGTGACCCGCCAGGTACCGCTATCCTTCTGTCCGCCATAGCCAGAGGTATAGGTACTGTCCGCACTAAAGGTAGCTGTGAGGCCCTTCAGCGCATCCTGAAATTGCTTTTGCTTCTGCACCATCTGATCGCGCTCTGCCTGAGAGCCATATGAGCTGAGCGTGCTCACTGCATCATCCAGCTCTACAGTGCGCAGGCGCCAGGTGCCTATGAGGCTATCGCGCAGCGTAGGACCTGCTATGGTATCGGTATGAGCGGGCGCTACCGCAGCTGCAGGTTCCGGTCTTTTCTCCGCAGGTGCAGCGGTGGTGGCAGCAGCATAATGCTTCGTACATGAGGAGAGCCCGGTGAGCAGCGAGGCTCCGGCTATAGCTATGAAAAAAGATGTACGCAGGTAGCTGGATATAGTGGCCATGATCGATTAATGCTTTCCGAATAAAAGTATTAATAAATTTGAAATGAGGACAGCACAATATCTCATGCAGCACCAATCCACTCTATATACGATCATCTCTGCTACCGGCCAGCAGGTGATCTTTGGCATAGAGAAAATGCTAAGCGTCTTTGCCAGGGAGAAAGGTGCAATAATGGACCCAGGCCTCTATCCGTGGACCAGAGATATGGAGCGTGGATATGATGCGATCAGATCGGAACTGGATAGAATATTGGCGGACTATGAGGCCATCCCAAATTTTGATGACCTGTCTGCAGAGCAGCGACGCCTGGTGACAGGCGAGCGCAGATGGAAAACACATATGCTATACGCTTATGGTGCGCGCTTTGCCGGCAATATTGCTCAATGTCCTGAAACAGACAGGATGCTACAGAAAATACCCGGCATGGTCACGGCGTTTTTCTCCATCATAGAGCCACATACCGGTATAGCACCGCATCGGGGACCGTACAAGGGCGTACTGCGCTACCACCTGGCGCTACGTGTACCTACACCGGCAGAGAGCTGTGGCATCCGCATAGGCCATGAGGTATACCACTGGCAGGAGGGCCGTAGCCTGATCTTTGACGATACAGTGACGCACGAGGCGTGGAATAATAGCGACGCCATCAGGGTGGTACTATTCGTAGACTTCAAACGGAAATTTCCGATGCCTGTCAGCCTGGTCAATGACCTGATGATATGGATGATAAAAACCTCGCCCTTCATAGCCGGGATAGTAGATAAGGTAGAGCAAGGCAAATAGCAATCGCTACCCGCCCAAATAAAAAAGCCCTCATGATCTCATGAGGGCTTTGTAATATATATCCGGGCGGCCTATGGCATCACCGTGATAGTGCCTGACATCGTTTTGGTCTGACCATTCAGATAGTTGACATCTATCTGATAGATATAGGTGCCAAACTCTACCTTCTTGCCACGGAATGAGCCATCCCATCCCTCTGTAGAAGACTGGTCTACGCCATTCTTCTGGGTAGGGTTGTCGTATACCTTTTCGCCCCAGCGATCCCATACCTGTACATGCAGGTCTTTGGCGCCGAGGATATCCATCTGGAACCGGTCATTATTGCCGTCGCCGTTAGGCGTAAAGGCAGATGGCATGAATGCAGAAGGCTGATTGCTCACAGTGACATGGACCGTATCTGTAGCGAGACAGCCACGGGCATTGGCAGCCTGCACCACGTATGTATACGATGCCTGTGGTATAGCTGTAGGATTCGGACAGTTGGCCGGATTGCCGCAGGCGCTGAAGTTCAGCGATGAGTCCTGCGTAAACCAGGTATAGCCTGTGACCGTAGTGTCAGATGTAGGTGTAGCAGCCAGCTGTATGGTCTCACCGGCCAGTATCACATCGTGATCTACCGTCAGGTCTACAGTGAAGTTGCTGGATGAAGCGATGGTCCAGTTAGTAGTTCCTTCGCATGTGTTAGCATCCCTTACTGACAGGTTGTAGGCACCCGGCGTCAGATTTCTGAATGTATCTGAGGTCTGAGTGACGCTGCCTATCTGATAGATATATGGCGCCAGGCCACCTGTGACACTCACTACCACGTAGCCATCCGCCGAGTTGAGGCAGGTAGTGCTACCCAGGCCGGTCAGCGTGATAGTGATAGGAGCCGGTGCCACGACCACAGCAGTATCGAGCAGCTGACAGCCACCTGCGTCAGTGATAGTGGCTATATACGTACCTGAGGTGAGCCCGGAGGCTACGTTGCCGGTTTGTGCCGGTGAGGTATTCCAGCTGTAGGTATATGGCGCCGTACCCTGGCGTACGTCCAGAGATACGAAACCATTACTACCATCTGCACAGGTAGGATTGCTGATAGCCGTATTGACAGCCAGTGCCTGAGGTGCTGTGAGCGTCGTACTGTCTGTGAGTGAGCAGCCATTGCCATCACTCACTGTCACGTAGTAGGCTCCTGCCTGGAGGCCGGTAGCCGTAGCTGTATTCTGCGCCGGCGCAGTACTCCATGTGTAGCTATAGGCACCGGTGCCACCACTGACCGCTATGGTCGCAGTGCCGGTGGCCTGGCCACTACATGCAGGGTTGGCCGCAGTGATCCTGCCTGTGAGTGCAGTAGGCTGGCTCACAGTGATGGTCTTAGTCTGCTGGCAGCCATTAGAATCTGTGACCACCACACCGTAGCTACCTGCCGGTACACCGGACTGTACAGAGTCGGTCACAAAATTATTCCAGAGGAAGTGGTATGGAGTAGTACCTCCGGCCGGAGAAGCGTGCAGTGTACCATTGTTCTGTCCATTGCAAGTCACATCTGTCTCTGCGAGAGTGAGCTTCAGCGAATCCGCCTCATGTATCGTAGCGTGGAAAGAAGCCGAGCAGTTATTGGCATCTGTCACAGCCAGATAGTAGTCACCACCCGGGAGCTGTATCCAATCTTTGGTGATAGGGCCGAGTGCTCCTGCCAGGCTATCAAAATGCCACTGGTAGGCGTATGGCTGATTGCCACCGTATACCGTAATGATAGCAGATCCATCCGAATTGCCGTGGCAGCTCACGCCAGATATGATGCCACTGATATAGATAGGTACCGGAGCGAGGACCTGAGCTGAGTCCAGCGCGGTACAGCCATGGGCATCAGTGATAGTGACATTGTAGCTGCCGGGTGACACGCTAGTAGCGGTCTGACCAGATCCTGCGAGGGCACCTGACCATGTATAGGTATATGGCTGCGTACCTCCATTCACGATGAGGCCGACCGTACCTGTAGTAGTGTTGCAAGTAGGATTTGTGACGACGCTGACTGAAGTAAGCACACCCGGATTCACTATGGTAGCAGATCCATTTGCTGTGCAGCCATTAGCATCTGTCGCTACTACGCTGTACGTACCGGCAGAGAGGTTTGATATAGTAGGAGTAGTCTGGCCGCCCGGAGTCCAGACAAATGCGACAGTACCGGTACCACCTGTAGTAGCTACTGTGATAGAGCCGTTGTTCTGTCCGTGGCAGGTGATCTGAGTCACGCTGAGGCTGGCCACCAGAGGCTGAGGCTCTGCGACGATCACGCTATCCCTGTGCTCACAGCCATGTGCGTCTGTGATGACCACGCGGTAGGTGCCGCCACTCAGGCCACTGATCGACTGCGTAGCAGCAAAGTTTGACCAGAGGTAAGTATAAGGACCTGTACCACCTGATACAGTAGTCACAGAGGCTGTACCGTTAGCCGCACCAGCGCAGGTCACATTAGTACCTGAATTAGTAGATGTGATAGCTGATGGATTTGTGATAGTGCCTGAGGCAGTAGCCGTACAGCCACCTACATCACTTACGGTCACTGTGTAGGTGCCGGCAGAGAGGCCACTGATAGTAGCCGTAGTGGCGGCTGAGCCTGTCCATGCGTAGGTATATGATCCTGAGCCACCGCTCACCAGCGTGGTGATAGAGCCGTTATCAGCATCATGGCAGGTCATGTCTGTGACCAGTACGCTGGCTGTCAGTACTGCGGCAGGCTGTGGTATCACTACACTATCAGAGATAGAGCAGCCATTGGCATCGGCCACGGTCAGGTGATAAGTGCCTGCACCCAGACCTGTAGCTGTAGGGCCGGAGCTGACATTCGGAGACCAGGTGTAAGTATATGTACCGGTACCGCCTGATACCGCTGCACTGATGCTGCCGTTAGAGCCGCCGGCACAGCCAGGACTGGTAAAGGTCATAGACAGAGACAGGGGCTGAGGCTCGGTCACAAATACGCTATCCCTGTGCTGGCAGCCATGTGCATCTGTGATGACCACGCGATACAGGCCGCCGCTCAGGCCGCTGATGGTCTGAGTCGCTGCAAAGTTTGACCAGAGGTAAGTATAAGGACCTGTACCGCCAGATACGGTAGTCACAGAGGCTGTGCCGTTAGCTGCACCTGCGCAAAGCAGGTTGGTACCGCTGGTAGTCGAGCTGATGTCTGATGGATTTGTGATAGTGCCTGAGGCAGTAGCCGTACAGCCACCTACATCACTTACGGTCACTGTGTAGGTGCCGGCAGAGAGGCCACTGATAGTAGCCGTAGTAGCGGCTGAGCCTGTCCATGCGTAGGTATATGATCCAGAGCCACCGCTCACCAGCGTGGTGATAGAGCCGTTATCAGCATCATGGCAGGTCATATCTGTGACCAGTACGCTGGCTGTCAGTACTGCGGCAGGCTGTGGTATCACTACACTATCAGAGATAGAGCAGCCATTGGCATCGGCCACCGTCAGGTGATAAGTGCCTGCACCCAGACCTGTAGCTGTAGGGCCGGAACTGACATTCGGAGACCATGTATAAGTATATGTACCTGTACCGCCTGATACTGCTGCGCTGATGCTGCCGTTAGAGCCGCCGGCACAGCCAGGGCTGGTAAAGGTCATAGACAGAGACAGTGGCTGAGGCTCGGTCACAAACACGCTATCCCTGTGCTGGCAGCCATGTGCATCTGTGATGACCACACGATACAGGCCACCGCTCAGGCCGCTGATGGTCTGAGTCGCTGCAAAGTTTGACCAGAGGTAAGTATAAGGACCTGTACCGCCAGATACGGTAGTCACAGAGGCTGTGCCGTTAGCTGCACCTGCGCAAAGCAGGTTAGTACCGCTGGTAGTCGAGCTGATGTCTGATGGATTTGTGATAGTGCCAGTACCGGTAGCTGTACAGCCGCTTGCGTCAGTCACGGTCACGGTATAGGTGCCTGCGGAGAGGCCGCTGACTGAAGGAGTGGTAGCAACCACACCCGTCCACGCATAAGTATAAGAGCCAGAGCCGCCACTTACCTGCGTAGAGATGGCTCCATCGTTAGCATTATGACAAGTGATATCAGTCACGATAGTGCTCAGCGCTACCGCTGCGGCAGGCTGGGTGATGGTGACAGATGTCGTAGTATTACAGCCATTGCCATCTGTGACAGTGACATTGTAGATGCCACTGGTGAGATTGAGCGCTGTAGCGCTGGTACTTACATTTGGTGACCATGTATAGCTGTAAGAACCAGTACCGCCGAGTACGCTCACGGTAGCGGAGCCTGTATTGCCACCGTAGCACTGCACATTAGTCACGGAAACAATAGTGGACAGCGCCTGTGGCTGTGTCACTGCAGCGCTGTCTACCAGCGTGCAGCCATTACCATCTGTGACTGTCACCACATAGGTGCCCGGTGACGCCGGAGATACGCTATTGGTCACGCTACCTGATGGTGTCCAGGCATATGTATAGGTACCGGCACCAGTGCCGCCTGTTACATTGACTGTCACTGTACCATTTGCTGCGCCATTGCAGGTAGCATTCGTCACGCTGAATGTAGCGACCAGTGCCTGCGGCTGAGTGATGATCACGCTGTCGCTATGCTGGCAGCCATTAGCATCGGTGATGATGACACGGTAAGTGCCACCGCTGAGGTTGCTGATATTTTGAGTCGTCTCGAGATCAGACCAAAGGAATGTATATGGTGCTGCACCACCGCTCACTGTGAGGGTAGCAGAGCCACCGCCTGCACCTACGCAGCTGGCACTGGTGCCGGTCACGCCGGAGGTGATAGGAGTAGGATTGACCAGCGTATCAGATACGACCACCTGGCATCCGTTTCCGTCAGTGACAGTAGCGGTATAGATACCCGCTGCGAGTCCGCTGATGATCTGCAGCGACTGGCCGCCTGCCCATGCATAAGTGTATCCACCCACACCACCGCTAGGCAGCAGCTGGATAGCTCCATTAGCCTCACCTGTGCAGCGCACCGGTGTGACTATAGATGATACAGACAGGCCGGATATAGGCTGTGTCACTACAGCACTATCGACTGCGCTACAGTTATTGACATCAGATACAGTCAGCGCATATGTGCCAGGACCGGCATTGGTCACGGTAGCTGTAGTGCTCACTGCCGGAGACCATGTATATGTATATGCTCCTGTGCCACCTGTCACGTTTGCAGTCACGGTACCATTGCCATTGCCGTAGCAAGTCACATTGGTACTGGAGAGGGAAAGGCGGAGCGGAGCCGGCTCAGTCACCGTGTATGAACTGACCACCTGGCATCCGTTAGCATCCTTTACCGTCACAGAATACAGCGCTGCTGCGAGGCCAGTGAGTGATGGCGAGCTGCTACCACTGGACCAGGTATAGGTGAGTGTGCCTACACCACCGCTGGCAGTGACAGAGGCTGTGCCGTCATTGGCACCATAGCAGCTGATATTAGTACCTGTGGCGCTGGCTGTGATGACCGGCGGCGATGTGATGGCCTGCGTGAGCTGCTGCTGGCATCCCTTTGCATCTGTGACTGTCACGGTATAAGATCCTGCGCCCAGATCAATGATATTCTGCGATGTAGAACCATTATTCCATGCAAAAGTGTATGGCGGTGTGGCACCGGATACAGAGATATTGATAAACCCGGTAGAGTCTCCATTGCACCTTACATTGCTGTAAGAAGCGATAGTGATCTGAAGGGCAGTAGGCTGAGTGACGATGACAGGATTGCCGGTGTATGATGTGGTACATGTGCTATCATCACGTACCTGAAGATTGTAGCTGCCCGCTATCTGGCCGGTAAACACGCCTGTCGAATTAGAGAATGTAACACCATTATCTATAGAGTAGAACAGGGTTCCGTTTGAAGTATGACCGTAGATACGTATCGTATCGTCATTGCCGCCGTAGCACGATACTGTGCCTGCATTGACAGAGTCTATGACCGGCTGTGACAGTATCCGGACAGTACCGGTGATAGGTGATCCGGTACATGTCACACCGTACTGCACATCAGATGGCGTGACAGTGACAGTATAGGTGCCTGGCGTGGTGCCGCCGATAGTGATCGTACTGGCAGTAGACGACCCGGTAAGGCCTGCAGGCAGGGCCCAGCTATATTGTGTGGCATTGGACACGCCTGTCACAGATATGCTGGCAGATCCTGCTGCCGAGCAGAAAGCAGCGTTTGCTATACTGCCGCCTGTAGGAGATGGAATGTAGTATACAGATACATCTGCAGTAGTAGGTGTACAGGTACCATTTGAAATGGTCCACTCATAAGTATATACACCATAAGCAGAGACGGTAGCGGTAGAGGAGCCGGCATTAGGATTGCTGAATGTAGTAGTACCGGGACCAGCTATCTGAGACCAGGTACCAGCGCCTATGGCTGGCGTATTGCCACCGAGGGCATTGCTGGTCAGCGTGCCGCAAAGCTTCTGATCTGCACCGACAGTAGCGATGGTAGGATTTGAGTAGAAGCTTACCGTATCATTGGCCGAGCTGGTACATGGGCCGTTTGCAATGGTCCACGTAAATATGTAGGTACCCTGCACAGACACTGATGCTGTAGAGCTACCGGAGTTTGCATTGCTAAAGAAGGTCACGCCTGGTCCTGCAGCCTGAGTCCATGTGCCCGTGCCTACGGACGGGGTATTGCCGCCGAGGGCATTGCTGGTCAGGGAGCATACGGCTTGATTTGGACCTACTGTAGCCGTAGTCGGTGCCGTGTAATATGTGACGGTGACATTTGCTGAGGTAGGTGCACAGTTGCCATTTGTGATGGTCCAGGTATATACATATGTACCCAGCACAGATGCAGTGGCTGTAGAAGACTCAGAGTTTGGATTGCTGAAAGTGGTAGTGCCAGGACCGGATGTTTGAGTCCAGGTGCCCGTGCCGGGTGCCGCTGCATTGCCGCCCAGCGCAGGGGATGTCAGAGAGCCGCAAGCACTGAGTGGTGAGGCTGCTACAGATGCTACCGGAGGAGTAGCATAGAAATTGACTATCACATCGGCTGTACTAGGAGTACAAGAGCCGTTTGAAATCGTCCATGTATAGGTATAGCTGCCAGGTACTGATGCTGTGGCAGAAGCCGAAGGTGATGCCGGATTGCTGAATGTGGTGGTACCAGGGCCGGAGGTCTGGCTCCATGCGCCTGTGCCTACTGCCGGAGAGTTACCACCCAGATTGCCACTGGTCAATGTACCGCAGAGGTTTTGTGTGCCACCTACGGTAGCAGTGGTAGGTGTAGCATAATAGTTTACTGTGACATTAGCCGAGCTAGGGGTACATACGCCATTGGCGATCGTCCAGGTATAGACATAAGTGCCGGTGACTGATGCTGTAGCTGTAGAGGAGCCCGAGTTGACCGCACTGAATGTGGTAGTACCCGGACCGGACAGTTGTGTCCAGGTGCCCGTACCTACAGCAGGGGTATTGCCACCGAGTGAGGCCGTGGTGAGGGAGCCGCAAATATTCTGAGTAGCACCCACAGTAGCTGTGGTCGGCGCCTGGTAGTAGGTGACGGTGACTGATGCCGTACTAGGCGAGCAAACACCATTTGCTATACTCCACTGGAAGGTGTAGGTACCATAAGCTGAGACCGTAGCAGTCGCATTGCCCGTATTTGCATTGCTAAAAGTGACCGTACCCGGACCGCTTGTTTTGGTCCATGTACCTGTACCTGTGGTAGGAGTATTGCCGCCCAGACCATTGCTGACCAGACCGCATACAGACTGTGTGCCACCTACGGTAGCTGTAGTAGGAGCTGCATCTATGGAGAAAGAAACATCCGAATTGCAACCACCTTTGGCATATCGGATAGTGACAGTGCCCGGTGTAGTAGCTGTAAAAGTAGTGCCGCTGATAGATCCGTTACCTGTACCCGGTATCACACTCCATGTACCGGCAGTAAAAGGTGCGGGTGATACTGTGAGGCTCCGGGTAGTACCCTGGCACATGGTAGCATTGCTGGTCGTATTGGTATATCCTATACGCGTATAGGTGAGCACGGCGGAGGTACCCCCTGCTGACCAGCTACATGTGCCGCCAGCGAGTATATCTACTGGAGTACTGCTGCCTGTAGCCGTAAATGATGCAGGGGAAACACTATACGCACCATTAGCGTTGGATCCGCTGGAAATGCTCACAGTATAATCTCCACCTATAGTAGAACTCATATTCCACTCCTGCATGCCACCTACATTGGATGTAGTATTAAAGGATCCGCATGCAGGCTCAGAGATAGTACCCTGCAGTACGCACTGCGCGGATACCATAGAGACTAATGAAACAGAAAGGAATAGAGATAGAAGTGCCTGACGAAAATGGGTTGAGATTTTCTTCATTGAAATCGGGTTTTGCCTCAAATATAAACATTGGATTGTTTATAATCACTTTTTCCTCAAAAAAATACCCCTGATTCAATGAAAATCAGGGGTATGAGGATTAAAGTTGTGTCGCGTCCCAAAGACAGCCCAAGGTTACTATCCTATTGCATCACAGTGACGGTACCCGATATCGTTTCTCTGTGACCGTCAGAATAGAGCACATCCAGCTGATAGATATAGGAGTCAAATTGCGCCTTTTTGCCCCGGAATGTGCCATCCCACGTAGTATTACCTGCCACGCCTATACCATTGAGCTGGGTAGGGTTGCTGAATACCCTTTCACCCCATCGGTTCCATATATTGACGTTAGCGGATTTGGCACCGAGGATATCAAATTCAAAATTGTCATTGCGTCCATCACCATTTGGCGTAAAGGCAGATGGGATGAAAGCCGAAGGATGGTCACTGACGGTGACAAGCACCGTATCTGTGACAATGCAGCCGCGGGCATTGACCGCAGTGACCACATAGGTGCGTGTCACATGCGGCGTGGCTATCGGATCATTACAGTTGCTGGAGTCTGTGCAGCCCTGGAAGTTGAGCGAATCAAGCGGATTCCAGATATACCTGATCTGAGATGGTGCCGTATCTGTAGCGGCTGTAGCAGTCAGCTGGACCTGCTCACCAGCCAGGATATAATATGGATCTGCAGTCAGGTCGACTGTGAAATAACCCGGCGCAGCTACAGTAAGCGCTGTAGATCCTTCACAACCATTTACGTCCCTTATGATCAGTGTATATTGACCCACAGTGAGGTTGCGGAAGGTATCGCTGCTCTGGACAAAATTGCCCAACTGATAGCTGTATGGAGCATTGCCTCCTGTCACACTGATCACGACATAGCCATCTGCTGCACTCACACAGGTAGCACCGCCGATAGCAGTACTGGCTGAGATAGCCGCCGGTGTGACGAGTGTAGCGGTATCGAGTACCTGACAGCCCTTGCTATCTGTGACGGTAGCGTAATAGGTACCCCCGATCAGATTGGAGGCGACATTGCCGGTCTGAGGCGGTGAGGTGCTCCACGAGTAGGTGTACGGCTGCGTACCGCCCAGTACATCCAGGGATATAAATCCGTTGGTCCCGTCGTTGCAGGTAGGATTGTTGATAGCAGTATTCACAGTCATCGGGCTAGCCTGACCATCTACCAATATCGTCTTTGTGACATGGCATCCATTGGAGTCTGTGACCTGCACTCCGTACGATCCGCCCGGTATACCTACCTGGAGAGAATCAGTGACAAAGTTGCTCCAGAGGAATTCATAAGGTTTTACGCCACCTGTCACGATAGCCGCTACAGAGCCTGAGTTTGCATTCTGGCATGTAGCATCTGTTTTGACCAGAGAAAGTCTGAGGGTGTCAGCTTCTTTGATCACGGCATGATAAGATACAGTACAGTTATTGGCATCAGTGATGACGAGGTAATAGTCCCCACCCGATAGCTGGAAGATATCCTTGGTAATAGGTCCCGGGTTGCCCGTCAGGCTGTCATAGTACCACTGGTAGCTATATGGCAATGTGCCGCCGTAGCCGGTAGCTATCACATAGCCATCCTGGTCACCATTGCAGGTCACATTCTTTGGCGTACCGCTGATGTACATAGGCTGCGGATCAGTGATCGTGACTGAGTCACGTGCAGTACATCCATGCGCATCTGTCACGGTGATATAATAGGTACCTGCAGATACGTTATTGGCTATAGGGCCAGAGAAGGTGCCGCCCGCCCACTGGTATGTATACCCCGGTGTGCCACCCGTCGGGATCATACTGATCGAACCATTGCCCGCAGAGTTGCAGGTCGGATTGGTAAAGACGTGTGAAAGCGTAAGCGCAGGAGGATTTACGATGGTGACAGCTGTAGCTGCTGAGCAGCCATTGGCATCAGACACTGTGACACTGTAGGTGTTAGGTCCGAGGTTAGTGTTATCAGGTGAATTGGATCCCGATGGCGACCATGTATAAGAATAGCTGCCCGAGCCTCCCGATGCTATAATATGGATAGAGGCATCATTGGCTCCATTGCAGGATATAGGTACAAAAGTATCTGACACGGCTATAGGAAGACCCTCACGTACAATGCCGCTATCCCTCAGCTGGCAGCCCTTGGCATCAGTGATGATGACATAATAAGTCCCGCCTATCAGGCTGTCGAGATTTTGTGTGATAGAGAAATTTGACCAAAGGAAAGTATATGGCGCTGTGCCACCGGTCACACCATTCAGATGCACGCTACCGTTGCGGGCACCGGCACAGGTCACATTGGTAGTCACTACAGATCCGACGGATATAGGTGTAGGCTCATGGATGGTATCATGTACTACTACCTGGCAACCCTTGGCATCTGTGACGGTAGCCACATACGGGCCGGCTGCCAGTGCCGATACTGAGGAAACGGACTGTCCGGATGACCAGCTGTAAGTATAGGCACCCCATCCACCACCTACCAGAAGGTTGATCGCGCCATCACCATTGCCCTGACAGGTAATGTCCGAAGATACGGCGCTCACAGACAGAGGTGAAGCCGGCTGGGAAAGTATCACCGGATTTGCAGCAAATCTGGCTGTGCAACTACTATCGTCGCGCACGGCGATATAGTAACTGCCTACCGGCAAGGATGTAAAGAGACCTGTAGTATTGGTATAGGAAGTACCGCTATCTATGGAGTAAAACACGCTGCCATTGGCAGATGCAGCATAGAGCAAGATGGTATCATTAGTACCCCCTACGCAGCTCACATCACTGGATGTCACACTGCTGATCACAGGGACCGGCAGCGGGTTAATGATCACTGAATTATTCATAGCTGTATCGCAACCGGCAATATTGGTAGCGATGGCACTATAAGAGCCTGCGAGCGTGAATGTACCAAATGTGAGCGGAGCGCCGGTACCGGCTATAGGGCCGGCTACAAGCACGCCACCTGTATAGAGTGAATAAGTGACGCCCACGTCAGAATTAGACAGGCCGATCACCCTGCCCGAGTCTCCGGTACAGTATGAGCCGCCGCCTGTCACTGTATAAGCATTTGGCAGGACCACCAGGGTGATCACTGCAGAGTCAGTCATCTTAGACGAGCAATACGGCGACGCGATAAAAGTACCGATCACAGTGTATACTCCCGGCTGACCGGCATTGCCAAATGGGATCTGGTTGCCCGTACCCTGCACAGGGTTGCCCACCGGAGTAGTATTATTCAGATAGAGCTGATAGCTGACACCGAGCTGTGATCCGCTCAGATAGATGGCCGGACCGGATGAAGACCCAGGGCAGGCATTGCCGCCACCCTGCACGGTAAAGAGTGTAGGTGTAGGACTAAGGCCCACATTGACAAAACCGAGCATGTTCTGACCGCAGCCAGTGAAACGGTAGCCTACTACTGTATAGATACCTACCTGGGTTTCGTTTGCAAACACAAATGGCGAGGCGCCTGTACCGATAGCGCTATCTACAGGCGCACCATTGTAGTATACCACATATTTCACACCGGGCTCAGAGCCACTCAGTGTGATAGGTACACCTGAGCCGCCAGGGCAATAGTTGCCTCCGCCCTGCACAGTGAATTGTACCGGCAGTGGGAGTATCCTGATCGTATCATAGATAGGTATAGACCAGCCGCAGCAGCTCTCACGCACTTTGTAGCGTACTATATAGAGACCCGGCGTATATCCGGTGAAGTCTACTGTAGGCGAGGCCACCGTAGATGTATACAGAGGGCTGTTGACGTTTGCACCCTGATATACCCTCCAGTCATACTCCTGCTCTGTGCCCCAATGCGTAGCCGAGAGCGAAACAGAACCATCCAGACAAATGGTATGGCTGGACGGAGTGATGACCGGCTTCTGACGATTGTCTGCCGCTATCTTGAGATAGGCGGCGTACTGCAGGCCATTCACTGTGAGGTCTATCTCAGCATCGGGAGTAGTAGTATATACTACTACCGGACTGGAGCTGGCGCTGTATGACGAGAGCGGCGATCCTGCGGGCAGGTCCCTGGTATCATTCTCCAGGCTCAGCGCACCCGGGAAGGACCACACACCGGTGTTTTTGGTCAGTGTGATCTCAGAGTAGATACAAGCTTTGGCATTATTGTAGTTTACACCTACGATATAGTTGTTTGGTACGGATGTAGACGAGCCGCTGATGAAAGCGCCATTGACAGTCACGATGTCCTGAGAAAGTCCATTAGCACCATCCTGACCGCGGCCACCTGAGCCACCGGCACCACCGTTGCCACCGTCACCGCCACGGCCACCGTCACAGCCGCCGTGGTCAGTACCCGGCGAGCCACCCTGAGCTGCAGAGCCCGGCTGACCGGCAGCGCCGTTGCCACCGAGACCGGCTGAGCCCGGCAGTATAGCTGATGTGATAATCGTACCTGTAGTAGAAGCTCCGCTGGCGTAGATGGCAAAAGAGCCGCCACCACCGAAACCACCACTACCTCCTATACCACCATCACCACCATTGCCACCACGGCCACCGTCAGGAGATCCGCCGCCGCAACCGCAAGTACAGCAGGTGCCTATGTCGCCGCCGCCGCCGCCACCACCACCGCCGCCGCCGAAACCATTGCTACCATTGGCAGCCTGACCAGATGGTATATAATATGGAGCAGAGAAAGATGGTGAAGCTGGCCTGGCGCCTGCCACATAGCTGAGGGCAGCATTGCCACCAGCTGTACCGGTGCTACCTCCGCTGCCCGTGCCCGAACTGGCGTTGCAGCCTACAGTATTGCAGCCACCGCCGCATCCTGTACCGCCGCCGCCGCCGCCGCCAGCGCCGTTATTGCCAGCCCCACCCGCAGTACCGGGACTATTGCCACTGCATCCGCACCGATTGGTACTACCTGCGCCACCTGCGCCGCCATTACCGTGGCCACCTGCGCCACCGGCGCCTGATGGAGTCGTACCTGATGTGCCTGTAGAGGCTGCGCCCGCATATACCTTGGTACGTACTATTTTAAAGTTTGTAGAGTTGTTGTATGCCAGGACACCATAGTTAGAGTATCCTTCGCCATTGGTAGTCCTTTGATTTATATCAGTGGTTTTGATCACGAGGTCCTGCAGCTCCCAGTTGTCCGAGCCGTTTGACTTGAAACCTATACGGTGCGCCACGTCACCATTGATCACCTCACTGCCTGAGCAGATGATATAAGTGCTATCAGAGTTTGTCTTGGTCCAGATGCCACTATTGATCACATAGCCGCCATCAAAAACGAGGTTATTCTGGATATTGAGCGGTACTGTTTCATTATATGTACCTACTGCGAGCCGGATCTTGGTACGGCCACCCAGCTGCGTGAGTGCATAGGCTATAGATTTATACGGTACATCCGGGCCACCGGCAAAGACTGAGTCCTTGCCCGTAGGAGCGATGTATGCAAAGTCGCACGTAGGCGAACCGACTATCACCACGCATGTATTGGCAGAGACATTGGGCGGGCAGGCTGTCAGATACGTAAGGTTGATACTATACGAACCCGGGCTGACAGGTGCAGTCCATGTAAAGGTAGAAGTAGAACCGGTGGTCGGTGAGCCGCCGGTGGCGGTCCAGTTGTAGCCCGTGGCTCCGACCAGCGCTCCTACTGTAGGAGGGGTCAGGATATTGAGCGTGTGCGTGGAGCCGGGTAGTACGGTAGATCCGCATATACCAGAGACTATAGGTGGTACCGGGTCTCCAGAGCCACCCACGGGATTGTAGGTCACGGCTACGCAGTTTGACGTGGTAGTATTGGTATTGAAGTTTGCGCTGCAGTTGCTCGTGACCAGTACACGGTAGAGGCGTGTGCCGCCTGTCTGAGGCGGTGTGAAGCTGGAGCTGTTAGCGCCTACTACATTGGTCCAGTTTGAGCCCGGGCATGAAGTATTGCTCGATACCTGCCACTGGTAGTTTTGGCCGAGGGTCCAGCCGTGCGGGTCATTATTCACCGCTACCTGCAGGGTGGTCGGTGTACCTATACAGCCCTGAAATGCAGTAGGCTGTGTGGTGATAGTGGGAGCATAGTTGAATGACCAGGTGAAGCTGTAGTAGAAGCGATAGTTGCCACACCATGGAGACACGCCTGAGTGCAGCTGGCATGGTGAGGAGTCCATGAAGTTGATCACTGCTAGGTTTGTATTGTTGCAGCGGTTGGCGTCACCATATACTGATGGGAAGCAACGGAAGAAATTGTAAGATTCATAATCACAATCATTGCCGCTGCTACAGTTCTTTTCAAAGGCGTCATTCAGGCCCATGGTGAATGTGGTAGCCGCGCTATTGGTCACGTTCCATACGTTGAATGTACCCAAAGACTCAAAAGTATTGGGGTCTTCGTTATAGTGAAAGCAATAGGGCCCGTTTACTACAGAGCCCGGCGCATTGTCTGTGACAGTGATTTTCCAGGTAGGATCTGGATTACCACAGGCGCTACAGTCATTGTAGTTCGTTCGCTCTACTCCGGTGATGTTGACACGTAGGTTCACTGTCTGGGCGACAGCTGAGTATAGGGCAAAAAAGCAGATTGCAGAAAAGAGTATACTTTTCAACTTCATAAATAAGGATTTGTCTCAAATATACACTTAGAAGCGGATAATCAAAAAAAAGCGTTAAAAACGTCGCGAGAATTATTCATTTCAAACGGGATTAAATAGTCGCATCCCTGTCAGCCCTATTTATCACGGCCCGAAGGGGATACTTTAGTACCATCATTTTATTGAAAATATTTTATTGCGCGTCACCTTTTCGCGGTAAAAAAACTTCTCTTTCACGCCACTGAACGCGTAAGGTGATTTTGCATTTTATCCTGGCGGGTGCAACGGCATACTAGCTTTGCATCATCATTAGAATAATTACTTAACTAAATCCAAGCATATGAAAAACTTTTTGCCTCCCTTGCTCAGGATATTGCTGATAGCCATCATCAGCAATACTGCCATAGGCGTCAGAGCCCAGACACTACAGGTGTGGGACTCTGTGACTGCATCCTGTACCCACGATGGCATCTCCAAAGTATATGTATACGGAGGCACAGCGCCCTACACATATACTATCTCAGGCGCTTATGGCACGACCTATGGCCCTGTGACCCAGACCTCCAATATCTTCACGGGACTGTCGCAAGGCTACTATCAGATAGTGGTGAGTGATGCCGGTGGTCTGACCAATATCACTCAACCCTATACGACCTATGTGTATAGCAGGATCAGTGGGTATATCAATGTGATACCCGCTGTATGCCCCTCCACTCTAGGCTCTGAAAGAGTATATGCCTACAATAATGGCGGCAGCTCAGGCAGCTGGACCTACCTCTGGAGTACCGGAGAGACCACTGACAGTATCTATAATGTACCGGTAGGTAGCCACTATCAGTGTACTGTGACTGAGGTATCTACCGGCTGTACTGCGCTGGCTTCTGACTCAGGCAGTATGTATCAGGTATCTAATATCAATCCTAATATCAATACCACTCCCGCCAACTGCCGCAATGGTACTGCGACAGCAGCACCCAGCAATGGCACCAGCCCCTACACCTACCTCTGGAGTAATGGCAGCACCACAGCTACCGCCAGCAACCTCTCTGCCGGATACGCTACTGTGACTGTGACAGACGCGATAGGCTGTACTGTACAGGGGTATGGCTACATCACTCAGGCCATCAGCCTCACCTCTCAGGTCAATACAACGGCGGAGCACTGTAACGATGGAAACGGAACGCTGACCATCAGCCCCGTGAATGGCACTTCGCCATTCACCTATACCTGGTCCTCCGGTCAGACCACGGCTCATATTACTAATTTGAACGCGGGATATTATGGAGTGACATTTACCGATCACAACGGATGTACGGGGTCTAGTGCCGGTCAGGTACAAAAGTCCACTCCTATTGTATTGACTACCAGTACTACACTGACCTCCTGCACCTCGCCTACCGGTACAGCTACCGTAGTGGCCACAGGCGGCACAGCACCATACAGCTACTCCTGGACTACCTACCCACCACAGACCACGGCCACGGCCACAGCCCTCAATGGCGGCTATTATGTAGTAAATGTGGTAGACGCCCAGGGCTGCTTTCAGAACCAATCTGCACAGGTAGGATTCAATACCAACCTGTCTATCAGTACCTCTCACGTGGATGCACACTGTGGCGGTACGCCAGGCAGCGCCAGCGCTGTAGTGACAGGCGGTACAGGCCCCTATACACTTTTGTGGAATAATAGCGCTACTGCCAGTAGCATCTCCAATCTGACACAGGAGGGATACTACACTTGCAGCGTGACTGACAACGCAGGCTGCCACAGCAGCTCCAGCACCTATGTGCACTCTATCAGTCCGATATCGCTCTCTGTATCGCCTGTCTCTGCGAGCTGTATCTATACGGCAGATGGTAGTGTGACGGCTGTGGCATCAGGAGGGACGCCGCCGTATAGCTACTCTATCGGCACCGGTGGTGTGGCCACGGGGCTGCTCACAGGTGACTACTCAGTCTATGTGAGTGATGCCAATGGCTGTAGCGCCTATCGCACATTCCACATAGGCTATGCCTCTACGGCACCATGTGCAGCGATCATAGCAGGTGACATCATAGAAGATGATCAGCGAAACTGCAATACCCAGTTCACATACCTGAACAATGTGTGGGTCAGCTGCCTGCCTGGCGGCGGCTACCAGTGGAGTCAGAACGGCCATTACCAGTTTACCCTGCCTCCTGGTACCTATACCGTATACGAGGCTCCCCCGGTCAATTTCACGCTGGCTTGTCCTGCTACACCTCCTACACTCACCCTCGCAGCAGGTCAGAGCAGCACCTCCAATGACTTCTTTAACCAGCCCGATACTGCCAGAGACCTGACACTCACGTGTATACCATACACTCCGCCGGTACATGGCTTCACACAGCACAGCAGGCTGATCGTGCGCAACCTGGGCAATATCATGCTGGGCCCGGATGTAGTGTACAAACACGCACTGGATATCAACTTGCACTCGGCCTCTCCGGCTCCTGACAGCTATGATCCTGTGACAGGCACACTCCGCTGGAGCCGCCCTTCGCTGAGCGCTACGAGCACCGACCAGATAGACCTGTATTTTGACATACCGGCCCCGCTTCCTATAGGCCACATCCTGAATAACTCAGATACCGTCTACCCTATTGTCAATGATATCGATACCTTCAATAACTACGAAGATGTACAGGGCCTCGTGGTGGGGTCATATGACCCTAACTATGTAGATGTGCTGCCGAAAGGCGCCGGCAGTCCGGGCTACATCACTACTACGACAGACACTACGCTGAGGTATGTGGTACACTTTCAGAATACAGGTACCTATCCTGCCACCTACGTGACGCTGAAACTGCCAATAGATAACAATCTGGACCTGTCCACTTTCCAGTTTATCGGGGCCAGCCACACAGTGACTGATATCTCTGCCAATGCATCACGAATGCTCACTATCCGTTTTGACAATATCAATCTGGTAGATAGCAGCGTGAGCCGGCTAGGTAGCCAGGGGTTTGCTGCCTTTACGCTCAAGCAAAAGAAGAACCTGGTACCTGGTAATGTGATCAATGAGCAGGCTAATATCTATTTTGACTTCAATACGCCGGTGGCTACCAATACGACGCTCAATACGATCTATGATCCTAATGGCATCAAAGAGGTCACTGCTGGTGCGCTGAATTTATATCCTAACCCTACACAGGGCAATGCCACACTGGACCTCTCCGGTATCACGGAGGACAAGGTACAGGTCCGCGCCTACGATATGATGGGCAGGCTGGCACTGGATATGCCTGCTGCCGATGTGCAGGGCAGGAAGCAACTGCTGATCCCTACCTCTGGCCTGTCTACAGGCGTCTATACCATAGAAGTGACCGGCCAGAGCCGCTATGTGGCGAAGCTGGTGAAGACCGATAAATAAACATACTGACTGTGAAAACGCAAGGGCGGGGGTGTATCTCCCGCCCTTTTTATTTTTTAGATAAATATGATCTGTTTTATTTCGTAAAAGCCGCGGCTTTTCCACTTGTTTTCCCATCATTTTTTGACCTTTCACAGCCTTTTGCCCCGCAGATTTCTGGTGCTATTTTTCTATTAAATATTTATCCACAAAATGGCCCGCTTTTAAGTGTTTTTAGCAGGGTTGAAACATAGATTTTACGTAGGTTTTGAGTATCTTCGACTGTTCCAAAAACTAAACTAGAAATGAGTACGCAGATGGCGGTAGAAAATGAATTAGTCCCAGAGAAAAAGAAAGAATATTCAGCAGATAGTATACAGGTACTAGAAGGCCTCGAGGCGGTGCGCAAGCGCCCCGCGATGTATATAGGTGATATAGGCGTGAAGGGCCTCCACCACCTGGTCTATGAAGTAGTAGACAACTCGATAGATGAGGCGCTGGCCGGTCATTGCAAAAACATCTTTGTGACTATCCTGCCTGACAACTCTATCAGCGTAAAAGATGATGGCCGTGGTATCCCGGTAGACTATCATGAGAAAGAAGGTAAATCGGCCCTGGAGGTAGTACTGACAGTACTGCACGCGGGTGGTAAATTTGACAAGGACTCCTATAAGGTGTCCGGCGGTCTGCACGGCGTGGGTGTATCATGCGTGAACGCCCTCTCTGATCACCTGAAGGTGGAAGTACACCGTGGCGGCAAGAAATACGAGCAGGAATACTCTATAGGCAAGCCGCTCTATGATGTAAAGGAGATCGGCACGTCTGACTACCGTGGTACGATCGTGACCTTCCACCCGGATGGCACCATCTTTCAGGTCACTACTTACAACTTTGAAACACTGGCATCGCGCCTCCGTGAGCTGGCCTACCTGAATAAAGGCATCAGCATCACCCTGACCGATCAGCGTGATCAGAATGAAGATGGTTCTTTCCGCTCTGAGCACTACTATAGCGAGGGTGGCCTCGTAGAGTTTGTAAAGTACCTCGACTCTACCCGCGAGCCGCTGATCCCTACGCCTATCCATGTAGAGGGTGCCCGTGATAACATCATGGTAGAGGTAGCGCTACAGTACAATACATCTTACGGCGAGAATATCTTCTCCTATGTAAACAACATCCACACCATAGAGGGCGGTACGCATGTAGCGGGCTTCCGCAGCGCGCTGACCCGTACTTTCAAGGCCTACGGCGAGAAGAATAAGTTCTTCGAAAAGCTGAAGGTGGAGATCGTGGGCGATGACTTCCGTGAGGGCCTGACGGCTATCGTATCCGTGAAGGTGCCTGAGCCACAGTTTGAAGGACAGACGAAGACCAAGCTGGGTAATAACGAAGTTTCCGGTGCAGTGAACCAGATATTCGCAGAGGTACTGCAAAACTATCTGGAGGAAAATCCAAAGCAAGCTAAGCTGATATTTGACAAAGTAGTGCTGGCTGCTACTGCCCGCCACGCCGCACGCAAGGCGCGTGAGATGGTGCAGCGCAAGGGTGCTTTCAGCGGTGGTGGCCTGCCGGGCAAACTGGCCGACTGCTCCTCAAAGGATCCTGGCGAGAGCGAACTCTTCCTGGTGGAAGGTGACTCCGCAGGTGGTACTGCCAAGCAGGGCCGCAACCGTGCCTTCCAGGCTATCCTGCCACTGCGTGGTAAGATCCTGAATGTAGAGAAGGCGCTGGAGCATAAGATCTATGAGAATGAGGAAATCAGGAATATGTTCACAGCACTGGGTGTCAAGATCGGCACTGTAGATGATACCAAGGCGCTGGACATCACTAACCTCCGCTACCACAAGATCGTGATCATGTGCGATGCTGACGTAGACGGTAGCCACATCACCACGCTGATCCTGACGTTCTTCTTCCGCTATATGAAGGACCTGGTAGAGCGCGGCAATATCTACATCGCTCAGCCGCCACTATACCTCGTGAAGAAAGGCAAAGAGCAGACCTACTGCTGGAATGACAGCCAGCGTGAGCGTGCTACCCTGGCACTAGCCAAGGGGGGCAATACCGACAGCGTAGTAGTACAGCGCTACAAGGGTCTCGGTGAAATGAACTCTGAGCAGCTCTGGGAGACTACTATGAATCCTGAGACACGCACGCTGAAGAAGGTGACCATCGAGAGTGCTGCCGCTGCCGATCATATCTTCTCTATGCTGATGGGCGATGAGGTGCCACCACGCCGCGAGTTTATCGAGGCCAATGCGAAGTATGCACGTGTGGATGCTTAATAGACAAGAGACATTAGACGATAGACATTAGGCAATGCTAATACAAAGGCCGGTATAAACCGGCCTTTTTTAATGCAGTCAAGTTTGCTTTCTTTATACAAAATCTGGAAAATGAAAAAAACCTTAGTCGTTGTACTATTGACCTTTGTGATCGCAGTTGCTTTTGCGCAGCACGCTCCTGTTTTATTTGGTGGTACTTATAGCGGAAACGTCATAGCATACCATGGCGGAGATACCAGCCTTTACAAGGTGTACTACCATCCTGCCGGAAACTTTAATACAGTGGACCTGACAGAAGCTCCCGATGGCAGAATGTACGGATGCTACAACAATAATAATGGCAACTATATCGCCGCCTATGATCCTATATCTGACAGCGTCATAGTATATGGCGTGATCCCCTATATCAGCTATAGTTCTGTCAGCGATCTCACACTCACAGATCCCAAAACATTCTATGGCGTGACCACCTCCCGCGGAGCGCATAACTCAGGTATCATTTTCAAGTATACCATTGGCACCACTGAGGCGGTATCTCTTTTTGATTTCCCGCAGGCAGCACAGCCATATGGCGGTATGACGCTAGCTTCGGATGGGCGGCTGTATGGTATGACCAGTCAGGATGGAGACAGCAGTGCCGGTACTATTTACCGTTTTGATCAATTTACCAATACCTATACCAGATTGTATTCATTCCCGTCCAATAGCTTACCCCATGGCAAACTTCTGGAGTGGGGGCGTGATACGCTATACGGCATGACCACCGGTAATGGGACAAACAACAGATTTGGTACAATATTCAGGTATGTGATAAGCAGTGGATCTCTCAGTGTGCTCTATAATATGGCCCAGCCTACAGGCTCTGTGCCATTCGGCAGCCTGACCGCAGGCCCGGATAGAAAATTCTATGGTCTTGCGCTGGGCGGTGGCCGCTACGGAGGTGGAGTGTTATTCAGGTTTGATCCGGTCACTATGGCCTACGATAGCCTGCACAGTTTCGGTAGCGGATCAGATGGCAAAAGTCCATACGGCAGCCTGATGCTGGCCACCGATGGCAAACTTTATGGCACCACCTATATGGGAGGCGATCTCGATAGAGGAACCATTTTCAGCTATGATGTAGTGTCCGGCACCTATACGCAGCAGGTACGCTTGCCACTAGGTACACTAGGACCTCAGTATGGTACCCTTCACGAATACTTTCCAAAGGCCATCCATACACAACCTTATAATACCTATGTCTGCGAAGGGTACCATGTACACTTTACCGCATCTGACACCGCTGCGTCTGCCACAGTGCAGTGGCAGGTCAGCGCTGATAGCGGCGCCACCTTTTCCAATATAGCGGGTGCTACGGACACCATACTGAGATTGCTCCCCACTACTGCGCAGAACGGCTCACAGTACCGTGCTATATTTACTCATGGTACTCAGCGTGATACGACTTTGAGTGCAGACCTGACAGTATTCAACGTCCTGGGCCACCAGAGCATCTCTATCTGTGCCGGTCAGTCTATCTCTGTATATGGCCACCAGCATAGTACAGCAGGCGTCTATCGCGATACGGTATCGGGCATTTCCTCACACCAGTGCGATAGTATCATAGAGACCACGCTGACGATATCGGGCGTACATATGGTCTCTGCTACGATCTGCGCAGGCCACTCTTATACCACAGGAGGCCAGACCTATGACACGACAGGCACCTATGACACTACCCTGCCCATCACAGCAGCAGGTGGCTGTGATAGTGTAGACAGGCTGGTACTGACTGTGCTGCCATACGCTGCAGATACGACACTCGCTGGTGTCTGCGCCGGCAGCGGCGGCTACCTCTGGCACGGCGGGGTATATGACTTCTCAGGGATCTACATCGATACACTCTCCGGTGCAGCAGTGAGTGGCTGTGATAGTTTCTCTATCCTTGTCCTGGCTGTAGTACCCAATCATACGACAGCTTACTTCTCCGTACAGCCAGCCGCCATACCACAGCTATGGTACGCACTCAATCAATGTGCAGGTCCTTCTTTATCCTATGTATGGAACTGGGGCGATGGTACGCCTACGAGTACCGGAGCTACTCCTACACACATCTATGACACTGCCGGATACTACGACATCTGTGTGACAGTGACGGACAGCCTGGGCTGCACTGCTACCTTCTGCGATACAGCGGTATATATGACTAAGAACGCAGGGGGCACAGTTGAGCTGGATGTAGTGATGCAGATCCCTACGGGAATAGCAGATATAGATAACGATGAGCTACAGATATCCTACTATCAGGGGGCTTTCCATTTTAGTAGTGCACTTGCGGCGCCTACCAGGGTCAGTCTATATGACATGTCTGGCAGAAAGGTAATAGAACAGAACGGCATATCAGGGTCTGTATGGCAAACAAGCCCGGCCATCGCCTCAGGTGCCTATCTGCTGCATATAGAAAACAGCAGTCATAGCTTGTCACGAAAAATTTTGATCTTGCAATAAGCATAGATCTGAGATCAAAGGCCGGTGATGACACCGGCCTTTTTTTATAAATTTCCTGATGATGAAAACAATACTGATCATAAACCGAGAGAAGAACTGGGCGTACTATTTCGGCGAAGCTGAAGTAGTGCAGAAGACAATACAGTCCAGCAACTGGGTATTAAAAGACGGGACGCTCTATATGGCCGACGCGGACGGCGTGTGTCAGCCCGATGCGATCCTCTGGCGAGTGACATTCCTAGCCTTTCAGGCTGGGATATCGATATGCAGCAGCTACTGGCAGAGGTTGTGTCAGACAAATTGAATGTATAACTGCTACAGGGTTCGGGACCTCCTAAAATAACAAGACCGGCACTTCTAAAGCTACCGGCCTGTTAACCCTGAAAAACTGAAATCACTCTCAGCTTATACAAACAAGGTAAACGCCGTCTTAGCCTTTGTCAAGAGAAAAACGAGACTTTCTTTTAACTATTTGATTTTCAACACAAATTATTTCGCCTTGCTGACCCACGGACTGCCTCCTATACGGTACCGCCAGGGCAGCAGCGCATCCTCTCCGGCGTAGTCTACACCTACACGGGGCGAGGCGATGATCTGATCATCCGGCACTTTGATGCCCCGCCGCTCCAGCCAGACGTGGTCTTCGGTAAGGTCGAGGGCATTGTGATGCTTAGTGAGGCCAAGCGCCTGACTCACCGAGCCGGGGCCGGCACCTATGCGGTGCTCCAGTTTGGTCATCTTGCGGCGGCGTAGCATGGTCTCTACTCCATCTACAGGCTCTATGGCGCGGATCAGTACGGCATCTGCAGTATCGGCTGCGTTTGTGATGATATTGAAAAGATAGTGGATGCCGTAGCAGAGATACACATAAGAGAGGCCGCCATCATTGTAAAAAACCTCTGTGCGCGGAGTACGTTTGCCTCCGAAGGCGTGACAAGCTTTTTCGCTTTGTGAATAGGCTTCTGTTTCTACGATAATACCGCTGGTGAGTACACCGTCAAAGTTGGTACAAAGAACCTTACCCAGTAGCTCACGAGCTATCAGAGTCACATCATCACGACGATAGAATGATAAAGGCAGTTTGGAGCCCATATCAATGGCCCGGAGAGAAAATATAAAAAGCTACCTGAAAGTACACAATGGATGGATACGGCGAGATCGACTTCTGGCCTCCGCTATAGGCGGGATATAGCGGATTGATATAGACCGCTACTGGTATAAAAAAATTTTTGCTGGCCGTAAGGTTATAGCCGCCGCCGATCCAGAGATATGGGATACCTCGCGTATTGTATACCAATTCATTTGTGCTGCCGTATGCATAGGAAGTGGGATAGCGCACCGCCAGCATCTCTACCCGCAGCCGCGTAAAGAAGCCCTTCCATATCTTGTAATGCACAAATGGACCGCCACCATAGACCTGCACAGAGGCGTGAGGCGAGTTGGTGCCCGGACCGTCTACATGTGGTACATACTGCAGGTTGTAATTAAGACTGCCCCCTACATAGAGATTCTTCCATGTCTTGTACCCCAGAGATGGCATAAGGCCGAACTGGTAATAGTTATTGGCAAAAAACAACTGGATATTAGGCTCTATGAGCAGCTTCTCGATATCAAACTTCTTCTTTGGGGAAAAAGAACTGGTCTTGCCCAGATCTGAACTCACCGTATCTCTGGAGTAAGATTGCTCCGGGCGCTTGTATGGTGCCGGTTTATCATCATCCTGGGCCTGCACTGATACAACTGATAGCAGCAGTACTGCAAATGCCAGATAATGAGCGAAACGGTGGATGTGCTGTTTGAACTTCATTGAGCCTAACAAATATACGTCAATTAGACGTAAAGGGTGGCCTGCCTCTGTCATAGTCATGTTAAAAAAACTTACTCTGAGTCAGCGCTTTCTACAGGCAAAACACTCAAACGCCGGACTGGTCAGAATATTTTGCCCGGATTCAGGATGCCTTTCGGATCAAAGACGGCTTTGACACCGCGCATCAGGTCCAGCTGCATAGCGGGAAACTTGACGTCCATATACCTGCGCTGCACCCAGCCTATGCCGTGCTCGCCGCTGATAGTGCCGCCCAGCTCTACCACCTTTTCGAAAATCTCACGGACGCCTTTGGGCACCTCATTCTTCCATTGGTCATCTGTCAGTTCATCCTTGATGATGCGTACGTGTACGTTGCCATCGCCCGCATGGCCGTAGCAGACCGAGCGGAAGTTGTATTTCCGGCCAACGGCCTTGATATGTGTGAGCAGCTCCGGCAGGCGATAACGCGGCACCACCGTATCTTCCTCTATGGTCACAGCCGTGGTCTTCACAGCGTTAGCCACATTGCGGCGCATGCGCCATAGATCCGCTTTCTGAGCATCAGAGTCGGCAAAGAGTATCTCCCCACAGTCAAAACGTGTCAATACTTCGTACAGTTGCTCGCTCTCTTTGTAGAGCACATCCAGATCATTGCCATCGAGCTCTATGAGCAGATTGGCGCGCACATCATCTGCTATGGGTATGGTCACATCTCCCAGCCACCTGCAAACCCAGTCGATAGCCTCGCGCTCCATAAACTCCATGCAGGAAGGAACGATGCCTGCCTGAAAGGTAGCAGCTACTGCCGCTGCGGCCTGCTCCATAGATGGGAATGGTGCGAGCATGACGAGCGTGTACTGCGGATGGGGCACGAGCTTCAGTACGATCCTGGTCACAATGCCGAGCGTCCCTTCACTACCCACAAAAAGCTGGGTGAAATTATAACCCGTAGAATTCTTCAAAACATTGGCGCCGGTCCAGATCACATCTCCATTAGCGAGGACCACCTCCAGATTGAGCACAAAATCTTTCACCACGCCATACTTCACGGCACGCGGGCCGCCGCTATTGCAGGCTACGTTGCCACCTATGAAGCTGCTACCCCGGCTGGATGGATCTGGCGGATAGTAAAGGCCCTTTTCCTTCACAGCATTTTGCAGCTGCTCAGTGATCACGCCCGGCTCGGTAGTGACCTGCAGATTTTGCTCATCTATATTGATGATCTTATTGAGCCGCTCTATAGTGAGCATTACACCGCCATAGATACAGAGGCTATTGGCAGAGAGGCCGGTACCGGCTGCGCGTGGTGAAACAGGAATATTCCTTTCATTGCAGTAACGCATGATGCGGCTGATCTCGTCCGTATTGGCGGGTTTCAGCACCACCTCCGGCGGGAAGCGCAGGTCTTCTGTTTCGTCTTTAGCATATTTGGCCAGGCCCTCAGGTGTGGTCAATACGAACTCCTCTCCTACTACAGAGCGGAAAAACACGAGATCCTGCTCGTCTATCTTTTTGAAATCCATATGGCAAACGTACGGAAAAATCAGGTGGCGGGTGATGGGTTGGTGGCGGTCTGGGAATACAAATATTACCCTACTATCTCTACCCAGCTTTTGCGGATCAGCTCGATGGCCCATTTAAGGATAATGACAGCACCCAGAAGGCCGCAAATCGGGTCTACCAGTTTCCAACCCAGCCAGCGGGCTGCCAGCAGGGAGATGATGGCAAAAACACTGATGAGAATATCGCTGACCACATGGAGATAGGCAGCGCGCATATTGAGGTCGTGATGCTCCTCCTCGCGGTGGAGAAAGTAGGCACTGATGGCATTGACTACGAGGCCGATCACCGCCACGGCCAGCGCACCGTCTGTCACATCTATATCAGCATGGAGAAATTTCTCAATAGACTCATACACCATCACGATGGTCACAAGCAGCAGCACGATAGAACTGGCAAAAGCGCTCAATGATAAAACGCGTTTCTGTAGCTTATGGTTATTCTCCTTGTGGCGGCTCTTGAGGTAAACATAAGCTGCCCAGGCCAGCGCCAGCACCAGTACGTGTGAGAGCATGTGCCAGCCCTCCATCATCAGCGCTACCGACTGAGAGGCATAGCCATAATACAGCTCCAGCAGCATCGTAGCCACCGATATCAGCACCACGATCTGTGTGCTGCGCTGATTGGAGTGGAGATGATAGTGGGAGTGCTCGTGGTTATGCTGATGGTCGTGAGACATCATGCGAAGCTAATCAATTTGAAAATGTGCCGATTTGAAAGTTTGAAAGTGAAGTACAGCTAAGGTTTCTTCACCATCCAGAAGTCATCCATCGTGTAGCCGCCGCCAAAGTCAAAGTCTTTGGCAAAAGCTATCGTGAAGCCTTGCTTGAAATAGAAGTTAACTGCCTTGATGTTGCGGCGGTTGACTTGCAGGGCGATCTCCTGATAGCCTTGGCAGTCTTGCAGTATCTTTTGGAAGGCTGATGCACCGATACCCTTACGGTGCTTTGTAGTATCGATATAGAATTTGTGCAGGAAGTAATGACGGGGACTTTTCTCGCTGATGGCATAGTAGCCTACGGGCTTGCCCTCGTCATAGATTAGGGTATACTTTTGTGAAGCAGCTATCTGCTCTGCTATGGCTGCGGGGGAGTACATTTTATCCAGCATATAGCGGATCTGGTCATCCGAAATGATGCCGGGATAGTGCTGCCACCAGATACGATGCGCCAGCTCATTGATGAGCGGTATATCGTCTGCTGTAGCCGTGCGAAAAGTGATATTCATCTGCTGTGATCTGTCTGTAAAAATGAGAAACCTGCCCGACATATCCACAAGGGGATTTTCAGAAAGAACAATTAGGGAAAGTGCCCTATTTTAGCTGTCATGCTCAGGCACCTCTCTATACAGAACTATGCTATCATAGATGACCTCCAGGTAGATTTTGACGCGGGGGTCAATATCATAACGGGCGAGACCGGTGCCGGAAAGTCTATCCTGCTCGGCGCACTCTCGCTCCTGCTCGGTGAGCGAGCCGATAGCAAGGTACTCTACGATCAGGCCCAGAAGTGCGTGATAGAAGCAGAGTTTGATTCGGTAAGCGATACGAAGGCACTCTTCAAAGAAAACGACCTCGACTATGAGACCGTCACCATTATCCGCAGAGAAATAGCGCAGAGTGGCAAGTCAAGGGCATTTATCAATGATACGCCTGTCAATCTCACAGTGCTGAAGGCCCTGGGTGAAAAGCTGGTAAATATGCACAGCCAGCACGAGACACTAGACCTGGTAGAGTCGGGATTTCAGCTCGAAGTGCTCGACGCACTGGCCAGAAATCAAAACCTGCTGTCAGATTACAGAAAGGCTTTCGCAGGTTATAAAAAGGACCATGCCCGACTAGACGCCATGATAGCCGAATACAATAAGGCGAAGGCGGAAGCAGACTATGTACAGTTTCAGCTAAATGAACTGAACGAAGCAAAGCTAGAGACCGGTGAGCAGGCCACTCTGGAGACGGAGCAAAAAACTTTGGAAAATGTAGAGAGTATCAAAGTGGCTATCCAGGCTGCCATGCAGATCATAGAGCAGGGAGAGGCCTCGGCCATAGACCTGCTGCACGAGGTACAGGGTCAGCTGCGCTCTGTAGCCAAAATACATGGCGGCATAGCAGAACTCAATAAGCGCATAGAAACAGCCATCGTAGAGCTGAAAGATATCTCGGCAGAGTTTGAAGATATACAGGATAAAGCAGCGCTGGACCCGGAGCGGCTGGAAACGGTACAGCAGCGACTTAGCGTTCTGTACCGCCTGCAAAAAAAATATAACGTCACCGATACAGAACAACTGATCGGGATTCAGGCAGCGCTGGAGCAAAAGGTTTCCTCCTATGGCAGCAGTACTGAGGCCATCGAGCTTTTGCAAAAGCAACTGCTGCAATCGGAAAAGGAGCTTCGCACGATGGCTGAGAAGCTTCACCAAAACAGGCAAAAGGCAATTCCTTCCTTTCAGAAAAATGTAGAATCTAATCTGCACAAAGTGGGTATGCCCAGTGCTGCCTTTCATGTCGGTATAGAAAAATCAAAGAACGATACCCTGTCAGATACCGGCCTATCTGAGGTGAAATTCCTCTTCAGCGCCAATAAAGGCTTTGCGCCGCAAGAAATAAAAGAGGTAGCCTCCGGTGGTGAACTATCCCGCCTCATGCTCTCTATCAAATCTCAGGTAGCTGCAGCAGATCATCTGCCTACGTTGATCTTTGATGAGATAGATACCGGTATCTCAGGTGAGGTAGCCCTGCGTGTAGGAGAGATCATGCGCACCATGAGCCAGGGGCACCAGTTGATCTGCATCACCCACCTGCCTCAGATAGCCCGCATAGCAGACAGGCACCTGTATATCTACAAGGATGTATCTAAAGGGAAAACACATACCCGCATCCGCACGCTCAATCAGGATGAGCGCATTCAGGAACTGGCTAAGATGATAGGGGGTGAGAAAGTCAGCGAGGCCGCACTGGCCAGTGCACAGGAGCTGATCAATACACTTTGACCTTATCGCAGCAGGGTAATATTGCCACTCTCGCTTTTTGAGGTGCCGCTATCAAAAGCATAATCAGCATACCAGATGTAGGTACCGATAGGCTGCGGCACGTTGCGATAGGTACCATCCCAGCCTTGGGTCACATCGGTAGTCTCAAATATCTTCTCCCCCCAGCGATTGTAGATAGTAAGGTGGAATCGCTTGAGATCCGGCGTGTAGACTGCGTGGAAGACATCATTCCTTCCGTCGTTATTCGGAGAAAAGCCTGTAGGCAGCAGCATGGCTGAGGCGCAGTGATCATTGACTATGATCGTAGCCGTGGCAGTACATCCTTCTGCATTGGTCACTGTGACCGCATAGGTGCCGGTAGCGGTGACTCTATAGGTAGATGCTGTAGAATAATCCTGCCACCTGTATGACGCAAAGTCACCTGGGTTCAGCACTATCACTGCATCACCGCATATCGGTGTATCACTCGCACCAAAGGTCGGCTGCGGCACGATATCGATATTACCTACTGTAGCCACAGCAGTATAGGTGCAGCCTATGCTATCAGTGATGGTAGCATTATAGTTTCCGGCCCGCAGAGCGCTGATGGCTATGGTAGTAGCGCTGGTAGACCAGAGATAGGTATATGGTGGCGTACCTGTCGCCACAGCCAGCCGGGCAGTGCCGACACTCTGAGAGCAGGTATCATTCTGTACCGAGGTGGTACCTGTGACAGCGGGGTACTGCCTCAGAGATACGGCCCGTGCAGAAGAGCAGCCGGCTGCATCAGTCACAGTGACCTGATAGGTGCCTCCATTCACGGCTGTCAGTGACTGGGTATTGGCTCCTGTAGACCAGTTGTAGTCGTATGGCGCTGTGCCTCCTGATGGCGTGAGTGTCACGGAGCCATTTGCCATGCCGCAAGTAGCATCTGTCCCTATCGTATCTATGATCACGGTATCCATAGAGGATAGTATATTGACAGATCCGCTAGCAGTGCAGCCATGTGCATCAGTAGCCAGTACTGTGTATGGACCCGCAGCGAGATTCCTGATCGTATCGGTGGTAGCACTGTTGCTCCAGGCAAAAGTGTATCCCGCCGTACCACCAGAAGGGGTAGCCCAGGCCTTGCCATCCGAGAAGCCCTTACAGGTAATATTGTCAGCAGCCGTAGTGAGAGATAAGGAAGTAGCAGGCTCAGCAATGGTGACAGAAGTGGTAGCTGTACAGCCGAGTGCGTCTGTAGCTGTGACATTATAGGTGCCGGCTATGAGATTTGTGATCGTATCAGTGGTCTGTGCGGTACCCCATAGGTACTGATACCCCGGTGTACCACCGCTCGCTATACCCCAGGCTACTCCGGTAGCATCACCATGACATGGTACATCGCTCTCGGAGGCTGTGAGGCTGATAGCACTGGACGGTTGAGTGATATTGACAGATGTACTGACCGTGCAGGCTGCAGCATCTGTCACCGTCACGCTGTATGGCCCGGCTGCCAGCGCAGAGATGGTATCGGTGGCCTGTGCAGTGCTCCATGAGTAGGTATAGCCGGGTGTACCTCCCGCGGTCACCGCCCAGGCCTGACCGGTACTCTGACCAAAGCAAGATACATTCTGCGAATCTATCATAGCGGATAGCGGTGCGAGAGGCTGCGCGACCTGCACTGCAGCACTATCTCGACAGCCATAGCTATCTGTGACGGTGACCTGGTAGACACCTGCAGGGAGGTTTCTCACGGTATCTGCCGTCTGCCCTCCGCTCCATGCATAGCTGTATGGCGGGGTACCACCGGCCGAGGCCACCCATGTGGCTCCAGTCGCGCCGCCATAGCAGGCCACATTAGCCGAGTCTGGCACCGGCGCTACAGCGCTAGGCTGCGTCACTACAAAGCTGGTAGTGGTCACGTTACTATTAGATGCTGTCATAGTGATAGTATAGGTGCCCGCCGCCAGATGGTCGAGTAGGAGCTGCGGCGTAGTATCTATCACCACAGTGGGCGGGTGAGCACGATACTTGCGGATGCGTACATTGTCAAACCAACCCTGGGAGTTGTCACAGTCACCGCCATAGGTTTGCAGCTTGATGGTAGTCTGGCCTACTGAGACGGCAAAAGGCAAAGAAGTTTCATTTTGCCAGTTGGCCGTAGTGGTAGAGCAGGAGCCTCCCTGAGAGGAGGTGCGCCCGTTACCCAGGCTCACATTATCCGCAAAGGTGCTATTGGCAGAACTGGTCCCACCGCTGCAGAAGCCGTATAGTGTAGTAGCAGAGCGGTCATTGTAGTCTATGACCAGTGAATCATTTACTATAGGATTGATGTTTCGGCTGATAGTAGAGCCTGCACCGCTATATGGCGATGTAAAGCACGTCGAGTTTGCCGACAGATAGGCGCTATAACCGGGAGAATAGTAAACACTATTGCTCGCAGAGGCAGCGCAAGACGATCCTGCCATAGGTGTGACGCAGGCCTGCGTCCAGCTGGAGAAACTGCCTGCATCAAAATTATCAAAGAACTCAAAGGTTGTAGCAGGATTGCCGGCAGAGGTAGCCGATGATCCGCAAAATGACATATAGATAATAGAGCCTCCTGATGGTACAGATGGTACACGTACCCAGAATGTAGCGTTGGTAGCAGTAGGAAAATCCTGAAGCCAGAAAGGAATAGGATTGCTCAGGCTGTCTGTGAAAACCACATTGCTGAAATTGGCAGTCATGCCGGAGTGGTATACTACATCTACACGCACCTGAAAGTTTGTGAGTGGGCCTCCGGGATTATTGATGTGCACTGTATAGGTACAGCCGCCTACAGACACTCCGCTATCACCAGTGTTCCATACATAATGCACCGGTGCAGGGCCACCGGATATGTGATAAGAAATGGAACCCGTACTATCTCCATGACAGTGCACGTTTGTGACGGTCCCCACAGCTATGGCTTGCGCCCGTGAGACTGTGGTAAAGAGCAGGCATGTAGCAAACAAAATAAGGGTTAGTAGATTTTTCACATTCATTTTGCTTATTATATATCACCGTCACTGCTAACTTAGGGATAATCGCTGCATAATGACTTCTTAAAGTTATATGGAGAGACGCATTAAATGCTAATGAAAGTTGTGAGAGAAAACTAAGTCATTGATATACAATCACACATTCTGTGCTGCTATCCATGCGCCGGTCCATGCCGCCTGAAAATTGAAGCCTCCGGTGATGGCATCTATATTCAATACCTCTCCGGCAAAGTAGAGATCAGGATGCAGTTTGCTGCGGAAGGTCTTGAGATCTATCTGATCCAGCTCTACACCTCCGCAGGTCACAAATTCATCTTTGAAAGTGCTCTTGCCCGTAACGTGATAGGTAGAGCGTGTCAGTTCTGATGCCAGTTGCTCTATCTCTTTATTCGTAGCATCCGCCCAGTTTTTGTCAGCCAAGCCAGTGTGCAGGCATAGCCGCTCCCAGAGACGTGAGGGTAATTTAAACTGTGCTTTGCTGAGTATGGTGCGTTTGGGATATTCTGTGCGGTAAGCCTTCAGTTGATCTATGCATTCATTGGTCGTGAGTGCCCCGGTCCAATTGACTGTGACATCAAAGCTATACCTGCTATCCTTCAGTATGCGCGCACCCCAGGCAGACAGCTTCAGTATAGCAGGCCCACTCATACCCCAGTGCGTAATGAGCAGCGGGCCGGACTCTTCGAGCTTAGCACCTGGTATGGTAACGGTGGCCCGCTCGACTGATAATCCCTGCAGATCCTTGATACGTGGATCTTCGATATTAAAAGTAAATAGGGATGGTACCGGCTCTGCTACCCGATAGCCCATGCGCCTGAGCATATCCCACATGCGTAATGCTGACCCGGAAGCGATGAAAACGATATCCGCACTATACTGCTCTCCATGCCCGGTGGTGACGTGCCACTGGCCGTCCCTGTGCTCCAGGGTATCTACCTCCTGATGCGTCTGGATACGGATGCGATGCCTATCCGCGAGGCTGAGCAGGCACTGAGCTATAGTCTCAGAGTCATCTGTGACGGGGAACATACGGCCATCATCTTCTGTCTTCAGCTCCACCCCATGTGCATCATACCAGCTGATGGTATCTCCTGTCATGAAACGATGAAAAGCCCCGAGCAACTCCTTCTCGCCACGCGGATAAAATTTAGTGAGGGCCCTGGGCTCAAGGCAGGCATGGGTCACATTGCATCGGCCACCGCCTGAGATGCGGACCTTCTCCAGCAGTTTGCCTGATTTCTCCAGTATTGTAATGCGATAGTCAGGATGCTGCTCAGCACAGTTGACCGCAAAGAAAAATCCTGCAGCGCCACCGCCTATCACGATCACCTTTTTGCTCATGGTGCAAAGGAATATAAAAATCGCAGAGAGAGACTCTTAATCGGGATAGCCCTTTAGACAAAAGTCAGATCACTGTTTGCTTTGATAGCAGCTTCTATCAGGTCAAACGAAGTCAGTATCTCAGGCTTATCCTTGCGCACCCATACCGTATGCTCAAAGTGCGCCGATGGTTTGTGATCCTGAGTAGCTACTGTCCACTTGTCGCTTTTGGTGTAGACGTCTTTGCGGCCCATATTGACCATAGGCTCTATAGCTATCACACAATTCTCCGGTAGCTGAGGACCGTCGTTGGGTTTACCGTAGTTAGGCACCTGAGGGTCCTCGTGTAGCGACTGACCGAGGCCGTGGCCCACCAGTTCGCGCACGCAGCGGTAGCCATGTTTACGCTCGCAGTAATCCTGTATAGTAGAAGATATCATCCCCACGCGATTGCCCGCTACAGCTTTGTCTATGCCGAGATAGAGAGATTCCTTCGTGACGCGCAGCAATTGCAATACAGGCTCTTTCACATTGCCTATGGCAAAAGTATAAGCGCTGTCAGCGTGATATCCATTCATAAATACACCTGCATCTATGGAGGCTATATCGCCATCGCGATAGGCACGTGCATTGGGTATGCCGTGCACCACATCTTCATTCACTGATATGAGCAGGGAAGACGGGCAGCCATATAATCCTTTGAAAGATGGTACACCACCGTGGTCACGGATGAAAGTTTCTGCGAGTTTATCCAGATGCAGTCCGTTGGCACCAGCCTTGAGTTCTTTTGCGACCTCAGCGAGTGTAGCGGCGAGTACCTGAGCACTTTTGCGCATCAGCTCTATCTGCTCCGGTGTTTTGATCTTAATAGCCATGTATCGATTGAGAGGACGAATGTATGAAAAAAGAGTAGCATAGCTGAATACACAAAAATTACATATACAATATTGCAACTATCCTTGCCGACCACAAAAAATAAACCCCGATCGTAAGATCAGGGTTTAGGATATTTTGGGTTGAATGGTTGATTTAGATACTCACCTGAGCCAAACCCTGACGGCCTTTGATACGGCCGGAAGAGGTCAGACCATCATAGTGACGGTTCAGAAGGTGTGTCTCTACAGTCTGCAGTGTATCGAGGATCACACCTACCATGATGATAAGTGACGAGCCACCAAAGAAGAGCGCAAACTGCTGGTCTACATTAAACTGCATCACGATAGAAGGCATGATGGCGACGATACCCAGGAAGATAGCGCCTGGCAGCGTGATACGGGAGATCACAGCATCGATAAACTCTGCAGTCTTGGTACCTGGCTTGACACCCGGTATGAAACCTCCATTCTTCTTCATCTCATCCCCTATCTGAGTAGGGTTTACGATGAGAGCGGTATAGAAGTAAGTAAATGCTACGATGAGGATGAAATCAAACAGATTATACCAGAAACCACGGATATCATTCAGCGCATGGATGAAACCTATATTCTCCATACCTGATATCTGCCCTACTGTAGCGGGGATAAACATGATAGCCTGGGCAAAGATGATCGGCATCACACCTGATGCGTTGAGTTTCAGCGGCAGATACTGACGTGTACCGCCGGCCTGCATCATGCGTCCGCCTTGTATCACATTCCTCTTAGCATACTGGATAGGTATGCGGCGGGTACCCTGCACCAGCAGGATCACGCACATCACTACAAAAATCAGAAATGCAACCTCTATGACCGGAGCGATCAGATTGCCCATGGTATAACGTGTATAAAATTCCTGCGACACGGCCACTGGGAAACGCGCAAGGATACCGACCATGATCAGAATGGAAACACCGTTGCCCAGACCCTTGTCAGTGATACGCTCGCCCATCCACATGACAAACAGTGTACCTGCTGTGAGGATCACCACAGTAGAGATCGTAAAGAGCAGTTTAGGGATCACAGGGCCGCTACCTGTTTTATCCAGGTACTGTACATAGGCGAATGCCTGAAATACGGTAACGATCACTGTCAGGATACGTGTCCACTGATTGAGCTGCCTGCGGCCACTCTCACCCTCCTTTGACATTTTTTGGAATTGCGGCACTACCATAGTCAGGAGCTGCACAGCGATAGACGCGGAGATATAAGGCATGATACCCAGTGCAAATATAGAAGCACGTGAGAATGCGCCACCTGCAAAGAGGTTCACGAGGCCCAGCATACCAGTCTTACCTGCGTTACCGAGTTTGGTGAGCGAATGAGGATCCAGACCTGGGAGTGCGATAAATGTACCGATCCTGTAGATCAGCACCAGACCCAGAGTGAGCAGGATGCGCTCTCTAAGCTCCTGTATACCCCAGATATTCTGGACAGTGGTGATAAACTTTTTCATTTAAAATTCTTGTTCTTTATATCAAGAAAGGATTTCCCTGGAGAGAAATCCTTCCTGCAATAATACAATAATATCTTAGGCTAAAAACTACTTTACGATATTCACTGTACCACCGAGGCTCTCGATCTTAGACTTTGCAGTCTCACTGATCGCGTGTACAGAGACATTTACCTTAGTCTTCAGCTCGCCGGTACCGAGTACTTTCACGAGGTGAGATTTGCCTATCACACGGTTTGCGCGGAGGTTTTCTACAGTGATCTCAGACAGCTTCAGAGAGTCTACCAGCTCCTGGATCTTGCCCAGATTCAGTGGTTCAAACTCTACACGGTTGAAGTTCTTGAAACCAGTCTTAGGTATACGCCTCTGCAGTGGCATCTGACCACCTTCGAAGCCCTTCTTAGACTTGTATCCAGACCTTGAGCCTGCACCTTTGTGACCACGTCCGGCTGTACCGCCCTGACCGCTGGCCTGGCCCCTTCCGAGCCTCTTAGAACCCTTGTGAGTAGCTCCTGCTGCAGGTTTGAGATTATGTAGTTCCATTGCTATACTTTCTTTTGCTTTTGCTTAATTGGTTTGATTACGCGTTTTCTACCTTGAGCAGGTGGCCTACCTTGCGGATCATGCCAGCTACAGCCGCGTTATTTTCGATGGTGTTTGTATCACCGATCTTATTGAGACCGAGGGCCTTCATAGTCCTCTTTACACGCTCGTCCTTCTCGATAGTGCTCTTGACCTTGGTCACTTTTACCTTTGCCATGACGGATTAGTTTATTGAGTTCTTGATTATCCTTTGAATACTGTGTCCATAGATACAGTCCTGTTGCGGGATACAGTATATGGATCGCGCAGCTGTGTCAGGGCATTGATCGTAGCCTTGATCACGTTTGCAGGGTTGGCACCGCCCAGAGACTTTGCCAGTACGTCCTTCACGCCGGCGCTTTCCAGTACGGCACGCATTGCACCACCTGCGATAACACCTGTACCGTGAGAAGCCGGCTGGATCATGACGCGAGCCGCGCCAAACTTGCCATGCTGCACGTGAGGTACTGTACCTTTGTATACAGGCACATTCACGAGGTTTTTCTTAGCGTCGTCTATCGCCTTCTGGATAGCCTCTTGCACTTCCTTAGCCTTACCCTGACCTTCGCCTACTATACCGTTACCGTTACCCAGTACGACTGTAGCTGAGAAGCTGAATGTACGGCCACCCTTAGTCACCTTGGTGACACGGCGGACATTTACCACTTTCTCCTTGAGTTCGAGTTCGCTGGCTTTGAATTTCTGAACGTTTGCCTTTTGCATGTTCTTTATTGTCTATTGCTTGTGATCAATTAAAATTTCAGTCCTGCCTCACGTGCACCTTCTGCGAGTGACTTGATACGGCCATGGTACAGGTAGCCACCGCGATCGAATACGATCTCAGAGATACCCTTGTCGGCAGCGAGCTTTGCGATAGCAGCGCCTACAGCCTTAGACTGCTCAGACTTATTGCCTGTACGGCTGAAGCTCTTATCCCTGGTAGAAGCCGCAGCAATAGTAGTACCTGATGCGTCATCTATGAGCTGCGCGTAGATCTCAGCGTTGCTGCGAAATACACACAGGCGTGGCCTTTGTGCAGTGCCGCTGATCTTGCCCCTGATCCTCTTGCGGATCTTTGCCCTTCTGGATTCTTTAGTTACCATGATTTATCTTGGATTTAATAGCTTTCTTACTTAATGATTACTTCTTAGCAGCAGACTTACCAGCCTTCCTACGCAGCTGCTCGCCTTCAAACTTGATACCCTTACCCTTATATGGCTCCGGCTTACGCTGCATGCGTATCTTGGCGCATACGAGGCCGAGGAGGTCCTTGTCAGAAGATGTCAGTGTCACCTTAGGGTTTTGTCCCTTCAGCTGCTCTGTAGTAGCCTTGATCTCTGCAGGCAGGAGGAATACCACAGGGTGAGAGTAGCCCAGGGCCAGCTCGAGTACCTGACCGGTCACGGTGGCGCGATAGCCCACACCTACCAGCTCCAGTACAGCAGTATTGCCGTCAGATACACCTTTCACCATATTATTGATGAGGGCGCGGTAGGTACCGTGCAGTGCACGGTGACGCTTCTGGTCAGTCGGCCTCTCTACAGTCAGGGTATCACCCTCTACCTTTACCTTGATGTCCTGGTCTACAGCCTGGTGCAGTTCGCCCTTAGGGCCTTTCACGGTCACTACATTGCCAGATGATACCGATACGGTCACCTTGGCCGGGATAGTGATGGGAGCTCTTCCTATACGTGACATGATCTTTTCTTTTTCTTTTATTACTGCGCTCGCGCGCCAAATCAAAATTCTAATTAATATACGCTGCAGAGTACTTCGCCGCCCAGGTTTTGAGCCTTAGCTTCTTTGTCTGTCATGATACCCTTGCTGGTAGATACGATCGCGATACCGAGGCCGCTTAGGATCCTAGGCAGCTCTTTGCTACCACGGTACTGGCGCAGGCCCGGGGTAGAGATACGGCTCAGGTTCTTGATCACAGGGGTCTTGGTAGCTGCATCATACTTGAGCGCTATCTTGATCACACCTTGCTTATTCTCAGTTTCTTCAAACTTGTACTTCAGGATATAGCCCTTATTGTACAGTATCTCAGTGATCTTCTTCTTCGTGTTTGACGCAGGGATCTCCACCATCCTGTGGTTGGCAGACTGAGCGTTTCTGATGCGTGTCAGAAAATCTGATATTGGATCGATTACCATCTTGGTTTATCTTTTGATATTATTCTTTAATATAATTACCAGCTTGCCTTGGTCACTCCAGGGATCTTGCCTTCGCTGGCCAGATCGCGGAACTTGATACGAGAGATACCAAACATCCTCACATATCCGCGTGGACGGCCTGTGAGCTGGCAGCGGTTGCGGAGGCGTACCTTTGATGAGTTGCGAGGCAGCTTATCCAGGGCGGTCCACTCTCCTGCGTCTTTCAGTGCCTGACGCTTCTCAGCGTACTGAGCTACAAGCTTCTCACGCTTCCTTTGTCTTGCTTCTACTGACTTCTTTGCCATAGTATATTATTGTTGTGCTTGTTTTTTAGTGAAAGGCATACCGAGTGCTTCGAGGAGTGCGTAAGCCTCTTCGTCAGTCTTGGCAGACGTTACGAATGTGATATCCATACCGTTCAGCTTAGTTACCTTGTCGATATCGATCTCCGGGAAGATGATCTGCTCCTTGATACCCATGTTGAAATTGCCACGGCCATCGAAACCCTTGCCATTCACGCCCTTGAAGTCACGTACACGTGGGAGGGAGATAGACACGAGACGGTCGAGAAACTCATACATCTTGTCCTGACGAAGAGTGACGCGAGCAGCTATCGGGAAATTCTTACGGAGTTTGAAGTTGGAGATATCCTTCTTAGACTTAGCAGCTACGGCCTTCTGACCAGCGATGGTCGTCATTTCCTGTACCGCGATGTCTACGAGTTTCTTGTCAGATGTCGCTCCGTTTACACCTTGATTCAGGCATATTTTCTCGAGGCGAGGGATCTGCATGTCAGAAGTGTAGTTAAACTTCTTCTTGAGGGCGGGAGCTACCTGCTCCGCATAGCGCTGCTTTAAGCGCGGCGTATACTTAGTCTGACTCATTTTCTATGTTTATGTGGACGATTCCAACCGTCCCGTCTGAAAAATGGACTGCAAAGATACCCTTTATCCACATTTATCCAAATGTTTTTTGAAATAAAGTACAAAAGGGAGAAATGGAGCCTGAAACTTAGATTAAATAGCTGCCGCGTAGGATCTTATGGACAATAAAGAAAGTTGAGTCAATACTAAACGCTATTACCCAGTCATTATAAGTAATACAACTAAGGTTTAAAGACGCGAGAGTTTCATTTGCGCACAAAGCATATGCTACATTAGACTTCGCATAATCAGATAGCCACCTGTGAAATCTAGTTACCCATCTGTCTCCAGATCCCTCAGTATTGAGTCCATCTATAAAGTCTGAAATAGAAAAGAGCGTTTCCCTTGCTTCCTCACTGTACTGTACAGTCACGATGCCTTCTTTATATTTTTCCTGGCATTGCGCTCCTTCAACTCCTGCAGAAGCTCTTCCCCTGTCATCAGTTTACCCAGCGGCCTGGAGAATAATTCCTCCAGTTCCTCCTTGGTTGCCTTGCGGCCTATACCAAAAGCGAGATCATGAGGGGTGAGCTTGCGGAACTTTTCCATAGGATAAAGATACGGATTCTATTTAAAGACGTTGACTGCGATACCAGATGCCGGATTTCGGGCGCAGGTATATATCTCTAGTCGCCCGTCTGCTGCGGTATGTATCCCAGCGCCATAGCGAAAGCTCGCCCCTTTGCATTTGAAATAGCGGGTCCGGACCAGCCTTAGAGCCGCTTTGCCGCGATCAAATTGCACCTCAAAGAGATCTGCCCGGTCGCGGGTGCCATCCAGGCCCAGGCCGATCATGTAGAGCTTCTCAGACTTATCCAGGATCAGGTTTACAGATTGATACGCGCACCAGTGCAGTGAGTCAGGAGCTATAGCTGTGCCCAGCAGTACGACACTATCCTGTACTGAGGCATAAAAGTCAATGTTGCGCGAATCCCAGTCTGCTACGGCTGCGAGCCAGCTGTCGCGCGACTCTACGTAGCCCGTAGCTCCGGCGGTAGAACGTTTGAAAATGCCTTGCCGGCTGGCCACTATAGCTTTGTCTGCCTCACGGCCCGCATCATCCAGCCTGATACTGTAAATATCTGACCTGTCTTTTGCGATATTATCCTCCACACCGACCAGCAAAGTACGGCCTGCTATCTGGCAGCCTCCGGCATGACGAAAGGGTGAATCTGCTATCTTCTGTATAGACCGTACCCGGCGCTGATCAGCCACCAGGTAGTAGGCGTAGTCACCGGAGCTGGCTGTGATCACAACGAGGCTATCATTTAGCGGCTGGATACCCTGCAGATGACCGCCGGATGGAGTTTTGACATTATTGGCTAGCCGGATGATTTGGGGCACAGCACCGATCTGGTCAAAGGCTGCAAGTACATCGGATAAATTTTGCTGACCATAGCTTGATCCGCTAGCAAAAAGGAAGATAAGAATTAGGAATGCGATGGACCTCATACGAAGGCTCACGGCACAAAATCCATCTCACGGATAGCAGCGGCGTAGTCAAAGCGCTCCAGCAGACCGGTATCATACTTGCCTGCACGGAATTCCGGATTATTCATCAGCGCTATGTGAAATGGGATCGTGGTCTTCACACCTTCGATAATAAATTCCTTCATAGCGCGCTCCATTTTGACGATGCACTCCTCACGCGATTTCGCACGACAGATGACCTTGGCCAAAAGTGAATCATAGTATGGCGGGATAGTATACCCTGCATAGATGTGCGTGTCCACACGCACGCCATAGCCCTTTGGTGTGTGCAGTGCAGTAATCCGTCCCGGAGATGGCGCAAAACCATTCAGCGGGTCCTCTGCATTCACACGGCACTCGATGGCATGCATTTTCTCCGGGAAATACATCTCGCCGGATATCGGTGTGCCGGCAGCCAGGAGGATCTGCTCCTTGATCAGGTCAAAGTCCATGACCTCCTCAGTGACCGGATGCTCTACCTGGATACGTGTATTCATCTCCATGAAGTAGAAGTTCTGGTTCACATCTACCAGAAACTCTATGGTACCTACGCCTTCATACTTGATCGCCTCGCAGGCACGTACAGCAGCCTCACCCATTTTCCGGCGCACGGCTTCTGTGATGAATGGCGAGGGTGCCTCCTCTACGAGCTTCTGGTGGCGGCGCTGCACGGAGCAGTCCCGCTCACTCAGGTGGCATGCGCGGCCATTTTGGTCGCCGGCTACCTGTATCTCTATGTGGTGTGGCTCTACTATAAACTTCTCCATGTACACGCCGTCATTATTGAATGACGCACCTGCCTCAGCACGGGCGGTAGTGTATGCTTTCTCTATCTCAGACTCAGAGTGTACCACCCGCATACCCTTGCCACCGCCGCCGGCAGTAGCCTTGATGATCACGGGATAGCCTATCTGCTTGCCTAGTTTTTTGGCATCGTCCAGCGTCTCTACCAGACCGCCGGACCCGGGTATACACGGTACACCCGCCTTGATCATGGTTTCTTTGGCGGTGATCTTATCACCCATAGCGCGGATCTGCGCGCCTGTCGGGCCGATAAACTTCACTCCGTACTTCATACACAGATCTGCAAACTCTGCATTCTCTGCCAGGAAGCCATACCCGGGATGCACGGCATCGGCACCTGTCAGCTCTACGGCAGCGATGAGATGCACCATATTCAGGTAGCTGTCACGGCTGCGCGGCGGGCCTATGCATACTGCCTCATCAGCAAAACGTACGTGCAGGCTATCGCGGTCTGCAGTGGAGTATACGGCTACAGTCTTGATGCCCATCTCCTTGCAGGTACGGATGATACGCAGGGCTATCTCACCCCTATTGGCTATCAGTATTTTCTTGAACATAACGACCTCTCCCAACCCTCTCCAAAAGAAAGGGCTTTAACAACCCAATTACGGGTGATTATTTAAAGATTGGAAAATATTGCGGCTCATCATCAGGCCTTCTCTATCAGGAATAGCGGCTGGTCATACTCCACCGGCGAGGCGTCGTCTACCAGTATTTTGACGACCTTACCTCCATCTCCGTCATATTCTATCTCATTGAAGAGCTTCATGGCCTCGATGATACAAAGCACGTCACCCTTCTTCAGCGTATCTCCTACCTTGACGAAAGGATCTTTGTCAGGGCCCGACTTGCGGTAGAATGTGCCGATCATAGGAGACTTGAATGCTGTACCTGATTCCGCTTTAGGAGTCGTAGAGGCTGATTGAGCAGGTGCCTCGCTCCTGGCTTCCGTGGCCGGCTGCTGAGCTACCTGAGGTGCCTGCTGAGCGTACGCCGGAGCATATTGTACCGGCTGGATCACGCCGCCGGTTTTGATCGTGACCTCAAAGTCACCTTCCTTCACTTGCAGCTCGCTGATGCCGGACTTATTGACCAGCTTTACGAGTTCTTGTATTTGCTTTAAATCCATATTTTAAAGGTTTAAACAGAATGGATGACGAAGGTAAGAAAAAAGGGGTATGAAAGCGTTTTTTGACCAAAATCGTTCATTTTAACAAAAAAGAGCCCTTAAAATCAATATTTATTGCCCAGAATGGCTTATTGCTTTGTGCCGCGAAATACGAGCACGCGACCACCGGTAGCAGTAGTATAGCCTAGCCTGTAGCCGAAAACCAACTCATTGGTAGCACCGGTATATGCCAGTGTGGTACCGGAGGGCAGGCCCAGGCTGGAAACGGCTATCCCCTGTACGGTGATCGTATCAGCAGTCTGGCCGGGGATAGATCCTGACATATCCGCTCCACTGATGGTGACATCTGCGTAAAAATCTGTCAAACCAGCGCTGTCAGATCCCAGGCCTATACGGGTAGAGGTCAGCTTGTTTATATTGACCGGATAGCCGCTCCGCGTCACTACCTGATGCGTCACGATATCTGAGTCTGACAAAGTACCCTTGAAATCACCTACAAATGGATCGAAAGGGTCTGTCTTAGTTTTAGCGCAGGATGAAAGCATCGCGGCGGTCAAGGCGATGCTCAATATTAGAATGGAGAACTTCTTCATACCATGAATATAGAAGCTTTAGCCAAGCTCACAAATATCTTTAAGGCCGGCATACCAGACAGGGAGTGTAGCCGTTTTTGCTACATTTGATACAGTGAAAATCAGTAAGCCCTCTATACAGCCACCTATCAGCAGTCTGAGCCGGCTCGCGATAGTCGCAACTATGATACTAGTATGCGGTGTCGTAAGGGCCCAGCTCAACTTTGAATTTACCGAGGGTAAATACATGATCAAAGGCCAGGTGGCCGATCTGAAGACAAGTGGTAGTGTGCCATTTGCCAATGTCTGGATCACCAACCAAAAGAAGGGGGTGACTGCAGACCAGGATGGCAAGTTTACGATGTATATCTATCCTACTGATACGCTACGGTTCTCCGCGCTGGGATATATCCCAAAGACCATCCCGGCTAATGCTATATCTGATAAAGATAAATACACCTTCACCATTCAATTGGTAGAAGATATTTACTCCCTGAAGCAGGTGACTATCTATCCTTTTCACAACAGGGAAGAATTTGCAGATCAATTTATAAAGGGAACTGGTATGGGTAAACCGGTAACGATAGCCGGGATAGACGCCCCCAAATACAGCCACAAAGAGAAGACGAAATTTTACAATCCTATCAGCGCTATCTATAATAACATCAAGAAAAACCGCAGCGCTGCAGACCCCAACTTTAAACCCTAATCCTAGCTGATAGAGTTGCGCACGCGCTGAGTGTAGTTGCGCAGAGCGGTGCGAAAATCGATGCTGCCCTTCTCCATATCATTCAATATCTCTATGGCAGCGAGTACATGGGTGAGCTGCTCACCTTCATCCTTGCCTTGTATCTCTATAGCGGGCTTTTGCTCATTGATGATAGCGTCTTCGGCAGCGCGGAGTACATCTATCGTGTGCGTTTCGGCCAGTTGTTTGATCACAGGGATCTGCATTTGATTGGTTTTTGAGTGAGAGGAAAAACTGAATTAAGAAGCAAGTTCGCTAAGCATGCCTACAACGAAATCCTCCTTCGAGGTAGCTTCACCCTTTATCAGCTGGCCATTTCTGAAGGTAGCTATAAACGGCAGGTTGTCTACATTAGCGGCTTTGCGTGCTTCGGGATTTTCTTCGGCATTTACTTCTACAAACTCGACACCTGCGAAGCGCTCATCTCCGGACAACCTTTTAAATTTAGGTGCAAAAAGCTTGCACGAGCCGCACCAATCTGCATAGTATTTTACTATGACCTTGTCATGTTGCTGTATATTATTCTGAAAGTCTGCGTCTGTGAGGGTGTTTACTGCCATTGTTCTGATTTTTACAGATGCGAATTTACGCAATAACTATAATGGGATAAATAGATATTCTCTATCACAGTATAGATACAAGTCACGGCTCGCGCTGAGCCGTATCATAAAAAAAGCCCTCCATTGGAGGGCTTTGTAATATCGACACCTGGAAGATTATAATTATTCTTCTGTAGCTGTTTCTTCAGCAGCGGCAGCTTTCTTGGCAGGAGCCTTCTTAGCTGTACCGGCAGCCTTGGTAGCGCCACCGCTACGGCGGGTCTTCTTCTTAGGCTCTGCAGACTTCGCAGCGTTCTTATTCTGAGTATAGATCTCGTTGAAATCTACCAGCTCGATCATGGCCATTTCGGCAGCATCACCTGCACGGAAACCGGTCTTGATCACGCGTGTGTAGCCACCCGGACGCTCACCTACCTTGGCAGCGATCACACCGAAAAGCTCCTTCACGGCATCCTTGTCATTCAGATAGCTGAATACAGTACGGCGGCTGTGTGTAGAGTCAGTCTTGCTCTTGGTGATCAGCTGCTCTGCGAAACCGCGGAGAGCCTTAGCCTTGGCCAGTGTAGTGAAGATCCTCTTGTGAGTGAACAGCGCTATGGCGAGGTTCCTCATGAGGGCATGCCTGTGAGCTGTAGTACGTCCGAGGTTATTTACTTTATCTCCGTGTCTCATTTCTTATAGATTTTCTTGTCTTTCTTTGTCTAATGTCTATTGTCTAATATCTTTTGTCTAAAAGGATCACTCGTCCAGCTTGTATTTGCTGAGCTCCATGCCAAAGTGCAGGCCTTTCTCATGCAGCAGGGCTTCGATCTCTACGAGAGACTTCTTACCAAAGTTGCGGAACTTCAGGAGGTCGTTTGTATTGAAAGATACCAGCTCCTCCAGAGAGTTGATCTTAGCCGCCTTGAGGCAGTTGAATGCACGCACTGACAGGTCGAGATCCTCGAGAGGCGTCTTGAGGAGCTTCCTCATGTGGAGGATGTGCTCATCTACCATCTCATTTTCTACCGCTGCAGGAGCGTCGAAAGTGATGTGCTCGTCAGTGATCAGCATGAGGTGCTGGATCAGGATGCGTGATGCCTCCTTTACTGCCTCCTCAGGGTTGATAGTACCATCGGTAGTCACATCGAGGATCAGTTTCTCGAAGTCTACACGCTGGTCTACACGGAAGTTTTCTACTGCATACTTCACATTCTTGATAGGTGTGAAGATAGAGTCGATAGCGATGAAGCCTGGCTGGCCACCACCTGCGTTCTCGTCTGCCGGTACATAGCCGCGGCCCTTGCTGATAGTGAGCTCCATCTCTACGTGCACGCTGCTATTCATATTGCAGATCACGAGGTCTGGATTCATCACCTGATATACGTTAGTGTGCTTCTCGATGTGCTCAGCCTTAAACTGCTCCACACCCTTCAGCGATATGTATATCTTATCATTGTTGTTGTCGTCATCCATCACCCTCTTGAGGCGCACCTGCTTCAGGTTCAGTACGATCTCAGTCACGTCTTCGATCACCCCCTTGATGGTAGAGAACTCATGGTCCACACCTGATACCTTGATACCAGAGATAGCATAGCCTTCCAAAGAAGATAACAGTACACGGCGGAGAGCGTTGCCCACTGTCACACCAAAGCCCGGCTCGAGAGGTTTGAACTCGAAAGTACCTTCGAAATCAGTAGACTTTTGTAATGTTATTTTA
>JAFDYN010000021.1 GCA_018267385.1 Bacteroidota bacterium | reverse complement strand
TAGTATTTAGTATTTAGTATTTAGACAAATACAATACGCCCCTCCATCCGATACTTCGGGACACTCTACCGTTCCTTATTCTCTATTGCCTATTCCTTAAATAAAACCTATGAGCTATTACTATCCATCTAACTGTGACCTTTTGCCGGATCATGCGCTCTCCCTCTGCGATGAGGTGGAGTATGGGCGCATACGCAGCGCAGGTTTTATACTGCTGGATCATACTTTTGACGCTACGCGTACAGATGAGTGGCAGCACGGGATCATTTACAAAAAGATCATCGTGATACCCGAGACCAATGGCGACTCGCCTAAGGCGACACCTGTGATGGCTCCCGCCTATGGCCTGCGACCGGAGTCCGTGATCGGCTATGAGTTTACGGCGCACTATACGGATCCGGCTTTCCTGACCAATTGCGACTTCTACAACGCGGCAGTGGGCAATATGAACTACCGTTTTTTCTACCGCACGTCATCGCATGTGTTCATCACTGATGTGCCGTGCTCTATCACACCCAACCGTGATATCAAAAACGACCTCACCTCTGAGATCGTGTGGGAGGTAGATGTGAAGTGGCTGTCAAAATCCTTTGCCTGCGCTACACCGATACCTCCGTATGTATTTGACACCAATACTATCATACACCTGCCCCAGCCGACTACAGGTACGACCGGAGGCGGTGGCGGTACGCTGCCAGGTGGCACAGGGACAGGCGGTGGCACGGGATAACCTTCTTAACCGCAAGAACGCGAAGACGCCAAAAGAACATCAATATATTTTACGCTGAGGCGCGAAGAAATACATTGTAAATCCCTCAAAATCTCTGCTGTAGCAGTGGCGCGGCTGGTTGTGGCGACTGGGCCTTGCGCTGTGTACAGCATCCTGCCAGGCATATAGGCAGTATTTTCTGAGAGTAGCATATGCCGCTGCTCTACCCTCTGAGGCCCCGTGCCTACTATTCATTTTTTCATTTTTTTAAAACACAAACAACTATGGCAGGATACTATCCTAGCGGCTGTGACGATCCGTTTTCACACAGTTGCGACCCCTGTGAACCCAGGGAATATGGCCGTGTGCGCAGCGCAGGCTTCATCCACAAAGACTTTACCTTTACCGATCCGACCAGCACCACAGAGTGGCAGGCGGGCATTCAGAGCGGTGCTATCATCGTGATACCGGAGACCAATGGCGATATAGCCAAGGGCGCAGCCAAAATGGGCGCAGGCTATGGCGAGACCACGCAGACCCTGCTGGGCTACGACTTCTCGGCCAAGGTGAATGATCCAAACTTTGCATCCAACTTTGACTTCTACAACTCGATGATCGGCAAGAGGGACTACAAGTTTTTCTACCGTACGTCTACCAAGGTCTTCATCACCGATGTGACTGTGACCATCATACCAAACACGGAGGTAAAGAACGACCTCAATGCGGAGCTGGTATGGGAGCTGGATATCAAATGGATACACAGTTCTTTCCCTAAGCCGCATGAGATGCCACAAAGCATCTTTGATACTTGTTTTACGGCGGCGTGAGTACTGGTGGAACACTGACGCTCGATGATTTTTTCATCCACTGATCACACTGATAGAGTATCCCGGCAGCGCGCGATGACCCGCTGCCGGGTACTTATCCCTTTCTCAATCCCTTAACAATACACTTATGCTGAAAGCAAACTTTAAAATATCAGAAACGGGTGGCACCGGCGTGGTACAACTGCAGGCGCTGCTAAACTCTACTATAGGCTGGGCCAATGTAGGCAGCCCTATCACACTGGCAAATGGCCAGAAAACAGTAGATGACAATACCGACATAGAAATAGACACAACCGCCTTTGACGCGGGCATGACGTACCAGTTTCGACTGACAGATGTAGCAGGAACGCCGGTGAGTAACACGGTGCTATATCAAGTGCCATATACCCAAGGAGGCAATAACGGCCAGACCGTGCGGTTTGTACTATTGAAAATGAATATTGACTTTCTGCATGCTACAGACGATAACTGGACGGTGACGTTTGAGTTTGATCAGGGTTCGCTGGCCTCCTATCCAGCTACTACATTATCTCAGTATCAGGCGGCGATCTATATCTACCAGGCCGGGGTCCATACCAGGATCATGGATGATGAGCAGGACCACGTGACAAGAGACAGCAGCTATACTACTACGATAGGCGGCTATGGTGCCGGCGTCTACTACCTGACCTGCACCTATGGCACTGCGGATGGCAGGCATGCATCTATAGCGCAACTAGTGAAAGTAGATGATGCCGGAAATATACTGATGGTAGAAAGCGCAGGCGGTCATACGCTCAATTACGCTAACAGTACCGACATATCAGTAGATGCGCGATGCTATCTGGACGGTACGCCATGTGCCGTAAACTGGTTCATGGCCACCTCTGACAATATAGTGACCGGGGTAGGCAATGGACAGACACTGACCTCGGCCATACCTGCCGACAATAAATTCCTCTATTACGAACCTGTGATAGACGCTACGCTGACGACAGACTTTGACGGCAAATTTACATCATACATGCAGGTGGGTCCGGCACTACCATAAACACTCCATTATGTCAGAACATCTCAAAGGCGTGATCATCGCTATCATCTGCGGTGCCATAGGCTACCTCTGGAAAGAGCTGCAGCACCTGATCAAAAACAGTGAGGTGCACAGTGTGCGTATACAGCACCTGGAACAGGACAATATGACGCACAAACAAAACTACAAAGACCTCTACGAGTCGCTCTTCAAAATGGTGAGCGAGCTGAAAGAGGACATCTCCGAACTAAAAGAAAAGATCCTGAAAACAAAACATGACTAAACTATCCCGACTACTCCGGCTGTGGGACGGCCTATGGTCCGTGCCTGCCGCATTCATCGCTTTCATCACCTTTGAGGACCTGGGGCGCATCCTCTTTGGTGCGGGCTTTGGCTCTTATGACCCTGCGGTATTTCAGGCGGCGCTGATAGCTGCCGTGGTGATGATCTTTACCAATACAGCCGTGCAGCTCGCGCTGAAATTCAACTTTCCTGCACTATGGGAGAGCTATCACACGTCTTTTGCAGAGACTTTTCACGAGCTATCCGCTGCGCGCAAAGTACTGCTCACCGTCTTTATGTACTGCTTCTTCTTTTCACTCTTTGTGCTGCTCTTTATCAAGGTAGCCTGACCACTTCTGAACCTAAGACCATGCTCACCCTCCGCAGCAATATGGAAGCCGTGCTCTCGAAGCGCCTCGATAAACTCAATGACCTGAAGCCCGGCGGCAAAAAACTGAACACTGCCCTGCAGACCGGTGCGACCCACGTACTGTCACTGAGCCGTGAGCGCATACACGCGCGCGGCCAGGATAGCGACGCCGGGGCTATAGGTGCCTACGACCAGAAACCGATGTATGTCTCCCTCAGCGCCTATCCCCCCCCCCGGCGAGGCGGTAGGAAAAAACGGAGCGACAGCTTTTGCCAATGGCAAGGAGAGGCGGTCGAGATACCTGCCCGGTGGCTACAATGAATATAAGACCCTGACAGGGCAAAACACCGGCAGCGTGAACCTGGTACTGACCGGCGAACTGCGCGATAGCTATCAGGTGATACAAACGGCGGAGGGCTACGGCCTCGGCTGGACCGACGAGGAGCTGCGCACGCGCGCAGATGCGCTGGAGGCCAAATACGCTAAGAAGATCTGGCATCCTACCGAAGAAGAACGCGCGGCGCTGAGAGCGCAGATAGCACAATACGTGAGGCAAGCGATCACCTGATTTATTGATTTAACTGATTGCGGATTTACAGATTTGCTATAAGGCAAATTCTCTATTCTCTATTCTCTATTCTCTATTCTCTATTCTCTATTCTCTATTCTCCATTCTCCATTCTCTATTCTCTATTCTCTATTCTCTATTCTTTATTCCTTATTCCCTAAGAAAAATGCTCAAAGCAAACTTTAAGATCACAGAAACGGGCGGCAGCGGCGTAGTGCAGTTGCAGTCCTCAGCCGATGGTAGTACCTGGCTGGATGTAGGCACGCCTATCACATTGTCCAATGGCCAAAAGACCATAGACGACACAGCCAACATCACCATAGATACTGGCCTGTATACACCAGGGCAGGAGTACCGTTTTCGTCTCACAGATATGGCTGGCACTCCGGTGAGCAATGTCGTGACCTGCACGATCCACGCCATCACCAGTGTGACTGCGGGGCATAGCATCATAGATGTGACAGACCATGGCGGCGGTAGTTTTACCTTTGACCTGCATGCCATGCCGTCACCGGTGCAGGTACCTACCGGCGCCACGCTGACAGGCTATGACTATGAGGTCAACTTCTGGCACCTGCTCACTGCTACGCCCATAGACTCCGCCACAGACATGACCGCAGATCAATCTCTCTCTGCCAGTGGCAATACGGATGGCATCTACGTGGCCCAGGTGAAATATAAATACTCCGATGGCACGGCCTTCACCGTAGCGCGCCTGACCAAAGTAGATACGCTCGGCGCAGTGGTGCTGGACATACAGATCAATGGCTGCACGATCAGCAATGTGGAAGGCCTGCAGATGACCGATCAAGCACATATCATACAGACCGGCTGCAGCTATGACATCCTATATGCCGCCCTGCAGCCTGATGACAACCTGACGATGCTCGCAGGCCCTGTACCCGCCGCTGACCCGCAGACATTCAGCATACCGGCGGATACGAGACTCATCCTGTATGTAGTGAGCTGGGACCAGACCATTTCAGATCACTTTGACCATGACTTTTTTCCTTTTCACGCTGTGACCATAGCCTGATGCCATGATGAGAAAACACTTTATCCTGCTACTGGCACTGCTGCAGCTCAGCAGCCACTCTCTAGCGCAGGGCTGCATAGCGCAGACATACACCGCTCAGCTAGGGGTACGCGAGCGCACCGGCCACAATGATGGCCGCGAGGTGGAGATGTACCTACGCACCTGTGGCCTGGGGCCGGGCTATGCCTGGTGTGCGGCCTTTGTGAAGTGGTGCTACACGCAGTGCGGCATAGATACACGAGGCATGACGGCGTGGGCAGCGAGCTGTATCTGCTGGCAGCATGTGATCATGCGCGGCGGCACGGGCGCAGCGCCGCAGGCCGGAGACAATATCACCTTCTGGGACTATGCGCACCAGCGTGTAGCACACACAGGCCTGTATGACCACCGCATCAATGACTCCTTCTACGAATCTGTAGAAGGCAATACCAATGAGGGCGGCAGCGCAGAGGGCGATGGCGTCTACCGCAAAAAGCGCAGCTACCGGGCTACCTACATCATCTCACGGTGGACTAGCAATTGACAATCGATAATAAATAATTGAAAACTATACGAAACGTGGAAACGAATAAAATAACGATATGGTCCCTGGCTGGTAATGCGGCGCTCGTGCTGATAGTGTTGCTGCTTTTACGCAGCCACGGCTGTATGCACACAGCTACTGAGGTAGCAGTGAGCAAAACGAGTGATACCATCGTGCGCTATACGGATCGCACAGATACTATGTACCGCACCATCACTGCCTACGTGCCACATACAGAGCGTGTGATAGTGACCCAAAGAGACACCTTCTTTTCGGAGAAAAGCGCCGCACCACTCTGCAGCGATACGGTGCTCTACGCAGACTCTATCTACAGGGCCAGAGAGTTTAAAGCCATCATCACAGATATCGTCACGGCAAACCGCATAGCCCGCCGCTCTATACAGTGGGCCGACCTCACACCGGTGACAGACCGCACAGTGACCAATAACACCACGCTGGAAAAGAAGCAGGCAGTGTTGAAAGTTTACCTCGGCGCTGCAGCGGGTGTGCGCTATGCGGAGCCCTTGACCCGTGGTGGCCTGGATGTAGCGCCTGCCGTGTCAGTGGTCATAGCAGACCGCTACATGCTGGACGCAGGCTACTACATACTCGGCGGTGAGATCAGTGCAGGCCTCAAGGTGAAGCTTAGTTTCCACAAATAATTTTCGTTTTGTTTCCATAGGTGTCGGCTGCATTCATACGTGAATGCAGCCTTTCTTTTAATATGGGCAATAGATTGCACGACAGCGTTGTCTTATTCAATATCAATTTATTGCCTTAACAAATTTTGCCCTGCTGGCATGGTAGTTGAAAAGGTGAGAATGTAATCATTCTTCATTAATCACTAAATGAAATCATCATGAAAGGAATCAAAAGAGCAGCAGGCGCATTGTTATTTGCAGGTATCGCTCTCCTGTCTTCTTGCGACAAGAATAACACCGCCTCTCAGGGCAGTATGTACAAAGTGCGGATGACAGACGCACCCGCAGCCTACGATGCAGTGAATGTAGAGATCAAATCGGTACAGCTCATCGGTGCCAATGGTGAAACCGCTACGCTCAATACTAATACCGGTATATACAATGTACTCAACTTTAACAACGGCACCGATACGCTCATAGCCTCCGGCAATGTGAATATCAGCATGGTGAAGCAAGTGAAGCTCGTGCTCGGTACTAATAATAGCGTAGTATCCAGCGGCAATACTTACAACCTGGCCTTCAGCTCCACTACAGATGCTACTGTGACGCTGGATGTAAACCAGACAGTGACAGCCAACGGCACTACAGAACTGATCGTAGACTTTGACGCCAATGCATCTGTACAGGCCAATGGCTCCGGCAGCTACACCTTCACCCCTACTATCCGCCCTATCAATGTAGATGCCTCTGCGAGCGGTATCATCATGGGCCATGTGTCTAATACAGGTATCGTAGCCGTAGTGAGCGTGACCGGCAATGGCCACACCTACTCTACCAGCCTGGCTGTGGACGGATATTTCCGCGTACGCGGCCTGGCCACCGGTAGCTATACTGTGACCGTGACCCCGCTCCTGCCGCTGCAGGCGCAGACCATGACCGGTATCAATGTGACCTCAGGCTCTACCACCGATATAGGCGTGGTGACCTTGTAAGAATCAACCGTATATAGAAAGCCGCATGGATCACTCCGTGTGGCTTTCATTCTGTCCTGTGGATACGATCTTAAATAACCATTATCAAACACACAAAAGAACAAACATGAAAGGAATCAAAATGCTGGCAGCAGCGGCGATCATAGGCGGCGCGATGCTGATCGGCTCATGCAAAAAGAATGACGCAACCGGTACCATGTACAAAGTGCGGATGACAGACGGGCCGGGCCCGTACTCACAGGTAAACGTAGACATACGCAGTGTACAGGTGGTGCGCACAGACGGCAGCACGGTCACGCTGAGTACCCATGCCGGCGTATACAACCTGCTGCGCTACTCCAATGATATAGATACGCTCATCGCCTCCGGCAATGTGAGCGCAGGCACTGTGCAGAGCGTCAAACTGACACTGGGCAGCAATAATACTGTAGTGAAAGATGGCACCTCCTATCCTATGGCCATCAATAGCGGTGACGATGCGGGCCTGACCCTGGCCATCCATCAGAATGTAGTGGCCAATACGACCACAGAGCTGCTGGTAGACTTTGATGCCAACCAGTCTGTCGTGACGGATGACAACGGTGCTACCTACCACCTGCGCCCGGTGCTGCGCACCATAGGCCTGGATGTGAGTGCTACGGGTAGCATCATGGGGCACATCACGCCGGCCAATACCAACGTAGTGATCACCGTGACCGGCAATGGGGGCACCTTCTCTACCAGTGCTACGGATGACGGGCACTTCCGCATACGGGGTCTGACGCAGGGCACCTATACCGTGACCATCACGCCGCCATCTCCGCTCACTGCCGTCACGGTGCCCAATATCGCAGTGACTGCCGGCGAGACAGCCGATATCGGTCTGGTAGCGTTCTAAGATCTTTTCTTACCGGAAAAAAGAGGGGCCATAGCAGCAGCTGTGGCCTTTTCTTTTGTGCCGATAAAACTGTGCCTCTTGCCTCCTCTTGTTTCTTGATTCTGTTTCTTGATTCTTGCCTCTTGGTTCTTGATTCTTGGTTCTTGATTCTTGGTTCTGGCCTCTTGTTTCTTGTCTCTTGTTTCTTGTTTCTTGTCTCTTGGCTTTTGATTCTTGTCTTATGCTTCTTGCCTATTGGTTCTTGTCTCTTGTCTCTTTGCTCTTGGTTCTTGCTTCTTGTTTCTTGTCTCTTGATTCTTGGTTCTTGCCTCGCATCTTATCCCCTTCGGGGAAAACCCACCACAAGGACTTGCACTTTTGCCACAAAAAAGAGGCTATTGCCCGCCATTTGCCTTGGCATGAAGTTTTCCTTAGTGTGCCTGTATTAAAAAAACCGTTACTCATAAAATCATGAATCTCTTTTTTGACTCTTCGGCCTCTGCCCTCCGTGACCTTGTAGCATCTGCTGATGCCAACCTATATGTACATAACATCGCTGTGGACTATGACGGCGAGGTGATCATAGACCCTGAGCTGCGCTACCCGCATGTAGCCCTAGACCGCTATAAGTTTTGCATACCCGTGCGCAAGGCCAGCCTGCATAATCTGCGCAAGCTGCAGACGCTCTACCAGGCGCTACTGAGCACCTTCAAGTTTGAGCCGCTCACTGTGAGGCTGGAGATGCGCGCCGCCGCCTAGACGAGCTTTTTCTCTCTACATAAAGACCTGCGGGCTGCTGTATATACCGGCAGCCCGCGCGGGTCAAAACCCAAAATGAAACACCATGAAAGGCTTCATACCAATAGAGATTATAGTCTTCAGCATGAGCTATGCTACGGCGGCCATCCCTGAGGCAGAGGCCTTTGGCAAAAATACCCGTGAGGCTACCTTTGCCGGAGGCAACTTCTGGTACCTGGAGGCTGTCTTTGAGAGTGTGCACGGCGTGCAGGATGTGACCACGGGCTATGCCGGTGGCAATACTACCCGGCCCACCTACGCCACGGTGCAGACCGGAGCTACCGGGCATGCCGAGACCATCGATATACACTACGACAGTACCCAGATCAGCTACGAGGACCTGCTGAAGGTCTACGTAGAGTCTATGGCAGATCCCGCCCAGACAGACGGCCAGGGCGAGGACCGCGGCTCGCAGTACAAGTCGTATATCTTCTACCGCTCTGCTGCGCAGAAAAAAGAAGCCGAGGACTATCTGGACAAAGTCAATAAGTCGGGCCGCTATAAGGGTGCTACGGCCATACAGGTGGTGCCTTTCACAAAATTCTATGAGGCCGAGGCGGACAATCAGGACTATATCCGCCGCCACTATGATGATGACTACGTGCAGAAGACGGCCCTGCCCCGGCTACGGAAGTTTCAGGAGGAGCATCCGCGCATGATAGAGCCCGACCGCAAGATAAAATGAAGATACCTAAGAAGCCGTAAGGCAGCAGTCGTACTCAGTGGGTGGGTGCGGCTGCTTCATTTCCGGCGGGTACAAAGTGCGGGTTGTGATTTTCCCACAAACTATTTGGCACGGTTTTACGTTTATGATTATAGAAGGTGCTTGAATTATTTCTTTCAACCCGTAAAACTAAAAGCCATGAATCTCAACTATGACCAGCAGCCCGAGGCGCTCATAGAGCTCCTGGCCAAAGCCGACCAGTCCATCTCTGACCACCACATCGCTGTAGACTACGATGGCGAGGTACTCCTCGACCCGCAGGTACAGTACCCCCATGTGCCGCTGCACAGGTACCGCTTTCACACACGGGTGTGGCAGGCAGGTATGCGTAGCACGCAGAAGCTGCGCGAGCTGCACCACACACTGATCACACTCCTGCACACGGGTGCAGACCACGGCGATCTCAGCCTCGCCGCATAAAGTAAATATTGCAGTGCCCGGCATGGTGTCTGTGGCGCTGCATTAAGGATAAAGGGTTATTGGGTTAAACAAAGACGGCCGTCCGGTACATGGGCGGCTGTTTTATTTCCCCACAGGCCAAATCCGTCCCTCCCTGCACTGCGTACATATGGTACTGCCCACCCGCCTGACCCCGCCCCAAACAGTAAAATATGGACCAGGACCAGCAGCATCCGCACGAGGAGCATAGCCATACACAGCCATCTGACGCCGCCCGCCGGTCACACACAGGCCCCGATAGCGATATAGTGATAGATCCGGATATCTACTACACACTCATGCACCCGATGAGGGCTGCGCTGCGCCGGCCCGCTCCTGAGAGCGAGTGACTGGAGTCATACTCCATTATTTATAACCGGGCAAATCCAGCCACCAGTCGCGCTACGTATATATAGCAGATCCGGCGCCCTGGCATTCATTCACCCTAAAACAAAGAGCTATGCGCCACCGCTACGAGGAGCTGATACAACTGCTCCGCACGGCCTGACAGTGCCGCCGCCCGTTTAGTGTACCCTTGATATAGAAGAGGCAGCCGCTCCGATGGGGTGGCTGTTTTTGTTTTGGACGGCGCGGTGAGGGCAAGTTTTTCGACTATGGGCGGGGACATGGATGTCCTAGCAGGTCAAGCGAGCGGTAGCGGCGCGGTTTTAACCTTTGCCCGTTATCCTTGTCTAAGTCTTAGCTAAACCTGTCACTATGAAAAACCTCTTCTTCGCTCTGTTGCTCCTGACCGTTCTGAAGGCTGCGGCGCAGACCGCGGGGCCATCGCCCTTTGCTATCGTAAAGATCCACGCCTACTCTGATGCCTTCCGCCCCGGAGGGGTGACTGCGTACTACGGTGATGGCACTCACCTCAATATCTCTGACAGCATCGGCCTGCAACGCAATACCAGAACCCTGGCCTATGACACCTCTGCCACGATGATACAGCTCAACCTGCTCAATTACTTTGACAAGCGCGGGTATAGCCTGACGGCAGTATCGGGAGAGGAGTATTTCTTTCACCGCAGATAGTTCGCAGACGTAGCAGCCCGGGCGACCAGCAGCGGCGGGGTTTTAACCTTTGCGCAGTATCATGGTCAAACTCACAAATCTGATCATGACCATGAAACACTACCTCCTGATGCTGGCGCTGCTCTCTGCCTGCCTCGCCCCTGCTCAAACTACTCCAGCTTCTGCTGCGTATGCCTATGTGCGCGTCTCTCCCCGTATACGTGGGGTATACCATCCCGGTGCAGGCGCGCTCGCATATTATAGCAACGGGCAAAAGGCTGACCTGACGGACAGTATCGGCCTGGATCATGGTAACGACAACTACTATAACGACTCACTGCGCAGCGCGGCCATATTTCGGATGATAGCGTACTTTGAGGCGCGGGGGTATATGTGGGTGAGTACGACGTATGACAGCTATCTATACAGCCATGAGTACTACTTCCGGCGCAGGGAGTAGTGGGAAGTTTTTCCGATGAAGGGCGGAGTTGGTCCGTGCTGTTTGTTGCCGGTCAGGCGATGAGCAAAGGCAGCCTACTGATACATTGTTTACATTATCCCTATGTTAAACATCTAACAAGCTAAAACTTGTAAAGCAATCTGGCATGCACAAAATCCAAACAGCTACAAAAAAAACAATTAGCTCACTGTGTTCTAATTGCAAAATGCTTAACCGATTTTAAGAATTTAATTTTCGCGCAACAAAGGCGTGCGTCTAGCTTCGTGTCAGATACCGATGTCACCTGACCTGAAAACTTTCACCTTTGAGAAAACGCTTAACTCCTCTTAGCTTTTTTAGAAACTATCTGCCTTGCAGTCATGCTCCCTGCATGCTTTTGCACAGGGCCTCCTTCCATGTTTTTAATTAACAAAATCATATTTCTATGAAAAAAGTTCTATTCGTAGCTGCAGCTACACTCACTTTCGGCATGACAGCCAATGCGCAATTTTTCAAGCCAGATCCCAGCTACACGGGCACCGTATACCAAGACGGCCATACCAATCTGATAGGTGTGAGTACAAAAGCTCCAAGCTATAATGTAAGCATCTACACTACCAAGACGCAACCTCTGACAGGTGTATTGGACGAAACGACTACTCAAGGCGGGCTCAATATTTCTAATATAGAAAAGTATGATGACGGCATCTTCGCCGGCTCAACTAATAATCCGAGTATTTATGTAACCCGTCAAGGTAGCTATGTACCTCCATATGATCCGGACCAAACCAGCCTGCGGTACAACAGCGCTGATTTCATAGTAAACGGTATGGGTAATACAGGTGTAGGCACGGGTACTCCTACTGCTAAACTTCATTCATACGTGTCCGATGGATATACGGATGGCTTTCTCGTAAATGGCAATACCTGGACCACTCATGACTATGGCAGCACTCCGCTGCTATACACGAGCTATATCGGCAATACCGCTATTGGTTGCTTTGGAAATTCTGGTCATGATGATGCCTATGGGCAGCTGGCTGTACAGAGCCTTTACAAAGAAGAGTATCCGATGTGGATATCCACTTATGCTGGCGACCCCTACAAGATGAATCCTAACCTGGTAGTAGATGCCTCGGGCAGAGTAGGCATATCTACCTCCACACCGTCCTACACACTGGACGTGATAGGAGACGGCAACGTAGATGCCACAATGCATGTCGGTGCACATAGTAAAGTAGGTAATCTCAATGTTGATGCTTCACTGCAGGGGGCCTATGCCTATGGAGCAATTGTGATGGCCGGAAATGATAACCTAAAGGCCCTTGCAGTGGACAAGAGTACAGGAGATAAGTTTGTAGTATTTGGAGATGGCAGGACCGTGATAGGTACTGTATCCAGCCTTCCTACAGACTATATGCTATTTGTGCAAAAAGGAATCATAACGGAGAAACTGAAAGTGGCTATTTCGGGTAGTGGAGACTGGATGGACCGGGTATTTGATCAGAAGTACGAACTCCAGCCTCTATCTGCTGTAGAAAACTACATCGCCGCCAATCACCACCTGCCGGATGTACCGAGCGCAGAGGAAGTAGCCTGCGATGGCATAGACGTGGCTAAAATGGATGCTACGCTGCTGCGCAAGATAGAAGAACTGACACTGTACACCATCAAACTACAGAAGGAAGTGGAAATGCTTAAGTCACAAAAATAAAGCATACCACTATGAAAAAAATAATATATCTACTGTGCCTGCTATCGACGCTATACGCTGCCCATGGCCAGGAGCTGATACAAAACGGATCCTTTGAAAATGTAGCATCTGGTCAATCGTATAGTACCTCCGAAGGAAACATGAATGCCTGTGATCAATGGCATACACGGACTCAAAACTTATCGGGTGGTTCTTTACATTCTCCCGACTGGGACTGGTTTGGACATGCTACTTTTCCTAATCCAGCCATCTATGGTCCTGGTCCGGTACCACATACAGGAGAAAAATACTGCAATAGCATTACTGGGAATTTTGAACTTTTCCAACAAAATGTCTCAACCCTTAGTCCTGGATATTATATTATCAGCGGGTGGATCAGGGCAGACTCCAATAATGTACCAGACCCTGGCTGCCCCAGCTGCCAGCCGGGCGCCCCGATATTAGCCAGTGATCCTGGCAACAATAAAATAACTTTTGTACTGGCACAAAATGAGTTGGCATTCAAATCTGAAACAGCTCCTAATGATGCTACCAACTGTGTATCAAACTATAAAAACTTTCAATCGAACAGCACGCTTAGTTTTGATTATTTCTTTGACATTCAGGATTTATACAATAAGCAAAAATGGATACCGATCGAACTCCCAATAACATTTACTGACGATAATAAAAGCTGGCTAGGGGTCTTGTACGGAGGAAACGACTATGATCATTGCGTCGACTTTGTATATAACGAGACAAATGGTAATAGCCTGAACTTTGATGACCTGAGCTTAAGGAGAGCGTCGTGCTACTGCCCTCTGGAGGAATGGATACAAAATACAGATTACAATGGATTAGGTACACCGCTGTATCTTTCTCCGAGCGGCGTAGTTCAGGCTTCCCAGGCTATCAGGGCTGGTTACAATGTCGGGATCTATAATCCGTCTCCAGGCTATGTGACCGTAGAAAGCGGCCAAAACATTACCTACCGTGCAGGCCATAGTATACAGTTAGAACCCGGTTTTGAGGCCAAAAACGGAAGTGTATTTACGGCAGTGATAGGAGACTGTGCATATCAGACAGGGGCGGTTTCGCTTGGCAACTATCCTATCCAGTTTGTTCCAAACTATACAGGTTCGGCGGGATATGCAAATATCTTTGGCTTCTTTAGTACCGGGGCTACTGATTATATCATAAAGGTATATGGTGCGTCTCCGTCTACTGGCCTGTGGGAAGAATTTATATATACCACAGGTGTTGTACCTTCTGATGGGAGAGTGCTCATAGACAACAGCTATTGGGACGGAATGGAATGTGATCAGACCTATGATGTTTACATTACACTTATCAACTGTGAGACATCCCATACATATCACGTATTTACACAGCCATTGTGTCCTGATGATGTAGAGAAAGTCAGGGATACAGTGACGGCAGGGGTAAACATGATAGACTCTCTAAACCAAATTTCAATAGAGATCTATCCAAACCCTGTAGATAAAGCGCTACAGCTGAGCATAAAGGGGACTGCTCCATTAGGCACAATAGAGGTGGCAATAGTCGACAACAAGGGAAGTCAGGTAAGAAACTCTATTCAATTTTCATCCGCGCAAACACATACTATTCGGTCAATAGATGTATCTGATCTAGCTAGCGGTATCTATGAAGTGCAAGTATCTTGTAATGGCAATAGATATATGAATAAGATAGTTAAATCGGATCGATAGGTTATATTAATGAAGAAAGCCGGAGCATAACGCTCCGGCTTTCTTCATTAATATACTATGAATCCCTTTTTTTTAGTTTAGCTTCCGCATCAGGCTCATGGGGTCGGTGATGGTGGCTTTGGTGCGGGCGGGTTTGGTGTGGGCTTTGAGCAGGGCGGTAGCTGTCTGGCGAAAGGCATTGAAGATATGACGATCGTCGCGCCAGTCGTAGCCGGCGGGGAAGTCCTCGTCGAGTTTCTTCATGATGTCATCACGTTTCAGTGCGGCAAACTTGGCCGTGAGCATTTCTTCGGCTTGCCCGCGGTGGATGCTCATAAGGAGTGCTGAGGTCTTTTGCTTTGCTTTCGCCGCAGGCGGTGCTGTCTGTGGATCTACGTCTGCCCTATCGGTACCCCAGCGCGCGGCAGCGCCACGGCGACCACCGGCGGCGGACTTTTCGCGCCAGGCTTTCTGCTTGCTGCGCTCCATGTCGAGGCGATCATGTGTGAGGAGTTTTTTATTGCTGCGATCACGGGTGAACATACTGCGCACTACCGTAGCGGTCTCTGTGGTGCAGCCCTTGCCGATGATGCGGGCCAGCATATCGAGGTCTGCCGGCAGCGATCCGGTGAGCCAGCAGTAGTCCAGCGCGCGGCGGTAGGCGCCCTCCTGCTCGAGGGTCATGACGGCTATGCGCGCGGAGCTGATGGCGTCCTTGGGGTACCACTGGTAGGAGGGAGATTTTTGTGTCATAGATAGAGGGATTATTTTGCTTCTGTTGTGATTTTTGAAAAGACGACGGACCACTGACGACGGACGACAGACAATACACGAAAACGGACGATGGGCCGCTGACGACAGACGGGGACGACACCGTGCATTACCGTGGTCTGTGGTCTGTAGTCCGTGGTCCATTAAAAAGGCAATCCGCCGTTGTGCAGGATCAGCTCGTCGCGGCCTACGGGTACGCAGAGGGTCCAGCTCTCACCGGCTATAAAGACGGGCTCGTCTACGGCCTCTGAGATGGTGAGCAGCGCGCTCTCGCGCAGTCCCTCTACTATGAGGCTGACCTTGATCCGGTCGCCAAAGGTCTGCTGTAGCTGCAATGCGGCGTCTGCCAGTGTGTGCTCCAGGTGGCGGAGCTCGAGGGGTTTGGAAGGAGTGGTTTTCATTTCTTAGTAGTTAGTAGTTAGTATTTAGATGAATGCGGGCTAATGCGATTGGATTTTGATGTGTCGTTTGTGTGTTTGGCTTGCGCTTTTATAGCTAGTGTGTCAAATCCCCCTTGCCCCCTTTGTAAAGGGGGAATGTCAGCCATGCGCGCTTTTGGCACATTAGACTGAAGATGTCTTTAGTATGGTGCATCTGTTATTCTTGGTTCTTGATTCTGGCTTCTATTCTTCATTGCATATTCATTATTCCCTATTCTCTATTCCTTATTCTCTATTCCCTATTCCTTATTCTCTATTCCCTATTCCTTATTCCTCCCACCACTTCAGGGGCCGGATGTATGCTCTGACGTCTTGGTATGACTCCCGGCAGTCATGACAGATGTAGTTGCCTACGTCTGCCATGTACTGCGGCTGGTCAGTAGCAGAGAGGCAGGCGGCGCAGAGGCGGGGAGCTACGCGCGCGCCGTGCCCGCGGGAGTCGCAGAGTCCTGCCGCGACCATGTGGTTCTCTACTGTGAGGGAGTAGGTCTTCATAGATTCCTTTCGGGGTTCAGAGTGGTCAAATAGTTTACAGCGCGTCCATGCGGTTGCGCGGTGGCTGTCGTTTGGGGTTGTGCTTTTTGTATCGGGCCTGTGTGCCGCCACGGCCTGTGCGGGCGGGCTGCAGTATGAGCCGCTCCAGGGCGGCGAGGCGCGCCTCTATGGCGGCGTAGCGTTCGGGTTTATTCATAGGTCATGGTTTATTTAGTAAAGATCATCATCGCTCAGTGCGGCCTGATGGGCCAGCCCGAGGTAAAAATGGTAGACACGCACCAGGTGGTCATGCACGGGCTGCGTATCTGTATATGTGCGCCTCACATCGCAGAGCGGGAGGCCGGTACCTGCTACGGCTGCCGAGGGGCCGTACTCCCTGACCCAGTCCTGCACACAGCGCTGCCAGCGGGACAGGTCTTTGTCCTTTTCACCTTTCATAGGCTTGATTATTAGTTTGATATAATTATATTTGCTTTGAAATAATCAAACCTGCGCCGGTGAGGCTCCTATGGTGGGAGCCCCCCTGCGCCCCGGTGAGACTATCAGAGCGGATACCGCTACGTGCCGGACCTGTGGAGTGTCACTGACCTATGATCCTATGCTACCGTAACGATGATACAAACCTAAGCAAAACTTTGAACTATTTAAAGTTTGTAGGTAGCAATAGTTATTCAGATTCGTGTGAGTAAATAAATACGATGAAAAACAACCTGGAGAAATTTCGCACGCAGCTGGGCCTGACCAAAAGGGCCTTTGCCGCCGCTATAGAGGTGAATGAGGGCAGCTACAACCGCATGGAGGCCGGCGCGCTGACCGTGAGCGCCAATACGATAGCCGCCATCAAGAAAACCTACCCTGATGTCTCTATAGACTGGCTGCTATACACTGATCCTGCTTTGAATAAATCAAAACAAGGCGCGCACATCTCTCCCACCGTGACGGACCAGCTGATCATGCGCGTGCCACTGGTCAATCAATATGCCTACGCAGGCTACCTGAGCGGCTTCTCTGAGGAGGAGTACCTGGAGGAGCTGCCGCATATCCCCTTCTACGCAGACCGCGAGTACAAGGGCACCTATATGGCGTTTGAGGTGCGGGGCGATAGCATGGACGATGGCACCCGCGATGCGATACTGGCGGGCGATATCGTGCTGTGCCGTGAGATAGACCGTAGCTACTGGCAGCACAAGCTGCATATCCATAAGTGGAACTTTGTGATCGTGCACCGTACGGATGGCATCATCCTGAAGCAGATCACTGCGCACAATGTAGCGGCAGGAGTGATCACGGTACACTCTCAGAATGCGCTATATGAGGACCGCAAGATCAACCTGAAGGATGTGGTGCAGCTCTTTAACGTGGTGAAGATAGAGCGGAAGCTGTGAGTGGGGGACGGAGGTGAAATACAGGCTTTACCGCAGAGGGAAATGCATTAATTGTCTGAATCAGAATCTACAGGATTTTAGAATTTTCAGAATTAGTGCAAATACCATTTAAAAACACATGGATTGCATAGGAATGCTGGCAGTTGAGTGTTTGTTTTGAGAGAGAGGTCGTGCTGTCTGAGTGAGTGCGATACGCAAATGTACCAAGGGTCATGGAAAATAAAACTGCCACCCGGATAGAGTGGCAGTGCATATATTAAGTTTTATCGTATCAGTTATTGTATCGAGTTGATCTCATTCATCACCTCGGGCTGTGCCTGGCCGGCCTTGAGGTCTTCATAAAACTTTGCCGTAGTGACAGAGGCATATGGCCACAGGAAGAAGAAGCCGATACCAAATGTAAAGATGCAAAGGATGGCGAGTAGCATGAAGCGGAGCTGCAGCGTGAATAGTTTCAGCTTGTAGCCGTCCATCATCTCCATACTGCGGTCTACTGCCTGCATGGGCTGCATGGTAGGATTGTCTGCCAGTATGTAGAATGTCATGGAGTAAGAGTACGCCTTGATGATACCGGGAATGATGAGCAGCAGCATCCAGAGTACGGTGAAGAGCGCCACGAGCAGCAGCGCGAGCATCGAGTTACCAAAATTGTCAAAGCCCTTGAAGATGTCTCCTGTAGCTGCCTCCTGCCTGCGCACGATATGCAGCGAGAAGATGGCGATGCCCAGCGCCAAAGGCCCTCCGAGCACGATAGAGCCAAAAGGTACGAAGCCGGCTACCATCGAGACGACGATGTAAACGATGAAGGTGACGATCGCGGTGCCCCATTTGCCGGAGAGGTCCTGGCGCGCATCGTTAAAGATCTGGGAATTAGGTGTTGCCATATGTATGTGGTTTAGTTTGAGGCAAGATAGGTTTATTTCTCTCACATCCAAACTCCTCCACCTGAATATCAGCCGCCATGCACAGGTGCCGTGCTACTGCGCAGGGCTTCCAGCATTTTGTGCAGCGTACGGCGAAATGCCTCCACCTCGCGCGCTGTGAGCGGGCTATCCTGCATGCCGGCTATGAGCGCCTGCGGGATGCAGGGCGCCTTTTGCTTCAGCTTTTTGCCGCGCGTGGTGAGTGATACTAGCACCTTGCGCTCATCATCTGTGGCGCGCGTGCGCTGTATGAGTTCCTTCTGCTCCATGCGCTTCAGCAGCGGCGTGAGCGTATTGGTCTCCAGCAGCAGCTGCGCACCGATATCAGACACTGACTGGCTATCCTGCTCCCAGAGCACGAGCAGCACGAGGTACTGAGGATACGTGATGTCGAGCTGATCCAGCAGCGGCGTGTAGAGCTGCGTGACGAGGCGTGATACCGCATAGAGCGGAAAGCAGAGCTGGTTTTCCAGCAGTAGCATTTCTTCGCCTTTCATCAGAGCAGCTTTTTGATAGCTGGTTCTATCTTCTCAGGTGTGGTGAGCGGGCTGAAGCGCTCTACCGGCTTGCCATTGCGATCCAGGAGAAACTTAGTGAAGTTCCACTTGATACGGCTGCCGAGAATGCTGCCGAGCTGCGACTTGAGGTACTTGAAGATCGGATCGGCATTGTCGCCATTCACGTCTACCTTGCTCATGATGGGGAAGGTCACGCCATAGTTGACCTGGCAGAACTCCTGTATCTCACCCGAGCCGCCCGGCTCCTGCTCTCCAAACTGATTGCACGGGAAGCCGATAATGACGAGGCCCTGGTCTTTGTACTTCTCATAAAGTTTCTCCAGGCCGGCATACTGCGGGGTGAAGCCGCACTTGCTGGCGGTATTGACCACCAGGACTACTTTTCCTTTGGTATCTGCCATGCTCATGGTCTTGCCCGCGAGTGTACGGGCTTCAAAATCATAAAAGCTTTTGTTTGCCATTTGTTGTTGTATTGATCGTTGTGAAATGTAATCTGAGAGATGGATCACGCCCAGCACTGCCAGTATCCCTATACCTAGTATGACTGCTATGGTCCTGAGCTTTTTCATATTTATATCTTTGGCGATTGTATCGTTTGCGATACAAATGTATAAAACATTTTCATTCCAGGAAAAATTTCATCCAAAACGGAAAGAGACGGACCTTAGGCCGGCACGTTTAAGCACTATTGCTCTGCGCTATACCGGTATCACAGCTCCTGATACCAGCCGAACCGGCTGTCTATGATGGCCTGCTTCTCCCGCTGTAGGTAGTCACGGTAGTAGCCGGCTACGGGCGAGAACTTCTTGCCCTGCAGCCAGATGAGCTGCCACTGAGAGTGCAGCGGCAAGCCACGCACGGGTACGATCTGCAGCTGGCCACTCTCCAGCTCATTGTGGATACCTATGAGCGGCATGATGGAGCAGCCGAGGCCGGCGATCACAGCTTGCTTTACAGCTTCATTGGAGGTTAGCTCCAGCTTGCGGGAGATGCGTAGCTGACGCTGTGCGAGGAAGCGCTCCATGACAAAGCGCGTGGCTGAGCCGGGCTCGCGATAGATCAGGCGGAGCTGCTCGATTATCTTCTTGTCGTGTACCTTATCCTCAAACTCCATAGCCCCACCCGCCACGAGGCAGAGCTTATTTTTCATCAGGCGTATGCTTTGTGTGCGGAGCCCATCCGGCAGCAGCGACACGAGGGCAAAATCCACCTCATTCTTCTCCAGGCTTTTCACCACGGCAGTTTTATTGGTCACATCCATCTGCAGCTCTACATTGGGATGTGCCCGCAGAAAATCACTGAGGAAGTAAGGCATGACATATTTGCCGGTAGAGACCACTGATATTTTGAGGCGGCCAGTCAGCTCCCCCTTGTACCGGTGCATCTGCGCAGAGATGGCATAGGCCTCGTCCAGTATGCGCTCAGCGGCCTGCACGATCACCCGGCCAAAGTCAGTGATGTACACCTTGCGGCCTACTACCTCAAAGATGGGTTCTTCAAACTGCTCACTGAGATTGCGCAGCTGTATGGATACTGCGGGCTGTGTGAGGTGCAGCGCCTCTGCAGCGCGGGTGATACTGCCGGCCTGCGAGACGGCAAGGAATATCTGTAGCTGGCGCAAAGTATAATTCATAACAAACGTTTATGATAACAATAATAAAGATAAATAAATATTAATACCAAAGCACCCCACCTTTGCATCATTCAAAAACAAAAACCAAACAATGACACGTATCACAGTAGCAAAGGGCGACGGCATAGGCCCTGAAATAATGGATGCCACACTCTCCATCATCCTGGCCGCAGGCGCGCGCATAGAGATAGATGAGATAGAGGTAGGTGAAAAAGTCTACCTGAGTGGCAATACCAGCGGCATAGCCCGCGAGTCGTGGGATGTGATCCGGCGCAATAAGGTCTTTCTCAAGGCACCGATCACCACACCGCAGGGTGGCGGCTACAAGAGCCTCAATGTGACCACGCGGAAATTTCTCGGCCTGTATGCCAATGTGCGCCCGTGTGTGAGCCTGCACCCCTTTGTGAAAACAAAGCATCCGGTCATGGACCTGGTGATCATCCGTGAAAATGAAGAAGACCTCTACGCCGGCATAGAGCACCAGCAGACAGACGAGGTGATGCAGTGCCTGAAGCTGATCAGCCGCCCGGGCTGCGAGAAGATCGTGCGCTACGCCTTTGAATATGCAAAACAGTATGGCAGGAAGAAGGTCACCTGCTTTACCAAAGACAATATCATGAAGCAGACAGATGGTCTCTTCCACAAGGTATTTGACGAGATAGCGGCGGAGTACCCGGAGATAGAGAATGAGCACTGGATCGTAGATATCGGCTCTGCAAAGATGGCCGACACACCGGAGGCCTTTGACGTGATCGTGATGCCAAACCTGTACGGAGATATCCTCTCTGATGTAGCGGCGCAGATAGCCGGCTCTGTGGGCCTGGCAGGCTCGGCCAATATCGGTGAAGAGTGCGCGATGTTTGAAGCGATACATGGCTCTGCACCGCGCCGCGCCGGCCAGAATATGGCTAACCCATCGGGCCTGCTGCAGGGCGCGATACAGATGCTGACGCACATCGGGCAGAATGATGTAGCAGAGAAAGTGCAAAACGCCTGGCTGCGCACGATAGAAGAGGGCATACACACCTACGACATCTATAAGGAAGGCGTAAGCAAGCAGAAAGTAGGCACGAGGGAATTTGCCGAGGCGGTGATAGCGCGCCTGAGCCAGCGCCCGGAGATACTCAAGGCAGTATCCTACGCAAAGGGTGCGGCGCTCAAACTACCCAAGTATGTACGCAAAGCACCTGCCCTGAAGGAACTGGTAGGGGTCGATGTCTTCGTACACCACGGCAGCACGACGCCGGATGCACTGGCGGCCAACCTGCGGCGCATAGAGCAGGAGTGCCGCGTGAAACTCACGATGATCACCAACAGGGGTATCAAGGTATGGCCGGAGGGCTTTGAGGAGACCTTCTGCACGGACCACTGGCGCTGCCGCTTCAAACCGGCCGAAGGGCGCATACTGGCCAAAAAGTCCATCGCCATGATCCTCTCTGCCATAGATGAGCTGAGCATAGATAGCATCAAGACGGAGAATCTCTACGACTTTGACGGGGTACCATGCTACGCACTGGGCCAGGGCCAATAAGCACAAAAACAAAAAACATGACAAACACCAGCAAGACCATACCGGTACTGCACACCGTAGCGCCGGCAGATGAGGCACGCCAGCGCCTGCTGGGAGTGCTCTCTGCAGAGGGGCAGTACCATGCAGTGAAGGCCTTTCACCACAGGCTGATGGCTGATGGCAGCCACGCGCTGCACGAGGGCCTGCTGCTGCAGCTACAGTCCCTGCGCCAGCAGGTCATAGCTGTGACAGACATGGCTGCACAAAACGGCCGGCTGGTAGAGATACGGCTCGACATGGCCATCACGATAGTAGAGTGATGGGCGCGGGTGTGGATCCCTATGCCGGGCGGCGGCTGGTGATAGCCAGCATGCATGGCAAGGAGGCAGTGATAGCGCCGCTGCTGGAGGCAGCACTGGGTGTGCAGTGTATAGCAGGCAGCGGTGTAGATACAGACCGGCTGGGCACCTTCACCGGAGAGGTGGCGCGCACACTGGACCCGCTGGCAGCCGCGCGTGAGAAGTGCCGCCTGGCCATGGACCTCTATGACTGCGACCTGGCAGTAGCCAGCGAGGGGAGCTTTGGCCCGCACCCCTCGCTGGCCTGGCTGCCTGCAGATGATGAGCTGGTGCTGCTGGCAGATAGAGCCAGCGCACTGGAGATCTGCGGCCGCGAGGTATCTGCGGCTACTAACTACAGCCATGCGGATATCGATAGCGGGGCCGCCCTGCTGGATTTTGCGCAGCGGATGTCATTCCCCTCGCATGGGGTCATACTGCGTAGCGCCACACCCGGGCGCGAGCGTATCATCAAGGACCTGACGGACGAGACTGCACTGCTGGCGGCATGGGAGCGCCTGCGCGCCATGGGTGGCAGCATACGCGCGGAGACTGATATGCGCGCCATGCGCAATCCTACCCGTATGCAGGTGATAGCACAAGCCACTCAAAAACTGATAAACAAAGCTAGAAGCCGATGCCCCGAATGCTCCGCGCCGGGCTATAGCATCACCACTATCATACATGGCCTGCCCTGCCGCTGGTGCGGCAGCCCTACACGGAGCGCCGCCGGCTATCAGTACCGCTGCGCAAAATGCGGCTATGAACGGACAAAGCCATCTGAGCGGGCATACGAAGACCCGATGTATTGCGATGTGTGCAATCCGTGAGGTAGCCGGAGATACCATCTGCATCTCTATCACAAGCATAGACAATACCCGCCATGCGTATGGTACGCAGCGGGCTATGCCGCCTCACAGATTTCACCTATACTTGCGGCTCACCATTTAAACCGTTTTGAAAAGATGAAAACAATCAAACTCCTCCTCTGCCTCGCTGTGCTCGCTACCGTATTTTCTGCATGCAAAAAAGATAACACGACCGCCAATGGACACAGCAGTTGTACAAACACTTTCCCCTATGTAGCCGATGGCCATAGCCTGAGGTATGCTATTACGTTCTCTTTTAGTGATGATACGGTATTTACTGTGACCTTTGCAAATACCAGCACCTCCGGTGTATACCAAGCTACCAACGTGTCTGACCAGGGCAACTATAACGCTACTGCCTACCTGCAGCCATGCAGTGGCAAACTGTATGACGGCAGCTCTATAGCAGACGTGCACACCACGGCCAACTATGAGCGCATGAGCAGCGGCACCACCGGTGACGCCTGGACCGAGACCGTAGGCCAGACGGTATATGAATATGCAGTAGTGGGCACTAACGTACCGGTGACGGTAGCCGCGGGTAGCTTCACCTGCACTAAACTGACGTACCACCAGCGCAATACTGCCAATACAGACACGATCTACTTCAGCCCCGCAGCCGGAGATGTGAAGTATGACGGCTTCCTGCTCAGCTACGAGCTGGAGAGTAAGAACTTCTAACAAACAAATCTAATGATAAAAAAGCCACCCCAATAGGAGTGGCTTTTTTATTTAAAATACATGTGGATCAGGCCCTTAAATAAATTATATAAAAACATTATTTATTAACTTAAAAGTTACCTATTTTGCGTAACTTAAAAGTTATACATCATGCAAAAAGCAATTCATCAAACCTGGTTTTTCGAGCGTACACCGATAGAGGTCTGGGCATACCTGACCGATGCAGCCCTATTGGAACAGTGGCTGATGAAAAATGATTTTAAACCAGAAGTGGGCCACAAGTTTAGCTTTCAGAGTATACGTGGTAAAGACTGCGAAACCGGAGGTATCTCCTACTGTGAGGTACAGGAGGTCACACCATATAGCAGACTATCATACTCATGGCGCACGCAGGCACTGGGCGACGGCCAGTACTACGACTCTATGGTGACCTGGACCCTCTCTCCTACCGCCAAGGGAACAAAACTGGAACTACTACACGATGGTTTTGTAGCAGCTGCAGATCGCGACGGCCATGATCATGGTTGGTCATTGTTTGGGACTAAATTTGTGGAGCTTCTCAATACAAAAGCCAATGACCATGTCCATGCCTGATGCCTTTCAAGTACTGGCCGATCCCAGCCGCCGGCATATGCTGCAGCTACTCATGGAAGAAAACATGACGATCGGCACTCTCGCAGAAAATTTTGATATGAGCAGGCCTGCGGTATCAAAGCATATACGTATCCTAGAGAATGCGGGCTTTATACATATAGAAGATATAGGTAGGGAGCGTTACTGTTCTCTGCGCAGGGAAGGGTTTGATGAGGTACAGAATTTTATCAACTCCTTTGACCGGTTCTGGACATCACGCCTTCATAAACTTGCAACATTGCTACAAGCTCCAAATAAGAAAAGATGAATATCATGGATCTCACACTTACACTCACCGTGCCTCAGCCACCGGCAGAGGTTTTCCGGTGTCTAAAGGATGTTTCAAGCTGGTGGAGCAAGGATTACGAAGGTAAAAGTGCAGATCCGGGTGATGAATTTGCAATACATCATCCGGGGAGGCACTATTCGCTACAGCGTCTCACAGAAGTCATTCCAGATAAAAAAATGGTATGGTCAGTCATTGACAGCCGCCTGGACTGGCTGCGAAAAGACCAAACAGAATGGACAGGCACGCGAATGATCTTTGAGATAAGCACTGCAGATGGCAAAACCTTTCTCCACTTTACTCATGAGGGCCTGAGACCTGAAAAAGAATGCTATGACACCTGTCGCAGTGGATGGGATATGGTGATCAGAGACTGGCTCTACCACTATATCACAGATAGTACGGCGCATTGAAGCGCTAAATCTTTAGCCACGAGCTGGAGAGCAAGAATTTCTAACAAACAAAATCTAATGATATGTGAAGCCACTCCTATTGGGGTGGCTTTTTCATTGCGCTTCGCCTATTGGCTGCTGCGCTAAGCCGCCAAGTCCGATAAACTTAGCCTGGCATTTTATAACCACGTACCCAGCCTACAAATAAAGCGAGTAGCAGCAGGAAGATATTGAAGCCGATGACGGAGGCCTCTCCCCTGCTGATATGAAAAACGATAGCACTGAGCATGAGCAGTACGATACCAGTGGCGGCAGCCACTACCCAGCGCTGCCCATAGCGCAGCAGCGATGGCAGGATGACACCTACCCCGCCGAGTAGATCCAGCAGGCCGAGCACGCGCAACTGCCAGAGCGGGACCTGCCCCATCCACGGCATCTGTGCGGAGGATTGCTCTACAGGCAGCCACTTGAATATGGCACCGCTGATCATCATGAGGGCGAGTAGTACCTGGGCCATCCAGACGGAGATGCGCAGTGCGCGCGAGGGTTCTTTTTGTGGGGGCATACGATCTGATTTTATGGCAAAAGTAAACAAGGCTGCATGGTATACTATGATGCTATCCTCTATGAAAGTACTATAGTGGAGGAAAGTATTATCAGTGTAATATTGCGGTAGAAAAATACTACTATGCTGACTACCGGTGGCTGCCCGAAGACCATACTATCTATCAAAGATGCGCTCGAGGCGCTGGAGGGCCGCTGGCGGCTGCTGATCCTCTTTGCACTCTCCTCAGGTAGTATGCGTTTTGGCGAGCTCTCGCGTGAGGTGCCGGGCATCACAGACAAGATGCTGGCCAAGGAACTCAAAAGCCTGGAGGCGCACCGGCTGATCACGCGGGAGGTGCAGGCCACCTATCCGCAGACGGTGCTCTATACCATCACAGATCACGGCCGCTCACTGGAGCGCGTGATGCAGGAGCTGCACTACTGGGGCCTGCTGCACCGCCAGGTGGTGATGGGGAGGTAAGAATATCCCACCTATATATGATCAAATAATATGAGCATCGAGGCAGTAGATGCGCATACCCCGCGCTGATGGGCGCATTCACCTCATAAATCAGTGGGCTACATTTCGCGTGCTTACTTTCATATCATGATGATCAGCGCATATACATCGAGGTTTAGTACTGCAGGTGGACGCAGCGTGGAGGAGCGCTTTGCATGCAGGCAATATACCTCGCAGTGCGATGAGCACCTGATCATCCGCGATGTGTACCTGCCCGCTGAGTCAGATGTGACGCTGAGCACTACGGGCTATGAGCAGCATATCGTGCTGCCTGTGGCCGGGGCGCTGCTCTTCACCAGTCCTGATGAGGCCGAGTGGCCGGTGGTACCGGGGCAACTGGTGGGAAGCTTTGCGCGGGACGTGGAGTTCTTTACCGCGCATAATGCAGCACCGGAGGACGGAGCCAACTTCCTGCACATAGCCCTGCGCGATACTGCGCTGATGGCACCGCCAGGTAGCCGCAGTATCGCAGAGGTAGCGCTCACGGAGAAGAATAAACTGATACGCGGCAGCGGCTTTGCGGAGCAGCTCATGATAGGTGTGTATGACAGCCGCGTGAAGGGCCACCACCGTGTGCGTGACGGACACCGCGTAGCAGCATATGTGATCAACGGATCATTTGAGGTGGAGGAGCGGCTCATGGAGTACCGCGATGCACTCTGCCTCTGGGACACGCCCTACATAGCGTACCAGGCGCTGACCGAGGCGGCCATCTTATTACTGATAGAATATTCACCTGCTAAATCCTCATAACATGGAAAGATCAGAATTCATCAAAAAAGGCGCGAGCTACCTGGGCATGACCCTTATCGCCCCTGCCCTACTGCTCACCAAGCGTGCTGACGCCTGCACCGCTGCCGCACAGGAGACGGCAGGGCCATTTCCCACTATCAATCCCGACACGCTGGTGCGCAGCAATATCATAGGCACGCGTACGGGGGTGCCATTCACCATCAATATCACGGTGAAGAACATCAACAACTCGTGCAACGCCGTGGGTGGCGTGATAGTAGATATCTGGCACTGTGACAAGGATGGCTACTACTCTGAGTACGGTGGCTCGGGTATGCAGACGGTAGACTATACGAGTGAGACCTTCCTACGCGGCAGGCAGACCACGGATAGCAACGGACTGGTGACGTTTACGTCTATCTTCCCGGGCTGGTACCAGAGCCGTGCTACGCATATACATGTACACATCTATACGGCAGACGGCACCTCTCTGGCTATCTCGCAGATCGCCTTCCCGGAGGGTACGGGCAGCGCGGTCGAGACCGTGAATGCATCAACGGCCAATGGCTATACGAAGGGTATGACGGGCTATACATACAATGCGGCTGATAATGTATTCAGCGATGGTACGTCTACAGAGATGGGTACGGTGACAGGCGATATCACCAATGGCTATGCGATAGCATGGGATGCCTACGTGAGCGCACCTGCTACCACTGGCATAGGTGATGTGGCGGCGGAGAGTGCCTTTCAGATACGGCAGAACTATCCCAACCCTGCCACTGCGGCTACACGCATCCCTGTAGTGCTGCAGACGCCGGCTACGGTGCGCGTGTACATACAGGACCTGCAGGGCAAAGAGATAAGCAAGCAATACCTGGGCAGCCTCGGCGCGGGTGAGCAGCTGATAGACCTCGATGTGTCACACCTGGCTGCGGGCAGCTATATCTATACGGTGAAGGTGAACAACCTGACGGGGACGTTTGCGCAGTCGCGGATGTTTGTGAAGGAGTGATGTGATTTCGGATGTCGGATGTTTGATTTCAGCAGTGTGGCGCTTTGACTTTTACATTCCTCTACTTAGAATAGGAGGTCGCTTCTTTGGGAGCGGCCTTTTTTATTTTTGAATAGATCATCAACCGCAGATACACGGAGGGGATGTAAATATTTTTACAAAATAGAAACTAGGAGGCTCTGTATTGGGACACCGCTTATGCACTTAGAATACCAGCCATTCCTTTAAGAGTGCATTTCCCTAAGCAACTTATCATCAACATAAGGGCCGTAATAGGAATAACATTCTAAATATTATCATTAGTGAGAAATTTAGAGAAATGCTGCGATCCTAAACGAATGTCCACCCAGCTATTTTTTTCGTAACCCGAAATAGACAACTTCAGTCCCAATAAATAATCATCAATAAATTTCCTTGCAAACAACGAATCCTCTTCCCTCAGCAAAACTGTATCAACCTTACTAGCCTCGATTTGAGCAAGTCTGAGAGTATCTATGTATTCTCGCAAATCGGAAATATCAATTGACTCAATCGGGGCTTGCTTTTTAAGAAGGATATCACTTGCAGCTTTATGATATTTCAATGATTTATAAATCAACTCTGAATTCGCAATTTCTTCGTTAGCTGCAGATTGTTTACGTAGCAAATAACGAGGCCACATTATCCCTTCAATAACGGACTCAAATCTACTTTTTATTCCATTGCCGTTTTTTATTTGGAGATAGGTTGTAAATAACAACATTGGCACCAGATACATGATTGCCATGCCGATTAAGAAGAATCGAAAGATTTTATTCATATTTCACTTTAAAGTATATTTAGTCGAAAGTCAAATTACGAAAAAACTCGAAAATCCTATGGCCGATAAAACCCTTACTACCCTCACTCAAAAAGAATGTTGCCAGCTATACAAGGCTTTGCTTAAAAACTCCAACGCTAAATGGGATGATGCTGAAATTTTAGCTGGCGGGAAAAGCTATGGCACAGCTACCACCTTAACAATCATAAGCATCGAAGAATTAATAAAAGGATTAATAGTTTTTTTAGATAGTGAAGGATTTCAGTTTCGGAAAGTTAAAGGAATGCACAAACTATTTAAGGATCATCGTTTACGTTATTGGATTTCCTATGTAATATTCGCGATCGGTGTATTGGGCGATGATCTTTTCCTTTTTTTTGAAAACATAAAAATCAATACAGAGAACACCTTGGGCACGATCCAAAAAATGAACACCAACAAGCATTATGCTAATAGAGTATTGAGGATATATATCTATAAAAAAGTAAAGACTTTAAGAGAAGAATTGATACTGTTTTCAATGATTGACGAATTGCGGCAAGACGGTCTTTATTGTGATTATTCAGACAATCTCAAAAATCCTCTAAATGTCTCAGAGAATGAATATTCAAAAATTAGAATGCGTCTTTCGAAAGTCAAAATGCTAATAGAAAGTCTTATCCTTTCCTGCGAAAATCAAGATGGAGAAAGTTACCTAAGCGCAGCAATTAAGGAAGTAAACCCTAAGCCATTTTATCAATTACTTGAATCAGCACTTAAGAATATAAACGATGACAAAAATTCCTTTGGGACTTTCCGAAACAAACTGGACAACGGTTTGTTTGAAATGTTAAATAATCCATTATTCTTCTATAATGCTCATGAATTAAATGATGCTTTTAAAGAAATACCCCTAGATATTTTTCCACACGCAAGGGAGTTGAACAATTCTCTTTCTAAATAAAACACTCTCCCTACTCTCCCCCTTACCCCACCCTAAACGAAGTCATCGAGAAAGATCCCGCTACGACGGCGTCGTTGAAGAACTGTAGCTTTTCATCCTGACCACCGATGGCGAGGGTGTAGAGCATGGGGAGGTAGTGCTCGGGCGTGGGGGCTGAGAGGGCAAAGCCGCGGGTGGCCTGGTAGTCTATGAGCGGGCGGTGATCGTGCGTGGTGATGAGGTTTTTGAACTGGTCATTGGCCTCCAGCGCCCAGTCGTGGCCGTAGTGTTTCTCAAAGCCCTGGCGCGCGTCGAGGTAGCGGAAGTTGTGGACCATATTACCGCTGCCGATGATGAGGACGCCTTTCTTTCTCAGGACTGCTATCTGCCGGGCGAGGTCGTAGTGGTACTGCGCATCGCGGGTGTGGTCGAGGCTGAGCTGCACGACGGGGATGGTGGCATCGGGATACATGCGCACCAGCACGCTCCAGGTGCCGTGGTCGAGGCCCCAGCTCTCATCGAGGCCTACGGGTGTGGTGGTGATGGCCTGCTGCGTTTCCTTTGCCAGCTCGGGGCTGCCGGGTGCCTTGTACTCTACATCAAACAATGCCTGCGGGAAGCCGCCAAAGTCGTGTATCGTCTTGGGCCGCTCCATGGCGGTGACAAAGGTACCGCGTGTCTCCCAGTGGGCAGAGATGACGAGGATGGCGCGCGGGCGCGGCAGTGTGGCGGCCATGGCGTGCCAGCCGCGGCTGAATTCATTGTCTTCGATCGCGTTCATGGGGCTGCCGTGGCCTATGAAGAGCACAGGCATGGTGGTGCCTGTCTCTTTCCATTCGCTGGCCATCGTGCCAAATGATCCTAGTGTGACCATAGCTGATGTGGTGATGATGTGATGCAAAAACTCCCTGCGGTGCATGGGTAGCTAATTTGATAATGCAAAGATAGATGTTTAAACATTAAATACAAAGCATAGGGTGTTTCACCGCAAAAGCGCGGAAACGCGAAAGGAGATTGACGCAAATACACTTCACGCAAACCCTGTCGCTGATAGACAGACGCGAAAGCGCAAAGCGCGTCTATCTGCGAGCAACATTTGTGGTACATCTTTGTTTTGTAGTGCATGAAGCGATTATTCTTTTGCACGGCGCTCTTGGGTTCGGTCACTTGCTATGCGCAGACGGGCCGCCTGGTGGTGACTGTGAAGGGCATCAATACTACCAAAGGTGGTGAGCTGGCCACGGCGCTGTTTACGAAGGATAACTTTCCCAGGACGGGCAAAGAGGCGAAAGGCATCTATACGACTATCACTGCAGATCAGATGCAGGTGGTCTTTGAGCAGGTGCCTGCCGGGACCTACGCAGTAGCAGTGTACCAGGACACCGACCGCGATCACAAACTAAAAACAAACCTGGTGGGCTACCCCACGGAGCCATTAGGCTTCAGTCGCGATGCGCGGATCAGGCTGGGGCCGCCCGCCTTCTCTGATGCGGCGCTGAGTATCGCTGCGGATCAGACGGTGATGACGAGTGTGACGCTACGGTGAGTACCTCTCCCATCTGTCCGCCGAGGCGGACATCTTCCCTCTCCGAGGGAGAGGGCTCTGCTATTGCAGCATTCATCTTTAAAATGTTTCTCTCCTACTCGGGATGATAGACTACTGCTGTACCGGATTTATAATCCCCAACTCTGCTAACTGTGGATTTTAAATCCACGGTTATTATACTTCCGGATTGCAAATCCGGAAGAGCTTAAGACGTGAGGCGCGGTAAATACAGTTGCACGCGAAGGCGCAAAGACGCGAAGGGAAAGCATAGTAGCTGCGCCCTATCTGCATTTACTCATCAGGCTATGACTGATGATAGGGCCCTGAAAGAGGAAGAACAATCCAATCAAAACAAAAGCGATGGTAATTGCGACGGGGATTTTCTCATTACCGAATAGCAGGGGAGCTTTTTTGACAAGTTTCTTTTTTCTGCTTCTGTAATAGACGTGAAAGATCAGTGCACTACTAACAAAAAACAGCATCCATAAAAAGACAGATATGCCTCGGCAGAAGTAAATAATGGAGATCCAATCTGATACCGTCGCAACGGACAATGCTGCGAGAGTGGCTATAGCCAGCACTGTATAAAGATGCGGATCACTGATACTGACACGGGTCTTATAAAACCTGTATATATAGAAGTAAATAAGATCCACGTTTTATGCTTGCTGTTTGCAAAAGTAAGCAATATAACTGCTGTTCTGAACTTGTAAAGAGCTTACGTCCAAATACATGAAGTGGAGGATTGCTTCGCTATCGCTCGCAAATGATCTTTTCATTTGTTCATCGCCTATTGAATCCCCTCCACTCCTACTGCGGATGATAGACACGCTCCGCCCGGCGGAGGATCTCGGCTTTGTCAAAGGTCATCTGCTTGAATTGCTCCTTTTCAAACATGGCCATCTGGTCTGTGTAGTGCGGGCTGGCCGGGTCCGCTGAGGCGCCGTAGGGGCTGATGGTGCGGAGGTCCACGCCGTGTTTGTCAAACTTGACCAACTGTATGTAGCCGTCACCACTGGTCACTTTGTAGATGCCCTTTCTTTTGTCTACGAGTTTCGGGTCTGCGGCACGGGGCACCTCGCGCAGGCCGCTGGCAGGTATGCTCACGGTGCCGCGTATGAGGCGCTGCACATCACCCAGTGGTACGTCTATGCTGCCGTGTGTCTCTATGAGCTGCTGCTGTGCGTGGCGTACTGCCTCTACCGCCTCGGACTCTGTGAGCGTATCCTTTTTGATCATGAGAAATGCGAAGGGGCCATTGAGTTTTTTCATCAGGTACTCGTGGGTGAGCATGGCGAGGGCGGCGTCTTTATTGTCTACTGTGCCGGACCAGTCCCAGTGTTTAAGTTTTGTGATGGCGGCAGAGAGGTCGGGATACTTCTGCGCGTCGAGGTGATAGAGTGCGCGGAAATTGTGCGCATAGGTGCCGTCTGGCGCATAGTGCTTATCAAACTTCACATCGAGGAACTGCTGCCAGGTAATCTTGCCCTTTATGGCATTCAGCATTTCGCCAAAGCGCTCACCACGATTGTAGGTGAAGAGCTGCATGCCGGGAAAGTAGCCGTGCCAGTTGCACGCAGTGCCGGAGGTAGCGAGTGGTGTTTGATTGCAGCTATAGACAAAGCCGCATGATGGATCGAGCAGCGCGGGCTTGCTGTTATACGGCAGGAGTTTTTGCCAGACATACTGCGAGCTAGTGCCGGGCATGGGCACATGCCAGCGGATGGCAGTATCGCGCAACGGCACCTGGCAGCCGCTCTGCCAGAAGATATGCCCGTCACGATCGCCATAGACGATATTAAATAGCGGGATGGCCTCCATCTTTATCGCCTTCTCAAACTCGCTCCAGTTCTTCGCTTTATCCATGTGGTACCACTGCTCGGCGGCGCGGATATCCTGATAGCCAGGGAAGCGGAGCGCATAGTCGCCATCCTTATTGCTAAAGACAGGGCCGTGCACGGTGTAGCGGATCTTCCGGCTGACGGGCAGGACTATTTTGCCGAGGCGGATGCGTAGGTGCGCAGTGCGCGTATCAAATTTGCGCCATTGACCATCGTAGAAATATTTATTGCCACGACGCTGTAGTTTGTAGACATCGCCGAAGTTGTGGTAGTTGGTGGTGTGGGCCCAGCCGAGGTGCTGATTGCTCCCTACGAAGACGGTGACACCACCCGGGAAAAGCCCGCCGATGATATCCCAACCCTCGTCGCTACACAGATGCGCCTCGTACCATGCGAAGCGCCCTTCGAGCGGCTGGTGGCTATTGACCGCGAGCCAGGTGCGGCCATCCTCAGTGCGCGAGGGGGCGATGGCCATGGCATTAGAGCCGATCTCATTGGGCTGGTGAAAGAACTCGATGCGGCGGTCCTTGATGGATTTCAGCGCGATACCGGCACCGGCAAAGAGGGTGAGATTCAGCGTATAGCTGCGGATGATGTCGTGCTCATTGAAGGGTAGCGCGCGCTTGACCAAGACCCTGTCAGGATGGGCGGCAGCGTAGGCATTGACACCCTGTATGTAGCCCGTGAGTACCGCTTTGAATTGCGGCGAAAACGCCTGCTCATAATGATGATCTACGAACGTATCGATACCGAAGAACTGCATGGCGAAATCGAAGAGCACGCCATTCTTGCCCTCCACCTCTCCCAGCAGGCTGCGGCTCTGGAGGAGGTTTTCCTGCACGGAGCGGAAGTCATCCTCACAGTGTGCCCAGGCCAGGCCGTAGGCCACCTCAGCATCAGTAGCCGCAAAGATATGCGGCACGCCAAAGCTATCGCGCGCGATGGTGACAGCCGCGGGTGAGACCTGGGCAAAAGCAACACCGGAATAAATGAGCGCAAGAATAAAAATGAATGGACGCATGGATAGAATGATACAGGTGTAAAGGATACTGACGCTAAAATAGAACGGGATAGCATACTGCAAACTTAAGTCTGTGAGCGTACCGGAAACATCAACAAGCGGCAGTCCTAATTGTTTGGTGCATATTCTTTGCAAAAGCTATCCTGGCGCGAAACTCCAGTGGTGAAAGATTTACTACACAGAGGATACGGAGTTTTAATTTCTCCGTACCTCAAAAGTAATTGACTCTATGCGTGATAATATCTCTGTGAGCTCTGTGATCGAAACTTCGTTCACTCTGCGTAGTAAAGCATCCTAATTAAAACTCGCGCGAAACTCCAGCGGTGAAAGGTTTGTCTTTGATTTGAAGAGCTTGCTGAATGACTGCGGATGCTCGAAACCGAGCATATAGGCGATCTCGCTCACTGATAGGTCTGTGGTAGAGAGTTGCTGCTTGGCTTTGTCTATCAGCTTCTCGTGGATGTGCTGCTGCGTGTTGAGGCCGGTGAGGGTCTTGAGCAGGTTGCGCAGGTAGCCGGGGGAGATGCCTAGCCGATCGGATATATACTGCACGGTGGGCAGGCCATTGGTAGCGAGCTGCTTGTGATCAAAGTAATCATTTAGCAATACCTCGAGGCGGCCCAGTACTTCGTGGTTTACTTTCTTGCGGGTAATAAACTGCCTATTGTAATACCGCTCGGAGCAGGCGAGCAGCAACTCCAGCTCGGCTATGATGATATCCTGGCTGTAGGTATCAATATTGGACTGGTACTCCTGGCGGATATTGCGCAGGATGCTGACCACCTTCTCCTCCTCGCGGGGCGCGAGGAAGAGGGCTTCATTGATCTCGTAGTCAAAGAAGTCATACTGCTTGATATGTGTAGCGAGCGTAGTATGCCAGAGGAGATCAGGATGTATGAGTAGCATCCACCCGCTGATGGTAGAAAGATCGTGCGTAGCATCGAGGCCAAAAACCTGACCGGGCGCCATGAAGAAGAGCAGCCCTTTGTCAAAATCGCACTCCTGCTGGCCGTAGCGGTAGCGCACATCGGGGCTGCGCTTCAGAGAAATGTTGTAAAAATCATAGACCATGGTGACAGGCGGCACGACATCTCCGCGAGGGATATCACTGATGTCTATCACGCTGATGAGCGGATGGTCCGGCTCAGGCAGACCGAGTATACGGTGGTACTCGCTGATGGTTTTAAACTGATATACTTGCTTCTGCATCTGCTATCATTTATTATATGCTGCTGCGAACTCTGGCAGGAAGCTCTTGAGCTTAGTAGGGCCGAGGACGGGACGATGCTTGTAGTAGTCTTCGTACAATACACCCGTGCGGCCGGCGGCTCCCATCTCCACTACGCCTTTAGTCAACTTCTCATTTGCGCCTTGCTTCAGCATGGTATTGGTCAGCATTTTGTCCGAAATGGCGACCCACTTGAGGTAGGGCTTGCCTATGGCTGGTCCGAGTATGGCTGCCACCTCATTGCAGGTCAGCTCCTCACTGGCTATATAGCGGAAGCTCCGGCCGGCAAATGGTTTGCCCATCTCCTCTGCTATCACTGTGGCGATGTCATAGGGTGATACGAGCAGGTTCATCGTGTCGCCGCCATAGTTGCTGGCTACTACTCCCCTCTGGCCTCCGATCAGGCCCGAAATGCCATAGTGCTGCAGTGCCATCAGTCCGCCAACAAAGCCCTTGCTCAGCATTTTGATCACATCAATATTAAGCAACAAATTGTAGTAAAAGCCTACAGGGCGCATGAATTTGATAGAGACATCAGCCGGCAGCTGCTTGAGCATATGTTCCGCGTGATAGTGAAATTTGAGCAGGCCGACACCCGTGTCGGTATGCGCCCCGATACTGCTGAGGTGAACGATCTTTTTGACACCACTGCGCTGTACGGCCTCTTTATAGCCTTTCACGATATCATTGACATACTGATAGGGATCGAGGGCTGGATCAAACATCTGCGCGGGGCTGATAGGTGGCTCCATCAGGTAGACTATCTCTGCACCGGTGAAGGTGCGTGTGAGGAAATCTACGTCATTGATACTGCCTATAGCGGGCAGTGCGCCGAGGCTTTCTATCTCGCGCTGCCGACTGGGCTGGCTGCTGATCACGGTGAGGGTATGACCCGCTTTGGCGAGCATCTGAGTGAGTGGCCGGCTGATGTGGCCGAGGGAACCTGTAAGTACGATATTCATGTTTTGATTTGTTTAGGTGCAAAGGTCAGCACTACGGAGCGCAGCCGATGCACCGAAACGATCTTTATCGTAGCCGAAACAGCGTAGAGTAGGACAATACAAAAGCACTACACAGACGACACCGAGGGGAACAGCCGGAGATGAGAACGCGGAGTTTCAATATCTCTGTGGCCTCTGTATGGTAATCAAAATACGTTTTTGAACCACATAGATTTCTATG
>JAFDYN010000020.1 GCA_018267385.1 Bacteroidota bacterium | reverse complement strand
GGGCTGGTCACCCGCTATACATTCCGCATGGCAGAAAAGGTTTTCGCATAGTGAAACTGGCCTGCATAGTACTCCTGACTACCGATACTCGTCATATTTGGCTTTCAGCCAATTGTCTGTGTGCGGGTGAAAACCTATTTTAGCGCGGCATGACAGAGGAAGAAGGTCAGATCATTTCGGGTTTCTCGAAGCTCAACAAGCGCGATAAGATAAAGTGGATAGCCAAGAACTTCCTCTACGCCAATCCTATCGAGGTGCTGAACGAGTTTGCCGGCTTCTGGCATGACAATATCGAGTCACAGAAACTGCTCGATGGTTTCAGCGAAAACACGATCGCCAATTTCCCTATCCCCTTTGGTATCGCGCCTAACTTTAAGATCAACGACAAGGTCTACGCCGTACCGATGGTGACGGAGGAAAGCTCAGTAGTAGCTGCGGCATCCAATGCTGCGAAGTACTGGCTGACACGCGGTGGCTTCAAAGCGACCGTCCTCTCTACGATCAAGATAGGCCAGGTACACATCATCTATAAGGGTGATAAGGATAAATTCATCGCCTACTTCAAAGAGATCAAGGCGAAACTGATAGAGGGCGTAAAGCCTATCACAGCCAAGATGGAAGAGCGCGGTGGCGGGGTCAAAGACCTCGAGTTGATAGACTTCTCTCACATCGAGCCAAACTACTACCAGATACGCGGCTACTTTGAGACGGTAGACTCGATGGGTGCCAACTTTATCAACTCCTGTCTCGAAGAGTTTGGTGCGCTGCTCAAAGACCTGATGGACGAGAGCCCGATCTTCACTCCTGCGGAGAAAGACATCGAGATCGTGATGTGCATCTTGTCCAACTATACGCCTGACTGCGTGGTGCGCTGCGAGGTCTCATGTAAAATAGAGGAGCTCGGCACCTTTGAAGGGGGCAAGATGAGCGCACAGGAGTTTGCAGAGAAGTTTCGCAGGGCGGTGACTATCGCTACTATCGATCCATACAGGGCTACCACGCACAATAAAGGCATCATGAACGGCATCGACTCCGTGGTGATCGCTACCGGCAATGACTTCCGCGCAGTGGAGTCTTGCGCGCATACCTATGCCAGCCGTGATGGCCAGTACCGCAGCCTCAGTGATTGTACGGTGGCAGATGGCGTTTTCACCTTTGGTATGACCATGCCGATAGCTATCGGTACGGTGGGTGGTCTCACCTCCCTGCACCCGCTGGCAAAGCGCTCACTAGAGCTACTGGGCAATCCTAATGCGAAAGAACTCATGGCGATCATCGTCACCGTAGGCCTCGCGCAAAACTTCGCCGCAGTGCGTTCCCTGACCACCACCGGCATACAGAAGGGCCACATGAAGATGCACCTCACCAATATCCTCGCACAGTTTCAGGCCACAGATGCCGAGGCTGAGAAAGCAAGGGGCTACTTTGAGGATAAGACGATATCGGTGTCGTCGGTGCGTGACTATCTGGAAACTTTAAGACGATAGACTTTAGAGGATAGACAATAGACTAATACATGCTATTTCAAATATCTAAATACTATCGCTCCACATCGTCCATCCATTTGCATTATCTAACGTCTAGCGTCTAATGTCTAACATCTCGTTTTACGGCCATGGCAAACTAATGCTGACCTCCGAGTATTTTGCTTTGGAAGGGGCGAAGGTTTTGACCATCCCCGTACAGTTCGGCCAGCACCTACGGGTGAAGGAACTTAGCGGTGAGAGCAATACCCTCTACTGGGTCGCACTCGATCATCTCAAGCAGCCCTGGCTACACCTGACCTTTGACAAGCAAACGCTGCAATGTATCAATACGGACAGCAAAGAAGCCCGCATACTCACACAGATGCTACAACAGGCTCGACTAATGAACCCATCTTTCCTAAGTGGCTATAACGACATCGCAGTAGAGACCAGCCTCGAGTTTCCCAATGAATGGGGCCTCGGTACCAGTTCTACTTTGGTGTATTGCCTCTCTGCATGGGCTGGTGTGGATGGTGTCGCACTGCTGCACGCTACCATGGGCGGCTCGGGCTATGATGTGGCGGTGGCGGGTAGTGATACGCCTATCGTGTACACACTTATAGATGGCAGGGCTACATGGGAGCAAGTACATTTCCTGCCGCCTTTTGCAGAGCAATTGTACTTCGCCTATACTGGCAAAAAGGTGACGTCCTCTACCAGTATCGCCTCCTATCGTGATAGGATAAAGGGCAATAAAGACGCTGTGACATGGCTCACAAAACTCACCGACAGTATGCTCCAGAGCCAGACGCTGGACAAGATGGAGCAGATCATCCGCGAGCATGAGGCCATCGTCTCGGAGGCGCTGCAAACCCCGACGATCAAGTCACAACTCTTCCCCGACTACTGGGGTGAGGTCAAATCTCTCGGTGCCTGGGGCGGCGACTTTGTGCTGCTGACGCACAGGGGCGATGAAGAGGAACTACTCTTCTATCTCAAACGCAAGGACATTTCAATAGTAATGCGGTATGATAAGATGCTATGGAATAACTAGGCCTGCCTATTCTTTGACTATATTCCTGAAAGTATAATTCCCTTCTTTATCAGACATACGCAGCAGATAGATGCCAGGACTATAGCTGCGCAGGCTCAGTTGATGGCTCGCTATTTCAGTGTATAGTACTTGTCCTTGCATATTGATCAATTCGATCTTATCAAACATCCAAGAGTCAGCGCTCACTGCTACGACATCCGTAGCAGGTATAGGAGATATTTGCAGATCCTGACTCGCCAGATCTATCACACCAGTCGTGATGTCGCACTTACCTACGGTATCAGGGTATATCTTACGACCTTCTTTTTGTACGCCACAGTATGAATAGACAAATCCGGCACTTCTTTCGAAAACCGAGATAAGCCCCATGCTAGACCCTACACCTTCCACCCATTGTATCGGAACTATAGCTCCCTGTGGGGCTTGTGGCAATCCGTAATTGGTCTTACACCAAACTCTCTTGCGTAGTGATCCATCTATCAGGACCGCGTCTGTAGAGTCGACTTTATAATAATTGTGTGAAATAGGATCTACGGTGAAAGAATCGCCTGCCACTGCATTAAAGTCGTAAAGCAGATACTCGCGGTCAGTCGCGTACAAATAATAACGCCCGGAGGTATCCTGACGGATATATTCGTCATAGCCTTCAGTAGCCTTCGCTTTGAGATATGTAAAACTACCAATGACTGTATCGGCGCCAAAATGGTATGTTTTAGTGACACGTGTACCACCGCCCAGACCACACTGGCAATAAGAACTATACCATATCTGTGTGCTATCATTCAGAGGTAAATAAGAGTTTGACTGCGCAGAAGTGGCGAGAACCGAAAGGGTAAATAACGGGAGTAGTAGGTTTCGCATAGTTTTCATTTTATGCAAAAGTAAGTCAATTATTAGCTATGAAGCAAGCCCAGCCTCTCCTGAAGATTGTCATTTTTTTGTCTGTATTTCTCTATCAACTGCCTATGCGCCTGACTATCAGGATTTCTAGGCCGATGATTAAGCGCCGCATTTATTTCATCTATTTCCTGAAGAATAGCATTGGTGTCTTTTCCAAAAAAGACTTTACATAGTTGCTCCCACACATAGCTTATCGCCAGCTGATTGGGATGCAGCATATCATCTGCAAAGAACCTGTAATCCCGCAGCTCATCCATCACGATCTCGTAGGCAGGGAAGTAGACGCACTGCGCATATTTCTGACACAGCTGATAGATGGCATCGTGCAGGCGGCCTTTGCTCACAGAGTTTTCAAAATGACCGAAGGCGAAGTAGCGCACGGGGCTGACGGTAAGGACTACTTTCACAGTAGGATTGACCTGCCACAGGAGAGCGAGGCTTTGCGATAGCAAGCGTACTATTTCGTCAGTCGAGAGCATTTCAAAGTCAAATTCCTTTGCGGGTATCTTGTGGCAGTTTGAGACGATGCGGTCGGTGCCTTTGAGTTTGAAAACATGGGCGGTTCCAAAGGTGAGGAAGAGTACACTGGCCTGCTTTATTTTCGCCGATGAAGCGTGTAGTCTTTCATTGATACCAGCTGCTGTCTCTTCTTTGCCCGACAGCGAGAAGCTGCCGTGATGGTCATAGGAATGATAGCGCTCATCCTGTAGCACCAGCTCGTCAGCGTCGTATGGTTTAGCCGATAGCAGGCGGTTTATAGCATTGGCTATGGAGCCGGGATTGTACTGCTGGCCAAAGGGATTGATGTCTGTGTCAAACTTATATTGCGCAAAATACCGCCCGATATGCTCCGAGAAGCACGACCCAATGGTGACCAGCCTGTCTCGGTGGCTGATAGTGAAAGGCGCTCGTGGCAGTGGAATGACGGTGCGGAATGCGTGTGACATGACAAGGCCGAAAATAGCGGATTTTTCGCAGGTAAAATCTATGTTAAACCATATCACAACGGTGATAAAAATCTTTTTGTGTTTCCACAAATTGCCTTACGTTTGCCCCGTCTTATTTTTTACCATTTTATCAATAAAATATCATGAAAATAACCGTAGTAGGTGCAGGTGCAGTAGGCGCTACCGTAGCTGACAATATCGTCCGCAAAGAACTCTGTGAAGAGCTGGTACTCGTAGACATCAAGGAAGGTGTAGCCGAGGGCAAAGCGATGGACATGAGCCAGACAGCCACGCTGCTGGGCTTTGACACCAAGATCATAGGCTCTACCAATGACTATACCAAGACACAGGGCAGCCACGTAGCGGTGATCACCTCTGGCATCCCGCGCAAGCCGGGCATGACCCGCGAGGAGCTGATCAGCACCAACGCGGGCATCGTAAAGACGGTGACAGAAAACCTCCTAAAGCACTCTCCGGACGTGATCATCGTGGTGATCAGCAATCCGATGGACACCATGACCTACCTGGCACTGAAGAGCAGCGGCATACCTAAGCACCGCATCATCGGTATGGGTGGCATCCTCGACAGCAGCCGCTTCAAGTTCTACCTCAGCTCTGCGCTGAAGTGCTCTCCGAGCGATCTGCACGCAGTAGTGATAGGCGGCCACGGCGATACGACCATGATACCACTCACACGCCTCGCATTCCTCAACTCTCACGCGGTGAGCAACCTCCTCTCGGCAGAGGAACTGCAAAAGATAGCTGCTGACACGATGGTAGGCGGCGCAACCCTCACGAAGCTGATAGGCACCTCTGCCTGGTATGCTCCGGGTGCGGCCGGTGCGGCGCTCGTAGAGAGCATCGTGCGCGATGAGAAGAAGGTATACCCATGCTGCGTAGCCCTCGACGGCGAGTACGGCCAGAAGGACATCTGCCTCGGCGTGCCTGTAGTGATAGGCAAGAATGGCTGGGAGAAGATCGTGGACTACAAGCTGAATGCTGAAGAGCAGGAGGCATTCAACAAGAGCGCTGACGCTGTCCGCTCTATGAATGAAGTTCTCAACACACTGACAGTATAATCCAAACTAAACCAATAGAAAGGCCGTATATTCACGTATACGGTCTTTTTTATTTTATCCATCTCACATGGCAAAAACAACCAAGCCGAAAGGCATCAAATTCACGGTCTCAGAAATGATGGGCGGTGGCTATCATCCCTTTATCACAGTGACGGTAGAAGGCAAAAAATGCCGCTTCCTCATAGACACCGGCGCGTCAAAATCTGTGATAGACAAGACCTTCTACGAGAGCAAACTGGCGCGTAAAATGAAGGTGATCAAGCAAGAGACCACTGGCCTGCACAGCACGGTGATGGAGTCCTACACCGGCACACTGAAAAAGCTCACCATAGGCGACCTCAATATCTCTCAATACTTCGTAGCCGGCGTGGACCTGAGCCACGTCAACGGCACCTACCGCAAGATGAAGATCAAAAAGATAGACGGCATCCTCGGCTCCGACCTGCTGAAGAAGCATAATGTGGTCATAGACTACGGCCAGGAGAAGCTGTTTATTGGGAGCAAGTAGTTTCTGTAATATAAATATCGTCCCGCGTCCCCGTTCTATACATACGGGGACGCGGGACGATTGCTTTAGGACAGTTTTGCACTTATAAAAGATATATTCATAGACAAATTACACCTCCAAAACTTGTATGGAACATAATCTCCCTATCATTCACGGCTCTTTAATCTTCATTGATATGGCAGTAGCCGCAGATGGAGGATCTATGTTTTGGAGATGCAAAGATGCTTTAGGGCATGAGATCACATTTTATTTACCTCAATACCGCATGCAAGGCAATCACAAGCCACAATGGATACCAGGAAGACTACATGTAAATAATTGTCCTATCCCATTACGATCAGAAGAAGAGAGATACATCATTTCTCTACTACGTCAAAACGACATCCTATGTGATATTGCAGATCGTGTAGAGTCTGAGGAATATTGGTCAATAGCTACCTATGGATATAAAAAACCTGAAAAACCACAGCCTCGTCCTTTCTGGACAATAAGGGATAGTGACATAGAAGAAAAGTAGCATTCTGCTATATCTTAATGCTGTATATTATACTGGTTAAAGCAAGTGTTGATCTACCTAGTTGCTTTAAGAAAATCGTCCCGCGTCCCCGTTGCCTATGTACGGGGACGCGGGACGATATGAAAAAGTCTACTTCTGCGTGATCCGTACCACTCCCCCACCATTGTAGGAGTGATACTCACCCGCATACATCGCATCTGCCATCACCGGCCCCATCACAAAGGCACCCGGGCTGACACAGCGCACGGCATAGTAGTAGTGCTGCGGACGGCCGGTGTAGAGGTCTGTAAAGAGATTGACACGGTCATCGCGGTAGTCTGAGGCGGTAGGCGTAGAGGCATCCTTGATCCAGTCCATACCCGGCACCTCTTTCAGGCGCGGATTCTCTATCTCAAAACCTGCCGGTAGCATATCGGTGATCACCACATTGTCTATCGGGCGGTTGTAGCTGCTCTCTATATTCAGGCGCACGATCACAAGGTCATTCTGCTTGAAATTGAGCGATGACAACTGATGCCCGAAGCGGTCATAAAACTCCTTGCGCACCTTGATATAGCTGTCTTCCTGCTTGAAGGAGCCATCTGCCGTGATACCTTCATTTTCGTAGAAGTAATACAGCTTGCCACTGCCTTTGGTCACTACTTCTATCTTGCTACCGCCGAGCTTCTTCTTACTCAGTTTCAGAGACTGACCGGTGAAGGAACCCACCACTTTGCCATTGACCTTGATATCGGCAGTGACAGTCGCAGAGGCATTCGCACGCAGTACCTTGCCGAGGGCGAGGAAGCTGAACACACGCTCCTGCGTACTCAGGTAGTACTCCCGCTTGATGGTCTCAGATACATGGCGGGACATGGTCGGTATCTGTGGATTCTGCGGGTCTACCTCGGCCAGTACATTCAGCGCTATCGCTTCATCACGCACCGCAGAGGCAAAGCTACCGCCTGTTTCCTTATCAGATACTTCACCCACAAAAGTAGACGGCAGCATCTCTTTAAATTTGCCCTTGTCCCCTGCCAGCGCATAGGCCGCAGAGAGGAGGTATTTGCAGTCAGTAGTGAGTAGCTGCGGGTTGGACTTGTAGTAGTTCATCGTACTCAGGTCCTGTTTGCCCGCGAGGGCCAGTACATAGAGGCTGTAGCCCACCTCGTGCGGCGCGATCTTCTTATTCAGGCCACGGTTATAGTACCAGGTGATCAGGTCGTGATTGCGCAGGCGAGCGCCGAGGTACTCGAGCAGTTTATCCAGCAGGTCGTCAGAGACGTCATAGCCGGCCTTCTTAGCCTCTATGAGGAAGTGCGCACCATACACCGATGCCCACCAGCACTCCTCCCCTTCGCCGTCCCAGAGGGTCAGTGCACCATTGTAGAGCTGGCGCATCTTGATCTTGCGGATCGCCTCGTTAATGTTATAATTTGCTGTTTTGGCTAAAGTCGGACTCATCAGTCCGCTGAGGTCCTGAAAGTATAACTGAGGGAAAGCCGCCGACACCGTCTGCTCCGTACAGCCATACGGGTACTGCACGAGGTAGGTCAGGTGATCGCTAAACTGCACCATAGGCGAGCGGCTCACTACCACACTATAGTCCGCCATAGCAGGGATAAAGCGCGGGTCACCTATCTCTACAGTCTTGGCCGTGCCACCGTCTATCACACCGCTGCCATTGCCCTTTTGCAGAGACGCCGCAGGGCGTACAGTGATGTCTGTCACGTCTTCGTATTTGCCACCGGCACCGGTCACGGTCACGGTCACCTTGGCCTCATCAGGAGCGCCATTCGCTACGAGGCGGAAGAGGACACGAGCTTCACCCTTTGCATTCACAGACGCAGACTGAGACACCGAGCCTACGAACTGTATCGGCCCTTCGGCCTTCGCCGTCACAGAGGCGCTGGTGCTGCTGGCAGTAGTATTGGAAATGGTGACAGGCACATCTATCGTATCGCGCGGACTGATAAAGCGCGGCAGCGAGGTGACCAGCACGATAGGGTCAGCCACCGTCATATGCGCATCGGCACTGCCAAAGGACTTATCCTTATACGCCACCGCCATCAGCCGCACCTCACCTGAGAACTGCGGGATATCAAACTCATACTTGCCCTCGCCGCTACCATTGGCCTCGGTGATGCCGCTCCAGTAGCTGAGCAGTTTTACACGCTTGTTCTTGACAGGATTTACGCGCTTGGACATATCCGAGCCGTCACCGCCGGTGCTAGAGATAGAGGCATTTACCTCAGGGAAAAGCAACGGGTACAGGTCAAATGAATTGACATCCAGCGCACGCTTCTGATAGAAGAAAGCATACGGATCAGGCGTCTTGTAGCCTGTGATCTGGAGGATGCCTTCATCCACCGCAGCCAGGGTGATCTTGCAGCCAGGAGCGGCTTTCACCGTCACCTTCTGGCGGGTGTGGGAGCGGACAGATTTCTCTGCTATGATCTGCACGGGGATCTTATTGGCCTTCTCCTCCACTATGATCGGCAGGTAGCCATGCGCCACTGTCAGCGGCAGGTCCGTCTCCTCATGCGGCTTGATCAGCGTTGCTGAAATATACGCGTTAGGAACGTAGTCTGCTTTCAGGTTCAGCGTAGCTGTAGCGGTGCGTTTGTCTGTATTGATATAAAAATGATCTATGACATGGTCGCTCTCCAGGGTCACGAGGATACGGCCATTGAATGGCGCCTTGAAGAGCACTTTCGCCGTTTCTCCGGCGTTGTATTTCTCCTTATCCAGGCTGATGTCTATGTTGCCTTCATTATTGACCTCAAAGGAGGTATTCGTATTATACCCATAGCCACCATAGCTGTAGAAGCTATACATCACATACGCATCTGCACCCGGCTTGGCCAGGCGGATCTCATAGTCGCCCGGTGTTTTTGGCACAAAGGAGTATACGGTATTCTCTCCGCTGATATTGATGAGCTGGTCTACGATAGTGCGGTCCTCCTTCTGAGACTCATAGCGGAAGTACTCGCTGCTGCGGCTGAGTACGGTCTTGTAGTCATGCTTGATCACTACGATATGGCCCTGTGTGCTGACGGGTTTCTCATCTTTATTCAGCGCCACCAGCGGGAAGCGGATAGCCTGATTGAGCGGATAGTAGTAGTAGCCATCGCGGTCCATACCGTAGAATACATCCTGCGTGTAGATGTCTACAGATGAGCGCCTGCTCACCGGCCTGCCCGACTCGTCAAACACCGTAGCAAAGATATCGCCCTCCAGCACGCCGTTATTGACATAGGCCGCAGGCACTTCAAACTGCTCTTTGGCATTGCCCTTCTCATCTGTCGTACCAGTACGCTCTATCTTGTCAAACTCAGTCGTCTGATTGGCCAGCGAGAAATTGTAGCTGCTATATTTCTTTGGCGAGAAGTACTTTGAGCTGATCTGCATTTCTACCTCATAGTTTCTGTCAGCTGCCGGTGGGCCGAAGAAATTCATGGCATTGATGCTCAGATTGGTCTTATCGCCCGGCTTGAGGTATGGCTTATCCAGGCTCGTAGTGACACGTATCCTGTCCGGCATAAACTCCTCTACCATAATATTCTTGGTAGCCAGCAGCACATCATTGGACGTATATACCTCCAGCGAGTAGCTGCCCGTGATACTGGCAGGAGACAGCTCCAGCGCTACCTCTACGCTGCCCTCATCGTTCAGCGTCTTGCGGTAGGACTTCAGCTCCTGGCCGTTTGGCAGCAGATACTTCAGTCGCACAGGTATCTCTCCGGGGCTCCGCCACCGCTGGTCACGGACGATCACTGAGGAGTGTATCGTCTCACCCGGGCGGTACATATCCCGCTCATTATAGACAAAGGCGTCGAGCCCCGTGCTGTTCGCCTTCTTACCACCTACATCAAACCGCGAGGTCTCCACACGCGTAGTATTGAACGGCATATAATTGAAGTCTCCCTGCTGTGTTTTGGCTATGATCAGCGCCGGGCGGAAGCCTGTGAAGTCGCGGTGCTTCAGCTCTATCTCGGCCACACCGTCATTATTGGTCGTGCCGGTGCCCATCACCTGGTTATTGGCGCCGTATACGGATACTGCTACGCCTGCCATAGATTGCGCGGTCTTGATAGAGTTGGCAAAGACAAACATCTTGTCCCTGCCATCTTTGGCTATCAGGCCTATATCTGAGAGGGATACATAGCGGCTCTCATTCAGGTAGTACTGCCCCTGAGAGCGGATAGTGATCTTGTACATTCCTTTATACTCCCTCAGCTTATCAGGGAAGTCAAATTTGAACAGGCGGCTATTGCCTTTCTTGGGCAGATTCTTAGTCTCGATGGTGGTCTCATAGACCTTGTCTCCTACCTGCAGGTTGTCGCCATAGTTGCGCTCGCCGTCAGCAGAGACGTAGCCGTCACCGCTATCACCGTCATCATCATAGTAGCTGTAGCGGCCGGAGGCGAGGATGTTGTTCTCATATATCTTGGAGATGCTCACCTGCACCTGAGGTACATTGATGATCTGCACCTCTATGTTCTTTGCGCCCTTAGGCGTCAGGTACACACCTTTCTGATTGGTAAACCTGATAGACGGCTCCAGCTGGCCAAAGGCGACAGAGTGGGAGTATTCCTCCTTTAGCACACCACCTATCCGGCCTTTTACACCGGCCTTGATGGTCAGCGTGTACTCCTTGGTCACGTCAAATTTGTCTGAGGTCAGTATCAGTCCATCCTGCGTCACCTGCGTCTTGAATGACACCGCCGGGTCAAAGCTGATCGCCTTGTCCAGGCCTTCCTCCAGCATCTGCTGCGAGGTGTAGAGATGCACGGTACCGCTATTGCCATCATGCTCTGCCTCGATGTTATTTACCGTGAGGATGTATGGCGACTGCAGCGTGGTCTTGTATTCTATCGGCTGCCTGGTGCCTGTCTTGCCGCCATATGGCGTGATGCCCGGCGCTATGGTCGCTTTGATCTGGTAGTCCTTGTCTTCTATCTTCAGGGTGGTCAGGTTCACCAGAATGTGCTCATCAGCCTGTGTGGTCAGTATCTTGAAGTCAGCCCTGGCGCCATCCACCTCTATAGAGAGTTTATCCTTGAGCTGTGCCGGATCTACTTTGTAGAAAAAGAATAACTCCAGCTGGCCGATAGGTGTGTGCGAACTTTCATCGATGGTCGTCCACAGCGCATTGCCCGACTCCAGCCGCTGATAGGGTGTATGGAAATTGATGTCAGGTATTTTGCCTACTGAGTAGATCGAGTGTGAGGTCAGTTTGCTGGTCACCTCAGCGTGGTAGTCTGTAGCCGGATCGAGGCTGTAGTCCGGAGAGAAGGTCAGCTCGTATGAGCTAGTCCACTGAAACCGCCCGGCGATAGGCGGGTCAAAGCGGATGTACTGCGTGGTATCCCATGCATTGAGCATGGTATCGCCTACGAGGTTTTTGTCAAAGGTGAAGACGAGATTGCCGAGGACCGGCACTTCATCTTTGGCATTGGTGGAAACTAGGTTGACTCTGTTTTTCAGGTTGCAGGCAGCGAGCAGAAACAGAAAGGAAACTGCTGCCAATCGGAATGCGTTACGCATAAATTGGGTGGGAAAATTTTATTACTCTAAAGTACGCTTACGCGCATCTTTTAGTATGCCTTTTTCAATAATATTTTCTGCACCAATATGAGCTGCAAAAGAGGATAAAAATTGTAGTACCGAAATTTGGTTTTGCAAAAGCAGAAAATACATTACCCCACATGGCGGAAAGCCTTGCCCAACCGGAGTATTTGATCGCTTCAAATCACCCCTTGGTACAATTATCGCCTTACAGTAAGCCTAAAACATCGCATCATGAAAAGCAACATTATAAAGGCATCTGCTGCGCTGGCGCTGGCTACCGTCCTTCTCACAGCTTCGGCACAGACTCCGGGCAGTTCGCCGGGATCTCCGAGTGCACCCGGCTCTCAGAATGTGAATCCTACTCAGACCATGCCGGGTGGGCCGGGCTATCAGCCCACCATCACTAATCCTACGCAGCCCTATGGTGGCTACACAGGAGCCACGGGCATGACAGGCATAGGCGGCATAGGTACTCCCGGCAGCACAGGTATGGGTAGTGGTACAGGTATCGGCGCTCCCGCAGGCAGCACTGGCATAGGCACACCCGCGGGTGTAGGGGCTACGCCATACACATCGCCCGGATCTACCATCACTCCTCCCCGCTAGTCGTGGCGGAGCTGATGGTCCAGCTCATAGTGCAGCCCAAACTGGATAAACATACCTATACCATAAGGCTTGCCTCGCTGTACTTTGCGGTGCAGGTAGTAGTCTTTGTCACCTATGCAGGTAGCAGTACAGACATTTTTTGTGATCAGGTATTTGTCATGGACGGGCTCCAGGCTGTAGTCCCGCAGGCCATGATAGGCACGCTCTACAGCGGTTTCATATTCTTTGCCGGTCACGAGGCCTAGCCTGATAGCGGCCTCTATGCCATAGGCAAACATGGCCGTGCACGAGCTTTCGATAAAATTATTCGGATCAGTATTGCGCACAGGGAGCTGATACCAATGTCCGGTTTTGCTGTCCTGCAGCGCGGGCAGCGGTGCGATCATTTCCTTGAGGTAGCCGGCCAGCTCATTGTAATAAGCATTTTGCTTGCCGGTTATTGTTAGCGCATCGGCCAGTGTCACCACTATCCAGCCATTGCCTCTGCCCCATACCTCTGAGCTGCGGCGGGTGGTCCAGTCCGGCCAGTGGGTCTGACCGCATACGAAGCAATGGTCTTTATGGTCACTATCCCAGCCGTGCACCCATAGGCCGGTCTGGGTATCCTGTAGTTTCTCCCTGTGCAGCCTTAGCTGCTTCATAAATTCATCGAGGTACTGCTGCTCACCGGTAGCCTGGTACATGGCCAGCAGAAACTGCCCAATCATAAAGACCGTATCATCCCACAGCTCGACATTCACCGGCAGGTGTGACACGGCACCCTCCTTTGTTCTTTTGATCTTCAGGTACTGGCGGTAGATCTTTTCTGCCTTTAGCTTGTACTTTTCGTCATGTGTGACCCGATATAGAAATGCGAAGCCCAGTGCTGACGCTACGTCATTGGGCATACGGCCGTTAGCCAAAGGACCTGATACTTTCATCGCCTTTCGTACATAGGCCAGGTAGGTTTGCTTTTGGGTGGCGTCGGTAGTCAGGTCATATTGTTTCACCATTGTATTGAGTAGGGCCGCGTCTATCCAGGTCCACATATAGTGCGAGGCAGGCAGGTATTTCTCCCGCGCATAGCTATCCAGTGTATCTACCCATGTAGCAGCACTCGATAGCATAGGTATACACGAGACAAAAAAGACCAGAAGTGCGCCGATTTTCTTACTTTTCACAACAGAGTTTCCCATGTACTAAACATATCAAAAATGCCAGACATCAAAGCCCTGAGATATGCCCTTTTATTCGCCCAATTGTTTACCTGCAGCCTCGGATGGTGCCAGGTTCATGAGCCGGAGATGATACTGGTGGCGGGTGGCAGCTACCAGATGGGTAGCCCCTCGGGCGAGAAAAATGAACGTCCCGTGCACTCCGTCACCCTCAAGAGTTTCTATATAGGTAAATATGAGATCACCCAAAGGCTCTGGACCGAGGTAATGGGCGACACGCCGAGCAAGCATAAAAACTGCTCTGATTGCCCGGTCGAAACTGTGGCACCGGAGCAGGTGGCACAGTTTATAGTGCGGCTGAATCAAAAGACCGAAAAGCAATACCGCCTCCCCACCGAGGCTGAGTGGGAGTATGCAGCGCTGGGTGGTGCTCAGAGCAAAGGCTACCGCTACCCGGGGAGCAATGATCTGAATGAGGTGGCCTGGTACCGGCCCAATGCCGGAGATACCACTCACCCGGTAGGTTTGAAAAAGCCTAATGAACTAGGTCTATACGACATGGCAGGCAATGCCTGGGAGCTATGCAGCGACTACTATGATCCGGCCTACTACGCCCGGAGCCCGGCTGATAACCCAAGAAATGACCGGCCCGCAGCCTTTCGCCTGCTCAGAGGCGGCTCATGGCGCAGTGCTGAGAACCGCTGCTACTCCAAAGCGAGAAACAGGAACATCTACGACCACTACCATTTTGGTAATGGAGGATTCAGGCTGGTATTAGATAAATGACGCTTACTGATGCGTGCTCTCCATCACGCTGATCTGGAAGTCTCCCTGCGTGAGATGGACAATATTGGTGTCCTGTGACCTTGACAGGTTTGCGTGGAAGGTTCCCTTGATCTTGTAAAGGTTATAGTAAAGTGCAGGAGAATCCGGCGTAGTCAGCGATGAGTGACCATTGGCTGTCACTGAGGTGATGGTCAGGCTTGAGCCATAGTTGCTGGTATATTCTGTGCTCACCGTTCTGTACAGGCTATCAGGGTACGAAAAAGTAAAAAGATAAGCCTTGGAGGCTGTATCCCCGCTGGTATAGAAAGTCTTGCCTACCCATGTACGGATGATAGAGTCATGAGGATAAGGATTGGCACTATCAATCAGCTTGAAGGTAGCGTCATAAAGGAAAGAGCTGCAGAGACCGGTAGATCCATTGCATTCGCTCTTGTTATTATCGCCGTGGTAGACCCATGTAGTATCCAGCTTTGCCCTCCAGTAAAAGGTGTCTGTGATAGCGTGCTGTACGTTTCCTTGCGGAGTACTCTTATTATCCTTCTTGCAGGCTGCGAGAAGACCTAATACTCCGACGATGGCTGCGAGAGCCCATGTCTTTTTCTGCATGATAGCTTTGATGTTATGTCTCAAAAATGATAAAAAAAGTGCAATGCAATAAGATTCTTATACGCAAGAGGGTCCTCAGCTGTTTCTTTTCTCAGACAGGAAGGCATGGTTTACTGCAAAATCACTAATCTTGAGCCATGGAGCTTTTTATACATTGGAATGTCAACCCCACCATTCCGATCAATTTTCATCTCTTTACTGTGCAGTGGTACGGGCTGATGTGGACTTTGTCCATTTTCGGATGCTTCTTTCTGGGCCGCTGGATCCTGGCCAAGGAAAACCTCAGCGAAGAAAACCTCGTCCTGATCATCCAGTATATCTTTATAGGAGCCATCATCGGTGCCCGCCTGGGGCAGGTGTTTTTCTATCAGCCGGGCTACTTCATGGCCCATCCCATAGAGATATTTAGCGTGTGGAAGGGTGGCCTCTCCAGTCATGGCGGCATCATAGGTGGCCTGGTCGCTATCTACCTTTTTCATCTGGGCCATCCTGATTTCAGGCTGCTTTGGCTGCTGGACCGCGTAGCGCTGATCATCTACCTGCCGGCCGCTCTCATCCGTTTTGGCAACCTGATGAACTCTGAGCTGATCGGCAAGGTGACGACCGAGCCTTGGGGATTTATCTTTCCGGGAGAGACCGAGGCGCGACATCCGGTCGTTTTGTATGAGAGCATTTGTTACTTTATCCTGCTGCTCATCGTTATACAGATATACCGCCATATGGGAGACAAAAGACCGGGCTTTTATGTTGCTTTCTTCTTCACTTTCACTTTCCTCACCAGGTTTCTGCTGGAGTTTATGAAGGTACCCGAGGCCATGGTAGGGCCTATCAGCTCCACGCAGCTACTGAGTATACCACTCATACTGCTGGGCATATTTATGTTTATATTCACCTACAGAAAGTCAGCACAGGCAGCATAGTGGCAAAGTATGAGAAATGGCTGGGAGCCGGGTTGGGTTTTGTGGTCGGCGGCCCGATGGGCAGCATGATAGGCTATGCCGCGGGAGAGCAGATAGGCAAGCCCGCAAAGAAATACAGCAAGACGGCCAATACTTCAGAGTTTGAAACCAATCTCATTTTACTGGCATCCGCACTGATACAGTCAGATGGCCGGGTGACCAAAGAGGAGCTGGATTTCGTCAGGATTTTTTTCACAGATCATTTTGACCCGTCCCATATCGAGGAGAAGATGGCCATCCTCCATCATTGCCTGGAGCGCAGGTATGATACCCGCAAAGCCTGTGATGATCTGCGCATTTCGTCATCACCATCTACACGTATCCAGATCATTCACTTCCTGTTTGATATCGCGACAGCAGACGCGGACCTCAGCCGGCAGGAGCGCAATACTATATTCACCATAGCAGGCTGGCTCAATATCAATGATATTGAGTTTAACCGCATACGCCAGTCATATATGGCCGAGGTCAAGCGCTACAACATCTTTGGCCTGGCGCATACAGCCTCCTTTGAGGAGATCAAAGCAGCCTACCGTAAGATGGTACTGGAGTATCATCCAGATAGGAATAGCCACCTCTCTCCTGCTGAGCAAAAAACTGCAGCGGACAAGTTTCGCAAGATACAGGAGGCATTTGACCAGATCAGGGCAGAGCGCGGAGCAGAATAAAGGACAACATGTACGCCTCCTATCATCCATATAGTTTAGAGTTCAAAAAGCCTGTGCTCACGTCCCGGAGCCGCATGACGCATAAGCACGGCTACTACCTGACCATAGAGGCCAGTGGCACCAGGGGCGTGGGAGAATGCAGCTACATCGAAGGCCTGAGCATAGATGATCCAGGAGGCTATGAAGCCGCGCTACTCAACATCTGTAGCGAGGTAGAGGAAATAGCTGACGCTTATTTTGAATCAGGGACTTTGCCTCTGGAACTCCTGATCCGCTATCCTTCTATTGCATTCGGTCTCGAGACTGCACTGCTAGACCTGCGAAATGGAGGTAAACACGAGATCATCAAAGGCTCTGAGTTTTATGCGGGCAAGAAAGCTATCCCTATCAATGGGCTCGTGTGGATGGGTGATGAGGGCTTCATGCGTGAGCAAATTGAGCAAAAGCTAGTAGATGGTTTCCGCTGTATCAAGATCAAGGTCGGTGCGATAGACTTCGATGAAGAATGCCGGCTGATAGAGAGCATCAGGGCTCGCTATGGCCCTGCACAGATGGAGATCCGCCTCGATGCCAACGGTGCTTTCACCGCGGATAATGTGCACGCCAAACTTAAGCGCCTCTCTGCTTATACCATTCACTCCATAGAGCAACCCGTCAAACCACAGCAATACCTGCTGATGCACAACCTTTGCCGAGAGAATATAATATCGATAGCACTGGATGAGGAGCTGATCGGCACCAGCGAGAGCTTCATCCGTCAGCGTCTTTTGGAAACCATCCGGCCACAGTACATTATCTTAAAGCCCAGCCTTCTCGGCGGCCTGGCAGTATGCGATGACTGGATCGCGCAAGCAGCAAAGCTCAATATCCCCTGGTGGGCTACATCTGCGCTGGAGGGAAATATCGGCCTGAATGCGATAGCTCAATGGGCGGCCTCAAAGGATACTACTATGATACAAGGACTAGGCACCGGCTCTTTGTATACCAATAATATTCCCTCTCCTCTGATGATAGAGATGGGGCATCTGCGATATGACAGGACTAAGAACTGGGCTGCGTTGTAAACCTACTCTTCCAACCATCCGCCTTTCTTCGTCGGGGTAGTCACCGGATTGATACGTCCCGAGTGCTTGCCGTCCCACTGCACCTCAAAAGTGCTCAGCCTGAGATCCGGTACATAGTAATCTGTAGATGTGATCTGCGCCCCACTGGCGAAGGCCGTCAGTTTGCGGTGAGGATCATTGGCTCGCGCATCCATCGTCTCTATATCGGATCGCGTACGTACTATATAGCCTTCCTTCACCAGCTTCACGATATTGGCGCTATCACCTATAGACTCGTCCTGCATCACAAAGGCCACATCGGCACGATCTGGCGAGCCATATATGACCATAGCGCGACCACTCAGCGCCGGATGCCCTTTTAGGTACATATCCTTATCGCCGCCCAGCATGATGAATACGATCTTGCCCCGGCAGGCATCCAGCTCCGGCCAGCCGTGATCCAGCGCCATTTCTTTCAGGTTGGCATAGTGCCCACGCAGCCGGTCCGGGGTGAGCACTGTATTCAGGCTATCACCAAAAACTGAACGTATCTCGGCATCTATTTCATCGTACGCTGTGCTGTCAAAAGCTACCACTCTCTTGAAACCAAAGAATCGTAAAGTCTTGCTTTGGTCGCCCGGTCCACCTGTTTTGGGTTCTACGTTCACAAAGATGGGCAGGTGGCTGGGATGCGCATCACTCCATTGCTTTAGCGCCTGGAGTGATTCTTTGAATGTATAATAGTGCGTCTGGTAGTCCACGTCTTTGATATGCAGCACCTTCAGTCCCGGTTTCTTTAGTTCCTCCACGTGAGACCGTACCGGCAGGCCATGCACAAAGGCATTTATCTTTCTCTTATACAGCGCACCGCCCTTAGGATCATTATAGATGTCAATCTCCAATCCACGCATGTGATACATAAACTGGGAGTCAAATGGCAGATGACCATAGTTTATCCTTATGGGACTGTTTTCAGCTCCCAATTGTTTACGAAACTTCATTAGAAATTTCATGACACGGGGATCCGGCAGCTTCTTGTAGCTATTGTGGCTGCCTATGACCTGTATCTCATTCAGCCGTAGGTATGCGCCACTTTGCGCACTGGTCAATACAGTAACTAAAAGGAAACAGATAAGGACTGGATAGCACATACTGGTGATTGATGATCGCAAATAAACGGCAATCCATCATTATGAAAAGGTAAAATCAACGACCTTATACGATCTCCTCGCGCACTGCAGCCAATGTCACACGGTTGCTGCTCTTGAGCCGGGCCAGCAGGCCATCAGCCTTAGGCACCTCATATTCAAAGAAGTATTGCATAGCATGAAGCTTTGACTGGAGGAACTCAGGTGAGTAGGATCTGCTACCGGATCGTTTCAGTTCGTCCACCTTAGCGCCCTGCTTCAGCCACTGCCAGGCCACCGTCAGGATACCGAATAGCTCCAGATACAACGTAGCATCTGAGAGATAGGCCTCTGGTCCCTCGGTCTGCGCTACACTGATGAGGTGCATAGTGATCTCCTGCAGCTTCATCAGCTTATCTTCGAGAGCGATAGCATATGGTTTCAGGTCATCGTACTGTTGGGCATTTTGTATATCCGCCATCACCTCCTGCATCAGCAGCATGGTAGCCATGCCGTTCTTCATCATCACCTTGCGGCCCAGCAGGTCCATGCCGTGTATAGCTGTGGCGCCCTCATGTATGGTATGGATACGCGTCTCGCGGAAGAAAAGCTCGGCCAGAAACTCCTTCGTATACCCATACCCACCAAAGATCTGCAGGCCCGCGCTGGTAGAGAGGATGCTCATCTCTGCCGGATACGATTTCACCATCGGTGTGAGCAGCTCCAGCAGCATGTGATAGTTTTCTTTTTCTTGTCCCTCACTGGCCATCCAGCGGTCATATCGGCCACAGGCCTCCAGCACCAGCGAGAGCGAACCCTCAGTGACGGCCTTTTGGAATAGCAAAAGCCGGCGTACATCTGCATGTTCTATCAATGCTACCTGAGGTTTAGACGGATCCTTCTCTGTCACTTTGCGGCCCTGGGTACGCACGTTGGCGTATTCCAGAGCATTGTAGTAGGCCGCTGAGGATATAGATGTCGCATTGCACCCCACACCTATCCTTGCCTCATTCATCATTTGGAACATATAGCTCAGTCCCTTGTGCTCCTCTCCTACCAGATAGCCGCGGCAGTCATTATTCTCGCCCATCATCAGGTGTGCTATCGGTGCGCCGTGGTATCCCATCTTATGAAACACCCCCGCAGTGTTCACATCATTAAACGTTAGACTGCCGTCCGCCGCAGGCCGCATGCGTGGCACTACGAAAAGAGATATACCCTTGGTACCCGCCGGCGCTCCCTCTATCCGCGCGAGCATCAGGTGTACGATATTATCTACCGCATCACTATCGCCACAGCTGATAAATACCTTCTGCCCTTTGATCAGGTAGTAGCCCTGATCTGTGCGCGTAGCTGTAGTCACTATGTCAGATAGCGAGCTGCCGGCTCCCGGCTCACTGAGCGCCATGGTGCCCTGCCACTCCCCGGCATACATCTTTGGTATATAGGTATCCTTGAGTTCTTTCGTACCAAATGACTCTATGAGGTGTGCCGCTCCGGTAGTGAGAAATCCGTACACCATAGGAGAGTAATTGGCCGCAGCCATGATAAAGCCCACCGCCTGCACGATGGTGAATGGCACCTGCTGCCCGCCGTACTCATGCGGGGCGGACATAGATATCCAGCCATCCCTACCAAACTGCTGCATGATCTCACGCATCTTAGGATGCACCTTTACACGGCCATTTTCGATATAGGGCGGCTTGCTATCCATCTCTACCAGTATCGGGCGCAGCTGATGCTCAGAGAGCGTGGCTGCAGCATCTATGATCATATCCAGGCTTTCCGGCGTGTGATCTTTGAAAAGGTCGAGCTTGCACAGCTCAGAGATGGGAAACATCTCATGCAGCATGAAGCGAAGGTTCTCTTTGGAGTAAAACTGAGCGGACATTATTACGGGTTTTGATCTATCTGATGAATGTATAAAATATCCATAAATAAAAACGGCTGGCGAGGATGATCCTGCCAGCCGCTAGTCTATGGGTTGGTTTATTACTTACCCTTTACGATCTGTTTGCTGTATGTTTTGCCATTGGCAGAGATGCTGACCACGTAGCTACCCGCAGCCAGTCCATCTATAAAGGCTTTCGTATTATAAAGCCCATACTGCGCCTGCTGGGTAGTGTGCGTGTACACATTGCGGCCGCTCATATCCGTGATATTCACATCTACTTTAGATGGTTCAGAGAGGTAGTATTGGATCGCTACCTCGTTTTCAGGAGGATTGGGATACATGCCGAGTACCAGGATGTTATTGGCTACTTCTCCTATACCTGTTACAAACGGCGTGAGAGGTGGATTGCCGGGGCGGGGGCCCAGTACACCGGGCGCCTGGCGCAGGAACCGCTCGCCATCCATATTCATCCACTGCGCATCATCGGTGGCAGTATAGGCTCTATCAGTCACTGTGCTCATGTGGATCCAGTCGCCCTGCACACGTACTTTGTTCACATCCAGCAGCAGGTAGCCGCGTTTGCTCAGCTCGGCATACTTGACATGTTTGTCAAAGATCTGGATCAGAGATAGTGGCACTGAGCCCAAGCCTGCAAAAGTAGGCGATGTAACGCTGGTACACACAAACTCCGTAGCTGCGGAGCCGCGGCCCGTAGACTGATTGTAGGTGGAGTCCGGATGCGGGATATCATTGCCCCACGAGCAGTGGATATCGCCGGTGAGGAAGACCACATCCTTGATATTATTCTGCATGATATGGTCCAGCACCCGCTTACGCTCTGCGGGATAGCCATCCCACTGATCACCGTTTAGCACCTGATCTCCCGTACCCAGATTGGCATGCAGCGGCGCTATCATTACCTGATTGCCTATCACTTTCCACCGGGCTGCAGAGCCGCTCAGCTCACCCTTAAACCAGGTCAGCTGCTCATTGCCCATCAGGTGCCTGCCGGTATCTGATAGAAAAGCATTATTGGCCGGGATAAACTGGCCCAGCGAAGAGTCACGGCCCTCATAGCGCGTGTCTATCATGATCAGGTCCAGCAGGTCCCCCCAGTGCTCCGTACGGTGCAGGATCGTATCATTGCCGGCAGATATCTCACGGATCGGCAGCCACTCAAAGTAGGCACGCTTGCCGGCATCCTTGCGCGTAAACCAATCTCCTTCGGTAGATGGCGTGTGGTTTTGAGCGCCGCTATAGTAGGAGTCATTGGCCGTCTCATGGTCATCCCAGATAGTGATGAAAGGATACTGCTGGTGGCAATAGCGGAGATCAGGGTCGAGCTTGTATTGAGAGTGACGCATGCGATAGTCTGCCAGCGTCAGCGCCTCGTGATCCGGGTCATGTATGCGATTGGTATCACCATCATAGCCATAGCCCTGGCCCTCGTACTCGTAGTAGTAGTCGCCCAGGTGCAGCACAGCATCTATATCATTGCGCGTAGCTATATCTTTATAGACATTAAAGAATCCCGCCTGAAAATTAGAACAGGCTATGATCGCAAAACGGAGGCTATCAGTATTGCCTACGGGAGCGGTACGCGTCCTGCCCATAGCAGAGTACCTGTTGTAGGCTTTGAAGCGATAGTAATACCAGGTACCGGCGCTGAGACCGGTGGCATCTACCTTCACCGTATGGTCACGGGAGGTATCTGTGGTGAGAGTGCCGGAGTTCACCACATTAGCAAAAGCCGTATCTGTGGCTATCTGCCAGTCTACAGATACAGAATTATCATCTGTGGTGACGCGTGTCCATAGGATCACCCTGTCAGAAAGCGGATCACCGGAGGCTACACCGTGAAAAAAAGGAGCCAGCGTGCTATCTACATGTGGGCGCGATGGCAGCAGATAGCTCTGGGCCCTGAGGCCGATAGCCGCTACCATACACATGAGTATCATTGCAAATTTGTTCATTGAGGTGGAACTTGTTTTATTGGGTTATGAATAATGAAAATTATTTAGCCTTTACGAGTTGCTTGCTATAGGTTTTGCCGCCTGCGGTGATACTCACTATATAGCTGCCGGCGGCCAGGTTATCTATGTATTCTTTACCGCTGTAGAGGCCGTATTGAGTCTGCTGCTCCTCGCGGGTATAGACCGTTTTGCCGCCCATATCAGTGATATTGATGGTCACCTTGGCGGGCTCAGACAGGTAGTATTGTATGGCCACTTCATTTTCTGCCGGGTTAGGATAGCATCCTATCACTATCATATCCTTTGCCACGGGTTTTATACCTGTCACAATAGTATATGGCAGCAGTGGCGGATTGCCGGGACGCGGGCCCAGCGGACCGGAGGCGAGGCGCAGGAAACGCTCACCATCCATATTCATCCAGTAGCCATCATCTGTCACTGTGAAATTATGACTCGTCACAGTATTGACATGTAGCCAGTCGCCCTGTATCCGCTGCTTATTGACATCCAGCAGCAGGTAACCGCGCTTGAGCAGCTCTATATACTTCATGTGAGGATTATTGGTCTGTATGCTACCTATAGGGATGACATCCAGTCCATTGCTCGGAGAGGTGATACTGGTAGTCACAAACTCTGTGGCTACTGAGCCGTGGCCTGTAGCCAGCACATAGGTAGAGTCCGGATGCGGTATGTCATTACCCCAGGACGTATGGATATCCCCGGTTACAAAAACAACGTTATTAATATTGTTTTGCATGATATAATCCAGTACCCGTTTACGTTCAGCAGGATACCCATCCCATTGGTCACCATTTACCAGGTAGTTCACTCCGTAAAAGGTCACCAGCGGTGCGATCATCACCTGATTGCCTATGATACGCCATTTGGCAGTAGAGGCGCTTAGCTCGCCTTTAAACCACTGCAACTGCTCTCTGCCCAGTAGCTGACGATTGGTATCTGTGACGTAGGCTACAGTATCAGGTATGAAGGTACCCAAAGACGAATCGCGCCCCTCCAGACGTGTATCCAGCATGATAAAGTCGATCAGGTCACCCCATTTCTCCGTGCGGCGTACGGTTGTATCGTTATTCGCAGATACCTCCCGTATCGGCATCCACTCAAAGTATGCCCGCTTGCCGGCATCCTTGCGGGTAAACCAATCGCCCTCGGTAGCAGGATCATGATTTTCTGCTCCCGAATAGTAGGAGTCATTGGCAGTCTCGTGATCATCCCAGATGGTGATAAACGGATACTGCTGGTGGCAGAGGCGCAGGTCCGGGTCCAGTTTGTACTGCGAGTGGCGCATGCGGTAGTCGGCCAGTGTCTGTGCATCATGATCTCCCGGATCATGCAGGCGGGTACTATCGCCGGTATAGCCATAGCCACGGGCCTTGTACTCATAGTAGTAGTCACCCAGGTGCAGTACAGCATCTATATCATTGCGCGTGCCTATGCTTTGGTAAACATTGAAAAATCCCGCCTGGAAATTAGAGCATGCTACGATAGCAAAACGGAGGCTGTCAGTATTGCCCGAGGGCGCTGTGCGTGTGCGGCCTGTAGAGGAGTGCTTGCCATAGGCGGTAAACCTGTAGTAGTACCATGTAGCCGGACTCAGGCCAGTCGCATCGACTTTTACCGTGTTATCTACGCTGGTATCCGTCATTACTGTACCGGAGTTGACCACATTGGCAAAGGCCGTGTCCGTGGCTATCTGCCAGTCTACAGAGACGGAGGGGTCTTCTGTCGTCACCCGTGTCCAGAGTATGATCCTGTCTGATAGCGGGTCACCAGATGCTACGCCATGAAAAAAAGGTGCCAGCGCACTATCTACCAGCGGTCGCGAGGGCAGCAGATAGCTGTTTTGTGCAGCCGCTGCCAGTGAAAAAGCGCAAAAGGTCAGGAGCGTTAATATTCTGTTCATTAAAGTGGTTTATGTTAAATAAATGTAACTAAATAAGGTAAATCTAGTATGTGTTTAATGACAAATTTCCAGCAATCAAGTCACCCAATCATTGTCCAGAGGTTAATTCAAAGTCACGGCAGCAGTTGAAAACCATACGTATATGTTCATATAAAAGCCTTTGCCTATTCCCTGATTTTGCCGTAAGTTCGCACACTATTTCTATGTCATATAATGGATAATTACTCATATCTCAGCAATGCTACGCCCGAGTATCTGGAAAACCTCTACCGGGATTTCAAAAGCAAACCAGAATCAGTAGACCCCGAGTTCAAAAAGTTTTTCGAAGGCTTTGACCTTGCATCTACCTCTTACAATGGTAAAGCCGCTGGCAGCGTATCTGCTGATGAGTTTAAAGTCTATGCGCTGATCACAGCCTATCGCAATAAAGGCCACCTGAAGGCCGTGACCAATCCTCTGCGCCCGCGCATGGACCGGCATCCTGATCTCGCACTCAGCGATTTCGGTTTGACTGACAAGGACCTCGACAAAAAGTTTGCGATCGGCTCGGAGATCGGCATGTCAAATGCTACCCTGCGTGACATCGTAGCCCGGCTGGAAGCGGTTTACTGCGGTGCGATCGGGTTTGAGTATGGCTACGTACGCGTGAAGGAAGAGATAGCCTATCTCCGCGAGAAGATAGAGAAGCTTGACGCTATCAAATACAGTGTGCAGAAGAAAGAGCGTATATTGAGAAAGCTCAATCAGGCAGTAGTTTTTGAGAAATTTCTGGGAACAAAATATATCGGGCAAAAGCGCTTCTCACTGGAGGGTGGCGAGTCTACCATACCGGGCCTCGATGCAGTGATACATACTGCTGCCGAGGGCAATGTGGAGGAGATCGTGATAGGTATGGCGCACCGTGGCCGCCTCAATATCCTGGCCAATATCATGGGCAAGACCTATGAGGAAATATTTAATGAATTTCAAGGCACTGCACTCTACGACATCTCACTGGGCGATGGTGATGTGAAATACCACCTCGGCTATTCACACCAGTATCCTACGGATAATAACAAATCAGTTTACCTCAAGCTCATACCCAATCCATCTCACCTCGAGGCGGTCAATCCTGTGGTAGAAGGCTTTGTACGCGCCAAATCGGATGCGATCTATGGTTCCAACTACGATAAGATCATGCCGATACTTATTCACGGTGACGCAGCAGTGGCGGGCCAGGGCATCATCTATGAGGTCCTGCAGATGGCTAAGCTGCCCGGCTACTACACCGGCGGCACACTGCACTATGTGATCAATAACCAGATAGGCTTTACTACAGACTTTGAAGATGGCCGCTCATCAGACTATTGCAGCTCTATAGCTGCTACCATCGAGGCTCCGGTGCTGCACGTGAATGGAGACGATGTAGAAGCTGTGGTCTACGCATCGGAAATAGCTGCCGAATACAGGCAGAAATTCAACAAGGATATCTTCATTGACATGGTGTGCTACCGCAAGTGGGGCCACAATGAAAGCGATGAGCCCAAGTTTACCCAGCCCATGATGTACAAGCTGATAGACGCGCATACCAATCCGCGCGATATCTATATCAGCAAGCTGGAAAAAGAAGGCGCTATCACTGATGATATGGCCAAAAGGCTGGAGAAAGAGTTCTGGGCAGACCTGCAGGCACGACTCGATGCGGTCAAAGAAAACCCACCGCCATATCAGCCGCAGGCTACTGAGACTGCCTGGCAGACTCTCCGCTCGGCTACGAGCAAGGATTTTGAAAAATCACCTGATACAGGTATCAGCCAGGGCAACCTGAGCAAGCTGATAGATGCACTCACCACTATACCGGCAGACCTCACGCCACTCCGCCAGGTGCAAAAGCACATTGAGGACCGCAAGGACAAGCTTGTAACTAATAAGATCGTAGACTGGGCTGCAGCCGAGCTGATGGCCTATGGCAGCATCCTGCTGGATGGCAAAAACGTACGCCTCAGCGGTGAGGACGTGAAGCGCGGCACCTTTACCCATCGCCACGCGGTGATCACAGACATCAATACGGAGCGCGAGTACAACCGCCTCTCTCCGCTCGAATCTGACAAGAGTAAATTCTTTATCTATAACTCGCACCTGAGTGAGTATGGAGTACTCGGCTTTGAGTATGGCTACTCTATCACGCATCCCGATCCGCTCGTGATCTGGGAGGCGCAGTATGGTGACTTTAGCAATGGTGCACAGATCATCACAGACCAGTTCGTAGCCTCCGGCGAGACCAAGTGGCAACGGAAGAGTGGCCTGGTAATGCTCCTGCCACACGGCTACGAAGGCGAGGGGCCTGAGCACTCATCTGCCCGCCTCGAGCGCTACCTCCAGCTCTGCGCAGAGTTGAATATGGTGGTGGTAAATATCACTGATCCGGCCAACTACTTCCACGCACTGCGTCGTCAGCTGGCATGGGAGTTTCGCAAGCCACTCGTGGTCATGAGTCCTAAGTCTCTCCTCCGCCATCCACGCGCTATCTCTCCGCTGGAGAATGTGACCAAGGGAGGCTTCCAGGAGGTGCTGGACGATCCACAGTTCAAAGACGGCAAGAAGGTCCGCCGCGTAGTCCTCTGCACAGGCAAGATATACTACGAGCTACTGGAGAAGCAAGAAAAAGACGGCGTGAAGGATGTAGCCGTGGTGCGTATGGAGCAGCTCTACCCGCTGCCATACACGCAGCTGGAGGCACTGACCGCGAAATATCCTAAGGCAGAATTCGTCTGGGTACAAGAGGAGCCTAAGAATAATGGCGCCTGGACCTTCCTCCTCAGCAGGCTCTATGAGAATGGCCTGTATGACAAGATGAAGCTCCGCGTCATCGCCCGCAAGAACTCCGCCTCACCAGCGACAGGTTTCAAGAAGCAACACGTCAAAGAGCAGGACGAAATTCTCGCTAAGGCATTCGAGAAATAAATGCATTTATCACAGAGTTCACAAAGGATTGAGTAAATGCACTTGAGAACACTGAGACGCAAGCGAACACTATGAGAACTCTAGAAGGCCTAAACCAGATCAGCAGTACGGTAATAGGTAAAGCGATCGAAGTTCACAAAGCTCTCGGATGTGGATTGTTAGAGTCGGCCTACAGGGATTGCCTCTGCTACGAATTGAAAAATGAAGGATTAGAGGTTAGTAAAGAGAGGCCGGTAGGAATAGCCTATAAAGACCTGAAGATTGAAACGGCATATAGGCTGGATTTATTGGTGGAAAATGAACTTGTAGTAGAGCTAAAGTCAGTTGAAAAGATCACTGATTTGCATAGAGCATAGGTATTGACTTACCTGAAACATGGAAACTATAAACTTGGACTTTTGATAAATTTTAATTCGACACTATTAAAACATGGGATCACAAGAATATTGAACGGATGATTAAGTTTGCACCTCTGTAAACTCAAATTGTATTTCACTCAATCCTTTGTGTCCTTTGTGATAAAATTGTATTAAAGAATAGAAAATGGCAGATTTAAAAATACCCGCAGTAGCGGAATCGATCACCGAGGTTACACTTTCTAAATTTCTGGTAAAGGACGGCGACTATGTGGAGCTGGACCAGCCTATCTGCGAGGTAGAGACAGACAAAGCCTCTCAGGAGCTCCCCTCTCCCGCGGCCGGCAAGGTAAAACTCGTAGCCAGCGAAGGCGATGACCTGAAAGTAGGCGCGCTGGTAGCGACTATAGATGAGAGCGCAGCCGCTCCGGCCAAAGAAGCAAAAACGGAAGCTCCGAAGGCAGAAGAAAAGAAGGCGGAAGCGCCTCAGAAAAAAGCCGAGGCACCAAAGGCCGAAGCCAAAGCGCCCGTAGCTGAGACCAAGACCAGCTATGCCACAGGCTCTGCCCCACCGGCAGCCCAGAAGATACTGGACGAAGGTGGCGTAGCCAATAAAGACGTCAAAGGCACAGGCGTATCCGGCCGCATCACTAAGGCGGATGCACTGGAGGCGATCAAGAATAAAGCCTCTATCGGCGGTGCAAAGAAAGAAGCATTCAGCCGTGGTGAGCGCGTAGAGAAGATGAGCCGCCTTCGCAAAACTGTGGCCGAACGCCTCGTATACTCTAAGAACAGTACGGCCATGCTCACCACCTTCAACGAGGTGGACATGACCAATATCAATAAGATCCGCGCTAAGTACGGTGATGCGTTTAAGAAGAAGTATGATGTCAATCTCGGCATGATGAGCTTCTTCACTAAGGCTGTGTGCCTGGCACTGGAGAAGTATCCTGCTGTAAATGCCTACATCGACGAAGGCAACATCGTGTACCACGACTATTGTGACATCTCCATCGCTGTATCTACACCCAAGGGGCTCGTAGTGCCGGTGATCCGCAATGCAGAATCACTAAGCCTCGCTGAGATCGAGAAGACCGTAAAATCTCTTGCTATCAAGGGCCGTGACGGACAGCTTACTATGGACGATATGACAGGAGGTACATTCACCATCTCCAATGGTGGCGTATTCGGCTCTCTCATGAGCACCCCGATCATCAACCCTCCGCAGTCTGCCATCCTCGGTATGCACAAGGTGCAGGACCGTCCGATGGTCATAGATGGCAAGATCGAGATCCGTCCTATGATGTACCTGGCCGTATCATACGACCACCGTATCATAGATGGCAAGGAATCCGTAGGCTTCCTCGTAGCCATCAAGGACTTCCTGGAGAATCCGGACAAGATGCTGCTCGGCGCAGATCCTATCGACCTGCTACTCGAGATGATATAATTTTTGATAAAAGCCCGGTTTAGCCGGGCTTTTGTTTTCTATCAGATCATAGATAAAGGCTATCACAACATTTGCACATTATCCTTACTTTCACACCCGCAATAAATCATATACTATGTCTAATTATAATGTCACCGTGATAGGTGGCGGCCCCGGAGGTTATGTAGCTGCTATACGCCTGGCTCAGCTCGGCATGAAGGTCGCTATCATTGAGAAATACGATGTACTCGGGGGCACCTGCCTTAATGTAGGCTGTATCCCGTCTAAGGCGCTCCTCGATGTATCTGAGCACTACCACAATGCAGAGAAGCGTTTCACTGACTTCGGCATCGGCGTCAAGGGCCTCTCTGTAGATTTCGGCCGCATGATCGCCCGCAAAGGCGAGGTGGTCAAGGCAAACGTAGACGGTATTGCCTTTCTCATGAAGAAGAACAAGATCGATGTCTACAATGGCCTTGGCTCTTTCGTGACCAAGAATAAGATCGCCATCACAAATAAAGCCGGCGAAAAGCAGGAAATAGAAACAGAGAAAGTGATCATCGCTACTGGCTCTAAGCCTACAGCGCTGCCTTTCCTCCCTATCGATAAGAAGCGCATCATCACCTCTACAGAGGCGTTGTCACTCACTGAGATCCCTAAGAACCTCATCATCATCGGCGCGGGTATCATCGGCCTGGAGCTGGGCTCAGTATACCATAGACTCGGCTCCAAGGTGACCGTAGTGGAGTTTCTGGATAAGGTAGCCCCATCTATGGATGAAGACCTCAGCCGTGAGCTGCTCCGCGTCCTCAAGAAGGACGGCATTGAGTTCATGCTTTCCACTAAGGTGAAAGGCGCAACCGTAAAGGGCAAAGAAGTAACAGTCACCGCTGACAATAAAGCCGGCGAAGCCATCGAGATCAAGGGAGACTACTGCCTCGTAGCTGTAGGCCGCAGTCCATATACACAGGGCCTCGGTCTGGAGAATATCGGCATCACCCTCGATGAGCGCAAACGTATACCAGTGAATGACCATCTGGAAACATCTGTATCTGGTATCTATGCGATAGGTGACGTAGTACGCGGTGCCATGCTCGCCCACAAGGCTGAGGAGGAAGGTGTACTCGCAGCAGAGATCATAGCCGGTCAGAAGCCGCACATAAACTATAATCTCATTCCGGGTGTCTGCTACACATGGCCTGAGGCTGCCAGCGTAGGCGCTACAGAGCAGGACCTCAAATCTCAGGGCAAAGCCTACAAGACCGGCAAGGTGAGTTTCAAGGCATCCGGCCGCGCACGTGCATCAGGTGATACAGACGGCTTTGTAAAGATACTGGCTGATAAGGAAACCGATGAGATACTCGGTGTACACATGATAGGCCCTCGTGCCGCAGATATGATCATAGAGGGCGTGGTAGCGATGGAGTTTCGTGCATCAGCAGAGGATATCAGCCGCATGAGCCACCCGCATCCTACCTATACAGAAGCATTTAAGGAGGCCTGCCTCTCGGCTACAGACAATAGGTCCCTGACGATGTAGTTTCCGCATACCTTATACCGAAGCCCCGCAGGTGATCCTCCGGGGCTTTCCTTTTGGCTTACCCAAATAAAAAAAAGGGTAGCACCGCAGTACTACCCTTTTCCACTATAGAGAGTTATTCAGATCACATCTTTACGAAGCGTTTCTGGATAGAAGTCTTGCCGTCAGATACTTTTACCAGGTATACTCCGTTGGCTATATTGTCCGCGTTAAAAGTTACATTCTTCTGGCCTGCCTGAGTCTCGCCGGAGAAGATCGTCATCACCTCACGTCCTTCCATATCGTACAGCCTGGCTGTCGTATTATCAGAAGCATTAGTGATATTGAGTGCCAATGTAGCTGTACCTCCATTGGCTGGGTTAGGTATGATATTCATGGAGCCGATCGTATTTGCCCTCACGCTGGTCACACCCGCGGTAGACTCGCCTATATTGATATTGTCGATATAGAACTGGTTAGCTCCCTTTGCGCTGGTCACAGACCACTTGAAGTTCACAGCCTGATTGCCTACAAAGGCACTAGGGATATTCAGACGGATATGCTGCCAGTACTCATCTGTACGGCCAGGCACGTAGGCGTGATTAGCTATCGTACCTGCATTGTACAGGTTGTATCCGCCCAGATTGTAGTAGATCTTGGTCCATGTGCTACCGCAGTCCTTTGAGGCATAAACCGTGAAAGTAGCCAGTGAGTCGGTCATATGCGCTACATCATTAGTAGCCCATGAGTAGTCAAAATCAATGAACTGCTGACTGATATCCACGCCGCTCAGGTCCAGCAGTGGAGAAACCAGGTCATCACGGTCTCCATCATAGGTGGCATTGTACATATTCATCATGTACGACCCGTTGCTATAGTGTCCGGCACCTGTAGCCTGCTGGAAATAGGTGTTGTTATTGTCATAGTTTTGAGATTGCCATTTAGCCTGTACTTCTGCCGCATCCTCGAAACCTTCAAAGTAAGGCGTAGGCTCTGGTGTACCATCAGACACATATATCATGGTCTTGGTCTTACTATTGCTGCCATTAGCATTAGACGCAGTGAGCGTGATCTCTTGCCAGCCCGGTGTATTAAAGGAAACCTTTACCGTAGCATCAGAAGGTCCTGTGCCATTCTCAAAGTTTGCATCTGCAGGGATAGTCCAGTTCAGGCCTGTGATCTCAGCATTCCATGAAGCGTCGGTCAGGGTCACTGCAGTACCGATACAGGTCAGCCTGTTATTTACAGCAAAATCAGCTACAGGCACAGCCAGAGAGTTTGGATTAGGATATACGAGAGAGTCTACAGTACCTGTAGCTATCAGGTTTTGTGCAGACCATATCGTAGAGCGCCCGGCCACTGAGGAGTGCAGCGCCGCATGCATACGGTCTACCTGGCCCTGAGTGAACATAAAGTGGCACTCTGCATAGTTCATGATATTCTGCTCATTCTCTATGATAGGCTGGTTACACCGGGAGAGATAGTGGATACAGGTATTCTGATTACCTTTTGTGATAGGAGTATCGTCCACATCGTCATCGCCACAGTCCACTTCCGGCGCATTCGTATTGCCCCAGGTATGCTCCAGGTTCATCCAGTGGCCGCACTCATGTGCCAGCGTAGGCCGGCTGAATGCAGTATTGGTACCTACTACAAAGTATTTTGCCAAGATGCCGTCTATGACATCGTTATTGGTGTAGGTAGCTACAGACGATGGATACATGGAGTATGCCAAGGTACCGTAGAAGGTCACATCCCTGTCTATGCCCTTAGTGAGCCATACGTTCAGGTATTTGTCACGAGGCCATGGGTCCAGCTTCGTATTGTTATTGCCCAGGTAGGTAGACTGCGTGTAGATACGCTCTATACCATTTGTAGGATTCCCGTTAGGGTCTATCTGTGCCAGGCGGAATTCAATATCAGGATTGCCTATCAGCGGCACAAAAGTAGAGTCGGTAGTAGAGAGTTCAGCATTGCGGGCCTGCATATATTCATTCCAATGCTCCATCTCTGTATAGACGGTAGCATCAGAGATATTCTCTACCCCTGCATCGTGCTGTATGTGAAACACTACCGGGATGATCTTTGTAGAGTCGCCCACTACACGCTGACCTGAGGCCCTGCGCTGCTGCTGCTGGCGCACGTAGTCCTTTGTAAATGCGTCGAGCTGATCCTTCACAGTCATGAGCTCTGGATGTTTCGCATATTGTTTCTGTGTTTCCTCGCCAGCAGTACAGCTGAATCCCTGTGTCTGGGCCGAAACCATAGAAACGCCCGCCATAAATACGACGAGAGAAGTAAAGATATTTTTCACCTTTTTCCGGTTTTTAAAATGGATAATAAAACAATAACAAATCTAATCATATAAATAGGCTATACAAATGCTCGGACGTTAAAATGACAAATCCCTGACAGATGTGAATTAAATACGTCGCACATGTTGAAATTTAACTTTTCTGCATATGCTTTAGGGGTATTTTTGAGTAAAACCTCCGGGATGAAATATCTGATATTGATTTTTGCACTGATCGCAATACTAAGCGGGTACGCTGCCGGTACTACTGATACGGTGAGCATCACGCCTACTCCGCGCCAGATCAGCATCCTGACCTACAATATCAAAATGCTGCCCCGCGCAGCCATCAGCATAGGGCATCATCCTGTCAAAAGAGCAAAACTGATACCCGCCAAGATGATCGAAGAAAATCCCGATGTGATCGTTTTTCAGGAAGGATTTGATGGTCTCGCTATCCGGATCCTGCGCCGGAAACTCAAGGAAAAGTATCCCTATACAGCAGGATTCAAAAACCACATCGTATTTACTTTCAAAAAAGCTGGCGGCGTTTTGATGTTCAGCAAATATCCTATAAGAGAACTGGAAAGTATCAAGTACACCCAATGCAAAGGAATAGACTGCGCCGCCCGCAAGGGCTGCCTGCTGGCAGAGGTGCAGCATCCCATCCAGAAGTTTCAGATACTCGGCACGCACATGCAGGCCGGCGGCAGCAATGAGCTGAAGATAAGCCAATACAAAGAGGCCGGAGCGCTTCTCAAGAAACATGCAGTGGCGGGCATTCCACAGTTCGCTGCCGGAGATTTCAATACCCGTAAAAACAGCACGGACCTCTATCCCAGCCTGGTGCAATGTATGGAGGTGGAGGATGGTGACATCACGGGCGAGCTACAGGCCACCTCTGACCACCTGCTGAATGATATGGACAGCTACCGCCCGGACAAGCGCAATCTGATAGACTTTGTCTTCTACCGCTCCAATGGATTCAAGGCTGGCCGCGTAGAGCGCTGCGTCAGGCGCTTCATGCAGCCCTGGAGCAAGACGCATAAAGACCTCTCCGACCATTTTGCAGTACTGATGAAAATGGAACTCTGATCATGATACGATGTTTACTCACTTTCGCGCTTGTATCTTATTTCGCACTGTATATGGAGGCGCAGGCAGGCTACAAAAACGGCACCATCAGCATAGACTTCCACAAAAAGAAAAGCCAGACACAGCAGGATACCGCTGCGGCCACCACCCTGCCATCAGAAGAGGAAGATGAGAACGGCAATATGATAGCGCCCGTCAAATCTCAAAAGGCTCCAAAGTCGCATGCACAGGCGAGGGCCGGTGCCTATGACATTCACGAGCTGGGCATATTCCGTGGTATCTTTCATGCCGGATTTAATGCCTGCCAGGTAGACGGCGATCATGAGTGGGGCTACAAATATCTCGGCGCTTCTTTTGGTGCCGGGGTCATGGCACGCTTTCATCCATACGTCTCGGCCAGCCTGGAGATCAACTACAGCATGCAGGGCGCACGTGCGCGCCTGCCCACCAGTGATCAGGTATCACGCCGCTACCAGGTGCAGTGGGACTATGTAGAGGCTCCCGTAGCCCTCGGTGCTCACTACCGCGATATAGTGATGGTCAGTGCAGGGCTGATACCGGGCTTTATGGTGCGCTACAAGGAGCTGGACTATGATGGTATCAATGTGAGCAAAAATCCACCGCTAGGTCAGCCACGCCAGTTTGCGTTGTCAGCATTTGCCGGGCTCCATGTTTTTATCAAGAAGCACTATGGCTTGGGCTTTATCTACAGATACTCGGTGCTGAAAGTGCGCGGCGCTCAGGATGGCACCAAAGTAGACGGACAGTACAACAACCTGTTTACTTTCCGCTTTGCTTATGTGCTGGGCAGTGTCAGGAAGCATAAATAGGATTATCAGTGCTTGATTCTGCCTTATAAATCCTACCTTCATCTTCTATGAAGTCCTTAAAAACGTACCTGCTCCTGCTATTGATCCCGGCCGCACTACATACTGTGGCTCAGGGCAAACGATGGAAAATTGATGATATTCTCCTTCTGAAAAACGGCAATAGCTATACCGGCAAGATCGTGCAGATCATACCGGATAGCCTCTACAAAATAGAATTGCTCGGTGGCAGCATCATAGCCATTCCCTCCGCTGATGTAGCAAATCTTTATAAAGATAAAAGTTCTCATCCCCGCAGGCAGTACCAGTTTGATACCACAGACGGCGGGTATTCTCTCTATACTCCCTACTCCCACTTCTACCGCTACAAGCCAAAGGGGTATTTTATGCAGGTGCATCTGCACACTGTAGTAGAGTATGGCATAGACGTGATCAATGGTTATAAATTTAACCGCTATGCTTCACTAGGCCTCGGTATAGGCATTCATGCCTATATACTTCCTTTCCCCCTCACTCAGGCAGTGGCTGGGTGCGCCGGTGGGTATGTGCCAGTCTACCTGCATTTGGGTGGAGACGTACTGCAGAGCCGTATCACACCTTACTATAGCTTTTCCGCAGGCTATGGCATTGCTTTACGGGCCTTCTATCAGTATAACTATACATACGACGGCAGCTATGGCCACTTCACTACACTGCGGGGTGGCGCGACAGGTGCTTTGGGTTTTGGGGTCAAATTTTACGACCGGTATGTATATCCCAGCATCGGTGCGCATCTCACCTTTCAGCAGGCGTCTTACCACTCAGATGATTTTCAGCAGGACGACAATGGAGTCGTCTCTCACACCTATACCGATGGCAGTGGAGTCATGATCATTCCTTCATTTGATATCGGTATCTGCTTTTAATAACGACTATGAAACGAATTCCGCTTTCACTTCTCATCCTATTTACTCTGTCAGTGATCTATGGCTTTGCCCAGGATGATCTGCAGGATGTGATCTATGTGCACAATGGCAGCATATATAAAGGCAAAATAGTAAGCCCACCCGACGCGGCTATCTACAAGATCGAGATCTACGGTGGTAGTACGATCAGTATACCTGCCGCTGAGGCAGATAGCGTCCACCGAGAACCGGCTATCGTAGTCAGAGACAGATATACCAGCAGGTGGCTGGAAGGCAGGAGTGGCAAATATGCCCGTATAGAGGCCTGCGGCTCCCTGCTCATGTACACACAGATGCCCGCCTATCCGGGCTCGGCGGGGCAATATGTCTTTGGCGGAGGGTTCTCATTCCTGCCGGAGGTATGCCAGCCACATCGCAATTTTTCATTTCTGGGAGGCCTAGCGGTACAGATCATGAATGCCAGTAATTATTCCTACGAGGGGTTATCCCGCAGCAACTATGGTACGATAGATCACGGCACTCAGGTGCGCCTGGAGTTCCCCGTGTGGTTTCGCTGGTCATGGGGACATCGCCTGGGTATGTTTTTCCAGTTTGGTGTCAGTACAGGTTTCAACTGCTACATGGGCAGTGGCTCAGAGCAATCATCGTGGTATCCGCCATCGCCGGTAGTATACGGACACCTCAGGGTGTTTAGCCCATTCATCAACTTATCCCCACTTGGGTTTGGCTTCAGAAAAGAACTGCCCTCCCACATATCCTTCATTACCTATCTGGAGGGTGCCCCTATCAATTTTGAGATAGCCGATAATAACAATCCGTGGAAGCCATATCTGCAGCTCCACGCCGGTATCAATTTCGATCCTAAATACTTTATCAAAAAAAGAAAAGAGCAGCGCACATCAAAACTCCTTCAGAAGGATGTGCTGTGAGGCCGTATGAAGGTCGCGCCAGATGCGGTTTATAGTACTGTGCTGCATGGCTGCACCGAGCCCCAGCCACGGATATACCGCCTGGGCCGCAGTCAGGGCCACCGTGGTCAGTATCCTGGAGCGGCTGCCTACCTCCTCATACACCGCATCAGCCACGATACCATCATCCAGCATCAGTCTCCATGATATCTCCAGTGCGTGGTAGAAGCGTGCTATCTCAGCATTGAGTGCCTCCTGTTGCCGCCGTATCATCTCTGTCACTGTGAGGTATCGTTTCAGAGCGGTGGTATCATCGGCCCGGTTGTATCCTTCGGTCAGGATAGCTGCCTCCTCCAGATAGTGCCTGCAGATGCCGGCACACACAGCCGCAAAGGAAACCTCGGCAAATGCAATAAAAGGATACCGATATATCACAGCGTCATCAGACCGCCTTCCATTAGCTATATCAAAGGTCATCTGCCAGGGTACGAACACGTCACTCACAGATATGGTATGGCTGCCGGTGGCCTTCAGTCCATGCGCATCCCAGTCGTGCTGTATAGTGACCTGACCGGGCGTAAATATGAAAGACCGTATCTGGTCCGTTCCTGATATGTTGCAGTTGGCGGTGAAAATAGTAGCATGGTCGGCCCCGCTGCAGTAGCGCCACGAGCCCGATACCCGGTAGCCGCCATCCACACACGTCGCCTCCCCGCTCACGTAGCCGCTGCCTGCCACCACGGCTTCCGCGGGAGTGAATAATTTTGCTGCCATCTCGGGCGTAAATACCCCGGCAAAGTAACCACCGCCGGCTCCTATCGTGACCAGCCAGCCGAAGCTGCCATCCAGCCTCGCTGCTTCTTCAAATACCTTGATAGCATCGGGCAGGGGCTGCATAGCGCCATCCATGCCCGGGGGGATAAATAGTTTGAACAAGCGGTGCCGGTATATGATAGTCAGTACATCGCTGCTCAGTGCGCCTGACTGCTCCATCAGGGGTGCCTCGCGGCGTATGATATCTGCCTCCTCCTGTGTCCACCATTTCATCTGTCAAATGTCAAATAATCCGTCTATTCAGCCAAACATTTTTTGATGCTATGTGATATTTTAGCCCTTGCTCAAAATCCTTTATGAAGCATCTTTTCAGCGTGATCCTCCTGCTGTGCCTGGCCACAGCCGGCAGTGCTCAAAACATACTCTATGCACCAGTACTCGGAGGTGCCACAGATACCAGCGTCCGCATTTTATTCTTCACCGCCGCTCCGGTATCCTTCCGCATGGAGGTAGCGCGCGATTCTTCTTTCGGCGGAGCTGAGATCTACACCGCCAGCACTGATAGCAGGCTGCACAATAGGGGGCTGGTAGATGTGCACGGCCTCACACCGGATACGCGCTATTACTATCGTGTCGTGATAGATGGCAGGCCCGATACCCGGCAGGGTTCTTTCACTACCTGGCCGGCAGAAGGTACGCGCCGCCACTACACCATTACTACGGGCTCCTGCCAGGAGACCGACGATATGAAAGCCTACGATGTCATGGCACGGCACAAACCAGATGTATTCATCCATACAGGTGACTGGACCTACCCTGACTATATGGTGCCGGGCTATCCCACCACAGAGGAGTTTATTTTCAAAGGCTATGAGAAGCGCTACACCGAGAAGTCTATGAAAGAGATGCTGCCCTACACGCTCATAGACTATGTAGCAGACAATCATGACGGCACGGGCATGGGCATCCATGAGCACCTGCGCGCCGCCCGGTATCGCGAGGACTCGGCAAAGGGTATCGTCAACTACTTTGACATAGACTCGGACCTGTGCAAATGGCGCAGCAATGTGATACAGGGCTACATGCACTACTACCCGGGCTACCCGCTGGCAGATACCAGCCACGGCATCTACCATAGCTTCCGCATGGGCAATGCTGAATTCTTTGTGCTGGATACGCGCCAGGATGCGGAGCTGAATGTACGCGGCTTTCACTATGACTCGACTGCCAATCACTGGACCTTTGCCCCAGGCCCGCAGCACAAGATCATCAGCGATGCACAGATGCAGTGGCTCAAAAATGGCCTCAAAACCTCTACCGCAGACTGGAAGTTTATCGTGATGGGTGTGCCATTCAATAAGAATGCAAGGCACCTGATCAACCTCGGCATCCACTATCAGGACCTCGAGCTGGCAGACCAGGGCACGGGCTTCCGGCTGGCCTCCTCATGGTCATGCTACTGGGCAGGCTACCCCGCCAGTCAGGAGGACCTGCTGGGTTTTATCAGGGATAATAACATCAAGGATGTCCTGGTGATCAGTGGGGATACACATCACAACGTAATGGACGATGGCCGCAATGCTGGCCTGCCTGAGATCAATGCCAGTGGCCTGTCTGTGACGGGTACCGTGCTGGCCCACTATATGAACCTAATAGGTGTCATATCCGGCTACCCGAATATTAAAAAGTACCTCTGGAACGGTGGGGGCAACGGCATACACAATAAGAACTACAAAAATGCCTTTGGCCAGATCGATATCAATGGGCGCGAATCGGTCAGGATGAGCTTCGTAGATGAAGATGACCATGTGATATGCGCACTGGACATCCCTCACTCCAGCACTATCACTAAGGAAAAGAAGCAGCGCAAACCGCTCTATCTAAAACGTGTAGAGCGCATCTCTTTTGCTAAAAAGCCGACACCCGGCATCCGCTTTATCAAAGCGATGGCCCGAACCCTTTTACATAAAAAGAAGATCAAAACTAATGGTGATCTGACATAAGCATCCTTTCGCCGAAATATTACAGTAGCTAACTTAAATCAACAAACTGGTAAACATTAAGTCGCAATAAGTCAATATTATTGCCTTTCATTTCCACTCACCGCTGTCCTCGCCATGAAATACTGCCTCTGTGCATTGCTTTTGCTATGGTTTTCCGGCTCCGCCCAGGCGCAGGACACCACTACTGTCAAGATACTCGCCGGTCCGTTTGCAGGCTCAGTGACTAAAACTTCAGCCAAGATCTGGCTGGCGTACAAGGGTTCCGGCAGCTTCAGTGTGACGCTGGCAGACACGTCCAATAAAAGCAAGTCACTCCCTTTCAAGCAGTTTAAACTAGCCGATAGCAAAGGCGATACCGCCCTGTCACTCGACTTTCAGAATCTGGAGGCTGGCCATACCTATATCGTCACTACCGAGGGCCTGCGCACACCGCTTCGTATCCCCGACTGCTCCTTCACTACGATCGGTGACACTACAAAAGACATAGACTTTCTGGTAGGATCCTGCGCCTACCTGAGCCTCGGCATCATGAAGGCAGTACTGCCCGGAGCCTCGGTCCGCATCTTTCACAGTATGACCAGGACCAAGGCTGACTTTATGATCTGGCTGGGAGACAATATTTACTACATGGGCAAGGAGCACTCTAGCTATGAAAAGATGTATGCCTGCAATCTCAAGACCCGTATCAAATACCCTCTTCTAAATAACTTCCTGGCATCTATGCCGCAGTATACCATCTGGGACGATCATGATTATGGTCCTAATGATGCAGATCGCAATTTCCCGCTGAAAGACACTTCACTGGTCCTTTTCCGCGGCTTCTGGGTCAACCCATACGAAGACAGTGTGCATCAGACTTACTTCAATTATAAGTATTACGATGCCGAGTTCTTTATGACAGATGACCGCTGGTGGCGTGATCAGGCCTGTGATACGGGCTCCTTCTTTGGTCCGGAGCAGTCCGCCTGGCTGAAGCGCAAACTATTGCACAGCGATGCTTCTTTCAAGTTTATCTGCGTCGGCTCGCAGGTGCTGAATGAGGACAACCATGGTGAGTGCTACGCCATGTATGCCAGGGAGCGGGATGCTCTACTTGACTTTATCGCTACCAACAATATCAAAGGAGTCGTATTTCTCAGTGGCGATATGCACTATAGTGAGATGAGCCGCCACGTCTGGAAGGGGTACCCCTTTTATGACTTCACCTGCTCGCCGCTCACCAGCCCTATGGACCCGCGCAACTACTCCAGCCACAATCGGTACCGGGTGGCAGGCACTGTTTTGTTCCATAAAAACTACGGCAGGGTCAAGATCACCGGCCAGCCCGGCAATCGTATCTGTACGATAGAAGAGTACAATATGGATGGCCACAAAAACTGGGACTACATGATCCGCCAGCAGGAGCTGCAGATGGGTACGAGCAAAGAAAACCTCCCGCAGGATCAGAAGTAATGAGCGCTGACAGGTAGTCAACTCATAACCTGCCAAAAGGATATCGTCAGACCAGGCCTTCAGGCAGCTCAAAAATGATCTTCTTCTTACGCTTGTCTATCTCCACTACCAGGTCATCTACCAGCGGCACCATCACCTCCTCTCCTGCTACCTCTATCACGGCCAGCACTTGGCCGGGCATCTCTTCTATAGCTGTTACAGTGCCCAGCTCCCGCTCGCCATCCCAGGCTGTGTAGCCGATCAGGAAGCCGTAATCGTCAGTGTCTTTCTTAAAGAAACTGGCCACGCTCTTTTCATCGAGGTACAGCTCACTGCCAGTCAGTTGTTTGGCTTTCTCTATACTATCTACTTCTTCCAGTGTGAGCAGACCGGTGAACATATCTTTTAGCTCAAGGGAGGCTATGAAATAAGGGATCAAGCCGCCCTTGCCCTCTATAAAGAAATGAGCAGGATGCTTCTTCAGCGACTTCAGCTCCCGGGTCAGGGTAAAATTAAAAGCCCCACTGAGTCCGTGGGGCTTTCTGAGTATTCCTACTGATATATGATCAGCCATTTGTCTTGATTATTCTGCCGCAGGAGCTTCACCCTCTGCTGCTGGCGCTTCCTCTGTAGCTGGTGCTTCTTCAGCCGGAGCCTCAGTAGCCTCTGCTGCCGTCAGGGCAGCCTGGCGCTTGGCTTCGCGCTCGTTCTTCTTCTTGGTCTCTTCAGCCATCATCTTAGCCAGACGGTCTTCCTTAGAGAGGTGGAGTTTCTTCTTGTGATCCAGTACAGAGTTCTGATGAGCAGATACCCACTCGTTAAACTTTGCCTCTACTGCCTCAGCAGTCAGGGCACCCTTCGCTACACCGCGCAGGAGGTGCTTCTTGTACATAGCACCCTTATATTTCAGGATAGCGTGTACTGTGTCTGTAGGTTCTGCACCCTTTGTCAGCCAGTCTACTGCTTTGTCTACATCTACATTGATCGTAGCCGGAGATGTCAGTGGATTGTACTCACCGATCCTCTCTATGTACTTGCCATCACGACGAGCGCGCGAGTCAGTCACTACGATGTGGTAAAAAGGGCGCTTGCCGCGGCCGTGTCTTTGGAGTCTGATCTTTGTTGCCATGTCTTAAAATTAATTTAAGGTTTGGATGATTTAATGATTACTAAAAAATGGGAGCGCAAATATAGAAAATCCATCCAAAAAGGCAATGCCTCCATGAGAAAAAGTCTAAAAAGATGATGGACATCAGGAATATCCTAAAGTAGGGAGGCTTTCAATAACGACATTAAACCCAACCTCAAATTATCACACAAAGCTGATATCCAGATATATAACAACACTCATCCGGTTCAAAACAACCTCTCACGCGAGTTTCCCAGCCACTAGCGTACTGTCACCCAGGCACCTCAAACCTTACCCTTCGCCTCATTCCAGATCGCATCCATCTCTCCCAGCGTCATATCCGTCAGCGCCTTGCCCTGCCCCGTGGCCACCTCTTCTATATATCGGAAGCGCTTTAGGAACTTCTGATTGGTCCGCTCCAGCGCCGTCTCCGGGTCCACATTCAGAAAGCGGGAGTAGTTCACCAGCGCAAACATCAGGTCGCCAAACTCGTCCTCTATCTTGTCTGCATTACCGTCTTTGACCACCTCATGCAGCTCCTGCGTCTCCTCTTCTACTTTCTTCCAGACGTCCTCTATATTATCCCACTCAAAGCCCACCTGCCGCGCCTTGTCCTGTATCCGCCAGGCCTTGATCAGTGCCGGCAGGGACTCGGGTACTCCGCCCATCACAGACTTGCGTCCCTCTTTCATCTTGATCTTCTCCCAGTTCTGCTTTACGTCTTCCTCGTTATTCACTTTCACATCACCGTAGATATGCGGGTGGCGGCGGATCAGCTTCTCGCACAGGTCATTGATCACCGTAGCCATATCAAAAGCCCCCTGCTCCTCACCTATCTTTGCATAGAAAACGATATGGAGCAGCAGGTCGCCCAGTTCCTCCTTCAGCAGCGTCAGGTCTTTTTTGATGATAGCATCTGATAGCTCATAGGTCTCCTCTATGGTCAGGGGCCTCAGCGTCTCCAGCGTCTGCTTCCTATCCCATGGGCACTGCTCACGGAGCTCAGTCATGATCTGCAGTATCCTGCCAAAGGCTTTCAGTTTCTCATCCATTGTTATAAATTGCTTCACTATTTAAGATGAGTAAATAACAAACAAAAAAGTCTAAACTCAAATGAAAACTATTAACGCGTATGTATTAAGTATCATGATGCTCATAGCCCTATCTGCAGCAGCGCAGAGTGACAAGGATAAAGCGCTGACCATGGCCCGTCAGGCCATAGCAAAGGAACGCGACGGGGATATAGCAGGTGCCATCAAGATACTGGAGGAGGCCCAGCAGCTGGACAAAGATAATACTGACTACACCTATGAGATAGCCTATGCCCACTATCTGAATAAAGATTATAAAGAGGCGCAACAATTGCTGCGAAACATCATAAGCAGCAAAACGGCGAATGACCGCTACTACCAATTGCTCGGCAATACCTATGATATGCAGGGCGATAGTACGGGAGCCGTGACCGTCTACAAGCAAGGGCTGGCTAAATTTCCTAAATCCGGCAAGCTCTACACCGAGCTGGGCCTGGTCTATATCAATCAAAAGAACTACAATAAAGCGCTCAACTATTTTGAAAAAGGTATACAGATAGATCCGCAGCATGCCTCAAATTACTACTGGGCCACGAGGATCTATTGCTCATCGGACCAGGAGGTATGGGGTATGATCTATGGCGAGATCTTTATCAATCTGGAGAGTGAGTCCAAACGTACCGCAGAGATCAGCAAGCTGCTATACGATACCTACAAAAGTGAGATCACCTATCCTACAGATACATCTATGTCTATCAGTTTCTGTAATAATGCCATGCTGACACCGGAGCAGATCAAAAAGCATAAGCTGCCATTTGGCAATTTCGGCTATGAGCTCCCATTGACGCTGGCAGTAGTAGGTACCCACAGCATCACCCTCAATAGCCTAGACACGATCCGCAGGAATTTTATCAATACCTTTTACGAGCAAAAAAAGAACAAAGACTATCCCAATATACTCTTTGACTATCAGAAAGATCTGCTGACCCAGGGATATCTCTCAGCCTACAATCACTGGCTACTCATGCATGGTGATGAGAAGGCATTTGCAGAATGGGCATCAGCACATAAAGAAGAGATCACTAATTTTATCAAGTGGTATCCGGTACACAAGTTAAATGTAACGGATGACCATCGTTTCTATCGCGAGCAGTATTGATCATAAATGCGACACAAAGAATGAAGAAAGTAATAGAATGTGTGCCCAATTTCAGCGAGGGCAATGACATGAATGTGATCCGCCAGATCACTGATGCGATCGAGTCTGTAGATGGAGTGAAACTGCTGAACGTAGATCCGGGCAAGGCAACCAACCGTACAGTAGTGACATTTGTAGGAGATGAAGAGTCTGTGGTCGAAGCAGCCTACCGTGGTATAGCCAAGGCCGCCGAACTCATAGACATGAGCAAGCATAAAGGAGAGCATCCGCGCTTTGGCGCTACAGATGTGTGCCCTTTCATCCCCATAGCTAATGCGACAATGGAGGACTGCATCGCTTGCGCAAAGAAGCTCGGCGAGCGCGTAGGTAGCAAACTCGGCATCCCTGTCTACCTCTATGAATTTGCCGCGTCGGCGCCACACAGAAAGAACCTGGCCAGCGTCCGAGCCGGAGAGTACGAGGGTATCAAAGACAAGATCAAGACGGCTGAGTGGAAACCCGACTTCGGCCCCGCCGAGTGGAATGTACGTAGCGGCAATATAGCTATCGGAGCCCGCAAGATCCTGATAGCATATAACGTCAACCTCAATACTACCTCCACCCGCCGCGCTAACTCTGTGGCCTTTGACGTGCGTGAGCAAGGCAGAAAGGTCAAAAACGAAAAGGGCGAAGAAGTAGTACAACCCGGCGCCTGCAAGTCGGTGAAGGGCATCGGCTGGTTCATACAGGAGTACGGTGTAGCACAAGTCTCCATGAACCTTGTAGACATAGACGTGACCCCGATCCACATTGCATTTGATGAATGTGTGAAGAGCGCCTACCACCGTGGTATGCGCGTGACCGGCTCTGAGCTGATCGGCCTTATCCCGCTGCAGTCCATGCTTGACGCAGGCCGCTACTTCCTGCTGAAGCAGCAGCGTTCTATAGGTGTATCCGAGTCGGAGCTGATCAAGATCGCTATCAAATCCATGAGCCTCGACGAGCTGGGCCCCTTTGACCCTCAGAAACGTATCATAGAATATATGCTCGCCGACCACAGCACATCACCGCTCATTAATATGAAGCTGAATGCCTTTGCTGATGAGACTGCCAGTGAATCCCCGGCTCCGGGTGGTGGTTCTATCTCTGCCTATGTAGGCGCGCTGGGCATCTCACTCGGCACCATGGTGGCCAATCTCTCCTCTCACAAGAAAGGCTGGGATGACCGGTGGCAGGAGTTTTCTGACTGGGCAGAGAAAGGCCAATCATACAAGGACAAACTTCTCGCGCTGGTAGATGAAGACACCAGAGCCTTCAATAAGATCATGGATGCCTTTGGTTTGCCGAAGGCAACGGATGAAGAAAAGAAGAGCCGCAAAAAAGCCATACAGGATGCCACCCGATATGCTATAGAGGTGCCCTACCGGGTGATGCAGCTCAGCTATGACTCTATGGCCATGATCAAAGCCATGGCTGAGACAGGCAATCCGAACTCTGCATCTGACGCAGGCGTGGGAGCCCTCTGCGCACGCACTGCTGTATATGGCGCCTACCTGAATGTGAAGATCAATGCTGCCGGCCTCTATGATAAAGCATATGCAGAGGACAGGATCAAGGCGGGCAAGGAACTTCTGGACAAAGCGATGAACCTGGAAAAAGAAATAGTCGGAATAGTAGAAAGTAAAATCTAAGTCATGAGACTGTTACTTGCCATGCTAATGATCGCAATATGCGGCATCACCTCAGCACAATCAGGTATGAGTACACAAACCATCCACGCCCTGCGCATCAATCCCGGAGACGACCTGAAGGTCAAACTAGCCGAGTTTGTAAAGGAGAAAAAGATAAAGGCGGGCTATGTCATCACGTGTGTCGGTAGCCTGAAACAGGCCACCCTCCGCCTCTCAAACCGAAATGAGACGCAGACCTGGAAGGAAACATTTGAGATCGTATCTCTGACCGGCACCCTCAGCCCTGATGGCAACCACCTGCATATGTCTGTAGCTGATAAGGATGGTAAAGTCATAGGCGGCCACCTGATGGATGGCTCTATCATTTATACCACAGCAGAGATCATCATAGGCGAGGCCAACGACCTCATCTTTACCCGTGAGCGCGACTCTGTGACCACCTACAAGGAACTGAAGATAACCCCCAAAACAGAAACTGACGACCGTGAACGGGTCAATAAAGCGCTCCCTAAATGAAAGACCAGATACAGGATATCATCTCCCGCTTTGGCCCACGTCCGGCCGGCAGCCAGGCCGAGCATCAGGCTCAGGACTATGTAGCCAACGATATGCTGCGCCATACAGACGATGTACAGGTGCTCCCCTTCCAGGCTCCGCTCACCGCCAAGTTTGGCAAGATGAAGCTGTATGCAGCGCTGTATCTCATAGCGCTGGTCGTCTTCTGGTTCTCCCCGCTCACAGCCACACTCATAGCCGTGATCAATGCTATCGTCCTGATCAGCGACCTGATGCAGAATATTGGCATTGCAGATTTTCTTTACCCCGCGAAAACCTCGTGGAATGTATCTGCTACATTGGAGCCGCAAAAGGAGGTAAAGTCCACGCTTATCTTTAGCGGCCATATAGATAGTACCCATGAATGCACGTGGTGGTATCGCTTCAAGCAATATGGCGCTCACCTCACCATCGCCACCGGGCTCATGATGGTATCCTTTGCGCTTTACCTCGTAGTCTATCAGCTGGGAGATTACTTTGTGTATGACGACATGCCCGCCTTCACTTTTTACATCTATCTGTTTTTTGTATTGATCTCTCCGCTCACTATCATCTATTTCACCTTTCATGGTCCGGAGTGTGTACCCGGTGCCTGTGACAATCTATCAGGCATCATCATCGCCAAAAATGTCGTCTCGGCTTTTGCCGATCCTGCGCACCGCGGGCAGTCCACACTGCAGCATACGCGCCTTCGCTTCCTGAGCTTTGGGTCAGAGGAGAAGGGCCTGCGTGGCTCTACTGCTTATGTCGAAGATTTCATAGATAAGCTCCGCTCTGAGAATGCCCACCTGGTCAATATAGACAGCGTACGCCTACCGGATCATATCACCCTGGTGACCGGAGAGGTCATGAGCTTCGTGTCATTTGATTCTTTTCTGATAGGCGAGACAAAAAAGGCATTTGAATCAAAGAACATATCGTACAAGACCGCCAATCTCCCTATGGGCGGTACAGATGCTATTCCTTTTCAGCAGAAGAACATACCATCTATGAGCATCATAGGCATGGATACTAAAAAACTGGACCCTACCTACCACACCCGGCTGGATGTGATAGAAAATGTGGATCAAAAAGCCCTGGACAATACCAGAGATGCCCTGATCGAGCTGGTAAAGCAATGGGATAAGATGTAGTTATTCTTCCTTCTTCAGCGCCTTCTTGTATACCTCCAGGCATCGCTTCCGCGCAAACTCATGCTCTACGATTGGTTGAGGATATTGAGGGGTACCATATTCAGGCACCCATTTGCGTACATACTTTAGCTCAGCGTCAAATTTCTTTAACTGCAGCTCCGGGTTGAAAACCCTAAAATAAGGGGCGGCGTCAGTACCGCACCCTGCTGCCCACTGCCAGCCACCATTATTGGCAGCCAGGTCAAAGTCCAGCAGCTTCTCTGCAAAATAAGCCTCTCCCCAGCGCCAGTCTATCAGCAGGTGCTTGGCCAGAAAGCTCGCTACGACCATTCGCACCCGGTTGTGCATATAGCCGGTCGCATTCAGCTCGCGCATACCTGCATCTACGAGCGGGTATCCCGTATTTCCCTCACACCATGCTTTGAATTGCTTCTCATCGTTTACCCACCGTATAAAGTCATATTCAGGCCGGAATGCCTCCCTGGCCACTTGAGGAAAGTGCCACAATATCTGCTGGTAAAAATCCCGCCATATCAGTTCATTGACAAATGTCTGATTGTGTTGTAGGCCATAGGCCAGTAGCTTCCGTATACTGAGGGTACCAAAGCGCAGGTGCAGGCCCAGGCGCGTGGTACCCTCTATAGCGGGATAGTCGCGCTGCTTGTCATACTTGTTTACGATATCGGCCTTGGCTACACGCGCCGGATAGTCACAGTCTACCGCCTTGAAACCTATATCCGCCAGCGTGGGAAAATACAGGTGCTTTGACACCTTCATCAGCCTTGAGAAGTACTTTTCCGTAGGATAGGCTTTGTAATAAAACGGCTTCAACTTTTCTCTCCAGCGCCTGCTGTAGGGAGTGTAAATAGTATAAGGGTTGCCATCACTTTTTACCACCTCTGACTTCGCAAAGATCACGTGATCCTTGTAGGTATTAAAAGGGACTTTATGCCCGAAGAGCATCTCCCCTACCTTGCCGTCTCTGTCGCGTGCATATGGCTCATAGTCCTCATTGGTATGGACAGCGGCTATCTGGTATTCTTTGAGCAGCTCACGCCATATCTCGAGTGGTTTGCCTGTTTTTATCAGTAGATCTGAGCCGTGTTTACGCAGCTCTGCTGCTATTTTTTGCAGCTCATCATAGATGAACTGTACCCGCCTATCCTGCCTGTCATGCAGCTTGTCCAGGATATTGGTATCAAAGATAAAGAGAGGGAGCACTGCCTCTCCTTCCCTCAGCGCGTGGTATAGGGCAGCATTATCTCCCAGCCGCAGGTCGCGGCGCATCCAATATATCGTGATAGGCTTTTGGGTCATAGAGCGGTATTCATCGGTTTTTTGCAGCTACTACCATTTGACGGATGCCCTGATTGATCATGGCAAAGATATCACGCGTCTGAGTATCAGAGTACACCACGCTACCCACCACCGCTACAGATTGGATACCGCGTACCGCATTGGTCAGAAATATCTCATCTGCTTCATCTATGTCATTCATCAGCACATCAGACTGTACTACATTGAAAGTCTGCTCCAGCTGACCTATGACATATCGGCGCATTACACCATTCACGCCTCCATTGGTCAGCGCAGGAGTCATGATCACATCGCCTTTTATCAAAAATACATTTGACTGTATAGCCTCCGCCAATGTACCTTTGGTATTGAACAGAAATGCTTCACTGGCTCCTTTCTTTTCTGCCAGCAGAGCCGAGAGGACGTATTGTATCTTACTCGTGGTTTTGAGGTTAGACAATACGCCTGTGTCTACCCTGTAGGGCGAGAAGGTCGCATTGATAGAGCTCCATTCAAACCTGCTATTGGATATAGGTGTGCATGTGATCAGCAGGTCGGTCGTGTTCATCTCAGGCTTGTATAGCCCTCCTCCAGCCCGCGTCAGCTGCATACGAAGCCGGGCGTTTTCAGCCTTATTGCGCTGTAGCAGATCTGTCACCGTACTCTTAAACCAGTCAAAATCCATATACTGCGGCAGCTCCATCATCAGTATCTCTGAGGAGTGGCGTAGCCGCTCATAGTGGTATGGCAGCAGTGGCACCACCCCATCAAAAGCCACCATAGACTCAAAGAGACCGTCTCCATAGCGGAAAGCCCTGTTGTCTGCCTGTATCACAGGCAGTGTATCCTCTACGTAGGTATTGTTATAAAACGCTAGTGCCATTATAATTCATAAACGTAATATCCATTCTCTGCCAGGATCAAATGATGTACCTGGCTATACCTGTCCGTATGGCAGATCATATGGGTCACTCCCTCGGCATGCAATTTTGCCAGAGCCGCCTCATCCAGGTGATCCAGGTGGTCATCAGCTTTCCACTGCATATTAAACCCACTCTTATCTACATGATAGTCCAGGCCAAATACTTCCTGTATCCTGTCATACCATATCTTCAGGTCCTTTTGGTTTTTAGCTATCGCCTTAAACTCGACGTATGAAGATCTCTGTGCATGAAATTTCAGGGCAGACATCTCAAACGGCTGTATAAAAACAGCATCCTTGGGTGAAAGTTCCCGAAGTTTCTTGCAAAGTGCCACTTCATTGTCTATGCATTGCTTATATCCCAGGTCAAAGCGGCCGGAAAACTGCCAATACACAATGAGTCCGGCTATGCCTACGGCGGCCACGCCCACAGCGCCATTGATCAGCCGTGACTGTGTCAGGATCACAGGCCGTGCGTAATGATATATACCACCTATAGCTCCCACCACACCCAGATATTTGATCCATTGCCCCAGCTTGTACCATTGAAAGTTGGCTACAAAGACTATATGAAAGATATCTACACCCACGATATATACGAGCAGTCCCACACAGCCGATGGCTATGAACTGTACGACGGTGAGGGACCGGGAGCGAAAGTACATGACGCCTGCTGCCACATATAGTGCAAATAGCACCTTATTGACCAGGGGAAATGAACTGAATAAAAAGTGGTGCGGATGGCGGAATGCAAACATGATCTCAAATAGCTCCTCCTGCGGCAACACGCCTCCTCCTGCTGTCTTGGCACGGAAAATAAATAGCAGGTAAATACCCGCCGTGAAAAGATAAATAAGGAAAAAGCGGATCACAGTGCTTAGAGGCATCTCTCTGCTCCATAGCCACTGGAGCACCATGACACCGCATAGTGCTGCCATGACATCAAAACCCTCAAGGACATGCAGGAATGTGGCCAGGGCCATGACCATAGACGCCAGGAGATACCTCCGGTCCAGAAAGATATTGAGCGACCAGGCTATGACCATAGCGCCCATATCGCTGGCCTGCACGCATGAGCTGTAGAGGTCTACATTGCCCAGTGCTTTATCATTGAGCACCAGCACCGATATAAATACTGCCAGCCAGGCCATATACCTGTTTTGTATGAAGCGGCCAGCCAGTTTGATCAGCGCCAATAGCAGCAGTACAGTATTGAAAAGGTGTATGAGAAACATGGCGGGACTCAAGTGCTCTGCAAACGGCAAGAGCAGATGGGCTACGATCGTGCGCTCATTGGGCTGAGAAGCATGCAGGCTCTGGATAAAAAGATCATGAGCATATAGGGAGTGGTCATGCAGATACAGCACATAGGGCAGCAGCTCTACCTGATCATTGGTCCCAAAGGCATAGCCAAACCGCAATATCAACAGCCCCCAAAGGAGTACTGCAAAAAACAGGTCTGAAAAACTAAGGCGATACGAGGTCAAGGCCGGCTTTTATATCTATGGCAATATAGAGAATAATATCCTATGGAGTAGGCGGAGGTGCCTGATGTCATCAGAAGTCTGACCGGGAAAGCCTCACAAAAGATGCCTGCGCGGACCGCGAACGGTTTAACCATGAGGTGCTGCACCGATGTAACCATTATCCCTTTCTACCATACCTGAGGGCCATGCAGGTAAAGAGACCGTATACGGTGTAGTACAGGGTTCATTTACGATCTTTCAGTACAGTCCCATACGCATAAGATCACCGTACCACTAGAATATAGCCCTGATCTCAGCACGACCGGTATGCACTGATTTATCTGTACCGGTCTGGCGGCCATCGTAGCTGAGCAGGAGCTGGATACTAGTGGCGAGGCGCTGCTCAAAGCTGACATTCCAGACGAAGTTATTGCCGTTCTTGAGGCCATCCAGCATGGCGTATTGCGCCTGCTCATTATCCACGGTACCATTATTATACTTGATCGCTGAGTACGATGCCTTGGCCCCCACGGTTGTTTTGTTGTGACGGCTAAATTTGAAGTCCAGGCCTACCTGATTGATCTGAGCGGTCTGGCCACCATAGCTGGCCACCTCATTCCTCTTGAAACCAAAATAGTACGTAGCGGCCAGCCGTATGGAGCTCTGGAAGAGATAGCTCAATTCATTGTTCGTCTCATTGTACTTGATATTGTACTGCTGATCGGCATAAAAGTCTGATTCGTTTGCCTTGATACCATTGGTATATGAAGATTGCAGGTTGAGCTGCTTTACGATGTTCCATTTGAGCGTAGCGCCCTGGGTCTGCGTGAGGTGGTTTTCCACTCCCGCAGTGAGCAGCGTACGGCTACGTGCATAGTTGAAGTCTATCTGACCGCTTATCTTGGCACTGAGCCGGTTTATATAGAGGCTATTGCGGCTATTCATAGTGAGCGATACGATATTGGTATCCATCTTTGTGGTGGGAAACGGGTTGAAGTAGTTTTCTGTCGCTACTCCCTTGCCGGCATATATCTTTTTGGTCAGCTGCACACTGGAGAAAAGCGAAAAGAGCGATACCGCTTTGGCAAAGCCATGAGGATTCTTGAGCAGCGCCGATGGATTTAGATTGATTACCTCATTGAACGTAGTAGTATTCACAGCATAAAACTCCGGAGTGGTAGAGAAGGAGCGGATATATGAGGTATCAGTGCGATAGGTGGCGGGCACAAAGTCAGATAGCTGCTTGGGTTTAGACGGGTCCTTGCCTATCCAGATATAGTCGCCCGTATTGGTAGGTGACACCAGGTAGACCAGTTGTACTTTTTGCTCACTGCCCGCGCCGAGTTCATACAGAGTAGAGGAGCGGAGCAGCCCCTTGGCTGCTGTCACGGTATAGTTGATACGCCCGAGGTAGTAATTTTTCAGGTCCTGCGCCTGCAGGGCAGAGTCGCGCAGGTCCAGACGCCGGTAGGTCAGTGTCCAGTCTATGGTCTGCTGGCGCAGAGAGACGATGCTGCCTGATACATTGATGGTGTGCGCTATTTTCACGATGGGGCGCAATGCGTGTGCGCTGGCCGGCTGCTCGGTGCGGAGCAGGTACTCTACTTTGAACTGGTTTTTGGTAGTATCTGCAGAGCCTATGTAAGCGCGGTAGTTTTGCCAGATATGGGTGAGTGCCGTATTGAAGGTATCCGTATAATGATCTTTATAGAGATTGACCTCGTGATCAAATGCGATACCCGTCTTGATACCACCCAGCGCCTTAAACCGGTATGACACCTCGCCGCGCGGGCGCAGGAAGTCTGACTTGCCCTCCAGTGCATCAGAGTGCAGGTAGCTACTGTACAAGGTAAAGCTGAATCCCTTTTTGGCTAGCTGTGCGCTGATCACATTTTCATACCCCCGGTAAGCTGTGTCGCGTATGAAAGTGCGGAAGCGGTAGTTGATAAACCCCAGCTGCGCCCAGGTATAGGTGATACCAGCTATACCTGTATGCTCATTATACGTCTGTGTAGAGCCTGTGCCCAGGTTGAAATCACGGGCAAACTCCACGTTGCGAAAGCGCTGAATGGGATTGAAATGATTCTGCACAAATTCATAACTGGCCTCTATATCCACCTTCTCCTTTACCACACCTGAGTCCGCCTTTGTGATGATCTGGCCTTTGTAGGCTACGGTAGCGGCACCGCCCACGTCATTCTTTTTATCCTTTGTAGAAAAGAGGTTGACGTTATTATTGCTCATAGCCACCTCTCCGGTGATCACGTTATTCTTATTGACGGCATAGCTACCGCCCAGGGTAAACATCTGGTGCATCTGCGGCGCTATGAGCTTGATGATAGGCAGGTACTGGCCCGTGGGTATTTTGGTCACAGCGGAGGCACCTATGCTCAGGACAGGCGGCGAGTAGGTAAAGACGCGGCCATTGGCAGTATTCTGAGCAGCGACATAGGTACCATTGCCGGCACCCACATCAGTGAAGACGATAGAGTAGCGCGCACGCACAGAGTCGGTACTGTATACATAGAATGTATCCGGTATCATCTGCCCCCCCACATTGTATACTGTATCATGGCGCTCGTACAGGATACGGTTCACATCATAGGAGGCCGTATCTACACCGGTGTAGAAGGCCTTGTCGATACTATCTCCCAAAGAGGCCAGGAAGGCTTTCTTATTATCATCCAGCGTCTGCTGCTGGCTTTGATTTTTGCTATCCTGCTCTGTGTACATATCAAAGAAGGCATTGCCCTTCTTATCCTTTGAGGTCCAGTCAAAGCGGGCATCAGCCATCGTACGCTGGTAGCTGCGCTCCGAGTACTGAAACTCTACGATGATACGCAGATCTGCGGTGATGATACGCCGCGGTGTGAAAGTGACCGTACCCAGATTGTAGTCTATCACATAGTCCTGACTGGCCCCGCGTGTCAGCTTCTGCCCGTTGATAAAGACCTGCTCAGAGTTGGCCAGGATGATGATGTAGGTCTCTCCATCTGCGCCATACAGCTTGTAGGGTCCCTGGTTGCCCTCCGTGATCGTGAGGGTATTGCGTGCAAATTTACCCTTGGAGATACCGGCTGCTACGTGCGTTTTCAGCGTCCCGTATTTCTTCAGGTCAAAGAGTCCATTGTACCCTCCGCCCTGTGCCTTCTTGGTATAAGACAGGAAGTGGTCCGGCGGGGAGTACATATCAAAGTCGCCCACTATGACGGTATGATTGCCTTTGCGCAGTTGTATAAATATCTTGTCAAACTCCTGTACCTGCTGCGTATTGCCCTCAGGCTGTATAGGAATATTATTATCCGTGACCGCGGCGGTGATCTCCAGATCACGGGCCAGCATGCCCTGCATCTGGAGGTTGAATGCCGAGTTGAGCACGACGCTCTGATTGCTACCAAAAGATAAACCACGGGAGAAGTTACCATTGTAATCCAGAGAGCCGAAGTCTATCAGTTTATCTGCAGATACATCTGCCGGCACATAGACGAATGGTGTGAGCGTGCGATTGATATTGGCTTTCTGATAGGCTTTATAGTCTTTGTCAAAGTACCTATTGGCAAAGGCATAAGGATAAGTGCGGAACGAGGCGCTGACCGAGTCTCCTGCGGGTTTCTTCTTCCATATCAGCAGGGACGAAAAAGGTAATATGTCATAGTTTGATGTATCGAGCAGCTGGCCCTCCGGCCCGCGCAGCACGAGCGTGTGGGGTATGAGGCTGAGGCTGTCCAGTTTCACAGTATCTACATTCAGAGGGATGCTGCGGCTCCTCATATTGGAGGCATACTGCGCCCTGACCGTACCCAGCGCCATGCACATCAGGACCAATATGTAAATACGCCTCACCAAAATGAATACTCTAAAACGCGCTTTAGGCCTACAAATTACTAAACCAAGGGTAATAAAATGATGTGAGAATGAGGCGGTAATACACTACCGCCTGTGGAGGCACCTGAAATCAAAACAGTAGAGGCTGCTATACGTGCGCCAGCATATCTGCCGTCATCCGCGCGAGGTCATACTCAGGCTGCCACCCCCAGTCCTGACGTGCGTAGCTATCATCTATGCTCTCGGGCCATGAATCCGCTATCTGCTGGCGAAAGTCAGGCTGATATGTGACCTGAAAATCAGGGATGTGCTGCCTGATCGCTGCCGCCACGTCGCGCGGGGCAAAGCTCATACCGGCAAAGTTGTAAGAAGAGCGGATGCGTATCTGATCTGCCGGTGCCTCCATCAGCGCTATGGTGCCGCGTATAGCATCCGGCATATACATCATGGGCAGTACGGTATCTTCTTTGAGGAAGCACTCGTACTGTTTCTTCTCCTTTGCCTCAAAGTAGATGTCTACCGCATAGTCTGTGGTGCCGCCGCCCGCTTTGGTCTTGTAGCTGATCAGGCCCGGATAGCGGATACTGCGTATATCGAGACCCTTTTTCTGGAAGTAATAGTCGCCCCAGCGCTCACCGGCCTGCTTGCTGATACCGTAGATCGTATTGGGCTCCATCACAGTGTACTGCGGAGTATTGATGCGCGGCGTAGTAGGGCCAAACACTGCTATAGTAGACGGATAGAACACCTTGCGCAAGCCATCTTCCACACTTACATCCAGGATATTGCGCAGGCCTTTCATATTGACCCGCCAGGCAAACTCGGGATTCTTCTCACCGGTAGCGGAGAGGATAGCCGCCAGGTGATAGATCTGCGTCACCTTGTGCTTTCGCACCACGTCATGCAGGCCTGGCTTGTGCAGTACGTCCAGCCGCTCAAAGGGTCCCTCGGCCAGCTCACCGCCGGCCTCTTTGAGATCAGAGGCGATGACGTTCTTGTATATCTTGCGTAGTGCGAGGACGAGCTCCGTCCCTATCTGCCCGCAGGCGCCTGTCACGAGTACCGTGTCACTTTCCATATCTTATCTCCCGGCTATTGCCGGACCAAATGTAGAAATTAAATGATATGCCGTACTTTTTAAGTCAACGACATACGTTAACAAGTTGATAATAAGCGTACCGCAATATCTGCCTGCATCCATCAGAGATAGGTGATACCGGTCTGGTGCTTTGCATTGAGCACCGATACGACCTCCAGATAGTCCTCGCGCCGCTCGGCAAAGTCCAGCCGGCTGGTATCGAGCAGTACGATACGGGTATTGGTCAGCATCTTGAAATGATCGAGATATGCCTGCTGTATATTCTGGAGGTATGCCGGCTGTATCTGCTGCTCATAGTCGCGGCCGCGCTTGCGGATATTTGCCATCAGCTTATCTACGGGTGCATAGAGATAGAGGATCAGGTCCGGCTTTGGCAGATTGGGGTAGATGATGTCAAAGAGCATGCGGTAGAGCCGTGCCTCTGCATCCTGCAGGTTATTCATAGCAAAGATGAGCGACTTCTGAAAGAGGAAGTCTGAGACGGTAAACGATTTGAAGATGTCCGGCTCGCTATGCAGCGCCTTGAGCTGCTGGAAGCGCTCTGCCATAAAGTACAACTCTACGGGAAAGGCGTGGCGCTGCGGATCAGCATAGAAGAGCGGCAGGAAGGGGTTGTCCTCAAACTGCTCCAGTATGGCCCGCCCGTTGTAGTCGGCGGCCAGCTTCTGCACGAGGGTCGTTTTGCCCGCGCCGATGCACCCTTCTATAGTGATAAACCTATACTCCACTGCCGCTAATATATCCGAATCAATGAATAATGAAACACTGCCGTGAATAACGATGGCAGAATGGTGAATAAATAGTGCAGACCGATCTGCTCCCTGCGGCAGCTATCAATGCCTGATGGCCACCACCCGTACCGTACCACCTATCTGTACCAGATAGTCGCCAGCGGGCAGATCAGCCACGGCTATAGCCGTAGTAGCTCCGGTCACCTCTGCGCGCCGTACTATGGCTCCGAGCGCATTGATGAGGGTGATGCCCTCTCCTTTCAGCCCCTGGGTGGCGTCTATATAGAGCAGCGTATTGGCCGGATTGGGATAGATGCGGAGGTCGGTAGCCCAGCCCTGCACCACGCCCGCCGGATCTACTACCACGCCGAGATCACTGATGTACTGAGTACTGAGGCAGTGGTCTGTGACGGTGAGGGTCACGGTATAGATGCCGGAGTGCGTGTAGGTGTGCGTAGTAGTGGCACCTGTGCCGCTCATACCATCGCCGAAATCCCATATGAAAGAGTCTCCATTGATACTGCTGCTGGTAAAGGTGCCAACACCCTGTGTAGTGGCCTGCGCTGTGAAAGAGGCTACAGGTATATGCCCGGACCCTAGCCATTTGGCCAGGCTGTCTGCTACCACGGCGTGTGCTGCCTGGCGCAGGTCTATGGCATCTGTAGACGAAATACCAGGCGTGACAAAGCTATCTATAATGACATACTTTCTGAAGAGTATCTCATAAAAGACGGCTGCGGTCAGGTAGGTGCCATAGATGCTAGGGTGGCTCTGGTCAGACTGATAGAGGTCAAAGGCCTGGTTTTGCCCGATGACCCTGCGCCATGCCTCGCCTGCGGGCGCCACGGTAGCGCTATTCAGCTGGCCCATCTCGATATACGAGGCAGACAGGCGATCCTGACAGCCCTGATAGGTACAGATGGGCGGATAGCTGGCGCAGTTGGCAGTGTCTCCGTTCTTCTTGCCCCAGGTCATGTAGAATACGGTCTCTGTACATGAGTCGGCAGCATGTATGAGGCTATCGAGGATATGCGCATAGGGATATACCTGCTGCTGCACCTGCGAGGGAGGAAAAGATGGCAGCTGGCTCTGCTCCTGCAGCACCACAAAGTCCCAGCCTCCCTGAGCGATCTTGGCAAGTGTAGTGGCGTCAGTACTGTGCTGCTGCAGGGTGTAGCCACCGGGGGTACTACTGTCATAGTCCAGCGTATCTCCCATAGCACCGGCAAACTGTGCTATGGTATGCGGCAGGTCATTGACATAGGTATAGCTATTGCCTATGAAAAGAACCCTGTAGCGCTGCTGTGCAGTGCCGGTGAGGCTGCAGAGCAGGGTCATCATGATAAGGTAGTAATGCTTCATTACCGTAAAGATAAGTATATCATAAAAATATGCTCATCCACGGGGATGGTGCATACATATGCTTTTACTATCTTGCAGTGAAGCTACCATAGTATACCTGCCATGAAACACATCATACTGATCCTCTCTATCGTATCTATAGCCCTGCTGGGCACTGCCTGCCGCAAGGACTATCACTGCGGCTGTACCAATACGACCAACAATAGCACTTCATTCTACACGATCAGTGCAGGCAGCGAGGCCGAAGCGGCCAATGATTGCCTGCTGAAATCTGACAGCACCAAAGACTGTACGCTGTAGCATGTCGATGTTGCCTGCCGTATACTACTAAATAGGTGAATAAAGGTCCTCTGCTATCTTGATATAGTTGCCGCGGACGGGTGTCTTGGCAGTATAGAGGTCCGGATACTTGCGGGCATCGGCGCGAAACCACTTCATCTGCTCATCATCGGTCTCCCTGTCGCTGAAATCCTTGTAGGCCGGATCATTGATATAGGCCAGTTCCTCCTGAGTATAAGGCTCTTCGCCATTATTCTTTTTTGATTTTGAACCGGAGGAGGCTTTTTGAGCTACTGCTTTTTCCTCCGGGAACTCATGCCTCAGATGGCTGGGCAGCTCGTTTTCGCCTTTGGTATTGTAGCCATAGTTATGCCTCAGGATGAAATGACAGGTGGAGGCGTTCATCCGTTTGAAAAGGGCGCCTTCTTCGAGTTTGTGGGTGAAGATCTGCTCGACGAAGTAGATCTGGTCCATGACCTCTTCGTCCATTTCCCATTTCTTCTTCCAGTAGCTCCAGAGCTGTTTGTAGCATCGGATTTTGAAGAGGGCTTCGGTGAGTGTGTTGGTGATGGAGAATTCGTCGAGGGCGAGCTGCTCGATCTGGTGGAGGGTAGCAATGGTTTTCTCGCGGGTCCATCGGGACGCGTTGGTGTTGCCGGCTGGTGCGGACATAGGTGATTTTTATTTAGAGTGAAAGAATACAGCCCCTAAATCCCCAAAGGGGACTTAAATGCAAATTCAATTCTGAATCAGAATTTGCAGGATTTGAGAATTGACAGAATGGATACAACCCTCTAAATCTCCCTTAAGGGAGACTTTAATACAGTTGCATTCTCTGAATCGGAATTTTCAGGATTTAGGACCTCTCCATCCCGAAGCTTCGGGACCCTCTCCCAAGGGGAGGAACTTGAATACGAATACGACCTCTCCCTAAATCCCTCTCCAAAGGAGAGGGACTTTAATACAAATACATTGTCTGAATCAGGATTTGCAGGATTTAGGACCTCTCCATCCCGAAGCTTCGGGACCCTTTCCCAAGGAGAGGGACTTTAATACAAATACAATTTCTGAATCAGAATTTGCAGGATTTTAAAATTGATAGAATGAATACAGGAATACATTTTGAGCCACATAGAACGCATAGATCACATAGTAATACATTTTTACCGCAGATAGGCCTGCCGTCAGGCAGGTGTAGAACAAGTAGAGACATAGAAATATAAGGGGCAGTGTGCCGCCCCTCACCCCCCTAAAGGGAGGCTTTAATGCAAAGGAACCACGAAGATATTCATAGGTCTGGCAGCGGATGAATGGCTGCGTGGTGATGGTGCAAAGGTCTGCAAAATGAGCGACTTTTTGCAGGGAAGTTATTGACAAAGGGCTTTTGAGTGATGAGAATTATTCACATCAGATAAGGGGCTGATGATACTGTATGACAAGGAAGACCAGAGACTGCAATCTGTGGTCAATGAATTGAGCGCGATGCCTGTCTGATATCTACCAGTAGATGACGATACGGCCGTTGCCGCCGTTATTGCCTACGCTGCCGCTGGTGACTGTAGCGCCGCCCACACCCACGCCTGCTACGTAGTCGGGGCCATCGGTGCCACCAGGGAGCTGTGCCGGAGGGCTGAAGGCATTCTGCGAGTTGGTCTGGCCTTGTTCATTCCTGATAGGCATGTGCTGTACGAGGCCCGAAATATAAGATGAACCTCCACCGCCGGGGCCATCGTTGCCACTACCATTGCCGCCGCCGGCACCACCGTAGTACCCGCTGCCACCACCGCCCGCATATGACGAGGCACAGCCATTGCCGCCGGTATACAGTGTCCCTGCGCCTGCACAGCCGCCATTGGTAGGCAGGCCCCCACCTGTCTGCGTGCCGCCGAAGCCTGCATTCTGATACGTGCCATTGGCTGCTGCGGCGCCTATCAGGCCACCACCGCCACCGCCACCCATGCGCCAGTAGCTCTTGGCCCCGCCGCCGCCGGCTCCTGCCGTGACGAGGTCAGTGCCCGGTATGAGCTGTATAGCAGTACGGCCTCCGCCTCCGCCGCTATTGGATGTAGTGCCCGTACCGCCGCCGCCATAGGCAGCGCCACCACCGGTGCCTCCTGCGTAGCCCCCCTGCCCTACTATGAGCGTAAGAGTGCTACCCGGCGTGACAGGCAGATATCCTGATACGAAGCCGCCGCCGCCGCCCGGACCATCGCCCGTAGAGTAGGCAGAGCCGCCACCGGCACCCCAGAGCTTGACATACACCAGGCTGACACCTGCGGGCACATTCCATGTCTGCGCGCCGCCCGTGTAGGAGAAGGCAATCTTATTGCTGCCAGCTCCGCTGATGGTGACCAGGTCTCCTATGGAGTCTACGTACACAGGCCTGTACCCGGTACCTGCCAGGGTCGGGATGCGGACTGCGCCCACACTGCCTGTCCCTGTGCCGGCACCCGGTGTGAGTATGATATTGCCGCCCGGATTATTGCCGGGGCTGGCGTTTTGCGCATTGAGTATGATGGCATTGCCACCGTTGGCGGTAGCGGTGCCTCCCTCCACGTCCAATATGCCGGCAGGATTGGCAGTGCCGATGCCTACGGAGCCGCCATTGTTATAGATATTGCTGGAGTTGAGCACCCACGCGGAGCCATTCCAGTAGGGCGTATTGCCTGCTGCATTGCCACTGCCGAGGAAACCTGTAGCACCCGTACCGCCGGTAGCACCCTGCAGGCCCGTAGGACCAGCAGCCCCCGTGAGGCCTGTAGGACCGGTGAGCCCAGTAGCACCGGCTGAGCCGGTAGCACCAGTAGTGCCCGCAGGCCCCTGTGCTCCCACCGCACCCGTAGGGCCGGTAGGGCCTGTGACACCTATAGCGCCGGTAGCACCCACACTCCCGGTGGCCCCTGTAGGACCTGTAGCGCCGCCACCAGCACCAGTAGGCCCTGTAGCACCTACAGCACCTGCGGGACCTGATGGCCCCGCAGGCCCCTGTGCACCAGCGCTCCCTGTGGCTCCGGCAATACCCGCAGGCCCAGTGGCACCAGGCGCACCCACAGCGCCGGTACTACCTGTGGCTCCTGCCACTCCAGCCGGACCCGATGGCCCCGTAGCACCTGTAGGGCCTGTGCTACCCATAGCGCCGGCGATACCCTGCGGCCCCGTAGGACCCGCGGGGGCACTACCTGCAAAGAGTGCATAAGGTACTGCGCTGAGCTGCATGGTACCCATGCTGGTGAAGGCCGGTGCACCATTGATCTCGGTGCGTACCTCCAGCCACTTGGTGCCGTATGCCCATGGCACAACTGCGAGATTGGCATTGGCGCCGATCGCTGTACTCACCAGGCCAAAGCCATTAGTAGATAACTGCGGCGTGACCTCCTGATATACGGTAGGACCGGCAGCCGTACTGTCATGTATCACAAAGAGGAGCTTGACCGGTGTATTGGCCAGCGGCGCACCTGTAGCATCACGCACTATCGTCTGATAATTGATCTGCTGCGGTGTCTGTGCAAAAGCCATGAGAGACATCATAGCTGCCACTGCGGGGAGTAATATTCTTTTCATAAAAAGGATCTGGGTGTATAAGGGTTTATGATGTAAGATAGAGAAAATATAGAGAGGCAGAAACGTGAGTCATGCAAGGCCTCAGAATACAATTTCTGAATCAGAATTTACAGGATTTTAGAATTGGCAGAATGAATGCAAATACAGCCCTCTAAATCTCTCCCGACTGCATCGGGATCTGCGACCTAAAGGGAGGCTTTAAATGCAATGTCTGAAGCAGATTTACAGGATTTTGAAATTGACAGACAAATAAAAAAGAGGCAGCTCTTGCGGCTACCTCTCTATGGATCGGGTTTTAGTGTATCGTTACTCTACGCTGAGCTTGCCCTGGCCTATCATACGGCCATTGGCCAGAACGGCGTAGGTGTAGATGCCCGCACTGAGTGCACCACGGTCTATCATGATAGTATTATTGACACAGATCACGCTGCGGAGCTGCTGGCCTATCATGTCATAGATGCGTACCTCATAGGTAGCAGCCGGACCGTCTATGCTGAGTATAGCATACTGGCTCATAGGGTTTGGCCGGAGGCTGATGGTAGCTGCTGCACTGCCCGCACTCTCAATGCCTAGTGCGCTGGTGATATCACGGCACAGCGAATCCGCACAGGTAGTACCCGGCACAGCTACGTAGAGGCACACATGGTAGGTGCCCGCCGCTGTATAGGTGTGTGCAGCGTAGCTACCGGTAGCAGTACCACCATCGCCAAAACTCCAGGTGTGTACTGCCGCAGTATCAGGATCTGCTGCGTAGAACTGCAGCGAGTCATTGCCACGCGGTATGGAGGCCCAGGCTGCGGTCACGGCACAGTTGGTACCGATATTGACATCGAGGCAGACGGAGTCAGCACATGGAGTGCCCGGTATGAAGACACGCAGGCAGATGTGGTATGTACCCGGCACAGGATAGCCGTGCACGGAATACGATCCGCTGCCAGTGGTACCATCTCCGTAGATCCAGACATAGTTGGCAGCACTATCCTGGAAGAGAGAGTAAAACGCCACTGTATCATGCGCTACATTGATATAGTTCATCGCGGCCGCTACGGCACAGTTGCCCGTCACGACCACGGTATTGCACATAGAGTCCATGCAGGCGGAGCCGGGTATGTAGATGTAGCTGCACACGGTGTAGACACCCGGTGCGTGATAGACATGTGAGACATCATGACCCGAGCCGCTCGTACCATCGCCAAAGGCCCAGTAGCGGTGTGCGAGCGTATTGCTATCGAGACCTGTGAAATGGACTGAATCACCATAGGCAGCATAGGTCCACGCTGATGTGATGTGGCAGCCGCCGGAGATTGTGATAGTATTGCAGAAGGAGTCGCGGCAATTCGTATTGCTATAGGCATACAGGCAGACATGGTAGGTGCCTGCATTGGCGTAGGTGTGCAAAGGATTAGCACCTGAGCCAGTAGTACCGTCGCCGAAGCTCCAGTAGTAGTTCACACCACTCGCAGTGCCGGCAAAGAAATGTGCGGTATCGCCCACTGTATATGACTGCCATGCGGCGTGCACATTGCATGGATTGGTGATGGTCACATTGTTGCAGGAAGAGTCTGAGCAGTTGGTGCCCGGTGTGTACACATAGAGACAGATATGATAAGTACCCGGACCGGTGTACACATGGGTCGCTGTAACACCGCTGACTACAGTAGACGTATTGCTGCCAAAGATCCAGTAGTGATGATTGGCAGAGGTGGTATCTGCTGCTGTGAGGTAGACCGTATCGCCGTGTATGGTGTAGGTCCACAAGGCGCTGACATGGCAGCCTGTGCCCACTACTATGGTATTGCAAAAGGAGTCTACGCAGGTATTGCTGGTATAGGCGTAGCAGCACACATGATAAGTGCCGGGCTGCGTGTAGGTGTGCGTAGGGTTTTGGTCGAAGGCCCAGGTGCCGTCTCCGAGATTCCAATCCATAGACACTGCTGAGAAAGTATCTGTGGCATGGAAAGCGACGCTCGTACCTGAGATCACTGAGGTCCAGGCCGCATTGGCCACACAGTTAGTATTGTGCAGCGTGATATTATTGCAGGAGGAGTCAGAGCAGGTAGTGCCCGGCGTGTAGACATAGAGGCAGATGTGCTGCGTACCAAAGTTTGGGAATACCTGTGTGAGCGCGGTGTGGTTAGCTGTATTATAGACACCGTTTATACTCCAATAGTGATGATTGGCACTGAGTGTATCTGTGCTGTGCAGAAATACAGTATCACCGTGGATGGTATAGGTCCATGCCGCGCTCACATGGCAGCCGGAGCCTACCGTGATCTGATTGCAGAAAGAATCTACGCAGCCATTGGTATACACGAAGCAGCAAACCTGATAGGTGCCCAGCGCTGCATAGCCATGCCATGGATTAGTACCAAAGCCATACTGGCCGTCACCAAAGCGCCAGTCGAGGTGAACAGTCGAGTCATTGCTGAAATTGTAAAAGTGGACCGAGTCATGCACGGTGTAGTACTGCCAGGCCGGGTGCAGGGAGCAGGTATTGGCTATAGTGATCGTATTGCACGAAGAGTCTGAGCAGGTGGTGCCCGGTGTGTAGACATGCAGGCAAATGTGGTAGGTGCCGGGACCGGTGAATACGTGAGTGACAGAGGTACCGGACACATAGTTTGGTGTGCCAAATGTCCAGTAGTGGTTGTTGCCCGACAGGGTGTCGCTGCTATGCAGGAAGACGGTATCTCCATGCACGGTATAGGTCCATGCTGCGCTCACATGGCAGCCCGCTCCTACAGTGATCGTATTGCAGAATGAGTCGCGGCAATTAGTACTGGTATAAGCATACAGGCAGACGTGATAGGTGCCGGCATGAGCGTATACATGCTGCGGCGTAGCGCCCGAGCCGGTAGTGCCGTCTCCGTAGCTCCAATAGAAATTTGTGGCATTGCTATTGGTAGCGGCATAGAAGTGCCCCGTATCACCACGCATATAGTACTGCCAGTTCGCATGCACATTGCAGCCGGCTACGATGATGGTATTGCAGAAAGAATCAACGCAACCAGTGCCCGGTATGTAGGCATAAAGACAAACGTGATAGGTGCCGGGAGCGGCATATACATGCACTGGATCTATCGTGCTGGCCGTAGCGCCATCGCCAAAGGACCAATACCTATGTGCCGCAGAAGATGTGTCTGCTGCGTGAAAGCGGATAGAATCTCCACCCAAAGCACTATAGGTCCATGCCGCGGAGTAGTGGCATGGCGCAGTGAGCGTGACAGAGGTGCATGAGGAGTCTACACAAACGGTGCCCGGCGTATATATATGCAGGCAGATGCGCTGCGTACCAAAATTGGGAAATACCTGATACCATGAGATATGATTGACGGTATTGACTGTGCCATTGATGGTCCAGTAGTGATAGTTGGCACTGAGGGTATCGGTGCTGTGGAGGAAAATGGTATCACCATGCACGGTGTACGTAAAGGCCGCACTCACATGGCACTGCTGGGTGGTCACGCTCACATTCTGACAGAAAGAATCTGCACAGGCTGTATTGGGGATATAGTCATAAAGGCAGACGTGATAGAGGCCGGAGTTGGCATAGACATGCGTGAGTGTAGGGCCGGTGCCGATAGGGCTGCCATCACCAAAATTCCAGAAGTAGTGGGCCGCGGTATTGGTAGCACCCGCAAAGAAATAGGCGGTATCACCGTGCAGGTAATATTGCCAGCCTGCTGTGAGGGTGCAGGTGGAAGAGTTTTGGATGGTCACATACTGGCAGAGCGAGTCTACGCAGTTGGTACCCGGTGTATAGGCATGGAGGCAGACACGATAGGTGCCCGGCTGTGCAAAGACATAAGTAGCAGTGAGTGAATTGGTGGTGGTAGCATGGCCGTCAAAGGTCCACCAGTGATGATTGACCGTACTGGTATCTGCGGCGGTCACATATACTGTGTCGCCATGCGTGGTGTAGGTCCAGGCGGTATTGATATGACAGGTAGTGGGCTGCGGGATGGTGACATCTACACAGGAGGAGTCTGAGCATCCGCCTCCGGTGGTGTAGACGTACTGACAGATATGCTGTGTGCCATAGTTTGGGAATACCTGCGTGAGTGTGGTGTGGTCGGCTGTATTGTAGGTACCGTTGAAACTCCAGTAGTGGTGATTGGCACTGCTCGTATCTACGCTCTGCACGATGAGCGTATCGCCATGTATGGTGTAGGTCCAGGCTGCACTGCAGGTAGCCCCTGCCCTGCCGGCCAGCAGCAGCATGGCTGCGAAAAAGACAAGGCGGAATCCATAGGTCCATGAGTGGCTACAATGGGGTTGATCTTTGTTCATGGGATATACTTATGTGTGTTGGTGTCTTTATGACGGTACAAAATACAACTATGGTTGTAAAAGGAAGATACGCATAGCTGTTAAATAATAAGTGTCACAACAAACACACTTTTGTTCAGGCGGCTCCTTTGTCGCGCTTCCAGCCAAAGTCTGTATTGGTCTTCGCCACATGGCAGGCGTGGCAGAGAAACTGATAATTGCTGAGCCAGCAGCCTCCACCGCCGTGCTTGACGGGGATGATGTGGTCTACTTTCATCCGGCGTACGCGGCCGCACTGACAGCGGTAGCCGGTGTATTGCTTCAGGTAAAATTTGATCGTATCGCGCTGGCCGTAGATGATGGCATAGATATCTGCGGCAAAGGCGGCGCAATCATCAGAAGCCCAGCGGCTGCGCCGCGGGCCCAGTGTGCGGCCACAGCCGCAGGAGCAGGTGCGGTCGTCGCGCTTGGGGAACATCACTCTCAATCCTATGTGCTCGGGGCGCTGGTGGCGGGCATAGGGCTGCACCTGTATGCGGCTGTATATCTCGGCGGGGTCGAGAAACAAGACCCGGTACTGATAAGGTGCATAGAGAGTAACCTCTCGATATGGTAATGGCTGGCGCATCAGGATAGCTAAAATGGTAAAGGGGCGGGCAGGATACAAGACTGACAATACACATGGGTAGGTGTATTGGTATCCAAGGCACCTTCTCCATTATCTAACGTGAGTAGTTAGATTTTAGCGCTTCTCGATCATGGCTGGGCCACACGATGATAAATCAGCCGGCAGGTGCGGCAGGGATAGTAGTGGATAGCCCGCAGCACGGCCCCTAAATCCCCAAAGGGGACTTTAGCAGCCACGCAGGCGTATAATAGTTTTGTAGGTCAGGGATGCTGCAGCGAGGACTAGGAGCGGATAGCCCGGCTGCCGCCATAATACAACCCTCTAAATCTCCCCTGAATCAGGGGAGACTTTAATACAAACGTGTATTACGGTTAAAGCCTTGGTAGTGACAGGTCGCGACCTGTCACTACAGCACAAGAGTCCATTGAATGATATGAGGACTAACTGTACCGCTCAAAAGCTGCGCAGGAACCAGCCCTCTGCGCTATGCGGTACCACGTATAGTGCCAGCATGAAGCAGCCATAAAGGAAGAGCCAGAGCACATCTACAAAGTGCCAGTAGATGCCTAGCATCTCTACGCGCAGGCTGGTGACAGGGTCTGTGTCAAACATCAACTGTGCATAAGCATCTGCGTCTACCACATAGGCACGATAGAGAAAGTACAGCAGGAAACCTACCCCCGCGAGCAGGTGTGCCAGGTGCAGCCCGGAGATGAGGTACAGATAGGAGCCCGATATCTGGCTGCGAAAACCGATGCCTTGGCGGAGCAGCTCCGTCCACCCCATCACCTGAAAGGCGGTGAAAGCCACCCCGAGGCCTGCTGTGATGAGCAGCGCCTGCCTGTAGCCGGCGTGATCGTGCCGCCTGTAGGCCTGGCGCATCTGCATGACGGTATAGCTGGAGGCCAGGATGATGATCGTATTGGCGTGGAAGATGGGCGGGAGGCGAAAGTCATTCCACACAGTGCCGGCGGTCGTGGCAAAATAAGAGAAAACCAGCGTGAGAAAGGCGGATGTGATACCCAGTATGACCAGCCAGATCATGACGCGGACCGGGTGGTAGCGCAGCCTGAGCCGGAGTTTATCCGCAGGTGTGAGTTCTTTTACCCCTAACATAGTTTAGAAAGAATCTAAATAAGCCGTATATTTGCCCCTCCGAAAATAGAACAAATATGATGCAAATCAGTTCTTGACGCGGTGATTTTTGGGTTAAACGGGCTGCAACTAAGGCAGTCTAAGGGTTTTAGGAATAATGAGCGATCAGGATACCATACTGGACGAGCACATAGCCGGTGAGTACAAATATGGCTTTGCCAGTGATATAGCACAGGAGACTGCACCTGCCGGCCTCTCGGAGGATACGGTGCGCTTTATCTCCGCCAAAAAGGATGAGCCGGAGTGGATGCTGGAGTGGCGCCTGACGGCCTACCGCCAGTGGTTGAAGATGAAGCAGCCACACTGGCAGAATGTGCATTTTCACGACATCAACTTTCAGGATATCATCTACTACGCCGCGCCTAAGAAAAAGCCTGAGTACAAGAGCCTGGACGAGGTAGACCCTGAGCTGCTGGCAGTCTATGACAAGCTGGGCCTGCCCAAGGAGGAGCAAAAGATACTGGCCGGTGTGGCGGTAGATTTTGTGATGGACAGTGAGAGCGTTATTACCACTTATAAAGCTACACTGGCGGAGAAGGGCATCATCTTCTGCTCTATGTCTGAGGCTATCCGCGAGCATGCCGATCTGGTGAAGCAGTACCTCGGCTCGGTGGTGCCTCCGCGTGACAACTATTATTCTGCACTGAACTCGGCGGTATTTTCCGACGGGTCATTTGTATATATACCTAAGGGTGTCCGCTGCCCTATGGAGCTGTCTACCTACTTCCGCATCAATGCGCAGAATACGGGGCAGTTTGAGCGGACGCTGATCATAGCCGAAGAAGGCAGCTATGTGAGCTACCTGGAGGGCTGTACAGCGCCGATGCGTGACGAGAACCAGCTTCACGCGGCTGTGGTAGAGCTGGTGACAATGGACAATGCTGAGATCAAATACTCTACGGTGCAAAACTGGTATCCGGGAGATAAAGAAGGCAAGGGCGGTATCTACAACTTCGTAACCAAGCGTGGCCTCTGCAAGGGGGTGAACTCTAAGATATCATGGACGCAGGTAGAGACAGGATCTGCCATCACGTGGAAATACCCGAGCTGCATCCTGAAGGGTGACAACTCTATAGGGGAGTTTTACAGTGTGGCGGTGACCAATAACTACCAGCAGGCAGATACGGGCACTAAGATGATCCACATAGGCAAAAATACGCGCAGCCGTATAGTGTCGAAAGGTATCAGTGGTGGCAAGAGCCAGAACAGCTACCGCGGTCTGGTACAGGTGGCGGGTACAGCGGAGAATGCTTATAACTTCAGCCAGTGCGACTCATTGCTGCTGGGTGATAAGTGCGGTGCGCACACCTTCCCCTATCTGGAAATCAAGAATAAATCAGCGCAGGTGGAGCATGAGGCTACTACTAGTAAGATAGGTGAGGATCTGATGTTCTACTGCAATCAGCGTGGCCTGACGAGCGAGGAGGCGGTAGATATGATCGTAAATGGCTACTGCAAGGAGGTCTTCAAGCAGCTCCCGATGGAGTTTGCGGTGGAGGCTCAGAAGCTGCTGAGTATAAGTCTGGAGGGGAGTGTGGGATAGTGCAAATCCCCCTTTGTCCCCCTGTAAAAGGGGGAATGTCAACAATGAGGGATTAATATGCTAGAGTGAGAGCTGATTTGGACTTAAAGATTTTGTTATAAGACCGTGGTGCACGTGCTTAGCGAGCGCTGCTTGATGAATAAAAGAAAACAATGTTGCCACTCCCCCTTTTACAGGGGGTAGGGGGATTTGAAAGCGGACTATGAAGGATAGGTTTTTGCCGTATAATAAAGACCTGAAGACATTCTCAAGAGAATTGAGGAATCAATCGACCTTGGGAGAAATATTGCTCTGGATGAAGTTGAGAGGCCGCGATTACAGAGGGCATCAATTTCTAAGGCAGAAACCGATAGACAACTACATAGCTGATATTTATTGCAAGAAGCTATGTCTGGTGATAGAAATAGACGGCGCAAGCCACAGCACTGCGGAAGCAGTGGACTATGACAAACGGAGAGATGCGATCATGGAAAGCCATGGACTGACAGTGATGCGAATCATGGACATACAGGTGAAGCGGAAAATGTGGTGGGTGCTGGAGCAGATAGACCAGTGTATAGATGAATGGGAGAAAGCAAATCCCCCTGCGCCCACTGTAAAAGGGGGAGTGTCAACATCGGGCGATCTGTGATGTGGCGAGGTACTTGACGAGGTGGGGCTTTTAAATCCCCCTTTGTCCCCCTGTAAAAGGGGGAGTGTCAACATTGGGTGATCTATGAGGTTAGAATGTGCTTGATTTGATATAGTGAGAATTTAGAAAAAGAAGAAAGAACGACTGATAAAAGAGTAATGCTACACATCAAGAATTTACATGCCCGTGTGGGTGACAAGGAGATACTGAAAGGGCTGACACTGGATATCAATCCGGGTGAGGTACACGCGATCATGGGGCCTAATGGTACTGGTAAAAGTACGCTGGCCTCTATCATAGCAGGCAAGGCTGACTATGAGGTGACCGCTGGTGAGATCATATTTCACGGCAAGAACATACTGGAGATGAGCGCCGATGAGCGCGCACGTGAGGGTATCTTCCTCGCCTTCCAGTATCCTGTAGAGATACCGGGCGTGAGCACGACCAACTTTATGAAAGCGGCGCTGAATGCAAAGCGCAAGCACCAGGGGCTGGAGCCGATCAGTGCCAAGGACTTCCTGAAGCTTATGAACGAGAAGCGCCAGATAGTGGAGCTGGACAAGTCATACCTGTCCCGGTCTATCAATGAGGGTTTCTCTGGTGGAGAGAAGAAGCGCAATGAGATATTCCAAATGGCGATGCTGGAGCCGCTCTTCTCTGTGATGGATGAGACAGACTCAGGCCTCGATATCGATGCGCTGCGTATCGTGGCGGAAGGCGTGAATAAGCTGCGTGATAAGGACAATGCGTTTCTCGTGATCACGCACTACCAGCGCCTGCTAAACTATATCGTGCCGGACTTTGTACATGTGATGTATGATGGCCGCATCGTGAAAACGGGAGACAAGAACCTGGCGCTGCGGATGGAAGAGAAAGGATACGATTGGATCAAGGAAGAGGTGGGTGCATAGGCCCCTCCCGGCCTCCCCAATGGGGAGGTGCTAAAGACAAAGACGAAATGGCTTTTACAGATAATATAGACAATACTTTTGCTGCGCTGGAGAAGGATGTGCTGACACCGGAGCGGGAGGCTGCGCTTGCGAGCTTTAAGGCGCTGGGTGTGCCATCGGGCCGCCATGAGGAGTGGAAGTATACGAATATCAAGACGAAGCTGCCAGAGAGTCTTCGACTCGACGACGGACGACGGACGACGGACGACAGTCAGCGTAAGTTCAATTCTTTCAAGAATATTGAAGGGACGAAGCTGGTGTTTGTGAATGGGAGCTACGCTCCTGCCCTATCGGCTATCGCGGCTCAGGATGGTGTGGTGGCAGGTAGCCTGCGTGCGCTTCGCTCGCAGCATGCGGACCTGATCGCTAAGCATTTCAACAAGGCCACGGACACTACGAGTGAGAATTTTGCTGCGCTGAATACTGCCTTTGCGCAGGATGGTGCTTTCATCTATATCAAGAGGAATGTAAAGGCTGCACAGCCTGTTTTTATCATACATCTGTATGATGCAGCGGCAGCAGATGTTTTTACACAATCACGCAACCTGATCATCGCTGAAGAAGGCGCTGAGATCAATATCGTAGAGGACTTTCAGAATGCAGCCGGTGAGAAGTTTTACAACCACCTGGCGGAGATATTTGTAGCTGCTAATGCGGAGGTGAACTATGTGACCCTGCAACTGGATAATAAGCATACGACCTCTGTCAATACGATAGATGCGCGTGTGGATCAGGACGCACGCTACCATATCACTACGCTGACCTTTGAAGGGAAGCTGGTGCGCAATAATGTGAATGCCTATATGGATGGCAAGGGCGCGCTAGCTACGCTGAATGGCCTGTACCTGTGTACAGCGAATAATCATATCGATAGTCATATCCTCGTGGATCACCGCGTGCCGCACTGTGATAGCAATCAGGTATACAAAGGTGTGCTGGATGGCGAGTCTACGGGAGTTTTCAATGGTAAGATATTCGTGCGCAAGGATGCGCAGAAAACGAATGCCTTCCAAAGCAGCAAGGCGATACTGCTCTCTGATGAGGCCAGTGTAAACTCTAAGCCGCAGCTGGAGATCTATGCAGATGATGTGAAGTGCAGCCACGGTGCAGCCATTGGCCAGATCAATAAGAATGAGCTCTTTTACTTGCTGGCGCGCGGTATAGATGAGGCTACGGCGCGTGGTATACTGACATACGCGTATGGTAGCAGCATTATAGCAGACCTGCCGCTGGAGGCACTGCGTGATCACCTGTATGACAGACTAAAGGAACGACTGAATATTACTTTCTGATGAGAACACTGGCAATCGTTATATCGGCTTTGATCTCCCTCGGAGGATATACTCAGAGCAATAAAGATTGCATCATTCAGAGTATAGAGGGTCGCTGGAGTACTCCCGTACCCGGCATGGAGGATTCTATCATTACTTTTCAGAGATTAGATACAATTACCAAATCGCGGTCACCTCATGACCATTTTTTTATTGCCAATAACGATACTGCGTGGCGCATTCAGCAAGGTATCTGGAGATGTGGTAATGATCCTGCACTACGGATGCCATATCCACTGGGATACTGGAAGAATGAAGCCAGTTGCTCCTTCAGCTATCATGGCTCCCTCACGAGCAGTGCACCGATCCTGTATACGGTGAGCGACGCTACAGAAAACACTTTGACTTTACGCAGAATCAGATAATCATGTCACTGGATATAAACAAAATCAGGGCGGACTTTCCCATACTGGATATAAAGGTGAAAGGCAAACCGCTGGTCTACCTGGACAATGCGGCCACCTCTCAGAAGCCGCTGCGCGTGATCAATAAGATCACCGAGTACTACGAGGCGACCAATGCCAATATACACCGCGGCGCACACTACCTGGCCAATAAAGCGACAGAAGAATACGAGAACTCGCGCAAGGCTATCGCAGCTCATCTAAACGCAAAGTCCGAGCGCGATATCAACTTTGTGCGTGGTACGACGGAGGCTATCAACCTCGTGGCAAAGACATGGGGGCGCAAGTATGTGAAGGCTGGTGACGAGATCATCATCTCTGCGCTGGAGCACCACTCAAACATAGTGCCGTGGCAGATGCTGTGCGAAGAGGTAGGCGCTAACCTGCTGGTGATACCCGTGAATGATAAAGGTGAACAGCTCTACGAAGAATATGAGAAGCTACTGTCTGAAAAGACGAAGCTCGTATCTACGTCCTATATCTCAAACTCGCTGGGCACGATCAACCCTGTGCATGACATCATAATTGCTGCGCATAAAGTGGGTGCGAAGGTATTCATAGATGCAGCGCAAGCACTGCCGCATATGAAAGTGGATGTACAGGACCTGGATTGCGATTTTCTCGGTTTCTCAGGGCACAAGGTCTTTGGACCTACGGGTATCGGCATCCTGTATGGAAAGGAAGAAATATTGCTGGATATGCCTCCATTCATGGGTGGTGGGGAGATGATCAAGACGGTATCTTTCAAGGGGACTACTTATAATGACCTGCCATATAAATTTGAAGCAGGTACGCCGCATATAGAGGGTGGTATTGTTTTGGGCGAAGCCATCCACTATATCAATGCTATCGGGCTGGATGCGATCTATGCCTACGAAGAGGAACTGCTGCACTATGCTACCAATCGGCTCACCGAGATAGATGGCCTGCGCGTGATAGGTACGGCGGAGAAGAAGGCGTCTGTGCTGTCCTTCCTTGTTGGAGATATACATCCTTATGACCTGGGTGTGCTGCTCAATGAGCAGGGCATAGCGATACGTACCGGCCATCACTGCTGCCAGCCTATCATGGACCAGTTTGGCATAGAGGGTACGTGCAGGGCATCTTTTGCCTTCTACAATACGATGCAGGAAATAGATGTGCTGGCTGATGGGATCAGGAAGGCTGTGAAGATCCTGGGGTAGGAATTTGCGCGCGATCTATCGTAGGGCGATGTCCTACGCTGTAGGCGTATCGCCCCGCTGGGGCTTAATACAAAATAAATTTAGCGAGTGACCTGATTTGTTATATCAGCGAATAGGCGTTGAGGAAGTCTTCCTTTTTGCGGACAGCTACGTCTATCTCCTGACCGTCAGTCATGACCACATGGCCTCCCCTACCCTTCACGTAGCGCGCTACCTTATTTACATTGATAATATACTGACGGTGTATACGGCAGAATAGCGGCTCAGGCAGCAGCTCCTCGTAGACACCTATCTGACGCGTGATAAGCAGTTTTTGCCCATCATCCAGATAGAAGATCGTATAGTTGCCATCGCTTTCGCAGTAGATGATATCATTGATAGCGATAAATGTCATGCCATCCTGTGTGGGCAGAGATAGCTTCTGCAGCTTGGTAGCCGGCTGAGCCATATTGTGCAGCAGGATATTGAGGCTTTGATTTATACTACGATTTTTGAGCTGTTCCTGCGCCTTGGCCACGGCACCTTTCAGTTCATTGATATCTATCGGTTTCAGCAGGTAGTCTATAGCTGAGAATTTGATAGCCTGAATGGCGTAGTGATCAAAGGCTGTGACAAAAATGATCCCGAACCTGATCTGTGTAAATCTCTTCAGCAGATCAAACCCATTGCCACCGGGCATCTCTACATCCAGGAAAATGAGGTCCGGTTGCAGCTCTTTGATCAGTTTTTCTGCGTCACCCGCCGAATGTGCCATCTGTAGTACCTGCACCTCGGGACAATAACGCTTCAAAAGCAAATTCAGGTTTTGCGCTACCAGCAATTCATCATCTACAATAATAGCTCTCATATGTTTTATAGCTCAATAGTTAAGATAAACAACGTACCATCAGGGTGGTTATTGCCATCATACTTATCTTTTACATCCATGCGTATTTTCTTATCGCTTATCTGATTGATAGCTTGTATCCGCATCTCCGTCAGTGACATTCCTTTAGACTGATATTCCACATGCATGGTTGTCTTAATTTCCCGCGCTTTTGCACGGCCTATCCCATTGTCGTCTACGGTACAGTACAGCGTATTGTCTCTCACGGTGAAACTGATCAGCAACAAGCCGGCGTTATCCTCCAGATTTCTCAGTCCATGGCGGATAGCATTTTCTATGATAGGCTGCAGCAGCATGGGTGGCACCCGGATATCAAAAGTATCCAGGTCCTCTGCGACATCTATCTGCCAGGTGAATTTATCTCCAAACCTGAGGTGCTCCATCTGTACATAGTCTTGGAGATATGCTATCTCCTGATCCAGAGTTATGTATTGCTCACCCGAGAGATCGAGCGTCTTGCGTATGAGGCGGGCAAAGTTTGACAGGTACATATTGGCGGAGTACATGTCTTCACTATTGACGAAATGCTGCACGGCAGTGAGGCAGTTGAAGATAAAGTGTGGGTTCATCTGGGCCTTGAGTGCCTGCTGCTCCAGCTCTATGATCTTATTGTGCAGGGATTGTTCCTTCTCAAATCTCTGCTGCTGCCGGCGAAACCTGTCACGTATGATCAGGAAACCGATGACCAGGATGGTGATCATGATAATAGCCCAAAACCACCACGTAGTATAAAATGCAGGTGAGATCCGGAAGCGGACCCGGCCCTCAGACGCTGAGCGCTGACCAAATTTATCTAAGACGGCTACTTCAAAAGTATACTCGCCGGCAGATAGTGACCGAAACTCAATAGACGTATTGGTAGTGGTAGTCCAGGCATCATTGCCGGCACCCAGCAGGCGGTACTGATATGTCAGGTTGTCCCCCGTAGGCATGCTGACCCCTATGTAGTCTACACGGAGGTCGTTTTGAGTATGGTCCAGCACGTAGGGCGTCTCGTGTATCGCACTGTCGTGATCCATGATACGGACGGCCATGATATAGACCGGGATGTTACTGTTATCATTCAGATTGCCGTCAGGTAGCAGTGACAGTCCATCAGCTGTAGCCAAATACACCATGCTGTCCCTGATAGCTATATCATACACGTCATTGCTCAAAAGTCCATCTGCTGTAGAGTAGGGTATGATATTATCTACCACCAGCGAGTCGGCCAGGTGATACAGTATTTTATTGACCCCATAATTTGTAGCGACCCAGACCTCACCATCTCTGACCGACAGGATACGCCTGCACATCGCACCATGATAGGCGCTATATTGCTCGGCACTGATCTTGCCGACCACCTTTTGACCGCTGCATATGATGATACCATCTGACGGCGTACCGACCCACAGGAGATCGTCTGGCGTATAGCAGATAGATGAGAGCCTCCCTGAGACAGTTTTGTCATCTATGTTGGCCCTGCGAAACGTGTCCTGCTCAAAATAATAGAGGCCATCTAAAGCTGCAATAGCCACGGCACCATCTTTCCGCTGAGCGATATCAAAAATACGCTGCCGGGCCTGTATCTCCCGGCCCTCGCCGCTGATAATATCATAGTGAAAGAGCGCACTGACAAAGCCTACCAATACCGTCCGATGATCCTGGAGCAAGCGCGCTACCTTGGGCCCGCCGGAAACCAGATGAAAACTGTGCGTCTGGCCGGTATGCAGGTTAGCTATTTCAAAAGCGTTGGATACAATATAAACGGCTGAATCATTTATGATCATCTCCTTGATCGGTGCATTGTGCGTGGCATGAAAGGGTGCCGGGGATATCTCTCCATCCCGCAGTACAAATATGCTCCCTGTAGATGCTCCTATATATACACTTGAGTCAGGACCGGTCCTGACACAAGTGACGCTGGCACCCACATTGCCGGGCAGCACATGGTAATTGGTCACTTTACTCTTCTTGAGTACAAATACTCCATCATAGCCGGTAGTGATCCAAATATTGCCATCTCTATCTACAAAGACACTGCCGCTGCCGGTCCCGCTCCAGATGTGCCGTAAAGTATGATACCCTGTATCAAGACTATACACTCCGCCCCCATCTAAATAAAAAACATACCCACCATCTACGGACCTTATCTTGGTCACGTTTTTTTGACCCGGCAACTCGATAGTAGCTTCTTTGCGATATTCATCATCGCTGCCCTTGCGGTAAAAAACGATCCTGGCACGGCAAAGATGCGCGTGGATGCGGCCGAGCCATACCACAGATCCGACAGTATCATAGCGTCCCTCTGCGTATACCTTACGCTGCCCCGCACCTGTAGTGGCGGTAATGCCGTTTATATCAAAAATGTCGTACTGTCCCTTGCCCCAATACTGGACCTGAAGTGGTATATGGTCCAAACTCGCCATATGATCATGCAATATGATCGTATCTTCATAGCACTCATATATCAGAGAGCCATTGTAGAGGTACATGCGTCCATTACTCATATTGCCTGATATAAACTCCCCACGCTGGCCTTCTATCACTTTGAGCCTGGGGTCATTCGCGGGGGTATAGATCTTGCCGCGGTAATAATAGCAGGCCGAGCGGCTGAATGTGATGATCCAGAGTTTGCCGGTGGCGGTATCTTCCTCCAGGCCCAGCACCTCATTGTCAGGCAAGCCGTCACGCCGGGTGAACGTTTGAAAATTTGTACCATCATACCTGACGAGACCGGCCTCCGTACCGATCCATATAAAGCCCTCCCGGTCCTGCACAGCGCAGTAGGTAGCTGCGGTAGGCAGCCCATCTTTCACACCCAGATGCAGTGGTGCAGAAAACTGCGCCCGGCTCACGAGTGAAGCGCAGATCAAAAGCCCTATCAAAATGAAAATGCGGCGCAAGAAAAAGTGATTGGCACTAAAATATGCTAATGCAGTCAAAGTACAGAGTAAATCCCCAGGTGGTACTCATTTTACGCCAAAAACTGCACGCTCATACAATAATCAGCACGCTTATACATTTCCCCGCACGATTAGATCTGCACCTGTTACTTTAGCATGGTAATCAATCCCCCCGGAAGACTCAGCCCACGATATTCTAATCAATGGAACACGGAAAAAGCGCTCTCATACTATGAAGGGCGCTTTTGTTTTTCCGCCGGGCCTGACTTCATTTTTCAGATTTTTGAGCTTTTGCAATGACATTTCCGGGGAAATACTATATTTGCAGTCCTTTCAGAAAAGGATGCACCCGTAGCTTAACTGGATAGAGCAGCTGACTACGGAGCAGAGGGTGAGGGTTGAAATTGACATATTGAAATTTAAATGCACCTGTAGCTTAACTGGATAGAGCAGTTGACTACGGATCAACAGGTTAGGGGTTCGACTCCCTTCAGGTGCACACAAAAAAAATGAGGCGCTTTTTAATTAAAACGCCTCATTTTTTTTGCCATTTGCACACCATTTGCACACGGTGAGCCCTATGTATCTCGGCTGCTTACTACCGTACAAATAGCTGATTGATAACTAAATCAGGTCGGATTTAGACCTAACCAATAAAACCATTTCAGAAAAATAATCATGCCCATTTTGTAAGGCTTTATCTTCAATTATAGCATTTATTGCTTCTTCTGCCCTATCTACTTGGTCCTTTAAAGTACCATTAAAGAGAACCGGCTTATTCAGAGATACCAACTTTGAGACATTGGTTGCGGTATTATCAAATGACCCTATAAAAAAATGCAAAAGCGAAAATTTCATTTTGACTGAATAGCCAACCAACTGTCCCAAAAAATAAAAGGTGGCTAAATCTTTGGCTAAATAATCGAGATAAATTGAACGTGAGTAAATGTTCATATTTAACCTGCCACTGTTGTTTAAAAAATGAATTAAATTTGTGCTTGCGGAATGAGGCGATTCACATGGAAAAGTAAGAAGCGCTGTTCGTGAATTCATTTTATCTGCAATAGCTGCTAAATCGTGGCAGATGCTATTTCTGTATGGGCTAAGTTTAAATCTATCAATATTTACAGATTTGATATAGCTATTCAGGTACTTTTCACATCTATCCCCGATTAAAAGTTGGACTTGTTTAAAAAAAACTTCTGCGATAGTAGCATATCTGTCCGGCAGAAACGTTAATGAATTACATTCTATCTCTACCAGGAGGTTTTCTAAGGATTTTGATTTCTGCTGTTCAATTAGGTCAAATATTTGTGAACCGGATGACGTGTTTGTTTTTATATAAATCATATTAAATGGGGGTATATGAACGCTTACAAAACTGTTATTGTCGATTGTTATACGGATGAACCTTCAGGGTATGGTGTAAGGCCGTATATGGGTACCCATCAAATCCATCTGTCTCAGGCGTTGGAGTATTTGAAGATACCACATACTTATTTGACAATTGAAGATTTGAGGTATTCAAGCGGTAATTTCAAGTCCGACGGTTCAAATACAAATTTACACATCTTAAATAGAACGCGTAACGCCGAAAACGCTAAGGAGATTCTTCAAGCTGCCGATACAATATATCTGATCATGGGCTGTTTTGTGAATTACCAGTACTTTTCAAGCGTACCTCCTGAAAGTGATGAAGTATATGAATATTTAAAAGATACCCAGGCAAAGAAGATTTTGTTCTATGTCATGGGCACCAAGGATGGTATATCAGACGAATTTCAAAAATCTAAGCTGAAACCCATTTTAACAGAGTATGAACATGGTAATACTTATCGCTATGTTCTAGAAAAGGCGGCTGCAACAGACATAAGCCTTGATAAGGTCACTGATTTACTAAAGCCGAATTACGGCCTTTTGGCAAAAATCAGTGAATGCGATGCTCCAATCATCAATCAACTGCGTTATCCTATTATCGCTGAAATCGAAACGGGAACAGGGTGTAACACACCAACATGCACCTTCTGTATTGAATCGGTAAGGTCTCCAAAGGTTACATATAGGGAGCCTGAGGATATTATAAAGCAAGTTGCAACTTTATATCGGCAAGGCGTGAGGCACTTTAGACTTGGCCGTCAACCCAATTTCTACCACTTCCATAAGCAAGACGTTTCAAAGATGGAGGCCTTACTTTACGGCATACGCGCTTCATGTCCCGATATTGAAACACTTCATGTTGATAACGTGAACATGATAAACGTTTTAAGTCAGCAAGGGATTGAGATCACTCAACTGATAGTTAAATACTGCACATCGGGCAACATAACCCCATTTGGCATTGAATCTTTCGATAGAGAGGTTAGAAAACAAAATCGCGTTACTGGCACTCCTGAGGAGGTGCTTAGGGCAATCGAGATTATTAATAAATACGGTCAGGAAAAAGGAGCGGATGGAAATCCTAAACTTTTACCGGGTGTCAATTTGATTCATAACCTCAATGGTCACAACGAAAAAACACATGAAATAAATTTGAAGCATCTCGAAACCATTCTCAATAATGGTTGGCAAACTCAAAGGCTTTACTACCGAAATATGACGAGGCCAACAGGCGTTTCTTTTGAAAAGAATGATACCAGTTACTCTAACTACGACCAGTGCTTCAAGGACATTACAGATAGCTATGTTCTTCCTATGCAGCAAAAACTGTATTTAAACGAGCCGACCATTATAAGGGATATGCGTGAAGTCGTTGTCAAAGGTGGAAACAGTTATTTAAGAACACTTGGCACTTGTCCTATACGGGTTGAGGTACAGGGTAAAGAATTGATCCCTTACAATTCGTACGATGTTAAAATCACCGAGAATTTAGGCTATAGGCTGCTTAGGGGCGAAGTGCTGAATGCTTAGAAAAGTAATCCTGAATTGGTTGAATTAAGACATCGAATTTATTTGATATGGATTCCTCAGGTATATCTTCGGAATTATCAACCACAAATACAGGAATAGACAAGTCTTCCACATCTAAAAAAGCGGCATCACCGCGATACTCAATTTGGTTCAGAAATGAATCTGATTTGTAAACAGCTTTCATGATTTCAGGTGAAAGATAATGGCCCCCCTTAGCCTTTCTACTAATACTGCGGTTTATGCGCGATTCAAGATCAGACTTAATATATACAATACCGCATGAAGATAAATTGACACCAGATTTAATAAGGCGCAACAAATGATAAGTATATGATTCACCTGGTCCTATCTCATTGTGTTTTAAGTAATTTTCAGCGTCACCCCTTGCGAATTCAAAAATATAGTGTGCTTCATTATCACTAGCTTTTGACAATAGGATTTCTAGGACTTCATGCCATACATTCAAATCCAAAATATTATGCGATGCATCCGTATTTCTAAGTGATTGAAACGCATATTCGCTTTGCGTTAACCTGCCCTGAATGAATGCATCTACGATAGCCTCTATCCTATCTGTAATAAAAACTGTATTCATGCGCAGGTCATTCAACCTTTCAATAAGTTCGCTTTGTGTGCTCGTTCTAATACGGTTATCAAGTTCAAATATTTCCTTTAGAACCGAATAGTCATCAAACACAATAATATCTGAATCCCACTTCCGAATTTCAGCCACAAGAGATGACTTACCTGAACATGAATTTCCCAATATAAAAGTTACATGGGGCAACATCTTACTGCTTATTTATTTCTTTTAAAATCTCGTCTTTCATGTGGTAAAGGTGCCAATTTCCAAAAGCTGCAAGGCTATATTTCGCAACAACTTGTCCACTCAAAGCTGCCTTATGCAGATCGCCATACCTTGTGTAGGATGCCAAAAACCCTCCCAAAAATGTATCACCGGCTCCTGTTGTGCTTTGAAAATCTATTTCAGGAACCGATTTCAAGGCAACGTTGATTTCTGAGTCGCCGGAAAAAATATCAACGCCATCCCTGTGCGTAACGATGAAGGTTAGTGATTTCATTTGTTCGCGCTGCTCCATTAGCGTTTGATATTCTTCACGATTACAAAAACAAACAGTCGCTTTTTTCGCGAGAGTTACTATGTCTTCCCACATCGTTGTCAAACTAAATTTCATCACATCAATGGAAAGGGAATCAAAATGCAAAGCTGAAAGCAGTTGGATGGGATTTACCCCTTTTCTGCAAGACAAATGGACATGACCGGCTATAAGCTGTTTGTTTAAAATGATGTCTAAATATTTTTCATTAACAAAACTAAGCGTGTCATCAACTTCATTGATAAGAAATCTATTGGATGCCATCTCGTCAATACGCGAAAACTCAAGTGAAATCCCCTTTAAACTGTCAAACTTGTGAGTTGGATAATCGTAGCCAAATGCTGTTGTCAGATAAATAGATTCATCAGTCAAAAGACTAGCCGCTAAACTGGAATTGACGGCACTTCCACCATACGATGTAAACTTTCCTCTGGCAGTAGTAATTTCATCGATTGAGGCATTACCAATAAAGGCTATAGATTTATTCACGTCAGGAAGTTATTTTCTAATTGGTATCTAACTTCGTCAAATGATGCTATAGAAATGTCAATGGTCTCCTTCAGATCATTATAAAGATCAAGAAAGCCGTCATTAAGGACTTCATAATTTTCTGTAATCATCTTTATATCCTGTGGCTCAATCTCCCTGCTAAGGATATTTTCTTTGGTGTCAGTCATAATGATAACTTTTGTATCTCCACCCAGGCTAATCAACTCAAGTAATTGTTCCTTACTTATCCTTGAAGAACCCCGAAGCGCATGACCATACACATATTCAGAGATAAACGACCTGTCAAAGGCAATTTTTTTATTATTGTTTGCTAAAAGAAAGTCCTTATATATCGCATATAAATCTGTCGCCTCACGATTGTATTCAAAGTGCTTATAGGTGAACCCCATTTCCTTTAATCGCTTACCCAATGTGGACTTACCAACACCATCAACTCCTTCTATAATAACATTCTTAGTCCCGCCCTTTCGAGGAGCACCCTCACGGCACATTGAGCCAATCTTCAACTCCCTATTTTGATAAACAAGGCAAGTTTCAGGATTACACTTATTACAGTAAAAGCGTTTGTAATAGATTAACACCAAATGCACCCACCAACTATAATTACTTGTCGGAAGTTGACAGGTTTTATCATATCCTAAGATCTTTACCTCCTGCGAAAAATCAATTTGCTTGACCAAATGTTCAAATTGACTACGTAGAACCTCGTGACCTAAAGATTTGTTTGGATAATTAAATCCGAGGCAATACCCCAAGTTATCTTTCATGCCGCTATCCACAGGCATAATTCCACAATAATATCCTCGTGCATATAGGACACAGCACTGTGCAACCTTATAGCCCGCACCATCCACCTTCTGCTCCATAAGAGCAATCAATTCGGAAGATGAATAACTATCAATGCTTCTACCTCCGGAAGTAACTTCTTCAATAAAGTCAAAGAGCGATTTTTTAAATTGTAACCTTGAATCAGAAAGGCCAATTGGCTTCACAATTTCTTTGAAATCGGAATCGTCAATAATCTTCAATCGCTCGTAACCAAGAGCATCCAACTTCTCCACCACTCGGGCATAGGTATTCACCATTGCGTAAGATACGCGAGTGCTAACACCGGCTACCAACATCCTCACACGCCAATCTGAAACACTCGTAGGCCACCAACGGTTATTATCGTGATTTCGGGCAACGTGATCTTTCACTAAGTCTGACGAGGCCATCGTCAAAACAATTTTTTTAAAGTCCTCGGGACTAGGAAACAGTATATCTGAAATATTCATAGCTACAGTCATGGCATTTGTTCAATAATACGATCAATAGCGATATTCTGCATTGCGCTGATCATTGCAAGATTACTAGAAATAAAAGGTTTACTAGTAAAATATCTTATCACTTTCGCAAGATGTAAACTCGGAAGGTTTGTACATAGAATAATTGTAGAATCATGCTTAGTGTGATCAAAATTATTTTTGGTAATCTCCAATAAGGTATCAAGATTCATCCCACCGAGTTCACTGGCTGTCAATTTATTTATATTAACAGATGATACAATTGAGTGGAATGGCAGTTTACTGAGTATTCTGCTTGTAATTTCATCCGTATAAGGAGTAATAACCAATGGCGAAACAATTCCACTTGCAAAACAAGTTTTTGCAATGGCAGATATTGGATTATCAATTGATGAAAACAGGGGATCACTCAAGTATAAGGAACAGGTGGTACAAAAGAAACCGATACTGCGTATATCCTTTACCTTTTCAAGCGTTGTCATGGCAGGCACAACCTTTGCACATATTTCTTGACAATAATCCTGATACGAAACGCTTATTCGTGTGTTGTAATCTAAGCGGCCAATATGAAATCTTACCGATTCAGACGATGGGAGTCTAAGGTATTGTGCCAATTCATCCTCAACCGTCGTATTGGAACTTGGGACAAGTGCGCCAAATCGTTCAACATGTGACATGAGGTGTAATTTATTGACACAATATACGATATTACTATGGGGAACTTAGTCCAATCCTTCTAAAAGTTCTGCCATTGAAACACCTAGTCCCCGAGCGATTTCCTTAATTGTAAGATAAACGGCATTTTTCTCACCTCTTTCTAAGCGCGAAATATTTTGATAATCCATGTCAACGGCATTCGCGAGTTCGTTTTGGGTCATGCCCTTTGCCTTGCGCAATTCTTTAATTCTTGCACCTAATTTTTTCAGATCGCGTTTCTGCTGTTGGCTGAGTGGCATCAACCAATACTATGCTAAGAAACGCTAAAAGAACTAATCCTTTCGGATTAGTTTCAAAAAAATAAATACTTTTACATCATTCAATAACTTATAAATCTCTACAATGAAAAAGCAGTTTTTAAGTGTGGTTTTTATGTTCGCCCTGCTCATAAATACCAAAGCACAAGATGTCATTGCAAGGCAACACAATGGACAAACAATATTTCACTATGGAGTGCAGCCTTACGGCGATACATGGCTACAATCCGTGTTTAACGCATGCAGCAACGGTGATACGGTTTATTTGCCCGGTGTAACATTTCAGTGCAATAATCCCGTCACTCTCAGCACTGGCATAGTTTTGATAGGGACCGGTATTCATCCCGACAGTGTGAGCGTATATGGCGCAAATCTGACCAAAATTATTTTTTCAGGAAGCCACCCGCTTTACGTTGTCAATGGCGCTAACAATGCGGAATTTCACGGTATAACCTTTGGTGGAAGTGTATTCAGCGTTGGCAGCACAGCCGCCAATCAAAATGTATCCGGTCTAAAATTCGTAAGGTGCGAATTTGACGAAGATCTCATTCTTGGGGTCAACGTACAAAATACATCAAGCAACTTCACCATTCAAAACTGCTACTTCCAATCTGTACTAGATATTAAGGATGTCCAAAATGTAACCGTCACTGGTTCCGTACTCGGTTTTGGTGTTCCTGAAGGTAATCAGAGCACCACTTTTGCAAATTGCCTATTTCTGAACACAGGTATAACAGGTGCTTCCAACTCTACAAATGTACTATATCGTGACAATATTTTTCTTTATCCATCAACAGGGGTAACGATTATTAGCGAAGCAAGTCGCTTTTATAACAACCTTTTTGTCCTTGGATCAGGTGGAACACTCACGTGGGGGGGAAGTGCAGTTCATAATAGCACAGACTTAACCAATAACATATTAAGTGATGTGTTACTATCTCCTCCAACAAATAATCCTTACACGCAATTTGACTTTGAAGCGAATTATCACTTAAATCCTCAAGGATCTAACTATTTAACCTATAGAACAATGTCGACAACGGCGGGTGAGGTCGGGCTATTCGGTGGAAATCCCAATACATACTGGAAAGAAGGCGTCGTTCCTTTTAATCCGCATTGGAGAGAGCTTATTGTGCCTGCTAACTCTGTCAACGGCATGTTGAATATATCATTAAAAGCGGCAGCTCAGACTTATTAATCAATCTATAAAAGCTATCCATGAAAAATATTTCACTAACTGCCTTGGCAATGTTGATTTGTTTCATTGCCCTTGGTCAAAGTAATATGGTGTCTTACCAATATTGGTTTGATACTGCTACAGCAAGCAGGATAACCGTTCCTATAATTCCTGCACCTATCATGTCGCTTAATAATGCCCCGTTGAATGTCTCCTCCTTAACTGCCGGAAATCATTTATTGTATTTACGCACACAGGACGCGCAAGGCCATTGGAGTTCTATCGTGTATCGCTCAATAAACGTTCCTGATGCTAATGCAACGTATAAGCTAACTTCAATTCGCTACTGGACGGATGTTTCAAGTTCTTATCCATCCGATATGAGGGTTTTGACCTTCCCCAACCCAAAACTGGCAGTTGATACCACGCTGATCATTGACTTTTGCCAAAGCACGGTCGGCAATAAGAAAATTTACTATCAGATGCAAGACAACAACGGCAAATGGAGTTCGGTTGAATACCGCGCGTCAAATATCGTAGCGATTGGCGCTCCATCGCCTTTCAGTATTACTATAAGCAACGATACTCTTTTTGCCCCGACCTATTGGGGTTTACAGTGGTATAATCTGAATGGCACACCAGTAACAGGTGCAACCCCTTCTTTTCTTCACCCGCTTGTATCAGACAGTTCTTACTATGCAGTAATTTCCAATCAGTGCGGTGCTGTTTCATCCGATACGCTCACCTACCACAACCCTAATACGGGTATAGCCGAGAGGGAAGGCGGGGTATCTTTGGAGATATATCCAAATCCATCAAACGGCAAGTTCAACTTGACTTTATCAGAAAGGCCTCAAAGCCCTTCTATTCTTGTAGTGTCTAACATTGTTGGAGACATTATCCAAACAGCCTTGCTAAGTAGCAAATCCTCGGAAATAGAACTTAATGCCCCCGCAGGGCTATATTTTCTATCACTCAATATGGGAAAGTATAAAAGCAGTCGTAAAATAGTCATTCAATAATACCCACTGCTTTAAAGATTATAAGCCGAATAGTACACCTATTCGGCTTTTCTTTTATTCATCATTCTCACCGGTAAATAGGAAATGTTAGCCCAAGGAATGTATATTTAAACTTCACAATCATATTACAGCCTGTCATGAAAGGGATAAAAGAAATAATTGTTCAGCTTGGTTTGGCAAACATGCTTGAAGCGGACAGCTTCTTTAATAAAATCTATTGGGAGATTTATAAGAAAAAGGCTTAGCCAAATTCACTACGTTGCCATTTCTTTTTCACCAGCCGCGTTAGCGATTGCAGCGTAAATCCTTTTCTCGTAATGATAATGTGTGAAAAGATTGCAGCGTAAAGCGCGACCCGCCTATGCGGGAAACGCCCAACATCTGCTCATTTAAGACAAAGTTCTTATCGTCATTCCACGCGATTTAACTCTATCATTCTGACCAAGGTAATTGCGCAAATACGATCTCGGAGATACACCAAACGGAATCGTTGGGATTATATCACCACTGTAATGATACGTCGGCTCTTGCTCCACGAATCTTTGATTAAGTTCTCGTTCTACGTGCGTAAACGCCACATGCGCCGGTAAACAAAGTTTATCAGTCCTTAAAGTCCAATCGCTTACCTTATTGAGCAAAGAGTAAGTAAACAAGCCGCCATTCTCTGTGTCCTGGGACGGTTGATTCTCAGACGACGAAAACATCGTAAAGTTTTCCTCGGGGCTACGTTCCAAATAGTAATCGAATAATGCTCTACCCAAATCAGGTCTCGTATTGTCGAAATACATTCCAATGTCACCGATACCTTCTAAGTGCTCATAAGAATAGTCCGTGCGGCAAGCATCAACTAATGTAGTTTGACGTTTCGCCCTCGTATAAAGATGTTCAACATTTAGGCTCTCTCGTGGATTGATATTGATATAATTCTCTCCACCACGCATAAAGCCGTGCCCACTATAAAAAATCACGGCTATGTCCACATCTTTGCACAGACGCTGTATCGTATGCACGACGGAACTCTTGATGTGAGTGCCATGATGAATTTCACCGCGCTTCCAAGCACCACCGGCTGAAGACATCAGGAATTTTCTAAAATTTACAACATCCTGTGCAACGCCACGTAAATGGTATTTTGAATCCTGAGGATATGGACTGCCTAATATGATCGCCTTTCTTTTCAAATGTTTCGCTGTCATGAATAATATTTTTCAAATCTAATTCCATGCAAAATTACCGTACTGGTCTGTATAAGCATGCGCAATCATTTCGGCATCTTTTCCCTTACCTTGGCGATGCCATGTAGCACTTATAAGTTTATAAACACCTCTTGCACCTGCAAATGGTGTCCCGTAGTTTGTTTTATATCCGACTCTATTAAGCAATCGGGCTAATTCGTTACCATTAAGGGTTCGTCCCGAATTAGTCAGGCTTTTTGCTAATTTTCTCACGAATTTATACTTAGTCATTTTATATTTATTTAGTTAACGTTTATAGAGGCAATCTATTTTTGCCTAAAGCTTGTAGACTAAACCTTTTTATGCACAGTTGCATGCACATGGTAAAATATTTCCACAGGAATATAATGGCTTGATTATGTGCGCAAAGAGAAAGAATAATTATTCATTATACTGAGTCCCCCCACGCCATATTTAATAGGAATCATTGGCTTCTAGGGTAAAAGCAGTTACAACAAAGGATATCATGGAAACATCTGAAATGAGAGAAGCAATGCAGATCATGCACCCGCATGTCGATATAAATGCGCCTCTAACACTTTATTACGACGAAACCAATAACATTAAAAAGCTACACCTCAAGAAAGGGAATTTCAATGTTGATTACACGGCCAACTTCGTTTTAGGTGGTTTTGCGTTTAGTGGTCAAAAGCCCAATGTCGAAGACATTTTTGATGGGATTCCTTTACAGCCTAATGTTGTGGAAGTAAAGCTTAAGCATATCGCTTTTGGTGAGTTTACTGATTGCTTGAAATCCCAGGAACTCAGAACATTCTTAACAAATGTTCATGCCAAGCCGCTTTATCTACATATATCTTCGCTCAATCTCTTGTACTACTCAATTGTCGATATTGTGGACTCAGCGATCCCAAGCAGCATAATGCACTATGCGCCTTCATTGAAAAATGCTCTGTATATCGCTTGCAAAATGAGCATTGATGCCATTGTTCCTTTGTTCGTAAAATATACATATCCGAATGTTCCGAAAGCGTCAGTTAAGGATTTTGTGAATGAATTGGTCGAAATACTTGAACCTTACAAGACAGAAAAAATTGGCGGTGGTATTAAAATGTTAGAATCTCTCTTGAGAGAAGCCGCAAACAAAGATTCCCTTCCTTTTATTACTGATGAAGACGACTATATATTGATACAGGGATTTATGCAATTATACGCTCGCCCCATTTATTTGTTTTTGCACTCTGATCATTTTTTTGATAATGAAACTGAAATTCAACAACTGCTAGTCGATATGCCTTTACTATACAAAGGGCAAAAGATTACCAACTACAGTTTTTTTGAATCCAAAGCTGACAAACTAATTCAAGCGTCGGACGTTATTATAGGATTAACTGGAAAATTCTTTAAATATATCAACAGTAGTTCTCATGACGATATTCTAGAACTGATGTTCAATTTATTGGATATCCAATCTGAGAACTTAGCATTATTTCTCGGGTTGATTGAAAAGTCTTTGGGATTCAATCAGGGACTTATACATTATATTGATGGCCATGAAGAAACATCAAAAATCGAACTACTCGGCAATTTGATGGGAAAGGATATTTGATAAGAGGGTGAGTCGATTTCATTCAAGATCTTCAATCTCAACCGGCTTTCATCTAAATCAAGTTCCCGCTCTATTTTGTGAATAACATATTCACATTCTTCGATTTGTTCATTTGCTCCGTGAAGTATCCTTTATAGTGATGGCGTTTGATGAATCAGCATTCTCGCCTGTAGTCGAGGAATGTTCTATTTCCAATTTTTTGTCTACTACAAGATTAATTTTAGACGCTATCCAGTTATACGTTATATCTGCCCTTGCGACCAACAATAGGACTATTGCCAAAAATCCTATAACCCCTCCGATCAGTCTTGATCTTGTAAATGCTTTTACGCCTAAGCCAAAAGCATAGAAAAGGGTAATAAGGCTTAATATATCTCTTTCAAAAGGATGGTCCCTAAGTAATATGCATACAACCAATAAAGCGAGAAGTACAAGTGAAGGATAGAGAATAACTTTCAAAGCTTCTGCTTCCTCACTCTTTTTAAGGTTCGCTTCTTCATACCGTCCCCGCCAGTAACCTGGTAGCGCTTCTAGTTCCTCCTGTGTCATATTTCTTTAAGGTTGAGGGTTATCTTACTTTTTGAATATCGAGGACATGTATTTTCGAATATCGTCTACATCCTTTTCAACGCGTTTAGAATTCCATTGAGAAGGGTCATTAGTTTTCAAGATCAGAATACTATCATTGATGTAAATCTTTGTGTCTTTTAATTGATATGGCTCACTCATTATACTTTCATGGAGTATAAATTTTCCCCAATCTGCGCTCACGCTGGCAAATGCTTCCTTTAGTGATGCTTTGTTACCTAAAAATTTGTCTTCATTAGCGATGTAGGGGTCTTGATGTAAATTAATGATGACTCCTTCGGGGAATCCTGCAATTTCAAATTTTTGCCCAACAGAAGGCTTTAAGTAACTGCCGATTTTCAGGCGAAAAACGTTAATGTATTCTTGAATTTTTTGTCTTTGTTCTTCACTAAACATTTCATTGCTCCAATCTTCAATTTGTTCGTTTAGATTAGTAAGTCCTTTTCGAATAGCAGTTTGCAGAAATAAGCTACCTTGAGAAAAGAATTGTTTCGATTGAGGAAACTCAATTTGTATATCAAAAAAATCTTCCCCGTTAACATAGTCAGGCTGTTCACCTGCTTTTGCCTCTCGGATTGGTATACTAGGATTAGCCAAATTGACAATGTACTTGACTAATTGCTTACGCACATTCAGCTCAATCCGCGTATTTAGTAACTTATCTTTGTCTCCTATTTTTATCATAGTCATGGCTTTATTGAAATAGTGTTATAAGTATTTGATTGCCAAATTATATCTTATGAAAATTAATCAAGCTTTCTTTTGGCGCGATCCTCTGCCTCATCCCAAAAGTCGTCGTCCTCATCTTCGAAGTTATAAGGCTTCCATTGATCATCTTCTATAATATAATCAAAAAATATTTCAGGGACATCCTGTTCCTGGTTATCGAAGTCAGGATTTTCGGATATTCTTTGCAGGTTATCTTCGCGTATGACTTCCTTTAGCGCATCAACACATTTGTCCAACTGACTATCAGACATGTTACCCTCTATAGTCAGCGTTGCTTGAAACTTGCGTGTTTTGATCTGTATATCTATGGATGGTTGCTCCTCAGCATTTTTATAAAGCTTTCTGAGGCCTTTAAACAAAAATACGATACCTGCGAAAAGAGCGCTACCAATTACGTTTTGAACATATGGATTGGAAAGTATCAATGTGACATCGGCTGCGATTTGCCCTGTGTCGTTGAAGTGTTCAACATCTTTCGCCGAATGGAGTTGAGCATTTAATTTTGAGGTCTTATTGAAATCTTCAATAAGTGATTGCGGGACGTGTCTTTCGTATTCAACGATGACTCCTTCCATAGATTATAATTTTAGGGTGAACGATTATTAAAGGTTATTTTTTATTACTGATAAACGCTAAATCACAATACAACTCAATGCCATATTTAAAAGCATCAGGGTGGACTGAAAATAAGTTTGTATGAATGTTTTGGTTGCCAAGATTATCTTTTTGAATACCTAAGCCGAAATAAAGGCAGGGAACTTCTTTGGTGTAATAAGAAAAGTCCTCTGAAAACAGGCCTCTATAATTATCAGCAATGACATTGCCTGAAAATATGGATTTGAGTTTGGGTGTAACTGTATTGAAAAGATCAGGGTCATTATAAGTGGATGGTGAACCTGTCGTAATGGTAGTATTACAAGTAACCTGATAGTCCTTTGCGAATCTATCTACCTTGCTGTTGATTAGATTTCGAAGCGAAGGCTGTCCGTCATAAGCGGAATCTATTGGGTCATAAGCGCGTATCGTTCCTTTGATGGTGGCATTGTCAGGCAATACATTAGATGCTTTAATATCGCCGGTTGCAATATAAGCAACACTTATAACGCATGGCCTCATGCTCACATCCGTATTACGGCTTGGAAAAGAAGTTAATTCAGTCACCAGTTTTGAGCAAACTACGGGGATGTCATTTCCTAAATATGGGGCTGCTGCATGTGAGCCTGTACCGTTCATGTTAATAGTGAAATAATTGCTCCCTGCAAGAAAATAACCTGATTCAATGGTCACGCTTCCTACGGCCAAACCATCCACTGAATGCAATGTGAACATTTTTTGAATGCCCAATTTTTTCAGAACACCCTCGTTGACAATATCATCTGCGCCCCCAGGAGTTTCCTCCGCCGGTTGAAAAATAAAAATAATTTTACCCTTTAGTTCCGATTTGTGTTGCATCAGGAGCTTTGCAGCTCCGAGCAGACATGAGGTGTGCGCGTCATGACCGCAACTGTGCATAGTTGCTGAATCTTTGGAAGCGTATTCAAGATTAGTTTTCTCATGTCCAGGCCTGCCGTCTAACTCAGACCTCAGCGCAATAACTGCGCCTTCGCGCTTAGTATCTAAAATCGCAACAACTGCAGTCGGCAATGAATTGACAGTAAAGAAGTCCGTATAACCAAACTCCGTAAGTTTGTCTTTCACCAACTTTGACGTTTTGTATTCCTTTTTTCCAAGCTCGGGGTTTTGGTGAATGTTCTTGTATATCGAAAAAACTTCGCTACTGACATTTTCAGGAACACTTACTTGTGCTGCTAAAGGAGTGGCATTAAAAAGCGGGCAGGTATTAATTAGCAAATAAAAGATTGCTCTGTACATAGGATGGGTATTAGTTGAATCAGTTAAGACACTTAAAGATAATATGTATTTGATATTACAAAAGAAATTTAATTCCATAGACTTTGTGCTTTGAATCTGATAATATGATAATACAGTAATTCTTGGGAGACATGATTGAGCAAGTTTTTAAATCCGCAGTCTGGTTATGTTTATCACTGCATCAATGTATCACCGGAAGGTGATCATATTCGACCAAGTACTGGATATGGGGGCGTATTCTCAGAGGAACGTCAAAAGCGTTACGGCTTAATTCAGGAAAAGCCGCCTTTAGTTTTTGCATCCAGATACTTAACAAAGACATTACCATTTGCTCTACATAGCGAATGGAATGAAAAAATCTTAAATTGCGTGATTAAAGATTCCGACAAAGAATTTGTGCTCACTTGTGATCGTGCCAAGATGCTTTCACGTGAAAGGGATATTACAGTTTTTAAAATAGCTGATACAAATTTCAGGGACCTAACCGATGTACCGCGTCAAAGCATTTCTACAGAACCGGTGCCATTTGAACAGACAGAAGTAGTCCTGAAAGCAAAAAATGCCACTGACCTCATGCGCAATGGACTTCAAATTCTTTCCTTTACTGAAAGCTATCAGGAATTGGATAATAGTGGAGTGCTTGATAAAATAGATGCCATAAAGAGCGATAAAAAGTTGTTAGGTTTCTTATCAATACTTGTGGGTAAGGGAGTCGTTCGTTGGGAAAATAAAGAAAGCGGCATTGATCCTGATCCTGTTTTGGCAGAACAACTTAGTGTATCATTAAAACCTGCTGTAAGTGCTGGACGGAAAAAAGACTTTAAACCAACCTTTTAATACGGCGTATCATCCGGCACACCGATATGCACTCCAGGAATATGATTTCCGCTTCCATCTTTACCACACCGGCACCCCATTTCGATTAGGACATCTCCCTCCACAAGGCGAAGAGATGTTATTGTTACAGCTTCATCCTTATAACGCTCTTTCTTGACAGGTTGAATTACTTGCGTACGTTGGGATTCATCGGTCATTTCAAGTAAAAACTCATCTTCGCCCACTTCAAAGTGGTTGTGTAAAAGATAAATACCGAAACGATTTAAATTGCCGTGCTTCATCAATACATCGCGTATCTCCATTAAACACTCATTGTCGTCTTCGGAAAATTCCTTAACGGCGCTAATATGTGGCATGTCGCTCCATTTGGTGGGCTGAATGGTTAAGGTGGTCATATTTCAAATCATATTTCCACAAAGAAAAATCCTATAAATGGAATTACAGTAAATATATTGGCACTACATAAAGAATAAACACTTTGCTACTTTCGGTTTTGTCTATTCTTTTACGTCAAATAAAACACCTCCTCACTATGGATTGGAACTTAGGATTAACTTTCTATTCAATAAACCCAATTATTTTTGAACCTAGTCAATTGGAAGACCCAAGGGCAAGAAAACAAATTCAAGATGAAAAGTATCACATATATGTGGTTTGCAAGAGGAAGAAAATCTTTTTTGAAAGTTATACGCTTCACTCCAACTATTCTGTAACTCAGCTATATTTTCTGGATGAAAAGCACGATAAAGTATTTTTGGAATTTAGACATCCCAAAGATCTTATTGTTCATTCTTGGAAGGATGGGATTTACAAGATTACGTTCTATGGAAGAGAAGGGGAACTGGATGACTTAAAATTCCAAGCACTTTTAAGAAACGTGGACAAAGAATTTTTGGAGGGGCATACTAATCCAGAGTTTTGGGATTTAGAAGTAGTGTACATTGGTCAGGCCTTTGGCCGAACTGAAACCAAGACCATAGATTATAGGCTCTCCAATCACGAAAAAGTCCAAAAGATTGCTCTTGACATTGTAAAAAGCGGAACCATTGAAGAGGTGATAATCATAGGATTGAAAATTGCTACAAATGATTTTGGTACTTCTTTTGTAAGTCTTGACTCAAATTTTAAGCGACCAACTGTCGAAAGCCTTACTGAGCTGGTCAAGAAAGCACAGCAACGTATTAGCGAAGGTCAGGAGGTAACTGTATATGAAGCGTCTCTCATCAAGTACTTTAAACCTGATTTGAATACAGAGTATAAAGAGACTTTTCCATCTAAAGATTTTTCTTCCTATGAAGAACTAATGGAGACAGATTTCGACATTTCAACGATGTCAATAGACACAGAACCTTTAGGTGTAAAACTATACTCAAAGGCAGTTTCAGAGGCAAAGTTTTTACATCATCACTTCTATCCATTAAAAACTAAAAGCGATAAAAGATCACTGTTTGAATTTTTGTACGATCTGAGTAATGAGACGGATGAATCTAAACCCTTGTAATGCATCTGTATTTTTAAAAATCGATAACCGGCTTAAAAAGAACATGGTGAAAAGACTGAAAAATGGGTGAATGACGAACAAGCAATATCACTTCTTAATATAAAATTTAAGACAACATTATAAAAGCTGAGGGATGAATGGAAGATAAGGTTTTCGGAGCCGCAAAAGAAAATAATGCCCTATGACCGTGTTTCATTGAATAAATATTTATAACAAAATACACACGAACCATTCTAATGGATGGATAAAATTTTGTTTAAATTGTGAACGCTTTGAAACATATCGACACAATAAAAGACTACTGCAAACAAATCAATATTCATCCACCCAAACACGATGAATTTGATGCAAGGACTTTTGATGAAAATATGCCGACAGTAAAACGAAAAGTAGAGCCTTTTAAGCACGAATTCTACGCAATTGGTTTACTTATAGACGGAACATCTCATAACTGGCATGGCATACCAAACTTTGAAGCCAACATAATCTTTAACTCTCCCTATCAGCTTATTTCATGGGACATTGAGAACGACTGGAGTGGTTACTACATCATGTTTACGCAGGACTACCTCAATCAATGTCATTTCAGTAATACGCTATTATCAGACTTCCCTTTCCTGAAACTGGACCAGACCATACCGTTTAAAGTACCACTGGAACAAATTCAATTTCTTAAAAATAAGTTTGAGCAAACGATTTCGGAATACAACAGCAATCAAACTGATAAATTCAAATTTATTGAGAGCTACGTGAATTTGATATTATTAAGCATCAAGCGTTTCTCTTCGGACATAAAACCCGGTTTCTTTGCATCAGAGCAGAATAGAAATGCCGATCTCCGTATCGTCTCCCGTTATCAATCGCTTATAGAAACAAATATTAACAGCGAAGCGGCTCATCCCAATAGCTTTAGTACTTCTTTTTATGCCGATCAACTGAACATCCATCCCAATCACTTAAATGCAATTGTAAAAAGAATAACAGGCAGCACCGCTAAACAGGTCATACAAGAGACCATCATAAAGACCTCAAAATCCTTATTACTACAATCTAATTTGAGTATCAAGGAAATTGCATTCAAAGTAGGATATGAAGAAGCCGCGCATTTCAGTACATTCTTTAAAAAAGCGACCAATCTAACCCCTGTTCAATTCAGGGGCATAGCCAATCTTTGATTTCTGTAATCATTCCTTTGTTTTCTGTTACTTGACAGGTTTCGTACGCCCATACTTTTGTGCTATCAAATTTAAATGATGGTAAAAAAAACAGCATTCATCACCGGAGCAAACAAAGGCATTGGCTTTGAGATAGCCCGTCAGCTCGCCCAAAAGGGATTTCATGTAATAGTCTCTGGCAGGAGTAAAGAAAAAATTGAAAAGGCTGTTGCTCAGCTAATATCTATTCAACCTTCCTCTGAGGGTGTGGTTATGGATGTATCAAGTACTGAAAGTATAAAATACGCCTTTGCTGATTTACGCAAAAGAACAAACAAGATCGATGTACTGATCAATAGTGCAGCGGTTTTATTAGATGAAAGTACACCACTCATGAATATCCCTTCCAGTGCCTTTGTGGAAACTTTTAATACAAATGCATTTGGAGCATTCTTTACCGCGCAAACATTCAGGCCGCTATTAAATGAAGGTAGTCGGATTATAAACATATCCAGTGGCGGTGGTCAGATACTGGAGGGAATAACAACATGGGCACCTATTTACTGCATGAGTAAAACATTATTAAATGCGATTACCATGCAGCTGGCGGTTGTCCTTAAATCGGAGAAGATTTCAGTAAATGCGGTTTGCCCAGGCTGGGTAAGAACGGATATGGGTGGCTCATCAGCTAGCCGGTCTGTCTCCAAAGGTGCCGAAACAGCAGTGTGGCTTGCATCTGAGGCAAGCCCTCATCTAACAGGTAAATTTTTCAGGGATAAAGAAGAAATCCACTGGTGATTTGATTTTAGTAATTCATGCTTTACTTTTTGTAAGAAGTGAGGCTATACTTCTACTGACCTTTGCACTATCAAACATACATTTCTCAACCATTAAAAAACAAACAAAATGAAAAAAGTAACATTCCAATCAGAAGGATTGAACCTAGTCGGAAATTTATTTTTCCCAACCAATTTTGACGAAAACCAAAAATATCCTGCTGTTATTGCAGATGGCAGCTGGACGACTGTAAAGGAGCAAATGCAGGGCTTATACGCCCAGGCTCTGGCCGAAAAAGGGTTTGTAACACTCGCATTTGACCACAAGTATTTTGGCGAAAGTGAGGGTCAGCCAAGGGAGTTTGAAAACCATGAGGCTAAGGTAAAGGACATCAAAGATGCACTCACCTATTTGCAGACTTTGCCCTATGTAGACAAGGACAATATCGCCGGTCTAGGCGTATGTGCCAGTGGAGCATACATGATGCAAGCCGTATCAGAAGATAGCCGTTTCAAGGCCTTGGGAACGGTGGTAGCCTGGCTCATGACGCCAGAGACTGCAAAACTGTTCTATGGCGGTGATGAAGGCACGCAGCTAAGAATTAACAAGGCATTGGCTGCAAAGAAAAAATTTGCTGAAACTGGCGTTGCCGAATACGTTTCGGCTTATGACCCGAATAATATGGAGGCGGCAATGTTTTTCCCTGTTGATTACTATGCCAAAACAGACAGGGGTGCAGTACCATCATGGAAAAACAATTTTGCAGTGATGAGCTGGGAAAAATGGCTTACATACGACGGGATAGCTTCTTCCAAAAGAATAAGTGTACCCACAATCATGATCGCTAGCGAAAAGCAGTTTTTGCCTGATGGTTCAAAAGCAGCCTTTGCCAACCTGAAAAACCCACAAAGTAAAATTGAGTGGTTCAATGAATTTGAACACATGGATTTCTATGATAACCCTAAGGCCATAGCATCAGCTGTAGACAGCATTGCCACCCAGTTCAAAACAGCTCTGAAATAATTTCTTCAAACCCACAAGGAAAGAAAATGAAAAATACAGAAAAGCAGGTTTGGTTTATCACAGGTGCTTCGTCAGGCTTTGGTAGAGCTTTTGCTGAATACGCCATCCATAAAGGCCACAATATTGTTGTGACCGCGAGAAGCACAGATAAGCTGGAAGCAATAAAGGCTATTGCTCCTGAACAGGTGGAAGCAATTAAAATGGATGTAAATAATACATCTGAAATTGCGGAAGCCGTCAAGAAGGCAATTGCCCGCTTCGGAAGAATTGATGTTCTGTTCAATAACGCCGGATATGGGATTGTCGGTGCAGCAGAAGAGACACCTGAAACGGAACTAAGAGCGCAGATGGAGACAAACTTTTTCGGTGCTGTGGCAGTTACAAAGGAAGTACTACCGCTACTTAGAAATCAGAAAAGCGGTGCTATTGTGAATATTTCCAGCCTTGGCGGTCAATTATCCTTTGCCGGGTTTTCAGCCTACTCAGCCTCAAAATTTGCTTTAGAGGGATATTCTGAGGCTCTTGCTGGTGAAATCGCACCATTCAATGTCAAGGTGCTCATTGTTGAACCTGGAGCTTTTAGAACTGATTTCGCAGGAACGGCTTTAAAACATATGCCTATCATAGAGGATTACCTCCCTATTGTTGGGGGCACGAGGGAATTCGCTAAGGGCATGAATAACAATCAAGAGGGAGATCCAGCTAAGGCAGCAGCTGCTATCGATCTAGCCCTGAATGCTGAAAAAACCCCGCTCAGATTACAACTTGGCGAAGATGCTGTAAATGCCGTCAAAGGACACGCAGAAAGTATGCTTGCTGAAATAAAGCAATGGCAGGATGTGGGGATTAATACAAAATTTAGGTAACATTTAAAGAAATCAACAAAATGAAAAATCAAATAACCGAACAAAATAGAAAAGTAGTAGATAAATTCTTCGTGGCACTTGAAACCCAAAAATTTGAAATACTCAAAGAGGTATTTTCAATTGAAGGTAAACAACTCAACCCATATTCACCCGCAGGCTTTCCCAAAAGCTTTGATGGCGCGGATGCAATCTTCAAACAATATAGTGGCTTGACCGCAAATTTCGGCAAGATGAGTTTCCCCAGACAAATATTTGCTACTGAAGACCCAGATTTTTTCTTTGTCAAATTTAAAGGGGAAATAGAAATAAAATCTGGTGGTAAATATGAGAATGATTATTTAGGTACATTCAGATTAGCCAATGGAAAAATCTTGGAGTACACAGAGTACTTTAACCAAGTTGTAATGGCAAAGGCATTTAATATCCAACTCTAAGTTACCTAATCTTAAATTTTGCCATTCGGGCTTTATTTTTTCCATAACATTTTGAAACATGCGGCAATGTGCACTAGAGGTTATAATAGGTAAAATAATTATCGAGATAAATTGTAAAAACAAATGAAACTGGCAAATTACTAGAAAATAGTTTTGCTTACCGCAATAAGTTAATACCAAATCGCACTATCTCTATACACAGCTATCACTATATCTTCTTGTAGTGATATTGCATTTACAAACAACTCATTTCAAATTTATTTATTTGCATAATATCTTTTTACATACGGCGAAGGAAATTGTCGGAATGCGATTGAAAATTCTGCGTCAGAAGAGAAATATGACGTTACAGCAATTAGCAGATAAAATCAATTCTGATCGTCAATACGTTTGGAATATTGAAAATGGAGATGTGAATCTAACGCTTGATTATATCGATAGAATAGCGCATGCACTTAATATATCCCAGTCCGAGTTCTTAAATACAGATGTTTAATAGTAAATATCAATTAATAACCCATGAATGTGCCTAGATACACTTACTCACAATCCATCTTTTTTTCTTCCAACAATGATTCTGATTGCGATCAAATTCGACTTGCTGTCTTTTTATTCCTGAAAAGAATTATAGCGGGGGTCGAGCTCTTCTTATGTATATTTCATTCCCAAAAATCTCTAGTTTAAATGGAAGTCATTTGCTTAGATGAACCAGCCTTTTACGCACTGATTGATAAGGTCGTCAACCGGATCAATAAGGAACACGGTACAAAGCCTGAAAAGTGGATGAATGATGAAGAAGCTATGGCACTATTAAATATCAAATCAAAAACGACATTGCAAAAACTCAGAGATGAGGGAAAGATTAGGTTTTCGCAACCGCAAAAGAAAATTATTCTGTATGACCGCGCTTCATTGGATGAATATTTAGAACAACATACACACGAAACTTTCTAATGGAAGAAAAGGACGAACTCGTACACCCGCACTATCAGCAAGGTTTTAATGAGGGCTACCTTGTAACGGAACATTGGCCTGAAATATCAGACACCATTGCGCAAGTGAATGTCTCAAACCCAGCCTTACGCTTAGAAGGTTTTCGGGATGGTAGACGACAGTATGTTAGGGAACTCACTAAATCGAATAGACCAAAGTGGATGAATAGGGACATCACCAAAACTCCCTCATCGGATCACGATAAAAGTAAAGACATCGACAGATAAAACCTTCCTCTGAACTATGAGCCAAGATTTACTTGACACGCCCCTTATGGGCTTAGCCATTCGGGACGAGGTCATTCCTTGGACAGTCCGTCATGCCGTGGAAGGAGTCCAGATTTTTGGTGGTATCGGTTCAGGTAAAACTTCCGGCTCAGGTCGTACCCTTGCCCTTAAATATTTAAATGCAGGATTTGGCGGTCTTGTTCTCACGGTTAAACCAGATGAAAAAAACCTATGGGAAGAATATTGTAAAGAAACTGGCCGTTCCGACGATTTGCTGATCGTTGAGCCAGGGCATAAAAACGTTTTCAACTTCCTGGAATACGAGAGTAGTCAGGCCGATGGTAATTCCATCACCGGTAATGTTGTTGATGTTTTAAAGACGGTGATGAAGGCCGACGAAGAAAAGGGCGGCGGTGGTGGCGACGATGCCTTTTGGGATAACGCCTTGGACATGCTCATCTTTCATATCATCGACCTGTGCAAGCTGGCCTATGGCAACATCACCTTGCGTCAAATGTATGACATCGTCCAATCCTTGCCCAAACAAGAAGAAGGTTACGCCGGTCGTTTAGCCACTCCCAAGAACAAAGATTTAAATGCCTTTAGCAAGGCTTTTGAAACCGCCCAGATTAAAGTCAATAAACTGACCGATGAATGGGAAGATGCGCAAACTGTCGAACGGCTGCAAGAACTCAATGCCAATAACAGCTATGATGAAGCGGTTCAGACAGAGATTGAAGACGTGCGTATGCTGAAACTGGTTGACCAGTTCTTCATGGAAAACTTGATGACGCTCCACGAAAAGACAAGGTCGATCATTGACTTTTCCTTTTCGGGTTTCCTGTTCCGGTTCTTACGTGATCCTGTTTATTCTCTGTTCGGCAGTCAGGCTTCGACCTTTACACCGGAAGACAGCCTGAAAGGGAAAATCATCCTGATCAATCTGCCGGTCAAGGTCTACCAAAAAATCGGACGGGACTGCCAAATCATGTTCAAATATATTTGGCAAAGAGCTATGGAGAAACGCTCAATAAATGCAGATAGCCTTCCAGTATTTTTGTGGGCAGATGAAGCGCAAAATTTCCTTCATGAACATGACACGCATTATCAGGCAACGGCGCGAAGCAGCCGGATAGCTACCGTTTATATATCTCAAAACCTGCCCAACTACATGGCAAATATGGGCGGAGCAAAATCGGACTTTAAAGTCAAAAGCTTTTTGGGAACCCTTGGGACAAAGATATTTCACGCCAATGCGGATATAGATACCAATAAATATGCCTCAGAACTCATCGGCGATGGCAACTGGAACACCAGGTCAACCAGCAATACGGTATCAGGGCAATTCTCATCATCCCAAACAGATAGTATCAGGATTGACCGTCTAATACGACCTGAATGGTTCGCAGGTCTCAAAACCGGTGGATCGGGAAACAACTTTATTGTGGAAGGTTATATGCACCTGCAGGGCAATACGCTCAAGGAAAACAGCAATTACATCAAAATAAATTTTAACCAAAAATTCACAATTAAAACTTCCACACCATGATCAAAAACGTATACTATCGCAACGTATTAAGGCGCAACTCTTTTCTTGAGTCCCAAGCCAAGGCACTCCAATCTTGGGCTGTTTCCTATCCGCGTTTACTCTTAGAAGTGTTTATCCGAAAGAACTTTGGCGAACGCTATTTTTCGATGGGACAGGCTGCTCTAATGTTTTTGTTTCTTTTCATTTTTCCGATGTTTTATACTTACGGTGAATATTCGATTTACCACAGTGTTCCGATAGGTATTTTGTGGGGGCGTTATACAACTTGGTATGCTTTCATTTTTGCCTTTTATTATTTCGCCATTCAGCGCCAAAAGGAAATTAAAGTGAACCCATCGGTATACGACTTTGCCAAATTCAGCCTTTACGGCGGTGAGGTTAACTCACTTTTCAGCGAGTTTGGAAAGAAAGACGGGAAAATAGATTGGCGCAAGGTAGAGACACTTTATGAACCCGCTCCCTTTTTAGCAGCCGGAATTGTCCTTTGGCTTATCGGCCAACCGCTCGGTATTTTGCTGACAGTCTCAGCCTTGCTCTACACGGCTGGATATAACCTGGCTTATTTAGAGGGTGATCATTTTGTGATGGACAGGATTGATGAACGCCTCATGAACGCAGAACTCACCGAAATCTTTGTGAATGATGTTGAGCCGAAAGATGCCAAGTATGTGAACTTTCGTGGTCGCAAACCAAATGATCCTGAACTACGCAAGAAGGTTGCTGAAACCTTTCAAGAAGAAGATTCTGCCACCGTCATTTAACCCTAAGCACTGCTTAGGAGAGATGTCTGATGGTAATTTCTTACTCAGCATTAATGCATCACGTTACGGTGCTCTTAGAATGCGCCACGTTGTTTGTCTTATACAACGCACAAAACTTCGCGTGGTTTTCAAAAACCACGTTATCATTTTTATATGATCAGGATGATTCAAAGCACTTCGGCAGCTCATGCCAAGGCTTACTTTTCGGATGCCTTGCTCAAGTCTGATTACTATCTCAGTGATCAGGAACTGGCAGGTGTTTGGCAAGGTCGGCTGGCTGAGCGGCTTGGCTTAAATGGTATCGTTGACAAAGACAGCTTCTTTGCGATGGCCGAAAATTTACATCCGTTAACAGGGGAACACCTGACAGCGAGAACCAAAGAAGAAAGACGGACAGGGTACGATATTAACTTTCATTGTCCAAAATCCGTGTCCGTCTTACACGCCCTTTCTAAGGACAACCATATCTTAAAAGCGTTTCTGGATAGCGTCACGGAAACTATGCAACACATCGAAGCCGATACTTTGGCGCGGGTGCGAAAGGGCGGGGCTTACGCCAACCGCCCAACCGGTGAACTCGCCTGGGCGCATTTTGTGCACCAAACCGCCCGTCCGGTGGAAGGCTTTTTGCCCGACCCGCACTTGCATAGCCATTGCTTTGTTTTTAATGCTACCTGGGACAGTGTCGAGAAAGAGTTCAAGGCCGGAGAATTCGGCGACATCAAACGCGACATGCCGTACTACCAAGCCCGTTTTCACAAAGTCTTTTCCGACAAGCTGATTGACCTTGGCTATCAGGTAAGGCAGACCGACAAGTCCTTTGAGGTTGAAAATGTCCCTAAACAGGTAATTGATTTGTTCTCGAAGCGCACCGACGAGATCGGAAGGGTAGCGAGAGAAAAGGGAATTACCGATGCCAAGGAATTGGCCGAATTAGGCGCGCGAACCCGCGCCAAAAAGGACAAGGCCGTCAGCATGTCAGAACTTAAAGATTCTTGGCGGCAACAGATTAAAGATTTAGGGACGGAAGGCCGGGGCGAAACGGAGAAGACAGTCCGTTTCGCCCCGACCAAAGAAGCAAGCACTTTGACCCCACAAGCCTGCGTGGACTATGCCATTTCGCATTCTTTTGAACGCGCTTCGGTCATGGCAGACCGCAGGCTTTTGGAGACTGCCTTTCGGCATGGCCTTGGGGTCAAAGCTGTATCGGTTCAAAGCATCTCGGAAAAGTTTAAAGCCGATGACAGAATTATCCATGTTAAGGATAAGTCACGCACCCTCTGCACAACAAAGGAAGTCCTCAAAGAAGAAAAGCGCATGGTTGACCTTGCTAAGCAAGGTCAGGGAAAAATGAAACCGCTTTACGATAAAGCCCCAGAACTAAAACTTAAGGGACAGCAAGCGGCGGCGGTTGAACATATCCTTACCACTCCGCACCGGGTTTCTATCGTAAAAGGCGGTGCCGGTACGGGTAAAACCACGCTGATGAATGAAGCGGTCGAGAAGATCCAAAAGGCGGGCAAGGAAGTAACGGTATTGGCACCCTCGGCGGAGGCCTCGCGTGGCGTTCTCAAATCCGAGGGATTTGAGAACGCCGAAACCGTTGCACGGTTCTTAGTCAGTCCCAAGATGCAAGAAAAGACTAAGGGACAGGTTTTGTGGGTGGATGAAGCGGGGTTGCTCGGCACGAAGGATATGGCGGCTATTTTTGAAATAGCCACCAAAAACAATGCACGGGTGATATTGGGCGGCGACACACGCCAGCACGCAAGCGTTGTTCGGGGAGACGCTCTCCGTATTGTCAGTACAGCCGCCGGTATCAAATCCGCCGAAGTCAGCAAAGTTTACCGCCAAAAGAATGAGGATTTAAAGATGGTGGTTGAAGACTTAGCCAAAGGGGACATCAAACGCGGCTTTGAGAAGCTGGATAAAATGAAGGGCATTAAAACTATTGATCCGCTCAACCCGACACAGCTTTTGACAAGTGATTATATGGCCGCGCGAAAGAAACATAAGGAAACACTGATTATCTCGCCAACACATAGCCAGGGCGAAGCCATTACAAAAGACATCCGGGCGAGCCTAAAAGAAGCGGGATTGGTAGGTAAGAAAGAAGTCACGGCGAAACGCCTTATCAACCTCAACCTGACCGAAGCGGAAAAATCCGATGCGCGGAACTACGAAGAGGGTCAGGTCGTGCAGTTCGTCCAAAATGTAAGAGGCTTCCCACGCGGTAGCGTATGGATGGTTGAGAAAACAAGCGAAAAAGATGTGCAGGTGAAAAACGAAAAAGGCGATTTGCAATTATTGCCATTGGATAAAGGCAACCGGTTTCAAGTCTATGAACAAAGTGAATTGCAATTATCAAAAGGTGATAGAGTGAAGGTTACTACCGGTGCCACCGACAAAAACGGAAAACGTTTGGATAATGGTTCCTTGTTGGAAGTTACGTCTGTCAGTAAGCAAGGTGATGTAAAGTTGAAAAAAGTAAAGGGCAAATCCACTTACACGCTTTCTAAGGATTTCGGGCATTTATCTCATGCTTACGTCTTAACCTCTTATGCCGCGCAAGGCAAAGGCGTAGACCAGGTCTTCATTTATCAGCCCTCGGCGACATTTCCCGCGACAGATGCCAAGCAGTTTTATGTATCTGTCTCGCGCGGCAAAGATGCTGCTTTTGTTTATACAGACGATAAGAAAGAATTGCTCCGTCACGCTACTGATCTTCGCGAAAGAAAGTCCGCTTTAGAGCTGACGGGACACGGGAAGGCCAGTCAGGATTTCAAGCTTCAATTGCAACAAAACGAAAAGCCCAAAGAGAAATCATCTACAATTCAAAAAGTAAATCCAAAGGAAACCCATGCGCCTGAAATTTAAGTATGACGAAGTGAAGGACAGGACTAAGCCTAAATCCGATACAGAAAAAGAAACTGAGCCGGAAACGGAAGGCGTTGAAATCCTGCAATACAAGACAATCAGCTCTAACCGCCGTTTATGCTTTGTTCAGCAAGACGGTAAACGCAAGGCTTTAAGCTATGGGTATTTGTCGTCATTGGATTATGACCCCGAAGAAAGCATTATTACTCTCGAATATACCACGCGGCATGTGGTGACCATTAAGGGAACGAACCTTGAAGATTTATATGAGGAAATCATGCACGAAATAGCGAGAGTGATTATTTGCACTGACAAACGGTATGAAGAAACAGAAGTTGAAGGAGATGTTTCAATTAGCGAGATAAATATTGAATCAAAACAAGATAATTAAATACAAGATGGAAAATAAAGCGACAAAAAATAAGCTATAAGCTTCTGGTCGCTGACATGTCTCATTTTTCATCTATTGAATCTGACGGCCTACCTGTCCAAACAGATTTAGGAAACCGACCATGTTGCAACGCTACATCTACCAAAGTATAAAGACCATTAATAAAACTTGTTTCGTCTTTCAAATTTTGGCTAATCACATGTAATTGAGAATAATCAAGAAGTGCAATTGGTAATTCCAATGTTCTGATTTCTTTAAGAATAGGAACGCTGCATTCAAGATAGTCATCGTCAAACATCTCCTTCACAATAATTAACCCAACAATTTGTCTTCCGTCGAGAGGAATAGTTTTTATGCCAGCACGATTTTTAATCATCACGCCTTTATTTTCTTGAACATAATTAATTGCTCCCCTTATTTGATTTGTGGCTTTTTGAATGTGAGAGCGAATTGTTGCTTTTTTTCGTTCAATAGACCTACGGAGCATATCATCAGTATTTGGGCTATCCTTTGCTTGAATAAAAAGCATTGTTTTGTCACCAACAATTAGTATGTCAGTAATTTCCCTTTCTGTATCAGGTCGAAATGGATTTAGAAATATGGATTGTTTTTCGAAAACTCTGCCCATCAATAGAGCTATATCACGCTCTTGCATCGGGCCTGGGTCGCTATCTCGTTCTAAGCTTGTAACTATGATTGATTTCTTAGCTTCTTCAATATCATGAGAAATATTAGTCAAATCCATGTGCACAAAATCATCTGGATATAAACGTTCTCCTAATTTAATCGTGAAGGCATTTTCATCATCAACCTCGTTTCGTATGCCGAACCCTTCATGAATTCGCTCTAAAAATGAAAGCATTTCAGATTGGTTAAATTTATGAAGTTTAGAAGAATCTATCGACTGCGAAATACGTGCGTAATCTTTATTCACAGCTTTAACACCCATCAATTCCCGATGATGCTCATCAAAAAAATACAAATCAAATTCGGGATGAGAAAGTACCGCCATTATATCAGTTACAAAACTGTCGTCCGCAAATAGTGGCGTGCGTATAACGAGAGGTTCATCTTCATCGTCAAAGAATGCAGTGACGAAGCCTAAATATTTATTAGGGTCTTTGAAATCTTTAATTAGATATATTTTGAACTCGTTATTATTGCGCGCTGTAAGTATTACTTCTTTTGTTGCCTTAATAATTAAAACCGGGTGCACTTCATTTGGCAGATTTATGGGGATTAAACCATAGCTGAGATTTTTAAACGCTTTAACAATAAAGGGGTATCTTATTGAAATCATTGATTATAATTTTGAAGATAGTACAGGAATAAAAACTCGACAAATTGGAAATCGCAAATATTAGCATTAAGCCAAATTATTCTCCGAAATAAAATGCTCCAACCCATTCAACATAACATTTTCATTTATCTTGAGATATAACTGTTTTGCGGTTTGGCTCAACTCTTTAGCCTGCTCGATGTCGCCCAAATTAAATGTCAGTACAGCCAAGTAATAATGAGCCGTTGCCCTGATTAAATCCGTATATTCAGTTGATGGCTGAATAAACCCTTCAAGAATGTCTTTAGCCCCATCGTATTGCCCTTCCCTAATCATTATCAAGGCGCGTAACAAAATGGCATTGTGCAAATGCTGTCGATTGTCAAGCCTTTCATATCCCTTAATTGCTTTGTCTAAATTCTTATGCGCCTCGTCATAGCGGTCCAAAATATGCAAGACGTTTGCAATGCTGTAATAAATCAGGTAGTGGGATAGGGTGTATTCATTCGGCAAGAATAGAGCCAGTTTGCTTTTATAGGCTTCTAAACCCTCTTCATACATTTGCAGGTTCGTGTAAATAACACCCTTCAGCTGAAATATAGAGCGCATAAGTTCTTTATTGCCGAACTGGTCAGATAATTGTTGCGCCTTCTCTAAATATTCAATAGCGTTTTTGGGGTCAAGTTTATAATGATACATGACGGCTATCTCATAAAGAGACCTGGCTACTCCTTCAATATATCCTATCTTCTCTTTTAATGCGATAGATTCTTTAAACAGTTTTATCGCTTCATCATGATCATTAAAATTGCGCCCCCGAATAGTTGCTGTTTGATGAAGAACCTTCGATGCCCCTTTATAATCTTTTAAACGAACATCTATCTCGTAGCATTGCAGATAATGATCTAAAGCGACATCCGGTGCGCTCAAATTGTCCTCATAAATACGTCCGGTTTGATACAATAACTGCGACAGTAGCATATTCAGCTTTCTATCATCCGGCGCAACCTTTATACGTTCCTTGAGTCTGAGCAGGCCATCTTCATAATATTTTAAAGATTGCATCCACGCTGCCGCATCCATTGCCGCCTTTTGTAAGGCAAGCCCTTTTTGCAAAAGAATGTCATAGTATAATAAGTCATCGGTGCCTATGACATTACTGGCTTTATCTAAATACTGGAGTGCCTTTTCGTATTCCTCAATGTAATTCCAAAAGGCCGCCGTAACCAAATACTTCTGGGCAATCGTTCGGTCTTTCAACCATACTTCGGAAAAATATCTTTTCCAATCAAAAGGTGCGTTTGCAATGTCTTGCAAAGCCTTCTTTTTCTGTTCTTCAAATGGTTGTGATACAGAAATAAGTTTGTCCCAAAGCTTTCGAATAAATAATTCGGTAGGGGCTTTTATTTCGTAGCCATCAATTTCTTTAAGAGCAAAGGGATTATTGCCACTTTTATTTTTGACAGAACTAATCAGCACTCCTTCGTTTCGGTGGTCAACCACGTAAGTATTTTGTAAACGACCATCAATAGCCTCTATTGACGGATTTATATCGAACACATCAGAAAAGCTGTAACCGAATATTAATAGACATTCATCGTCTTTATGCTCAAATATCCGCGCTATTTCCTTTGTCCGCTCATTGGTTAAATCTCTGGCGGTGAGTGTGCGCAATGTTACCCTAATAGAGTTTCTGCCGGTTTCCCCATGTTCGGCTGTTCCATGAAGCTTGATAATTTTTTTCTTTTGGTTGGAAGGGGTATCTGATGCAAATTGTTCCTCATTGAAATATAACTCGTAATCAGTATCAAGTGAATCTAAGGCTTGTTCCAAAAGGCAGTCAAAATTGGTTGTTACCGCCCGCTCAGTTTTATTGTCATGAATAAGATGCGCAACGAAATGATGAAATATATTAGGCTTGCCTTCATCGTACATGGCCAAAAAGCCTTCTTCATGTGAAATATCTATAAGAGCTTCAATAATTGATTCAAAGGGGATTTTATGCTGATGAAGCCTTTCTAATAAGTATTTCTGATCATCTGTATTGCCAAGGCATAATACTTCGGAAAGGTGGATATAGGTATCATAAACCGTCGGTATCATCGAAGCCCTTGACACGCCCGCACCAAAGAAGAAATTAATCTTTTTGAAGGAGGTTATTTCTTCGATAACTTGATTTAGTGTTGGTGTATCTCCTAACCTCATAGGGATTTGTGTTTAGCAATCGAAATACTTATTGTATTAATTAGTAAGTTTGAATAAATGTCATTTCTACGATTGTAAATTACAGGATATGTTCGAGGAAACAATACTTGACAAACTTCTGAGACTTCAAAATGGCTTAATTGCTGTAGCCACCTCAGGCGCTTTTGAAGTTTCAGAATATAAAGAGTTGCGGGATTACTTCGCCAAAAGAGAGGTCACAAAAAATAAACTGCCGGATTTTGTGCGTAGATGTACTGACCTTGCTCAATTTTGGCAGTTTATTAAATATGAAAAGCCAACTTATCGCGAACGTCGTGAACTATTATGGAAAGCATTCCAGCCCTTAAAAGACTATATAGAAAGCAATGAAAATGCTCCAGGCACTGCACCGATAACCGATGCGTTAGAAAGTTTTGACCCAGATAATGTTCAACTGACTTGGCAAAAAGCACTTGATCGTCGTACCAGTGACCCGGAAGGTGCGATTACAGCAGCGAGAACACTGTTAGAGACCGTATGCAAGTACATTTTAGATGATGCTGGAATAACCTATTCGGACGAAGATTTGCCCAAATTGTGGGGAAAAGCCGCAGAACAATTGAATCTTTCTCCCAGCCAACATCAGGAGCAGGTGTTCAAAACCATTCTTGGTAATTGCCAATCTATCGTTAATACACTCGGCACCATTCGGAATCGCTTGGGTGATTCAGATGGGCAAGGGAGAAAAGCTATCAAACCGAAGGCGCGACATGCAGAATTAGCGGTAAACTTAGCGGGAACAATGGCATCTTTCATTGTTTCTACCTGGAAAGAGAAGAAAGATAGTAAAAGCAATTCGAACTGATTAATTCAAAATATGAGGACAGATTATAGACCGAAAGAACGTGAGTGGTTTATTAGCTTAGCTTACGATTTTAAAGACACGAAACTCCTCAGGGCTCAGCTGGAAAAGGAAGATAATGATCGCCTTTACGCCGCATATATGGGGGATTTGGTTATTGGCGAGGGGCGAAAGTTTATCAAAAAGCCGATCGAAGAATTTGCTCCGCCATATTATCCGGCGTTCCTATCCAGAAGAGAAGGCACTTCTGATATTAAGAATGAATTCCAAACATACTTAAGGATTAGTGAAAAGGTTGAAGATATTTTATTGAAGGATAACAAGCACAGTGAATTAATCTCTGTTGTCATTAAACAATTGATTGAAAGTGGGGAAACAGAAGATGATTCTATTGCAATCGTAAAGGTTCTATTGTGTGAGCCATTGCTATATGTTTACAAAGAATTAAAATCAGGAGAGTACATAAGCTTTCATAAGCTTAAAACAGAGGCAGAACTGAGCACACAATATTATGGATCACTTGCGGATGAAGTAAGGGTTAAAAGCGAAAAGATAAGTTTTTTAGTTTCACATGGTCAGACTGTCGGTAATTACCGCGAAGTGATATTGCGGGAACTTCTAAAGAAATATATCCCGAAAAAATTTGCCATTGCAACTGGATTTATTGAAGGATTGTCAAAGCAGATCGATATAATTATTTATGACTCACATAACCACTCTCCAACTTTTATTGAGGGCGAACTTGTAGTTGTAAAAAGAGAAGCAGTAAGAGCTATCATTGAGGTAAAATCTACCCTTGATAGCACCAATCTAAAAGAGTCATTGCAGGACTTTTATAATATCACAAGGGGAGGGATTTTTAAGCCTACCATTCCGGTTTTTAAAGGCATTTTCGCTTTCGACAGTACATACAGCAACGTATCATCCCTTGCTAATTCAATACGTGATTTTTATACAAAACCCTTTTTCGTCGAAGAAGTTCAACATGACATGATAAATCGCGTTCAATATCTTTTCCAAGAGATAACCTCAGTAACCGTTTTAAATAAATTTGGTTTGATAAGTCAATACTACCCCGCTAATGGCAAGGAGGAAGACAATCTCATTCCCCAGCTTTTTTCAATTTCAGATCGTAGGAAAATGGATGTCCAATCAGCAATGTTTATCGCTACAATATTTGACTACTTGGATGTCGATCTAAATGCAAAGAAATCTTTCATTTCAGCTTTTTCAAGAATATACGGAGCAAGAACTGTGAAATACGTGATTGAAGCTAAACTAACCGATGATACATGGATTCCATCGACAAAGAGTAATAATGAACATGACTTCACGCAAGAATCAGTCAAGAAACGCTTATCTAAGCTTGCACTATGGTTTGCAGGCAAATTATCCAGCCATGAATTACTTATAGAGGAGGATAGGGAGGATACAAGTATCGCTCCAAGTCAACAGAAATAATGAAGTAAATATGATTGACGGAAGCTGATCTATTAATTTATCGACAAAATCAGATTATGAAGAAGATTGTACAGAACTCATACGCATATATTATCAAAGGTGCTTTAAATAGAATACTTTATTTCGACGCAGATAGTATTGTGGATACGTTGGTGGAGGTTCATATAGCTGAACCGCCGAAGGCTCATGAGGTTTTAGTAACAACCGATAAATTTTTTATAGTTCATGGGCTTTGGAAGGGGGTCTTAGAAACTCTTTATTCCAAATATCTGCCAGGATTCGATTATGTATTCAATTGGACGATTGAAGCCACGCCATACACGTTGCTTTATTGCGAATTAACAAAAGAGTATGCTCCTGAAAAAGAATGGCTAAGTTTCAAGGAAAAGTATGTCCTCCAAGATGAAGAAATTGAACACAACTACGAAAAAATTGTAACCGACTTGGGCTTGGACAAAATAGGTTTAGCAGGAGGTCTGGAAAATCTATTACCCAAAGAACTTCTCCCACCCTCTCGGGCTGAACAGCTTAAATTGTTGTTTCGATTAATGAATTTTCCGCCGTTAAGGGAATTGTCCTTATTCCAAAATTATTTTCAAGCAAGGGTCAAAAAGCAATTGGAGAAGTTGTCGGTTGCATTTTCAGGAATCGACAAAACCAAACTTCTGAGCTTCGGAATGGAGGAGCCCCTGCACTATTCTTATTTCCAAGTTCCTCATGAAATATTCAAGAAGTATAGGGTAGATGGTTTCATGGCCGATCCGAATTTGGCAAATTATAAAGATGACCTCAAATCGATTAAGGAAAGAGCGATTGCCGATGCAGGTAAATTTGAAGATCAGATAATATGTCCTTGCTGCGGACAAAAACAAGTGATTAAGTTGCCGGAAGAAATTTTGGAGTATAAATACATTTTAGAGAACAACGCATTAGCAAGAGAAATTGGCTTGTTGCATTTAACCGATTACATCCAACATTATAAGCAAAGCTTATCTGACAGATTTTATAGCTTTATACCCGAATTGAATCTTGTTGAGAACCCAGATTGCATAATTTTAGTAGAGGGGGAAAGTGAAGAAATATCTTTGCCAATCTTGGGTTTTAGAAAGAGGTTCATCCTTTCTCAAAGGAAAATCCAGGTTTACAATTCAAAATCCAAGCAGAAACTTAAAGAGGACTTTTTCAGTTTAAAGGCTAAATACCCATCCTTAAAGATAGTGTGCATCTTAGATGATGATGCGGTAACCGAGAAGAACGACATCGAACGCGTCATTGAAGGGCATAAAGACCAGTATAATCTCGTGTTCATCCCAAAAGGTACTTTTGAAGATTTATTCGATTTGCCTTCCTCGATTGTAATTCTTAATGAATTATATCCCGAAGGTGACGAAATTGTTTTAGCTGATTTCGACATGGCAAAGACGTTTTTGAAGAATATTAAATCTATTCTTTACACTAAGAAGAAAGCCACTTTTGACAAGGTGGCTTTCGCAAGAAGAATGGCCTTCCAAATGGATATTGAAAAACTACCACCTGAAATTCAGGCGATTTTTGATTTAGTAAAAGACTTTACTGAGCCCACTTCTTTTGTTAAGTCTAAATCGCGGTCGGAAAGTTAGTTTTCTCTGCTTACTATCTTAGGGGTACATTAAAGGGGTACAAACTATTTGGCTTAGAATAATTCCGTGATAAATTAAGGAGTTATAAGGCCAATATGAACCCCGTCGCCCGAGAGATTTAAGTATTTCAAGAGGTATCATAAGTTATCGTAAGGACTAAAAAATAAATTGAAAACAGCTATTTACACCAACTTTCATGTGCCGTATGATTTCAGGAATTACCACCAAATCCCATGCTTTTAGGGGTACTTTTCGGGGGTACATTTTTATGTGGGGGTACTTTTTCGTGAAGTTGAATGATAAACAATGTCGTAATGCCAAACCTACAAATCAGCCTTACAAGCTTGTTGATGGTGACGGGCTATATCTTCAAGTTAAACCCAATGGCAGCAAATATTGGCGGTTAAAGTATTATTATTTCAAAAAGGAAAAACTCTTAGCCTTGGGGGTCTATCCTCTTGTTACTCTCGCTCAGGCTCGATACATGCGCGAAGAAGCTAAAAGAATTCTCGCAGCGGGGGAAGATCCTTCGGCATCTAAAAAGGAGAAAAAGCGAAAAGCTATTGTTGCTGAGAAAAATACATTTCGCTCAGTTGCGCTTGAGTGGCATGAGAAGGAAAAAGAGAGGTGGTCTTTGGGGTATGCCAAAATGGTTCTGCGGGTACTCGAAAGTGATGTCTTCCCAAATATTGGTCACCGCCCAATAGAGAAAATTGACGCTCCTGAACTTCTTGATGATGTTCTAAGGAAGATTGAAAAGCGCGGTTCGTATTATGCTGCTGGCCGCATAAAGCAATTGTGTGGTCAAATTTTCCGTTATGGCATTGTTACTCGTAAATGCAGGCGCGACCCTTCCACAGATTTAAAGGGTGCTTTAAGGACAAAGCGTATTGAGCACTTCTCTACACTGGAAATTAAAGAGATGCCCGAATTCCTAAAGACTCTTGAGAAGAACGACATACGAATTTTCCCACGAACAAGAAGGGCAACTAAAGTTCTTATGCTCACAATGGCGAGGACAATAGAAATCATCTCCGGCAAATGGGAAGAAATTGATTTTGAAAATGCAATGTGGGAGATACCGGCTGAACGCATGAAAATGAAAAGACCTCATTTGATACCGTTATCAAAGCAGGTCGTAACGTTACTTTTGGAGCAAAAGGAAGAAACGGGACATCTGCCTACACCTTATGTATTCCCTTCACAAATCCGTCCTTTAGAACACATGAGTAATAACACCATTCTCTCAACCATCAAAAGGATGGGATATAATGGCAAAATGACGGGACACGGCTTTCGTTCTTTAGCAATGTCAACCCTAAAGGAAAGACTTGATTATCGACATGAGATTGTAGATAGGCAACTTGCGCATGTCCCACACAATAAAGTTGATCGCGCTTATGACCGTGCTCAGTTTCTTGAACAACGAATTGTTATGATGCAAGAATGGGCTGATTACATTGATGAAGTTGCAAAAGGCAATGTATCAGGCTGGCAACGCAAAAACGAAAAGGCGAATGCCCTCTCCGCTAAGGAGAGGGACATTCTTCACGTGTATTAACCCAGGTATCAATTTCACTTTCAAGCCATCCCACACTTCTAAGACCTAAATGTCTTGGTTTAGGGAATAGCTCTTTAGCTATCAGTCTATAGATTGTGCTACGGCTCAAACTCGTGATTAACTTAACATCTGCTAATCTCAAGATTCGCTCTTTTTTTTCGAGTATGAGACCGTCATTAATCATTTAATCCTCCATTACTGAATTGAGCGAAATTTTGGTTGTTTACATCGTTGGTTTAGGGTCTGGCACCGACACACTTGGCTTTTGAAGTTGAGTGACATACTCGACAGCTTTTTGTGCATAGGAAGCGGCTTGAATGATGAATTTTTTGTCATTCTTCAATACGCCTAACCAAGACTGTATATAGGCGGCGTGCTGTTCTTTTGTAACAGGCTCAAATCCTAAATCTGCGCCTAAGAAACATGCACCTAATTCTGCGACAAGTTCTTCTTTAGCATATCCTTCATCTCCCCATTTCTTGCGATTAAATTCGCGATTTAAACGGCTTGGGTGTCTTGTCCAGTGGGTTACCTCATGGGCAAGGGTAGCGTAGTAGTTAGGTGCATCAAGGAAACACTCGAAAGGTGGCATTTCAATTTTATCCGTTGTAATTGAATATGCAGCCTGGGTACCCGAATACACCTCAGCTTTAGTCTGTTTAAAAAAGTTTTCCAATTCAACGACTCGTTCTTGAGGATTAATAACTTTAATCTCAGGAATCTTGTAGAACCCTTCGGGTAAACCAACAATTTGACTTGCATTGAATACGCTGTGCGTTTTCAAGAACGGAATCTTTTTGATTTCGGTCTTTCCATCCGGTCCTGTTTCTTCTTTCTCGAATTTATCAACGTAGATTACTTGCGTAGCCTTCTCACCGGAACGAACATGAGCCTTCATAGTGTTGGCTTGCTTAACTGTCATCCAGTAAGGCGACGAATAGCCTTTCTCGGCACCGGTTGCCCATAGCATGATTGTATTGATACCTGTATAGGGAACATCGTTCCAACGCAAGGGACGCATCACCTGCGATGCCAAATGATCACTGCTCCAAGGTTTTCGCCATGTCAGCTCACCTTTCTCAAGGTCGGTGATAATTTTTTGTGTAATACGCTCATAGATATCATTTTCTTTTGTCATTCTAAGACTCCTAAAAAAGAGGTGAGAGCGTTTCAACACTCTCACCGTTGGGATTACGATTTGCTCTTTGGTGGAAAGGCAACATAGCGAGTTTCACCGATTAGGATATTCATTCCTTTACCTGTTTTGTGAAGGAATATGACACCCTTTGGCGGTGTGTTTTCCTCTTGGTTATCGATAAAAACATAGAAATTCGGCATTTGCTTTTCTTTAGATGCAGTTTCAGTATTAGGCTCTGCTTTTTTTGTTTTCTTAGTCATGGTCTTTCTCCTTTTTTAAGTTTTGCTGACCCTTTCGGGCGATGCCGCCTGACCGACTTTGGAGAAGGCGCGGTCAAAGAAAAATCTGGGGGTGTGGCCTTCTTAGGGGGAGCCGAGATTTTTATTGACCGCATTAGACTACGAACAATGTTAAGGGGGCTAAACCTCGAACAAATGGACATTGGTAAAACTCCTTTCAAGAAAGATTTTTGATGTAAGAAAAAGCAGTAGTAAGAGTTACTTCATAGAATGGCCAGACATAAGTTTTTCTACAGCCATTGATGTATAGCCTTCCGTTGTGATAATAAGGTGATCTAATACGGGAATGTCGAGGATTCTGCCCGCAACCGAAAACTGAGCCGTGAGAGTTTTGTCATTTTCACTTGGTTTCTTGTTTCCCGAAGGATGGTTATGAGCCAAAATGATCCCACTGGCTTTCGCCTTGAGTGCCAGCGCAAAAACAAGTTTTAAGTCAACAATACATTGCGATACGCCACCGGAAGCTAAGGTTGAAATCCCTAAACAGGACGACCTTTGATCAAGCAAAATAACGCGGAACTGCTCTTGCAATTCCAATTTCCCTTTATCCCATGTATCATAAAACAGTCTGTAAGCATGTTCGCTTGATGGAATGTTAATCCGCTCGGATGGCTTTTGCTTGTTGTGATAAACAAGTTCTACCTCCGTAATATTGGGTGTTTTATTTGAATTGCTCATAGGTTCTCCTTTTCAAAAAACTATTAAAGAGGTTTTAATCCGCGTTTTTGCATGTGCCAGGCATTAATATCCTTGTACCCAAAATACAGAGTATTCATGCTCTTAAAGGACAGCTTTGCTTTACTGACAACAAAGTCTTTCAGAGTTAATGTGGCATTCCTTCCAGTTGCATCGTTATCAAGCCATGAATGAACTGTTTTATAAGAGTAGTTTTCGATATAAGGGAAGGCCATCGGAAGACAATAAACCGAGTTCAAAATAATCGCGTCTCCGTCCAAACGATCTACCTTCCGTTCTTCTAATAGTGATAGGAAATCAAAGACACCTTCAAAAACGTGAATCTCCGTTGGAATGCTCTTTGATCCCCGAATAAAAGAAATGCTTTTCGGCGCAACACAGCCTTTAAAGAATTTGCTGCGCAACTCATACCCGTCACATTCGTTTGACAGGCAAAGAGACAAAAGTATCTACCCGAATTTCGATTATACACGGTTGCTTCTTTAATGTGTCGTTTAGCAACTTCACCGGTGATCCCGCGCGAGCCCAAATAATTAAAGAGCATCGGACTTTGCAATTTCGACACACGCTTTACGATGAGTGCAGGGGATGCATTTGAATCAATGTCTTCATTGGGTACTTTAGGCGTATCTTTAGGCATGGGCTGCATCCTACTCAGCCACCGCAGCACATCAGCCCCGTTATAATCTTCGCCATGAACGAAGAGATAATGAGCCACTAAGTCAATGACGTCGCCGCCTTTCGCTTCCCCAAAGTCAAACCAGATGTTCTTCTTGGTATTGATATGAAAGCTCGCGGTCTTTTCTTCGCGAAAAGGGGAATTGTACCAAACATCATCGTTTTTGCATTTAACAGGTTGGCGGTTCAGTATTTCAAGAATTTCAGATAAGGAAATTCTCTTGGCATCTTCCATGTTCATGGAAACCTCCGTGTAAAGTATTGTTTTGAAAAGCTTTTTAGGATTGCTTTAGAAAGATGGGATTAAAGTCCGAATGAATTTATCAAGCTCAGACCGTCTATATCGCACAACGCGCTCCCCTATTTTAATCGGCTTGAGGTCATAACGTTTTGTGCAATCCCATACAGCCAATGTATTTGGGGAAGTTGGTTTTACTTGTGATAGATATTTTGCCGCGCTTTTGCGATCAAGAAGTGGTTCCGTATCTGTTTCATGCGCATCAACACCAATAAATTTGTTTATGTCTGTTAGACGATAAAAAACCTGGTTACCTATCTTGATAAACCTTAAGTTGTATCGCTCTGTTGATTTCCAAATGGCTAATGTCTCTCTACCGACTGATAAAAACTTTGCCAAATCCTTTCGGCTCATTAATGACTCTATATTCCCGCTCATGTTTTACTCCCTCAAAACACATGTCCATCATTGAAATGACATGTTGCATAAGGTCAGTATGGGATAAAAGTGTTTACAAAGTGTAACAACGCTTGGTTGTAAATGACAAACAATACAGGGCATTGAAGTTGAGTCTTAATGTAGCTTTTGAACTATATACCGACGTGTTGATTATTTCAATATTCATTTTTCGCAATATCACTTTTCTTCCTCTTTGAAGATTTTTGATTCGCTTCTTCTCACATGAACTTTGCGCCACACAGCCTTCACCGGGTCGAAAGGCTGTGATGTCACTGCCACAAAAGAAGGAAGCGAACATGAATTATTATCTGTCCCAAGACCAAATTGATCTTATGTCTGAACCGGAACTCTATTCTAAATTTGATCAAATATTCAATGAGCTTGCATCGCGCAAACAGGCTTTGGAAGAATGCCATTGTGTTCTGAGCATGATTCAAAATGCCATACAAAAACATACACTAAGGCGTTGAATGGCTATAGCGAGTCACATACGATTATGTGGCTCGCTATTTCTTTATGCGGTGGAATTTAAATTGGAATAAACCCGAAGCGCCCATTACCGCTTTCTTTGGTGAAATGGATGTAATTAATATCAGGAATGATTTCCGTTGGTGGTTCATCGTTTTCCAAAATGATTACCTGCCTATCCTTTTTAAGCTTGCTTAGGCTCAGGTAAAAATTACGCTTCGTCTCATCCGGTACACTCTCAGAAGAATTTATACTCTTATCCGATCCTCTAAATGTAACCAATGGCGAATCTAAAACAGTGAAGCCAGGGTAGGGCTTATCATTGTCAATACAAAATTCCATCAGTGAAATAACTAAGCCAGCACAGGATAAAGCCCTATAGCCCTTACCCTGATCACTTCTGTTCTTTGCACCTATGGTAATATCTTGCTGCGTTTCACTAAATCCAATGCGGTCAACATTGGGATAATGCCAAGCTTTCAAATTCTTTTCTATCTCTTTGAGAAGACCATTTATTTCAGCCGCCTGAACCCCAGCTTCCACTTTTTCCTTTTTAGGTTTAGGCTTTAAGTCACCTTTTGCAGAAGCCATTAGTTTCTCCATCTGCACGATTTTTTCCTTCTTCTCTATCGTAATATCAATGGAGGTAATCTTTTCATACATCTCACGCAAGTTCTTCTTTAGCAGATTCAGGGATGGCTCAAGCTTATTCGTAAGCAAGGTGTCAATAACCTTGTACTGCCGCTCATTTTCAAGTCTCACTCGCTTGAACTCATTATACTCTTCATTTACTTGGTCAATTGTAGATTTAAGGTCAGCTTGCAATGAGTTAATCTTGCCTTTTTCGATCTCACAAGAAGCACGAACCGCTATAAGCTCTTTTTCATCTATAACGCAGTCAGGACGATGAAATTCCGCTTTAGCGCCGCATAATGGACAGTCCAAATCCTTCGATACAATCAATAAGTTGCCAGCCTCAATACTAGCATCTAATCGGTCTAAATCAGTTTGATAATGACTAGCTAACAAATTGAAGCGTTTAAGGATTTCCGTCCTTTGATCTTCGTTTGATTCCGCCTTAATGGCTACTTCCCAGACTTGCTTGCGCTCTAATTGCAGATTTTCAATTTCCGCTTGGCTATCAGAAATTTTAGTAACCTCATTTTCAATGGACGCTTCAAGCTTTTGTTTTTGGTCTCTCAGGTTCGCTATCGAAACACCGGCATCCACATTCACTGAATTTTCATCAATGAGCTGCTTTAGAATATTGATTCTGGCATTGGCATCCGCCTTTCTAATTGCCGGTTTCATTTCAGCTATTATATTACTGTAGTCAACACCGGTAAGTATAAATCTAAATAAGGACTTATCAGAAGTTTCTGAAGTGGTAACTCCTGAAAAAACTGGCGAAATCTCGTCTTGTATTTTTCCTTCGCTAATAAGAATTAAATTTTTGAGAACGTTAAAAGTTAGCGATATAACTTCATTGCTCTCATTCTTTTTCAACTTTTTTCCTGCAAGCCCAAACAAATCTAACAGGTAGTCTGAAAGACTGTTTTTTGCATTTGCATTACCTGATAATACAGTAGGCTTAACGCTTTTTACTTGCTCATAGCTGACATTATAAACATTCGCGTCATTACTGAGAATGCTTCTCTCTATAGTGATTTCCGCCCCATTGTGTATCAGAGTAAGAAATAAGTTCGTATAGCCACTAGCCTCAGGTGGCTGCTTGGGTTTAGCAGTTCCCCCCAAAACATAAGTCAAACACGAAAAAATCATAGACTTGCCAGTATCAGAAGGACCAGTGATAACATTAAACCCTGGTTTAAAATCCAAGATCGCGGGCTTTTTCCCTGAGCCTTCAAATACCAGTTTTTTTAAAATAACTCTCATGCTATTTCATGCTTTAAAATTGCCTGCTTATCAAACTCTCCCCCCCACCGGTCTAAATGCGTTTTGAAAAAATGCTCCAATTCAGAATCGCTATATTTTTGAAACTCATTCAAAACCCATATCGCACGCTCTTTCAAGAGAACAGTGTATTTGGACGTAAGATTATCTAAAAAAGGCGTAGCATTTTCCGTTGCTTGATAAGCTATTCCGGTCGTCGAGTAATTCCGTTTGATTAAATTTCTACTTATCATAAGCAAGGCACCTTGTTCAAGAATATGCCTTTTCACAAGAACTTCACCTGAGCGATGCGGAGTTGCAGGGTGAATGCTTTCAGGACCATTTGCATCTCCTGAATGAATTAGTAGGTAATCGTAAAATACAAGCCTTTGCAGATCCAACTCGCCGGGATATACATGTTCCAGTATAACGAGTGAACGTAAGCCACATTCAATTGGCCCATTAAATGGATGTTTTAAATCAATTTTCTGCTCCATTATTTAGTCCAGTTTATCCGGTCATTATTTGCAAGCTGATGACAAATTCCGGCTCTATCCAACGGGTTTAAACGTTCTTTCAATGGATGTGAGTCTATTTGAATTTTATATGCTTCTTGAACCGCCGCTTTAACACGTTCAAAGCCGTTGGCATGCTCTGCCACTATAATATTCTCAACGCCCTCATAGATATAATCTTGAAGTCTTTCGTATTCTCCCGTTTGCAAATAATCTCTAGAAAACTGGTGAAGTGATTCTGCTGAGTAAAATTGCACTCTTGCTTTTTGTAGATGCTTTTTAAGAGTGTCATTTCCGTCCACATCGGTTATCTTGCAGTCCGATATTTTTAAAAACTCAGCATAAGCATTCATCAATTTCTGTATGTAAACAACCTCAATGGCCGCTATCTGTGCCGGTGGTGTATTTGCAGCAGGGCGGCTAGGCAAGCCGCCGCCAAAACGGTGATGGTAGTATGAAGTTGTACGATGAATTTCTAATAAATTCAGAACAGTGATATCTTTAACGATAGAGAAATCGAAGGCATTAACGTAATTGGCTAAATCGCCCTCCAAAGGAATACTATCAACTGTTTTAGTAATGTGGGCTGCAATCTTTTCTGCCCATTTGTCAATAACGATCTTTTTCAATTCGGCATGATTCCCCCTAAGCATTTTTGCTAAGGAAGTGCCTACTCCCTGCGGGCCGACGATGAAGTAATTATCAGGCACAGGGTATTCTTTGATAAAAGTATAGTAACATAATTTACCCATTTCCAATATTACGTCGCCAGGGTGCAAAGCATGATCATAGTGCTTACACTGGTAATTATCCCAATTTCCTTTGAAAGCTTCCGTGGTTTTAAAGGCAGCGACATCGACACCTTTATCGCCAGCGCCGCCAATACGCAAAACCGAAGAATATTTTGACTTTAACCCATCCGCATATTCCTCAACAAAACTTTCCCACTGATCAGCACTATAAAGCTGTATATATTGCTGCGGTGTAATATTGGGGCCATTTGTAACAACGTCGCTATATGCTGGCGCGACGGCTTGAGGTTTTATTTCCTTCAAATCTAATGGCATAGGGACAACAGCATAATTAAAGAATAACACAAAATAAGAAATTATATCAATTATCAGTTTCATTTACAATGGGGTTCAGTTTTAATTTGTTAGTTATCTCGATCAGTTTTCCCATTAAAAAGCCCAAGGTATGCGTTCCATGTGCGTGACCTCGACGCTTGGCACATCAAAATCTTCAACAACCGTTCCCTTGACGAGGTAACAGCCTTTACCTGTGAATGGATATTTTTCTATGGATTGCGGGAAATTGACGGCATCCAAAATATCTCCGTGCTTGTCAATGAAGTTACCAAAGCACATTCTTTCTCCTGAGATCGTGCTTGTTTCCCGAATAGCAAAATGATACCCGGTCATATACACGACGTTACCCAAGTGCGACTTTAATTCTCTGGCGTACACAATGCCTGCATACTGTTTCTTCAACAAAGCCAAAGGAGATGTATATGGGAATGATAGAATTTTCAGTTCATCCAGTGCATCTTCATACCGTCCGTATTCCAGGTCAGGTAATTCAGTCGGTTCTGGTGCTGATTCAAAAAGCTCTTTCTTGGGAACACTCTTTTTTACCTTCCCAAGTATTAAATGTGCGTCCCATAAAAGTTTCTTGCTCGTTTGTCCAATAAAGCGGAAGGCTTTTAGCCTTTCGACAGAAACATAGAATGTATCTAAGTCGAAATGAATAATACTCTTTAAATTTGATCCTTGGAGTTGCAAACTAATTTATTTAGTAATACTAAAGTAAATAGCATTACCTGATTTTCCAATAAATCTCATACTCTCCTTATAATCAGTGAATTAAGAAGCAAACACTATGAATGATACAGAAATGAACGTCCGCTTTTATCTACCCCATTTAATCAAACTGGGGGGCGAAGATGTTTTGGATTGGGATGCTTGCCAGAAAACCTTTTTAGACGTACGCGCTCTCCATGAAGCGGGTGGCAAAGAGGGAAAACAAGTTGAAGCCAATATTTATGAATTGATACTCGCAATAAAAATAGGGCACCCGCAAGCTTACAGATTTGTAAATTTCTGTGACCAGCTATTAGGCTCACTCAATTTGATACTTGATGAAAAGGGAAAAAAGAAAATAAGACCAATCCTGACGAATATTTTTACTGCGCATGATCACAAATTTTTGAATTTCCTGGGCGAGTTAATTGTGCTTAGTAAACTTCTACACTCGAAGATTTTTCTGCTCAATAATGTTGAAGTGGTGATACCGAACAATAAGCGTATAGATTTTGAATTAGTCAATTTAAATCAAGGCGGCAGGTTAGATTTGCTCGAAGTTCATAACGTCCATTTGGACGATGATAAAGTACAGGAAGATGATAAAAAACTATTACAGTTTTTCAGCAAAAGGCGAAGGGATAAAATTGAAGAAACAAAAGCGGGACTGACGGCCGACATGGAGATTAATTTTATGCAGGTTTATTGGGGAGGATTTGAAAGCCTTTGTATCTACGCGTTCTTTTTTAAGAGACATTATGCTTATTTAAAAGATTTAGAGCCTTTAGCCTTTGCAACTACCTATAATAACCAAGACCCATCCCAATTTACACATAGTTATGGGCGTCTACATGAAGTACTCGCAGCGCATATCGAATAGAAAAAGGGCTATATCCCTAAGATAGTTTTGATCTTAGCTAGCTGCTTATTAGTAACCAATATTGGCACATGCGTTTCTCCTAAACTATAAGCCGCATTTAACCTGTGCTTCCCATCAAAGGGATAAATCTCTTTGGAGTTTGGATCACAATAGTCATGCATTGTTTTGTCCATCACCATAAAAGTAGGGGGTATGAGTTTTTCATTATTACTCCAGTGGGTTAATATGTCAGTTGTCCCTAAATCACCTTCCTCACGAAACAATTTTTTTTCGTGAAACATATCCGCTACACCTTCTGGGAAATTTGCCAAGAGCAAATCAATCGGCACATCAGGAATAATGGTGAATCCTTGTGAAAAATGGTGTGCTTCAAGATTGTCTTTCTGCTTAGAAAAATCAATATCTCTTTCGTCTAAATGCCACAGAGGTTTTACCGGCGGTAACTGACCATTTTTATAAAGACTATAGAGTTTATCGTGTGCCTGTGATCTAAGACGATGACGCTCATTATCTATTTCTAGCTTTTTGCGAAAACTTTCAATTTCCGCTTCGCTTAAATTCAAGTAACTTAGGGGATTTCTGTCCGATAACGTCATATACTATAGTTATTAATACACGCTATAAGCTGTTCGTTGTGGTTCGTCAAATTTAGCTTGATCTACGAGATGGTAATATATCCTTTGACACGAGTTTACCGTCAGTGTTTTCTTATCCAGGCCATTCTTCAAAATGAACTCATTAAAAGCTTTAGCAAAGTCTTCCTTTGAAAGTGTGCTTAAGCTTCTAAAGATAGCTGCCGCCATACTGGCGAGATGTTGGTAATGCGCATTCACTTCTTCGGACACAGTACTACTATGTTTCATACTAGCTACCCGCCAATGATTATCCGTCCCTGACTGCTTTTTACCTGCGGCATATTGATCATCAACTTTGAGTTCTATAAACACAGGAACGACATTGAGAGCCAATGACGCGCCATTCAATTCTATTTCAGCCTGAATAACCTGTAACAGTGCAATAAATTCTTCAGCTACAGCATTGGTGATGTAATCATTTACAAACCTTACTTGCCATTTCGTTTTCAGAAACTCCCATGTAATCACCCTTTCTGCCCCAACGTCATTAAGAAGCCGATCTGTTGTTCTTTGAGCATTGATCGCTTCCATCTTTGCCTCATTCCCGTCCACAAGCAATTCATCAATACAAGGCTTTATTTCATCAGTATAGAATTGACCAAATCGGGTTTTGAAAAATTCAATAAATACGGACATCGCGGGACACATTTTCGGAATGAAATGCAACATGCATCCTATCTCAGTAATTGCTTCAAGCCAAGGTTGGTCGCCATCACTCAAACTGTCTGGGTCAAACTGAAATTTATAATCCAATTCCTCGTAAAAGTCATAGGACGCCGTAAGCCATGCACCTTGCGTAAAATCTGCATAACGAATCATGGCCAAAGCTTGGGACAATCGTTTGAATAAGTTGGGGTCTGTGCTGTGCCGCGAAACCCAATATGCGCTTAGACCGTAGTATTTAGCCGCAAAGGTATATCCCAAGGGCGTATAAAACTGCGAGATATTCAAGCAAGACAAAACAAAACGTTCTAACAGATCATCTTGGTATGAAAGGATTTTAGCTTTATGAAAGTAGTTAATAGCTTTAATGTGTGAGTTCCTGTCCCCATGTTCTAAATAGCTAACACCACGTTCTATAAGCGTTTGACCGGCACTGAGAGGGCCTTCGCGCGGCAATATCAGTTCATCGATTTCTTCTTGAAAATCTTCAAAGGGCTGAACATTTGTGTCCGGTGAACCAAACCGCACATTTATCTCGATGATATCCTTAACACGCCTTGATAACTGTGAAATAGGATAAAAAGAAGTTTGCGGTAAGAGATCAATAATGTGTCTGAAAGTTGGAATTACACTTTCGATCTTTCCCTCTCTTAATTTTGAATTAACCAAATTAAGATGGAAGAACCCTTGCAGCTCCCAAAGACGACATTTTTCATCAGGTGAAATATCGGAGTTCAATTTGTCCGCCAAGAGCGTATCGAACCGTTGTACTAACTGATTAATATATTCATCGCTCAGGTTAATATTTTTAATTCTCTGCGAGGTAATAATATAGGTCAATAAGTTTAGTGTATCTTCTAAATCTCTACTTGTATCATAACGTTCAAGGTCTTTAAAAAAATCTTCAACAGAGGGTTCCATTCCAATCAACGAACCGAAATCCATATCAAGGGTTGGTATTAATGTCAGCAATATAACCTCGTATAACGCCTGTCTTTTGACTGTTATAGGGAAGTCCTCAAGGTTGAGATAATCCTGAAGTAATGCTTTCCAAAACTTGGCATGATCTTTCAAATAAGAACGCTGACGACAATATTTAGCTGAATTGAGTATCTCATAGAATCTGCCAATCGTATGCAGTTGATGATCATCGCCTTGCCATTTCTCGTAAACCTCTTTGTAATTTTGATCCTTGTTATCGCCCATCGATAACAATATATTATCCATCGAATCCGCGTTGAGGCATCTATTGGCCGGATCATCTTCTGTACTTTTACTTCCAACTTCTCTGTAGAGTCGAGCAAAGACGTTATCACGTTGTTCTTTGCCGATGGGGAAGGGTAGTTCGTCTATAAGGGAATACGCATTACTAATGACCTTTTCAAGGGCTTCGTCCGAAGATACGCCATCAAAGATCCATGTAATTCTTGAAATAAAATCCTCCCAGACATCATTACCGAGTGCGTCGTATTTTCCTTTTTCCTCTTTTGCCTTATCAGCAGTGTCTTTCTGCGCGACAAGCCTTTTATATTGGCTCTCGACATAAGCATCTACAATAGGCTTACATTGGGCAATACAACGTTGAATAAGGTCGGCTGACATGCTGCCTTGACCTTTGTGCCATTCGCTTAATAACTCTGCCCCGTTGTCCTCTCTTTTCTCTGCAACCCCGCTATTGGTTTCAAAAACAAATGATAATTCGTGTCCTTGCTGTCTTTGCTGCCAAAACAAAAGGAAAAAATGAGCCAGGGCTTTCTTTACTTCCTCACTGGCGAAAGAGAAGCTTTTGGAATCGTACAGCTTAAGCTGGCGGAAATCACGTTGACGCAGCTTCTCGTCATTGCCGAAAATATCGTCGCCGTAATCGTAATATATATCCTCGGGTATTTTGTTAACCTTATTATAGAGCCATTGTAGAAGGGTGCTGATACGTTGATATTCATAGCCTTTTTCAACTGCGGTCGCATCGCGATTTTTTGCAAAAATGTGAAGTGAAATGGGTTCCATGAAGGATTAGTTGTGGAGTATCTTTGAATTGTAATCGTCAAGTGTCTTAGTCGGCAGACTTTTCAGGTAAACCTCGGTCGTTTTTAAATTCGAGTGTCCTAACATTGTGCTAATGGCATTTAAAGGCACTTCATGTAACATTGCTTGAGTGGCAAATGAGTGTCGGCTAACGTAGCTTGTAAGCGTGTTTTCAATACCGCATTCTTCACCCAAGTCTTTTAACCGCATATTGTAGCGTTTTCTCGCCCATTGAATATCCTTATCCTGCAATAGTGGGTCTTCGCGTTTGATAATTGGAAAAATAAAATCGCCTGTTGTTTTCTCTGCATAGTAAGATAGAATTTTATCGAGGTTGGCTGTTACCTTTATATCATAAATCTTTTTGGTCTTTTGGCGTCGGTAAGTAATACGGCCATCCTTCCTGTCAGATTTCTTCAAATAGGCCATATCGCTAAAATTCATTCCATACATCATGTAGCTTGCTACAAAGTAGTTTCGGGTATTAAACAAAACATGATCCGGCTTTAAATCTAACTGAATGATTTTTTGCAGGTGTTCCCAATCCAAAGCACGCTTTTCAGTCGGAACAGTTTTTATCTTATAGTTGATGAAAGGGTAAAGTTCTTTATCCACCAGACCCGACTTTATCGCTTGGTTATATATTGACCGGATTGTGCGCATATACACAGCCAATCCGTTTGCGCTTTTCTTTTTAGCCTTATGGGCAGTTTCAAACTTGGTTAAGAATTGGTAAGTGATACTTCTAAATGGCAAGTCTTTATCACCATTAAAAACCTTAAGGACATCCTTTACCCCTTTATAAGACCTGGCAGTGCCAAAGCGTTTTGCTTTCTTTAAATCTTCGACCAATTGGTCTGTGTAGTGGAAGAAAGATTCCGTCGACGCGCCTTGGTGCAAGCGATCTTTTAATTCCGCTACCGATAACCCGTTCAATCGCCCGGACTCATGGAGTTTAAGAATAATGTCCATCGCTTCTGAACGCCTTTTATGAATGAGATTATTCAGACGCGTAACGGTTTCAACACCGGTATAGGTTTTCTTTATCTCCTTGTTTTTGTCGTCCCAATCCTTTTCCTTGACACTGACGCCAAGCGGAATGGCCGTCGTTGTCCTTTGGTGTCCAAGGCGCAAAATTAAAGGGAAGGTGCCGTCATTCTTTTTACGGCGGGTGTCTAGTGATATAACAACGTTCGTATTCATAGTGCAAAGCTACAAACTATTTGCACACCATTTGCACACGGATATTGTATTTATCTGTATTTAACTGTATTTGACAATCGCAAAAACAATTGAAAATCAACACTTTTAAGATTCATAAAAACACATGGCACCAAAAATCCTGTGCCTACGGATCAGCAGGTTAGGGGTTCGACTCCCTTCGGGTGCACATCAGTCAAAGCCATGTAGTCTATACATGGCTTTTTTCATGCCTGTATTCCGGCCATTGGCTGAACCGTTTAGCAGTAATACTAACGAACGTGCAACTTTTGCACACTATTTCCATCTTACCATACGGATTAGTATATTTATACCAATCCACATTCACCCAGATTTTAGCCATTAACACATAAACCAAGTTTCATTTTACCCAACATGAAAAGACTTTTATCCCTCGCTGTCCTACTGGTATCGTTTTCTCTGTTTTCGCGGCTGTATGCCAGCCACGTGATGGGCGCCGACCTGACGTACTCCTGTATCGGGCCCAATCAGTACCTGGTGACCCTGACAGGCTACCGCGATTGCAATGGTATCACGCTCACGGCACCACTGACCATCAACTATCAATCTGCTCAGTGCGGTGTGAACTCTACGCTGACGCTGCATCAGGTAGGTACCTCGCAGGATATCACTCCTGCGTGTTTCTCTACTACAGATGCCTGCCACGGTGGCAGCGGTATAGGTATCGAGAAAGACGTCTTCCAGGGTACGCTCACCCTGCCTGCCGGCTGCGGCTCAGACTGGGTACTGAGCTGGGATATGTGCTGCCGCAATGCAGCGATCACTACGCTGAGCAATCCGAGCAACGAGGACTTTTATATAGAAGCGCACCTGAATAATACTTTGCCGACATGTGATAATTCACCCGTATTCTCCAATGACCCTGTAGCGGTTTATTGCAATGGTTACGCACAGCTTTATAATCAAGGTGGTGTGGATGCTGACGGTGACTCGCTGCACTACTACCTGATGCCCTCTCTGAATGCCGCCGGCTCTACGGTGGGCTATGCGGGCAGCTACAGCGCTACTAACCCTATGGCTACCGCAGGTGGTACTACACTGGACCCGCTGACAGGCCAGCTGACCTTCACACCAAACCAGTCTCAGGTAGCAGTAGTAAAGGTAGGTGTGGATGAATACCGCAACGGCGTACTGATAGGCCATGTGGAGCGCGATATGCAGGTGATAGTGACCAACTGTACCAACTCTGCCCCTACAGGCGGCGGCATCAATGGCGTAGCCGGTGCGTATACCTATAATACTACGGCATGCTCCAGCTTCTGCTTTACTATACAGACAGCCTCTGCCAATGCTGCAGACAGCATCTACTATACACTGGCCGGTGCTACCCTGCCGGGTGCTACCTTTACCACCTCCGGTGGCGTGCAGCCGCTGATCACGGTGTGCTGGTCGCCATCACAGGCGGATGTAGGCAGCCATACCTTTATCCTAAACCTGAGAAACAACGCTTGTCCGTATTACGGTACTGCTTCTATAGCATATACTATAGTAGTAGCGCCGGCGGCTAACCCGCCTGTAGATGCAGGACCCGATATACACCTCTGCCAGGGCCAGACCGGCAGCCTGACTGCTACCTCTACAGGTAGTGTGACGAGCTACACCTGGTCTGATGGCACCACTACCCACAGCGGTGCGACCTGGTCAGGTATCAACCCTCCCGTGACGACCATCTATACGGTATCTGCGCTCTATAGCAATGGCTGTACGCTGACCGATCAGGTGATAGTGTACCGCAATACAAAGCCTACAGTAGTAGCATATCCGCCCGTCTCTACGATATGCTCTACCTCTGATACCGTACAGCTAAATACGATAGCCACCAATGCATCTACCTACAGCTGGACGCCTACTGCGGGGCTGACCTGCAGCAACTGTGCCAGCCCGAAGGCCTCTCCTACTGCCAGCACCGTGTACTCTGTAGTAGCGCTGGACTCATCTGGCTGCCCTAGTGACACCACCAGGGTGCGCGTGAACCTGAACAGCCCGCCTCCGGTGCAGAGCTGCTCCGTGATCTATGCCACACCGAGCGGTACCGGTAGCGGCTCACAGTATGACCCTACCAACCTGGACAATGCTCTCGCTGCGGCACAGTGTAATAATGCTGTGATCAAACTGGCTATAGGCACCTATACGGTAGACTTCCCTATCACTACACTGAGCAGCTATACTACTATAGAAGGTGGATTTGACCCGGCGAATAACTGGGTGAAATCAAGCCTGCCGGGAGCGACCACTATCTATCGCAGTGCGCTCAATCTGGAAGGTACGGGCAATACCAAGAGACTGGTAGGCATCTACCTGAATGGTGCCCAGTACATCCGCCTGCAGGACCTGACCCTGCAGACAGCCAACTGCCCTGCTGTATCGGGGTCAGATACCTTTGGCTATAGCAACTATGGCATCCACATGACCAACTGCTCTAACTATAACTTCGTAAGGTGCCAGATCAAACCGGGGAGCGCCTCTGACGGCAAGGCAGGTACCCCCGCCACCGGCTCGGGTACACCGGGTGCAAATGGCAACACGGCGGGTAACTCCGCCACTGGTGCCTCTCCGGGTGCCGGCCCTAATGCCGGTGGTAACGGCGGCAACGGTGGCAGCGGCGGTACGACATCCGGCGGCTCAGGCACAGCCGGCTCTGCAGGTACCGGCGCTGGCGCGGGTGCAGGCGGTGGCGGCGGCAGCGGCTCCGTGACTTGTGCGGCCTTTGGTATATTCAATGGTAGCGCGGCTCAGCCGGGCGGCGATGGTGCTCCGGGCACTGCCGGCACCTCAGGCACTGCAGGTGGCGCTGGCACAGTATCCGGCGGTTTCTTCACCGCAGGTGGCCAGGGTGGCAATGGTACTGCAGGTACTACCGGTAGCGGTGGTGGTGGTGGTGGTGGTACCGGCGGAGCGGCTCTCAATACGCGCGGCTCCGGTGGCGGTAGCGGTGGTAGCGGCGGCGGTGGCGGACCGGGCGGTACCGGTGGCTACGGCGGCGGCAACTGCTTTGGCATCTTTATCAATAGCAACGGTGCCAACGGCGTGATACAAGAATGCAATATAGGACCTCTCACAGCAGGCAATGGCGGTGCCGGTGGCACAGGTGGTGCCGGTGGTGCCGGCGGTACCGGAGGCAATGGCAATACAGGTGGCTCAGGCTGCCAGAATTTCTATGGCAATGGTGGTAACGGTGGCGCGGGTGGTGCCGGCGGTAATGGCGGCAACGGCGGTGCCGGTATAGGCACGCGTGTATATATAGCCAGTGGCAGCGCGCTGACCACAGCAGATACCACCTTTGGCCTGGTAGCGCAGCCTACGATCTTTGCGGCGAATATCTCCTGTACCAATCGGAACGATACCCTCTCCTCTGCTGCCTCCGGCAACTGGAATGCAGGTGCCAATGCCACCGTACCTACAGGTACAGGTACGCAGCTGGTGACACAGTACACTGTGATAGGCCGCAAGGATATCACCTATAGCGCCAACGTGTACTCCGGCTTTGTCAATATCGCGCTGGATCAGAGCTCCTTCATACCGGTGATACAATCTACAGCCTCTGTACTGAACGGAGATACCTTCTTCGTATGCCAGGGCAGCAGTGCTAACTTTAACCTCCAGATCGCATCAGGCGATACCTTCAGCTGGGATTTTGGTGGCGCACTGTCACCGAGTGTTTACTACGGTGCTACCCAGCAGAACCTGACCGGTCTGACATTTAATACTCCGGGCCTCTACATGATAGTGGCCAATATCAAGACCAGCTGCTGCGGATGGTCGCCGTATGATACGGCCTGGCTGCAGGTAGACCCTGCTCCTACTATCAGCTATACCGGTACGACCTCTTTCTGCCCGGGAGATAGCGCTCATATCATACTGACGGGTACAGGCGCATCCTATATGTGGACTCCTGCAGGTGGCGTGAGCAACCCTACCGGCACCGATGTCTACATCCATCCGCTGAACTCAACGACCTACGTAGCCTCTGCCCTCAGTGCGAGCGGCAGGTGCCATGCTGATACCTCTATCGCCATCACCGTGCTCACACCGGCTACACTGGCATTCACCACTGTGCCGGCTACGTGCGGCAGCAACGGTGGCGCTACAGTGACACCTACACCGGCAGGTACCTATACCTACCAGTGGAGCCCTACGGGCGCTACTACTGCTACTATCAGCAGCCAGCCGGCGGGCAACTACAGTGTGACAGTGACGCCGCAGGGATCTACCTGCTCTGTGACGGGTGTAGTAGCCATCAGCGCCAATGGCGGTGTGCAGGCTTTTGTCACAAATACTATCGCTCCGCTCTGCCATGGCGACTGCAACGGTGCGCTGAAAGTACGTGCCATAGGCGGTACCTCACCATATACATATGCATGGACCACCTCATCCACTATAGACAGTGTGTACAGCCTGTGTGCAGGATCATACACTGTGACGGTGACCGATGCCAACGGCTGCAGTGTGACGACGTCTCAGACGCTGACCGATCCGCAGCTGCTGCAGGTAGTGACACTGGATAGTACCGCTACGCAATGTGGCAGCGCATGTACCGGTACGGCTACGATAGATGGCCAGGGAGGTACGGGCAACTTCACCTATGTGTGGAGCCCGGCAGTATCACCGGCTATCAATCACCCAACGAATCTCTGTGTCGGCCACTATGATATCACTGTGACGGACCAGAATGGCTGTACAGGCACCGGTGGCGTGACCATCAGTGCCAATGTGCCGGCCCTCAATGTGACGCTGGCCAATGTACCGGAGACATGCCCGGGCTACTGCAATGCGAGCAGTGTGGCTACCGTGAGCAATGGTACTCCGCCATACGCATTTGTATGGAGCAACGGACCTACCTCTGCCAGGGATAGCAATATGTGTGCAGGGCCGTATACGCTGACAGTGACCGATGCATCTAACTGCCCTCAGACTATCTATGATACCATCCCATCTGCCGGAGTGCCGCTGCGCCTGTCTCTGGCGGGCACCATAGAGAGCTGCCCGCAGAAGTGTGATGGTACGGAGATAGCTACGGTCACGGATGGATTCCCTCCGTATACCTACACATGGAGCAATGGAGCTAGTACGGCTACCAATAGCAACCTCTGCACTGCCACCTATGTACTGACCGTGACGGATTCACACAACTGTACTGTAACCCTGTCTGACAGCCTGGCACCATCGCCAAACTCGATACCGGGATTTGCTCTCACGACCAGCACTGACAATATCTGCTTTGATAAACCAGACTCTGCTCAGCTGACAGCCGTGGCCGACTCTCTGATAAACTTCGTATGGAGCACCGGTGTGACAGTGCCATCTGCACTCACAGCCACGATCACAGTATCTGACTCAGGCACCTATCAGGTATCTGCTACCAGGAATGGCTGTGTGACCACACTCACGCAGATCATCACCGGAGTGAAGTGCGACAGCGCCTGCGGGGTAGCTATAGCAGATGCCTTCACGCCAAATGGCGACGGCAAGAATGATGAGTTTAAGGCGATCTACTCCTGCCCTGTGTACTCCTTCTCCATGACCATCTACAACAGGTGGGGGGAGAAAGTGTACGAGACCAATGATATCACCAAGGGATGGGATGGTACCTACAAAGGCGCAGCCATGCCATCAGAAGTATACCTCTGGTATGTATGCTCTAGAGAGAAAGACGTGACACCGGAAATATGCAAGCAGGGCAAGCTGACACTTTTCCGATAAAAGGATACTGATAAACGAGATCTAAGGGCCGCAGGTGATAAACTTGTGGCCCTTTTTTTTATGGGCGGATCGTGACCCTGATACGGGCATGCGGGTCGGACACCATGATCTGAAGGTTATTATTGGCAGCATCGCGGCTGGCTATGTAGTGCTCTGCGCCGGAGACAGTCCAGTGATATGTATCTCCCATAGACAGGCGTGGTACGGAGATCAGTGTAGGAGCCTTGATGCTATCATCGCTGATATACTCCATCTCAAAGATCTTAGCAGCAGGATCAAAATGAAAAGAAACCAACTGGCCCGCTACCGCTGTCGGGAAAACACGCAACAGTTGCCACATCATAGGCGATGGCGTGAGATCACGGTTCAGCGGGCCCCAGCCGCCCGGATCTCCTGACCAATAGGTCCATGACGCCTGCCGCTGATCCATACCTGCGAGGATATCCTGTGTGTACTTGTCAAAGTCTTTCTTTTGTGATGAAAGGCCAAACTCACCCAGCAGCAGTGAGGACTGCTGCATCTGTGTCTCGCGGTCGCGACGGCGAAACCATTTGGCCAGGCTCTTTTTGTCCTTTGGTTTGTAATCACCACCTATATCTACAAACTTCATATAGCAGTGCGGAGCATAGACCATCTTGTGTACGATCGTGTCATTTACCTTTGGCAAGTGTGAGGGCATACCAAAGTTGGTACCGAAAGAACGCGGCTCAAAAAATATATACCGCATGGTATCCTCGCGGCGTATGGCGGGTATCAGCCTTTTGTACATAGCCGTGAGCCACTGCCGCTCAAAACCGCCTGCGAGCGTTTTGATCACCTTGCCTCCATGCGGCTCATTCATCAGGTCATAGCCTATCACGTAGGGATCGTCACGCAGCAGGTCTACTACCCTGAGCCATGACCTTATGTAGTGGTCCTGCAGCTCCTTGCGCTTTTTATATTTCCAGAAAGTAACAAAGGAGTGTATCACCTTCGGCTCCATATTCTGCATCCACCAGGGCCACTTGTCAGGTATCAGGTTTTTGATGCGCGTATAGGTAGCTGCCCACTCAGGAGCACCATTATCGCCCACGCCGTAGCCGTATACATCCTGATGCATGTCTATGATCACATACATACCCCTGTCGGTATACCACTTCACCCGTTCACGCACTTTGGCCAGATAGGCTTCATCAAAGGAGTCCTTCTTTGGCTCTATGGCACCCCAGAATACAAGGTAACGTACCGCATTCCAGCCCAGGTCGCGATGCTCACGCTCTACATCTTTCTCCTGTATCCACGGCTGGTGGCCGGGCGAGTTCTTGGCCCCGCCTGCCGTATTGAGGCCGTGCAGTATCACGGTGCGGCCATATGCATCTCTGATCGGCGCTACTACCTGAGCATCAGCCACTACCCCGAGCACTGTGGCAATCCAAACAGCTACTATCTTTTTCATAGTACAAATCTATCTAATGCTACGGGCTTCTGCATCATCTGATTTTTATATATAAAAAAGATGGCTTGTCACTGAATATTAAGGAATGCTTAAAAAATTGTTTGGATAACAAGGGGGGATAGCGTAGATTTAAACGGCTAAACCCTTCACCATTCATGAAACAACTATCTACCCGGTTTTCGACTGGAGCGTCATCATTTTCTACCACCTTCAGCGCAGTATTTTCCCGACTTCCTATCATAGCAGCGTTGCTCATTATTTGTTGTTTTCATGCTGAGCTACGCGCACAAAACCTGGTACTCAATCCCAGCTTTGAGACTACGTCCAGCTGCCCTGTAGGTATCAGCCAGTTTAACCTGGCAACGAACTGGAACAGTACCAACACGGGCGCTGACAGCTGCTCCTCTCCTGACCTCTATGCAGGCTGCGCGCCTGCGATAGGCGGAGCCAATAGCCCTAATGGCCTGCTGGGCTACCAGGCCTCGCGCACCGGTACACACCATGCGGGTATCATCCTCAGTGAGGGATTTGTAGGCTGTACGCACCTGAACGATAACTACCGTGAATACATAGAAGGACAAACATCTGCACCATTGGTAGCAGGACAGAAGTACCTGGTGCGATTCTACGTCAGCCTGCCGGAGGGCGTGATGTGGGGCAGCAACAGTATCGGGGTATACTTCAGCAATACACAATACCTGCACAATGCATGCCCTAGCAATCAACTCATACCTGTGACGCCGCAGCTAAATATGTGCGGCCCGGCTATCATGGATACGCTCCGCTGGATCCCTATACAGTGGATCTATACGGCTGCCGGTGGTGAGCAGTATTTCACTATCGGAAACTTTAAGAATGACAATAACACAAACTATGTCTCGCTAAACTGCAACACCTTCAATCCATACATCTACTATTACATAGATGATGTCAATATCTCCATAGCTCAGCCTAACCAGTGCGGTATCACCATACTTACAGACTCTGTGAATGCCACCTGCGGCAGCAACAATGGTAGTGTGAGTATCAATGCGCAGGGCTGTACTACACCATTCAGCTATGCATGGTCTGCGCCGGGCGGCTCAGGCACCACGCTGTCCAATCTCGGTGCAGGTTCGTATACCGTATCTGTCACTGATGCTACAGGATGCGTGCAGACGGCCTCGGTGTCAGTCAATGCCGCCTGCCCTACCACCCTGTGCCGCAATACGAATGGCTCCCTCACGGTATCCGGCGGCACCGCACCCTATACCTGGCAGGTATGGGATAGTACAGGCACTGTATGCCAGGGTGGCATCGTGTTTGGTACGCTGTGCCTGGGCGGTACGTGGGTCACTACCTATGGCTGGAAAACTGTCAGCACAGGAGCTGCTACTACCTACACCCCGCCTGCCGGTACTGACACGCTGCGTGTGATAGATAATGCCGGCACTACAGTGACCTCATGGAATATCGCCACGCTCTCGCCGTGCAATGCGTGCAACCTGGTGGTGACACCGGGCCGTACCGTGAATGTAGCCTGCGCGAGAAATGCTTCAGGATTTGCCAAGGTGAACCATACCGGGGGCACAGCGCCTCTGACCTATACATGGTCGCCGAACGTAAGCACGACCGACTCTGCATCGGGCCTGGCTGCAGGCACCTATACGGTGACGGTCTCAGATGCCAGCGGCTGTACGGGCACGGCGTCCTTTACCATCACGGGCCCTACGACCAATGTAGCCGGTACCGTGCAGACCAATCTACCCGCGGGCTGTACTACCAATACCGGCAAGATCGTGATCTCGACCACAGGTGGTACACCGGGCTACTCCTATGTATGGTCCCCCAATGTGAGCACTACCGACTCTGCGACCAACCTCGCTGCAGGCAACTATAGTGTGACCGTGACAGATGCCAATGGCTGCTCGACCGTAGTGGCGGCTACTGTTTCATCGGCCTCTGCTATCACAGTGAGCGCAGGGCCGCAGACCAACGTAAGCTGCAATGGCGGCAGTAATGGTGTGGCACACGTGACTGTATCAGGGGCTACAGCGCCGGTCACCTACACCTGGTCACCTAACGTGAGTACTGCCGACTCTGCCCGCAATCTCAGTGCAGGCACCTATACAGTGACCGTAAGAGATGCAAATGGCTGTACAGGCACAGCATCATTTACGATCACCCAGCCAGCTACGGCACTTGCACTGACCAATACTACCATGCAACCTACCTGTGGAAACAATAACGGGGAAATAGTGGTGCGCGCTACCGGTGGTACTCCGGCCTATACCTATAGCTGGTCACCGAATGTGAGCAGTATAGACTCCGCGCTGAATCTCGCGCCAAATACATATAGCATCACCGTGACAGACAGCCACGGCTGCACGGCCACTACAGGTGCTACACTCGCTGTCTCCACACCGGTGACGGCAGCTACAGGGCCGCAGGCCAATGTGAGCTGCTACGGCGGCAGCAATGGGGTGGCCCATGTGACCGTGACAGGTGGCACCGCACCGCTGACCTATACCTGGTCTGCCGGTGGCAGCACTGTCGATTCTGCTACGGGGCTCACTGCAGGCACATATACCGTGACAGTCAGAGATGCCGGCGGATGCAGTGCATCTGCTTCTTTCACTATCACGCAGCCTGCAGCGGCGCTTTCTGCGACAGCAGCCACTACTGCTACGAGCTGCGGCAGCAGTACAGGTCAGATCACTATCACACCGGCAGGCGGCACGTCGGGCTACACCTACGTGTGGTCTCCCAATGTCAGCACTACAGCCACTGCCATCAATCTCGGCGTGGGCACCTATAATGTCACTGTGACGGATGCGCATGGCTGTACTTTTGCCACGTCAGGATCTATAGCTTCTACGAGTGGCTTCAGTGTATCGCAGGGTTCTCAGACCAATGTCAACTGCTATGGTGGCACTACGGGCGCTGCTCAGGTCACGGCATCGGGCGGCACCACACCATATGTCTACACCTGGTCTCCAAACGTGAGCACCACCGCATCTGCATCGAGCCTGGCAGCAGGCACCTACTCTGTGACCGTAGACGACCAGGCAGGATGCTCAGGTATCGTGACATTCAATATCAGCCAGCCGGCCTCCGCCCTGAGCCTGACCGCAACTGTGACCAACGCTACCTGCGGCCAGAGCAACGGCCAGATACAGATCACCGCTACAGGTGGCACGCCGGGATATGTATATGCGTGGACAGACTTTGCACTGGGGGCTACGAGGACCAACCTACCGGCAGGTACCTATACCGTAGGCGTATCTGATGCCAATGGGTGTACCGCCAGCAGCACCAGTACCGTGACAGTGTCACCAGCCGTGAATGCAACTGCAGGCACGACCATCAATGTGAGCTGCAATGGCGCTAATGATGGCTCTGCACACATCAATGTGAGCGGAGGTACGGCGCCACTCGTCTACGCATGGACGCCTGCAGCCGGCATCAGCGGCGCCGCTACTGACAGCGCATATGGCCTGCGGCCGGGAGTAACCTATACAGCCATAGTAAGCGATGGAGCAGGCTGCGCAGACACCGTGACTGTGTCAGTGACGCAACCAACACCATATACCGTATCTCATGCCTCTACCAACGCAGACTGCGGCGTGAGCAATGGCACCGCGAGCGTGACCGTGAGCGGTAGCAATGGCGGCTATACATATGCATGGAACAATGCACAAACCTCTGCGACCATCACCGGACTGAATGGCGGGCTGTATATCGTGACCATCACAGACAGCAAAGGCTGCACCTATATAGATAGCGTCACAGTAAATGTCAATGGCGGACCAACGGCACCGACCATCAGTGGCGGACCGCTCACCTTCTGCCAGGGAGATAGCGTGGTGCTGACGAGCAGCGCCACCGGCGGTAATACATGGAGCACAGGTGCTACTACACAAAGCATCACAGTCTATGCAGCCGGCAGCTATACCGTGACAGAAACATCAGGTGGATGCACCAGCCCGGCCTCTGCAGCAGCAGTGGTCACTGTAAATCCGATACCGGCTACGCCTGCCATCACAGCCTCCGGGCCGCTCACTTTCTGCCAGGGCGGTAGTGTGACACTGACCAGCAGCGCGGCCACAGGCAACCTGTGGAGCAACGGTGCTACGACAACGACTATTGCCGTCTCGACCTCGGGGACTTTCACTGTAGTCACTACGCAGCTGGGCTGCCAGAGTGCAGCATCTGCGCCGGTGACCACTACTGTGCTGCCTAATCCTGCGCCGGTGATCTCTAGTACGGATACTGCGGTATGTCCCGGCACTACAGTCACACTCGATGCTACCACCGCAGGCGCTACTGCCTATGTATGGAGCAGCGGATCTACGCAGCCCACACTGAGCGCTACAAATGGCACCTACACTGTGACGGTGACAGCCGGTAGCTGCTCAGGCACGGCCAGTATCACTATCGGTGCGCGCGCTGTGCTGGGTACACTGACCCTACCTGACAGCCTCTCGCCGTGCACCGGCGATACTGTGACACTGGATGCCACCACTGCCAATGCTACCGCCTATCAGTGGACCGGTATCAGCGCCACCACTCCTATAGTGTATATCACGGCTGATCCTGCAGGCGCAGGCAGCACACTCTACCATGTAGATGTGACAAATCTCTGCGGGGCGCTGAGTGACTCTGTGATCGTAGCCTTCCAGGACTGCGAATGCCGCATCGTCATGGCCAATGCCTTCACTCCTAACGGGGACGGACGCAATGACTCCTACGGCCCTATCATGCAGTGCCAGAATCCTACCTCACTGCTCATGCGCATCTACAACCGGTGGGGACAGCTCATCTTTGAAAGTACCTCTCTGAATGCAAAATGGGATGGCACATACAAAGGGGAACCTCAACCACTGGAGGTCTATACGTACATGCTGGAGTTTAGCGGTTTGGAAAATCATGTGCAGAAGACCGTACACCTGAGTGGTACCGTGACCCTGATGCGGTAAAACACGATACAATGATTCTCGCAGAATGCCCGGTACGAACCGGGCATTCTGTTTTCGGAACGAAGCCCTCACTCAGAAAATCCTTTCTCTGTCAGATGCTTCCAATACCGCTTTGGCACATGGCGGATGTGCAGCTTCATGTTCTTGCGGCTGGCTATGTTGGTACTCTTGAAATATTGCTGCCAGAGGGTCTGATACAACGATTCATTCTGGTCCATCCATAGCACGCTGTCTGTACCCTGGCTTTCCTCGCTGAATGTGATCGTGATGGTCTCTACCGTTTTGAGGTTGTAATAAATACCAAAACCCCTGCGGAGGTCATAAATGATCCACTGCTGGTCGGCATAGCGCTTCTCGAAATGCTCGCGTATGAGTGGGATCACGTTAAAGTCCGGCTCGATGCCGTCGTAAAAGATGTTATCCTTAGTCAGTTTGAAGCGGATGAAGGCTTTCATCCGGTGGCGCTCGCGGTGTACCATGCGGTCTACGCGCTGCATACGCAGTACAGCAAAGTGGGAGTAGTCCTTCTCAATATTCCGATCACTGGATAGCGCATGACGAATGTAGGCCAGCATCGTGTCCTCCTCCTGTAGTGTATCAGCCAGGTAGGCGTGATAAATCGATTGAAGGCCTTCGCGCGAAAGCTTTTTGGAAAGACCAGACCATACGCGTTTAGCTTTGGCCTCATCGGTATCTATACGGATCGTATTGCCAAACATGACAGTCGTAGGTGGTTCTTTGCAGATATGCACGTCCATCAGTTTGTACTCGTAGACGTAGAATACAGCCGAGAGGAAACCCTCAAAAGTTTTATCATAAACCAGCACGTCCATCAGAAAATGCTCAGCTGCTTTTGATGTGGTAGAAACTTGCCCGAGGAGCCGGATAGTATCAGGCTCTTGATCTGCATTTCGGTCAGGTCTTTGGCGGGCTCCGATAGGCCGGCGCAGGTGATGAAATGCTTCGCCCGATTCGTGGCGATACCCATCTTTTTCAAATGATCCCATGTGAGCTGGCCAAACTTACGCCCCTCCATTATCTTATTGATCGAGTTGAGACCTATGCCGGGTACGCGCAGTAGCATGGCTTTGTCTGCCTTATTGATATCAAGGGGGAACAGCGACATATTCCGCAGCGCCCAGCCCAGTTTGGGGTCTATCTCCGAATCAAAGAATGGAATAGTCTCTGGCAGCAACTCGTCCGTAGTAAAGCCATAGAACCGCTGGAGCCAGTCGGCCTGATAGAGTCTGTTCTCGCGGAGTAGCGGTACCTGAGAACTGAGCGCCGGGAGACGGTTATCGTTGCTGATAGGTACATAGCCCGAGTAGTAGACACGCTTCATTTTAAACTTATCATAGAAAGCAGAAGCCACCTTCATAATGTCGCGGTCTGACTCACCTGTCGCTCCGACGATCACCTGTGTGCTTTGCCCGGCAGGGACGAAAGTTGGAACCTTCTTCAGCGTCTTGCGCTCGTCCTGGTATTGTACGATCTCGTTTGTGATCTGACGGATGGGCACTATCATGTCTTCGCGCTTCTTGTCGGGAGCCAATAGCTTCAGGCCTTCATTGGTCGGCATCTCGATATTCATACTAAGTCGGTCAGCGTAGAGGCCGGCTGCATGCATCAGGTCGGCGCTGGCGCCGGGTATGGATTTGAGGTGTATGTAGCCGTTAAAATTCTGCTCCGTGCGCAGCTTCTTTGCGATCAGCACCATGCGCTCCATAGTGTAGTCGGCACTCTTCATGATGCCTGAGCTGAGAAACAGTCCCTCAATGTAGTTTCTCCGGTAAAAGTTCATCGTAAGATTTACCACCTCATCCACACTGAAACTCGTGCGCCTGATGTCATTGCTCCGGCGCGTGACGCAGTAGGCGCAGTCGTAGATGCAGATGTTGCTCATGAGTATTTTGAGCAAGGAGACGCAGCGGCCATCTTCCGTATAAGTATGACAAATACCGCTACCGGTATCGCCAAGGCCTTTGTCCTTATTCTTTCTTGTGCTGCCGCTAGAGGAGCAAGACACATCATATTTTGCCGCATCGGCCAGTATTGCGAGCTTGGCTTGTATCTTTTCCATAAAGCTAATTTAATTAGCATTTACTATAAATAATACAATAGCATCAAACTGTTTTCCACCTATATTTGAGTATGAGATCTACATTTCTACTCACTACGGGCTTGTTGTTTTACCTGACATCTTTTGCCCAGAAATTTGACATAGAGGGGCACCGGGGCTGCCGTGGCCTGAGGCCTGAGAATACGATACCGGCCTTCATCCATGCCGTAGAGCTGGGCGTGACCACGCTGGAGATGGATGTAGTAGTCACTCGTGATGGGCAGCTGGTGGTATCTCATGACCCCGTGCTGAATGATGTGATCATGACCAAGCCCGACGGTACGCCTGTGACAGCAGAGGAGGCGAAAAAGCTACGCATATTTGATATGCCGTATGCTGAGATCAAAAAATATGATGCAGGCCTGAGGGGCAATCCCAAATTTCCTGAGCAACAGAAGATGGCCGTGTACAAGCCGCTGCTGAAAGCGGTAATAGACACGGTAGAGAAATATGTAAAAGTACATAAACTGCCAGCGGTCTATTACAATATCGAAACAAAGTCTACCCAGGATGGTGATGGTGTATACAACCCGAAGCCAAATGTTTTCGCACAAGCGCTGTATGATGTGATAGCGGACAAGAAGGTGGTGCCGCGCTGCATCATCCAGTCATTTGATCCGCGTACGCTGCAGGAGATAAAGAAAATAGACCCTAACATCACTACCGCTCTGCTCATAGCCAATCTCAATAGCTTTGACAAGAACATCGCGGAGCTGGGCTTCCCTCCTGCTATTTATAGCCCTGAGTACCATCTCGTGAATAAGAAGCTGATAGCAAAATGCCATGCGCTGAACATAAAGGTGATACCCTGGACAGTGAATGACGAAAAGACGATGCTCAAACTGAAGACCCTCGGAGCGGATGGATTGATCACGGACTATCCGGACAGAGCGCAGCCCCTCCAAACTCAGCCCCTCCAAACTCAGCCCCTCCAAACCTCCCCAAAGGGGAGGCTTTAATACAAGCATAAATATTGGCTGTTTAAGTCCCCTTTGCGGATTTAGGGGCTGATTGTCTTTTATTATATTTGTCAAAACGACCCATCACTCATGAAGAAAAGCCTCAGCCTCGCTGCTGCCCTGCTACTGATCGCTGCCATCAGCTTTACCACTGCGTGCAAGAAGACGCCGCCGCCTGATACCTGTATCGGATCGGTGCCGGATACGCTCTATGTGGGCCAGCAGGGCACGTTTATCAGTTGCACTCAGGGCGAGCTGAAGTCTACGCTGTGGATCTGGGGCGATGGTGGCCGTGGCACTACGGATACTGCCTACCATACCTACACGCAGCCGGGCACCTACCAGTGCAGCCTTATCACCTCTAATGGTACCGGCAATACCAAGAACTTCACCGTAGTGGTGATCCGTGCGGAGAATAACTGGACCTTCCAGTCGGCCTCCTACCAGTCAGGCACTGCCGCAGTGGTAGCCGACACGGTACAGACCACGAACTTCTCTACCACCAATATCTCTAATGTCAGCAACCTGATCTTCGCCTTTGATACACTGCCTACCGCAGATGGCAGCTATGATGTGATAGATGCACAGTTTGGCAGCTATGGATATCATACGGTGGGTGTCTATATCTCCACCCCTAGCGGCGCCAACTACGTCTCCACAGGCCATGACCACTCCGTAGCAGCAGTGACCATTGCAGGCGGCAAGATCAATATCGCCCTCAGCTCTACTATGATGGTGAATGTAGCTGTACCTGCTGATAGCTCGGTGCTGACGGCTAGTGTGAGGCAGACGCAGTAGATTGATTTCGGATGTGGGATTTCGGATTTAGGCAGAGCCGGATTGTATTTACTGATTTACGGATTTACAGAATTACTGATTTCGATTCCCCCTGCATCTCCGCCTCCGCGGTAAAAAATGTATTTCCCTCTGTGTCAAACTCCGTGACCTCTGTGTAGTAGCATTAAAAAACCAAGAGGCGCCAAACTCGCGCCTGATGCCTCCTGTTTCTAAAACCCAATTAAAAGTTGAGAGCCGCTGCTTACCTGGCAGGGCCGTAGAGATCTTTCCATGGACTAGGGTACTCGCGGTAGAATTCCTTTGGCTTCGTCAGGTCCATGCGGAGGCCCGTGTTTGGCCCGATGTACTTGTCGCGGTTGGTCTTGTCCAGATTCTTGTGTGCGGTGATAGACCAGCAGGTAGAGCTGCCACCTGCGGCTATATCTACGCTCCAGCGCAGGAATAGCTGCCACACGCGGAACCACTTCTGACCGTAGTGGTCCATGATATAATTCTCATTACGCATCCAGTTGTAGTACCACTTATGGATCGTGTGTGAGTAGTGTATACCTATATTCTCGAGGTGCGCCACCTCAAAGTTGGCATCCTGCAGCGACTCGATGAGGAAGCCCAGCGGCGTAGACGCATCTGCTCCAGGGAAAATATACTCACCCATAAACATGATCCACACCAGGTCCTGATAGTGCGGACCTTTCTTCAGGATACCGGGATTGGCACGGATGCCTGCCTGCTGGATGTAGAATTTGCCATCATCTTCCAGCCTGTCGTAGATCATCTTGATAAAGCCCGGGAACTTGCGCACACCCACGTGCTCGCCCATTTCCAGACACGATATTTTATTGAACTTGAGACCAGCCGGTATATCGCGGTAGTCCATGCGCCATGCCTCAGCCTGGTCCTTGGTCATGCCGTGGTCGGCTATCTGCTTATTGGCCCAGTCAGCGCCCGCCTGAGCGATGGTCACACCGGTAGTTTTAGCACCGTAGTTCTTGGCCGCGTAGGCTATCAGCGTGCCCCAGCCGCAGCCTATGTCGAGGTGCGTCTCGCCCGCTTTTAGGTCCAGCTTATTGCACACCATCTGCATCTTTCGGTCCTGCGCCTGCTCGAGGGTCTCATTGGCCGGGTCCATGAAGAACGCGCTCGTATAGATCATGCGCGGCCCAAGGAATGAAGCGAAGAAGTCATTGCCACGGTCATAGTGATCGCGTATGATGCGCTCATCCTGACTCTTGCTGTGTATAGCCAGCTGCGGGAGAAATTTGGTGAACAACCAATTGAAATGGTGCGCTGTGGCGCTATAGTTGAAATAGGCCGAACGAGTCTTCATGAATTCTTCAAAATCGCCGTTGATATCGACCTTGCCTTGTGTAAAGTCTTCAACGAAATGGCCGAATGAAGGGCGTGCTCCGGCCTTGTATCGGGCGCGGGTAGCGTCTGTCTTGGGGACTATAAAGTCCAGGGCAGTACGGGTAGATGACATGAATTGGTTGTTGGTTGATAAAATTTGATTGAACATAGGAAATATGCCATCAGAGTATAGCAACTATCGGTAGATGCAAGATTTCTATCTGCCGTATCGGTGAAAGAGGTACATTTTATATCTGCTAAATGGCAGTATTACATTTAAGCCATAAGGCAATCAAAAATGAAATACAGCATAAATAGACGGGCAGGAAACCAGCCGCCTGCCGGGTAAGAGCTTTAAGGCGGTCATCCAGGTCACTTTCTTTGATGATCTGGCATGGCGCTGATCAGGAGCACTTAGCGCTCCATACTGATACATCGGTGCTTTTATATATTACAGAGACTGTTTAGAAGGTCATCTCTCTGACATCAGGAGACACTACGAGTTTGCCGGCTGTTTTAGACTTTACCTCTTCTACTGTCACGCCGGGTGCCAGCTCCAGCAGGTGAAAAGCCCCATCCTTGATCTCAAAGAAACCGAGATCCGTACAAACCTTTTTGATACAGCCTTTGCCGGTCAGCGGTAATTCGCATTTGGGTAGCAGTTTTGATTCACCTTCTTTATTGGTATGCATCATGGCCACTACTATATTATCTGTAGAGGCTACCAGGTCCATGGCGCCGCCCATACCTTTTACCATCTTGCCGGGTATCTTCCAGTTGGCTATGTCGCCGTTTTCTGATACCTCCATGGCACCTAGTATCGTGAGCTGTATATGTCCCCCACGTATCATACCAAAGCTATCTGAAGAAGAGAATATAGATGAACCGGGCAGCGTCGTGATGGTCTGTTTGCCTGCATTGATATAGTCGGCATCTACCTCTGCCTCCAGCGGGAATGGCCCCATGCCCAGCAGTCCGTTCTCCGACTGCAGTTCTACATTTACCCCTTCGGGTATATAGTTGGCTACCAGTGTGGGGATGCCGATGCCTAGATTGACATAATAGCCATCGCGCAGCTCGCAGGCTATACGTTTCGCTATCTGAAATTTATCGAGGGCCATAGAGGGTCAGAGGTTTTAGTAGATCAGAAAAACACAAAGCGCGACTGCAGGTACTGCTCCAGAAAGATCACCTCAGAGCGCAATACCTGCAGCAGCTCACGGATCACGTGTGATATCTTTTCAAATGGCTTTGACGCAGCGCGCCATGCCAGGCTATCCATGGTAGCATCGGCCTCCTCTATGATCTCCAGTACCAGGCTGGTAGCCTTCTTCAGGTTGAGACGCTCTACTGCATGTATCACGTCAAAGAAGCGTGTACTCATGCGTGAGACAAACTTCTCCAGGAGCTTCTTCATCTGCTTGTCATATACCATGAGCAGCATTTCGCCAAATTTACCTTGCAGTGTGATCAGGTTCCGATTGATGTCTACGAGTACTTTTTGCATACAGTTTTTGATTTTGACCGGGCTTAGCCATTTTGAGATTCGTACAAATAACATATTGTTGCCCTTTAGTTTATACTACTTAATCTCTAGTGATTGTACGGTTATTATGCTTTGCGGGTTGTCCTTTGCTCTATTCTTTTTTCATACGCTGCTCCCTGGAATATCCGCTGGACAAAAACGCCCGGCGTGTGGATCTGATTGGGGTCCAGCTCCCCCGGCTCTACCAGCTCCTCTACCTCCGCTATGGTGATCCTGCCTGCGGTAGCCATCATCGGATTAAAATTGCGGGCAGTACCACGGAATACCAGATTGCCCGTCTTATCGCCTTTCCAGGCCTTGACTATGGCAAAGTCAGCCTTTAGCCAGCTTTCCATAATGTACCACTTCCCGTTTTCAAACTGGCGGGCCTCTTTACCTTCTGCTACTTCTGTGCCATATCCCGTAGGCGTGAAAAAAGCGGGTATACCTGCCCCACCGGCGCGGATGCGCTCTGCGAGGGTACCCTGGGGTACCAGCTCCACCTCCAGCTCACCTGAGAGAAGCTGGCGCTCAAACTCGGCATTCTCACCTACATAGCTGGAGATCATCTTGCGTACCTGGCGCGTCTTGAGCATCAGCCCGATACCAAAGTCGTCCACGCCTGCATTATTAGAGATACAGGTCAGATCTTTGACCCCCTTGCGGATCAGGGCTGAGATCGTATTCTCCGGTATGCCACAGAGGCCAAAGCCTCCCAGCATAAGCACCGCCCCGTCAGTGATATCATGGATAGCCTCATCAGGGCCAGACACTACTTTGCTTATCATTAAACAAACTTTACAAGATTTACCGATAAATGCAAGGGCTTTATCCACAAGATGAGGTCATATCTGCCTAAGTGTACAGTCGGGAGACAGGTTTCGATGCAGGCTATTGATTTGCAGCGACCTAAATAATAAAGGCCGGATCATATCCAGCCTTTACCCATATGTTTTTATGAAATTTAGTAAGGCTTAGGAGTCAGGAAGAAGTGCATCCCCAGCTGCAGGCCCAGGTAAAAATTCCTTGACTTCTGGTAGTCTACATCATTTTTTGAAAACCAGCCCAGATCTTTCAGCGCTGAGCCGTTGAGGTCCGTAAGACCTATATAAGTATTGAGTCCCAGGCTAAAGTACATCCAATCCTTGGCATATACATCTACACCGGGCTTCAGGCTCAGGCCTACGTCTACTTTCTGAAACTTCTGGTCTGCAGGTATACGGTCCCCATTCAGGCCATCCCACTCGTGGTGATTTACCTCCACATACTCTGAGGCAAATGTGCGGTAATTGAACTGCGGCCCTAGCATGAGGTAAAAATTGGCAACATCACCTATATGCGTCTGAAACTTGGCGTAGATAGGAAAATTGATATAGTTGAACTTGATCACACGCCTTACATTCACATAGCTGTAGTCATCGCGAAAGTAAAAGTCAGCATTGGGTACATTGACATAATCCGGCTTGAAGGTCCTGGTAGGCTTGTCATAGACAGCAGCTACAGGACCGCTAAAGGCATCATCATATATCTGCCCCCCCCATGAGAAGGACGGCTCAAACTCTACACCCCACTTGTTTTTGAAGTTATAGCCGAAATTGGCACCTACATTGCCGCCGGGAGTGAAAACATAGTTCATCTCAGACTGGCGCACGATCGGTACATAAAAGAGGTCGAGTGTATTGTAGTTGTTCTGATTGAGGATCCAGGAGTTATTGAATGAGCCACTGACACCCATGTAAAAGCCCTTGCGGAGCATGCCGTCATAGGTGTACTTTCTCATCTTGGATCGGGCCGAGGCCGTCATAGCCAGAAAAGTAGCGATAACTACAAGGGTAAGTTTAATTTTGCTCATGGTTTGGGTTACATTCACTTTGAATCAAGGTACAGTAGGGCCGTTATTATGACTAATACGATACATCGGGTTAAAGAGTTTCTAAAATACCAACGCCTGGCCAAGACCAAGTATTACCTCCATTCACCATTTGTGTACCAGTTTTTCCTGAAAGTGCTCGACACAGTACACGCCGCAGAATTACAAAATATCAGCAAGCTCCGCAATCAACTTCTTAACACACATAGTACCCTACTGATCGAAGATATGGGCAGTATGCCCGGACACAAGGAACGGCTCGTATCCAGCATTGCCGCAAAAGCCACGGTACCAGCACGCTATGGCAATGTACTCTATGCCATTGCGCGAGAGTTTCACCCGAAACATATCATCGAGCTGGGTACATGTCTGGGACTCGGCACAGCCTATCTCGCTACCGGTGCGCCGCAGTCTACCCTTATGACGGTAGAAGGCAGCGCCGCGCTGGCAGCAGAGGCTGTTAAAAATCTGGACGAACTGGGGATAACTAACGTGACCTCTATTGTGGGCAACTTTGATGAAAAACTGCCCGAGCTCCTGAAAACAGTGGGCAAGGTGGACCTGGCCTATATAGATGGTAATCATCGCTACGAGCCGACCATACGCTACTTCCATCAGCTGCTGGAGAAATCTCATGAAGGTACGATCCTGATCTTTGATGACATATACTGGAGCACAGAGATGACACAAGCCTGGGAGGAGATCAAGCGCGATCTGCGTATCACCCTGACCATAGATATATACCGCTTTGGTATCGCCTTTCTCCGTCAAGACAAGATGGCCAAAGAAGACTTCGTGCTGCGCTATTGATATAAATGAGAAACGCCCGATGCAAGCATCAGGCGTCTCTATCTCAAAAATTAACCATTCTTAATGACCGGTGCTGAAAACCAAGCTGCCATCTTTGGCTGACACCTTGATATGGTCTCCTTTGTGCACCTGTGAGGAGAGTATCATCTTAGATATCTCATTCACCACTTCCTTCTGGATGGTCCTCTTCAGCGGGCGGGCGCCAAACTGCGGATCAAAGCCCTCCTCTCCCAGCCAGTCCAGCGCTGAGTCGTCTACCTCCAGGGTTATCTCCTTCTGAGTCAGCAGCTCCTGTATATATCCCAGCTGCAGTGCTACGATATCGCGTATCTGGCTCCGGAGCAGCGGGTGGAACATGATGATCTCATCTATCCTATTGAGAAACTCAGGGCGCACTGTCTGCTTCAATCTTTCCAGCACTTCCAGCTTAGTGGTCTCTGTGACCGCCATCAGGTTTTCCTCCTTCACATGGTCAAAGTTCCGCTGGATGATATCGCTGCCGATATTGGAGGTCATGATCACGATCGTATTTTTAAAGTTGACCGTGCGGCCTTTGTTGTCTGTGAGACGACCATCGTCCAATACTTGTAACAAGGTATTGAAGACATCCGGATGCGCCTTCTCTATCTCGTCAAAGAGGATGACACTGTAAGGCTTGCGGCGTACGGCCTCAGTCAGCTGGCCGCCCTCATCATAGCCCACATATCCCGGAGGTGATCCCACGAGGCGGCTCACGCTATGCTTCTCCTGGTACTCGCTCATGTCTATACGGATCATCGCGCTCTCATCATTGAAGAGTACATAGCTCAGCGCCTTGCTCAGCTCCGTCTTGCCCACACCGGTAGTACCGAGGAAGAGGAACGAGCCTATCGGCTTTCTCTCATCCTGCAGTCCTGCACGGCTGCGGCGGATAGCATCCGCTACGACTTCAATTGCTTCGTCCTGGCCTTTCACCCGCTCATGCAGGCGGTCCTCCAGGTGGAGCAGCTTTTCTTTTTCACCTTCCAACATCCGTGTCACCGGTATGCCTGTCCACTTGCTGATGATCGCGGCGATATCCTCGCCGGTCACCTCCTCGCGCATGGTACGTTTATCCGGAGATATGGCTGCCAGGTCGCCCTCCAGCTTCTTTACATCAGCCTCGGCTTCCTTCATCTTGCCGTAGCGTATCTCTGCTACTTTGCCATAGTCACCCTCGCGCTCATAGCGCTCAGCCTCCAGCTTGAGGTTCTCCAGCTCCTGGCGACGGGCAGTGATCTTATTTACGATCTCCTTTTCCTTTTGCCATTTCGCATTAAACTGGCTCCTCTCCTCTTTCAGATTGGCGAGCTCCTCTTTCAGCTCCTCCATCTTCTTTGTATCGTTTTCACGCTTGATAGCCTCCAGCTCTATCTCTATCTGCATGATGCGGCGCTCTATGGCGTCCATCTCCTCGGGCAGTGAGTCCATCTCCATACGGAGCTTGGCGGCGGCCTCGTCTATCAGGTCTATCGCCTTGTCAGGCAGGAAGCGGTCTGTGATATACCGCGAGCTGAGCATCACAGACTGGATGATCGCATCGTCCTGTATCTTGACCTTGTGGTAGTTCTCATAGCGTTCCTTCAGTCCACGCAGGATCGAGATGGCATCCTCCGGAGTAGGCTCATCTATCATTACCTTTTGGAAGCGGCGCTCCAGCGCCTTATCCTTCTCAAAGTATTTCTGGTATTCATTCAGCGTGGTCGCACCTATGGCGCGCAGCTCACCGCGGGCCAGTTCTGGCTTGATGATATTGGCAGCGTCCATCGCGCCCTCCGTAGCGCCGGCACCCACGAGGGTATGTATCTCATCTATGAAGAGGATGATCCGGCCTTCGCTTTCTTTCACTTCCTTCACCACGCCTTTGAGCCTCTCCTCAAAGTCACCGCGATACTTCGCTCCGGCCATCATCGCACCCATGTCGAGCGCAAAGATGGTCTTGCTTTTCAGGTTCTCAGGCACGTCGCCCTTTACGATACGGTGAGCGATACCTTCTGCTATCGCGGTCTTGCCCACACCCGGCTCACCTACGAGCAGCGGGTTATTCTTGGTCTTGCGGCTGAGGATGTGCATCACACGGCGTATCTCCTCGTCACGGCCTATCACGGGATCGAGCTTGCCACTCTTGGCCTGATTGTTCAGGTTGATGGCATATTTATCCAGTGAGTTGTAGCGGGCATCTGCGCTCTGCTCAGAGACCTTGGCTCCCTTGCGCAACTCTAATATGGCAGCACGGAGTTTCTTTTCCTCCAGGCCTGTTTCTTTGAGCAGCTTAGACGTATCATCGCCCACACTGATCATGGCCAGCAGCAGCAGCTCTACACTGATATAGCTATCCTCAAAATCCTTGAGCAGCTTATTGGCCTGTAGTATGAGTTTGGAGAAACCTTGCGACGGTACGATATCCGCACTCTGGCCGGAGACTTTCGGCATAGCTTTGAGCTTCTCCTCCACTTTACCGAGAAGGATATTGCGGTTCACACCTGCTTTCTCCAGTACGAATGGCAGCGAATCCTGATCTCCATCCAGCATCGCCTTCAGGACATGCAGCGTATCCAGCTGAGGGTTGCTATTATTAAAGGCCTCCTGCTGGGCAGCGCTGACTGCCTCCAGCGCCTTAGTAGTTAAGTTGTTCAGATTCATGGTTGGTATTTGTTTTATGATCGCGACCGGACTACCCGGTTCGCACGCGGTTCATATATCAAAATACAATCCATTTCAGGAACGGGGAAATTTTGTCAGGTGAAAGTGATACTTCCCTGACAAGCTGGCTTCACATTCAGGATTTTGTCTGAAAAAATGTCGGTTGGAATCAGGTACTTGAACTAGAAAAAATATCACTGTATCTTTACAATATGGAGGCAGCAAGAAATTTACCGAAATATACTTACAGTGACTATGCCCAATGGGTGGGAGACTGGGAGATGATAGACGGTATACCCTACGCCATGAGCCCGTCTCCTACTCAAAAGCATCAAAGGATCTCCCTGGCCATAGCGAGCGAGATATTGATTGCTATCCGTAAACAAAAAGACGAATGTGGAGATTGCGTCGTACAGCAGGATGTAGATTGGATATTGAATGACGATACCATATTCAGGCCTGATCTTTCCATTGTTTGTGGAAAATCTGAAGATTATATCCGCTCTGCGCCGCAATTGATCATTGAAATATTATCTCCATCCAGCGGCTATCATGACCGCATAGTAAAATATGAGGTCTACCAGGCCCAAGGCGTTTTTTATTACATTATCGTAGATCCGCTTAGTAATTCATACGTTTCCTACGCACTCCGTGACGGGAAATATGAGGAATACAATTCCAACGAATTCCTGATACATGGCCAATGCTCTATAGAGATAGACATTGCTGATATCCTAAGAGATATCTAGGAATTTTACAGTATCGGATTATCGATAAAGTACCGCACATGCCCGCCCTCGGACTTAGACTGTTCCTTCAGGCGCACGAGATGCTCCGGACGGTCAGAGATGATGAAGTTGATGTAGTCATCGTGTATGAAGCCTTTCTTCAGGTCTTTGTACTTATCGGCTTCGTAGGAGTTGATCACAGAGAGATAGACCTTATGATTTTTGAGGTAATAACTGGCCATGCCCTTGAGGAGCGTCTTGACGGAGTCCCTATCACCCACCAGGTGGATAGGGTATAGCAGCCTGTCGGTCAGTTTGAGTGAGGCGAGGAACTTAAACAGTCCCTTAGGATTCTCCAGCGTGAGGGCAAAGTAGTCGCCCCAGTTCATCGCTACCCCGGCGGCAGCTATATTGCCCTTGGCATCAGGTATCATCCAGACCTTGCTGGTCTTAGAGTATTTAGTGATGTTCTCTATGAGCTTCAGCCAGAGGTCCTCTGAGTGGATGTTGCTGAATACATAGTTGCGCTTCTCCGCCATCAGCATCTTGTACATCTCTTTCAGCTTTGGTATATCATGTGTGATATCTACCATTTGCTTCGCAGCGCTCTTGCTGCCATAGAGTTTATTGATCACCTGATCGGTGCGCATAGAGAAGGTCTCGAAATGCTTGTTGTACTTCTTGCTATTCATCACCAGCGCATCGTGTATGGCCTTGTTTTGCTTGCCCATAGACGCATAGGCGAAGTGTACACCATATACCTCCACCAGGCTGTGCAGCACCGAGAATATCATCGTAAAGATCTTCTTGCGGCGGTAGACTTTGACACCACCGGCAGAGCGCTCACTGATGCGGAGCATATTATAGTAAAAGCCTTCATGCAGGCTGCCGTCACGGTCACGCAGGTCAAAGATATTGGCATGTATATAGCCTACCAGCCAGTAGTCTTTTAGTCCATTGGCATTGGTCTCGTCCTTAGGCTCCAGCGCCACGACCACTATAGCGCGGTCGTTGATATGGATCACAGACTCCGGGAAGTTGTGGAAGTAAGCCTGAAAGGAGAAGCCTCCGCTGCCTCCCTCCTCCTGATGGCTCTCTGCGGCAGAGATCACGCTACGGCACTGCTCATAGAAGTAGTTGGTATCGTCTCTCAGGCCGAAGAGCTTGAGTATCTTGTCTGCATTGTGCAGCTCGCTGATGTGAAATGCCAGAAGTACGAGCTCTTTGTCATAGAGGTCTTCAGATTCTATATTGACCTTCTGTACCTGATAGCCGGTAGCGGCAGTGCCGGTCACATAGTTGTAGCTGCGTTGCTTCATTTATACGGGAGATTTTGGCCGAAAATTAGTGCTTTCACAGGAAAAAAGAAGCATTTCAATAGAAAGTTCCTAGCACAGGGATGAAATTCCCTCCACGGGTGTATGTGTATATCGCCAATCCGATCAAAAAGATGCTGAAGGCAAGTATCGCCGTATAGTACCACCGGATAGCTGTATGAGCGGCCTTTTTCTCCTGTGTCAAGCCTATGATGGCCAGGGGGAAACAGCAGCAGATGGCTACGACGCGCAGGCGGTGTACGGAGGAGGTCATGCTTTCTTTTTAACAGAATACAAATAAATGCTCCACCAGCTATCCTTGTCTACAAAAAGCTTCTCCAGGTGCAGGCCGATGTCTTCTGCATTCCTGATCTCTACGCCGGACAGGATGTATTTGCCACCCATATCCCTGAATGCTCCCGTATCAAAAGTAAAATGGCTGATACTCCTGTGGTCAAATTTAGAGCAGTTGATGTCCTTATTCTTGATACCCAGCTCAGCGCTGAAGACATAGCACCGATTGCCCCACCCATCAAAGTACTGCTGCAGGTCCGGGCTTTTATCCACCTCTCCCGCTATGATACGGCGAAAGTAGGTCTTGTAGCGCAGGTCATAGATAGACAGCAAGCCATCGAGCGTGTACATGCCATTATACCAGGCTATGCTCGGGCTGATGCCCAGGCTGACTACAGCATAGCTATCTACCGGCTCATGTATGTAGGCCTTGATCGAGTCAAACTGGTTTACAGCCATATAGTTTTTGAACGTAGGAAACTTCTGATGCCCGAGCATGGTACGGTAGTCATGCAGTACCTCATCGTTGCCATAGAGCGCTATGATCAGCTGGATGAGCAGGAAGGGCAGCACCAGCCAGCGCAGCGCACGGGTCCGGTTCATAGTCTGCAGTGCCAGTGCAAAAGACAATATCCATATCAGTGGCAGCAGGATAGAAAAACGATTGAACCGGAAACTTTTGAGAAAGGCAAATTTATTCATCAGCGCATACTCGCCGAAGCTATAGAACGCCTGCACAAAGCATATGGCAATGATGGCCCAGAAAAGGATGGTGGGTAGCGTGGCCTTCCTATGGAGCGTGAGCCCCATAGCGATCATGATAATGATGGGCGCAAAAGTAGCCACATGATAATGCGAGAAGAAGAACAACACAGCAAACTCGCCAATGGATTGGAGCACATTAGGCTTCTCCAGCATGTATAGATTGTATGCCAGCCTGTGCGAGATAAAGTCAGGATTGAGCACAGAGAGGCTGAGCATGGGCAGGTTGACTAGTATATAGCCTACCACCAGTAGCACACCACCTGCTACCAGGTGCACGCTGATCTGCTCGCGCTGATAGAAGTACCACACCGCCACCGCGAGCAATACCTCAAACGGCACCACGAGCCACACCATGGATGAGTAAAAGGGAAACAAGATAATGATAGCATAGCTCAGCCCTATACGTATCCTGTCCTGCAGGTTGAGAAAAGCCCAGAATAGTAATGGCTGCCCCAGTACCGTGAGACCAAAAGGAATGTACACAGGCAGCACGACAAAGGTCAGCGCACAGAGATAGATGATATAGCGGTCCTGCGGATCTTTGACAAAGTAGTCTCTCAGTACCAGTACCATGCCTATAAATCCGATGATGCGTATCAGGATGCCGCTCACGATATAGGCCCTGTACATACCGAGCCATATCACCAGCAGCATATTGACGGAGAGGCCCGTGGGCATCACATTGCGCGGTATGCCCTGCATCACTTGCGGCACCCGTACCCAGCTATAGATACCAAAGGAAGTATGGCTCTGCGCCATGAGCTGCAGCCATATCCACTCGCCCTCCAGGGTGTCATGCAGGCGTATATAGCAGTTGTCTCCGAGTATCAGGTATGGCAGCAGCATGATGATAGCTACTATAGCTATCACCGCTATGGTGAGCTTCATAAATCTGCTCTGTGCACCTACCTCCGGCATATTGAGTAAAGTAAATTAATCTTGCAGAAGGTATAAAAAACAAGTGAGATAAGTTCTCCACCGCCGGTAGTGAGTCGCCTCAGGCTACTGCCTGTAGCGTGCGCCATACCTGGTTTTCGTGGCGGTCATAGTGCGCCTCCATAAAGGATAGCATCTGCTTAAAATTCAGCATTCCTACAGCCGGATGTTTAAACCAGCCGTGGTCCAGCAGGTCAGGCGGCATAGCGGCGATCGTATCGCGCATATCCTGCCGCACCGTATTCCACTGTGTGCGTATATCCTGCAGATTGGCCTGCTTCAGCACCGGTGCCACAGAGGACGGTGCCGGAAATTTCTTGGGACTGCGCAGATAGTTGTCCAGCATCAGCGAGCGAAACCACTGCTTGACGCCCGTCCTGGTAGCTGAGCTTTTGTCCAGTGATTTCTTCTTGACATAAGTAGTCGCAGCCATCTCTACTGTCATCATATGCTCCAGCGTCTGGACGGCAGACCACGCCTCTGCAGATGGCTTCTTATTCAGCGCGGCATGATCGTATCCCGCTAGTTTATCAAACATTGCTGTGCGTTTGCGCTCCAGTGCATCTATCCTGCTATTGAGTTTGGCATGTGTCATACCTGCTTCTTTGATTTTTCTGTCCATTCAAATTCCTGCGCCTTGGGGAAAGCATCAAATGCCTGCACCAGCTCTGCGCCCGGCACTATCAGCTTGCGCTCTGCCGTACTAAACCAGGCACCATCCACATTGATGATAGCCGCCAGTGTGCCATCTTCTTTCACGAGGCTGTGGCGCAGCGACCAGCGGCTATAGCCATGGGTAGCTTTGGTGATCTCTACATTGATGGTCACCTTATCTTCAAACTTGATCTCCCTCTTGAATAGTGCCTCCTCACGAAAGAGTATCGGCCCATTCTGATTCGCTTTCATCCACTGCATGTCTATGCCCTGCTCCGCCAGAAAGACGATGCGCATCCACGCACCATAGTCATAAAAAGCTGAGTGCCTCATGTGGTTATTGGCGTCTATATCTGACCACCTGATCTGTATGGGGAGGGTGTATGATTCCATCGCGTGTCAATGATAGTGTTAAATGTGATAACACAGAAATCGGATCCGCCGAACACCACATCGCGTTCACCTCAATTTTAGTTAAAGCCCTTAGCGTATTGGGGTAATAGTGCATCTTTACCGATAAATTATACAAACTTCATCTCGATGAAAAAGACACTCCTGATCTTTGCCTCCCTGGGCCTCATAGGCACTATGGCCATATCCTGCAATAAGAGTAACCTCGATCAGCCCGGATTTCCCGGTCTCCGTTTTGCGGGTAGCAATAAGGAATATGTGGCAGATACGGGATTCTATACTCGTAGCCTGGGCACTACCATCTATGGTCAGATCAGAGACACTACTGTGGTGAAAATAATCCTACCTCATACAGATACCATCGGTACCGTTTCGCTGGATACTACCTACAATACAGCCTACTTTCTGGATGGTGTCACTACCTGGCAGTCTGTCAGCGGGACATGCTCTATCACGCAGTATTTCCAGGATTCCCTGCATACCATCACGGGTACATTTGATTTTGTAGGTAGGGATATATCCGACCACAGCAAGACCACACAGATACAGTACGGTTACTTCAACGGCATACCATACCACTAAACATAAACTGAACACAAACCCCAAGCCCGGAATCCTGCCGGGCTTTTTTGTTCCCGACCACATCACCAAACCATCCAGTTTCCTATCAATATACCGGATCAAAGATCCGCGACCATTCAGCTACAAGTCCCAAGCTGACCTAAAAAACAAAAGGCGAACCGGAGTTCGCCTTTCATTATTATGTTGATCTTGTGATTACTTGATCACTTCTGTCACCTGACCTGCACCTACGGTACGGCCACCTTCACGGATCGCAAAGCGGAGACCTTTCTCCATTGCGATAGGATAGATCAGCTTCACGTCCAGTGTTACGTTGTCACCAGGCATTACCATCTCAGTGCCTGCTGGCAGAGTGATAGTACCAGTCACGTCCGTAGTACGGAAGTAGAACTGAGGACGATACTCGTTGAAGAACGGAGTGTGACGGCCACCTTCGTCCTTGCTCAGTACGTATACCTCGCACTTGAACTCAGAGTGAGGGTTTACAGAGCCTGGCTTGCAAACAACCATACCACGCTTGATCTGCTCTTTTTCTATACCACGGAGGAGAAGACCTACGTTGTCACCAGCTTCGCCGCGATCGAGGATCTTACGGAACATTTCCACACCTGTCACAGTAGATGTGAGAGCCTTCTCACCTTCCTTCTGCAGACCGATGATTTCTACCGGATCGTTAGAGTTGATCACACCACGCTCGATACGACCTGTAGCTACTGTACCACGACCTGTGATAGAGAACACGTCTTCTACCGGCATCAGGAACGGCTGGTCTACAGCGCGAGGAGGAACCGGGATGAAGGTATCAACAGCTTCCATCAGCTCGTCGATCTTCTTTACCCACTTTTCTTCGCCATTCAGGCCACCCAGGGCAGAGCCCTGGATCACCGGCGTCTTATCACCTTCGAAACCGTAGAAGGTCAGGAGGTCACGGATCTCCATTTCGCCGAGCTCGAGAAACTCAGGATCTTCTACCAGGTCTACTTTATTCATAAATACTACCAGCTTTGGCACGCCTACCTGACGGCAGAGCAGGATGTGCTCACGAGTCTGAGGCATAGGGCCGTCAGTCGCAGCTACTACCACTATGGCACCGTCCATCTGGGCAGCACCAGTTACCATGTTCTTGATATAATCGGCGTGGCCCGGGCAATCCACGTGAGCATAGTGACGGTTTGCCGTCTGGTACTCTACGTGAGCTGTGTTGATCGTGATACCACGTTCTTTTTCCTCAGGAGCGTTATCTATCGAAGAGTAGTCACGCAC
>JAFDYN010000019.1 GCA_018267385.1 Bacteroidota bacterium | reverse complement strand
GAGGAGAAACTGAGGCAGCTAAACCCATTCAACCCCACACACCGCGCCTTCACCAATGCTATCACCGTAGGCCTCACCGAAGTGGAAATGGATAGTGCCGATCGTTTCCTGATCTCTAAGCAACTGATGAGATACATAGGCAGTGCGAAAGAAGTGGTCCTCAAGGGCCAGTTTGACCGCATACAGGTGTGGGAGGCTACGAAGTACGAGCAGTACATAGCAGGCCATCTCTCCAATGTGCAGCAGCTCGCTGCCGAAGTATCACAGTACCTGGATTCAAAAACATAGCCCCTAAATCCCCAAAGGGGACTTTAATACGGTCTCCGCTGAAGGTTTAGTGGCATTAAAAAGCCTCCCCTTTGGGGAGGTTGGAGGGGCATGATGTATCACATACCTGTTCTTTTACATGAGTGTATAGATGGCCTGGCCATACAGCCTGACGGCATATACATCGATGCGACCTTTGGCGGTGGCGGCCACTCGCGCGAGATCATCAAGCATCTCGGGCCTGAAGGCAGGCTGATCGGCTTTGACCAGGATGCAGATGCGGCGCGCAACGCGATAGACGATGAGCGCTTCACCCTGATCCGGGCCAATTTCCGCCACATGCGCCGCTTCCTCCGGCTGGAGGGCATCACGCGGGTAGACGGCATACTGGCTGATCTCGGGGTGAGCTCTTTTCAGTTTGATGAAGCATCAAGGGGGTTCAGCTACCGCTTCGAAGGGCCGCTGGATATGCGCATGAGCCAGAGCGACAGCCTGACGGCGGCGGAGATACTGAATACGTATGATGCCGATAGCCTTCAGGAAATGTTTGGCGAGTATGGCGAAGTGCGCAATGCGCGGACGCTGGCACAGGCCATCGTAGCGCACCGGGCGCAGAGCACCTTCAAGACCACTGCCGATCTGCGTGCGATCTGCGAGCAGGAGGGCCGCGGCGAGATACACCGCTACATGGCGCAGGTCTACCAGGCGCTGCGCATGGAGGTGAATGACGAGCTGGGCGCGCTGAAGGATGTGCTGACCGAGAGCCGCGAACTGCTCGGCGAGGGCGGCAGGCTGGCGGTGATCACCTTCCACTCGCTGGAGGACAGGCTGGTGAAGAACTATATGAAGCACGGGACCTTTGATGACGAACCTGTGAAGGACTTCTTCGGAAACTTTGAAAAGCCGTGGAAGCTGATCACAAAGAAACCAGTGGTAGCGAGCAGTGAGGAAGCGAAGAAAAATAGCAGGTCGCTATCGGCAAAGCTGAGGGTAGCAGAGCGGAACACAACCCTCTAAATCTCCCCAAAGGGGAGACTTAAATACAAAATAAAAGGCTGTTAAAGCCCCCTGTGGGGTTTGAGGCCAAGAAATATAAATGGCAAAAGAGAAAGACATATCGAAAGAAGCACACGACGAGGGGCCACCATTTCCGGTGGATGAGCAGGCTGTTAGAGCCCCCTCCAGGGGTTTGGGGGTTAGTAAATCGTCCAAGGGCTTCCGCCGCTTCCTGCAGGTCTTTGACATAGTAGGTGGCGATAATATGCGGGGCATCATGACCAGCCTGCCGTTCGTAGGCTTTCTGGTCATTCTGGGCTTCCTGCACATCGCCAATAACAACCTGGCAGAAAACTACGCGCGCCGCATCTCAAAAACGGAGAAGGAAGTGCGCGACCTGCGCTGGCACTACATGGAGTCATCTAACCGCCTGATGAAAAAGAGCAGGCTAAGCGAGGTCTCCAAGCTGGTGCAGGAACAAGGATTGAAAGAACTAAGGCAACCACCATATATCATAGAGGAGAAGAAGCAGGCCCCCTAAATCCCCCGAAGGGGGACTTGAAAGCCTCCCCTTTGGGGAGGTTTGGAGGGGCTGATAACTGAGAATAATAAATAAACAATGGCGAGCAATAACATAAAAAGAGAGGTGATGATCAGGATCTACGTAGGATTCCTCTTCATCGTGCTGCTCAGTGTGGGTATCCTCGCCAAGGTGGTGCAGACACAGGTCTATGATGCGCATGACCTCATAGCGCAGTCTGACAGTACGAGCATTTTCTCCAAGACTATCGTAGCCGAGCGTGGCAATATCTACTCTGCCGATGGCAAGCTGCTGGCTACCTCTCTCCCACTGTTTGACGTGCACATAGACTTCAATGCAGATGGCCTGACGGATGATGTCTTCACCCCGCGCAATGTGGACTCTGTAGCCATGCTGATGTCAGCCAAGTACCATGATAAAACGGCAGCAGACTACAGGGCGGAGTTCTTTAAGCATCACAAGAAAGCGGATACATATTTCCTGCTAAAGAGAGACATCTCACTGGCTGATCTGAATGAAATGAAGACCTGGCCGTGGTTCCGCCTGAGCCGTAATAAGTCTGGCCTGATAGTAGAGACAAAGGAAATGCGTGATCACCCATTTGGTGATATAGCACTGCGCACACTCGGTATAGATGAAAATCACGATGGCACCTACTCCTCCGGCCTCGAGCTGAAGTATGACAAGGACCTGACTGGTGAGGCTGTAAAGAAACTCTACCGCAAGCTCTCTGCTGGTGTGGCAAAGCCGCTGGACACCAAAGAAGAAATGGCCAACTCCGGCAAGGACATCTATACTACTATAGATATCAATATGCAGGACGTAGCCGAGGATGCGCTGCGCAAAGCCCTGACCCGCCACGACGCGGAGCACGGCTGCGTGATACTGATGGAGGTCAAGACAGGCAAGATCCGCGCGATAGCTAACCTGGGTAAGCGCGACTCTGCTGACTACCGTGAGCTGTACAACTATGCCGTAGGTGAAGCGACCGAGCCGGGGTCAGTGATGAAGCTCGCCACCGTAGCCTCTCTGATGGAGGACAAGCTGGTAGATAAGAATACGCCGGTAGAATGTGGCAATGGCGTACTGGTGATACGTGGCCTGACCATCAGGGATCATGAAGCGCCTGAATCTCCACAACTGACGGTAAAGCGCGCAGTGGAGGTCTCGTCCAATGTGGCGATGGCAGAGCTGGCAAAAGACTACTACATCGCTAAGCCCTCACAGTTTTATGAGCACCTGAAATCTTTTGGCTTCACCGAGCCTGTAAAAATAGAAGTAGGTGGTGCAGCCAAACCAGTATTGGCAGATCCAAAGAAATGGTCCGGCGTGTCTGCGCCATTCATCGCACACGGCTATGAGCTGCAGCTCACCCCCTTGCACACCCTCCAGTTTTATAATGCCATCGCCAATAACGGCGTGATGGTAAAACCGACATTAATCGAAAAGATCCGGGAATATAACCAGACCATCGACTCGCCCGGTACTGTGGTGCTGAATGAAAAACTGATCAGCGAAGGTACTGTAAAGCAACTGCAGGAAATACTCACCGGAGTGGTAGAAAACGGCACTGCTAAAAACCTCAAGACCACCTATCTCAAGATAGCCGGCAAGACGGGTACTGCGGTGATCTCAAATCACGGCTACAAGGTGAATAAGAAGTACCAGGCATCTTTCGCTGGTTACTTCCCTGCTGATAATCCTGAGTACTCAATGATCATCGTAGTGAACTCTCCCGGCCAGGGTGGCTACTACGGCAACGTGGTAGCGGGTGAGGTTTTCCGCGAGGTAGCTGATAAGGTCTACTCCCTCACACTGGATATGCGCCCATCCATCAACAATGCATCAGTGACGGAGAATGACATCCCCGTAATAAAGAATGCAGCACGAGAAGACATCGCGCGCATCTACGGCATGTTTGGCGCACAGGCACCGGCAGGCGGAGATGACTGGATGATGGCATCTGAGGGCGCTGGCTATGTGGCCAACGACATCAAGATAGACATGGTGCCCGATGTGAAAGGTATGGGACTGAAAGATGCGCTCTACCTGCTGGAGTCACACGGCCTCAGGGTAGAATTTAAAGGAAAAGGGAATGTGATCGGGCAGTCTATAGACGCCGGCACCAAAATATCGAAAGGACAAACCATAACACTGCAACTGAGCTGATGCTGTCGCTAAATGAAATACTGAAAGATGTGGCCGTGATAGATATCGCGGGTAGCAGCATCATGAGTGTGGGCGAACTACGCCTGGACTCGCGTGCAGTGCAGTCCGGCGATACATTCGTTGCAGTCAAGGGTACGCATGCTGATGGGCATAGTTACATCTCGTCTGTGATAGAGAAAGGTGCCCGCCTGATCATCTGTGAGGTGCTGCCAGAGAGCCTGCTGCAGACTGTGACCTATGTGCAGGTAGAAAACTCCGCCATAGCCCTCGGTCAGATAGCGTCAAACTATTATGGACGTCCATCAGATAAACTGAAGTTGGTGGGTGTGACCGGTACGAATGGCAAAACCTCTACGGTTACGCTGCTCTATCGTTTGTTCCGCCAGCTGAATTTCAAAGCTGGCATGCTCTCTACAGTGGAGAACCAGATCAATGGCGAGGTGATACCTAGCACACATACTACACCAGATGCGATCAACCTCAATAAGCTGCTCCGCCAAATGGTAGAGGCAGACTGTGAGTATTGCTTCATGGAGGTGAGCAGCCATGCAGTGGATCAGCACAGGATAGGCGGTCTGGACTTTGCCGGCGCGGTATTTACCAATATCACGCACGACCACCTGGACTATCACAAGACCTTTGACAACTACCTCAAGGCTAAGAAGAAGTTCTTTGATGGCTTGAGCAAGAAAGCTTTTGCACTGACCAATATCGACGACCGAAATGGCAACATCATGCTGCAAAATACTAAAGCAGCAAAGCACTCTTATGCACTGAAGTCACCAGCTGATTTCAAAGCAAAGATCGTGACGGACACGGTGCAGGGCCTGGAGCTGGACATAGACGGACAGGAGATGCACACGCGCCTGATAGGTGAATTCAATGCATACAATCTGCTTTCTGTGTATGCCACAGCAGTATTGCTGGGCATAGACAAAGTAGAGGCACTGACTATACTGAGCGCGCTCACGCCGCCGGAAGGACGCTTTGACCAGATCATATCTGGCAAGGACAAGATCGTGGGCATCGTAGACTATGCGCATACACCTGATGCGCTGAAAAATGTGCTGCATACGATCAATGCTATCCGTCAGGGCAATGAGACGCTGATCAGTATAGTCGGCTGCGGTGGTGATCGCGATGCAGCTAAACGCCCTGTGATGGCGCAGGTCGCCGCGCACCTGAGCGATAAGTGCATCCTGACGTCTGACAATCCCCGCTCGGAAGATCCCAATGAGATCCTTCGCCAGATGCATGAGGGCGTAGAGATCACAGAGCGTCGCAAGGTACTCTCGATCACAGATCGCAAGGAGGCGATCCGCACTGCCTGCATGATGGCAAACAAGGGTGACATCATCCTGCTGGCGGGCAAGGGACATGAAAAATATCAAGAGATCAAAGGCGTGAAATATGCCTTCGATGATAAAGCTGTATTGAAAGAATTGTTTAACGAACTCGGTAAATAAGATGCTGTACTACCTGTTTAACTATCTGAGGTCGCATTACAATATGCCGGGTGCGAACCTGTTCACGTATATCTCCTTCCGTGCAGCTACCGCTATGATCCTCTCGCTGGTCATATCCATGATCTATGGCGGCAAGATCATCGCGTATCTCAAGCGCAAACAAATAGGAGAAACCATCCGTGAGCTGGGCCTGCAAGGAGAGAATCAAAAGAAAGGCACTCCTACCATGGGCGGCCTCATCATACTTGGTGCGATCCTGATCCCTACGCTGCTACTCGCCCGCCTAGACAATGTGTATATTATTCTAAGCCTCATCACTACAGTATGGCTAGGAGCCATAGGCTTTGCAGATGATTATATCAAGGTATTCAAGAAGGACAAGAAAGGGCTTGCGGGTACATTCAAGATCATTGGCCAGGTGGGATTAGGCCTGATCGTAGGCATCGTACTTTATTTTAATAAAAACGTATACACGAAAGAAGAAATTCCAGCAGCAACAGTCGCTTCTTATCAGCCGTCTCAGATATCTCAGGTGCGTGATGACCGCGGCACGGTGCACTATCTCGTACAGGTACGCGACCAGACTACTTCGCTACCATTCATCAAGACGCATGAGTTTGACTACTCTATGATCCTGACCGCGATCAATCCTGATTGGGCGAAGTACTCGTGGCTGATATTTATCCCGGTAGTGATCTTCATTATCACCGGAGTGTCTAATGGTGCCAACCTTACCGATGGCATAGATGGGCTAGCCACAGGTACGTCTGCTATTGTAGGTTCTACGCTGCTTGTGTTTGCCTACTTGTCGGGTAATATCATTTTCGCCGACTACCTGAATATCATGTATATCCCTAACTCGGGAGAGCTGACCATCTTCCTGGCAGCTTTCATCGGTGCCTGCGTAGGTTTCCTCTGGTGGAATGCCTATCCGGCGCAGGTATTTATGGGGGACACGGGTTCACTTGCACTCGGCGGTATCATCGCTACACTGGCTATCGCTACGCGCAAGGAACTGATCTTGCCCCTGATGTGTGGCATCTTTATGATAGAAAGCATCTCAGTCATGATGCAGGTTTCTTATTTCAAATACACGAAGAACAAGTATGGTGAGGGTCGCAGGATATTCCTGATGTCACCACTGCACCATCATTATCAGAAACTCGGCTGGCATGAGAGCAAGATCGTATCGCGCTTCTGGATCATCGGTATCCTGCTGGCTGTATTGTCCATTGTAACCTTGAAGATCAGATAAGAAAAACGTGAGCAAGAGACTCGTCATATTAGGTGGAGGTGAGAGCGGTGCAGGTACAGCAGTACTTGGGCTGAAGCAGGGCTATGACGTGTTCCTGAGTGATAAAGGCAAGATAGCAGACAAGTATAAAGCAGTACTAAGCGAATACAAGGTGGACTACGAAGAGGAACAGCATACAGAGGAGAAGATCCTGAATGCAGACCTCGTGATGAAAAGCCCCGGCATACCGGAGAAGGCCGACATGATCAAGAAGCTGCGTGCGCAAAATACGCGCATCGTATCTGAGATCGAGTTTGCCAGCTGGTATACGGATGCAAAGATCGTGGGCATCACCGGTGCTAATGGTAAGACCACTGTAACCGCGCTGACCTACCACATCATGAAGGAGGGCGGCATGAATGTGGGCCTTGGTGGCAATATCGGAAAGAGCTTTGCGATGCAGGTGGCTACGGAGAACTATGAGCATTACGTGCTGGAGATATCGAGCTTTCAGCTGGATGATATCGATACTTTCCGTCCGCATATCTCCATTCTGACCAATATCACACCAGACCACCTGGACCGCTACGATTATGAACTGCAAAACTATGTGACGGCAAAGTTTGCTATTGCAAAGAACCAGAAGGCTGACGACTACTTTATCTACTGCAGCGATGACGAGATCACGATGCAGAATATTGATAAGTATCCGACTGCTGCAAAGAAAGTGCCTTTCGCATATGATCAGGTGATCACGGAGGGCGCTTATGTCAAAGACGAAACCATTCAAATATCTATAAACAACAACAACCCTTTTACTATGTCAATCCAAGAACTCGGGATCAGAGGAAGGCACAATGTCTATAACTCAATGGCTGCTGGGATAGTAGCTAACATTTACGGCCTCCGCAAGGAGCAGATACGCGAGAGCCTCGCCAACTTCAAAAGCCTCGAGCACCGCCTCGAGACTGTGACGAAGATCCGTGGCGTCGAGTTTATCAATGACTCCAAGGCCACTAACGTAAACTCTACCTGGTATGCACTGGAGTCGGTGAGCAAGCCGATCATCTGGATAGCCGGTGGTGTGGACAAAGGTAACGACTACTCCGTACTGGAGGGCCTGGTCAAAAAGAAAGTGCGCGCTATGATCTGCCTCGGGGTGGACAATACGAAGCTGCACTCTGCATTCAGCAAGCATGTAGACATCGTGATCAACTGCACGAATATGCGTGATGCCGTACGCATGGGCTACCAGCTCAGCAATCCCGGCGATGCCGTGCTGCTGTCACCAGCCTGCGCTTCATTCGACCTCTTCCAAAACTATGAGGACAGGGGCAAGAAGTTCAAAGACGCTGTGATACAGCTCTAAGCTGCGCATTTGTAAAAACGACAAATTGAATGGTTGTGCTGTCTTATAGGGCACTAGCCCAAATAGTAGTAACGATATGAAGGAGACTGTCAATAAAACATTTGAATACCTGAGGGGTGATCGCATCATCTGGCTCGTGGTGATAGTGCTTTTTGTTTTCTCCATGCTGGCAGTATATAGCGCATCGAGCAGCCTTGCATTTAAAAATGCTGATGGCAACTCATCGCACTATCTCTACAAGCAGATACTGAGTGCGCTGGGCGGCATTCTGCTCATGTACTTTGCGCACATGGTAGACTACCGCTACTTCTCGCGCATCGCGCAGATACTTTGGATCATCTGTGTGCCGCTGCTGCTGTACACCATGTTCTGGGGTACGAGTATCAATCACGCCAGCCGCTGGATCAGGCTACCGTTGATAGGCTGGACCTTCCAGACATCAGACCTGGCCAAGCTCGCAGTGATCATGCTCCTCGCACGCATGTTATCGAAGAACCAGGACAAGATGGATGACTTCCGTAAAACAGTACTACCTATGCTCGGCGTAGTATTGGTGCCATGCATGATGATCGCGAAGGACAACCTGTCCACTGCACTCATACTGTTCTTTACGTCGGTCTTCATCCTCTTCATAGGCCGTCTGGCCATCAAACATCTGGCGCTGCTCTTCGCAGCTAGTGCGGTGGTGATAGGGTTGTTCCTCGCCGTACTGCTGCTCACGCCTGATAGCCTGCTGGCACACATGGGCCGTATGCCTACGTGGAAGAAACGTATACAGACGCACTTTATCAATAAAGAACCTAATGCAGATGATGACTACCAGCAGCGCCAGGCCCGCACGGCCATCGCGCGTGGCGGCATCCTGCCAAATGGCCCGGGCAACTCGATGCAGAAGCACTTCCTGCCAGAAGCCTATTCGGATTTCATCTTCGCGATCATCATAGAGGAGTATGGACTGATCGGCGGCATTTTCATCGTCTTCATCTACCTGCTTCTGCTCTATCGCTGCATCAGGATCGTGATGGATGCGCCTAAGGCCTTTGGAGCTTTCCTAGCAGTGGGCCTCGGTGTGAGTCTCGTGCTGCAAGCTATGATCAACATGGCTGTGGCCGTAGGGTTATTTCCGGTCACGGGCGTGACGCTGCCACTGGTGAGTATGGGTGGTAGCTCGGTAGTGTTTACCAGTATAGCATTCGGAATAATATTAAGCGTGAGCCGCAACATCGAGCTGACGCAAGAACAAGAAACAGAAGAAGAGCTGGCGACAGCATAATATATGTCAGGCAAAAGATTCATCATCAGTGGCGGCGGTACCGGGGGGCACATCTTCCCTGCGGTAGCTATCGCCAATATGCTGAAAAAGCAGGTGCCTGACTGCGAGATACTTTTCGTAGGGGCCAATGACCGCATGGAGATGCAGCGCGTACCTGAGGCAGGCTATGAGATCAAGGGACTGAGCATCGCGGGCTTCCAGCGCGGACAGATACTATCCAATCTGGGCCTGCCACTGAAAGTAGTAAAGAGCCTCGCTGCTGCGCGCAAGATCGTAAGTGATTTCAAGCCATCTGTGGCGATAGGTGTCGGTGGCTATGCCAGCGGACCGCTGCTGATGGCGGCCAGCCTGTCAGGAGTACCGTGCATCATACAGGAGCAAAATTCATTTGCCGGCATCACCAATAAGATCCTTGCCCGCAGGGCAAAGGCAATATGCGTGGCCTATGAGGGTATGGAGTCAGTTTTCCCGAAGGAAAAGATCGTGCTGACCGGCAATCCGATCCGCGCTGAGATCATACATGATGACATCAGCCGCAAGGATGCCTACTCATACTTTGATCTGGATGAAAACAAGAAGACGATACTCATCATAGGTGGCAGCCTCGGCGCACGCACGATCAATGAGAGCGTCTACGCCTATGCTGATAAAATAAAAGGCACCGGCACACAGATCCTCTGGCAGACTGGCAAGGTCTGGTCAAAAGAGAACCCTGATACGGAAAATATCCATCAGACACAGTTCATAGTGCGAATGGATTACGCTTATGCAGCAGCGGATATCATCATCTCCCGTGCGGGCGCCCTGTCTATAGCAGAGCTGCAGAATATAGGCAAGCCGGTCATACTCGTACCATCGCCCAATGTGACGGAGGATCACCAGACGCACAATGCGATGGCACTGGTTAACAAGAATGCCGCTGTGCTGGTACGCGATAGCGAGGCAAAAGAGAAACTCATGGACGTGGCGATGCACCTGCTGAATGATGAGACAAGAAAAAGTGAACTGAGTAATAACATAAAAAAGATGGCGATCACTGACGCAGCCGAGCGCATTGTGCGTGAGATACTGTCAGTAGCTAAATAAGGTATGAATCTGAAAGAAATAAAGAAGATCTACTTCCTGGGTATAGGCGGCATAGGCATGTCGGCCCTGGCGCGCTACTTCAAATCTATCGGTGCGGAGGTGAGCGGCTATGACCGTACGCCAACCGCGCTGACAGATCAGCTGAAGACAGAAGGCATCGATGTGATATTTGAAGACAAGGTGGACCTGATGCCAAAGGAGCTGGACATGGTGGTCTATACCCCTGCTATCCCAAAAGATCACAAGGGCTTCAATTTCTACAAAGACAATAACTACAATCTCAAAAAACGCAGCGAAGTACTGGGCATCATCAGCGCAGACAATTTCGCTATCTGCGTGGCCGGTTCTCATGGCAAGACTACTGTGTCAGCCATGATCGCACATATCCTGACTGATAGTGGCTACGGCTGCAGCGCTTTCCTCGGCGGTATCGCTACTAACTATAACTCTAACTACATCAAGCATGCTAATGATGTGGTAGTAATAGAGGCTGACGAGTTTGATCGCTCCTTTCATCGCCTCTCACCGGATATGGCGGTGATCACTGCGGTAGATACGGACCATCTGGATATCTATGGCTCTAAGGAGAAGATCGAAGAAGCATTTATAGAGTTCACAGAGAAGATAGCCGAAGATGGCCTGCTGGTGATCAAGCAGTCCTCCCCTATCGAGGACCGCCTGCCTACGCTGGATAAGGCTTTCTACAGTCTGTCTGATGAGAACGCAGACGTATACTGCTCTAAGTATTGGGTGGTAGATGGCGGCTATGTTTTCAATATCATGTACTACGGCAAGGAGCTAATCGCTTTCCGTCTGAATATCGGTGGCTTCCACAATATCGAGAATGCACTGGCAGCATTTACCATTGCCAAAGAGCTGAAAATATCTAATGAAAATATCAAGACCGCACTCGCTTCTTTCAAAGGCATCAAGCGCAGGTTTGAGACCATCGTTAAGAATGACAAGGTTGTCTTCATAGATGACTACGCGCACCACCCGGAGGAGATCAGGGTATTTCTCGCATCGGTGCGCGAGATGTATCCAGACAAGAAGATCACTGCGATCTTCCAGCCGCATCTTTTCTCCCGCACCAAGGATCTGGCAGATGGTTTCGCAGAGCAACTGAGCATAGCTGACGAGGTAATCCTGCTGGATATCTATCCTGCGCGCGAGCTGCCGATGGAGGGCGTGACCAGCGCACTGATCTATGACAAAGTAACCAGCAAGAGCAAGCTGAACATCAAAAAAGATGAACTACTGGATACACTGAAAGGAAAGCAACTGGAGATAGTAGTGACGATAGGTGCAGGTGATATTGACAAGCTGGTACAGCCGATAAAGGAACTTATAACTAAGTAGCATGAAAGTGATAACATCAATATTGGCATTCGTTGTTATAATGACTTTATCCTTTGGGGTGAAAGCTCAGGATAAATATGAATATGCATCTGTCATATTTGAGATGATCAACGCTCAGAAAGGTTACATATACATTTCTGATGGCGAAAAATATGAGACGAGAATGTTAGAGATAAAGGGTGGCGAAATGGGTACTAATCTTAATCCAGTTTTGACAGAGCTGAATAAAATGAGTGAAAGCGGATGGGAAGTCATAAATACTAACTGGTACCTGGACAGGAAAGTATTTTACCATCTAAGGAAAAGAAAGGGATAAAATCGAAATGAAAAAGTTCTGGAACATATTCAAGAAGGTGATGCTGGTGCTCTCAGTGACTGCGTTTGTGGTCCTGTTTGTCTTCGCGCTCACATCTGCCGTGCAGCAGAAAAAATCGCTTGTATGTTCTTCTATACAGGTCAAAATAGACTATGAGTCAGGCGTGAGCTTCCTCACCACAGATGAGATCACGGCTAAAGTAAACTCTCTCGCCGGAGGCCAGATCACCGGCAAACCCTTGTCAGCACTGGATTTCAGGGCGATAGAGATGGGATTGCAGCAGGATCCTTTCATACAGCATGCGCGGGTATACATAGACCACGCGCGCACTGTACACGCCGAGATCACTCAGAAGCAGCCTGTCATCCGCATAATCAACAATGACGGTGTGGGATACTATCTCTCTGATATGAACGAAAGGATACCCCTCAGCGGTAAATTTACAGCACATGTGCCTGTGGCTATCGGCGAGGTGGAGACGCGCGAGGACCTTTATGGAGATAGCATCATCCTCTCTGAGATCTACGGACTAGCCAAATATCTGCAGCATGACTCGTTGATGGGATCTATGATAGACCATGTGTACGTCAGAAGTTCTGGTGATATGGAGCTGTACACTAAGATGGGCTATCACACCATCGAGTTCGGCAGGGCAGATGAATCGATGCAGGAGAAGTTTGACAAGCTGAAGATCTTCTACCGCGACGGACTGACCAAGGTAGGCTGGGACCACTACAGCGTGATCAACCTGAAGTACAAGGGCCAGGTGATAGGCGTACGCAAGGGAGGTGAACTAGCCATCCGCCCCGAGATGCCGGAAGAGAAACCAGCAGAGCCGATAGCAGGCGACTCTGCAGTAGTGGTAGACGACCAGCCGGTAGCGGAGCCTACCGAAAAACCAACTCCGGCACCGGCAGCGAAACCAGCCAAAACACCAACTGAAAAACCGGCAAAGCCGTCCGGTGACAAACCAAAGAAACCGGCAACAGACAAACCGGCAAAACCGGCAGCAAACGAACCGGCACCAGACGACAAACCGAAAGCAGACGAACCAAAGAGACCAAAATCAAAAGCTAAAAAAACCAACCATAAACGCAACTAGTATGCAGACCGTCAAAGAAAATCCGATCGTAGTAGGCCTCGACATAGGCACTACCAAGATAGCCGCCATCGTGGGCCAGCAGGACCAGTATGGCAAGATAAAAGTGCTCGGTATAGGCCGCGCAGACAGCCAGGGTGTGGCCCGTGGCGAGGTAGTGAATATCGAGATGACGGTCAATGCCATCAAGGATGCTGTGGCGCAGGCTGAGCAGCAGTCCGGCGTAGAGATCCGCTCGGTATATGTGGGTATAGCCGGAGAGCACATCTCCAGCAAGCAGAACCGCGATATCTACACACTGGCAGATCAGGATACAGAGGTATCTGATACCGATATCAAGGCTATGATCCAGAACATGCACCGCCTGGCGCTGGAGCCGGGTGAGCGTATCATCCATGTGCTGCCACAGGAGTTTTTCATAGATGGCAATCCGGTGGCCAAAACGCCTATCGGTATGTGTGGCAGCAGGCTGGAGGCCAATTTCCACATCATCACCGGCAAGGTAGCTGCTGCCCAGAATATAAAGAAGTGCGTAGAGCGTTCTGGCCTGCAGATGATCGGTCTGATCCTTGAGCCACTGGCATCTTCCGCTTCAGTACTGAGCGAAGAAGAAATGGAAGCCGGTGTATGCCTCGTGGATATAGGTGGTGGTACTACTGACATCGCCATCTTCCAGGATAATATCATCCGCCACACGGCTGTGATACCGTTCGCAGGCAATATCATCACTGAGGATATCAAGACGGGCTGCATGGTGCTGAAAAAGCAGGCTGAGAAACTGAAGGTACGCTTTGGCAGCGCACTGCCACAGGAGAATCAGGAAAATGAGATCATCTCTATCCCTGGTATCAATGGCCGCGAGCGCAAGGAGATCTCTATGCAGATGCTGGCGAAGATCATCAATGCCCGTATGGAGGAGATCGTGCAGCAGGTATACTTTGAGATACGCAGCAGTGGCTATGCCAATAAGCTGATAGGTGGCGTAGTGATCACCGGCGGTGGCTCTCAGCTGAAGCACCTGAAGCAACTGGTAGAATACCATACCGGCCTCAGCGCGCGCATCGGCCTGCCTACTGAGTACCTGGCTAAGGATACTAAGGAAGACCTGAAGAACCCTATGTACTCTACGGCTATAGGCCTCATCATAGAGGGCATCAAGGAGCTGGAGGATCAGCAGCGCAGCAATAACAAGCGTAAGGCAGAGGCCGCAGCAAAGGAGAAAGAGGTAATAGCAGCCGTAGTAGAAGAAGTGGTAGTAGAGGCACCTATAGTAGAGGAGGCGCCGCCTGTTCACTTTGAGATGCAGAAAGATCCCGAGCCGATGAAAAAACCCAAGAAGGACTCATGGGTCAAAGGCCTGCTCACCAATGTAAAGGACTGGTTTGAAGATGAGAGTGTGAATAACGATTTCCAGTAAAACAGAAGAACAAAACAAGAATAAATTACCCTAACGATTAAAACTTAGAGATATGACTAACCTCCAATTTGACCTGCCAAAAGATCAGTCTTCTATCATCAAGGTAGTGGGCGTAGGCGGCGGCGGTAGCAACGCCGTAAACCATATGTATGAGCAAGGCATCATCGGTGTGAACTTTGTGATAGGCAATACCGACTCACAGGCACTCGATACCAGCAAGGTGCCTAATAAAATCCAACTCGGACCAAAACTGACCCAAGGCCTCGGCGCAGGATCTAATCCTGAGTGCGGTGCACAGGCCACGGAGGAGTCTATCGAAGAGATTCGTGAGATACTGAGCAAGAATACCAAGATGGTATTTGTCACTGCCGGTATGGGTGGTGGTACAGGTACCGGTGGCGCGCCTGTAGTAGCGCGGGTAGCGCGTGAGCTGGGCATCCTCACCGTGGGTATCGTGACCACGCCATTCTCTTTTGAGGGCAAGAGAAAATACAACCAGGCGCTACAAGGTATAGAGAGGCTAAAGGAGCAGGTAGACACCATCCTCGTGATCTCTAATGACAAGATCCGCGAGATGTATGGTAATGCCCGTCAGTCAGACGCTTTCAACCATGCGAATAACATACTGACCATGGCTGCCAAGAGCATCTCCGAGATCATCACCGTGCCGGGTTATATCAACGTAGACTTCGCGGACGTGAAGTATGTGATGACCAGTGGCGGCGCTGCGATCATGGGCTCTGCGATAGCAGAGGGCAATGGCCGTGCGATGAAGGCGGTACAAGGCGCGCTCAACTCACCGCTGCTGAATGATAACGATGTACGCGGTGCAAAGAAGATCCTTGTGAATATTTCTTCCGGACTGGACGAGCAGGTGACAATAGATGAGATCACAGAGATCAATGAGTACATACAGGAAGTAGCCAAGGATACCGATATCATCTTCGGTACCTGTGACGATGCCAGCCTCGGCTCCAAGCTGTCGGTGACGATCATCGCTACGGGCTTTGAGGCTACGTACAAGCCTGCTTTCCTCACTCCGGTGAATAAGGTAGTACGTGACCTGAATGAAGAGGTAAAGGCACCAGAGGCTAAACCAGCCGTGAAGGAATCACAACTCAACCTGATCAATCTGGAGGCTGAGCCGGTGGCTAAAAAGCCAGTACGCGAGATGCCTGTAGTAGCTGCAGCGCCTCCCGTAGAGGAGAAAGTAACACTCAATTTGGAGGAAGAAGAACCATATACCCTCTTCTCTATGCTCGACACCAAGGCCGAGGAAGTGACTAATGATAATGTAGTGGTATTTGAGTTTGAAACATCTGAAACTCCGTTAAGCGAGGAGGTGATAGAACAAGAGCTGCTGCATGAGGAGGCTGTAGTGGAAACTGTTGTAGTAGAAGAACTGCATGTAACAGAAGAGATCGAAGAGATCATAGAAGCTGAGCCGGTGGCAGAGGTACAGGATGAGATCATAGAGGTAACCACTGTGTCTGAGATAGAGGCAGTAGCCGGTGAGGAGAAAGAGGAAGAAAACTTCGTAGTATTCAATGTCAAGAGCTATGAGACCAGTGCTAATGAGCCAGTGAGCAAAGAATCTCTGGACCGTCAGCTCAACGACCGCAAGCGTATCCTCTCCCAGCTCAGCTACCGCTCTATGAATAAGGGCAACATGAATGAGATGGAAAGCACACCGGCATACCTCCGCAAGGGTGTAGAGGTGCAAAACACCATGCACTCAAACAATACTGACCTGTCACGCTACTCTATAGGCGAGGATAGCATGAATCAGCGCCCGGAGGTCAAGAAGAATAACTCCTTCCTGCATGACAATGTAGACTAGTAATAAAAATTCTTGTTTAGTTTTGAAACCGGCATCTGAGGTGCCGGTTTTTTGTTTTACTACACAGAGGTCGCAAAGTTTTTGGCTCTTGACGACATCAAGTTTGAGGGCACAGAGGAATACACTACAAGTATGGCAAGCATAGCAGAGATAGAGGCTGAGATCATAGACGAGTTTGATCAGTTTGAGGATCAGATGGACAAGTATGAGTATATTATAGAGCAGGGGCGGCTATTGCCGGCTTATCCCGAGGAGTACCGTACAGAGGATTTTATCGTGAAGGGTTGCCAGTCTAAGGTATGGATGCGTGCGCAGATGGTAGATGGCACAGTACAGATACAGGTGGACTCTAATACCGCTATCACCAAGGGCCTCGCAGCATTGCTCTGGCGCGTGCTATCAGGTCAGAAACCTCAGGATATTGTAGATGCCAAGCTGGATTTCATAGACAAGACGGGGCTCCGCTCTCACCTCTCCTCTCAGCGCTCCAATGGTTTGAGTGCGATGATCATCAAGATCAAGAACTATGCAGGATTGTATCTGAATCAGTAGCCTACTGCCCTCCTACTCCGATATTGAGCTTCATCGGTGTGTGGAGCTGGACATACTCCTCCAGCCGGCAGACTACATTCCCTTTTGGTAGAGAGTATTTGGGCAATGCATCAACATGTGCTAATACAGAGATGGAAGGAATAGGTTTTGTCTCATTTATCTGTAGTAGCTGCGGCCCCATATGTATTCTGGACCTCGACGTTTCCAGTAGCAGGCTGAGCACCTTTACTCTATTCGCAGACTGAGCGAAGGAACCACCTGCTGAGCAGATCAGCAAGCAAAGCAATATGCATTTCAGCTTTTTCATTTGCCTAGTGCAGAAAGATTCTTTACCAGCACATTCAGGTCCTCTGTGACCGTATAGTGCTTAGCATAAAGATAGTTCAATTTGCGCACATCCCCTGGCTGATGGCTTTGTGTTTTATTGGCACCTACATGGCTTATCACCGCTGATTTTAGAGTGGGTAAGCCCTTTTGCGCATCATCCCCTTCTGCCCAGTATCCGATCCATGTTTTTCTCCCTATGAGAACTGCAAGCCACTGCGCAAAAATCCCACTACCTGATATGAATAGAAGTATGGGCAAGAAAGGCAGCATAAACAAGCATGTTGCTATATCAAACAAACGCTTCTGTCTGCGCGTGATAGGGCGCGAAAGATTCAGATTGAGATCGGCTGCATACAGATCGCCTGCTTGATTCTTAGAGTTGCTACCTATGAGCGTATCCGCAGTTGGGTTGAGTATTTTGTAATCATACTGCTCTCCTAACGCTACGATATTGGTGATGATCTCTTTGTATGATAAAGCATCGGAACAGAAAATTACTTCCTTGGGTTTGTACAAGTTTAACATAGATCGAATGCCATCAACCCCACTCTTTATATCCACTTCAGAGACAAGTTCGCTCGATGGCGATACCATGCGAAGTACTTGACGAGCGCGCGGCATGATTTCCTCAGAACCGACTATCACTACACGATGATTATCTACCCTTTCAAAAGATAGCTGCTGATAGCGGAGTACATTGTGCAGCAGGCGCGTGATCAGCATCACAAAACCCGTACACACTGCGCCCAACAGAATAATAGCCCGCGAGAAGCGCCACTCCTCCGGCAGGAAGCCATACAGTGCCGCAATAACAAGTGTACCTGCCGCCATACCGCGAAAGATGGGGCTGATGCGATAGGGCTTTTCGTAACCGCCGCTGAAATAGGTAGATATGATCCAGATGAGTATATAAGCCGGCACCACTCCGCCAATGAAGATCGGCGGATAGTATTCCTGAGCATTCTTCACATTGCCGGCCCAGAAGTGGACCAGATAGAAGATACCACCAAAACTGATCAGCGCATCTATCAGTAGTAGGTATGACGATGAGAGTACATTAAGCGCTAGTGTGACCAGCGCGCGAAAGACTACCGCCATATTGATCAGGAAAGAAAATATACCTGCTCCTGCCGAGGCAAAATGCTTCCTGGCAAAGATGATCATAGCCTGGTAGAAAACGCGCACGTAGTTCAGGCTGCCCTTTTTGGTTGATTCGCCCTTATAGTGGATGATAGTGGTATCGGCGAGATAGTAATTTTTGTAGCCACCGAGCAACACCCGGTAGCTGAGATCGATATCCTCTCCATACATAAAGAACGTCTCATCAAAGTAGCCGATCTGATCCAGCACTTCTTTCTTAAAGAACATAAATGCACCGGAGAGGATATCCACTGCATGTGTCTCCGTCTCGGGCAGATAGCTGAGATGATAGCGTCCAAAGCGTCGTGAGTGCCTAAAGATCGAGGCCAAACCAAACATCTTGTAGAAAGCTACCTCAGGTGTAGGCAGTGCCCGCTTGGATTCCGGCAGGAAGGTACCTTTGCCATCTACCATCCTCACCCCCAGCGCACCTGCATCTGCATGGCTTTCCATAAACTGCATACAGATCTGAAATGTATCCTCTGCCACTACGGTATCAGGATTCAATATCAGGATGTATTTGCCCTTTGCGATAGCGATCGCCTGGTTGTTAGCCTTCGAGAAGCCCGGATTATCCTTATTGGCTATGACATTGACAGTCGGAAACTTTGACCTGATATAGTCTACCGAGCCATCGCCGGAGTTATTGTCTACCACTATCACCTCCGTCTCTATACCGCGTGCTGCCCGCTGTACAGACAGGAGGCACTGCTCCAGAAAGTACCGGACATTATAGTTTACTATGACGACGCTCAGTTGCAAGGGTCAGAGGTGTTTTTTCAGGCCTAAGATAGGCTTCTCAAAGAAATGATAAAACGCTGCAGCGATCAAAACAGATATGCCAAATGTAATGAGAATATCCAGGCAGAGCATCGGCACCGTGTCTATCTGCAGGTGATGGTCGCTCAGTACCTTGAGCGTAGCGATAATGACCATGCCGTGAAAGAGGTAGAGCCCGTAGCTGATCCTGCCCAGGTATGAAAGTGGATTGCCGACACTGATCCTGATATCCGATCCCGACGGGATCACTACGGCTATCAGCCCGGCAAATACCGCCGAGAACAAAAGCGGATGCAAATAATCGGGAAGGTGCAGCAAAGTAAAAAGGCTGCCGCCACCGAAAACAATAAAGACCGTAAATACACAATATGCCACCCGTAGCAGATAAGGGATGCCGAGGATAAATGCCTCAAACCTGTCTCTGTGAGCAGCCACCCAGTAGCCTACCAGCCCGCCACAGGCAAAATAATCCAGCGATGTGATCACCTCATTCGTATTGATATCATATGCCGGCATGTAGTGCAGCGCCGCTACACGGGCTATGACCGCTGTAGCTATCAGGCCGGCCATCAACAGGGGTATACGCCGCACAGGCCAGATCACCATCAGGAGCGCCCATAGGATATAAAAATGCTCCTCTATGCAGAGCGACCAGGTGATGACCAGACCTGAATAGGCCGGCCAGGCGTGATGGATAATGATCTGATAGTTTTCTAAAAATGCGAAGGAAGCCCGCCAGTCTGGTGCATATCCCCAGCCATCGTAGCCCAGGTACCCGCGTATGGCGGAGGGCGCCAGGTATACGATGAGCAGGTACACATAAAATAAAGGCCAGATACGCAGGATACGCTTTGCGTAAAAGCGCTTCAGGTCGATCTTTCCTGCCTCCAGTTTGGTGCTCGTGAGGATCCATGTGATCAGAAAGCCGCTCAGTACAAAGAAGAAAACGACACCTATGCCTCCCCCCCTTTTCAGTGTGCTGAACAGGCCAAAATCGACCGGTACATACAAATGATGAAAATAAACCCTGAGAAATGCAAAAAAACGCAGTGCATCTATTGTATGAAACTCTTCCTTCCTGGCCTGCATCAGCTGGATTTGAGAGACGTATTCTCATAGGGTAGTCGGGTGGCTATGCTCCTGCCCAGGGTCAGCTCATCCGTATACTCCAGCTCACCCCCGAATGATACCCCCCTGGCTATGGAGGTGATCTGTACCTCATAGTCTTTCAGCTTGCGAGAAATGTAGAAGATGGTCGTATCGCCCTCTATGGTGGGGCTGAGCGCCATGATCACCTCCTTTACACCTCCTGCCTGTACACGCTCCAGCAGGCCGGGTATATTGAGCTGGTCCGGGCCCACACCATCTATGGGAGAGATGACCCCGCCTATCACGTGATAGGTGCCACGGTAGGTATTGGTATTTTCTATGGCTATGATGTCACGTATGCTCTCTACCAGGCATATCTGCGTCTGGTCGCGCATATTATTGCCGCAAATATCACAGAGCTCATGATCAGCCACGTTTTGACAGCGGGAGCAGAACCTGATCTCACTACGCATACGGCTCACTGCCTCGCTGAAATAGGCCACTTTCTGCTTGTCCTGCTTGAGCAGGTGCAGTACGAGGCGGAGCGCTGTTTTCTCGCCGATGCCGGGTAGTTTCTGAAACTCGGATACCGCGTCAGCTATGAGTTTGGAGGAGTATTTCATGCGCCGGCCAAAAATAGTGGTTTAATCCGACATAAAACCTATTTTTGCCCCCCGGCATAAACCCATACTTGCATGAAATTGTCTATCGTCATACCCGCCTATAATGAGGGCAGAACTATACACCTGATCCTGGATAAGGTCAAGGCAGTTCAGCTAATAGGTGGTTTTGAGAAAGAGGTCATCATAGTCAATGACTGCTCAAAAGACAACACCGAAGAGGCCATATTGAGCTATCAGAAAGCAAACCCAGAACTGAATATTCAATATCGCAAGCACGAGGTAAATGCCGGCAAGGGTGCCGCTCTTCACACAGGTATCAGAGAGGCGACCGGAGACTACATCATCATACAAGACGCCGACCTGGAGTATGACCCGCAAGAATATAATATTCTACTGAAGCCTGTACTCGATGGTTTTGCCGATGTAGTATACGGTTCCCGCTTTATGGGTGGCCGTCCGCATAGGATCCTTTTCTTCTGGCATACTATCGGCAATAAGTATGTTCTGACCTTCCTCTCCAATATGCTGTCAAACCTCAACCTGACAGATATGGAGACCTGCTACAAGCTCTTCCGCTCTGATATCATCAAATCTCTCGACCTCAAGGAAAAGCGCTTCGGATTTGAGCCGGAGGTAACAGCCAAGATGGCGCGCTACCCCAAGGTACGCATCTATGAGGTAGGTATCTCCTACTATGGCCGTACCTATGAAGAGGGTAAAAAGATCGGCTGGAGAGATGGAGTACGCGCCATCTATTGCATCCTGAAGTACAACCTCTTCCAGTAATATTACTTTTAGTTTCTGGTGAAGCTATGACCTCAGCCAAATCCTGGCAAGGTCTCGCAGTTCTGTGCGGATGATCTGCGGATTCATTTTGCGGAACTGAATATTCTCCTTGAGGTGTATCTCCAGCGTAGTGGTAGAGATTTCCTTCTGGCGCGCGAGCAGCATCATAAACTCCAGGTCAAAAAGGTACCGGTCGATGGCCGTGTGTACAAAAACGGGTTTGCCTTTCATATTGAAGCCTTTAAGCCCGCACATGAAATCATCCGTAGGAATGCGGAAGAATAACCGGACAAAGAATCGCAAAAGCTTTGATACAAACCTCCTGAATGCCGGTACATGAGCATAATAATCTGCGTCTTTGATCCCTATTACCACATCCTTTTTGCCCGATAGCAGTATGTTGATCACATTGCGGATGCTATCCTGGGTATATGGGAAATCAATGTCTGTATAAACTATCAGCTCTCCCGATGACTCCGCTACACCTCTTCGTAGAGCTTCACCTTTTCCGCGATTGGGGCTATACTCTATCAGGCGGATATGGCTGGCTCCTATCTTGCCTTTCTCCTGCTGGTATATCTCACTCGTAGAGCCATCATTCACCATGATAAACTCAAACTGCTGATCAGGCATACTCCGCTGCAGCACGAGAGATTCAGCTATCGCATTTTCCGCCCAGCCGGCAGAGGGATTATATACTGGTAAAATGACACTGATCATCAGACAGCGAAAATATATTCTTTCCGGCTACTTACCCTCATATATTTCTACCTCCGGATCATCTATACAGATATCGGGTCCATTGACGTGTTCTACATATACACGCAGTTCATCGTCCAGCTGCATATCGTCGGGCACCGAGGAGTAGAAGTAAACCCTGCCCCACTTATTGATAGTAAAATGCCAAAGCTTGTGCTCTGGGTTATCTATCTTATTTTGTAGCGCTACCGTATTCCATTTAGAGGTTTTGTGCCCCCTTCGGGTATACATGATTACCAGCGGTGATTTATGCCAGTTATTATAAGTATAGTCTTTGGCCATGCACATCACGCTGGCTTTGATCCATTGCCCCGGGTGCAGGCCTATCTCACGCATCGTGGCGTGGTATAGCATACACAAAGAGTCTTTGGGCAGGCACGCCTCATGAGCGCCACTGTGGGCCTCCGGATCATTGATCCCCGCCAGCTTTTGCACAGCACTATCAGATAGTAGTGCCCGCACCAAAACCGGATGCTCAGGCTGAAACTCTTTGGTATCAATCACGATCGATTCTTCATAGGTAAAGACGGTTTTGCCAAAAGTGATGAGGTTAAACCGCCAGTTGCTCAACTCGCTATTAAAAATATCATGGGTCATCTGGTAGGTTTGCATCTGTACCTCAAAAATGCAAAGCGTGGCGATGACTAAAAGGATGACACGGCGTGGCCATGACCGCATGAGGCTGTCAATGGCCAGCCCCAGCGGGATACTGAGCAGCGGATAAGCCTCTGTCATAGGCCGGGAGCCGTAGCTACCCATGTAAAACCAGCACCACCAGCTATATATCACATATATATGTACTACAGTGAATACAAGCAGTGGAAACCGGGCAGGATGGCGAAAACGGAAGGCCAGGAAAATGCCAAAAAGCGCCAGAAGCATAATGGGGCTATATGGCAGCCAGCCATTGCCAAAACTGAAGAGACCGTCAATCAGGTGCGGATGGAGAAAATTAAATTTTTCGTCCGTATAGCTGTAGTAGATAAATTTCCCTACAGATATTTTCCAGTACAGGAACTGGGGTACCAGACAAATGAACATGAGAAAACCGGCTCCTAAAACATAGAGATTACCATTTTTAAATAGCAATATTTTCTCTCGCATAGAAGCACGGCTACTTATTCCCCAGAGTACTGGTATCAATACACAGTACATTTCGTTAGCACGTGTGGCGATGATCATGCCGCAGCAAAACCCAATGATCAAAATGAGCCCAGGTCGGAGCGAGCTGTGATATTTGATAGTAAAATAGATCAGCACTGCATACCAGAAAAACAGATATGCGTGGCTGAATGGCGGCTGTCCGGCTATCAGGTAATACAGGTTAGTACCTAAGCCGATACAAAGCACAACGATAGCTGACACACCATCGCTAAAATAGCTGCTTAGTATCCACGACACAATCACTAGCCCTATCCAGCCCCAGAAGATACAAGAAGCAATAATGGCTATCATGTAGACCATAGAGAAGCCATCTGCAGGCTGATGCAGTGGCCCGGCTGCCGCATGCGCCATCAGGAAAAAAGGAGCCTGCATGAAAGCCGTCCCGGCGAAATACTTATTCTGATAGCTGCCCGAAGGCTGCCTGCCGGGAGATGTATGGCTGTATTTGGCAGCCATCGTCTTATAGAGGTCGTGAAGGTCATGATGTATAAAAAGCGATGGCAGATAGACATAATAACCAAAAGAATCCCCACCATCCTGATCGTAAAAAACCTTGTACGGCTTATACGAATATACTGACACGATATAGACCAAACCGATCAGCAGCAGCGATATGCGTGTTTTGATAGCTTTCACAGGATCATGCTTTAGTGCGCATCCAGCCAGTTAGCCCCCACACCTGTGCCGATCTCTATTGGTACATTGGTCTTTATGGCATGGATCATTTTATCAGAGATAATTGGTTTGATCTCTTCTAGTTCATCCTTATGTGCATCAAAAACGAGTTCATCATGCACCTGTAATGTCATACGACTTTTGAAGTTGCGCTTTTTGAATTCCTCGTATATGCCGATCATCGCTATCTTGATCATATCTGCGGCAGAACCTTGTACCGGTGCATTGATAGCATTTCGCTCTGCAAAACCACGCACTGTGAAGTTGCTGGAGTTGATATCTTTCAAATAACGCCTACGGCCCATCATGGTTTTTACGTAGCCATTCTTGCGTGCAAACTCAATGTTGTAATTCATGTATTCCTTGATACCCGGGAACTGTATGAAGTAATTATCAATAATTGATTTCGCCTCGCTGCGCGGTATACCGAGATTTTCCGCCAGGCCAAATGCCCCCTGCCCGTAGATGATACCGAAGTTCACGCTTTTGGCTTTGTATCGCATTTCTTTGGTTACCTCATCATAGGCCACGCCATATACCTTGGCCGCAGTAGCGGTATGGATATCGAGCTTCTGCTGGAATGCTTCCGTCATGCCCTTATCCCCGCTCATTTCTGCTACGAGTCTCAACTCTATCTGAGAGTAGTCTGCAGAGAGCAGGATATGATCCGCATCGCGCGCTATAAACGCCTTGCGCATCATACGCCCGCGCTCCGTGCGCACCGGTATGTTTTGCAGGTTTGGCGCTATAGAGCTGAGACGACCGGTAGCCGCTATGGTCTGGTTGAAAGTAGTGTGTATCCGGCCCGTCTTGGGGTTGATCAGCTCCGGCAGCGCGTCTACATAGGTAGACTTCAGCTTGGCTATCTCCCGGTAGTCCAGTATGCGTGCTACGATCGGATATTCGTTCGCCAGTTTAGACAATACAGCCTCATTGGTAGATGCCTGTCCTGTGGCCGTCTTCTTATCCTGTGGGATATTGAGATGCTTGAAAAGCACCTCACCCATCTGCTTTGGCGAGTCTATATTAAACTTCAATCCCGCCAGCGTGTATATCTGATCCTCCAGTGCGGTGAGATCCACCTGGAGCACCTTAGAGTACTCCCGTAGGAATTCTTCATCCACCTTCACGCCCTCGCGCTCCATACCGGCCAGCACGGGTATCAGCGGGTGCTCAATATCATTCAGTACTGATGTCAGCTCCCTGGCTTCTACCATCGGCGCTATCACACCTTTCAGTTGCCAGGTGATATCAGCATCTTCAGCCGCGTATTCGGCTATTTTATCCAAAGGCACATCACGCATATTACCCTGATTCTTACCTTTCTTGCCTATCAGCTCCTCTATGGAGACTGGCGTATAACCCAGGTAGGTCTCACTCAGGTAGTCCATGCCGTGCTTCAAGTCGGGCTCTGCTATGTAGTGGCCCACCATGGTATCATATATAGGCAGCGCTACCTCTACGCCGTACTTGTGCAGTACGTGCATATCATACTTCACGTTCTGGCCTATCTTAAGCTTCGTAGTATCTTCCAGTATCGGCTTCAGCTTATTGATCACTGCCATCGTACCGGCTTCATCTGCAGGGCATGGTACATAGTAGGCTTCACCATTCTGGAAAGAAAACGACAGTCCCACGATATCCAGCACAAAGTAGTCTAGCCCCGTAGTCTCCGTGTCAAAGCAATACTCCGGCTGCGCCTGTAGCCTAGCCACCAGCTCATCCAACGTCAGGTCCAGGCCCTCGCCTACCTTCAGGTATGTATGCTCCGTATTTGTGATGTTTTTGCCGTGCGTGACTATAGGTAGCATATCTTCCTTTTTGTCTGCCCCTGCCGGCTTAGGTGCCTCTACGGCAGCACCAAAAAGATCCGCCTGACCTCCTGCCGCAGGCACACCTTTGGTACGCGCTATCTCAGAGTTGGCGCTGTAGGTTTCGCCTAATATCCTTTTGCCCAGCGTACGAAACTCCAGCTCTGCAAACAACTCCGTGAGCCTTTCCTTATTCGGCTCATCTATATGCAGCTCTTCGTCCGTCACATCTATCGGCACATCGAGCTGTATCGTAGCGAGCTTCTTTGAGATCAGCCCCTGCTCAGCATGCGCCTTGATATTCTCACCCATCTTGCCTTTGATCTTGTCGGCATTGGCTATGATATTTTCCATAGAGCCGTATTCGGTCATGAGCTTTTTGGCAGTCTTCTCTCCCACGCCCGGTATGCCGGGTATATTATCTACTGCATCACCCCAGAGGCCGAGTATGTCTATCACCTGCTCCGGCCGCTCTACCTCCCACTGCGCTTTGATCTCAGGCAGGCCAAGTATCTCCACATCGCTACCCTGACGGCCCGGTTTGTAGATAAAGATATTCTCACCCACCAGCTGCGCGTAGTCCTTGTCGGGTGTCACCATGTAGACCAGGTGACCCTCTGCAGCCTTGCGCTTGGCTATCGTACCGATGATATCATCTGCCTCGTAGCCCTCTAGCTGGAGTATGGGGATATTCATCGCCTTGATGATCTCGCATATCCAGGGCACGGAGTTCTTGATATCCTCCGGTGTATCGGCGCGATTCGCCTTATAGAACTCATGCTCTATCTCCCTCTTCGTCTTGCCCAGGTCAAAGACCACGGCCATGTGCGTCGGCTTTTCTTTATTGATCAGCTCTATGAGCGTACTGGTGAAGCCGCTGATGGCAGAGACATTCATGCCCTTGCTATTGACCAGCGGCGTGCGGATCAGCGCATAGTACGCGCGGAAGATCAGCGCATAAGCATCCAGCAGAAAGAGTTTATTGTCAGTCCAGTCTTGGCTTTTCATAATTAAAAATTGCGAGGCAATTTAATAACTTAAACTTTTAAAAATCTCAGTGTGAATACTTATTTGTTTGCTTGGAAACCAGAGAATTGGGAATGGATCGATTTACAATCTGATATTTTAAAAGTAAAAGAAACAGGAAGTGCAACCAGATTGTGGAGTGCATACACTAAGTCAATTTCCCCAGGAGACAGAGCCTTTCTAATAAGATTAGGTAAGAAACAACGAGGGATTTTTGCTTCAGGATTTGTAAAATCATCTCCAATGCCTTTACCGCATTGGAGTGGTAAAGACAAACTCGTTCCACGGGCATTTGTTGAATTTGAAACATTGTTTGATCCGGATAAAATGATTTTACCGATTGAATTATTAAAGATTGGTGAACTAGGCAATCAAAACTGGTCTACTCAAAGATCTGGGATAAAAATTCGACCCGAACTCGTAGATGATCTAGAAGCGTTATGGTTTGACTTTTTGAAAGAAAATGCTCAAAATGATTTTTTAAATGATTCAACTATAAATGATACTACTTTTTACGAGGGAAGCAAAACACAAATCACAACGACGCGCTACGAGAGAAACCCTTATGCTCGCAAAAAGTGTATTGAGCACTATGGTCTGAATTGCTCAGTTTGCGAATTTAATTTTGAGAAAACATATGGGAAAGTCGGAGCTGATTTCATTCATGTTCATCACTTGAATCAGATTTCTGATGTCGGACAATCTTATATCATAGATCCAATAAAAGATTTATGCACTGTATGTCCGAATTGCCATGCAATGATTCACAAGCGAAAGATTCCGTATAGTATAGAAGAAATGAAGAACCTTTTATTGATAAAAGCAGAATAATCACACAAATACTATCTTAGCACTCATGGGCAAATTCACTGACAAGTTGGCCTCGATGGTCAAAAAGGGCAAAGATGTTTTCATAGCCCCCAATGCCACCCTGCTGGGAGATATCACGCTCGGTGATAACTGCTCCGTGTGGTATGGCGCTATCATCCGCGCTGATATGGAGAAAATTGTGATAGGTGATCGCACCAATATACAGGACGGCGTCATCTTTCACACCGATCCGGGCGTGACAGTGACCGTGGGCCAGGAGAATATCATAGGCCACGGTGCTGTGATACACGGATGCACCATAGGCGACAATAACCTGATAGGTATCCGCGCCGTGATACTCAATAATGCCAAGATCGGCAACTGCTGCATCATAGGTGCCAATGCACTGCTGACAGAAGGTATGGAGGTGCCTGATTACTCTATGGTACTCGGCTCTCCGGGCAAAATTGTGAAAACCCTTTCTCCGGAAATAATAGAAAGGATGAAACTCGGCGCCGCATTCTACGTGCATGAGGCCGGCCAATACATGGAATAAGCTACAGTGAAAATACTCGTCATACGCTTCTCATCTATCGGTGATATTGTGCTCACCACGCCCGTGGTCCGTTGCCTGAAACAACAGACCGGAGCAGAGGTGCATTTTCTCACCAAGCGTAGCTACGAAAAGCTGGTAGCCAGCAATCCATACATAGACAAGGTACAGCTATACGGTGAGAGCCTGGAGCGCTGTATAGACCGGCTCAAAAAGGAGAACTACGACCTGATCGTAGACCTGCACCACAATCTCCGCACCTTTATCATCAAGCGTCGTCTCGGTGTGAGATCTCACTCATTCAATAAGCTCAACATAGAGAAGTTTCTGTTGACGACGTTTAAGATCAACCGCCTGCCGGACGAGCACATCGTAGACCGCTATCTCGATACCTGCCGCCCGCTGGGCGTGGTCAATGACGGCGCAGGGCTGGACTATTTTATCCCTGAGAAAGATATAGTAGACATAAACACACTGCCCGCAGACTTTCATAATGGCTATATAGCCTGGGTAGTGGGCGCCAAGCAGGCAACGAAGCAGTTTCCTAATGAAAAGATCATAGAGGTCATAGATAAAGTGCGGAAGCCCGTGGTCCTGCTGGGTGGCAAGGAAGACCGCGCCTATGCTAAATTTGTGATGAATGGCCTGATAGCCGGGCGCATACCGGCATACAATGCCTGCGGCGAGTTTACGCTCAATCAGTCAGCCTCTGTGGTGCAGCAGTCACAACTCGTAGTGACCAATGATACCGGACTGATGCATATAGCCGCTGCGCTGAAAAAGAAGATCATCTCCATCTGGGGCAATACCGTACCTGAGTTTGGTATGTACCCCTACTATGGCCACGCGCTGATAGACAATAAGATCATGCAGGTCAGGGGCCTGAGCTGCCGCCCCTGCTCCAAGATAGGCTATGACGAGTGCCCCAAGGGCCACTTCAAATGCATGCGAAACATCTCAGACAAAGAGGTAGCAGCAGCTATCAACACACTATATCAGCCTGAAGTTTAGTTAGGATCATATTCCGGGCCGAGTGCCTTGATGGCCAGCTCCAGTATCCATTCTTTGTGCGGATCGTATTCTTCTTTGAGGTCATAGCTATAGTGCCGCGCCACTATCTGCCAGGTGAAAGCAGAGAAGCCTCCTTTCACATCTTTGATGATCTTGTAGCAGTTATTGCCGGTTTCCCGGTTAATGAGTTTGACCATCACCTTGCCCTGGCTGATGGTCAGGTCTTTCAGCTCCTTCTCAAACTTGGCTTTCATATCCTTCTCCAGGTCTTTGCGGAAGTGGCGGTAGTCCCTCCTGCTATCGTTGGCCTTTTCGTCCTGCAGCTGCGCATAGAGCTTTTTCGAGGCGCGTACATATGGCAGTACCGCACGGATGCGTGAGAGGTCTTTATAGTACTCCATCTGATCGTCCTTATTTTTAAAGGTGATGTAGTTGACCTGATGCAGCTGGACAGTCGTGTCTTTCATAGCTGCCGGCACCATGCCATTGATCATTTTGGTAGTATCTCTCTGCCCGGCCACTGCCGTACAGGCAGCGACAGCAAACACACAGAATGCGATAAAGCGTTTCATACAGAAATAGTTGTATAAAGATACGCTATTCCAACGGTGTGCCAAAGACTTTAGTATGAGGGAGAAAGGCCTTGTTAAACAAACTTAACGCCTCAGAGCTGGTCCTTCAGCTCTTCCAGAAAGCCGCGCAACTTCTTCAGGGACTCGATGAGTTTCATCTTCTTCATCGCATCGTCAGTACCGCCCTTGAGCTTGGCCTTGGCACCTTCTATAGTGAAGCCCTTCTCCTTGACCAGGTGATGTATCAGGCGGATGGTCTCGATATCTTCTTTGGTGAAAAGGCGATTGCCCTTGCGGTCTTTCTTCGGGCGCAGCTCGCCAAACTCTGTCTCCCAATAGCGTATCTGAGAGGCGTTCAGCCCCAGCATCTCGCTCACCTCACCGATGGTGTAGTAGAGTTTTTCTATTTCCTTCTCTTTATAAGGCAAGCTGCGGTATTGAGTAGTGAGTATTGCGAATTGAGACAATACAAATATAACGGTTGAAAATAAAAATTATGCGCCGGCTGTTAAGCCCTCTCCTTTGGAGAGGGTTGGGAGAGGTGATCAATCCAGCGTCTGTCCGGCATTCTGAGACCTGTCCACGATCTTGGCAAACATGGCATCCGTCACGTCATTGTAGAAGAAGTAGATCGGGTTGATAGCGGCGTTTGACTTCAGCACCTCGTAGTGTACGTGCGGGCCGGTAGACTTACCCGTACTTCCCACGTAGCCTATCACCTCGCCGCGTTTTACCTTCTGGCCTACACGCGCCTTGGTGCGGCTCATGTGCGCATAGCGCGTCTTGTAGCCGTAGCCGTGGTTGATCACCACCTCATTGCCATAGCCGCCGTAGTCGAATCCCACCATCTCTACTACTCCATCACCGGTAGCAAAGATCTCCGTCCCGATAGACGCCGTGAAGTCCAGGCCTGAGTGGAACTTTGTCACCTTATACACCGGGTCTATGCGGTAGCCAAAGCCCGATGCGATGCGCTCCAGGTCACGGTTCTTGACCGGCTGTATAGACGGGATAGAGGCCAGCATCTGCTCCTTGCCTTTGATCAGGGTAGCGATCTCGTCATAGCTCTTGGACTGGATAGCCATCTGGTGGCGCAGCTTGTCTACTTTCTTAGAGACATCCACCATCATTTCGCCATTGTCATAGCGCTCCAGCTTTTTGTATTTATTTACTCCGCCGGCACCGCCCTCCCAGACAGACTCTGGTATTGGGTCACTCTCAAAGAGCACGCGGTAGATATTGCCGTCACGGTATTGCAGGCCCTCCAGCACAGCATTCAGTCGGTTGGTCTCCTTATCCAGGATCTCATACTGCTCCTTCATGCCGTTCAGCTCGGTGCGCAGTATCTTCTCCTTTGGCGAGTCAAAGAAATTATAGACGATAGTCGATATGAGTAAAGAAAAAACCAGAGAGGCGCAGATGAACATAAACACGTTCAGTAGCCTCTTGCCCCAGCCTACTACAGCCTTCTCATACTTGAGGGTTTGCGCGTTGAATATGTATTTTTCATTCTTCATGATAAAGAACCTTTAATGAGAGAAATGAAACACAGGTTCTTGCAGGCAAAAGACCTTTAAATCGTCCTCTTTTCTGCTATTTTTACACCCCGCTCACAAAAGCGGGGTGACAAGATTACGAAAAATTATCCTTAGAGACCAAGAACATGACATCCAGCGAGATACGCCAAGCCTTTTTAGACTTTTTTAAAAGCAAAGGACACAAGATCGTGCCCTCCGCTCCTATTGTGGTCAAAAATGACCCGACCCTGATGTTCATCAATTCGGGTATGGCGCCGTTCAAGGATTTTTTTCTCGGCAATCAAACACCTCCGGCCAAGCGCATAGCTGACACCCAAAAATGCCTCCGTGTCTCCGGCAAGCACAATGACCTGGAGGAAGTGGGTGTAGACACTTACCACCACACCATGTTTGAGATGCTGGGAAACTGGAGCTTTGGCGACTACTTCAAGAAAGAAGCGATCCAGTGGAGCTGGGAGCTGCTCACCGAGGTGTACAAACTGGAGAAAGACCGTCTCTATGTCACCGTGTTTGAAGGCGACCCGAAAGAAAATCTCGGCTTCGATCAGGACTCCTACAATGAGTGGAAGAAATACGTAGCAGAAGACCGCATCCTGAAAGGTAACAAGAAAGATAACTTCTGGGAGATGGGCGATACCGGCCCATGCGGCCCATGCTCTGAGATACACATAGACCTACGTGATGACAGCGAGCGTGCCAAAGTGCCCGGCGATCAACTGGTCAATCAATCTGATCCGCAAGTCATAGAGATATGGAATAACGTATTCATGGAGTTTCAGCGCAAGGCTGATGGCTCTCTGGAGAAACTCCCTGCCCAGCACGTAGATACCGGCATGGGCTTCGAGCGCCTCTGCGTAGCTATTCAGAAGAAGAAATCTAACTACGATACCGATGTCTTCCAGCCTACCATCCAGCACATCGCTGCCAAGGCTGGCAAGAAATACGGTGAGTCTGAGAAGACCGACATCGCCATGCGCGTCATAGCAGATCACATCCGTGCAATTTCTTTCACCATCGCTGACGGGCAGCTGCTGGCCAGCACCGGTGCAGGCTATGTGATACGCCGTATCCTCCGCCGCGCGGTGCGTTATGGTTATTCCTATTTGGGTTTCGAGCAGCCTTTTTTGTTTGAGCTGGTGGGCCTGATCGCTGAGCAGTTTGCGGCTGTCTTCCCGGAGCTGAAAGCGCAGAAGGATTTTGTGGCCAAGGTGATCTTTGAAGAAGAGGCATCGTTCCTACGTACACTGAGTCAGGGCATCCGCAAGTTTGAATCACTGGAGAAAGAAGCGAGCAAAACACAAAGCATATCCGGCAAAGACGCCTTTGAACTTTACGACACTTTTGGCTTCCCACTCGATCTCACACAGCTCATGGCTTCCGAGCGTGGCTGGACGGTCAATCAGCGCGAGTTTGACAAAGAACTCCAGATACAAAAAGAGCGCTCCCGCAAAGCTGCCACCTCTGAGACCGGCGACTGGATCACCGTGGGCGATGAGACACCGACGCAATTCATAGGCTACGATCACCACCAGAGTGATGCCCACCTCGTGAAGTATCGTAAAGTAAAAGCGAAGGACGCCGAAGTATATCAACTGGTACTAGACAAAACACCATTCTACGCTGAGAGCGGCGGACAGGTAGGCGATACGGGAGTCCTTGATTTTGGCGGTGAGAAAATAGACGTTCTCGACACTAAGAAAGAGAACGACCTTATCATCCACTTCACCAAAAAACTCCCGTCAAAGCTGGAAGTAGAGGTAGCTGCAAAGATCAACGTGCCTAAGCGCAATGACACCATCAAGAACCACTCTGCCACTCACCTCCTGCAGGCTGCGCTGCGCCAGGTACTGGGACATCATGTGCAGCAAAAGGGTTCCCTCGTAAATCCGGACTATTTGCGCTTCGACTTTTCTCACTTCTCTAAAGTGACGACAGATGAACTGGCCCAAGTAGAAAAGATCGTGAATGATAAGATCATGGAGAATGTCCATCTGGAGGAGCAGCGCAATGTGCCATTCCAGAAGGCAGTGGATAGCGGTGTCACAGCACTCTTTGGTGAAAAGTACGGTGAGTTTGTCCGCGTCATCACTTTCGACCGCAACTTTTCCTCGGAACTTTGTGGCGGCTGCCACGTGCCCGCTACCGGGGTTATCGGCCTCTTCAAGATCATATCAGAAAGCTCTACTGCTGCCGGCGTACGTCGTATAGAGGCCGTCACAGGCCGCAAGGCGCTGGAGTATGTCAATAAGAACATAGCCGACCTCACTGCGATCTCAGAGATACTCAATAACCCGAAGAACATTATCAAGGCGGTAGAAGAACTCAGCCGTGACAACGATGCGCTAAAGAAAGAGGTGGAGTCATTTGTAGTGAAAGAAACTGCTGCTGTCAAAAATGAACTACTCGCCAAGAAGCAAACCATTGGCGGAGTTACTTTCATCGGAGAGATAGTATCGCTCAGCTCGGCTGACGCTGTGAAAAACCTCTGCTACATGCTCAAAGGTGAAAGCACAGATTTCGTCTTTGCCATCGGCGCCAATATCGGAGGCAAAACCAGTCTGCATATCATGATAGCAGAGCACCTGGTGAAAGATAAAAACTGGAATGCCGGTGCCTGGATCAAAGAGGTTTCTCCGCTGATCAAGGGCGGCGGTGGTGGCCAGCCATTCTATGCCAGCGCAGGTGGTACCAATACAGACGGCCTGCAGGCTGCCATAGATGCTGTGCGCACTAAACTCAGTTAAAGAACTACCAATGCCAGACATCCGGCGCATATCGCTACCTGACTATCTCGCCGCTGGCATATTGCTACTGTATATCATATTAGGCTCACTGCTGGTATCAGACTATGGAGTCAACTGGGATGATGATGCCCAGCGCAAAAACGGAGTTGCCAACTGGCAATTCATACATGGAGATCGTGGCCCGCTCATGGCCACCACAGATAAGTATCACGGACCCGCCTGGGAGATACCTATGATCTCAGCCGAGAAGGCCCTCCACCTGACTGAATACCGTGACATTATTTTGCTGAGGCATCGTATGTCATTTCTGCTTTATGCTTTGGGTACCGGTATCTTTTTCCTTTTTTGCAGGAAGCTCTTTGACAGCAGCTGGCTGGGCCTGGCGGGATTCCTGATGCTGGTATTATCGCCACGCATATTTGGTGAGGGCTTTTACAATCCCAAAGACACGATATTCCTCGTAGCTATAGCAGCAGCGATTTACTCCCTGCTTCTACTGGTCACCAGACCCTCCTGGCCTCATATTTTCTTTCATGCCTGGATCACCGCCTTTATGACAGATATCCGCGTGATAGGCATCATTTTCATACCTATCACACTCGTACTTGTCGCCATCCTATTGTTTCAAAACAAAATAGACCGCAAGGCTCTTGCCATAAAACTCCTCGTCTATCTAGTATCTAACTTCCTCCTGATGATAGCCATGTGGCCGGTGCTCATCACTGGTCCCTTTTATCATCTCTTTCATGCTTATCAGCAGCTCAGCGGCTATGTGGCCTGGGATGGGCTGAACCTGTATAATGGCGGCTGCGTTTCCTCTCTCAGTACACCGTGGCACTATCACTACCTCTGGATGGCACTCACGCTGCCGGAGCTTTACCTATTATTATTTGCGGCCGGGCTCGTGATATTTGCAGTACAAGTAGTCAAAAAGAAACTCGCGCTAAACACACAGGATCTTTTCATCGGTTTGAGCCTTGTGCTCCTCGCATTTCCTCTTGTCTTCCGCAGTATCAAAGGCTCCGTGGTATATGACGGCTGGCGGCATGTCTACTTTGTTTATCCGTTTATCGTAGTCCTCGCCGTATACACTATAGATAATTTATATCGCTCTCGCAATATTATCATTCGATATACTACGATCGCACTGGTCGCTCTTTCTCTCTCAGACAGCCTTGTAGAGATAGTAAGGCGTCACCCTTTTGAGTATGTCTATTTCAATCATGTGGCCCACGCTATCTATCATCCTGTCTACACACAGTTTGAGATGGACTATTGGGGTGTGGGATACAAACAGGCCATACAGCATCTGATTTATCAATACATTAGCGATGGTCCTGTCACTGTCTCCTTTCAGCACTATCCCGGCTATCGCAATTATGATATGCTATCTGCAGAAGACAAAGAAAAAGTGATCGCTACTGATAGCGCTCACGCGCAATACTACATCACCAGCTATCGGGACTATGATGTATGTCCCGACAGTTATGAGCAGCCGGGCTCTCCCTCGCACTATATCTACTCCTGCGGTGACAGATTATATGGCATTTATCGCTTGAGGTGATCTTTGCCCTATCAGTTGGTATTTTTTTTCGCTTCTGTGTATTGTTATACTATTACGGTCGATGCCTGTCATATTTCGGCCAATGCCCTTGCGCTGGCATTGGTTTGGATATATCTTTGAAGTCCTATTTTCTGCAAACCAAACTCTACTTTTATGAAGAAAAGTCTCCTCCTTGCTGCGTGTACGGCATTCCTGCTCGCAGCTATGGTATCTTGCAAAAAAGATACCCCAGCACCTACTAACGACCCTCAAAACATCTCCAAGTGCGGTCACCCGCGCACCCCGCCATCCTGCAACCCCATTCCTACTCCTACCGCCGACTGCGGCCCGGCTACGGTAGTAGACCTGAAGTCCGGTCAGGGTACCACGGTAGGATCTGTATCGGTGTCAAACGATCCTAACTACCTGAAGGTGACATACACTACCACGGGCAACTATAAGCTGGATGATGTACACCTGTATGTAGGCAATGCCAATCAGGTGCCTACGCGTTACGGCAGTGTGAATGTGAGCCAGTTCCCATACTCTCACGATTTCAGCAATAACACTACCACTACTTACACCTTTACCATCCCTATGGCGGCACTGGGTAGCTGTTTCAGCGTATTTGCTGAGGCAGATGTGCGTACTTCATATGGTGGATGGGGTGGCTGCTACGGTGGCGGTAGCACAGCGGCTTGGGGCCGTGGTACCCGCTACACCAGCAATAGCTGCGGCTACAACTCTTCTGCATACTACTTCAGCTACTGCAAGGCTACCTGCACCAGCGATACCTGCCTGACGCCTGCGGCAGTTTTATTTAATGGCGAGTCATCGTGGCCTTATGGCGCGAGCAGTGTGACGGTAGGTGGCTACACCTATACAGCTTCTCAGGTCGCTACCCAGTACTATACCCCGGACAATGATGCCAAGACTGCATTGATCCTACTGGCCACGCTTAAAATATATGGCACCAACATTACCATCCCGTCTAATATCAGCACTGATGCCGCTACCGTAGAAAACTGGCTCTCTACCCTCGGCCAGCTCACCTCTACGTCTAACTTCACAGCTCCGGCTAACGTGCAAACCGCTATCGCCAATGTACAGGCCTGGGAGCTGAGCAAAGCCTGCAATCAGTAATCTGCCGCGAAAACATTTTAAGAAATGCGATCCTGAAAAGGGTCGCATTTCTTATTTAAGCAGTTGCTTTAGTAGTGAAAGTGATGCTCTGTTTATACCGGTCTTTTCTATCTTGATAGTATCACAGCGATTGAAAGCAGCAAACTGTTTAATGGCCTTTGCGAAGGTCTTTAGAAAAGCTTCCGTCACTTTAAACCCATCTTCTATCCAGAGATTGCGCAGAATAAAGGTCTGCGTAGCAGCATCGGCCTTTGTATCTATGCGGCAGGCAAAAGAATCGCCGTACAGCACTGGCAATACGAAGTATCCATACACACGCTTTGGCTCCGGCACATAGCACTCTATAGTATAGTCAAAGTCAAAAAGATTGATCAGGCGGCGGCGCTGTATGATCGCATTATCAAATGGTGAGAGGATATGTATCTTTTTCTGAGACCTGAGCGTATCGAGTTCCTTCAGTTTATCCGACGTGGTGTAGAAAGTATCTTTCAGTCCATCTACTCGCAGTTCTTCCAGCTCGCCATCTTTGAGCATTGCTGAGATCGCCTTTTTCACCGGATCGTGCTGTGTGCGCCGCAGGTAGCTGATCTCAGGTGCCGCCGCAAAGCCACTCGCACCGATAGCACTGAGCACCAGGTGCTGCGCCGTCTCGCGCTCAGTGGGCAGAGTAGTATCTACCCACTTTGGCAGCACCCGCTCTGTCAGGTCATACACTTTCTGGAAATTCTTCCGCTCCGCTACCATCAGTTTGCCTGACATAAAAAGTTGCTCCAGCGCCTGCTTAGTGGTCTTCCATTCATACCAGCCCTTAGCGGCTCGCTTCTCTTCAAAGTCTTTTGACTGCAGCGGTCCTTCAGCCTTGATCCGGTCATACACAAACTGCACGGGCTTCTTTCCCTGAAACCAGTGTTGCTTGCCTTCGGCAAAAAGCTTCTTGCGTGGTAGCGAGTAGCGATAGTCGCGCATGGGCAGGTAGGCCGCCGCATGGCTCCAATATTCAAAGATAGCCTTGTCACGCGCCATCAATTCATCCAGGTAGCTTTTCTTATAGTCCTTTACTCTGGTGAAAAGCGTATGGTGATGTGCCCGCTCTACCACAGCTATCGTATCTATCTGCACGTAGCCTATATGCTCTATCACATTCAGCGCGCCGGCCTTGCCCCTGCCATAGTCACGCCCGTAGAGCCCCTGTGAGTGCAGGTACAGGCGTCGCGCCTCCGCTGGACTGATCATATTCATACACTGAATGTAGGAAAGCGCCACAAAAGAAAAAACCCCGCATGTACGGGGTTGTGAAAAGAAGGTAAGGGTAATCGGGTCAAGATCTTAGTGGATCTTTTTGATGTAAGAGTCGTCGCTCACCAGGTTGCGCAGCTTCATGAGCGAAGTGCGTACGCTGGTGTCGATCTGCTTGTCACCATACAGTAGTACGAATCCTCCCATGAGGCTCTCGTCTATGGTTTCGGTGAGCTGTACATCGCCGAGATTTTCTCTCTTCCTGAGATCGGCGATCAGCGTGTCGATTGTGGCTTGATCTAACTTCACAGCAGAGGTCAATTTAATAGGGGTTATATTTTTCAGTGTGTTATACTGCGTAGTGAATGCCTGTGCGATCTCGTACAGGAAAGCCTCACGGCCCTTATTGACCAGCAGGGTGATAAACTTGCTGGTGATATCGCTGATAGAGCCGGAGAATACCTTATTGAGCACAGCTATCTTTTTGTCAGCAGCTACGATAGGGCTCTTGAGAAATACCCTCAGCTCTGAGCTGGAGCGGATCACGCTCTCTATAGATGCCATATCCTTGTGGGCTGCTTCTAGCTGGCCTTTCTCCTGAGCCAGGTCCAGGAGGGATTTAGCATATCTGGTGGCGAGACGGTATGACATTCTTCTTCTTTTTAGTATTGAGATATGAGACGAGAGACATGAGACCCAGAGGATATCCGCTCCTGTTCTCTTTACTACTTATTAGTTAGCGTTCGTTTCCTTTACCAGTTTTTCTACCAGTTCCTTCTGGGCAGAGTCGTTAGCCAGGTCTTTGCGCACTACCTTCTCAGCTATCTGCAGGGCCATCTGGCCTACAGTATTCTTGATCTCTACGATCGCAGCCTTCTTCTGCGTCTCTATCTCACGCATAGCATCAGAGAGTTTCTTGGCAGACTCGGCCTGCGCCTTGTCCAGTATCTCAGCCTTGATCTTCTCGGCTGCATCACGGGCTTCGGCCAGTATCTTATTGCGCTCTTCGCGTGCCTGGTTCAGCAGGTCTTCGTTCTTGGCAGTGAGAGAGGCCATCTCTGCCCGTGCGCGCTCGGCCTGCGCCAGCGAGTCAGCTATGGAGTTTTCGCGTTCCTTCAGGGAGTTTGCGATAGGCTTGAAACCAAACTTGCCCAGTACCAGGATCAGGATCACAAAGATGATCAGGGCCCAGATAGCCATACCCGGATCTGGAGTCACGAGGCTGAATGCGCTTGCTTCGAGGAGTACTGTATTCATTGTTGACGACGTTTATTTTTGTTTGACTACTTTCTTTCTAAAACCATTTTGAGTGTAAAAACACTTCCGCAGGCAATCCCCTTGGAAGTGTTTTTATTTCCTTGATTACTTTGCAGTAAGGAATGCTACGATCACCGCAAAGAGGGCTACACCCTCGATGAATGCCGCAGTCAGGATCATCGCACCGCGGATATCGCCTGTAGCCTCTGGCTGACGTGCGATAGACTCAGTAGCGCCCTTACCGATCTGTCCGATACCGATACCTGCACCTACCGCTGCGAGGCCTGCGCCTACTGCTGCTATACCTGGCAGAGTCTCGAGAAGAAGAACTGAACTCATGGTTGTTATAATTAATGGTTAAAAAATCTCGACCTCACCCATCTGCCTTCGGCATCTTCCCTCTCCAAGAGAGAGGGAAGAACCTCTTGGGTTCTGCTAGCGCTGTTGGTTATCTTTCGATTTCAACTTTGCTATTTTCTCATTGTCAGTATCTGCATTTATCTAAATACTTAATACTAACTATTAAATATACTTTATCTCACCGCACGCATCTTGTATTTCTCAATACTCACTACGCACTACTAATTAATCTACCGTATGGTGTCCCTCGCTATGGTCTTCCAGCGCCAGGCCTATGAAGGTGGCAGTAAGCATAGCAAAGATGAACGCCTGGATAAATGCTACCAGTACCTCTATCGTGCTGATGAAAAGGGCAAACGGTACTGCGATAGCTGCACCTACACCTGAGCCGATCATGCTCTTGCCCGCCTGGCCGAATACGAAGATCAGGCTGATGAGCGACAGGGTGATGATGTGGCCTGCAGTCATGTTGGCAAAGAGACGCACCATCAGAGCTACCGGCTTGGTGAAAAGACCAATGACTTCGATGATCGCCAGGAATATCTTCATGAATACATTCACACCCGGCATCCAGAAGATGTGGCCCCAATAGTGCTTCGTACCGCTGATATTGATCGCAAAGAAAGCTACGATAGCCAGCACCATAGTAAAGGCAATATTGCCGGTCACGTTAGCCCCACCCGGGAAGAGCGGCAGCAGGCCCAACAGGTTAAGCACGAGGATGAAGAAAAAGATGGTCATGATGTATGGCAGGTAGGCCTCATACTTAGGGCCGATATTCGGCTTCGCCACATCATCACGTATGAATACGAAAAGTGGCTCGATCACAGACTGTAGTCCCTTAGGAGCTTTGCCGTGGTTCTTCTTATAGGCACCAGCCACTGATGTGAAGATCACGATCAGGATGATAGCTGCCAGCAGCATAGTGAATACATTCTTGGTGATAGACATATCGAGGAAGAATGCGCCATCTTGCTTTACTATCTTTCCTTCTTCACACTTGTAGCCATTTACTTCTTTGCCCTCTCCATACAGGAAAGCGGTCACGCCGCTACCGCTGGAGTACAGGATGCACGGCAGAGGTATCTGCACCATCTCCAGGATATCAAACTCATGTGAGTCTGCTATGTGCTCCATGATGGCTGGCTTAGGATCATAGTTGCCGTCTTCCTTTTCAGCAGTTTTCTCGATCTTATCGAGCTTGGTCTCACCCTCCTGCGCCATAGCGGCAGTAGCCGATACGAGCATCAGTGCGGCGATCATGAGGCGTATGTAGGATGTAAATTTCACGTGAAGGCTTGTTTTAACGCGGTGCAAAAATATTCCTTTTGACGGCATTTCAAAACAAAAAATCGGGACCGGATGGCAGTGTGGGAAACTCATGGTTTTCAGCCTCCTGATAGCAGGTATCGCGCATAAAAAAAGCCCCCTCAGAGAGGAAGCTTTCCTTACAATGAATAACAGAAAATATTACCCATCATTTATTCGCCGGGGCGAACAAAGGCAGACAGCAAAATATTAAGCTTGAGCAGGGGCAGCAGCCTTAGGAGCGGCCTTCTTGGCAGCCTTCTTAGGAGCAGCTTTCTTAGCAGCCCTTTTCTTAGGAGCGGCTTTCTTGGCGGCCTTCTTAGGAGCGGCAGACTTAGACGCTGGCTTTGCACCACCGATCGTCACGCGCTTTTGCAGTTCGCCTTCCAGCTTCTGGATCTTCTTAGTCAGGCTTTGTACCTGGTTCATACCGGCCTTGCCGTACTTGTCTACTACCTTATTGAGCTTGGTCTCGAGTTCTTTCCTCTTGGCCTCAGCGTTTGTTACCACGTGGTCTACGATCTTCTTGCCTTCACGCTCGTTGATCTTACCCTTCTTTACCAGGTCGTCTACATTTTTTTGTACCCTTTCAGATGTCTTGGCTGCGTAGCCTACACCTGCATACAGAAGGCTTTTCAGTGTCTCCTGCAGTTTCTTGTTGTCTGCCATGATGTTGTCTTGTTTAGTTGGTTTAAAAAATTAATGTGTTTTATTTGTTATAAAACCCATTGCAAATATAAGTGCGTTTCTCTAAATGTCAATGAAAATTCAATAAAATCAATGTTTTTAACTAAAAATTAATACCTGATGTGCATCACCAGTTTCCTTTATTACTTTATCCACAGCGGCTGATCTGCGTCATATGATCTTCTAAAAACAGGCTGAAACCGTTGATTTCACTATGTTTCGTCAGATTGTATTCTATTTTAATTCAAAATAATAATAATTTGTCTGGTGGATAAACGATTTGCATTTATCCGGAAAATGTGTTGCTTTATCCTCCCATAGCCGGCCATTATTACATGAATATCACAGCTGCATTATATCTTCTCACCGGACTGGTAGATGTCTACGCAGAGTACATGCACCTGCGTAGCGTCACGCACATCACCCGGCCGCTGCTCATGCCGCTGCTGCTGGCCTGCTACCTCTCTGCCACCGGCCTGCGCCTCACCGCGAGGGACAGGCTCATGGCCGGGGCCATCGCCTTCTCATGGGTGGGAGATGTGGTCCTCATGAGTGCAGGGGGGCGGGAGCTTTGGTTTCTGGGCGGGCTGGTAGCCTTCCTTATCGCGCATCTCTTTTATATCGCAGCTTTCACACAGGTGGCAGACAGGCAGTTACAGCCTGTACTGCGGCGGCACATCTGGCTGGCCCTGCCACTGGCTGCATACTTAGCCGGGCTTTTGAGCGTTCTGGTACCGGCGGTAGATGCTCACATGCGGCCTCCTATAGCCATCTATGGCCTCGTGATCGGTACCATGGTCCTGTTTAGTATCAATAGGTATAAACGGTTGAATGACAGGAGCTTTGCACTGGTTTTGAGCGGTGCGGTACTCTTTATGCTCTCTGATTCATTGATCGCGGTCAATAAATTTCTCTGCCATGGCGACCTCCCGCTGTCAGGAGTATGGATCATGCTCCTCTATATACTAGGGCAGTATTGTATCTCACAGGGCATGATCAGGAACGATAAGCCCGTTTTAACGTAAAACTGTAACACAAGTATTGCATAACACAATGACAAATTGTATTTTGTCTGATGGCTCCGGCCTCAAAAACTGAAGAAGAAAGAATGATCTCTACCAAGAACAAGAACTTTGCAAAAATAGAAGACTACTTTGACTACATGGCCGAGACCCTCGGCTATCCGCCATACCATCATCACTTTAGCTCAGAGACCATCCTGTCAGATGGGCTCAAGCTGCACGTAGATGTCTATGAGCACGACAAGAAGGCCCCAACGGTGGTCTTTGTGCCCGGCACAGCCATCTATGCACTCTGCTACGCTGAGATGATGTACAAGCTGGGCGAGGCCGGCTACAATGTGATAGGCCTGGACCCCCGCGGGCATGGCCAGAGCGAGGGTCCACGGGGCGACTATACCATCCCAGAACTAATCCGGGATGTAGAGGCAGCTATCGACTTCGCACACAAGAGGTTCGGCCGGAAGGTGAGCCTCATGGGCAGCTCTCAGGGAGGTATCATCTCTCTCTATATGGCCGCCAAGGATGCCCGCATAGACTCCGTGATCTGTCAGAACTTTGCCGACCTGACAGGCGATGAGACGACCAAGCTGACCCGCCATCCTGTCCTCTTCAAATACATGCGTATGCTCATCAGCAATAGCAAAGCCAGCGAGCTGATACCCAATGCCATGATCCCGATGTCAGCCTACATAGATATAGAGAGTATCCAGGTGCGCTACTTTGGCAATCTGAGGCAGTTTATAGAAAATGATCCGCTCGCACTGAAGAATATCTCTATCCGCGCCCTCCAGAGCCTCGGCCAGACAGCTATGGACCGGCCTATGGAGAAGATCACGATCCCGGTCATGGTGTTTCAGGGAGATGCAGATACTATCTTCTCAGTGGGTTATACCAAAAAATTATATGATAAACTAACATGCCAAAAGAAGATGACAGTCTTTCGCGGTATGTCACACGCCCTGATGAGCGAAAATGTGGACGAGATCCTCCCTGATATACTGGACTGGCTGCGCCAGATATACCCCCGCTAGGGCACAGTTTTTGCTATAGACCTTGTAAAGAATCCCGGCTCCCTCCGATATAAATGCGTACCACCGCGAGGCTGGCGCATTTAGCAGTTTTTATGACAAAACCATTAAACTTTTTCTTCGTATCGATCGTTTTATAATCTATATTGCCCCACGGTCGGATTATTTTCCTATTTTTGCAGGCTATTTGACCGGACCTGCGCATTTTTGATCAAATAAAGCAAGTACATCCATAAATGAGACAACTCAAGATATCCAAGTCCATCACGAACCGCGAAAGCCAATCCATAGAGAAATATCTCCAGGAGATAGGCAAGGAGGACCTCCTGACACCGGAGGAGGAGGTGGATCTGGCCCGTCGTATCCGTCAGGGCGACCAGCTCGCGCTGGAGAAACTGACCCGCGCTAACCTCCGCTTCGTAGTATCAGTAGCCAAGCAATACCAGAATAACTCTCTCTCGCTGAATGACCTGATCAATGAGGGCAACCTCGGTCTGGTAAAGGCCGCACAGAAGTTTGACGAGACGAGGGGCTTCAAGTTCATATCATACGCCGTATGGTGGATCCGTCAGAGCATCATCCAGGCGCTGGCCGAGCACAGCCGTCTGGTGCGCCTCCCGCTGAATAAGGTAGGCTCCCTGACCAAGATCAATAAGGCATTCTCCGACCTCGAGCAGAAGTACCAGCGTGAGCCGACTCCTGAGGAGCTGGCAGAGATGCTGGAGATCCCTGTAGAGGAGGTAGAGGCTACCCTCGGTATATCAGCACGCCACGTATCTATGGATGCGCCATTCACAGAGGGCGAGAGCAATGCGCTGATAGACGTACTGAATAACCCTAACGCGGAAAAGACCGACCTCGGCCTCGAGTACAAGGAGTCTCTACAGATGGAGACTGACCGTATCCTGGCCACCCTCACTGACCGTGAGCGCGAGGTGATCAAGCTCTTCTTCGGGATCGGCGTAGAGCACCCTATGACCCTGGAGGACATCGGTGAGAGCCTCGGCATCACCCGTGAGCGTATCCGCCAGATCAAGGACAAGGCCATCACCAAGCTCCGCACCCAGAGCCGCAGCAAAGCCCTCAAAGCCTACCTCGGACAATAATCGATCACAATACCATTATTATATCAAAAGCCTCCACCCGGAGGCTTTTGCATTTTATAGTATGCCTTGTATTAAAGCTCTCTTCCGAGAGTTCCGGGGCCTCGGAATGCAGGAACGACTATTTAGCTATTAACCCCTTCCTCACTTTCTTCCAGTCCTCCTTTAGCAGTCCATACAGATTGAGGTCATGCAGTTTATGGGTGGCAAGGCTTCGTGCCGCCTTGCGCATTACACCCTCATGTACATAGCCCATCTTCTTCTGCGCAGCATTGGAGGCGACGTTGTCCGTATTTACAGTCGAATTCAGCCGCCTCAGTTTGAGCGTATCAAATGCAAAATCATTGATCGCGACCTTGGCCTCCGTGATATAGCCCTGCCGCCAGTATTTCTTATTGATCCATGACCCCGTAGTAGCCGTACCGGCAAAGACATTTACCGCCTCTAGTCCCATGATGCCTATGAGCTTCTTCTCACTCTTCAGCTCTATCGCAAAGGCATAGCTTGTCTTACCCCAGTTCTTTAGTGACTTATTGATATAAGCCAAACCGTCAGATGGGGCGTATGGGTACGGCACATTTGCAGTCCTTTTCGCCACATCATACTCCCCTACACCTTCCACTATATCACTACAGTCGCCTTGCGCAGCTTTCTCAGTATCAGTCTTTCCGTTTCCAGTCTCATATTTCATGTATTAAAAAAAGCCCCATCAGGGGCTTTAAAAAGTATTTGTATGTCTCTTATCTCAAGTCTATCGTCTCTAGTCTCTTAGAACTTCGGACAGAAGATCGTAGCCGGCCTGCGCTTGGCAAAGCAACCTACATAAGAAGCTGCCAGCTCAAATGCTCCCTGAGACTGTGATCCCTTCACCAGTTGCGATACGTTGATGTCATATGCAGCTGAGAAAGTGATATGGTTCCATTCTACACCTGCATTCAGTATCACTGCCTCAGAGTTGAGACGTGCATCATGCCAGGCTGCGGCGTGATCACCACCTACCAGGCGGTACATAGCTCCTACCTTGAAGTTGCTACCCTCGCGCTCACGCTCGTCAAAGACGATACGCAGGTCCATACCCATATCCAGCTCATGGCTCACACCTTGATTCATGTAGATGAATTTAGGCTGTCCATCAAAACGTCCTTTGATAGGGAAACGATAGCCGCCATGTACGGTAAACTTCATCGGCAGGCGTACACTGTTGTCCCCCAGAAATGACTCATTAGGCCTGTTCAGGTGGTCAGCTGCTACACCTATATAGCCACTGGCGCGTGCCCTGCGGCCAAAGCGTCCTGTGTACATCAGGCCCACTGACACATCCCAGAAAAGGAAGTTGTTATTTACGATATACTCGTTGCTTGGCTTCAGCGGATTGAAGACGCCATTATCATTCTGATCACCAAACTGGAGATTGGCCGTATTGATAGAGCGCTGCCACATAGCAGAGGTAAAGCCCAGGGAGATAAAGTGCTCATTGCGCCTGTCCAGAGATTTGTGATAGGCTATAGAGAGGCCAAAGCGGTTAGTCTGAAATTGTGACTGGCCCGCCGCATCATTCAGGAAGTATGCACCAAAGCCAAAAGCGTCACCCCTCATGAAACCCTTATTGGTACGGAAGTCTACAGAAGCACTAGGCGTACGAAACATAGGCACTGCCTCACTGCTCAATACTGAACCCCACTGGCCGCGAAAAATAGCGGTGAACCGATAGTTGCAATCAAAGGCGCCTGTCATAGCCGGATTGAGCAACATAGGGGCAGCATAAAACTGAGAGAAGTGCGGGTCTGTAGCTCCGCCAGAGCTCTGGGCTGTGGCTGACATGGAAACAGTGAAACAAACTACTAAGGAGTAGAGGAGTTTCTTCATGAGTGGCGTCTTTTGTGCTAACATACAAAAAATAGATTTAAATACTCCAATTTTTAACGTATTAATGTGATGCTTCCGTTATACGATTTTTTTACGCCATCCAGGTAGGTGATCTCTATCTGATAGACGTATACTGAGGTAGGCTGTGCCACACCCATATAGGTGCCATCCCAGCCGGTCCACTGATTGCCCATAGAGTCAAATACCTTTTCGCCCCAGCGGTTAAAGATGCGCATCGCTACTGACTTGATCTTGGTGCCATATACTTCAAACCGATCGTTGGTACCATCACCATTTGGAGTGAAAGCATTAGGAATATACGGCTCCGGACCGTGCTCTATGGTGATCGTGCTGGTAGCGTTGGCATAGCAGTTTCTGCCATAGTTTACCACCAGCTGATAGGTAGTGGTCTCAAATGGTGTAGCCACCGGTACCGGGCAGTCTATACAGCTCAGGCCCAGTGCAGGAGACCACGCATAGGAGTTGACAGTCTGAGTAGTAGAGTTGCTCACTATCGGTACCAGAGAGATGCTCGTGCCTACTACGAGGCTCGTATCCTGTGGTGTGATGGCTACCGTGATCGGATCCGGCTGGTAGACAGAGATAGTCGTATCAAACTGGCAGAGCATGCTATCTCGTGCGTGCAGGTGATAGACGCCTGCAGGCAGGTCAAAGAAATCAGGTATGGTCTGCCAGGTAGTCCCATCCAGTGAGTACTCGTAGGCATAGGTATGGGCCGGTGTACCACCCTGCACTACAAAGTGTATACTACCATCTGCAGAGCCCGGGCAATGAGTACTGTCCACCTTCATCTCATAGGTACTGATAGGTGGCGGTGCCACCAGTGTAGCGGTTGTCACCTTCGTACAGCCATTTGCATCTGTCAGGGTCACGCTGTAGGAACCGGGGCCCAGGTTGCTATGTGTGTCACCGGCATTGACGCCGTCACTCCAAGTGTAGGTATATGGTGTAGTACCTCCGCCCGGGGTGATCTGCATAGCGCCGTTGGCATCATTGGCACAGGCTATCTGTGTCACACTCAGAGCAGCGGTCAGGGCAGGTGGATCTGTGAGGTCTATGCGTACATTCTGTACACAGCCACGGCTATCCGTCACTACAGGCAGGTAGGCTCCCTGTGTCAGGCCTGTGATCGTATCCGTCATCTGGTAGGTGAGAGACTGATAGTCGTAGGTATACGGACCATGGCCGCCAGAGGCTACCAGCCAGAATTTGCCATTGGCATCGCCATGGCAGAGCGGATTAGTAAAGTATGGCAATACTACCACCTGAGATGGCTCAAAAACCTCTACAGTGCCGCTGGCCGGACAGCCGAATGCGTCAGTCACATACACGGTATCTATCCCTGCCTCAAGGCCCAGGGCGGGATTGCTCTGCTCGCCGGATGGCTCCCAATCATAGTTGTAAGGTCCGTTGCCATTGGCCACAGTCACAGTAGCAGATCCATCATTGCCGCTGTGGCAGTTTGTACTATCAGCGGTCAGAGATATTTGCAGCACATATTGCGTATCTATAGCGAAGGTCTGCTGCGTAGAGCAGCCGTTTATATCAACTACTAATAAGGTATCACGGCCCGCAGGCAGGTTTGCATTTACGCTAGTGCCCGGGGTGCCGTTCCATATATAGGAGTATGGCTGCGTACCATTGGAGACAGATGCAGTTGCACTACCATCATTGCTCTCCAGGCAGTGAGCAGGATTGGTCGTGACTGTGACCAGTATCTGCATTGGCTGGTAGATCGTGCCGGCTACCGTAGCGGTACATCCCGATGCATCCGTGACCGTAGCAGAGAATGGCCCTGCTGAGAGATCAGTAGCAGAATCTACCGACGAGGATGAGCCTGTCCATGCATAGCTGTATGGCGGCGTGCCTCCGACTGTAGCCAGGCGTGCTATGCCATTCTGGTCACCATAGCATTTCACAGAGTCAGTAGATACTATGGTCAGTACGAGCTGTGCCGGCTGGCCCAGGTATGCTGTATCCTTTGCCACACAGTTATTGGCATCAGTCACGGTCACGGTATACATACCGGGAGCCAGTCCTGACAGCGGATCACTGCCGGCATTCCACGCCACGGTATAGGTTGGTGTGCCACCTGATGGTATGGCATCCAGGCTGCCATTATTAGCACCATAGCAGGTGATAGTGGTAGAGTCTATAGCTATCGCTATAGCGGTAGGGGCGGTGATCGTGATCGAGTTGGACACAGATATACCATTAGCATCTGTCACCGTCAGAGTATAGGTACCCGCGCAGAGATTGCGCGCCGTGTCACTGGTGGTAGGTGGTACTGTATTCCAGGCGTAAGTGTAAGGCGTCACTCCACCTGTAGCTACTGCACTCGCCACACCATTGCAGTCTCCGTAGCACAGGTTGTTTGTGATCGTAAAGACAACATTGATCGGTGGTGGCCCTGTGATGTGTACCGTATCCCACACGCAGCAGCCATGTGCATCACAGATGTGTATGTAGTAGTAGCCGGAGTCCAGGTTGCTGGCATTGCTCACATTGCCCACAGATACACCCGGCGGGCAGGTCCATGTGTAGGTATATGGCGTCGTGCCACCTGTAGTGGTAGTAGTGATAGAGCCATCATGCGTGCTGGCGCCGGTCAGGTTGGTATGCGTAGCAGAAGATACCAACTGTGCCGGTTGCGTCACATTGACCTGTCCTGTGATCGTACAGCTGCTGGTATCTGTCACCGTGACCTGATACAGGCCTGCTGATAGCGAGGTGAGGCTGCTGGCATTGCCGCCGGGTATGCTCCAGGTATAGCGGTACGGACGGCGCCCGCCAGCCACTGTAGCAGTCACAGATCCGGTAGCATCTCCATAGCAGTTCTCATTGACAGAGTCCAGGCGCAGCGTGAGTGGTGCAGGGCTGACCAGCGTGGTCGTATCATAGCCTGCACAGTGGTTGGCATCGGTCACTGTCAGGTAGTAGGTCCCCGGCGGCAGGCTTTGCTGCAGGCTTGGATTGCCACTCACAGCCGGGCTCCATGTATAGGTATACGGCGCGGTACCGGCGTTCATCAGTGTCACTATACGTCCGTCATTGGCTCCGGAGCAGGTGATAGAGTCTACCACCTTTCGCACCGGTATATTGCTACCCATCGTGATCCGTGCACTGTCAGTGATCGTACACGGCAGGCCCGCACCGGAGATGGTGCATATATAAAGTGTAGTACCGGTAGGGGTCACAGTAGGATTGGCATAGCCGGTGCCTACGCCAGATGCAGGAGCAGTGCCGCCCACAGCAGTCCAGGTATAGGTCAGGGCATTAGAGCTGGCGGTACCCGTATGTATAGCATGAAGCTGTATAGGAGTACTGCTGCACACAAAGGTATCAGGTGATACAGAGAACCTATTGGTCGAATCTACATACACTGTCACATAGTCCGAACTGTTGCAGCCATTGGTGTCATACAGTGTCACTGTATAGGTGGTCTGCACCTGAGGGTAGGCTATCGTGGTATCCCTGTTGTCAGGGTTTGGTGCATTCGCTGGGCCGCTGGACGCTGTCCACAGCAGGTTCGCATTACCCAGCGGAGTAGTGCATACATTAAACTGGAAGTTTGGCCGCTGGAAGTAGCTGGCATATGTCGGAGCGCCATTTTGCTGCACGCCTGTGAATCCGCACTGGCCGCCCGGATCATTAGCATAGGTACACCACACGGAGCGGTAGCTGGTGGTGGTATATTTCATTTTAGGGTTAGCGCTGCCATTGACCGTATTGGTAAAGCATACATCTATCACCAGGTTTGAGGCGCCGTCCCAGTTGTATGGTGTTTGCAGCACATGCGTATTCCAGTTTGTGACCGTGGTATAGTTGCCTACATACACTGTGGTCAGGTAGTTGTCACTCACGTATCCTGTGAGGCTGTCTATAGAGTTGTCTACGCAGCCCATCCGGATGGTGAAATTGGAGCAGGTAGATCCGCCGTTATTATTGCCTATCTGCATGGAGATAGTAGAGATCTGGCCACCTGACCCGATCAGGGCTGATAGTTCATTGGCATGTATCAGAAACTGATGGCGTGCGCTTTTATAGTAGTTGCCGTACGGTGATGGGTATACGAAACCCGTACCTCCCTGTGTACTGGTACCCGTACCCAGCGTGACCAGCCGCGTATTGCCGGTGCAGCGCGTGGTGGCGGGACCGCATTCAGGATTGGCTGTGGCTATGAGCTGAGTGGGCTGGCCGGGGCAGAGCATAGTGGGATTGGCCGTGGCCTGTATGCGTGGTGCAAAGCCATTCACACGCACCGTCACAGTATCTGTACGCTCGCAGCCCGTATTAGCCGTAAAGTGTACTACGTAGGTAGTCGTGGTGGGCGGCGAGGCCACAGGATTCAGTATGTTATTGACCGGCTGGTTTGTCAGCGGATCGGTGAGTCCGGTAGATGGTGTCCACAATATCTGATAGGGAGCATACAGGTTATCTACCGAGGCATTGAGCTGCAGGGCTCCATTCTGGCAGATAGCGCCCCCGTTGCCCGCATCCATAGTGAAGGCAGGATTGTAGATGATGTGGGCAGTATCAGTACCGCAGTCGCTATGAAAAGTATACGTAGTAGTAGAAGTAGGAGCGGCCAGCGGTGTGAAGAGGCCTGTAGGGAAAGTAAGGCCGGGGAGTGGGTTCCACGTAGAGTTGGTACCGCCGGTAGCACTGAGCTGGATCGGCGTACCGCAATAGATGGCCACATGCGGGCTTACTGTCACTTTATTGAAGACGCAGGCCCGGTAGGTTTTAGTAAAGTTACCTTCTATCGGGCAGTCCTTTGTATTGGCAGTGATCTGGTAGTAGTGGCAGCCGGTATCGCTGATAGCAGGGGTCCATGTGATATGGGCTGTGACCACAGAGCGTATAGAGTCTACCTGGCTGATAGTAGCACCCGGCAGTGGTGACGGAGTAGCTGTGATATTGCTTTTGACCACTATGGAGTCTCCGTTTGAGTCGCGCATCTTGATATCCCAGCTGGCTGGCGTGCCCGGGCAGAGCTGTACGGTCACTGTGTCTATAAGGTTGGCGTTCACATTACCGGAGATCGGGTCCATAGTAGCATTAGGCACTGTGCAGCTCAGGATCTTGACCTGCACATCGCGGATCGTAGAGCCTACCAGTACACCGTGGCGGTACTCCAGTACGCGCAGCGCCAGCACGTCTACATTGGTCTGGCTCGGCGTGAAGTCTATCTGGCCGGTAGCGGGATCAAAAGCAAACTGGTTATTGCTCACTATGATAGGGCGGCTCTGGCTGAAGCCGGTCTGCCAGGTCAGAGGACTATTGTGTGCCTGCAGCGGCGTGATGAGCTGGAATACCAGAGAGTCTCCGTTGATATCGGTAGCACCATTATTGTACGATACAGGAAATCCGTTGCAGACAAATGGTACCGGGTCATATCCGAAAGTAGCCGAGTTATTTTGATAAGGCAGCCCGGTAGAGGGATCTATGGTCGTATTGACCATTGCCTCTACGTACAGGTTATAGCTGCTTGCGGTTTGTATGTTATCTGAGTTATTACGCGCACTTTCTGATATAGACAGGTACCATTGGTTACACTGGTAGGAGGCCGTACCACTGCCAGGCAGGGTCACATTGGCTCGGTAGACATATTTCTGTACACCGGGATAGGCATTGGGTGGCGACCCGGTGGCTCCACTGCAGGTACTGCGCGCAAGGAAGCCGGGACACAATTGCGATACCTCACATCCGCTGGCTGTAGTAGATACACCACCGTACGGGCATGGCAGACCATTGATGAGAGGGAGGTTGATAGAGTTGGTATACGTACCGCCTGTACAGCTCGTATTGGTATATGTCAGCGCCATAGTAGTGGGTGCTGAGATACCGCTACAGTCACGATAGAAAGTAGCAGTGACCTCATAGGTCATCTGGCCGGTAGCGGCATTGTAGCTGATAAAGCGATAGGTAAGGTCAGCCCCCTGTGCATGCGAGGCACGCACCTCTCCTACCCAACCCAGACATGAAATAAGTGCTACTAAGGCGATGTAAAATTTTTTCATGGAAATTGATAAGTCAAAATGATCTAAGGACGTCCTTGTATAAGAGGCTAAATCTACACAAAGGGTTGTATATATTCAAACAATTTTTAACAAATACCCCCTGCTTTTCCTGCCTCCTACCTTAGCCTTTGGTAGTCTTAGATATATACGCTCGTAATGTCTGTATTATTGCCTTGCTTCCCCCTGGATTGCAGGCAGATTCACTCATATTGTTTAGTTTTAGCCTAGCTAAACTCTGATAATGAAAATCAAGCGCTATCTCATCCGTATAGGCCTCCTGGTGGTGGTACTGGCGGGCACAGCTGGGTTATTGTACCTCATATACTTACGCCCTTTTTTGAAACACATGATGGTCATGACCACCAGCCATCCAGACCAGCAGCTCACACTGGTCACCGGCGGTGGTGGCAATAGTGGCATCCTCGCCTCAGATAGCGCTGTGCTGGTGGTGGATACCAAAATGGATGAGGGGGCCACTGCGTTTTATGACATCGTCAAAAAAATAGCCGGTTCTAAACCCATCATTATCGTCAATACCCACATACACGGCGACCATGCCAAAGGCAACGCCCTGTACAAAGGCGCCACCATCATAGCCGGCGCCCGCTATGACAAAGCTCAGTGGACCAGCGAAAACGGAGATGCCTCGCTACCCAATGTCTGGGTCAAAGATAGCCTGATCCTCCATCTGGGCGATGAGACAGTGACCATACTCAACCTTGGCTTTGATGCACATACGCAGAGTGATGTGGTGGTTTACCTTCAAAACAGGCAACTCCTCTTCACCGGAGATCTCGTGCTCAATCAGCAGTCGCCCGCACTTTTCGGCAAATACCACTCTTCCGGACGCGGCTACCTCGCTGCCTTTGACACCATGGAGCAGCGCTTTGCTCTCAAGACCGTAGTACCCGGCCATGGCCCCATCGGCACGCGCGACCTGATAGATACCTACCGCACCTTCTTTCAGGATATGTATGTAGCCGCACTGGACCATGAGAAGAAACCACAGCTCCTCACCAAATACAACACATGGTGGCAGATACCATTTATGATGAGCCCAGACGCTACCATCAGCTACATCCAAAAAGAAAAACAGCAATGAAACCCACGCAGAAATATTACCTTTTAGCGTATAACGGTATCGCCTTTCTGGCCTGGCTGGCATATGGCGTGAGCATGGTCTCGCTCGTATTGCTGCCCGGTGCCTTCAGGCAGTTTCCCATGTGGATCGTCATCCTGCCCTACCTGCTGCCCATAGCGCAGGGCCTGGCACTGCTGGAGGTAGTGCATGCAGCCACAGGCCTCGTACGATCACCTGTAGGCTCTACGGCTGCACAGGTCGCTTCACGCATTCTGGTAGTCGTATTGCTTTACCTGTTTTTCTCCGACCCATACCTCTCCTGGATCAATGCCGGCCTGCTGCTCGTTTCCATAGCCTGGACCATCACAGAGCTGATCCGGTACTCATTCTACTTTGCCGGGCTGCTGGGCCGCGAGCCACATATACTGCTATGGATGCGCTACTCATTTTTTGTGCTACTGTATCCGCTGGGTGTCACAGGTGAGTGGCTCATTATACTCTCTCCGCTGCTCACCTACGGCCTCGCAGGCCGTGATATTTTCGGCCATCAGTGGACCTTTGCCGTAGGCCCTGTGTACTATACTATCTTCGTCTGCGCACTGGCTGTGGCATACATTGTTTACTTCCCTGTGCTGTACAGATATATGTGGCAGCAGCGCCGCAAAAAGCTCCCGGAGCAGCACTGACCGGCACCTTAAGTCTTTTAAATCCGAGGCATTTTTATCCCTTTCTAAAGGCAATGATATACGAGATGGGCGTAAATGATGTAGTACTTCTGAGAGAGGGATTAAAGTAACTTTAATTAGCCCTTCTTGCCTGCTGATTTCTTAGCAGGCTTTTTTGTTTTAGCTAGTCCGAGAGAAGCATTAATAATGTCTACGAATTCAACACCCTCTTTGAGTTTGATCTTCGGCTCATACTTCTCGGCTCTTTCTTTCTTTAGTTTCGCCATACATTACAAAGATAGCACTTACTTTATCATCTGCACTTCATTATATCCTAACTAGTCTTCTACATAGTTCAGCATCATTAAAACCTATCTCATTTACAACATTAACAGCACTACATTTAGGTCATGTGACCTTAATTTGAACCTTAGTTTTAAACAATATAAAATTTAATATGCTGATAATCCATTAGTTAAAGCTAACACAAACTTTAGACTTACAATTATGGACGGTTGTTGTATATTTGCATCAGAAACTACAATATATGAAGATACGCCCTGCTGGCCCTAAAAGAACGATTGCTGAAATACAGAGATTTTGTCTCTCGATATTTGACAGCCTTGGAGATGCTAAGGGACTTCAATTTCCAGATTTAGCAAAGCATGGTGGCATTCCCATTAGGTATGCTGATGAATATGCGTCAGCAGGAAAATATTATGGGTTTCTTACGTCAGTTTATGGATCAGGATATTCAATAGACGGAGCGAAGTGCAAGGCCCTTAAATACCCTGCTCCGGGCGAGAAGGAAAAACTACTCTTGGATGCTTTTACGTTCCCTGATATATACAAGCTAATAATTAATGAATTCAATCATAAGAAAATAACACCTGATGGGATTAGCCATGTCCTTATCAGAACCCATGACTTCCCAGAGAAGGGTGCTAAAGAAACATCGAGAGTGTTTATTGAAAATGCCAATTTACTTGGATTGATTGATTCAAGCGGCCACCTCAATTTAGACGCAGAGATTACCATCTCTGAACCCCAAGTAAAAGAAAAGTCCACGCAGGCAAAGGCTTCTACAGGCGGTAAATCTAAAAAGAGCGAGAAACCTGAGCAAGTCAAAGGTAAGAAGCCTGCTACAGTAGTTCAGCACACACCCATTATACACACTCCTGAGCCTGCGGCTGGTTTAAAACCGTTATCTGTATATGTCAGGGGCAAAGAGTTGGTCTTACATGTGCCTGATGATATGAAAAGGAATGACTTGGAGGCGATCATAAAACAGCTACAGAATGTGCTCCAGTTCATGAAATAAAAAAAGCCCCGAAAGGGGCTGTAAGATACTCCGAACGTTGGGAGACGGTGCGGATAGCAGAGGTAGCACTAAGCACATGGTCTAACCTCATGGTGGGCAGAAGCGGGATAGCAGACATTAGCCGTCACGCTACAACCCTCTCTGTGCAAGAAAGTCTCGTAGGATACTTCGGCAGGCAATCCAGCCTGTTTGAAGCCCTGCGGGGCTTTTTTGTTTATGCAAATCTATAAAATGTCTGTCACACGGACAATCGCACAGATTTAACAAATTAAATTAGGTAGATTGTGGGCGTAATATTATCTTTGATATATCAAACGAAAACAGATGCAAACTCAATTCAAAAGTGTACTACAAATACTGGACTACTACAAGGATAACGAGACTTGTGTAAAGCTACTGGAGCAACAGCTTTGGAATGGCGGGGAGCCTGTATGTCCTCACTGTGCTGCCGTGGGTGCGTATAAGACTAATCGTGGCTATCGTTGCAAATCGAAAGGCTGCCAAAAGAAATTCACAGTTACTACGGGGACGATTTACGAAAACACAAAAATTGGCCTGCGTATATGGTTCGCTGCAATTTATCTTATCACAGCACACCGCAAAGGCATAAGCTCTCATCAACTATCCCGTGATCTCAATGTCACTCAGAAAACAGCATGGTTTATCCTACACCGCGTTCGTGAAATGCTGAAAGCAGAAAACCCATCTTTGCTGGAGGGTGAAATCGAAGTAGATGCCACCTACTACGGTGGTGAAAGAAAAAACAAGCACGCTAAGAAGCGTAAGGAGCTTACTGAGAAATTCGGTCGCGGCACGCTAGAGAAACAAGCTATGGTAGGTCTTTTAGAGCGTAATGGCAATGTAACAGCGTTTAAGGTAGAAAGTGAGGCTGGCAAAATCGTAAAGCCGATTATCAAGGATAGGGTTAGTAAGAATGCAAAGGCTCTTATTACAGATGCACATGGCGGCTATAAAGACTTGCATTTTGAGTTTAACCATGTAGTCATTAATCACCAAGGTGGCGAGTATGCTAAAGGCTCTTTCCATACGAACAATATAGAGGGCTTTTGGTCACAGTTTAAGCGTGGTATCAAAGGCATACAACACCACGTATCTATTAAGCACCTTGATAGGTATTGCAATGAGTATGCCTATCGTTATAACGTTCGCGCAATAGCTGACGGTGAAAGATTTTCAGGTGTACTTAAAAACTCATACGGCAGGCTGAGATATTCTGATCTCATAGGTAAGGGTGAGGACGCAGGTGAGTTGGGAATGCCAATGGCATAAAGAGACACAAACGGGATAAGTCCCACAGACATAAAGAAACTTACTTTAATCCAGCGCAACTACGGCTGGATTTTTAGTTTTTGGCTTGTGTATTATTTTTTGAGTATATGGCAAAACGCTTTATAATTTTGTATTATAAAAATACATTAAAATGAAATTTTCAAGAGAGAGGCTGTATCAAATCAGCAAAATTGAAGGACACCAAATAACACCTTCATTTAAATATGATTCTAAAAGCAATCACGACTACGGTAATTCGATAACTATTGACTTAATAGTTTCTGACGAATTACAAGAGGAGCTGTTGGCAAATATTAAGGAAGGTAAAAACACATCTGGAGTTCTGTATGCAGAAATATTGGCGGGTGATAAGAAGCACAATGAAAGGCTAAAAACAGTCGGATTTCATACTGACGACATATACGAAGTATATTAATCTACGCCCATATGGTATATCATTGCCTTTCTAAAGTCGTTTTTCGACTGAGGGAGGGGTGATATGTTTGCCGGCTACATACGTATTTTGTTGTGCTTGTGTGGGTCGGTGGAGGTTGAGTTTTGCAAGTTTTTTGAGGGGGAATTGTCCTCATTTTTGTGGATAGGTTTTGTGAGGGTTCAAATTGCTTTATTGGCGTATTTTGCATATATTAGCACTGAGGATTAACCGCTAAAAAGTTTTCACGCGAAGGCGCAAAGACGCTAAGGGAACAGCAAATACATTTTTTGTCTCGCGAAAACGCGAAAACGCAAAATAAAAAAATAAGGCTTATTGCTTCTTGTTTTTAACTTCTTGGCTCTTGCTTCTTGACTCTAGATTCTTGATTCTTGATTCTTGCCTCTTGCCTCTATTTTCTCTCAATAAAAACATGAACCTATGGGTACCAAAGGAAACCAGAATGCGGTGAAGTGGACGCTGGAGCGGACGCTGGAGACGCTCGAAGCGATCGATCAATACGCTCACAGCCCGGACTGCCACTACCTGGGCCATGCGCTCGCGCTGGCGCATGTGTACGATGATGTGTGGGCCTACTGGCGGCGCAAGTGGCGCGGCCACTATGCCGTGATCTCTCTCATGAAGGTGATACAGCAGCGCTTTGAGGCGCGGGTAGTGGATAAGGCGATCACGGGCAAGATGCCGGTGCATTTTGCCACGTTTATGCTGAAGCACCACTATGGGTGGAACAGGGAGGCGGATATCGTGCCGCCGCAGCCGGATATGACGGAGCTGGCGGGCTGGGATGCGCAGCCCGACCCTGAGCCGGAGGCAGTGGTGGTAGAGGTGCCTGCCCAGGCGGCGCCTGCAGCGCAGGAGGCCGTGGCCGAGGGCGCTGTGACCGCTGCCGCGCAGGGGCAGGCGCAGCAGCCCAATAAGAAGCAGAATATCACGATGGAGAAGCTGCGCAGGTATAACACGCTGTATCCTGACAAGGCGCTGATACCGCCTATCGCGTTCTTTGATGGCAAGCCGCCTGCGTACCTGCCTGCGGTGCTGTTTGAGGATGGGTATTTTTTGCGGGCTGAGTTGTAGTGATGGTGGGGTGTACCGCAAAAGCGCGGAAAGGGTTTTCACACGGAGGGCACAAGAACTCTAAGGAATGCGGAATAGATTTCTCGCGAAGGCGCAAAGGGTTTAAGGGAATGTAAAGGAATAGCCGAATGCAATGTTTTCACGCAAAGGCGCGAAGGAGAAGCGGAATGCAGGATGGCTCGCAAAAACATGACGCGTTGAAAACGCTATGCAGAGTAGTCACGCGATACAATCGCGCGACAGTGGGAGCGCGAAGAGAGCAGCCGAATACATGATGGCTCGCGAAAACGCAAAAACGCAAAAAGGGTTTGCACACGAAGGGCACCAAGAACTCTAAGGAATGCTAAAAAGACGCGTAGGGCACGGCGGTTTATTGGGTGTAGCAGAGCGCTGTAGCGCACGTGTGTCGAATCCCCCTTTGTCCCTTCCGACCTATGGGTACGGGATCTGCGACCTTTCTGAAGGGGGAATGTCAGCAATGGGCGGGTGCGGGCGGAGATGGTGCCTGATGAGTCAGGTAGGTCTATTCGGCCTGGCTGTTTAGAATAGGCTTTATGGTGACGGTGTAGCGGCCGATCATCTTCTTGGGGTGGGTGCCGGTGATCTGCAGGCAGGCATCATCTACATAGCGGAACCGCTGCCACTTCGCATCAAAGTCGGTAGGATACAGCAGCGCATTCACCCGCGCCTCCAGAAAGCCGAGCCGCCCGAAGTCCCTGCTCCCATCCACCGTAGCGCTCACCGGCACCTCCGCCTCCTCCAGACTGTGAGACGCCGTAGTGATACTCACCCGCGCCGCAAACCGGCAGATGCGGCTATCATCTGTGATGATGCCTGTACGATGCAGGAAAGCGCTGAGTGGATTGTCGGGATGGTAGGTGAGCATGGAGGCTTTTGCTGTGAGGCGAAGGTAGGGTTTTATGCCTGTGATTCCCGCATGTCGTCATTCAGATCCGCCGCGGCAGATCTGAATCTGGAATGTAGCCCGGATGAGTGTCTGTAGCCCCGTGGACAGCACTGAGCGGGAAGGTCCGTAGAAGCCTGCCACTGGCCTGCCTTCATCTACGGACAGCATTGTTTTATTTTAGCTACGGACAGTTGGGGGTAATCCCCCGGCCATGCCCTCACCCGGCCATACTAAAAAAACTACCTCTCACGTTGTATTAATATATCTCCGGATGTCTTTGCTTTTAGATCCCCTTCAGGAGCTTTTGGGGATGGCTACATTCACTCAAACAGACTACACCATGATACATAATTCAACCTTTATCTCACTCAAAAGGATTATGTATGAAGCATCGACTGCATCTCTCAGCCCTGCTCTTATGCAGCGCCTTCGCCTCGCACGCGCAGTTCCTTACGGGCATGGAGGGTAGCGCCTACGGGGGTATCTCCACGGTCACTTTCAACCCTGCCATAGCCAATAGCCCCTACCAGGCTGACATCAATCTGGCCGGCATCTCCGCAGCGGTCAATAACAACTACATCGGCCTCGACCGTCGTGTGCTCATGCACCCCTCGCTGGCCAGTGACCCGGACTTTCAGAGCCGGTACCTGCATGAGCGCGTCAATGGCAACAACAAAAACGCCTATGCCGGCTATCAGCTCACCGGGCCGCTATCCTTCATGGTATCCTTTGGCAAGAAAAAGAAACCAAACAAGAATGCTATCGCCTTTAGCTATCACAGCAATTTCATTTTTAATGGTGACAACGTGAGCGAAGTGCTGGCCCGGTCTGCCTTCTACGGTATGGGCAATGATGCCAATGCAGTCACGCACTTCATAGGCCAGAGCCTCAGCGCACAGCGCATGGGCTTTCGCACACTCGCGTGGAATGACTACGGTATCACCTACTCCCGCTTGGTCTATGACCGCAATGGCTCCGTGATCAAGGTGGGTGGTACGCTGAAACTGATCCAGCCACTCGTAGGTGGCTATGTCTATGCCAGCAATATCAACTACAAATGGCCCGAGGTCAATAATCTCAGCATCAACCGCACCAATATCGCCTACGCCTACTCTGAGGGCCTCGTCACCTCCAATCAATATTCCGCATCAGCCATCACATCGGCGTTACCATCATACTCAAAGGATGTGCTGAGCTACAAATACGCCCGCCCCACTGTAGCCACCGACCTCGGCGTGATATATGAACTGCGCCCTGACAAAGACGACCGCGGCGAAGAGATGAACTGCGGCGGCTCCTGGTATGGATTTGTGCCCAAGCCGTATAAGCTCGCGGTGGGTGCTTCTATCATAGACTTCGGCGCTGTACGCCTCAAGCGCGGCGAGTACAGTGGCAACTTCAGCGCTGATATACAGAACTGGGACCTCACAGGGGCGCAGTTTCCTAATGGTGTGCAGAGTGTAGACGACACGATCCGCTCACGGTTTCGCGTGCTGCAAGACAATAAGGGCTACTTCACCATGTGGCTGCCCACGCGCTTCAATGTCTTCATAGACTACAATATCTGGCATGGCCTCGGTATGATGGGCTCCGCCGTGATCTCACCCCAGATGTCGCCCAATGGGAATATGGTCCACCAGGTCTCTACCTTCACCGCAACGGGCAAGTATGAGAATAAATGGTTCGGCGCCTACGTGCCACTGTCCGTAGACGTCTATGGCAATGTAGGCCTGGGCATGACCCTCCGCGCAGGGCCGCTGGTCATAGGTACGCAGGACATGCTGGCCTTCTTTGCCAAAAAATACATCTATGACGCAGAGGTCCACGCCGCCGTGAAGGTCACCATTCCCTACACCAAACGCTATTATAAAGGTGATGTGCGCTTTGCGAAGAAGACAGGTAAGGGTAGTACGATGCACTTCTAAAACATGGATAGAAACGGTGCCGCCGGCATACCAGCGTGCGAGAGAGGCGATGCAGGAAGGGCAAACGTGGCAAGGCAGACGAGTGCAGGCTACGAGGTCCGGAGAAGCCCGCCAGAGCATAGTTGAATGTTCGTAGTCGCTATCCCTCAGGCCTACCTTCGGACTACGACCAGCGTGTGAATATTTACATACAAGTATAGAGGATTAGTGCTATTTTTGAATGTAAATTTTGTACCAATGAAAAAGGAAAAAGCTGAACTAACCCTTCAAAGACTCAAACAAGAGGGGAAATTAGAAACACCAAGTAATTTGGAGTTTGAATGGATTGTGGCTCCAATCAATCCTAAAATAAGAAATCAATATGTAAGAGTTTTGCCAGATAATACTTTCAGGTATGATGAAAGCATAATTGATGATGATACATCTTTCGCTGTTTACGGCTTAAATGGCCTCCATAATACACCAATGGGGACGCTAAACAACTGGAATCCTAGTTTTGAAACAACAATTTGAATTAAGGTAATCAAGACCACCCTGTTAATTTAAAGAAATATCAATGTAATTGTCTTGGTTCCAGAGGTCCTTAACCTTTATATATATTATTGTTATGCCAATCAATATAGAGACTATTGGGACGATGCTTTTCTTCTTGAGGAAGTATCATTAATTCTTTGCCGTGATATTGATAATATTCCCTTCCATTTTGAAATTCCTCTTTTATTCTTGAGCTGACTTCTACTTTAAAATCTTTGGTGATAGTAACATATCCATTGTCAAAGAGTTTGTGAATATCCGATCTAAGAAGAATACCGTTTGAAATTTCATGAGGCCCTAAGTCAGAATATGGTTGAATATGAGCAGCCTCTAAAACTGGTAAGGTCTTTTCACCTGTAATCGAACAGCGCTTAGAATAAGTGTCAGTTACTAATACTCTAAATGCGCCTTGCCCTACCCTTACTTTTGTTAGAACAGACTTGCCATATCTCGGAGATGGTTCTTCTAATAGCGATCCAATAATGGATGGCTCTTGTATAGTAGCGGGTAAATATTTTTGGAGCAATAACTCCAATCTTTTCCATATTTCATTCCCAATTAGCTCCTCTGTATTATAAGATTTGCCTTGAACTATACTATTTGACCAATTACTTGGCGTAGGAATCCAGTCTTCCCTCTTAAAGAATATCGGATTCGTCAAAACAATACATCCAATCGTCGGATTTACATTGCTCTTATCGACTCTATAGGCTAAGATAGAATTGCTAAACTCATTATAAGTCGCAGCTCCATTTCTATTTTGAAAGATATCCCAGGCAACTGTCAATGGTAAGAAGGAATGACTGGAAAAGAAGCCTACGCCACCAATGGCATTTAATGGACTTTTTAATTTAAAGAGAAAAGGGGCGCCAGATTCAACTGCCTTGAAACTAACTGAACCTCCAGGTTGCCAGAAGTTTATATCTTCTGGGTTGATCTGACTTAAATAATTAAACCATTTATTATCGGTGACACCGATGTAAAACTTCATACTTAGATTCTAATCTCATGAAGTTACAAATTATTAGATATTCTCCTATTTGCGCCCTCCTCTAGTCCTCGTCTGTGACGAGGATTCGTACCCCGCAAGTTCAAGCGTCCTCGCTGGAACCATCCGTCTCCCTCGCTCGCGTCCCGCGAGTGTGCGTATATGTACCCGCTCCGCAGTTCAGATCAAATAAAGCTGTTCGTAGTCCGAAGGCAGGCCTGCGGCTGGCGACTACGAACCTGCCCCCACCGGCGCGCTACTTAGTTCCTCTTCACATGGCCACCTGACCAAAGTCATAGCCGCACACGACGCAGGTCGCCTCCGGAGCCGCGCCGCAGCGCGACCTTCGCATTACATAAACCATACATCATGAAACCAACTGTGACCCTTGTGCTCCTGGCAGCCCTCGCGCTGACCGCCGTCTCCTGCCGCAAAGAGACCATCTCCACCCCCGATGCCCTGCAGCAGCAGAATACCGGCGCGCTGAAGTGCACCACCCCCACACCCTGCGGCACACCCGTAGTGGCTACCCTGCGCACCACCCAGCGCCAGACCGCCGGCAGCGTGACCGTGAGCAATGACGCCACCAACCTCTACGTGACCTACACAGCCACCGGCGGCTACCGCCTGGAGGACCTGCGCCTCTATGTAGGCGACCTGGCCCTGCTGCCCGTGCGCTATGGGCAGCCTGTGGTGAGCCAGTTCCCCTATGGCACGCACCTGACAGGCACCGTGACCAGCTATACCTATACCATCCCGCTGGCGGCGCTAGGCAGCTGCTTTAGCGTGATGGCCGAGGCTACTGTGCGCACCAACTGGTGCAGCAGCCAGACAGCCTGGGCGGGCAGCATACACTACGGGGCCTCCTGCTCCAGCGCCTACTACCTGAGCTACTGCCGCGCTACCTGCACCTCAGACACCTGCATGATGCCCGTACAGCTGCTCTACAGCGGCGAGGCCGCATGGCCAAACGGCGACGCCAATGTGACCGTAGGCGGCTATACCTATACCAAGTCTGACGCTGTGAGCATGTACTACACCCCTGACTGTGATAGCAAGAAAGCCCTCCTGCTCATAGCCGCGCTGAAAGTTTACGGGCCCAAGATCACCGTGCCGGCCAGCGTGACCGCAGATGCCACCACGGTAGAGAACTGGCTCTCCCGCCTGGGCCAGCTGACCCAGTTCTCACAGTACACCGCCTCTGCCACAGTAGAGACCGCTATCAATAACGTAGACACCTGGGAGACGAGCCATACCTGTCATTAGCAGACATCCATATAGGTGATGGGCGGCACGGCAGATAGCTGTGCCGCTCTGCTATGCGGGAGTGCCTAGCTCCTGATAGCATCTACCGGGCGCATGCGGCTGGCCTGCCAGGCAGGGATGAAGCCCGCTATGATGCCGATCACGACAGAGATAGAGAGGCCTATCATCACGTTGCGGGTGGTGAGGTAGAAGACGAAGGTGGAGCTATTGGCCTTTAGCGCGTAGTTGGCCAGGGAGGCCAGGCCGTAGACCAGCACGAGGCCCAGGAGCCCACCTATCACGCAGAGCAGCACGGCCTCGAGCAGAAACTCTAACAGGATATAGATCTGCCGCGCGCCGAGGGCCTTCTTGATGCCGATGATATTGGTGCGCTCCTTGACGGATACAAACATGATATTGGCGATGCCAAAGCCCCCCACGAGTATGGAGAACATGCCTATGAAAAAGCCTGCAAAGTTGACAAAGACAAAGAGGGAGGAGATCTTGTCAGTGATCATGCTCATCTGGTTGATGGCGAAGTTGTCCTCCTGGGTAGGTGAGAGGCGGCGTATGGAGCGCATGACGCCTTTGACCTCGTAGGTGAGCTCGTCTACAGATACGCCGGGCAGCGGGCGCACGGCCATGAGGGGGTCCTCGCCGCCGGGGCTGCTCATGTCTACAAAGGTACTAAGGACGGGGTAGGGCACCATGACCATATTGTCGAGTGTCCAGCCTATCAGGTTGTCGCCCTCCTTCTTGAATACACCTATGACCTTGAGCTTGATGCCATCCAGGCGGATGTACTCTCCCTCTACATTCTCGCGCCCGCCAAAGAGCGCCTCTGCCACGCTCGAGCCGAGGATGCAGACATAGGTGGGGTTGTCGGCTTCATTCTGCGTAAAGTAGCGCCCCTGCGAGAACTCGAGGTCCTTGATGTGATCATACTCATAGGTAGCGCCGGTGAGGGTGACCTTCTCGATGCTTTCATCACCGTAGTGGGCGGTCTTGCCACCGTTGAAGGAGACGAGGGCGACGGCGTCGGCTAGTTTAAGGCGCTCCTTGGCCTGGCGCAGATCGTCCTGGCTCACGTGGGGCCGGTTGAAGAAGCGCCACCAGGGGTAGTCCTCTGTGAAGATAAGGGGCCACTTCTGCACGTAGAGTATATCGCCGCCAAAGGTATCAAAGCTGTCCTTGATGTTCTTCTCGAGGGAGTTGGTAGCAGTGAAGACGGAGATGATACAGAGGATACCGATCATGATACCCGTGAGCGAGAGAAAGGAGCGCAGCCGCGCAGAGAGGAGCTCCTCTATAGAGAGACGCAGGCTCTGGAGAAATATCTTGATGAGTACCATCGGCAGGCAAAAGTAGGGAATCAGATTCTAAATCTGCTATGGTGCTACGATATTGCGCTCCCCTCCCCTGCTACGGCGCACAAAAAAGCCCCGGCACTTGCGTGACGAGGCTTTGAAAGTTATCGTGTGGTCTCCTCCCCTTTTGGGGAGGCCGGGAGGGGCCTAGGAGATGCTCATCTGGATCTTCTTCTGGATCTCTGATACCTGCTCGCGGAATTCCTGGTCTGTGTCGATCAGGTTTTGCACGGCCTGGCAGGAGTGGATCACTGTGGAGTGGTCCCTGCCGCCAAAGTGCTTGCCGATGACCTTGAGGGAGTTCTTCGTGTAGTTCTTGGCGAGGAACATGGAGAGCTGGCGCGCCTGCACGATCATGCGCTTGCGGGTCTTCTCCTTGAGGTGGTCCATCGGTACATTGTAGTAGTCGCAGACGGTCTTCTGGATGTAGTCTATAGACACCTCGCGACTGATAGACTTCACGAAGTTCTTGATGATCTTCTTGGCCAGGTCGAGATCTACGTCTTTCTTATTCAGCGAGGCCTGTGCGAGGAGCGATATGAGCGCTGCCTCCAGCTCGCGGATATTGGTATTGATGTTATACGCTACGAACTCTACTACCTCGCGCGGGAGCTCGATACCGTCTGCATACATCTTCTTCTCGAGGATGGCGATACGGGTCTCAAAATCCGGCACCTGCAGGTCTGCGCTGAGGCCCCACTTGAAGCGGCTGAGAAGGCGCTCCTCTATGCCCTCCAGATCACGCGGCGGGCGGTCTGTAGTGAGCACGAGCTGCTTGCCACTCTGGTGGAGATGGTTGAAGATATGGAAGAAGATGTCCTGTGTCTTTTCCTTATTGGAGAAGAACTGGATATCATCCACGATCAGCACATCTATGAGCTGGTAGAAGTGTACGAAGTCGTTTACCGAGTTATTCTTGACCGCGTCAAAGAACTGGTTGGTAAACTTCTCAGACGATACGTAGAGTACGGTCTTGTTTGGGAAGTTTTGCTTGACCTCATTGCCGATGCTCTGTGCGAGGTGTGTCTTGCCGAGGCCTACACCACCGTATAGCACGAGCGGGTTGAAGGCTGTGCCGCCGGGCTTCTGCGCTACGGCGAAACCGGCAGAGCGTGCGAGACGGTTGCAGTCACCCTCGACATATGAGTCGAAGTTGAGGTTTGGATTGAGCTGCGAGTCGATGTTGATCTTCTTGAGACCGGGAATGATGAAAGGGTTCTTGATAGAAGAACCTTGCAGGAACAATGGAAAACTTGACTCGGGGTTTTCATTGTGTCCAGTGTTGTAGTTCGGGTAATCTACCGTAGACGGACGAGCACTGCTGCTGCTATTCTCCACTACAATTCTATACTCAAGGCGTGCATCGTTGCCCAACTCGCGTTTGATCGTTTTGCGCAACAATGAGACGTAATGTTCCTCGAGCCACTCGTAAAAGAATTGTGATGGCACCTGAATAGTGAGCACGTTCTCTCTGATCTCTACTGGTCGTATCGGCTCGAACCACGTTTTAAAGCTTTGTTGGCTTACATTGTCCTTTATGATTTCCAGACATGCGTTCCAAACTTGTGATGCCGATTTCTCCTTCATGCTCTGTGCAGTTTGTTTTAGGCTTGGGGGGTGAATGAAAAGTACTACGATTTGGTTGATGATGTGAAAATGTGAAAAAGAAAGTGTAGAACGAAATTTTTATCCACTTGTTTTTTTGACAAAATTTTTGCTGTGCGTTTGCCTCTTATTTAATGAAAATATCCACAAAAAGAAAGAGTAGAAAAGAAAAAACCTAGCTATTTATAGGTACAATTTTTATGGGAGAATTGTTGCCCGTTTGCTTGCGATTTTTATGGTCGAAGTAGAAATCTATCTGGCCGAGGCAGATACCGGCCCATCCCACCTGATTTACTAAGACTGTCTTGCCCTCTGCATTATTGTATGTCATCGGCGCGTCAAAAAATGTATGCGTATGACCACCGAGTATGAGGTCTATATTCATCGTAGATTTTGCCAGTACCTCATCAGAGACTTTTGCATTGTCATATTTATAGCCCAGGTGCGAGAGGCAGATCACGAGGTCGCAGTTTTCATCATGGCGCAGGATGTTTGCGATGCGATTGGCATTTGTGATGGGATCATTGTACTGCGTATCGCCGTACATGTTTTTTGCTACGAGGCCATTCATCTCTATGCCTACGCCAAAGACGCCGACCTTCACGCGGCCCTTCCTGAATGTCTTGTATTCTTTCAGCTTTCCTTTCAGCGGAGTGTGGTCCACGCCGAAGTTGGCATTGACAAAGGGGAAGTGCGCCTGGTCCATACGCAGTGCCAGATTGTCGAGGCCACCGTCAAAGTCATGATTGCCGATGGTAGTAGCATCGTACTGCATATCATTCATGAGGCGGATCTCTATCTCGCCGTGATATTTATTGAAGTATGGCGTACCCTGAAATATATCTCCGCTATCGAGCAGCATGACGTGCTTTTCCTTTGCACGTATCTGGCGTATGACCTCTGCCCTGCGGGCAAAGCCACCGAGGCCCTGGTACTTCGTGCCATCCATAGGGAAAGGATCGATGCGGCTGTGCTGATCATTGGTATGGAGAATGGTGATCTTCTGCAGATCGCCGGCCGCTAATGCCTCTAATGGAAACGCGCCCAAACCGAGCAGCGCTGCGGCGGCGGATGAGCTACGGATAAATTCTTTTCTGTTCATACTTCTTCGCTATTCATGGCACTATGAAAAAAACTACTGCTGAAGGGTAACACGCCCATCCTTGATACTTCTCAGATGCTCTCCACGCGCGTGGATGTCTTTGAATCCCTCTATAAAGATATCGCGCAGCAATACGCCCGTCTCTATCTGTGGTACGGATTTGAGCATATCGAGTTTCTCGCCGCCATTGGCCAGGTAGTCGCTGAGGGCGAAGACGTATTTCTTAGACGGATCAAAAGACTTTCCCTGAATGGTGATGTTGATGGCCTTCTTATCTTTTGAGATCACGTAGCGGGCACCCGCCAGCGGCACACCACCGGCACCGGCCATCCGGTCAAAGAGCTGCTGTGTCAGGTCGCCATTGAGCTCCAGCAGCACGAGGAGATTATCAAATGGCATGAGTTCAAATGCCTGGCCGCGGGTCACGTTGCCTTTTGGCAGCTGCGGCAGGCGTATGCCACCAAAATTTATCATGGCTACGTCTACATGGCGCTTGCCATATTTTTCTGCTTTCTGCAGGAGTATCTCTGAGAGGATATTGCCCAGGTCAGACTCGGGCATCTGCTTGGTCAGCACCGTATCACTCACCACGAGTACCTGGTTCATCTCAGCGTCCATAGAGTCGCGGTAGGGACGGATAGTGGCAGCCATCTTTGCATCAAAACCTTTGAGAGAATCAGCCATCCTGCGCTCTGTAGCGCTATACTGCACGGGTGCCATGCGGCTGGTGCAGGAGCTGAGCAGGAGCAGCGCTGCTATATATATGTATCCACTTTTCTTCATCACTGCGGCAAAGTAAAATTTGTCCTCACAATCACCAAAATTAATTTGCTAAAAACGGTGCTACATCTGTATCATGTTGTATTTGCTTTGCTTATTTATTCATAAGTACCTATATACAAAGGTGTAGCTGAGCGACTGGCCGAAAGATGACCAATGTTTGCTCTGCATGCCGGCAAAGTCAGATCTTTGTCACCCCGCTTTGCAAAAAATATTTTACACATTTGACCCGCTATATTGCCGAAGTAAGAGAACAGAACATGAGCAAGAAGATCACAATAGCCGGAGCCGGACTGGTAGGCTCCGTACTGGCCTGCTACCTGGCCAAGCGCGGACATAAAGTAAATGTATATGAGCGCCGGCCCGATATGCGCCAGGCCGGCTACGTAGGCGGCCGCTCTATCAACCTCGCACTGAGCAACCGCGGCTGGCATGCACTGGACAAGATAGGACTGAGCGATAAAATAGCTGAGATAGCCGTACCTATGAATGGCCGCATGGTTCACAACCTGGATGGCAGCACGGTATATATACCGTACGGCAAGGACGGGCAATCTATCTACTCCGTATCTCGCGGCGAGCTGAACCGTATCGTGATAGATGAAGCGGAAAAATATCCTGATATACACTTCCACTTTGACCAGGTATGCAGCCACGTAGATTTTGAGAATACAACGGCGCGCTTCACGCATATACACTCGGGCCATGTGAATACGATCGCCTCTGACTACCTCTTTGGTGCAGATGGGGCTTTCTCTGCGGTGAGATATGAGATGCAGAAGACGCCGCAGTTCAATTTCTCTCAGACATATGAGGAGTATGGCTACAAAGAGCTGACCATACCCGCGCTGCCGGGTGGTGGCTGGGCGCTGGAGAAAAACGCCCTGCACATCTGGCCGCGCCAGAGCTTTATGATGATCGCGCTGCCCAATATAGATGGCAGCTTCACGGTAACACTATTCACTTCTTACAAAGGCGAGAATGGATTTGACAATCTGAAGACACCTGCAGATGTGAATGCATATTTCCAGAAGCATTTCCCTACAGCGCTGCCGCACCTGCCTACACTGGAGCATGATTTCTTTGACAATCCTACCGGTGCGCTGGTCACGATGCGGTGCTTCCCATGGGTGCATAAGCACACAGCGCTGATAGGCGACGCGGCTCATGCAGTGGTGCCATTCTACGGACAGGGTATGAACTGCGGCTTTGAAGATGTGGATGTGCTGGATGATATACTGACAGCAAGCGGAGGCGACTGGACCAAAGCACTGGACAACTATCAGTACGCACGCAAAGCCAATGCAGACGCCATAGCAGACCTGGCGCTCTACAATTATATAGAGATGCGCGACCTCTCGGGCCAGCCGGAGTTTCAGCTACGGCTGAAGATCGAAAAGCATATTGCTGCCCATTTCCCGGGCCGGTTCAATACACTCTACTCTATGGTGACCTTTGACCGGGTACCGTACGCCAGGGCAAAGGCCCAGGCGGCGCACCAGAGCACGCTGCTAGACCAGCTGATGGCGTTGCCGGATATAGCAGAGAGATGGGATAGTGCAGAGGTATTGGCTATGGCCAAAGAGTGGATAGAGGGCCAGTAAAATGAAGATTACAGCCCTGCTTATCGCATGCCTCTGCTTCAGCTTTTATGGTGTAAGCCAGGATAGCGCTGTCACCAAGATCTACGCAGGCTCTCTCAATGCAGTAAAAGCAAATAACCTAAAATTTTGTGATACGCTATCTGTAGAGATCAGGGGACTTTACCCTGTCATGAAAAGCATGATACCAGCAGATGCAGATAGCACAATGGTGAAATCACTATTGCTGGATCAGGGCTTTAAAGTTGTAGATTTGGGCTGGGGAAACTGGATGCACGGTCCACGTATGATATATACCGCATACTCTAAAGACAAGTGTCGCTGCGAAACCTATAAAATATGGACAGATTACCTGAAAATGCGTAATGGCTATTATAGTATGAAATTGTCTGAGAGGATCATTTGCCATCCTGTAAAATGAGTAGAACTCATGCCTGCCAGGTAGAAACCCAATTCTCTTACTTTCAAACAAGAGATCAAGGCTTTGTGCACTTAGCCTAAAACAACCGTGGCCCAACCTTAATGCCGACGGGCAGGCTTGCCATACAATACGGTTATTTCCTCACGACAAACTGCGCCAGGCCGGGAGAATGCAAATACATTTCTAATACAAACAGCCGGCCCTCCAACCTCCTAGAACGGACGCTTTAGTACATTCAGATCTTCACCCGATACGCTATGTCATCTGTGCGCCTTTTATTCCGTATCTTTAGAGGACAGAATTTGATACGGTAGTAAATGAAAAAGATCCTGCTCTCTCTGTGGCTGTGTGCCATTGCATTTTTGTCCTTTGCGCAGCTAGAGGACTACTCCATACCGGGCCAATATATCATACAGCTAAAGGGTAATACCGACTGCCGGGCTTTTCTGAAAGAGAGCTATCATGCTGAGGTGGTGCAGTGCCTCTCCCCCACTATGAATATCTGGCTGATCAAGTCTGAGGACGAGTCCATCTTGGACAGGCTCAAGGCTGACCAGCACATCATAGCCGCCCAGCACAATCACAACAATGTAACGCGCCGCTCACTGGTGCCCAATGATGCCTACTTTGCCACGCAGTGGAATATGCAAAACCTGACGCATCCCGGCTATGACATCAGCGGGCCGCAGGCCTGGGATATCAATCACAGCAATGTGACCCGCACCGGCGATACTATCGTGATAGCGATCATAGATGATCCTTTTGATATCTATCATGAGGACCTGAACTTCTTTGTGAACCGAAACGAAATACCTAACAATGGAATAGATGATGACGGCAATGGCTATATAGATGACTACCGTGGCTGGAATGTCTACATGAATAACGACTCTATATTTGATGGAGTGGATGAGCACGGCACGCACGTAGCCGGCATAGCAGCGGCCAAAACCAACAATAGTATAGGTGTGGCAGGCGTCTGCTGGGGCTGCAAAGTGCTGCCAATAGATGGATCGTCTACTACAGAGAGTGATGTGGTACGCGCCTATGACTATGTGATAGAGATGCGCAAGCTGTACGACCAGACCAGCGGTGCCAAGGGCGCTTTCATCGTATCCACTAATTCTTCCTTTGGTGTGGACCGCGGCCATCCCATAGACTATCCTATCTGGTGCGCGCTCTACGACTCGATGGGCCACTATGGCATCCTGAGCGCCACGGCCACGGCCAATAATAACTGGAATGTAGATGTGCTAGGCGATATCCCTACGGAGTGCCCCAGCCCCTGGATGATAGCGGTGACCAATACGACCATCAACGATACGAAATACACCGGCGCGGGCTATGGGCCGGTGAGCATAGACCTGGGTGCACCGGGCACCTCTATCAAGTCGACGGTACCCGGCAACGGCTATGCAAACCTATCCGGCTGCTCTATGGCATCGCCGCATGTGGCTGGTGCTATAGCCGCCATGTGGGCCAACGCCTGCGTAGGCATGGTGAATGACTACTTCGCCTATCCCGACTCCCTCGCGCTGATCATGCGTGACTATCTGCTGCGCTCTGTAGACCCGCTCAGCGACCTGGCCAATGTGACCACCAGCGGCGGAAGGTTAAATCTCTACCATGCCTATCTGGCAGAGCGGGCGTATAACTGTAATAATTGTAATTTCTCTGCAGGAGTATTTTCACTGAACAATGTGCGCTGCCATGGCGACTCGAGCGGCAGTGTACAGACAAACTCTACAGCAGGCCCAGGCAACACACTGCAGTATCTGTGGTCCAACGGAAACACCACCCCTGTATTGACCAGCGCCCCTGCCGGCTTTTATCAGCTATCAGTGACAGACACCAGCGGCTGTCAGAAGGTGATCACGGCTGTGATACACCAGCCTACCACCATACAGATCAATAGTGTGAATGTAGTACCCTTTGTCGGACTGAGTAATGGCAATGTAGTGATCAATGCGAGCGCAGGCACAGACACGCTCTGGTACCAGATGAATAATGACACGATACAGACCAGCGATATCTTTGTGATAGATACGCCGGGATTGTACCGCTTCCGCGTGCTCAATGCCGCCGGCTGCTATAAAGATACCTTTGTAGGCGTATACTATACCGGCATCTCTGAGACTAATGAGATATCATATATGATCGTTTCGCCCAATCCCGCAGCAGGCAATGTAACACTGCTGATAAAGTCTGACCGGGCGATGGATGCACAATATGTACTCACGGACATGACCGGTCGGATAGCATTGCATAAAGATGTAGCCATCGGTACGGGCCTGCAAACGGAAGCTATAGACCTCTCAGCTATGAGCGATGGCCTCTATATCCTGTCTATGATGGATGGCAGCCGGCAGCTCCGGTCTGTCAAACTCTCTGTAGTCCACTGAGCCCCCAATATTTTAGCATTTCTTTAAAACAGTCTTTTTTACTTTGGCGATATGAAAAAAGCAATCAGGACCCTCGTTATTCTACTCGCTACGCTGCAGGCTGCACAGGCCTTTGCCGGAGGCATAGAGTTTGACCATGAGATCGCATTTCAGGATGCACTGGACAAAGCAAAGCGCGAGGGCAAGCTGGTCTTCATAGACTGCTATACGAGCTGGTGCGGCCCGTGCAAGCGCCTGTCTGCTACGACCTTTATGGATAGCGCGGTAGGAGAATATTTCAATAACAACTACATCAATATCAAAATGGATATGGAAAAAGGCGAAGGCCCGTCTGTATCTACCCGCTACCAGATCACAGCCTACCCTACCATGCTTTGGCTGGATCAGAATGGCTCTGTGAAAAAGCGCACGATGGGCCTGATAGATGCCAATACGCTGATGGCAAATGCGCACGAGGCTGCAGACCCGCTGCCGGATATCATGAATGACCTCAATAAGAAATATGCTGCCGGAGCGCGCAGCCAGGCATTTATGGAAGAGTACCTGAAGAACTTCAAGGCATCAGGGCGCAACTATGATGCTGTCTTTGCAGAGTATCTCTCTCAGGCGCAGAAGCAAAACTGGCCTAAAGAGAGCACCCTGATGACCATCTATCAGATGACGAATAGCTACGAGTCTCCGGGCCTGGATGCACTGGAGAAGGACAAAGTAGCCATCGTAGCCAAAGTGGGTGCAAAACCATATGACCAGAAGCTAATAGCCATAGCCAAAGACGCAGCAGAGACAGCGCGCCGCAAGACAGACCCTAAGATCCTCAATGTAGCGCTGGACCTCACTAAGAAGGCCGGCGGCGCAGAGGCGAAACAGGCTGCCGCCAAAATGGAGATGGACTACTACTTTAATACTGCCAATGCAGACACGTATGACAAGTATGTGAGCGAATACATCAAAAAGTACGCGCCCAATGATGCGAAACTGCTGAATGATGTAGCATGGCAGTACTATATCAATACCAATGAAGAGAAATACATCAAGAAGGCAATGCAGTGGGCCTACAAGGCAGTAAACCTGCAAAACAACAGTACTAACAACACGACCTACGCCTACCTGCAATACAAGCTGGGCAATAAGTCAGAAGCCACCAAGGCCTGTGACTATGCTATCCTGAAGGCGAAAGAAGAGAAGGTAAGCCCGCTCTCCGCACAGGCGCTGAAGGATGCGATCAAGAAGGATGAAGCAGCATCCGGCGGTAGTGCTAAGTGACCTTTAGCTCCTCACGGCCATAGGTGGCCTGTATCTCTGATAGTTTCATATGACGGCAGTGTGCCAGGCGCAGGTGCCGGATAGGCGGCCCTGCCTTCCCTAGTCTGAAATGATAGGATACCTCGCGCCATAGGCCGGGGTAAAATAAGATACTACCCAGCGTAGGCAAAAGACAAGCGGGGCTACGGTTACCATTCCCTATCATGTAGAACTGCATCCGCAGCTCATCTGCCTCGGTCATATCATAACCCAGCACGATGTGCTTCATATCGTGGTCTGCGAAGAAAGGGAGCAGTTCGTAGCCCTTGCGGTCCAGCGTATCAGCTATCTCGCGGCCTACGGTGCCGGGCGGCAGCGTGCGCAGCTGAGCATGCGACTCGGTCAGCTTGTTTCCGCCGAATAGGCGACCAGCCATCAGGAAGCTGATGTCGATGAGTTTCATGAATGACAATGTCATCGAATGAAATTTGAGTGATGATAAAATAGATGAAGGCTAAGGCTGTGAGACAGGCTGTATGCGGTGCCACTGTGTGGTATTTATGTGAGCAGTATCTACAGGCTCGCGTATCCAGTAGATGTGAGGGGAGAGCTTGATGGCTCGCCAATGATTTATTTGCGCCGGGCTGGTATCTGTAGCGCCGCAACCGAAGTCTGTTTCTATGATCTGTGATGATGCGTCCGTCTTTGACACAAACAGAGTCGCATCTATACTCTCGGAGCACATATCAGCGAATGCCAAAAATATCATCAGGACCCAGGCAGCCAGAGCAAGCGCGAACATGCTAACGAGTTTGAGAAACCAAATGAACAGGGTATCATCCACCCGCAGCTTATATATTACTAAAAGCTGCAGCAGGAAGCAGCCGCTGGAGAGCTTAAAATAATCGTCAGACCCGTCTGTAACGATGAAGTGACCGCAACTCCGCACGATAAAGCCGGTTAACCACAGGATAAACATTGCTGTCATGAGTATGCGGATCACCCGTAGCAGCCTTTGAAAGAAAAGCGTGATCATGATTCTATTGAATTTTCTGCGGGTATTGTGCTGGCTTCCTGTTCCTCTATGATCGCCTGCGTGAGATACCTGTGAAAGTAATAGACAGAGATACTGCAGCAAATGATATAAGGTATAGAAAAAAGGAAGACGCCAATCCAGACCTCCGGCCCGTAAAACGCCCAGGCCAGAAAGAGATAGATGGCCATGTACAATAGCCACTCTCCTATCAAAAATGATTGTATGATCACCGACGATGTGGGGTACTTACTACGCTGACCCCACATACGCGCTGTGATCAGGTGGATAATAGATAGTGCGATCTGGATAGGCCAATACACCACGTACATGGCAAATGCGATGAAAAATATCAAACTCCCCGCCTCAAGAATATTTCCCTCGTCTCGCAGGCAGGTAATAAAAAATACGGCAGATACACCTATAAAGAACACCAGGAACCCGCCGCCGAGTGAAGACATCAGTGAGCGGGAGAAGACATTATTGAGATTCATAGTCTGCGTTTTGATGATGAGATAAATAAAAGACGGTGTAGCTGAGCGTGAGCAGGAGGCCGATGATGACGGTGACCTGTAGTGGCTGCGGGTGGCTGAAAGGATGCACCAGCTCCGTGAGTGAGCGGCGCAGTAGATAGATAGGGCGGAAGAAGACATCCCAGCTATTCCAGCGCAGGAACCGGCCCAGGTAGATGCCGTATCCTGCGCTGAGAAATAGGACTGGCAGGGCGATCCAGAGTTTTCGGGGTGCAAAGTGGTCTTTGAGTTTATGATGGATCTGACGTACCGAGAGGAGCGAGAGCAGCAGACCGAGCCAGGCATAGCTGCTCACGAGCAGCACATCATACCAGAATGGTATCACTACGCGCTGGCGCAGGTGCAGGAGGTCTGTGATGATATAGGGGCCATTGGGCAGGAAGAGGATCCACAGCGCAAGTATGCCCACAGCGCTGATGGCCTGCCTGCGCAGGTCATGCACGGCGAAGAGCTGCGCGAGGATATACGGCACCCAGGCCAGGATGAGGTTCCATACCAGGAAGCGGAAAGAGATAGTATCTGACAGGTGCATGCGCAGTACCTCCATGCCGACACAGAAGGCGCTGAAGAACACCAGCGCGAGTGTTATTTTATTTTGGTTGTTCATATCGTCTCTGGTTTAGCGTTAGCGGAGGGAGACCGGGCAGGTGAGGTGATGCGTGCGGATCATTTCTTTGATGTCCGTCAGGTTGCGGTCCTTGCTGATGCAGGTGCTTTGCCAGTCGTGTTTGCTATAGTGTCGATCCAGGTAGAGATAGTTTGACCAGAGCGCTTTTTTGATCTCAATATTTGGATCTGCTATGGTCTCCATGATGGCCTCTGCATTGGGGGCCGTGACGGCCACTGCCACCTGTACGGAGTCTTCCCGGGTTTTGAGGGATTTATTTTCTACTATATAGAACCGGAATAGCTGCGCCAGATTGGCGTGGCTGAGATTGACCATGTACTGCTGGTCTATCTCCATTTTTTTATCCTCCTGAAAGTGGCTGATATTAAAATCTGCTATCACCGTATCCCAATCTACCGGCACGGCTGCGATCAGCATGGCATACATGATCCACGCATTCTTGCGGAAGAGAAACCAGTTGTTCTTAGCCTGTAGTATCTTGATAAATGTCGTGACGAGGCCCGCGATGCAAAGTGCGAGATAGACGTAGACGCCGATACGTTTATGCGTGAGGCCATAGCTGGCGATATAGGAGTAGTTGCGATAGCAGGTGGAGAGCACGAGGATGATATTCTGCGCGATCCATAGATGCGCGAGCAGTTTGAGCCATTTATTTCCACCGTAGAAATTGAGATAGCCGCGGAAGTAGAAAAGAATGATGCTGATAGCAAGGATAATAGAGAGGATCAGCGCATTGGTACCATTGTGCAGAAACTGGGCATAGGTGATGCCCGCAGGCACGCGGTGTGCGATGCCGAGATAGTAAACGTCGAGGCCGTTGACCACTGACAGCAGGCCATTGAGCAGGATGAGTAGCAGCACGCCGGTGTAGACGAGGTTATCTGCGTTGGCGAATTGTGAAAAGGTATCTTGCTCCTCTGTGATGACAGCGAGGTCGTCTGGCGTGGCGTGGTCACGCTGCTGTATGCTGGCAGCTATGCGCTGCCGGAAGAAGCCATACATGAGCAGGAAACCACCGATGGTGAAAAGCACCCACCCGGCAGACAGCCAGTCAAAATTGATACGGCTTGCGAGCTGGTCAAAGATGGGATTGCTCTCGCGGTAGATGAAGAAGAAGACAAAAAAGATGACCACAGGGATGATGGCGAGGAGTACTTTCTGGATGGCGCGGCTTTCTGTGCTATTCTCCCGGGGAGAGGTGATGCGCATGATAAAATCTGAGGCCATAAAGATGACCACGCAGCACATGGAGAAAAACGACTGTAGCCAGGCAATGATAAAAGACGACTCAGGATCCATGCTGAAACCTGCGAGCGCTACGAGCGAGATCAGATTGGCTACGTACGGCAGGGTAGTACCGTACCAAAACACAAAAAACGAAGACACGATACACCCCGCCGCCGCAGCTATAAAGGTGAGCCGCCGTAGCAGGGCCGCATCCCGCACGAGCAGCAGTATGATGAGTAGCAGATCGAAGAGGAAGTAATTGAGCCCAGCGGACTGCTCATAGAAGAGGAAACTCCAGGCCGCCGTAGCCACGAGGATAGGGACGTCATTTCTTTTCATAATAATGGTTGTGTTTTGGTTTAGGTAGAGCGATGCTTCATGCAGGGGTGGATTTAGTCGTTATAAAAAACTCCGAGCAGCGTGTGCAGCGTGCTGGCCAGGAGCATCTTTCTTTTCAGTTCTTTGTCATCATGGAGATTGCGTGTTTCTTCTTTCTGCGGAGCAGTATGACGCGCATGCCTGAGCGACTGCTGCAGCGCACTGCGGGTCCACTGCAGCGCAGTGAGGGTCACGATCATCCTGGCGAGACGGAACATATCAGAAAACAGTATTGAGCCTCTCGATGCTGATGGTATGCTCCAGCCTGCGGATGCGGTCCCGCACAAACCAGAGCGGTATGATACCCACCACGCCAAAAGAGCAATCTACCAGCCGCCACCACACCGGTATGCCCCTCACCTCTCCCATCACAAAGGCGAAAGGCAGGATCATGACGCAGGCTATCATGCCAAACTCTACCACCCAGATATTGCGCACCGGGTCGCGCAGGACGCCGATGAAGAGTACCGCTATCACGATGTGCGCAAAGGCGAGCCAGTCATAGCCGTAGAAGAGCATAGAGTTGCACTGGTACAGGGCCTCGCGTACGGACATGAGATAGGCCTGTATCATGGTCCATGACTGCGGCACCACACTGACCAGCCAGCTCACACCCTCGCGCGCAGGCATAGCGGTGAGGCCACTGATGGTGAGTGATACCATAAAGAATATGATCATGTACCTGATCTGTCTGCGATAGCGGATTGTTTGCTTGTCCATTTTTATATTATTTAAAAGTACTTTGCAATTCAAAGTAGCAAGGCAAAAAAACAGGAGGGTGTGCCTCCTCATTCATTTTGCCACCCGGCCTACTCGCTCTGGCGGATCATATCCTCCAGGGCTTTCAGGTGATGGTTAAACTCCATCTTGCCGAGCTTGGTAGCTACATAGGTCGTCTTGGTCTTCTTGCCTACAAATTCCTTCTTCACGGCGATATACTCCAGCTTCTCCAGCGCAGTGATGTGGCTGGCCAGGTTGCCGTCGGTCACATTCAGCAGTTCCTTGAGCGTGAGGAAATCCACGCTCGCATTGACCATGAGCGCAGACATGATGCCGAGCCTGATCCTGTTTTCGAATGCCTTATTTAACCTGTCTATAAAATTTTTCACAGCACTATCTTCTTACCAGTACTTCTTCTCTTTTGGTTTGGCCTCGTACCTGATGTACATGATCAGTCCATATACTATGTGCAGCACGCCAAAACCGATAGCCCACAGTGTCACGCCATAGCCCAGGTACAGGCAGCCTATCAGCCCGAGTATGAGCTCTGATATACCCAGCCAGCGCACCTCATCCAGTGTGTACTTGGAGCCATTGAGCAGCGCGAGACCATAGAAGATCAGCGTGGCGGGCGGTATGATACCAAACCAATGATACTTGAATAGCAATATCAGGCAAAATAATCCGCCTGTAGCGAGCGGGATGAAAAGGTTGAACATAAACCTGAGTACAGAGAGATCCCAGATGCGCTGGCCGTCCTCTTTGGCCTTGCGGGCGGTAAAGTAGCTGCCTACTGCCAGCGCGAGAAAGAGCGTAGCACCCGCATCTACAAAGCAGAAGGTATAAAAGTCCATATCCAGGTCTATGGGCAGCCGGTGGGCCAGCTCGCTATAGCCATAGCCGATGCGCTGATTGACAAAGATGTAAAAGGCCGCGGCGCCAGCCAAGGCAAAGAAACCTGCAAATACACCTGACAGGCCGCTCAGGCTGAGAAACCTGCTGCTGCGCTCCATCATGGTCTTGATCTCGGCCAGCTGCTGCAAATGATCTGTTTTCTGAGTCATCTAAAAGTACTTTGTACTGCAAAGCTACTATTGAAATCCATACCTCCAAACTTTCGGTTCAAAAAAAATGTAAATGCGAAGTTTGCGGCATAGCCACAGACTTTCTAAATTGGAATAAAATAGACCGCCATGGCAGAGAAAGAATACAAGACCTTCTGGAGCTTCTATCCATATTATCTCAGGGAGCATAGCGACCCGGTCAACAGGACCTTGCACTTCATCGGTACGGGCCTGGTGATCGCGAGCTTTGTAGCTGGCTTGGTCACCATGCGGTGGTATTTCTTTGCGGCTATCCCATTCCTGGGTTATGGCTTCGCATGGGTAGGTCACTTCTTTATAGAGAAGAACAAGCCGGCCACCTTCACCTATCCGCTGTGGAGCCTGGGGTCAGACTTTGTCATGTTCTGGCATATCCTGACCGGGCAGATACAGAAGCGGCTGGATGATGCGCACCAGGCTTCCGCGAGGTAGTCTTCGTTTGCTATCACACAGGGCGTTGCCCTGTACCGAAGGTGTACCGCCCTTTCAGGGCTTGATACAAGAAAAGGCCAAGAGATAGCAGCAGGTGCGCGATCTGCCCCCTGCCGTTCATTATAATTAACAGCCAGGTTTTTACGCAAAGCGTAACATATAAAATGATTTCTCGTACGTGAGGGTATTAAACCCCCTTGTCATGAGAAAGATTCTATTCATACTGCTCCTGGCCACTATCGGTGGCATGAGCGCCTCCGCCAGGGGCGATAAGCCCGGCAAAGAGGCCAAAAACCATACAGAAAATACGGGTGGATATAAGTTTGCGCGGCTCGAAGCTACGGAGACGAGCTGGGACCATACCTCTATCATCTACTCCGTCACTGATGCTGCCGGCCATGAGGTCAGCGTGCCTGCCTCGCAGATCACCTACCTGGTGCGCGACCACCGCAGCAATCCGATAGCCAGCGGCAAGGGCATCTTTGTAGACATCAATGATACCAAGCTGGAGTCTGAGGAAAACTACTCCATCGCTATCACTGCCCATGTGCACAAGGACGCCGTCACCCAGTCTATCTACCGCAAGGCCTCGCCTAAGAAAATGGTACTGCTGCAGTACGGCACTTCCTTTGCCTACAAAGTGATGCGCCCTAAGTACAGCAGCCCGGCAGACTATGAGAAGCTGAACGTGCAGGCGGTATCTGTGAGCGTAGAGGCTACCGTGGCCAACTGCCGCGACTGCTCTACCATCCGTATCACAGAGAGCTCTCCGCATGCTACGCTCTCTGACCCTGACAGCTACAGCAGCTTCGATCAAAAGATCAACAACATGATGGACCGCGGCAGAAAGGTACAGGTGATGCTGCGCCCTACTGTCACTACCAAGGATGGCTACTACCGCTACGCCGAGAGCTACTTTGAGGTGTCTCCGACCAAGATACAGGAACTGCATATAGGCGATGCGACTGCATCAGAGCCGGAGAGCGAAGGCGAATAACCTACCGCGCAACATATCTGCAAGCCCGCTGCCCCAACAGTAGCGGGCTTTTATTTTATAATACACTGACTATCAACATAAACAACAGGCCGATTGTAACATATAGTCCCTGTTTTGCGTAACACCACCTGACCTCCTACGTATGACCCAGTATTAAACATTGATTATGAAAAAGTTTACCATCGCACTGATCGCCCTGATAGCAGGTACCCTGCCATCCATAGCCGGCGGCACAGAACCATCAAAGCCCTCTAAATTTGAGTTTGTAAATCTCAATACCACGCAAAACAGCTGGGACTACTCCTACATGCACTATACGGTGAAGGATGAAGCCACAGGTGATATCATAGAGGTGCCTTCCTTCCTCATCAAGTATGAAGTGAAAGATAAAGCAGGTAAGACCGTAGCAAGCGGCAAAGGCGCCTATGTCAATACAGCCGATACCAAGCTCGGCTCAGAGGAGAACTACACCATACGCCTCTCTACCATGATCAATGGCCAGGAGGTGAGCCAGAATGTAGAGAAGACCGCCTCTCCCAAGAAGGTATCTGTACAGATAGATGCCGACCACGGTGATGCTGTAGCCGTGAATTATACTTTCACACGCCCAAAGTTCAATACACCTGATGTACAGGAAAAGATAGAGGTAGATCCTACCGCTGTGACTGTAGATGTAGCAGTAGCGAGCTGCTCCGGCTGCAATACTGATAATCACATCCGCATCAATGACCCGGCAGATATCAAAAACCTCTCTAAGACCATCAAGTCTATGACCAAGGGTAATAAAGAGGTGATCATCGAGCCATCTATAGCCTACAAAGGAGAAGTGTACAAGGATAACAGCAATATGTACGCTGCTACTGCCAGCGGCATCCATGCGGTAGATCCTCTGGCACCTGCTACTGCTGATCAGTGATCCCCCATTATATTTTGTTCACACTGGAGTGCACCGTCTGCGGGGCACTTTTTTATTTTGCGCGGGCTTTATCTATCTTGTCAGTAAACCCCGCTACATGGACACCGCAGCACTGGAGCACAAGACCCACCGGGTGATAGACGAGTATATCAAAAGGCTGGACCGCTACACGTATGAGCAGATCACCCAGCAGCCTGCGCCCGGCTCCTGGTCTATAGGCCAGGTGTATGTACACCTCTGGATGAGCGCCAAGGGATTTTTCTTTAAAAAAGCAGACCTGTGCCTGACGGCAGGCGAGGGCACTGTCAAAGACAAAGGCAAAAACTGGAAGGGGCTGCTTGTTTTTACGATAGGCAAGATGCCGACAGTGCGCGTGCGGATGCCTGATCAGGTAGCCGTGGAGCCGAGGATGCCCGAGAGCATGGACCAGCTGCGCTCGCGGCTGCTGGAGATACGGGGCCTGGCCACTGACTATATCCACCGCATACCGCAGGCAGACCCTGCTGTCAGGGCGCGGCACCCCTTTTTGGGATACCTCAATACTGCCGAGTGGATCAGCCTCTGCAATATGCACTTTCGCCATCATGAGGCACAGCTCAGGCGCATAGAGAAAGCATTTGGGTGGTAGCGCGCGACTCTCTAAATCTCCCAGAAGGGAGACTTTAACAGCCACCAGCTCGACGCCTTACCTCGCCCTGCCCTCTCCTAAAATAAGAGAGGGTAACAGCCATCGAGCACTCTCACTACCTTCCCCAAAAAAGAACCCCGATCGGATGACCGGGGTTCTCTCAGCGCCACGGGTGATAGCATCCGCTTGCTGACATTTATATAGAGTAGTTGTAGCCTGTTTATGCCGCCATGCCCATATCATCGTCTCTGGTCACATAGGCCGGGAGTTTAGGCTCCTCCAGAGATTCATAGATCACATAGAGTGCTGCATAGAGCGCCTGTGCGGTCTGCTCATTGCGCAGGCTGGCATCCATGATGCTCGTGCTGAATTTATACCTGTCCAGCGCTACATCGGGGAAGTGTACCTCCGGGTCTATCACTACCTCGCCGTCAAAATCTATGACCAGGTGGTGCGTGCTGGTATGTTGGGCCATTTGTATCAGTTCTGTGAGCTGCTCTGTCGTCGCACTATAGTTGAGATTCATATAGCTGATGGATGGGGGTTTAATAGGCCATCCTGATTCCTGTAATGTAAAATCCGTGCCAACTGAAAATGTAACGCTGCGCGCATACCCTTTTAGTATGTACAGTGGCGGTTATTTTACATTTCTTGGGGAACAGATGTACCATGGCTGGTGATTTTTATCCCAAGAAGCCATTGTCATTTTCCAATTTAACTCTCCCTTATTCGTTGTTAAAATAATTACTTTTGACTCCAAAATTTTTCAGCGTTGAAACGTTTACTCGCCCTGTTCATTTTGTGTATGCCTGTGCTGCTGAGCTGTGCCCAGCAGGCGGCACCTATACGGACCCTCTGGACGCTGGAGGAGTGCCTGCACTACGCCTCTGAGAATAATATCTCTGTACTGCAGGCAGACCTCTACAAGCGGATGAGCAAGAACAACTACCTGCAGAGCAAGCTGGCCCTGATGCCCACCATCTCAGCCAATGCCAGCTACAACTTTAACTTTGGTAACTCGATCAACCCGACCACTTATAACTACGTAAAGCAAAACTCGCAGTCCTTCTCTCCTAACCTGCAAGGCAACCTGAACCTGTGGACCGGCCTGCAGCAGATACACAATATCGAGAAGAACAAGTATGACCTGCAGGCTACCAGCTTTGATCTCTCTGCCGCGGTCAATAATACCGTGCTGAATGTGACCAATATCTTCCTGCAGCTGGTGGTGAATAAAGAACTGGTAAAGGTGGCGCAAAAGCAGGTAGACATCTCTCAAAACCAACTGGACCAGCAGTCTGCCAAGATACGCGCGGGCACGATGCCGGAGTCATCTATCTATGACTTTCAGGCGCAGCTGGCGCGTGACCAGGCCTCTCTCAGCACGCAGAAAAACGCCGAGATGATCTCCAATATCACACTGAAGATAGCCCTGCAGCTGCCGGACGACCAAGCCTTTGATATCATCACACCAGAGATCAATATAGGCTCTGTGATGACCTTTGATAATGTGAGTGCGCATGACATCTACCAGTATGCCCTGGGTACGCAGCCTACTATACAGGCGGCACAGGCGCGCGTGACCAGCGCCATGTATAGCATGAAGATAGCCAAAGGTGCCCTGAGCCCTACTATATCCCTGAGCGCCTTTACACATGACAACTGGTTTAACCTCGCTACACAGCCCGGCGCTGCAGTGACCCAGCAGCAGGTGATCTACTCGCCTACGGGGGTGGAGCTGGGGTACATACCTTATACCACTTACTCTACTAAATCGGTGGACTTTCCCACGCAGTTTAAAAACAACCTTGCCAATGGGTTTTCATTTAACCTCAGTGTGCCGATCCTGAGCGGCTGGCAGCGTATGACAAATATGGCCAATAGCAAACTACAAATGCAGCTGCAAAAGCTGAACCTCCAGACCGTGCGCAATAACCTGGAGCGCGATATCTACCAGAGCTATGCCAATGCAAAGGGGAATGCAGAAACGTACAGTGCCAACCTCAAAGCGCTGGAGGCATCAGAGAAAGCTTTTGAAACTGCCAACAAGCGCTACAGCGCCGGCCTGGCTACCAACTATGACCTGGAGATATCTAAATCAAACCTCTCCCGCGCGCAGAGCAGTGCTGTGCAGGCTAAGTATAATTATATATTCAGTGTGAAAGTGCTCGACTTTTACGAAGGAAAACCCATCACGCTAAACTAAAAACCCGAATGAACAAGAAGATAGTCTGGATAGTAATAGGCGTCGTAACCCTCATCATCATAGCAGCGGTGCTCGGCGGCAAAAGCGGCCTCTTTCATAAAGGCGACGGGGAGCAGGTAGCTGCCGAGAAAGCGCAAAAACGCTCCATCCTAGAGACGGTGACCGCTAGTGGCAAGATACACTCTGAGACCGAGGTCAAGATCAGCTCAGAGGTATCAGGAGAGATCATCAAGCTGCTGGTAAAAGAAGGTGACAGCGTGCGAAAGGGCGACCTGCTGCTGGAGATCAACCCTGTGATCTATGAGTCTGTAGTGAGCCAGAGCCAGGCAGGTGTGAGCCAGGTACGGGCTAACCGGATGGCGGCAGAGGCCACGGCCAAAAACAATAAGATACTCTACGATCAGGCGGTGATCACCTACAACAGGCAGAAACAACTGCATGATGAAAAGATCATCAGCGATCAGGACTTTGACATGGCGCTGAATAACCTGAAGAATGCAGAGACCGCGCTGGCTACCAGCCAGGAGCAGCTCAATGCGTCTAAGTATGCTGTGAACAGCAGTGAGGCACAACTCCAGCAGGCCAATGACAACCTGGTGAAGACACGCATCTATGCGCCCATGAGCGGTATCATATCACTGTGCAGCGTGAAGCTGGGCGAGCGCGTGGTAGGCACGGCACAAATGGCAGGTACGGAGCTGATACGTATAGCAGACCTGGACCGCATGCAGGCCGAGGTAGACGTGAGCGAAAATGATGTACTGAAAGTAAAAGTAGGTGATACCGCCTCTGTGGAGGTAGACGCCTACCAGAGCAAGAAGTTTCTCGGGGTGGTGAGTGAGATAGCGTACTCGAGCTCTACCTCCACGGCCGTAGTGTCTACGTCTCAGGCGATCAATTTCTCAGTAAAGGTGAAGCTCATCAAAGACTCGTATGCTCACCTGACCGAAGAGGGCCACGGGCTGAAGTATCCCTTCCGCCCCGGTATGTCTGCTACGGTAGATATCCGTACTAATAGCAAGAACAACATCCTGACCGTGCCGATACAGTCAGTGACCACACGGGAGAAAAAAGACAGCACCCATGCCGTGAGCAAGAGCAGCGACAACGATGATAGCGATACCAAGGATAAAAAGAAGGTACAGGAAGTAGTCTTTGTAGCCAATAACGGTACCGCCAAAATGGTAAATGTGACCACCGGCATACAAGATGCCACCAATATAGAGATCACCTCCGGCCTCAAGGAAGGCGATATGGTGATCAAGGCACCATTTAAGCTGATATCCAAGACGCTGGAAGATGGCGACAAGATACAGGTGGTGAGTGAGAAGGAACTGTATAAGGCTGGCGGTAAGTAGGATTTCCTATTAATACCAAGCCCGTCTCCTGACAATACTGTGACACTCGTTTTAACGAGGCGCTGACTACTTTTTAACCCTTTTATCCGTCTATATTTTGCTAACTTGCGGTTTATGAACAAACGCGCCTCCTTTCCAGCGCTGGTCGTCTTTATTCTCCTCGCTCTGCTACCCGGCATCGTCTCTGCTACGCACAACCGTGCCGGTGAGATCACCTATGAGTTTATATCTTCCAATACGATCAAGGCCACCATCACTACCTATACCAAGGAAAGCAGCTACCAGGCAGATCGCGATAGCCTGCCTATACACTGGGGTGACGGTAGCCCGGATGATATTATCTACAGGACCAATGGCCCCAATGGCCCTAGCGGAATACCGGGCGGCCAATCTCTGGGCAATGACATCAAGAAGAATGTGTATATAGGTATCCATACCTACCCGGGTGCGCCATCTCCTCCCAATAATTTCTATGTGATATCTATGACGGACCCTAACCGGAATTCTGATATCACCAATATCAATAACGGCAATTCCGTAGATGTGCAGTTTTACCTGGAGGATACGATCTTCTATCCTACCAATATCCAGAATATAGGATTGAATCACTCGCCTATACTACTCAACCCTCCTATAGATTTTGCCAACGTGAACGATACCTTCTATCACAATCCGCTGGCCTATGATCCTGATGGTGACAGCCTAGATTTTATACAGATAGTGCCGCTGCAGGGGTTGGGCAATCCTGTACCGGGGTATTTCTCTCCGTATACTAATCCGTATGTGATGGGCGATACGGAGACGCTGGACCGGCACACGGGCATGTATATGTGGGCGGTGCCACAGCTGACGGGTATTTACAATGTAGCTTTCATCGTGCGGGAGTACCGGCGCAGGTTTCTGCTCAGTACCATCATCCGCGATATGCAGATCATAGTAAACGCTGATACTAACCATCCCCCAAAGGTGGCCCAACTGATGGATACCTGTATCCGTGCAGGAGATCAGCTACGAGTCAGTTTTTCTGCCACGGATCCTGATCACGGCCAGGTAGTGACACTGACAGCCAATGGCGGCCCCTTTGTGGTGCCTGATAGCCTGAGCCCTGCCACCTATACCTCCGTCACCGGCAACCCGGCTACGGGTACCATGGTATGGAATACGGTCTGTCTGGACATACGCAGCCAGCCCTATCAGGTGCTCGTGAAGGCGGTAGACAATAACCATATACCCCTGGCTGACCTCAAGACCTTCAATATACAGGTCATACCACCGCCACCGCTCAATCTGCACTCCGGTATCAACTCAAAAAAGATACGCCTGGCATGGCACTCCTACCTATGTGACAGTATCAGCACCTTCCGGGGCTTCTCCGTATGGAAGCGTGTAGGCAGCAATCCGTTCATACCAGACTACTGCGAGACCGGACTGGCAGGCCGCGGCTACAGCATGATAGCCGATAAGATATTTGACACGACCTATCTGGATCAGTCTGCAGTAGGCGGCCAGGAGCTCTGCTATCGTATACTGGCGCACTTCTCGCGCAAATCTCCCAACGGGCAATATGAGTATGATATGGTGGTAAGCGTGCCGTCTAATGAGACCTGCGACTCGCTACCATATGATGTGCCGGTGATCACCAATGTGAGTGTACTGGAGACAGATCCATCCCTCGGCAAGATGTATGTAGAATGGACAAAACCAAAGGCGGGCATAGGAGGACTGGATACGGTGCTCAATCCACCGCCGTACCGTTTTGACCTGTACCGCAATCCCGGATATACGATCGGCTCTGCAGCGCTCATCAATAGCGTGACACGTCCTGACTTTGCCTCGCTGATAGACACTACCTATACTGATACGCTGCTGAATACAGCCGATACTCCATACACCTACAAGGTACTCTTCTACTCTACAGGCGATACTGTGGGCGGCACCAGCAGCGCCTCATCAGTATACCTGCAGCTGCATCCGAGCGATAGCAAGATACGCCTCACATGGGACTATAATGTGCCGTGGACGCAGGATACATTCCAGATATACCGCCGCGATACGAGCAGCACAGTCTTCCACTACGTGGGGACCACAGATGTATCGTCCTATATAGATACCGGCCTGACCAATGACTCTACCTACTGCTACTATGTGAGCGCCTATGGCCACTACACCAGCAGCCTGATCAAAAAGCCGCTCATCAACCTCTCTGAGATCAAATGCGGTGTACCTATAGATACCATACCACCATGCCCGCCACTGGTGTCTGTCACTAACAACTGTACGAATCCCGCACCGGATACTTTCTACTATATCAACTACCTGAGCTGGGAAAATTTCACAGACTCCTGCGCCTCCAATACGATCAAGTACCGCATCTACTATGCCCCCGACTCCGGTGCCATGACGCTGATAGACTCTGTATCAGGCATAGCCAATACGACGTACAACCACATACTGGACCTGAATATAGCCGGCTGCTATATAGTGACCGCTGTAGACAGGCACAATAATGAAAGCGCCAAAGTAAACCGGGTCTGTATAGATGACTGTCCCAACTACGAGCTACCCAATACCTTCACGCCAAATGGCGATGGAGCGAACGACCTCTTCACCCCACGACATCCATACCGTTTTGTCTCAAGAGTGGAGTTTAAGGTATTTACCCGCTGGGGTGAGAAAGTATTTGAGACCACTGACCCTGAGCTGCGGTGGGATGGCAAAGACCAGAAATCCGGCAAAGAGCTCTCTGAGGGTGTCTACTACTACTCCGGCTACTACTGGGAGCTGGGCCTGCGCGGCGAGGTACGCAAACCACTGCCACAGAAAAACGGTGGCGGCTTCATCCATCTGATAAGAGGTAAATAAAGAAATGTTCACTGGTATCATAGAGGCGACAGGTACTGCCGCCGGCATCACACATGACAAAGGCAATCTGGAGCTCTGGGTCGCATCACCTATCTCAGGCGAGCTAAAGATAGACCAGAGTGTCTCGCACAATGGCATCTGCCTGACAGTGGTGGAGCTGGCTCCGGGCAGGCATCGCGTGACCGCTATAGAAGAGACACTGCGCAAGACCAACCTCGGCGAGCTACACGAGGGGCAGGTGATCAATATAGAGCGCTGTATGGCTGCCAACGGCCGCTTTGACGGGCATATCGTGCAGGGGCATGTGGACCAGACCGGCGAGTGCCTGTCTGCGAAAGATGAAAATGGGAGCTGGCTATATGAATTTCGCTATACGCCCACGGCGCAAAACATCATCGTAGAGAAAGGCTCGATCTGTATCAATGGTGTGAGCCTGACAGCCTTTGATGCGGTGGATGATAGATTTAAAGTAGCCATCATCCCCTACACCTATGAGCACACAAATATCCATGAGGTACAGCCGGGCACGAAGGTCAACCTTGAATTTGATATCGTAGGAAAGTATGTAGCGAGACTGATGAACTTCAAAAGCTAGAAGCTACCAGCGCACTACAAAAGCCTTTGCTGTACAATCGTGATATGGCAGGCCCGCCTCATCACACTCTTCTTTCCATTTCTTGAGTTGCCAGGGTTTGACAGAAGTATCAAAAACTAACTGCCTCCAGTGCGCATAACCGCGCAGCATGAGTATTGAGCCTGTAAACCCCGATGAAACCACCATGACGTCTGTATTTATGGCAGCAGAGGGCAAGGAAGTGGCCGCCTTGTCTACGATCATGATGCGCTTGCCCGCAGCGGTATATATTTTGCCATATGGCAGCGTGATACATCCCCTGGTACTATCCATGCATAGCTCATGCCCGATCCCTGATGCATACCAGTGATCACGTATATGATATCGCATCGTCTTTTCATTATGCAGCACAGCGGTATCAAAGTCATAGACTACCGTACCGCGACTGATCACGCTGATCGCCTTTTGCCCTCTGACAGAGTAGATGCATATCTCATTTAGCCGGTCATGGCGTATAGTATCGTATGAGAAAGCAGTACAAATCACGAGCAATAAACAGAGCGCAGCGATGAGTACCGTGGCCCTGCGGCTATACATAAACCATAAGAAAAAGGCTATAAAGGTGTATAGCAAAATCATCTCTGGCGCGCTGATCATGATGCCTTTGGTCAAAGCATGCGGCATACGGTCTATGGCGTATACGGCCTCATTGGTCCATATAAGCAGATGATCAAAGAGCCAGCCGATGGCATCTGAGAGATATGGCAGCCATCCTACACAAAAGAGCAGCATACCGGCCACCAGCACAAAATTACTCAAGGGTATCACCGCGAGGTTGGCCAGCAGGAAGTAAGTAGGAAAATTATGAAAGTACAGGAGGCTGACAGGCAGTGTAGCGATCTGTGCAGCGAGGGAGACGCTTATCAGCCCCCAGGTCCAGCGCGAGAGCCAGTTGACTGAATGGGATACGTAGGGGATATTCCTTTTTATCAGATCGGTATCTTCTACCATGCCAAAGATCATCGGATAAATGAGAACAATGCCAGCTACAGCTATATAGCTGAGTTGAAAACCAACATCGGCGATATAATAAGGATCGCATACCAGCAGGACAAAGCAGGACACACCAAGCACATTATAAATGCTCACATCCCGGTCCAGCAGCTTTGCTGCCGTGATCAGCGAAAACATCCAGACAGAGCGCAGCACCGGCGGGCTCAGCCCTGTGAGGCCGGCATAGAAGATCATGACCATGATCACGATGATGCCCTTTGCTATCTCTGTGCGCCGCTTCCTATCCATCCAACCGAGCAGCAGATTCAGCACAAAGTACATGACGCCCACATGCAGTCCTGACACACTGAGCACATGCAGCACGCCACTGGCGGAGTAGGCCTGCATCACATCGTCCGTCACATAGTCGCGATAGCCGAGCGTGAGGGCTGTAGCCACGGCCAGTTCTCCCTCGGTATGCACATATTTTTTGATCAGCGAGAGAAAGTAGGCCCTGACAGCATAGATATGCGTCAGCAATACATTTCCCCCATCCCCTCCGGTCACCTGCCAGGTACCATCTCTGAGATATACGCGGTGGTAGATGTGATGCAGTGCCTGATACTGCCTGTAGTCAAACTCATCGGGATTTTTAGGCAGATCATATTCCTTTACCACTCCGTGGAAAATGACCTTATCTCCATAATGCAGCCCCTCGCTTTGCTTATCTCTCGCAATCGCGGCGAGCACTTTGCCGCTGGATGGCAATACCGTATCGCCCGTAGATATGGCAGTAATGTTTATCAGGGCATTGACAGTTTTATCTTTCAGCACGGGCGGCTCCGTTATCACCCCTTCATATCCCTGGGCAGCTACAGACAGGTGAGCGAGATGATACTGGTCATTTGTATCTGTATGTAGCCAGGCCACGGCATAGCCGAGAGCGAACATCATAAACCCGATGCCCACACCCGCGGCATAGCGCCAACGGTAGACGGAGGCGATATCCTCCTGCAGGTGATACCATATCAAAACTGCCGCAGACAGCGACAGTACTACAAGCGCAGGAAACAGTAACTGAGAAGAAGCAATACCAATACCTATGCCCATCATAAAGGGCAAGAGGAGCCTGACCATAGGCATCTGGTTCCACACGGAGCGGGTGTGCTGCATCGCTACCGGCAAGGTAGGCAAATCCGTTCCTCTTGCCAAATTCCACCATTTCGGCTTGCCACGGGGATTGGTTATTTTTATAGGACAGATGTCTCTTGACTATTTCATACAGAAGTTTAATAGTGTGGCGCACTATGACAACTTTCCGTGGCAGGCCATGCTCCTGACCATCGGGGTCACAGCGGCATGCCTTGTCATAGAGGCGCTATCTGTGGGCTGGCGCAGGTCGTCTATCTATCAGCTCGCCACACGTGGCAAAGTACTTCATAACGACATCTTCTCGTTCCTGTTTTTTCTTACCGGCCTCACGCAGCTGGCCGGCCTGTTGTTTTATGTAGGTATCTTCTACTTCATCTACGGCCAGGTGATGAAGCACGTCAGCTTTCACCTGATCGCCATGATACCGAGCGTGCCGGTACAGTTTTTTATCATGCTGCTCATCACAGACCTGCGTGACTATGTGATCCACTACTATCGCCATCACCTGGGCTGGGTGTGGGAGCTGCACCGTTTCCACCACTCGGCAGAGGATATGACGATCCTGACATCCTTTCGCAGCCATGCGGCAGAAGGTGTGCTGACTGACTTCTTCTCCATGATCGTATTTGTGCTGATGGGCGTACCTGCTGAGACCTATCTCCTGGTCAATCTCGTGCATCAGGCACACCAGAAGCTGACACACTCACAGATACACTCGGACTGGGGCTGGCTGGGCCGATATATACTCGTATCACCTGCCGCACACCGCATCCACCACAGCAAGAATCCAGAGCACTACGGCCGCAACTTTGGCGTGACCTTTATTATCTGGGATCGGTTGTTTGGCACCTACTATCAGCCGGATACTACGCAGCAGATCGAGTTTGGCCTGCCGGATAATGAATTCAATAAAGACGGCTACATACGCGACATCTTCCGTAGCTACTTCCGCTCGCTGCGCGTGGCAAAAGACTCAGCCCTGCGCCTCATAGGCAGGGATAAAAAAACAACTCCCTCCGATAGCCAGAGGGAGTCATTAGAAACTTCAGTATAGATCAGACTGCTGTTTGTATTTCATTTTCAAATCAGCACATCTTCGGATTTTCAAATCAACCACGCAAGTGATAGCCCTTAGGTTTGGTAAACGCGCGCAGTCCCAGGTGTGACAGCGTAGCACCAAAGCCAGAATGCTTCCTGCCGCTCCAAGGCAGGCCCGCGCTCACGCGGTCACAGCAGTTCCAATAGGCGGTGCCGGAGTTGACAGCAGAGAGAATCTTCTCGGCGCGCTTCTCATCAGCACTATAGACAGAGGCTGTGAGGCCATATTGCGTATCCTGCATCAGCTCCAGTGCTTCCTTATCGCTATTCACTTTCATGATACCGATCACCGGACCGAAGCTCTCCTCCTGCATCACTGCCATTTTGTTATTCGCATTGAGGATCACCGTCGGCTCATAGTAGTTGCCTTTGCCAGCTATGCGCTTGCCACCTGTCACTACTTTGCCGCCTTTCTTCACTGCGTCTTTCACCTGTGCGTCCAGCACATCGAGCTGTGCAGCGCGCGTCATCGCTCCGATGTAGACACCCGGCTCAGTCGGGTTGCCGGCCTTGTAGCCCTTCACCTCGCGTACGAACTCCTCCACATACTTGTCATAGACTTTCTTGTGCACGTAGATACGCTCTACAGAGCAGCAGCTCTGGCCGTTATTGTAGAAAGCTCCATCAGCAGTACCTGCTGCCACAGCAGCTATGTCTTTGATATCATCCGCTACATAGAGCGGATCCTTACCACCCAGCTCCAGCTGGCATGGTACCATCTTTGGCGCTACGCGCTTGTAGATGTAGTCACCAGTCTTGTACGAGCCAGTAAAGTAGTAACCATCCAGCGGCAGGTCGAGCAGTATCTCACCCTGCTCCTTCGCTCCTACTACTACCTGAAAGGCATCATCTGGCACACCGGCTTTCTTCAGCAGCTTCTCTATCTGCAGGCCGGTGAGCGTAGAGAATTCTGATGGCTTATACAGTACTGCATTACCCGCGAGCAGCGCAGGTACAAATACATTTGTACCCACCAGGTAGGGATAGTTCCACGCGGAAATATTGCACACTACGCCGAGCGGCTCGTATGAGATCTTCTCTGTCATGCCCGGAGCATTGCTCACCACCTCATCACTCAGGTACTTTGTGGCATTCTCGGTCAGCCACTTGATACGTGCATGCGCCCCGTTCACTTCATTGTATGATTGCTGCAGCGGCTTGCCCACCTCTGAGGTGAGTATGGCACCGCACTCCTTGATATTGCTCTCGAGCAGCTTGCCAAATTTCTGCAGCACAGCTACGCGCTTGGCGAGTGGCACCTTGGCCCATTTCTCCTGGCCTTTGCGCAGGGTGGCGAGCTTGGTAGTGATAGACTTTTTAGAATCTTCCTTGACATTGGCTATGACCTTGCCGTCAGCCGGATTGACGATCTTCATGTATGGAGTTTAACCCCTCCTACCCTCCCCGAAGGGAAAGAACCGGAGAGCGATGATGAATAAATTTGCGTGCAAATATAGTGCATAGACAAATACGCAATGCAGGAGATCAGACTAGTTTAACCGGCCCATTCCAGAGATAGGTGATATTTCAAACAGTAGCACGTACTGCCTTTAGAAACGCCTCCCTGATATTGTGCGAGAAGGGATTGGTCTCCTTGTCGGATATGCGCTCCGGGTGCCACTGCACCGTGAGCAGCCAGGGTTTGTCTTCTTTGTCTTTCCATTCCGCGCCTTCTATGATGCCATCTGCGGAGTGGCTATTAGCTATCAGCTCATCGCTCAGGTCTTTGATGGCCTGATGATGGGCGCTATTGATGGTACCAGAGTTGCCGCTTATTTCATGGAGCAGTGTGCCCGGCTCTGTAGTGATGCCGTGTTGTTTGTCTTCTTCTCCGCGTTTGTGTATCTCATTGGCAGCATCGCCTATGTCCTGTATCAGGTTGCCGCCGAGAGCTACATTCACCAGTTGGTGGCCGCGGCAGATGGCGAGTATCGGATGCTCAAAGTTCAGCGCGGTCTCAAAGACATGCATCTCAAACTCATCGCGTGCGGTATTGAACTCCTTTGGCGCATGAGGATAGCGCAGCTCCTTATTGTCATAAAACTGCGGGTGCATATCTACCCCGCCTGTGAGCAAGATACCATCACAGTCCTCTATCTCGTCCCAGTTCTGGTTTTCAGCAGATAGCTCTATGATGCTGATGCTATCATCATCTCCTTTGATCCATTTAGGATAGTTTTCGTAGCGGGCTTCGGTGACAGTGACGCCGATGGTGATCTTTTTCATGAGGATTATTTAGAATAATGATATCTGCAGGCAATAACGATGATGGAATCATCAGTCACGGTGTAAACAAGCCTGTGCTCGTCATTTATTCTTCGTGACCAGTATCCTTTGTATTGATGTTTTAAAGGTTCAGGTTTTCCAATACCTGCGTAAGGCGATTTTTGAATATCAGCCAAAACTTCCACAATCCTTTTAAGAAGCTTGATATCATTCTTAGCCCAGAATTGCAAGTCCTCTAAAGCAGATTCTTCCAGCAGTACACTTTTCATATACCAAGCTTCTTTAGAAGATCCTTATCAAGTGTTTTCAGGTTTTTACCCTTTTCTACATTCTTGATAGACTTCAGAAGCCGCTTATGGTTAGTCGGACTAGACATGAGATATTCAGTCTCATCCGGTTCTGCTTCTACCGTGAGCCTGATTCTCTTTCCCTTAAAAGTAGATTTGAGATAATCCAGAAAGTCTGGAGATAGGTTATCCGCATCTATGTATTGTGTAAAGTCCATAACACTGCTTTACTCCAAAAATACAGATAAACCCGTAAAATCCTTTACTCCGTTTCGCTACCCACAGATGCCGCGAGGAAGTCACGGTTCATGCGAGCGATGTTGGTCAGCTTGATCTCCTTAGGGCACTCTGCCTCGCAGGCGCCGATGTTAGAGCAGTTGCCAAAGCCTTCTGCATCCATCTGCTCCACCATGCGCAGGGCACGGAGGTCTCGCTCAGGCTGGCCTTGTGGCAGGAGGGCGAGTTGAGATATTTTGGCAGATACGAAGAGCATCGCAGCGCCGTTAGGGCAGGCAGCCACGCAGGCACCGCAGCCTATGCAGGCGGCAGCGTCCATCGCCTTCTCAGCATCATGCTTGTCTACAGGCAGGTTATTGGCATCCCGCGCCTGGCCGGTATTCACACTGATGAAGCCACCGGCCGCTATGATACGGTCAAATGCCGAGCGGTCTGTCACGAGGTCCTTTACGATAGGGAATGCCCTGGACCTCCACGGCTCTACGTGCACGGTATCACCATCTTTGAAGGAGCGCAGGTAGAGCTGGCAGGTAGTAGCCGCATGCTGCGGACCGTGTGCACGGCCATCTATATACATACTGCACATACCGCAGATACCTTCGCGGCAGTCATGGTCAAACGCCACCGGCTCCTCGCCCTTCTTGACCAGATGGTCATTGAGCACGTCTACCATCTCCAGAAAGGACATATCCGGATTCAGGCCATCTACAGTATAGTCTACCAGTTTGCCTGCAGCATTCGCATTGTTTTGTCTCCAGACTTTGAGATTAAGTTTCATATCTCTGATTTATATCGCTTTCGCTTTGTCTTAATACTTAATACTAAATACTTACTACTATTTGTAGCTCCGTACCTGCAGCTTGATATTCTCATACTTCAGGTCTTCTTTGTGCAGCTCAGGATCGGCACCTACACCTTTAAACTCCCAGGCTGCTACATAGAGATAGTTGGCGTCATCACGCTTGGCCTCGCCCTGCTCCTGGTACTCCTCGCGGAAGTGACCACCACAAGACTCGTTCCTATTCAGCGCGTCTATCACCATCAGCTCACCCAGCTCGAGGAAGTCTGCCACACGGCCAGCCTTATCCAGCTCAGGGTTAAAGTCATTCTGGTCGCCTGTTACCTTCACATCTTTCCAGAACTCTTCGCGCAGCTCCTGTATCAGCTTGCGGGCTTTGGTCAGGCCCTCAGCATTACGCGCCATACCGCAGTACTCCCACATGATCTTGCCGAGTTTGCGGTGGATATCCTCCACGGTTTGCTTGCCATTGATAGAGAGCAACTTCTTCATGCGCTCATCAGCAGCTTTGGCCGCTTCCTCAAACGCAGGATGGTCCGTAGGGATGGCCTTAGTGAATATTTCTGCAGAGAGATAATTGCCGATAGTATATGGTAGGACGAAGTAGCCGTCTGCCAGGCCCTGCATTAGCGCCGAGGCGCCGAGGCGGTTAGCGCCGTGATCGCTGAAGTTGGCCTCACCGAGGCAGTACAGGCCCTGTATAGAGGTCATCAGCTCATAGTCTACCCAGAGGCCACCCATCGTATAGTGTACGGCAGGGTAAATCTTCATCGGCGTTTTCAGCGGATCCTCATTGGTGATATTCTGGTACATAGGGAAGAGCTCGCCATAGCGGGCCTTGACCGTATCTATACCGAGGCGCTTGATAGCATCAGCAAAATCCAGGAACACACCGAAACCCGATGGCACGATACCGCGGCCATCATCACATGCTTCCTTCGCTGCGCGTGATGCGATATCACGCGGGCAGAGGTTGCCGAAAGATGGATACTTGCGCTCCAGATAGTAGTCACGGTCTTCTTCTTTGATGTCTTCTGCACGTTTCTTGCCCTCGCGGATAGCCTTGGCATCCTCACGGGTCTTAGGCACCCATACACGGCCGTCATTACGCAGGGATTCAGACATCAGCGTCAGCTTAGACTGGTAGTCTCCTGATACGGGTATACAGGTAGGGTGTATCTGGGTGTAGCATGGATTGGCAAAGTAAGCGCCCTTTTTGTGAGCCTTCCAAGCGGCGGTCACATTGCTGCCCATTGCATTAGTAGACAGGTAAAATACATTGCCATAGCCACCGGATGCGAGCACCACTGCGTGACCAAAGTACCTCTCCAGCTTACCGGTGATGAGGTTGCGCGCTATGATACCGCGTGCCTTGCCATCTATGATCACCACATCTACCATCTCATGGCGGGAGTACATCTGTACATTGCCGAGGCCTATCTGCCTCTCCAGCGCCTGATAGGCACCGAGCAGGAGTTGCTGGCCGGTCTGGCCCCGCGCGTAGAAAGTACGCGATACCTGCGCACCGCCAAAGGAACGGTTGTCCAAAAGGCCGCCATATTCACGGGCAAAAGGTACGCCCTGGGCCGTGCACTGGTCTATGATGTCCGTAGACACCTGCGCCAGGCGGTAGACATTGGCCTCGCGGGCGCGGAAGTCGCCACCCTTGATCGTATCGTAGAAAAGGCGGTAAACAGAGTCACCGTCATTCTTGTAGTTCTTGGCAGAGTTGATACCGCCCTGCGCCGCGATAGAGTGCGCGCGCCGCGGCGAATCCTGAAAGCAGAATGCCTTCACCTTGTAGCCCAGCTCAGCGAGTGTAGCGGCGGCAGAGGCACCGGCCAGGCCTGTACCTACTACTATCACTTCTACCTTACGCTTATTGGCAGGGTTTACGAGCTTGGCGTGCTCCTTGTATTCTTCCCACTTTTCCTGGAGTTTTCCCTCAGGTATTTTTGAGTCTAAAGCCATATCTTGATTAGTATTGAGTAGTGAGTATTAAGTATTGAGACAATACACTTTTTATTTTCAAAATCACATCACGCCGATGGTGCGCAGATAGATCACGATCGGCATCAGGGCAAAAATGAACGGTATCACGATGGCAAAGGCGGTACCCGCCATGTGGATCGCATTATTATACTTGGTATGATTGAGGCCCAGTGACTGGAAGGCACTCCAGAAACCATGCAGCAGGTGGTAGGCCAGCGCTACCTGCGCCAGTACATATATAACAACCACGATAGGATTGCTAAATGTATCCACCATTAAGCTATACAGATTAAGCATATCCGTTTTGAAATCAGGATGCGGTTGCTTCAACATATTGTCCTCCATAAACCTGCTGTGAACCCAGAAATGCGCCAAATGCATGATCAGGAACGTGAGCAGCAGCGTACCGAGTATGGCCATGCTGCGGCTGTACCATGAGCTGTTGGCGTTTGGTTTATTGTAGGCATAACCCTGCGGGCGGGCAGCACGATTCTGAAAGTACAGCATCAGGCCATCTATGATATGCAGCAGCAGGCCGGCAAAGAGTACCACCTCCATGATACGGATGATAATATTGGTACCCATAAAGTGAGCATACTCATTAAATAGGGAGCCCGACCTGTCAAAAAATACCATCGCATTCACAAAGCAGTGTACCAGCAGGAAGCTGATCAGGAAAAGTCCCGTCAGGCCCATGAGGTATTTTTTGCCTAGTGATGATTTGAAGAGGGCTGAAGATTTGTGCGTAGCAGCAGACATCTTGTGTTAGATTTTTGTTAATGCGGTGCCAAAATTAATGTACAGTCTGACAAATGAAAGGATTTTAAACCTTTATTGCGCGAACGGCCGCTTATTTAGAATGATTCAAATTAAGCAGGTATCAAAATCCGATCATTTTCGCTTCCTATAACAAGGCAAACGGGCAGTTTGTTTTCCGTGTTCGTGCTCCTTTACACCTTGCCGTTTAATGATACAACTGCAAGCTTAGCTGCTGAGGTATTCGGCTTATTTCTACCTTAGCCTCCTCAAAGCAAAAAGACATGTACACGATCAAAGATAAGCTGACGGAAGAATTGCAAAATATCGATGCAAACGGTCTCTACAAGCGCGAGCGCATCATCAGCACGCCACAAGACGCAGTGATAAGGCTGCAGGACGGCAGCGAGGTGATCAATTTCTGCGCAAACAACTATCTCGGCCTCTCCTCTCACCCGCGTGTGATAGCGGCAGCGAAGAAGGCCCTCGATACGCATGGCTTTGGCATGAGCTCGGTGCGGTTCATCTGCGGTACGCAGGATATACATAAAGAACTGGAGGCAAAGATCGCCTCCTTTCTCGGCACCGAGGATACGATCCTCTATGCTGCCTGCTTCGATGCCAATGGCGGTGTCTTTGAGCCACTATTTGACGAAAATGACGCGATCATCTCTGATGCATTGAACCATGCCTCTATCATAGACGGCGTGCGCCTGTGCAAGGCCGTACGCTACCGCTATGCCAATAATGACATGGCAGAGCTGGAGGAGTGCCTGAAAAAGTCACAGGCACAGAAAAACCGCATCATCGTGACAGATGGTGTCTTCTCTATGGATGGCTATGTGGCACAGCTCGATAAGGTCTGCGACCTGGCAGATAAATACAATGCCATGGTCATGGTAGATGAGAGCCACGCCACCGGATTCATAGGCAGGACGGGCCGCGGCTCTGTAGAGCTGCGCCATGTGCTGGGCCGTGTAGACATCATCACCGGTACGTTGGGCAAGGCGCTCGGTGGCGCGATGGGGGGCTTCACCACCGGCAAGAAAGAGATCATAGACATGCTGCGGCAGCGTTCGCGACCGTATCTTTTCTCCAACTCGCTGGCACCATCCATAGCAGGTGCGGCCATAGAGGTATTTGACATGCTGAGCGAGAGCACTGCGCTGCGCGACCAACTGGAGTGGAATGTCAATTACTTTAAAACAGGCCTGAAGAAACTCGGCCTGGACTACAAGGATGGCGAGTCTGCCATCGTACCTGTCATGCTCTACGATGCCAAGCTGTCTCAGGTCTTTGCAGATGAGATGCTGAAAGAAGGTATCTATGTGATAGGGTTCTTCTTCCCGGTAGTACCAAAGGAGCAGGCGCGTATCCGCGTGCAGCTCTCTGCTGCGCATAAACAGGAGCACCTGGACAAGGCGATCGCGGCTTTTGAAAAGGTGGGCAGGAAACTAGGCGTGATCAAGTGAGGCCTCTGGGAGTGTAAATAAAAAAGTAGCTCCCTGACCCGGCGCAGACTCCGCCCATATCCGGCCGCCGTGTTTATTGACAATATTCTTGACCAGTGCCAGGCCGAGGCCTGTCCCTTCAAAGTCTGAGCTACTATGCATACGCTGGAATAGCTGAAACATCTTTTCGGCAGCCTTTATGTCAAATCCGACACCGTTATCAGAAATATAGTACACAGCACCCTCATCAGAGTGGCGCACACCTATTTCTACACGCGGCTTCTCGCTCTTGTTAGAGTATTTGATGGCATTCGATACCAGATTGGCCCAAACCTCCCTCATGAGGCCGGCGTCACAGTTTGAGGTGCCGAGGTCATGTAGCACTATCTCAGGCATAGGCTGCCCGGTGAGCGCCATCAGCTGCTCATCTACCTTCTCTTGCACCATATGCGTCAGATCGGCAGGCTCACGATCCAGAGCTGCATGCGAGGCACGCGAAAATGCCAGCAGATCTGTGATCAATTGCTTCATCCTGCCGGTTTGCTTCACTATCACATCCATGAGGGTATGTGCATCTGTGGGTAGTTCTTGCTCGTATTCTCTCCTTAGCAGGCCTACATATCCTGCCAGTACGCGCAGTGGAGACTGCAGGTCATGCGCCGCGAGAGATGAAAATGACTCCAGGGCACGGTTGGATTCTTCCAGTTGCTCTGTCCTTTCTTTTACCTTCTCCTCCAGAGACCGGTTCAGCTCAAACAGTTCGTCCTGTATCTTTTTGCGCTCGGTTATATCACGCAGGTTTGACACTATGGCATTGACTGCGGGGCTGTCCAGGTGGCTGATAGAGCTGGCCTCCATCCAGAGCCAGTTGCCGTTTCTGTGCCGCAGACGCAGGATCATAAACATAGCCTTGCCCGGATTCTCATTGCACCAGGTCAGGTGCCCGATATTGGCAGGCAGTTCCTCCGGATGCATCAGCTCCAGCGCAGAGGTGCCTACCAGCTCTTCGGGCCTATATCCCAGCACCTCTACTACCGATGGGCTCATATAGCTGATATTGCCATCACTGCCCGAGAGGGCTATGATATCCTGGTTTTTCTCTATCAGGTACTTGAATCGCTGCTCGCTATGGGCCAGTGCTTCTGTAGCCTGCACACGTACTGTGATATCACGAAAATTAGTGACCATGGCCTGTATGGCCGGATCGTCAAACTGATTACTAAGCATCAACTCTATCCAGCGGTAGTTTCCATCCTTGTGCCTGATCCGTACTTGTGTGGTAGCGGATAGCTGCCGCCCGTCTATGATCTGCATCACCAGATCGTTGATAGCCGCTTTATCATCTGGATGATATAGGTCTTGTGCAGTGGTCCCCACCATCTCCGCGGCTGTGTACCCCATGATATTCACTACAGACGGACTGATATAGATGAACCGCCGCTCCCGGTCAGACAGTGCCAGTCCCTCTTTGTTATTCTCTATCAGGGCGCGAAATCTCTTCTCACTGTTTTGCAGCCGCTCCTCTGCCTGCTTCTGTGCGGTTACATCACGAAAGTTAGTGACCATTGCCTTTACCGCCGGATTGTCAAACTGATTGGTAGCAGTGATCTCTACCCAGCGGGATGAGCCATCTTTGTGGCGTGCCCGTAGTACACGCGAGATACTGCCGCCCGGAGGTATTTGAGCCTTTTCTACTTTCGCCTCACCGGTGGCATCAGGGTGGCGGAATACAGCAGCCGTCTGACCCAGCAATTCGGCCTGTGTATAGCCCAAAATAGCGGTGATAGCTGGACTCACATATTGGATGACACCATCTTTATCCGCCAGGGCGACACCGTCTTTGCTTTTTTCTATGAGTGCCCTGAACCTTTGCTCATTATCGCGCAGCGCCTGCTGTGCATTTTTGCGCTCAGTGATGTCCCGGTTCACTCCATCTACCCGTACTATTTCTCTTTTGTCATTCAGAGTGGGGGTGACACATGCCTCTATCCAGCGTATGCGCCCGTCTCTGTGCCTGATACGATACTCCACGGTACTGACCTGACCGGTCAGCATCATGTCATTCAGGTCATCTATTGTGTGCTTGTCTTCAGGCAGGATCAGCTCATACCACAGGTAGCTTCTCCTGATAAATTCCTCAGAGGTATATCCGTACACTTTGTAGCATGCTTCTGACCACTGCATGATCTGGTAGGGATTGCGACGTGCGCTATAGATCACCTCGTCTATATTATTGAAGACCCTGGTCAGCTCCGCATTTGCCTGCTCCAGCTGGAGTTTTGCCTCTACATGTCCTGATATATCCCGGTAGTTGCAGATCACGCCCCGGATCCTGGGGTCATCGAGCTTATTGATCGCGGTACCCTCTATGCAGAGATAGCGCCCATCGAGATGCCGGTGGCGCCAGCGTGCGTGAAACCTGACAGATGGCGTATTCAGCACTTCGCGAAAAGTAGCAAGAATGGAGTCCCTGTCATCAGGATGTATCAGCTCAGTAGCCTCAGGAGTGAAGATATCTCTCGGTTCATAGCCGAATACTGTGATATGGGACGTGGTACTGAAAATGACTCTCCCCTGACCGTCAAAAATGGTGATAATGTCATTACCATATTCTACCATGGCATGGAGTATATCGGTGATGGACCCGGAGAGAGATTCGCTTTCCCGACTCATTCTTTTTAAATGTATTTTCGATAAAGTAAGAGCAGGGTTGCAACAAGTCAAATGACCTATATCATATTAAACACTGATCAACAATGAATTACAAGTATCTTATTGTATTTTCTCTTCTCTTTCTAGCATTGACGGCATGCGATCCCGCAGCCAAACGCCAGGAAGAGCAGCAACAAGTAGCTCCCTCAAGGCAATTGGAGCCATCGGCGCCTGCTACTGAGGGCCACCAGACACTCATAGACCCCGATACCAAACTCATCTACACCAAGCACGCCCGCTGCCGGATGTCCTGCCGCCATATCTCAGAGGCGGATATCCGTGAGGTACTGCGCGAGGGCCATATCAACGAAGCCAAGAGCAAACAAGAACCCGGCCGCTGCCCTGCCTATGCCATAGAGGACGAGCGCAATAGCGACCACATCCGACTCCGCATTGTCTTCGCAAAATGTGACAACGAGGTAAAGGTGGTGACCTGTATAGACAGGGATGATGAGTTTGCCTGTGACTGCAAGTGATCGGGGGCAGGTCAGGTGGGCGGGAATGCAGAAAACTTAAAAAGTCTTAATCCTCTGTTTATACTTTAACCCCTTCGCAATCTTTTGTGTCTCGGGCGTTTATCACAGCTATGAGCATACGAAAGGAACAAGCCTACGCCTACCTCATCCTCTGTCTACGGTGGTACCTGGCCATCTATATGACAGACTACGGCATCTCGAAACTTACCGGGGAGCAGTTTGGCATCTGGGATACAGCCATCCTATCCAAACCGCTGAAGGATGTAGACACATTCCATCTGGCCTGGCACCTCTTTGGGCGTAGCCATCTCTTCAATTGGGTGGTAGGCCTGACACAGATAGGAGGTGCTATCCTGATCATCATTCCCCGCACCCGCCTGATCGGAGCACTGGTACTGCTGCCAGTTTTGGCCCATATCTTCCTGATAGATGTATGCTTTACCATGGGCATGTTTGGTATGGCGCTGCCGGTCCGGCTGGCAGGTATGCTAGGCTGCGACCTGGCTATCCTCTGGTATGACAGGGAAGTCGTGACCCGGGCATGGCGGGCACTGGTATCCGGAAGGTTTACGATGCGGTATAGGTGGTGGCTTTATGCACTGGTGCCTGTTATAGGTTTTTTGATGGACTTCATTCTCGGTATTCTCTTTTGGCCTGTCAAATTATTACTGACCTGGTTATTTATATGGTATAAATGGTAGTGGTTCCTCCATTGATCAGCGCCTGATACCAGCTCAAATATCTTTACTTTTTCGCCTTGACCATAGCCCGATGATCACTCCCAATAAAACTGCACCAACTAAAATGATCGCCACAGTCCATAGCGGATGAGCGTTATCCGGTCCCAGCAAACTCTGGCACGTGCGATACCACACATATCCCCACGTGCACATCCATGCCGCAGCTATTAGTACCCAGCCCGCAATATCAAGCAGTAGCCGCTTGGCTTTCTTGGAAACCATTAGAAAGGAATGCTCTACTTCTCAAAGATATAAGTGTAACCTTCTACAACCTGAGGTAAGGGAAAGGATGCAGTACTGATCAGCTTGTAACCCTCTGTATACAGCTCCGCAAAGGCTTGGTTGATCTTGACATTGTTTTGATTTTCGTCTTCGGCTGTAAATCGTTGCATACCGAAACCGGCTAAACTTATTACCACTGGTTTATCTGCATTACCTTTAGAAATAACTATCCGGCTATCCATAGGACTCATGGCGCTAGTGTGGGCTATAGTCACCTTCATGACACAAAACTCTTTGGCTTGCTGTGCCGTGGCTGTAGTCATGCCAAAGATAAAGGCGTATAAGAGACTGGAATAGAGTACGGTTTTCATATTTATGATTGTCTTTGATTTAAAGGCTACCCATGCACCGCCAGTGATATCTCTAGCAGCAGCTCGGGCTGCTTCTCCAGTACGTTACCGACCACTATCAGATTGGAGCCTGCCTGTGCCAGCGCCTCGGCCTGCTCAGGAGTACGTATCCCCCCACCCGTGATGATGGGTATGGAGATGGCCTTTCTGACGGCCGTCAGCATCTCCGTAGGGATGCTTTGCCTGGCCCCACTGCCGGCCTCCAGATAGATAGCACGCAGGCCCAGCAGCTCGCCGGCCATGGCGGTAGCTACGGCTATATCGGCCTTGTCATGAGGTATCGGCACGGTCTGGGTCATATAGGAGGTGGTAGATACCCTGCCGCCATCTATAAGCATGTACCCGGTCGGTATCACCTCCAGGCCGGACTCGCGGATATGCGGCGCGGCCACCACATGCTGACCTATCAGATATTCCGGGTTGCGGCCGGAGATCAGACTGAGCAGCAGGAGGGCGTCTGCCGAGCGGCTCACCTGGTAGTTATTGCCAGGGAAGATGACCACCGGTACGGATGTCTCTTTCTTCAGTAGCCGGATCGTTTCTTCGAAGCGGTCCTCCAGCAGCAGGCTGCCGCCCACCAGTACCATATCTACCCGCGCTGAGTTGATCCGGTCGGTCATGTCGCGGAGGCTATCCCGGGTCTGATTGTCAGGGTCTATGAGCACTGCCAGCTGGCTGCGGGTGGTACTGAGCTGTGAGTAGACGGTTTCGGTCATGTTTCGGTTTTCTATCATATGGAGTACACTGACTGGCAGGCACCTCTCTCAGAAATAAGCAGTATCTTTGTAACCGTAAAGGTGCAGAAAAATATCGGGATTTAACGTTTATGCAGGCCTGTCAAGGGGTCCGCATAAACCCAAGAAAACCAACTTATTTTTTCCCCATTTTATCCACTTTGTCTTTTCCACAGGCTGAAATCAAGGACTGTCCATGATTTGATATTTATCGGCTACCCTTTGCACAAAGTTTGTTGATAAAAGCACTGGCTTTATTTTCCTGACAGGAATAAATTCGGGATACCAAACAGCAGATATCTACCACTTAACAATACAATAATAGACTCTAAATATACCCTTAAAGATTATGGCAAAGAAAACAACAGCAAAAGGCCAATCCACCGGCCAGAAAGGACTAGCCGTCGACAGATATTACACTAAAGATGGTGTATCAGCATACGACCTCTTCCAATATGAGCTGCGCAGCTCGGTGATCAGAAATCCTGCCGGTGACGCAGTATTTGAAATGCATAATGTAGAGGTGCCGGCCCAGTGGAGCCAGGTAGCTACAGATATATTAGCACAAAAGTACTTCCGCCGCGCCGGCGTACCTCAGGCAGATGGCAGCCTGGGTGGCGAGCGTTCTATTAAACAAGTGGCACACCGCCTCGCAGACTGCTGGAGGCAGTGGGGTGAGAAGTATGGTTACTTCGCTTCATCTAAGGATGCATCTGTATTCTATGATGAGCTGGTATACTCCCTGCTGGGCCAGATGGCAGCGCCAAACTCCCCTCAATGGTTTAATACCGGCCTCTATACTGCATATGGTATAGCCGGCAAGCCACAGGGCCACTACTATGTAGACCCTGATACCGGCAAACTGTCAGAATCTACCTCAGCATACGAGCGTCCGCAGCCACACGCCTGCTTCATCCTGTCTGTGACAGATGACCTGGTGAATGAAGGCGGTATCATGGACCTCTGGACACGTGAGGCCCGTATCTTCAAATATGGCTCAGGCGTAGGTACAAACTTCTCCGGCATCCGCGGCGAGGGTGAGAAACTCTCCGGTGGCGGTACCTCATCAGGCCTCATGAGCTTCCTCAAGATAGGTGACAGCGCAGCCGGTGCTATCAAGTCCGGCGGTACTACCCGCCGTGCGGCCAAGATGGTCTGCCTCGACCTGGATCACCCGGAGGTGGTAGACTTCATAGAGTGGAAGATGAAAGAAGAGGACAAGGTAAAGGCCCTCATCGATGCAGGCTATAGCAATCACTACGAAGGCGAGGCATACCGCACGGTAGCCGGCCAGAACTCCAATAACTCTGTACGCGTACCAAACTCTTTCTTCAAGACGCTGGAAGAGGGTGGCAACTGGGCGCTCAAGGCCCGCACCGATGGCCGCACCATGCGCACGATCCCTGCCCGCGAACTGTGGGACAAGGTAGGTATGGCTGCATGGCGCTGCGCTGATCCGGGTGTACAGTTTGACACGACGATCAATGAGTGGCACACCTGCCCAGAGGATGGCCCTATCCGCGCGTCTAACCCATGTTCGGAGTATATGTTCCTGGATAATACAGCCTGCAACCTGGCTTCCTTTAACCTGATGAAGTTCTATGATGTAGATACCCTGACACTGGATGTCAAGGGCTTCGAGCACATGAGCCGCATCTGGACTATGGTACTGGAGATCTCCGTACTGATGGCACAGTTCCCGTCCAAGGAGGTGGCCCAGCTGTCATATGAGTTCCGCACACTCGGTCTCGGTTTTGCCAACCTCGGCACCCTGCTGATGGTATCAGGCATAGCCTATGACAGTGACAAGGCCCGCGCGATAGGCGGTGCTATCACGGCTATCATGACCGGTACATCGTACAAGACATCGGCAGAGATGGCCTCTGTACTCGGACCATTTGCCGGCTACGAGCGCAATAAGAAACACATGATGCGCGTGATGAGGAATCACCGCTATGCAGCATACAATGCCAGCCCTGAGACCTACGAAGGACTGGACGTGAAGCCGGTAGGCATAGACCAGCGCCAGTGCCCTGACTATCTGCTCACAGCCGCGTGCAATGCGTGGGACGAGGCACTCCAGCTCGGCGAAAAGTATGGCTACCGCAATGCCCAGACCACGGTGATAGCACCTACCGGTACTATCGGCCTGGTCATGGACTGCGATACTACAGGTGTAGAGCCAGACTTCGCGCTGGTGAAGTTTAAGAAGCTCTCTGGTGGTGGCTACTTCAAGATCGTGAACGAGTCAGTGCCATACGCGCTAAAGAACCTCGGCTACGCACCATCTGAGGTAGATGCTATCGTGAAATATGCCAAGGGCCACGGCAGCCTGTACGGATGCCCGGCTATCAACCCTGACTCGCTCCGCGCCAAGGGCTTTGACAATACAGATATCGAGAAGATAGAGGCTGGCCTGCCGGCTGCGTTTGACGTGACCTTCGCGTTTAACGTATACAGCCTCGGCGAGGCTACCCTGCAGCGCCTTGGCTTCACGGCAGAGCAGTACAATAGCGGCAAATTTAACCTCCTCCGCGAGCTGGGCTTCAGCAAGGCGGATATCGAGGCAGCTAATGAATATATCTGCGGCGCCATGACCGTAGAGGGCGCACCATATCTCAAGGAAGAGCACCTGCCGGTATTTGACACTGCCAATAAGTGCGGTACCAAGGGCACCCGCTTCATCCATGCACACGGCCACATCAAGATGATGGGCGCTGTGCAGCCATTCATCAGCGGTGCGATATCCAAGACGATCAACCTGCCAAATGAAGCTACTGTAGAAGATATCCAGCAGTCATACGAGCTCTCCTGGAAGCTCGGCCTGAAGGCTAACGCCCTCTACCGCGACGGATGCAAACTCTCCCAGCCACTCTCCAACAAGAAGGACGAGGAGAAAGAAGAGAAGTCAAGCACTGCCGCTACAGCATCAGCTACTGAGGCAGCTCCTACAGAGATGTTTAGCAAGCTGACCCCTGAGCAGGTGCTCGAGGCTGCCCGCGTGCTGATGCAGGAGTCTACAGACACCAGCTTCAAGCGTGCCCTCTCCCGCATCGTAGAGAAGAAGGCCCTGCCTCACCGCCGCAATGGTTTTACCCAAAAGGCAAAGGTGGGCGGACAGACCGTCTTCGTACGCACAGGCGAGTACAGCGATAGCACCCTCGGTGAGATCTTCATCGACATGCACAAGGAGGGCGCATCCTTCCGCTCACTGATGAACTGCTTTGCTATCTCCGTATCCATAGGCCTGCAGTATGGCGTGCCGCTGGAGGAGTTTGTCAATAAGTTCACCTTCACCCGCTTTGAGCCGAGTGGTATGGTAGACCACCCGAATATCAAGAATGCAAGCTCTATCGTAGACTATATCTTCCGCCTCCTGGCGTTTGAGTACCTGGGCCGCACAGACCTCGTGCATGTCACTCCTAGTGAGCTGGCCAGCCGCGAGGTGAGCACCCTGGACCTCACCACAGATATAGAAGAAGACACCGTAAGGCCTGTACACCCTGAGATGATAGAGAAGCCTAAGGCACAGCCGGCACAAGAGGTAAAGGTGATGAAGCTCGCCTCTCAGCCAGCCCTGAGCAATCTCAATAACCACCTCAAGGATATGGGCGGCGATGCCCCACCGTGCAACGTGTGCGGCAACATCACCCTCCGCTCCGGTACCTGCTACAAGTGCCTCAACTGCGGCAACAGCATGGGCTGCTCATAGTCTCTGAGACATTAGACAATACAAATAACAGAAGCCCCATTTCGTGAGAGATGGGGCTTTTTTCTTAAAAACGGGACAATGGAATTCAATTGGGATTTAGACTTTAAGGTAAAGCTTTTCAAGGAGCATCTTGAAGATGGCGGGTACGAGAGAATAAAATTTAAAGAGTTATTAGAAGGATTATTGCTGGTGAAATGTGATGAAACGGGCAAAGTGATTGATGAAACTGTAAATTCATTGGTTAGGTCGGCTATCAACTCTTATGTCGGAACTTTACTGGATTCTCCCTCTACTGATAAAAGCTTCTTGTCGGAGTATAAAGCATTTATTCAAAAGGAAATTTTCTTTAATCAAACAAATATTGATACAGTAGAGGATTTCGAAAAAATATTTGCTGAATTACATCAAAAACCAGAGACTCTATTCAGAGGCGTGGATGAGGCGAAGTACAGGTTATATAGCTCCTTGCAACGACTCTGGATTGAAAGAAAGCTCTATAACCAAGAAATAAACCATCTCGACTTTATAAAGAAGATGATTGACAATTCTAAAAATGAACAAGGGCATATACTCCAAAAATATTTTTCGAATGTCAAATTTGATCCAGAAAACGACCTTTCCATTTTAAGTTTTCTACAACATTATGGATGTCCGACACCATTAATAGACTGGACGTATAGCTTTGCAAATGCATTATATTTTGGCGCCTATAAATTGCAGAAAACTCTGCCTAAAAGAGAAATTGACAATTACTTTTCAGTCTATTATATCGAAGAAAAACACCTACGTGCTGGTGACGAAATAATCGAAGCTGCAAAAGAAGGGATGCAGCGTTTAAAACCCAAGGTTGAAAAAATATTACGAGAAAGGATGCAAAAGGCGAATGTAGCCGAAGCTATAATCGATGCGTCTATAACAGACGATGTAGTTGAAAATGTCACGTTACTTACTCATGGACGGCCTCTAATGGCAACCTTAACTAAAGTCGATAATATTATATCTTCTCCTCTCCTATATTTTTCAGAAATCAAAAATGATGGTATAATATCTTTTCATCTTAATAATAACCTTAACATCGTGAATCAGCAAGGCGTTTTCATTTGGAACAGTTCAGCAAATTTTCCTATCGAACATATCGCCAGAAATCAATATGATGAAAACGAGCAAGAAGATTACAGTTTTTCTAATTGTTTAAACATAAATAAATCACTACGACCATATATTCTTAAAAGACTGAAAAAATTAGGTGTAGATAAAAATTTTCTTTTCCCTGATCCAGAAAAAATTGCGATGAGTACTTTAAAAAATACATTGAGACATTTTAATTAAATGCTACTCCCTTCCCGCCGTTGCTGGTCGCCTGACCAGCAACCAGCGCAACAGCATCCCTCACCTTTATTTCAAGATAAAGTTGGCCATTGCTACCCATCCTATTATCTTAGAGACATAAAGTAAGGATGTGAGGACCGGCATTTTACTATCCATGATCTTATGCAGCACACTGCTCTCTGCTCAGAGGCGGGAGGAGCTGATGGTCCTGCGCGACAGTACCCGCCTGCAGGGCAAAACAGTCAATACCAATGAGGGCAAATGGCATGACTTCCGCGCGGAGGATAGGATCACCTACCGCATAGCGGATAGCCTCATAGCCTATACCACGCTCATACCCGCATCGCACTGGTACACCTCGCACATCTACAGAGGGCAGCTGCGTGTAGAGGCGACGGCCTCCTACCTGGCCTACGATATCCGTCAGCACGAGGCCCCGATACAGGGAGGTGGCTTTCATATCGCCGCAGAGCTCGTGCCGTATGGCCGCGTTTTCTCGCTGCTGCTGGGTGCGCATGTCGCTGTAGGGCAGGTATCGGGCAGGCAGATATACGATCTGGGGTATGAGGAGCTACACATCAATAATGGCTCAATGATAAAGCTTGCCCTGCCCGTAGGACTGCGCTGGACGTTTGGCCATCGCTTTCAGTCATTCTTTCAGTGGACCCTGGCTCCCGAGTTTGTATCCTATCAGGGACGCGGGTGGAAGTATGGCGGGGGTGTATCCTACCGGTACTACAAGGCGGGGACGTTTCAGCAGATAGGGCTGGGCGCCAATGTTTCTTCCTTTGGCGTCGGCATCAGGCAGCCACTCAGACAGCACCTGCAGCTTATCGTCTGGGCCGAGGGTACCCCATTTCACTTAGAGACCCTGACAGGTAGCGCCTTCAGGCCCTATGCAGAGCTACACGTGGGGCTCAATTTCAAGGCCAGATTGAAGTAATATCTATTTGCAGCTAAGCCCCAAAGGGGCGACCCGCCATTAGGATAGGGCATCGCCCTATTGACTCACCCCCCGAAAAAATACACGTAGGGCGATGCCCCACGCTATAAGTCGTAACGCCCGGTTGGGGCTAAAGTATCCGGATCACCTACGTCCGGATTTTTTGTTCGTTCGTTCGTTGCCCCTAGGCGCAGCGAACGAACGAACAAAATACAAGCCTGATCCGCACCGCCCCTATTGACTATCCCCCCAGAAAAAATACACGTAGGGCGATGCCCCACGCTATAGTCGTAACGCCCCGTTGGGGCTAAATGCATTCACCATGTATCCGATTTGATATTTCCATATCTTAGAGAATGCCACAATCATTGACGAGAATCTACCTGCACATCGTATTCAGCACAAAACACCGGGAGGCCACGATAGATGATACGATCAAAGATGACCTGCACAGCTACATAGGCGCCCTGTGCCGCGAACGAGACTGCCAGCCGGTGGAGATAGGCGGCTATACAGATCATGTACACATCCTTTGTATCCTGTCCCGCAAGATCACCGTGATGAAGCTGCTGGAGGATATTAAAAAGTACTCCAGCCGTTGGATCAAATCAAAGGGAGACGACTATGCAGCCTTCTACTGGCAGGATGGCTACGCTGCTTTCTCTGTAGGATACACCGAGGTACAAAAGGTGGCAGATTACATCCGCGACCAGGAGAAACATCATGCGGTACAATCCTACCAGACAGAATGCCGCAAACTCCTCAAAAAGTATGACGTTGATTATGACGAAAAATACTTTTGGGAATAAACACCTGCCGCCATCCAGACAAGCCCCAAAGGGGCGACCCGCCTCCAGGATAGGGCACCGCCCTATTGACTAAGCCCCAAACACGTAGGGCGATGCCCCACGCTACAAAGGCGAACTGCCCCTTTGGGGCTGAATGCAAGAAGCCCCAAAGGGGCGACCCGCCTCAGGATAGGGCATCGCCTTATTGACTATCCCACCCTATTTTAACAGATTATTCTTCACCCTCCTTCAGCGCACATTTATTGAAATAAACACATATAAAATTGTTGTTTTTACCAAAGTTTCCTCCTTGTTGTTTTTTGTGCCTCCTATAAGTGTACCCAATGTTTTTAACTATGCGCAAAACCCCGACATGACATTGGAAGAGATAGAAAAAGAGTTTGAGCCGATACTGGAGACCATCATGAGGGCACACCAGATCATAGTACCATATGATAGTCTGTTTACTGACAAGAACGTAAGCGCTAAAGCTGACAGCGCCACTGCCGCCTTTGTGCTGGACCTCAATGCCGCCCTGCACAAGGTGTACCGCCGCTACCCACACCATACCCCGGCCGAGATCCAGAAGGCCCTGCGCAAAATGATCTCTAAGTACCAGAATAAAGTAGTAGTAATAGAGAATAAGAGATAATGCCCCCCGATACATCTCTCCATTTTTGTTCGTTCGTTCGCTCACACTAGGGGTAACGAACGAACGAACAAAGATCGCCCCATGGAGCAGCCCCAAAGGGGCGACCCGCCTTCAGGATAGGGCATCGCCCTATTGACTGTCACATACAGCCGCCCTGCATTTGTTTGTTTGTTCGCTGCGCCTAGGGGTAACGAACAAACAAAATCCGCCGCTCATGGCCGGTAAGTAACCGCCTTATCTGTCCTTCCCCTCCAGCGTGATACTGCGTTCCTTTGCTGTGTCGCAAAAACATTTATCACTTAAACACAAAAGACATGAAATTCAAAACTTTACCCTCCATCCTCATCGGTGCGGCCATGCTGATCGGCGCGGGTGCGCAGGCGCAGTGGACACAGCTCGGCACCGGTAACGATACCATCGCCGCAGGCTCTTATGACATCAATACGCTGTGTGCTGATCCCTCCGGCAATATCTACGCCGCTGGCCAGTTTCTGGATGCCGGCTCTAATCAGTATGTAGCCAAATGGAATGGCACGACCTGGGCAGAACTAGGCACGGGCAGCAGTGCACTCAGTGCCAATGGCGACATCTCTAGCATCTGCAGCGATCCTTCGGGCAATATCTATGCAGGGGGGCACTTTACCGACGCCGGAGGCATGGCCTATGTAGCCAAATGGAACGGCTCTGCCTGGACTGAGCTCGGAGGTAGTTCCGGTTTTGGCGCTACGCTGGTACAGAGTATCAGCAGCATCGCATCAGATGCGCAGGGCAATATTTATGCGGCGGGTGAGATCGCCTTCCTCTCTGGCTCTAATATCTACTATCAGGTAATGAAGTGGGACGGCACCGCATGGACCACGGTGGGAGGCGCATCCAATGCCCTCAATGCCAATAATGCTATCACAGCTATGACTGTCGATGCCTCGGGCAATGTCTACGCGACAGGTAACTTTACTAATGGGACCATCAGTACGGGCCATCCATACCTGGCCAGGTTTAACGGCAGCTCATGGTCAGAGGTGGGCGCAGGGTCCGGCGCACTCAATATTCCTTTTGGAGATTATGGCAATACGATCGCTGTCAGTGGCTCCAATGTTTATGTAGCAGGTACGTTTCGCGATGCAGGCGGCAAATACTATGTAGCCCACTATGATGGCAGTACATGGAGCGAGCTCGGTGGCACCGCCTCTTTTGGCGCCGGCGTACTGGACAATCCGGTCAAGAGCGTAGTAGTAGACGGCTCCGGCAATGTATACGCTGCAGGCGAGCTGATAGATGCTAATACCGCACATAGCGTAGTAGAAAAATGGAATGGCAGCTCATGGTCAAACTTCGGCCACTATGACAATCTGGCGCAGGATAATGCAGGCATCAATACAATGATATACGCTCACAACCTGTGGTATGTGGCCGGCGGCAATCAAAATACAAGCGGCAGCCGCTTCGTAGCGAAATATGATGGCCAGGGTAGCAATAATGCCATCAGCGAGCTGGACGGCCACACCATGACAGTGTATCCGAATCCGATGAGCAACCTTTTCAACGTGCGCTTTGACCAGAGTATCACTGCCACCATCAGCGTGACAGACGTAACAGGCCAGCAGGTAGCCACTGCTGAGCTGAATGATCAGGCAGCTACCCAGATCCACACAGGCAGCTTTGCCGCTGGTATCTATCTGGTAAAAGTAACTACCGCCACCGGCGCTACTCAAACCCTGAAACTCGTGAAAGAATAAGACCCGTCCACCTAAAAACCAATCCCAAGCAGAAAGCCCCATCTCTATCAGATGGGGCTTTCTGCTTTTGCTCTTAGATAGATCATATCTTCTCCCTGGCGGTCATTTATATTTCTTGCGTTTCCGCGCTTTTGCGGTTAATAAAAATCAAAACTCCGCATGTAGCCTCACGGCAAAGGCATTGACAGGGCCACGGTCTTTGTTATAGCCGGGATTCAGTACAAACTGGTAGTCCGGCGTGATAAAGATATAATCCTTATACACGGCAAAGGAGTAATATAACTCAGTGATAAATTCCTGCGCGTAGTTTAACCTGCCATCACCTATGATAAAGCCATAACCGCCTTTGGCTAAATAGTCGCGGTGTGCTTTTGAAATACCGTTGGTCACGACAGACAGGCCGATATTATCCAGCGGGCGTTTCCAGTATCTGCCGCTGGTCATGGCACCCGCGCTGAATGAATTATCTATCTCGGTGAAGACCCACGTCTCATTCTGCCCGTCATTCCAGCTATAGCGGGCAAAGACCGTAGCCTCCGGTGTGACCTGCTGCTCGGCATTGATACCAAAACCAGCCTTGCTGCGAGAGTATTTCCGCGTAGCGGTGATATCAGGTGTATCCATCAGGGTAGCGAGCTGATAGCTACCCATATTGGCCACATTGAGGAAACCGAGCAGTCGCACCGTACCTGTCAGCCCATTCTTTAGTTTCCAGCCGCCCTCTGCCTCCAGTACGTGAGCCAGCGCCAGACGCGGATCATAGTTCATATTAGATGCATTGGCAGATTTGGGCAGCGTGGCAAAAGAATACCTCAGCCCCCACTGTTTGTGTTTCCACTCTGCCACAAACCCATAGGTGTAGCCACGCGTATTGGCCGGATAGTCCCAGGCACCGGCACCCATCAGTGACCAGTTGAGAAACTGCCGCCGCGCATCATGCGCTACACTATTATTGTCAAAGTAGTCGGCTATATTGATCCTGCCCACCAGAAAGGAGAGGTAAGACACAGGCCGCTTCACATGTAGCTGGTTAAAGTCATTGTCTACCCACTCATATTCTTTGCTGAGTGCTATATACTGGCGCAGGAAGAGGCGCGCTACATAGACCTTGGGGGTAGCAGATCCTACACGAAATGTTTCTCCATTCAGCGCTCCGGCCACTCCGAGCGCCTGGCTCAGTCCTTCACCGCCCGATATCTCAGGGTTGAAATAAAACTCTGCCCCCTTCCACAGCCTCACTCCGGCAAATAGAGTAGTAGTGATAGAGACCTTGGCCCCTTCATGAGAGCGGAGGCTATTCTGCCCGCTATATGGATCAGCAAAAGCCGGATGCCACTGGCCTATGACCGTAGATTGAAAGTGGATATTCCATCGCTGCTGCCGGATGGTGTCAGTAGCCGTGATCTGCGCTATAGCGGAATGGCACAGCGAGACCCATACCATTAGCGTAAAGAGTTTATTCAAGGGAGGGAGCCGGGAGATTGGTTATCCTGCAATATTAATATAATATCTCTCAAGCCCTGCTTCTCTTTCTCAAATCAATGATTTTCAATCAATGAACTAGTAGGAGAAAAACTATTTTTTAACAGGTTTTTCCTTTTATCTGAAACAAAATGAAACAGCTCCGCGTAAACGTGAGTAAGAAAAACATAAACAATGAAAAAAACCTACCTTTTGATCTTATCATCCATGCTGGCTGCAGCCTCCTTTGCGCAGTCTACCGGCCGGATGGTCTTAAACTCCGCAGGGGGTACCATAGGTACTCCGGGCAGCATACAGATGCTGATATCTGTAGGTGAACCGGTAGTAGGTATGGTAGAGACCAGAGACGCCGGTGTATCACAGGGATTTCTGGTGGCCAGCCGCTCTATAGTCAATACGGAAGAAACTACGGGTATCACAGAGGCCCCATCTGAGGCAGCTACCGTATATCCTAACCCGTTTTCTACGCGGGTGCATGTAGCATCACTGGACGACAATATACACATCTATGTATTTAACATGGTAGGCCAGCAGGTCTACAGCGGAGACTACGAGGCATCAGGCGCCGACCTCTCCGGCCTCGCACCAGGCGTATATGTGCTCCAGGCTATG
>JAFDYN010000018.1 GCA_018267385.1 Bacteroidota bacterium | reverse complement strand
GTGAAAGCAGATGCATGTTGAGTACAGGTCACACTGCCTGTCTGCTGGCAGCTATTAGCTTTAGATACGGTATGGTTATAACGTCCCGCAGGTACGTTGCTATGATGGGGGCCTTTCAGGCCGCCACTCCAGGTCACAGTACCATATGGTGTCGTGCCGCCTGTCTCTGTCAGGGTGATGCTACCTGTAGAAGCACCGTAGCAGCCTACATCAGTATGCGTAGCTGTGATGCTAAAGGCTGCGGCAGGTTGGGTTACTGTCACACTGCCTGTCTGCTGGCAGCTATTAGCGTCAGTCACTGTGTAGCTATATATTCCTGCAGGTACGTTAATAGGATTAGTGCCGCTCAAGCCACCGCTCCAGGTCACAGCACTATATGGAGTGGTACCACCTGCCTCAGTCAGTGTGATCGTGCCGGTACTATTACCATAGCATAGTACGTCAGTATGTGCTGCAGTGACCGTAAAGGCCGAAGCGGGCTGCGTCACAGTCACACTACCTGTCTGCTGGCAGCCATTGGCATCCGTCACAGTATAGCCATAGGTCCCTGCCGCCACATTGACCGGATTGGTACCACTCAGTCCACCGCTCCAGGTTACAGCATTGTATGGTGTAGTACCACCTGTCTCTGTGAGCGTGATCGTACCGGTAGCAGCGCCGTAGCAATTGACATTGGTATGTGCGGCAGTAACGACGAAAGCGCTGGATGGTTGCAATATCTTGACAGTATCTATGACCAGGCATCCATGGGAGTCTGAATCCGCAAAGTAATAGTTGCCCGCAGCCAGGTTGCTCCGCGTAGTACCCGAGGCACCGTCCAGCCACTGCGGTGTAGCATAGGCAGGTGTACCCCCCGATGGCGTGAGTGTGATGGTGCCGGTACTATTGCCATAGCATGCCACATCCGTATGCGCCTGCGCTACCGTAAACGCTGCTGCGGGCTGCCCTACGGTACCACTAGTCTGAGCGGTACAGCCATTGTGATCTGTGATCGTGACCGTGTAGGTGCCGGCAGGCAGGCCGTAGTCTCCCGCGCCTATGGCGGTACTGCTATTATTCCACTGGTATGTATACGGCGATACTCCTCCCGACGGGCTCACTACGGCACTTCCCGTAGAGTCCCCTCGGCAGTTAGTATTGGTGATCGCTACCGTACCCGGCACGATAGCCGACTGACCTGTCACATTGCCGGTGGCTGTAGCCGTACACCCCAGATTATCTGTGATGGTCACCGTCACAGATCCCGGGCTCAAACCCGAAGCGGTAGGCGAGTTGGTCTGACCCGATGCACTCCAGCTATAGTTATACGGTGAGTTGCCATTTGCCGTGACCGAAGCCACCGCGGATCCGTTATTGAGGTAGGAGCAGGTCGTATTGGTGGTAGTCATACTAGCCACCATAGCTGCACCTGGCTGATTGACAGTGACCGTACCTGTGAATACCTGACCACCGGCATCGCTATAGTGGTAGGTGTACGCACCGGCAGGCAGGTTGCTCACCGTAGCACCAGTTCCCACGTTAGCACCGCCACTATTTGTCCAGTATATACTCGGACTGGTACCACCTGTTATTGTTGCCGTGACAGACCCTGTACTCTGGCCATAGCAGTTTACATTGGTACTAGAGGTAGAAACGGAGTATCCGCATGGCAGGCTATTTACCGTTTCTCTATAAGTAAGCAGTGCGCTACAGCCATTGGCATCGTGAAAGTTAGCCACATATATCGCTGCGGGCACATTATTGCGCACATACGGGCCGCTGCCACTACCGGTGGCTGCCACACCATTCCAGACTACCCCGGTGTATGGCGGTGTACCTCCCGATATGGTGATGCTTACAGATCCATTATTAGAGCCACATGACGCATCAGTGTGAGAGGTGGTAGCTGTGATAGCAGAGGGCTGGGTGATATTATACGTAGCAGTCGCGCTGCATATGCCATCTGACACGGTGACATTATATGTGCCGGCAGTAACACCTGCTACGTTACTGGTTGAGTTACCGTTGCTCCATGAATACTGATAGCCGCCGAGGCCGGCAGAGGTACCAAAGCCGCCTGAAGTCGCCACTGATATATTTCCGGTAGCGTCACCATTACAGGCTGGATTTGAAAGCGTCGGTGTCAAAGTGATAGGAGCAGCGAGGATCACAGCATGAGAGTATGACTCGGTGCAGCCTGATACGTCAGTGATGGTCAGGGTCACAGTGTATGTACCGGGCGCTGAATAGGTATGCGTAGGATTCTGTAGCGATGAGGTATTAGCCGCACCTGATGACGGTTCGCCAAAATTCCAAGCCCAGCTTTGGACAGAGCCAGCATTTGTAGTGGATATATCATGAAACTGGAAAGTAGAGTTACAGGATTGGTAGTTATTTCCGGCTGTCCAGTTTGAGATAGAAGTGACGCAGAATCGCTGGTCGTTATTGCCGCCACCGGTACTGCCGCTCCAGCCCCAGTTTACTACCGGATTGCCGCCAAAAAAGTTATTTATAATATTGCCAGTATAAGAAAGCCTCAGGACACCGTCAAAGTATACTGAATAGGTCTGGGTATTTACATTCCAGATGATCTCGGTAGTATGCCAGTTGCAATCGTCAATATTGCTTTGGCTGGTCAGAGCCGAGACGGGGCCTGCGACGTTGTGATTGACGCTGCCATTACTTTCAAATGCTATGTGATCATAAGAAGGATCCTGAGAGTTTTGCCAGGTATCATACTCTATCGCCAATGAATTACCTGATAGGCCGGCGTAACCCAGACCTCCGCCCTGAGAACCGATACCGGTAATATTATTGGTGAGGATAAATACGATACCGTCGGCCCCACTGGATCCGTTGCACCCCAAAAACACGTTGAAAACGTAGTCAAAAGAGTTATTAAGATTAATGGTATTGTTTTGATATACGCCACCTCCCTGGTTATTCACGGCCGGAGTGAGCCGGTAGCAGTTGCAGCCTCCATATACTGTGGCGTCATTCAGTATCGTATAATTCTGCGCAGCCAGTCGCCCCGGAAAAAAAGTGATAAATAGCACGCAAACACTTAAAACAAGTAAATGTTTAAATGACATATATGAGTGGTTGTTAAAGAGTAAACAATAACGAGTTTCTAAATATAACCAATAAAAATCATCTCTTAGCGTGAATAAGGTCATAAAGACATAAAAAATCCACATCCGCCCGGTGGCGGATTTCACTACTTAGACGCAAAAGAGAACCGCCACGTTGTCCGGGGTACAGAGCTAGATAAAAGCCGCAAATGCTGGGTAATGACTAGATTATCTTTTCATTAAACAATGCTGATGTCTCACTCTGCCCCCTCGGTCAAGCTTGTTTTGCAAAAGTCAGAAGCAGTTGCATGAAAAAATCCCTGGAATTTATATATTTGCAATCCCCAAAAGGGAAGGGTCTTGTAGCTCAGCCGGTTAGAGCATCTGACTCATAATCAGAGGGTCCCTGGTTCGAGCCCAGGCGGGACCACCCAGTATTAAAGCGGTTCAGTGACTTTCACTGGCCGCTTTTTTGTTTGCTCAAGTAATCCGCAAATCCACTTTAGTCCCTGATATTTAATATTCAACCCTCTAAGTATGATATTCATATACTATTTGATAAGCGTAATACTACTGCTTGTATGCTGGCCAGATACATTTCTGAATCCATAATCCAGCACATAGACATAGACTCCGGGAGTCACGACAGACTTGAATGATCCATCCCAACCGGCATAGGTGTCAGTACTATATACCAGCTCTCCCCATCTGTCATATATGCGCATATGGAAATACTCATACTCACAGTCAGATAGGGGTAGAAAGACGTCATTGATGCCGTCACCGTTAGGAGAGAAAGCATTGGGAATAAAGACAGTACAATCGATATGAGTACAAGCCGGTATGATGATATCACGATACAGGGTATCGCAAGGATACTCAAGTATCACTGTGATATAGGACGGTATAGGTGCTGTGATATCAGCCGTATGCCCGCCAGAACTCCATATAATGTATGGATGGTCTTCATAATCCAGATGTATAGCAGCCGTACCGCTGCTGCAGGCCGTATCAATTGTGACAGAAAGATAATCCCTGTGCGGCTGTGCGATGATCTGCAAGGTATCGCTGGCGATACCGCAAACTGTACCTACAGTAGCGATCAGGCTCAGCGCACTGTCGGCGAGAAACGATTGTCCTCCTGCCGCACCATTCCACACATATGTCAGATAAGCAGAATCCAGCGTGATGATAACAGGAAACCCTGTCTCACACACCCGAAGTGTATCATCATTAAATAACCGGGAAGGTAGCGCTGATATCAGAATATCAAATGTGTCTGTAACGGAGATACATTGGTCAGACACCGTACATAGGTATGATCCCGAAGTATGTGCATTGATCTGTGAGGACGTATCTCCTGTCGCGATCCACCTATAGCTGAGATTGCCGCTACGATTGGCCGTGAGAACCACAGTAGAATCAGAGCAGCTAAACTGTACTCTATGTATAGGAGTCAGGGAGGCATGCATCATTACATGTATACTATCCACTATCGTATCACAATAATAGGTGCCTGTAAATATGTAAGTACCTGTTTGTGATACCCTGACACGTACTGCAGTATCTCCCGTATTCCACCTTAGCCTGAATCGGGCAGGCAGCGAGGCATAGATATACGCCAGACTTTGGGCGCAGATAGTAGTATCAGCGCTTTTAGTATATGCCACTGGGCAGTGGCACCGCGGCCTGATGAGTATCGACTGTGTATCTGACCGGCAGGCTCCATATGCTATGCAGGTATAAGGGCCCGGCTCGCTGATCCTGATACTTCTAGTACTATCACCTGTGCTCCACCGTAGATGCATATATGGCCCTGTAGCCGTCAGTGTGGCTGTATCTCCGTAGCAGATAGATGAGTCCGATGTAGAGAGAATCAGAGGCCCGATGGCATGGCAGCACTGTATATACATGAGATCGCCGAAGCGCCATCTATAGTATCGCACAGGATTTGCATCGACAATGATCTGCCCGGATGAGCTGGTAGCCATGTAGGTAGGATGGTGAAACCAAAATGAATAGTTGATAATGTAGACCTGATTGGGGGCGGTGTCAGTAAATACGAACCGTTCACTATAGGCGTCATGTGAAACAAGCTGGCGTATCTCAGTCGTGCCCGAGGCTCCCAGGGTAAATTTGAATCTGATAGAGTCAATACCATATGCGGCTGCAGTATCAGCATTCATCCTTATCTCTATGGTATCTCCGATACACATAGGATCATGTAGGGAATCTTCCCAAAAATTGGTCGGATAGCCGTTTACTGTGATGTAAGTATAAGTCGGAAAAAATACAAAAGTATCACGCTGCGCTACGCATAACGTGGATAAGAATATCAAAGGTAATATCAAAAAGCTCTTCATCATAAGTAGAGAAAGGCCCTTTGGGGGCCTTTCCTAAGTTTGTAGCAGGTCTCCATATTATTCTACCGCAAATCGCACAGTAGAAGCGTTTTCGTCATTAAATTTAATGACATAAATACTCTTTGCCAAATTAGTAGTATTGATTATTGTCTCATTTTCGTCATATTTCAGATCTGTAGTGACTTCTTGTCCCTGCAGATCGAATATCCTGAATGATACTCTGCTCTTGTGTCCGAAGTTGATATGTACCGCACCCTTGGACGGATTTGGATACAGTACGATATGATCTTCTGTAACGGTAGCCAGACCTGTAGTTTCGTCATCATAGGATGTTTTGCATCCGGCGATACCGTCATTAAACCAACCTGTAGTCGTAGATGAGCTACAAGCATTACCTATGGTAAACTGTACCTTGTATCTCAACCCTGTGGTATTTACATACCAGTAGTTGCCTGTATTAGTAAAATCATTAAGATTGAGGCAGACAATATCAGCTGCATTAGCTACGGGATTATTGAGTGAGGTGATCACATTCTGGATCAAAGTAGTACCTGTACTGTTGTATTCGTCCACAACCAGGCTATAGTAGCCGCTACCGCCTATAAATCCGCCGCTGCTGCATGACCCTGATATCTTTGGTGCCTTGGAGCATACTGTGATCGGAGACGATGAGGTGCCCAGTCCGGCAGCTAGTCCGGAGCAAGTATTATTTGTAGAAAACTGGAAACATGATGTCGTAGAAGATGGTGACGTCAGCACATTCACATGATACCATGTGCCAGTAGTGCCACAGTTATTTGTAGCTGATACATAGATCATATAGCTACCAGGAGTAGTGGCAGATATGCCACCGGGCATAAGTGAACGAAGGTCCAAGCCTGATGGGTTGGATGTATATGTAGTACCAGAATTGAATGTGCTGCAAGTCCCGGTAGCCTGTACTCCTATCACCCATCTATAGGCCGCAGATGTATTGAAGGTGAGTGTGACTGGCAGGCATGCATATACTTGCTGCTGCATAGCAGGGGTGCAGTTGCTGGTCGCTGTTGTGCCATTGATTTGGACATTAGTAAAAGAAGGGTAGCTGGCTGCGATGTAGATGTAGGCGATCCTCGTATATGAACCGCATCCGTTTTGTACTACCAGATACACTTTGTAGTAGCCAGCAGTAGTGATATAGGTATTTGCTATTGTACTCAGATTGGTCGCTGTGGGCACACCATTGGTAAAAGTGGTGACACCTACGGCTGTACCATTGTCAGCTCCTGCAGCAGTAGCGGGCACGATGTATAGTTTGTATTGATTATTGTTGCCTTGTACATTGGTATTGATAGATGCGCTGAAAGGTATACCACCGCATGAGCTAAAGGTCAGCCAGTTGGAAGCTGAAGAAGAAGAAGCATTGTATACTATGTTAGCAGGTACATTGGGCGTCGATGCGAATGTAAGAGCAAAATCTACATCTGCAGATGTAGGAGCGCTGAAATACTGGTGGCTATTGATACCTGATGGTGTACCTACAGGTGTATATCCGTCTACGATATTGGTGCCACTGACACTCGCACAGTATGTGCCGCTGGTACCTCCGTAAGTATATATAGCGTGGATCATATACTCGCCGGCAGTCAGACCGGTAAATGAGAATGAATACTGATTATTAGGGCTGACGCTATTAAACGACTGCGTGGATATAGTATTCCATACATATCCGCCGCCGCCATTAGGCACCCAGCGACCGAGTTCTACCGTGCCGCTGCCATTGAGACACGTATGACAAAAAGAAGTGCTGGGCGTACATCCGTCTACAGATAGAAGCTGGAAGGTACCGGATACTGCTCCTGCACAGGTAGCATCTCCAGACCAGGTGACTGTCGTAAAGTTTACTTTGAGATTAGGTGGCAATGCCTGAGCTGCTGTAAAAAGCACGACTGCCAGTAAAAGGAGAATTATCTTTTTCATATAGTTATTTAAGTTTTCAAAAAAAATTCATGATCAAAAATGTATAGATAGCTGTACCATAAAGAGCTACGGTGGAATGAAGCATCCCCGCCCAAACGAGAAAGCATAGTAGGTAGATAGGCTCATAGAATACAGTTTTACCCTAACCCATATAATCAAATATGGATACAAATCTTCCTTTTTTACTTAGCAAAGAACTCTGGTATTTTGCGGAATGTTTTGCGGGGAATACGCAAAAAAATAACGCAGAATTCGCAATGCTGATTGGAGTTTTCTATTAGATTTGTTGTCATTGAACTTATTCCTATGGCAATCAATATCATTATTGCAGATGACCATCCGTATTTCCGCAAAGGGATATCATCAGAACTAAAGAACCATGAAGAAATTTCAATCAGATATGAAGCACAAAATGGCCTGGAGGTCATAGAGTGGCTATCTGAAAATCAGGCTGACATACTGCTACTGGACCTCTTCATGCCCAAAATGTCGGGCTATGAAGTGATGGAGGAGCTGCGCCGCAGGCAGCATTCTATACTTGTGATCGTCATGTCTATGCAGAAAGTAGATGAGATCATCGACGAAATAGTCGCCCAAGGTGCTAAAGGCTATATATGCAAAGACGATGACTCTCTTCCAGCATACGCTGCTATTAAAGATGTGTACTATGGTGGCACCTACTATACAGACCATGCTAATAAGGCGCTGTTGAAAAAAATGCTAAACAATAGCAAGAATATAAGGCAGAATGAACTACACTTTGACACGAGGGAGATACAGATAATCAAAATGCTCAGTGAAGAGTATTCGAATCAGGAAATTTCTGAAAGATTATATTTAGGAGTAAGAACGATAGAAGGTATCCGGCAATCGCTAATGAAAAAGACCGGGGCCAAAAATATTATTGGTGTCGTCATGTATGCCCAGAAACACGGTTTACTGAAATAATATACCCGTATCATCGAGGCTGGATGGTTCTTTAGGGATAGAAATTAAAGCAATTATGCTGCATTTTCTGCTGATTTGTCAGCAAGCTTCTAGTGCTTTTGCGCGCTGTGTTTATATATACAAAATGAACTACACATGCAAATCGAAAATATCTCGCTTCGGTTTGCGATAGATGGAGGATCAAATAGCCTCATATACGCAGTACATCTGTTCCGCATAATCAGAGGGCCCCTGGTTCGAGCCCAAGTGGGATCACCCAAACAAACATAAGACTCTGGTATTCAGCGCATTTTATTTAGCTAATATCCCGATCGATAGTTTCTAAGATTGTTTTATCAATTCCTCCCAATACTCCGCCGCCCTGCGGGTATGTGGTATCACTATAGAGCCACCCACCAGATTGGCTATGGCAAAGACCTCATACATTTCTTCGGTGCTCACACCTTCTTCATAGCTCTTGCCCAGATGGTACTTGATACAGTCGTCGCACCGCAGTACCATAGAGGCTACCAAGCCCAGCAGCTCTTTAGTCTTGGAGGGTAGAGCGCCATCAGCATAGGCCTGATTATCCAGGCTCCAGAAGCGCTTTAGTACCAGGTTATCTTTGGCCAGGATCACCTCGTTCATCCGTGTGCGATAGTCGTTAAAGTCCTTTATGAGTTCTGACATGCAATAAGTTGTTTGGGGTTTCGTCCTCTGATGTATGCTAAAGTATAAAGAACCCGGCAAATCACGGGCAGATAGCTGCCAGTCAGGTTTATTTTGCTATTTTACATCTACAAACCAAAAACACAATCATCCATGAAAAGCATCTTCAGGCTCCTGAGTATCATGATCATAGCAGCCTCGCTGTCATCCTGCGGGTATAACTCTATGGTAGAAAAACGCGAAGCCGTATCACGCGAGTGGGCCAATGTAGAATCTGCCTATCAGCGCCGCGCTGACCTCGTACCCAATCTGGTCAATACCGTAAAAGGCCAGGCCAACTTTGAGCAGCAGACGCTGACTCAGGTCATTGAGGCGCGTGCCAAGGCTACCAGCGTACAGGTAGATGCCAGCAAACTCTCTGAGGAGGATATCCAGAAATTTCAAGCTGCCCAGGACGAGCTGAAAGGATCTCTGTCTCGGCTCCTGGTCACTGTGGAGCAGTATCCTGACCTGAAAGCCAATCAAGGCTTCATGGAACTGCAGGCCCAGCTGGAAGGGACTGAAAACCGTATCAATACAGAGCGCAACCGCTTCAATGAATCGGTAAACGACTACAATGCCTACATCGCTCAGTTTCCTGCCGTCCTGACGGCCAAAATGTTTGGTTTTACCCCTAAGGGATACTTCCATGCAGAGGCAGGCAGCGAGAAGGCTCCTACCGTAAAATTCTAAACTAAGACCGTGCTTTTCAAAAAACACCTCTTCTCCGCATCTGAGCGGCGCCAGATAGTAGATGCTATCGGCCATGCTGAGAAAATGACCTCCGGTGAGATACGTGTGCATGTAGAGCCCAGGTGCACAGGCGCTGTGCTGGACAGAGCGGCAGACGTTTTTCACAAGCTGGGTATGCAGAAAACTGTTTTGCGCAATGGTGTCCTGATCTATCTGGCCTGGGAGGATCGCAAGCTGGCCGTGATAGGAGATAAAGGCATCAATGAAGTAGTGCCTGCCGATTTCTGGGATATTACAGCAGAAGAGATGACAGCACTTTTTCGCCAGCAGAAATATGTGGCCGGAGTAGTACATGGTATAGAGCAGGCCGGGATCAAACTGACACAGTACTTCCCCTACTATGCTGGAGATAAAAATGAACTGAGCAATGATATCAGCGAAGGATAGTCACTCATCATGGTCCATGCGGGCCGCCATCAGGGGTGGTTGGCTTATGATGTGCTTTGTCGCGCTGCTGCTGCTCAGTGGCCCGACGTATGCACAGGATATCAAGCTGCCTGACAGGCCGGATCCGCCTCGCCTCGTCAATGACTATGCCGGCGTGCTCAGCGCCGGAGATGCGGACGCGCTCGAGACCCGGCTGGATCAGTATGAGAAAGAGACCTCGACACAGATAGCTGTGGTCATCATCACTACCCTGGATGGTGCCGACCGGGCCCAGTATGCCACTGAGCTGATGCACGAGTGGGGCATAGGGCAGAAAGACAAAGACAATGGAGTGCTGCTACTCATAGCCAAAGAGGACAGAACAATGTTTCTCGGTACCGGTCGTGGAGTAGAGGGTGCACTGCCGGATGCTATCTGCAAGCGGATCACCGAGTATACCATCAAACCAAAATTCAAAGAGGGAGACTACATAGGTGGTATCAATGCCGGGATAGATGATATAGAAGCCAGCCTGAAGGGAGAATTTAAGAATGACGAGCCTCAGGACAATGGTTCTTCATTCAGTATAGGCTGGATCATACTGGCCATTATTATTGTCATTATCCTTTTCTCCATCTGGGGTGGTGGCAATAACGGACGTACTTATTCGGGCACCGGCTCCTCCCTCCCATGGTTTCTGCTAGGGGCGCTCTCCGGCGGCGGCGGTAGCCGTGACGGGGATAGCTGGGGAGGAGGAGGAGGCTTCGGTGGTTTTGGTGGTGGTGATAGTGGGGGTGGCGGTGCAGGCAGCAGCTGGTAGATCAAACTTTTGTAATACATGAATGAACATCTGAAATTTCAACTCCATCCATGGCATGGTGTAGATATAGGCGAGAAAGCCCCCGAAACCTGTACATGCTTCATAGAGATAGTACCTACCGATACTATCAAATATGAAGTAGACAAACCGTCGGGCATCCTGAAGGTAGACAGGCCACAGCAGTTTTCTAATGTGTTTCCTGCATTATACGGTTTCCTGCCGCAGACCTTCTGCGACGTAGAGGTTGGCAACTACTGCATGGAGAAAACAGGCCGCACGGGCGTGATAGGAGACCAGGATCCTCTGGATATCATAGTTCTGACTGAGAAGATCATAGCCCGCGGTGGCATTCTGGTGCAGGCTATGCCGATAGGTGGTTTCCGTATGATAGATCAAAACCAGGCTGACGATAAGATCATAGCTATCATGAAAGGCGATGAAGTATACGGCAAGTGGACTGATGTGTCAGATGTGAATGAAGCAATACTCACCCGACTGAAACATTACTTCCTCACCTATAAAAAGAATCCGAATGAAGACGCCAACAGGGTACAGATAGACGGTATCTACGGCCGTGAGGAGGCATTTGAGGTCATACGGCGTAGCCAGGCAGACTACCGGCATAAGTATATAGACGTAGACTGATATGCGCGATCGGATAGCCACGACAGTACTGATTTTGATAGCCATCGCTGTGGGAGCTTTTTTCTATAAAAGGTACCACATCCCTCCTCCTGTAGATATTCCTTCTATGGCTGTCACTGATCTGCGTGGGCAGCCGGTATCACTGCAGGCATACAGCGGTAAACCCATTTTTGTCTCTTTTTTTGCCACATGGTGTGGCCCCTGCATGAGGGAGCTGCCAGATCTGGCTGCACTGCATGACATGATGCGCGATAAGGAAATGGTCATCATGTGTATATCCGATGATCCGATAGAAAAACTCCAGGTACTCCAGTCCGAATACGGTGACAAGTTAATATTCCTCCATGCCGCCCACCTGCACGATATAGGTATCTATACCTATCCGACCAATTATATCTTTAATGCTTCTGGCCGGAAAGTGTATAGCCAGGTCAATGCAGAAAAATGGGATGATCCGGGTATGGCGGAGAGAGTGACCGTCCTGCTCGATAAATAGCATAGCTGGAGAAGTGCCTACAGCCACTTATGAAACCACAGTTCTACAGAGGCTGTGCGGAAGTCTATGGACTGATGCATCCGCTGGGTCATGATATTGCGTCCCTGAGTAGCTGACGTCACCCGGCGTATGCCTTTCTCTTGGGCATTGATATTGATCACGTGGCGGAAGAGTTTCCTACCCAGACCTGCGCCCTGAAATTTTTCATTGAAAGCACCTAAACCAAACATAGCCTCACCATCCTCCAGATACCGGAAGGTGGCAAAACCCACAGGCGTATCTCCGAGAAAAATACAATGGCAGATATGATCGAAGGTACCGTGTACCGCCTTTTCTACCCAGATACGATAAAAATCGCTCACCCTCGCTCTGTCAAATCCACCATCATAGTAGTAGCGACTTATCTTGTAGAGATCCTTGCTGATATTATGCAGCTCCGGTATATGCCTTTCCTGAGCTATGCCATAGGTCATGCCCTCCGGTAGCGGCTCCAGAGGCACTACCTTGCCCTTGACATCAAAGTCGATACGGATATCAGTCAGGTGAAAGCCCTGGCTCTCTGCTATCACCACATGCTTTTGATCGTCACTGGCACACAGGTACTCCAGAAACCGGATGCCATTTCTTCGCGCATACGCCTCCGCTCTGTAGACAATATTTGGCGAAATGGTTTTGGCTTTGATATTGCCATATCCGAAACCCCAAAAATCGGTATCCCATGATAGTTTTTTCACCAGCCTGGATAGTGTATCAAAATCAAACCTGGGATTTTGAAGGGAGCAAGCCGCCGTACCATAATGCGCAGTAGCATCTCCTGCCATGCAGTCTATGACTATATCCGCCAGCCCTGTGTAGAGATCTAGCCGGCCAAAGGTGATGGTCGCCACCTTGAGCCCGGAGATCAGCCGGTACTGCCCCTCACTCAGTCCGCATGATATCAATACATCAGCCTCCAGCTTTTGCAGCATATCACTACTCAGCGCGGCCGGATCATATATCTCTACCGCCTCATCCACAGACCGTACCAGATCGTAAGCCAGATATAGCTGCTGAGCATAGGCATCATCGTTGTCAGCTTTTATGAATATCCTTTTCATATCTCTCTTTGCATCATGCAGTTTCTTATCTGCATTTGACACTATTTATAATATAAAAAAATGTATAGATCAGCTATGGTCACTCACCGTGCTCAAAACCGAAGCACATTCTTTTATTTTGCTACATTTGGCGCTAAGGAAATAAATTTAACCCAATACGTGAAAGAAAGTAATGAGGACTGGACCATTGTGATCAAGCCTCAGTCCGGCCTCTTTGATATCGACTTCAAAGAATTGATCCAGTACAGAGACTTGCTCTACATTTTTGTACGCAGGGACCTGATGGCAGTTTACAAGCAGACTATTCTTGGTCCTGTTTGGTTCTTTATCCAGCCGCTACTCACCACTTTGGTCTATGCATTTGTGTACGGAGGTATTGCCAATATAGGTACTGATGGAAAACCACGGCTTCTTTTTTATCTGACAGGCACAGTTCTCTGGGCATATTTTTCAGAGTGTCTGGTCACTACCTCCAGCACCTTTACAGCTAATGCTGCAGTCTTTGGCAAGGTTTATTTCCCACGGGTCATTCTCCCTTTAGCTAAAGTGATCTCCACGCTATTCAAAATGGGTATACAAATGATCCTGCTCGCTATAGCATATGCAGTCTACATTGCGCTAGGTCAATATTCATTTCAGGTCAATGGTTATATCCTCACACTTCCTCTGCTTATCATCATCATGGCTAATTTGGGTCTGGGTGCAGGTATGATCGTGACCTCCATGACCATCAAATACCGCGACCTGCAATATCTCGTAGCTTTTGGCGTGCAGCTACTCATGTTTGCTGCACCGGTAGTATATCCACTTAGCAGATTTCACGGCAAAATGCTGCTCCTGCTAAAACTAAATCCTGTGTCTGCTGTCATTGAGACATTTCGTGCAGCGGTGCTCGGAGGGGTGGTAGACTGGCCTATGCTTGGCTATTCATTTATAGTCTCGACGATTTTGCTTTTGATAGGTTTCTTGATTTTCAATAAGGCTGAAAAATCCTTTATCGACACAGTATGAGTACAGTAATCCAGATAGATCAGGTGTCTAAGATGTACCGTCTCGGTGAGGTAGGCAGTGGTACACTCACACACGATATAAATAGCTGGTGGGCGCGCATACGTGGCAAGGAAGACCCCAATAGCAAATTAGCGGATGTCAATGACCGTACCACTATGACTAATAATGAATATGTCTGGGCGCTCAAAGATGTCTCCTTTGATGTAAAGCAGGGCGAAGTACTAGGTATCATAGGCCGTAATGGTGCAGGAAAAAGTACCCTGCTGAAAATACTTAGCCGTACCACGCTGCCTACTGAGGGCACTATCAAAGCCAAAGGACGTATAGCCAGTCTGCTAGAGGTAGGCACCGGCTTCCACCCTGAGCTGACGGGCCGTGAAAATATCTATCAGAACGGTGCTATACTGGGTATGACACGGCGTGAGATCACCCGCAAATTTGACGAAATCGTAGACTTCGCGGGGGTAGCAAGGTACATCGACACTCCGGTGAAGCGATATAGCAGCGGTATGTATGTCCGTCTCGCTTTTGCTGTCGCTGCGCACCTGGAGCCAGAGATACTGATAGTAGATGAAGTACTCGCCGTAGGTGATGCCGAATTTCAAAAGAAATGCCTGGGCAAAATGAAGGACGTCAGTACCAACGATGGTCGTACAGTCCTTTTTGTGAGCCACAACCTGGCTGCGGTCAAGACGCTCTGCACCCGGTCAGTACTATTGTCTCAAGGTACAGTGAGAGATATAGGCGATACCAATCAGATCGTGACACAATATGTAAAACTGAATGCCGACCATATGACCCGCCGCATAGATTACAAAGGCGAAGGCCATGCTCCGGGCAATGATAAGATCAAGGTATTGCGCGCGGAGGTGACACCGGAACTGATCTCGATAGAAGATGCTATTACTATTTCTTTTGAACTATTGAATCTTACCCATTTCAAAAAACTAAAGATTGCCTTTGACCTGGTCAATGCAAATGAGCAGATCGTTTTTAGCACCGCTACGGATATCACTATCAACGAAAGAGAAGTAGGAACAGCCAAATGCTTCATACCGGGAAATTTCCTGAATGATGACATTTATTCAGTCTGGTTTTACGCCTTTACGGATGAGATGACTCATCTCCTTCTGCTGAAGGATATGCTTAATTTTGAAGTCATAGACAAAAGCCGGGACTACGCCTATCTGGGCAAGATAAATGGCGTGATACGCCCTACGTTGGTCTGGGAAACCTCCGGATAATTTATTATCTTAACGCAAAGCGGTATATGAGTACAGAAGCAGAACAGGCAAAACCCAGGATCCAGGAGCCTCTGGGAGATTGGATCACTATTCCTTTCAATAAGCCATACCTCTCCGGACAGGAGACGGAATACATCACTCAGGCTGTGACCTCGGGCAAAATATCGGGTGATGGACAGTTTACAAAGAAATGTCACAAGTATTTTGAAGAGCGATATGGCTTTCAGAAGTGCCTGCTCACTACCTCCTGCACAGATGCACTGGAGATGGCAGCTATACTCATCAATATACAGCCCGGAGATGAGGTCATTATACCTTCTTTTACTTTTGTAAGCACGGTAAATGCCTTTGTCCTACGCGGTGCCAAGATAGTTTTTGCCGATTCCGCGTCGGGGTTTCCCAACATGGATGTGGCCGGGCTGGAGGCGCTCATCACTGCTCGCACCAAGGCCATAGTACCAGTGCACTATGCAGGTGTAGCCTGTGATATGGACGCCATCATGTCTTTGGCTGCCAAATACGATCTATACGTAATAGAAGATGCGGCGCAGGCCATAGATTCCTTTTACAAAGGCCGCCCGCTGGGCGGCATAGGTCATCTGGCTGCATTCTCATTTCATGAGACCAAAAACATCATCTCCGGAGAGGGCGGTATGCTGGTGATCAATGACCCTAAGTTTAATGAGCGCGCAGAGATCATCCGTGAGAAAGGTACTAACCGTAGCAAATTTTACCGGGGTGAGGTAGACAAGTATGGATGGGTAGATATTGGTTCTTCGTTTCTGCCATCTGATATCATAGCAGCGTTTCTGTATGCCCAGCTGGAAAATCTGGACCGAATACAGGATAAACGAAAAGCAATATGGGAACGGTATGACCAGCGCCTGAAACCGCTTGAAGCAGCCGGCAAGTTGATCTTACCAAAGGTCAGCCCCGATGCTACAAACAATGCTCATATGTACTTTGTGGTGACCAGAGATATTGAGACTCGTACTGCACTCATCGCACACCTCAAAGAGCAGAATATCCTTCCTGTATTCCACTACCTCAGCCTGCACAAAAGTCCATATTTCGAAGGCAAACATGATGGACGCGACCTGCCCTATAGTGACAGATATACGGAGTGCCTGCTTCGCCTCCCATTTTTCTATGAGCTGACTTTTGAGCAGGTAGACCTGATCTCAGATTTGATTCTGGCATTTTTTAGAGACAGAAAGTAATAGAACTGCAAAGTGCCCCGGGCGGTATCACATCCAAACTGATATCGCTTTAGTTGCTTATTTTTTAAACGTTGCACCTGAAAACCAACCTGTAAATAAATATGTCAGACAACTATAGACGCTCAGGAAAATGGGAATGATCAAAGACAAAACTCTTGGATTTTTTGTCAAAACAAACGGCCTGGTATCAGACAGGATATACGGAGGTATCGGCATTTCATTTATGCTTCACCGCGTCCTGCCTGCCCCCTTGCGCGATCAATACTCTATAAACCGTGACCTTGCCATCACGCCGGAAAGTTTAGATAGTGTGATCCGATATTTACGAGATAAGGGATGTCGGTTTGCCTCTATGGACGAACTACTTGACATATTTCAGAGTGGCCGTAAACCAAAGCAAAAATTAATTTTTTTCACTCTGGACGATGGCTACAGAGACAATCTGGAGTATGCCCTGCCGGTTTTCAGGCGAAATCGTGTCCCGTTCACAATTTATGTGGCGAACTGTTTCCCAAATCACAGTGCTATGCTGTGGTGGTACTGGCTAGAGGAGAAACTTCGCAGTGGCCATGACCTTACTATAGATGCACCATCGCTACAGAAAGTATATAAATGGACTTCAATACAACAGGCGGAGGCACTATTCCCCCGGATACGGAGTGAGCTAAAATCACTGCCCAAAACAGAGATAGCGAACACACTAAAAAGAACATTTGATAAAGATGATGCGGCCATACGTCAGCAATGTGAAGCCATCTCTCTGACATGGGAGGAGATCCGTCAGCTCAGCGCAGACCCACTGGTGACCATAGGTGCTCATACTATGGATCACCTCTCCCTAAGGACGCTCACTGACTCAGAGCTGGACTATGAGATCACTGCATCCAGGCGGGAACTAGAAGCAAAAACGGGTAAAGATGTATTACATTTTGCCTATCCATATGGCACTCATGAGGAGGCATATACCAGAGAATATCAAGCTGTGAGTAAAAATTTCAAAACTGCCGTAATCACTCATCGCGGCAATATTTCTATGAGTCAGCGGGAGTTTCCGGAGTGCATTCCACGTATGGCCCTGGGAGAAAATACCAGCTCTCAAAATATAGACTATATGCTGAATGGCATCACACACTTCGGAGATAATGGGTTCGTTCAAACAATAAGGTATTGATGCAGCTACGAATCACTCTACCGTCTCGGGCCGGGATCATCAGTAAGGAGTCTATTGCACCGGTGCAAAAAAAGCCTGAGGTATACGGGGCCATTTTTTCTCTTTATTTTGACGTCCTGTTAATTTCTGAAAGCAAGATCGCTGCACCCAGGATATGATCCGCAAAATCAAAAATAAACTGCTGCGTGGCAGAGAGGTAGCAGGGCTGCTAGAGGAGGTTCTTAGGAGCGTGACAGCTATCCGTGCGTCTGGCGATCTAGTGGCGCTCTATGGCTCTCCTACCGGGCCGCACTGGCTGGGCATAGCCAATGCCACGAGAGGGCTCTATGGAGGTACCGCAATAGAAATACCACAGTCATATTCCAATCCGGTTTTCACAACTACGCAGCTGCGACAGCTCAGCGAAAAGATCATTGCACTAAAATTCAAACGTGTAGTGATCAGTGGATTTGCGCCATACTTTTTTGATATGATAGATCGACTCAGCGGTCACTGTGAGATACAGACGATTTATCATGGTACTATCAGTGAGTTTCATAGCCCGGTGCAGCAGCAGCTCATAAAGGGGCTGATCAGCTACGCGCGCACCGGCAAAGTACAAGAAGTGTCCTTTGTAAAAGAAGGCCTGGCAGAAGTCTTTATACGGCTATATGGGCTACATGCCACGCACCTACCACTGCAGGCTCCCCATATACCACCCGGGGTGACTCCTATCGCAGTAGACCCTCTCAAAACACACATAGGCGTATTTGGCGGTGATACCTTCAATAAAAACCTGCACAACCAGGTGATCTACGCCCTGATGATACCCAATACCATCGTTCACGTTTTGGATGATAAAATGTTTGACTACCTGGATATGAATGAGAGGATAGTAGGGCACGGTACTCATCTGCCGAAAGAAAAATTTCTCAGCATACTGGGTGCCATGACCGTAAACCTATACATGTCCTACTCTGAGTCCTGGGGCCTGGTGGCATATGAGAGCGAGGCTATGGGCGTACCAGCCGTACGCATGGACCATGTAGACTATTATGAAAAAATACTGACCGCAATAGAATCACGTAAGAGATAGCCACCTGAGGCTATACAAGGCGACTAATGAAGATACTCCACATCATCACTGACCTTCGCAAAGGAGGTGCCGAGCGCATAGCTACGGACATCGTACGCGAGCTGAATAACCGGCCAGGCATTACGGCCATGCTCGTACTACTGGAGGATCATATAGCCTATGATATTTCAGATATCAGAGATTTCGTAAAGGTGATCCCGGCCTCGGTGACGCTGTCAGTGCTGCGGTCTACAGCGTATGACGTCAGCAGGCTCCAGGACTTTGTAGATAGCTACCGGCCGGATATTATTCATACGCATCTCTTCATGCCAGATCTTGTCATCCATAGTCTGGAGTACCCGGGAGCCCGGTGGTTTACCCACTGCCACTGGAATACAAAAGAAGTGAAACGCCCCCCCCTGCTGCCTTTGAGCAGGCAGGGCATCATAGACTGGCGCGTATATCACTATATCCTGGCCAGGTACCGGCATTATGATAATCAGTTCATAGCCATTTCACCAAACACATATGAATTCTATAGAGACAACCTGCCGGACCTGCGCGAAAACGTACACTACCTGGCGAATGCCGTAAATGTAGCTGCCTTTAGTAAAAATATCACTGAGTATGTACCGGCAGGAATGATCAGGCTCATCTCTGCCGGCAGCCTCATAGAGCGCAAAAACCAGATACTACAGATCGAGGTGGCCGAGGTCCTTCGGAACCGTGGTGTAGCCTTTCATCTGGATATTTATGGGCAGGGGGTGATGCGGGATGTCCTTCAGGCACGTATAGATGAGCTACATTTGGGTGACTATGTGACGCTACGCGGTGTCAGTGATGATATAGGAGCACATCTCGCTGAGAGCACACTCTTCTTGCATACCGCATTGTATGAGCCATTTGGGCTCGTGATAGTAGAGGCCATGGCGGCAGGTCTACCGGTAGTGGCTGTGGATGGAGGGGGTAATCGCGAACTCATACAAGATGGGATGACCGGCTATCTGGTGCCACGGCCAGATGCGATACTCATAGCAGATCGCATCTTAGATGCCACTGCTCCAGAATTGTATGCCTCTATGAAACAAGGTGCCATCAATGCATCTCAGCAATATGATATCATACCCTATGTGAGCAAATTATTAGATTTATACACTCAAGCCCCTAATAGTAAAGGATGAACAAATACGGAAGTATCAAAAAATACAGAGACGCGGTAGACAATAATCTCTTCTTTAAACTCAGGACCGTACTAGCTGTAAAAAATGATCTGAGGAAAGCGCTCAAGGCCATACCTCAGGAAGGTTTTGAAAAGATCAACGCTCAGTACAAGGACTATGACCCGTATCCCGGATACAGCAAATATCTCAATATCAAACCATGGATGCTGGACAATGTGTGGCGGGCTCACCTGCTGGGGCTGGACCATCCGCATCCTCGCAAGACCATCCTGGATATAGGCACTGGTAATGGGTACTTTCCGTTTCTATGCAAACAATACGGACACGAGGTGCGTAGCATAGACATAGATTTCAATCCGATATTCAATTCACTCATCAAACTGCTGGATATACCCCGCATGGACTATGCGATACAAGCCCGGGAACACATCCCTGCCTTTGATGTGAGGTTTGATGTAGTGACAGGCTTTCATACCTATTTCAACGGTCACCGCACTGATCACCTATGGAAATGGCAGGAATGGGAGTTTTTTATGAAAGATCTAAAACAAAATCTCTGCAATCCGGGAGCGGAAGCATTCTTTATCATCAACTCAGAGCATGACACCAAAATGCCGTACACTCCGGAGCTGAAAGAATACTTTCTGGCCAAAGGCGCTGAGATAGATCATGAACGCGTGTATTTCAAAAATCTCGATGCCTTCTGATGAATACCGGCAATGGGATAGGATGGCAAAAGAAGAAATTGGATCATTGAAAAATGATCTCTTGGTGGTATGTTTTTCCCTCGCGCCAACTTTTGCCGGATCATACCTTTACCAGATACTCAGGAAAATAGGCAAATCAGATCAGCAGGACTCCGCATACCCAAGGACTAATTTATCCGCATCATGTCCGCTGCCCACCTTTATCTACAGATAGCCCCCCAGGGGGTGAAAGGGCCTCGTTCCAGCAAAATATTTGAATACCTGGCCGTGGAAAGCCATTGCTATTGTGTCCAGATGATCGGGGTGTGATGAAGGAGCGGATGGATGACACGCAGGGCTGTCACTGCTTATACTCCAGCCGCCGGGCGCGTCTCATTCTACTCCAGGGAGCGGCAGGCAGAGGCACTTGCATCGGTCATAGATGAAGTGACTACCTGATAAACGCTCGCCCACGGCACTGTAGCTACCGGATAATAAGAAAATGGTTGCGTTTATTTTACTAAGTTTATAGTTCAATCTTCTCAGGATCAGACATGGATAATAAGAGATTTGCGCTGATAGGTGCCGCCGGCTATATCGCCTCCCGCCACCTGAAAGCGATCAAGGATACAGGTAATGTACTCGTAGCCGCACTCGATAAATTTGACAGTGTAGGTATCATGGATAGTTTTTTTCCTGAGGCAGATTTTTTTGTCGAGTTTGAGCGCTTTGACAGATATGTAGATAAACTACGACGGGAGAAAAATGCTGTAGACTATGTATCCGTCTGCACGCCCAACTATCTGCACGATGCACATATACGATTTGGCCTGCGCAGTGGAGCAGACGTGATCTGCGAAAAACCACTCGTGCTCAATCCGTGGAATATAGAAGGACTGAAAGAATATGAAAATGAAACCGGCAAGAAGGTTTTTAATATCCTGCAGCTACGCCTGCATCCCGCTATCATAGCCCTGCGCGAAGAAGTGGCCAATAGCCCTAAGGACAAAGTATATGAATTTGACCTGACCTATATCACCTCACGCGGGCACTGGTACTACACCAGCTGGAAGGGAGACATATCTAAATCCGGAGGTATCGCTACAAATATCGGCGTACACTTCTATGATATGCTATCGTGGATATTTGGCCCCGTGAAAAAGAATATTGTGCATGTCCATACGCATGACCGCGCCGCGGGCTATCTAGAGTTTGAGCGGGCACGTGTGAGGTGGTTTCTGAGTATCAACTCTGATACGATCCCCGCAGCGCTCAGGGCCGCTGGCAAGCGTACCTATCGCTCTATGAATATCGAGGGCAAGGAGATAGAATTCAGCGACGGATTTACCGACTTGCACACACGCAGCTATGAGCAGATACTGAGTGGAAACGGATTTGGCCTGATGGAGGCATTGCCATCCATACAGATCGTACATGACATACGCCATCAGGTGCCTATAGGCCTGCAGGGAGATTATCATCCTTTTGCGGCACAAGACCAGGCTCCCCATCCTTTTCATTCATAAAGATCACAAGCGGATGTGCGGTATAGCTGGCTTTTTTTCTACACATAGACTCTGGTCTGAGGCTGACCTGCGCAGCATGACTGACTGCCTCTCCCATCGGGGACCGGATGCAGATGGATTCTATCTGGACCGGGAGCACGGCCTGGGCCTCGGGCACCGCAGACTCAGTATCCTGGATCTGAGCACCGCTGCCAATCAGCCCATGCCTTCACACGATGGCAGGTACCAGATCTGCTTCAACGGTGAGGTATATAACTTTAGGGAGATAGCTGATCAGCTCGGCATCCATACACATACTACCTCTGACACGGAGGTCATTCTGGAGGCATTTGCCCGGCTGGGCACTGATTTCGTTCATCTGCTGAATGGTATGTTTGCCATTGCGATCTATGACACTCAGGAGCATACACTATATGTTTTTCGTGATCGACTGGGGGTCAAGCCCGTGATCTACTACTGGCACGACGGCAATTTTGCCTTTGCCTCAGAAATAAAGGCGCTACTGCGACTCAGTCAGATCAGCCAACATAAAAAAATAGATAAACAGAGCGTCTATAATTTTCTGTATGCCGGCTATATACCGGGACCGCATACTATCTATCAGAGTATATCACGCCTGCCTTCGGGCAGCTACGCCGTGATACGTGACGGGCAGCTGGACATAAAGAGTTATTGGCAGCCGGAGTCAAAGATCGCTACTACCGTGCTCAGTGATTTTCAGACTGCCAAAAGTAGTCTGAAAGAATTGCTCGGCAGTGCTGTGCGCTACCGCATGATCAGTGACGTACCCTTCGGCGTTTTTCTCAGCGGGGGCATAGATTCCAGTACAGTAGCAGCTATCGCCCAGGATGTCTCAGATGAGACCATCAAGACTTTCTCCATAGGCGTGAAAGACGATAAAATGGACGAGTCGGCCTATGCACGCCGGGTATCGGAGCATCTGGGCACTGAGCACTATGAGTTTATCGTTTCAGAAAAAGAATCTCTCGAGCTAGTAGACCGTATACTGACGGCATATGACGAGCCCTATGCTGATTCATCTGCCATACCTACTATGCTGGTATCGCGTCTGGCGCGTCAGCATGTCACTATGACACTGAGCGGAGATGGCGGTGACGAGCTTTTTATGGGTTATGGTGCTCACGCGTGGGCGGAGCGTTTGGATACCCCCTTTGTCAAGCCTTTGCGCCAGCCTATACGCACTGCGCTCAGCCTGCTGAGCAACCGGTATAAACGTGCGGCAGGTATCTTTGACTACGATGATGAGCGCCACCTCAAAAGCCATATCTTCTCCCAGGAGCAATACCTGTTTTCCGAGAGGGAACTACATCGCCTTATGCAGCCCGCATATATTTACCCTCTGATCTTTAATGAGGAATATTCCGGATTAGCGAGGCCACTTTCTGCCAAAGAGCAACAGGCACTCTTTGATATCAAATATTACCTCAAAGATGACCTCCTGGTCAAGGTAGATGTAGCCAGTATGCAATTTTCTCTGGAGGCTCGCACACCATTTCTGGACTATAGAGTCGTAGAGTTTGCGCTCAATCTCAATGAGCAACTCAAAGTAAAGAACGGGATCAGCAAGCATCTCCTGAAAGAAGTCCTCTATGACTACGTGCCGCGTCAGTATTTTGCCAGGCCCAAGAAAGGCTTTTCCATTCCACTGATACGCTGGCTGCACAAGGACCTGAAGTATTTACTCGATAAATACCTTTCCCGATCTGTAGTAGAGCAGGCTGAATTTGTAGATTATAGCGAGGTAGCGACATACCTGCGCAGATTTGAAGCTGGTGAAGACTATCTCTATAACAGGCTATGGGCGCTGATGCTACTACACAAATGGAGCAGCCAGTAGCACGACCTAAAATTTAATATGGCCTCAAAAAAAGTACTATATATCTCTTATGACGGAATGACTGATCCGCTAGGACGCTCCCAGGTACTACCCTACCTGGCAGGATTGAGCCAGCAGGGGTATAGTTTTACGCTGATAAGCTTTGAAAAACCGGAGCGTTATCAAAAATTCAAAAGCCAGATAGAGCAGATATGTGCTGCAAACGCTATACGATGGGTACCCCTGATGTATACCAAGCGTCCCCCTGTGCTCTCTACTATCTATGATGTAATAAAAATGCGCAAACTGGCCTTTGAGCTTCAGCAAGAGCATCATTTTGATATAGTGCACGCCCGGGGCGCCTACGTCACCTCCATTGTAGCCCATGCACTGCAGCAAAAATTTGGTGTCAGATATGTATTTGACATGCGGGGCTTCTGGGCAGATGAGCGTATAGACGGTCGTCTATGGAATTTGAAAAACCCTATCTATCGCACCATTTATAACTTCTTTAAAAAACGGGAAAAGAAATTTCTGGAGCAGGCAGACTATGTGATCACCCTCACACATGAAGCTGAGAAGGAAATACACAGCTGGGAGCATATAGATCGCAGCCCGGTACCGATAGAGGTCATCCCTTGCTGTGTGGATATGGATACATTCAGTACAGCGCGGGTAGATATAGCCCTAAGGGGCCAATTGCGCGATAGCCTAAACTTGACTCAGGATGATTATATCCTCCTATACCTCGGATCACTCGGCACATGGTATATGCTGGGCGAAATGCTGGATTTTTTCCGGGTTTTGCATAGTATCAAACCAGCAGCAAAGCTCCTATTTGTGACCAACGATGCGCAAGACCATATATTTAGTGAGGCCGCAGCCAGAGGTATCGACAGGAGCCTGCTGCGCGTCGTCAATTCACCATTTGACCAGGTGCCCACGCATATAGCCCTGGCAGATGCCTCTATATTTTTTATCACACCAGCTTATTCTAAGAAAGCCTCCTCTCCGGTCAAGCAAGGCGAGCTGATGTCTATGGGGGTGCCGGTAGTGTGCAATGCAGGGGTGGGCGATACAGAGTGGATAGTAAAAAAATATGGATCCGGCGTGGTAGTAGATCAGTTTGACCAGTCCGGTTATGAGACTGCGGCACGTTTACTGCTCAGTACAAGATTCGACAAGAAAGCCATACAGGAGGGAGCAGAGGAGTTTTTCTCTGTACAGGAGGGTGTAGCCCGATACAGAGAGGTCTATGAAGCTATCCTAACAAACCCAAGCCCCGTACATGCTTAAGCTGGACAAATTAAAACTCCTTCACGCTATCAGAGGGTTTGCCGCCTTCTATGTAGTAGTATATCATGCCAAGTATGTGCTCTGGTGTGGTGGCGCAGAATACCTGCGGACATATCCACGCGCCACATGGCACATCGGTACTTACCTGGTCTTTGCCCTTGACATGCTGAGCTCTGCAGGTCTGCAGATGGTTATCATGTTTTTCGTACTTTCAGGGTTTTTTATTGCTTACAGCTTTGAGAAAAACCGGCAAACTCCGTTCGACTTTTTTATTAATCGTATCATCAGGATTTATGTGCCGTACCTGGGCTCTGTAGTACTGGGGGTAGCCGTACTGGCCTTTGTGCATATATACTATCCGGACTTGCTCCATCTTCACACCAGAGAATTTAATGACCGGCTCACTCTGGCCTACGAAAATCAGACGTGGAGCAATTTCTTCAGATCACTATTATTCCTGAAAAACGGAGAATACATAGGCTGCAACTATGCCTATTGGTCCCTACTCTACGAAGGTATGTTTTACCTAATAGTACCTATTGTCATTTTACACCGGAGAGCTTATTTTTTTACGGCTATGGCATTATTTGTCATCGGTAGTATACGGGGTTGGTCATCACGCTATGGATACATTTCAAACTTTGTATTCAATCTTAACTTGTATTTTGCGGCCGGTGCCTTCCTTTATGATTATCTCCCGGATATAAAGGAGAGGATCCAATACCGCCCGATGCTACGTCTGGCACTGATGGGTATGATTCTGCTTCTGAGCGGTATGATGATAGTACTAAAGGCGGCCGGCATGAAAGATCACCTGCCTAATGTGCTGGCAGGTATCATCTGCATCCTCCTCATCATCCTGTTCTTTTGCTACGACTTTTCACATAATCTTTTCATATCTACGATCAAGAAACTCGGTGAGGTTAGTTTTTCTCTTTACCTCATACATATACCTGTATTGATCTTTACATACAGTGTATTAGCTCATATTACCGGCAAGACCACTTTTTACCGTCATATTTATCCAGCGGGGGTGGTGCTGGCTGTACCGGTCAGCTTTATTTTTTACTATTTGATCGAGCAGCCATCTACCCGCCTGATCCGGTGGGTAAAAAAGAAGAATAAAAATCACAAGCTGGCCTGATCAAAAGAATCTGCAATTGCAGTATGATGCATATATTTGAGCTATAAAATAAAACTCATGGAGTATATCGATATGGAAAGCCTGCAAAGCAGGCTGGATGGGATCAGAGCCGATTTCAACGATCCGGCAAAGCCCTTCCGCTACGTGATGTTTGAAAATTTTTTCTATCCTGCCAAAGCTGATCTCATTTATCAAAACTATCCTGCCATCACAGATGGCAAGTGGGACGGCACTACGTATGTAGATCAGAAAAATAAGTTTGCTAAAACTAAATTTGAAGCAGGCTCAGTGCTGGATACAGTTTTCAGAGAAATGAACTCCGTGGATTTCACTGGTTGGCTGGAGCAGGTGACCGGCATACCCGCCATACTCGGAGATGAGGAACTTTTCGGTGGAGGACTGCATCAGTCTATCGCAGGAGCCTTTCTCAATGTGCATGTAGACTATAATATCCATCCTACTACCAAATATCACCGGCGCATGAATGTATTGGTCTATATGAATAAGGATTGGAAAGACGAATACGAAGGCCATCTCGAGCTGTGGGACCTGAGCAACGGGCAAATGAATCAGATCGCAAAGATCGCTCCGCTTTTCAATAGATGCGTCATATTTGAGACCAGTGAGGTATCCTTTCACGGGCATCCGAAGCCACTCAATACTCCTGCCGGAATCAATAGAAAATCTATAGCTACTTACTACTATACTGCAGACAGGCCGGCAGACCAGATCGCGGCTGAGCACAATACTATATATGTCAATACCGAAGGCGCCACAGGCCAGCTGAAACGATTCAACTCTGGTGTCAAAGCCTTTCTGGAGCGCATCAATATCAATAAGGGCTAACTGTAGTGCATGGTAGATACCACCCACCTGCTCAAAATATACTTTATCGTACCCTATCCTCATGGGGAGGCGCCGTCTCAGCGCTTTCGTTTTGAGCAGTACTATGCAGCCCTGAGCGCTCGCGGATTTACTTTTTATACCAGCCCTTTTCTCGATCACGATACCTGGCACATATTATATAAACCTGGGCATACGCTCAAAAAGATCATGGGTATCGCCCGCGGATTTGGCCGGCGGTGTTTAGACTTGCTTCGCGTACTTGGATATGACTTCGTTTTTATACACCGTGAGGCTTCTCCTATCGGGCCTCCCATATTTGAGTGGCTGATCTCCAAAATACTGCGCAAAAAGATCATTTATGATTTTGATGACGCCATCTGGCTATCCAATACCTCCACTCATAACCAGATAGCAGCCGCGCTAAAATGGCACGGCAAAGTGGCCTCCATCTGCCGCTGGTCGTGGCGTATATCCTGTGGCAATGATTATCTGGCCGACTATGCACGCCGATATAACGACCGAGTAGTGGTCAACCCTACGACTATAGACACAGAGCACCTGCATAATCAGGTGAAAGACCAGCATACTGACCGCATAGTGATAGGCTGGACGGGTACTCACTCCACAGCGCAGTATCTGGACCATATCATCCCCATCCTGATGCGGCTCGAGCAGCAGTACGATTTCATTTTCATGGTCATATCAAACAGGGAGCTCAAGACAAACCTGCGCTCCATGCGCTATAGGCATTGGAATAAAGAAACAGAGATAGCTGATCTCCTGCAGTTTAATATAGGACTCATGCCACTGACAGATGATCCATGGGCTCGTGGCAAGTGTGGATTTAAAGCACTGCAATATATGAGTCTGGGAATACCTGCTCTCGTTTCGCCGGTAGGGGTGAATTTGAAAATAGTAGACGCCCATGACAATGGAATGATCTGTGCTACTGATGCTGACTGGGAGCATGCTATCGTGACCTATCTGGCCGACGCAGACCAGCGCATCAGGGCAGGCAGAGCAGCCCGCCAGAAAATAGAAGCTCAATACTCCGTGATGAGTAATACACCAAACTTTATAGCCCTATTTAGCTAGGAGACCTTCGGCTGTACGCCTTTCTTTTTTTGCTCTGCATAATAGTTGACCAGGACCAGGGCCACCATAAAAAACGGCAGGGCCGGTATCTTGTAGCGATCCAGTGCTCCAAAGTTATAACTGGTAAAGCCCGCTACAAATGAATAAAAAAGACTGAAGGTAAAAGAGAAAAGGATCAAGGGGTCTTTGGTGATAGCAGATATAGCTGTCAGCCTCGCTACAGCGATGGTATATAACAGATACAATAAGAAAAACAAGCTTTGCAGGGCAGTGATGAGCTGAAACCCCGAGTGTGCCTCTGTGAGGTACGGGCGAAATAATGTCACATTGATTGCCTTAGGAAAAACCTTTACCAGGCTGCCTATACTATAATCAGTAATACCCAGGTCATATGCAGATCCGCCCAAAGAGCCGTGCCAGCTTTGAAATCCTTCTGCCTTGTGCTGCAACGCTTCTGCACTCAGGTTCTCATCAGTGCTCATCACTCGTCTCAAGCCTAAGATGATCACCATACTCGACAGAGCGAGCAAAAGAGGAAAGGACAAAGTCTTAAGTGTCTCATTTTTGATGATCCTGTCGCGAAACTCTGCAAAAATCCAAAAACCGATACATGGAAGTAGAACGGCGAGAAAGAACAGACGGATGCTATACATGATGTATAATCCAAAGATCAGCCAACCGATCTGAATAAGACCGATATTGCGGCGGATGAATATTTCGTAAACATTAAAAGATACCAGAAAAAGGCCACCTAGTGTCAAGGTATCCTTAAACACTCCACTACCCCAAAAAAAGACTGAGGGTATATAAAACAAGCAATAAGCAAATCGTCTTATGAGTGTCTGGTCCGGATAGAGATCAGCTAATAGTATAAAGAACTTCCAGCTACAGTAAAGTGAGAATATACTGAAATAGAGAGAAATGACTAGGTAGGAGTCAAAAGAAAAAAGATTGACTATTGCCGTTATCCTCACCATGGTCCATGTAGTAGGATCATAGATGAAAGGTAGAAAATCATATTGTGCAGTTTCAGGGTGCTGCCATACCGGCATAGCGCTGAGCAGATGCATGGCGTCTACAGGCTTACTACCAACCAGGGAGTAAATAAAGCTGGCAGATGTATAAAACTCCATCGTATCCCCACCTTTATAGTAGTATTGATACACCAGTGCCGAGGCTATCGCACCAAACATTTTGAGTGAAAGTGCCGGGATGAAGTATTTACGCAGGTCTTTCCGGATCTTGCCCTTCACAAAACTATTGGCCACTATATAGATCAGGATGATAAAAATCGGGGCCAGGACCAGGTCGCGAGCGTCGAGGTATTGATATTGGTAGTAGTGTTGGTAAAACTTATTCAAGGCGATATTCCCCCAAGAGATTATACCCTACAATGATACACAAAAAAAATGGCCGTACCTTTCGGTGACGACCACTTTTGAACCTATGAAAACGTACTACTAAAATAGTAATTTTTTTAATAATAGCAAATCTTTTTTTTATTGGGCCAGGTACCAGTCCTCTGTACCGCTATAGAGATGCAGGCTTTTTGCAGAATGATCCTTTATCTCATATTGTACAGCGCTTAGAGAGTCGTTTGTCTGCAGATACTTATTGCCATTGATCAGTACCCAGACGCCTCTTACACTGTTGTAGTATACGAAGGGAACGATAGCGGAGGTGGTGATGGTGCTATCAAAGACCATAGTCATACTGGTCGAATCATAGTGCTGGATGCTATCCACCGTATAGACAGTTCCTATGCGGTTGTCCGTCCAGGTCTTTTGGTACTTGCCATCGGCACTAAAACTCCATTTAAACACCGTATGAGTGGTGTCAAAGGCCAGTGTCTGGTCCCTGCCGTCTACTACGTATCTAGTCACATGCCAGTCACCTGTAATATCACTTATCAGTTTTTTCTCATTGCACCCCATGATGGCCACGGAGAGTAGTACAGAGAGTATGCCTATCGTTCTTTTCATTCTGATTTATGTAGCCCCGGGTTAAACGGTTATTGAAATTTCCTCAGGTAGCGGTCTTCCTTATCCTTCAGGAGCTCCACGTGGTTACCCGTCAGATTAAAGATGGTATAGGTAGTGGCCACATTGCCGGTATCAGTCATGACCAGCTGGCCGTAGCTATTTTGAAATGCCCAGGTCCCTGTGCGGATGTTGGAGTCTGCTCCCTGAGGATTCATTTCCAGGTATTTGCCGTCAGCGGTATAGGTGATACTATAGTTTTGGAATGAATCACCGACCAGGTGCGTCTGGTCCACATTATCCCGGGTTATTTTGTAAATGTACCACCTGCCGGTCAGATCATTGACATACTCTGTCTGATGCGAGCAGCCGATCAGCAAAAAAGCGCCGGCCAGTATCCAAAATGCCTTCTTCATCCTTGATTATGTATTGATTTTAGCTAAGATATCCTAAAAAATATAAATAAACCCTGGCTAATCGTAAATATAAGTCATTGCCCGACTTCCTCAAAAGTTCCATTGCTTTTGTTTTTCCTCACATTATCCCATGTGAAGCATTTACCATTCATAGCCACATAGACACCGGGAGGCAGAGACTGGACAAAGGCCAGTGCCGTACCCAGATTGAATAGGCCGTCCGAGCTACCAAACTTGTAAGGGATGATAGCGCCGGTGAGGACTATTGTCTTGTCCGTGATGGCCTGCCCCAGCGCACGGGCAGTGACAGCCATAGTATCCGTACCGTGGGTGATCACTATATTTCGTTCCTCACAGTGGCGGCAGGTGTTGACTATCAGGTCACGGTCCTGATCGGTCATGTCCAGGCTATCTACCATCATCAGGGTACGCATATTCACATCCAGCTCGCATCGGCCCAGCTCGAGTATTTCCTGCAGGTGCGTATTTTTAAAATAAAGCTTGCCGTGGATCTCGTCATATTCCTTGTCAAACGTCCCTCCGGTGATAAATATCTTGATAGCCATAATACTGCGTGTAAGCGTCGCAAGATTGCAATTATCCCATAACTGTCAAAATCACAGTATACACGGTTATGGATACGAAAAACTAAGAGGATAGATACCTCCGGTGGAGATAAAAATTCCGGATCAATTCAGGCAGAAGTAGTAGCTGACAGGATTGGTCAGTACCGTGCTGGCCTTGGCGCGGTCCAGGTGAAACACCTGCCGGCGCAGGCGGAAGGTCATAAAGTTACGCTCCGGATCATTGTCTATCACCCGGATCAGGTCTCCCGGGAAACACCCTGCTTCAAACAACTGTGATATCAGGTCTTTGTCGGTCAGGTCTACGATATAGCCAAACTCCCCGCGGAGCAGGTCGGATAAGGGTCTCATGTCTAGCAACTTAAGTGTAAGGGGTTCTAACAACCGTAAGATAACAGCCTCAGGCGCTTTTGTCAATAGACAAGTTATCCACCGGTCATCAGTGCTTCAGTCTGTGCCCGCCAAACTTGGGGCAGTCGCACTTATTGGCTGCGCAGCCGGTACTCAACGTGGCGGTGGCAGTGAGCAGGATCGCTATAGCGGCGACTATCACAGTGCGGACATAAAAACGGGGTACCGACATAAGAAGTAAAGGTTGCTTTTAGTTACTTTAGCTGGCGCAATATGAAAACGCGCTCCGGCAAATTTAATTATCCCGTTGGAAGAAAACATCAAGCATAAAAAGTTTCTCATCAGTGTGCTAAACTGGGGCATAGGCCACGCCAGCCGTATGATCCCCATCATCCACCTGCTGCGCCGCTACGGACAGACAGTATACCTGGCCAGTGATGGCGATGCGCTGGTCATGCTACGGCGCGAGTTTCCCGATATAGAATATTGTGTTTTGCCGGCGTATGACCCTGTGTATCAGCGTGGCGATAGCGGCATGATGCCCAAGATGCTTTCGCAGATCCCAAAGTTTTCCAAGGCTATCCGCCAGGAGCATGTGATCACGGAGCGGCTGGTGCGTGAGAAGCGCATAGACATAGTGATCAGTGACAACCGGTACGGGTGCTACTCCCGCAGGGTGCGTAGCATACTCATCACCCACCAGCTCACCATACAGATGCCGGATATGCTGGACTTTCTAGGCACGTTTGTCAACTACTACAACCGCAGGCAGCTCAGGCATTTTTACCGTGTCTGGGTGCCCGACTACAAGGATGCCCGAAACCTGACGGGAGCGCTCTCTGCTTCCGGCACCGTAGACCGCCGCTATATCGGTCAGCTCTCCCGTATGCATCAGCTAGCCGGAGTAAAGCAGCAGTACGATATCATGGCACTGATATCCGGCCCTGAGCCACAGCGCACAAAGTTTGAAGACCTCATACGCTCACAGCTCGCTGAGTACCCAGGTACCTCGCTGCTGGTCAGAGGTAAACCTGACGGCACCAATGAGATCAAAACCCGGGGCCGCCTCAACGAGGCCGACTATCTGGATGCTGAGCAGCTCAATCTGGCCCTGCAGCAGACCGGGCTGGTCATATCCCGCTCCGGCTATAGCACTATCATGGATCTGGCCCGCCTGAGCAAAAGCGCGATATTTGTGCCTACACCCGGCCAGACCGAGCAGATCTATCTGGCACGGGAGCTGGAGAAAAAAGGTATAGCACTCTACCGCGAGCAGCGCGATTTTCGGCTGGACCGCGCCCTGAGCAAGGTCAAGCTCTATAGTGGATTTAAGAATGCTAACTATGAAAATGACATCCTGGAGAATATCATACTCAAACTATTGAAATGATCCCTCAGAGCGCTATCAAACTGATCAAAAGCTTCGGCTATGCCTGGAAGGGCATCGTAATAGCCACGCGCGAGCAGCTCAATATCAAGATCCATTGGCTGGCTATCATCTGCGTGTGCATAGCGGGCTGGTACTGGCACATCTCTGTGCAGGAGTGGTGCTGGATCATTTTGTGCTTTGGCATGGTGCTTTGCGCAGAGCTTTTCAACTCTGCCATAGAAGACCTGGTCAACTTTATCTCACCAGGCCATCACCACCTGGCCGGCAAAATAAAAGATATAGCCGCAGGAGCAGTGCTCGTCACCGCTGTAGCTGCCGCACTCATCGCTTTCCTTATCTTCGCCAAATATTTACCATTCATATGAAGAAGCTCTTTGCATTGCTCCCGCTCATACTTGCGCTGTCTGTCGCGTTTGCACAGGATTTTTCCGGTGCGCTGCGTACAGAATACAAAGATGAAAACGGCCGTCAGAATAATACCGAGGTATTTATCAAAGGCAATAAGTACTACATCCGAAAAGTATCCGGAGGGGCTAAATACAGCGCTTATATACTCGATATCACTAATCATAGCCTCACCTGCCTCAATGACCAGGGTAGTAAGACCGCTGTGATCTTTGATATAGACAAGGTGCTGCCACTCTATGAAAAGAACAACTACCTGCCGGGCTACAAAGTGCACTACAGCCAGGCCTACCACACTACGGGAGTTACAGAAAAAATAGGCGAGCAGACTGCAGCTATCAAAAAAGCTATCGCTGACAGTTTATCCTATGAGATCAAAACCGCCGACCTGAAGATCAATATGCAGCGCCTCATACCGGTACTGAGGCTGGCGGGCTTCTGGGACTCTGCTGAAGATGGCAATAACGCCATACTCAAGGGCAAAGTGACCAACCGAAAGACATCAAAGAGCAGCTCACTCGCCATGACCCCGGTCAAGATGGAACCTGATACCAGGTTATTTGATGTACCCAAAGACTATCAGGTGGTAGACATCAATAAGTTTATGGCTGACCAGGCGAATAATGCCAAGATGGCAGATTTCGTGAGAGGCTTTGTGGGTATCTGATCCGAGGTCTTCCAGATCACTCGGTCACAGCAGAGATATGACCCTCTGCATCCGGCCCGGTCACATCAGGCATGGGCTCTGCAGTCTGGTCACTTTCACTTGCAGCGCCATCTGATACAGGATGCTGGAAGAACGTGCGATGGAAAATAATGATGATCGCTACGCCTATCGTGATCGCCGCGTCAGCTATGTTGAATATCGGGCGGAAGAACTCGTAAAACTCTCCCTTCCAGATCGGAAACCAATCAGGGAACACGCCGTGTACTACGGGAAACCACAACATATCCACCACATTGCCACGCAGGAAGCCGGCATAGCCGCCACCCTTGGGAAACAGCTCTGCCACACGGCCAACACTATCTGTAAAGATCAATCCATAAAAAGCACTGTCTACCATATTGCCTATGGCACCAGCCAATATCATGGCACCGCTATATATCAGGCCCGGATGGTATTTGTCCTTGATCAGGCTGCGCAGCATATAGATGATAAAGCCGATAGCTACGAGGCGGAAAAGTGACAGCAGCAGCTTGCCATACTGAGAGGGCAGCTCCATACTGAATGCCATACCCGAGTTTTCTATAAAGTGGATACGAAACCAGCGGCCCGCTACGAGTATCTCCTCCCCTTCTATCATATGTGTCTTGATCACCAGTTTGATCAGCTGATCCAGGAAAACGATAAGGAAAACGATGATGATGGCGTTTCTTGTGGTCTTATTCATTATTAGTTGAGTTGCACGCTTACCTTCAGCGTAGAGTCATTGAATTCTATTTCATCAAAATCAGTCAGCGCTTCCACCAGCTCGATCTTATTGGCCAGTATTTCATTGGCTATATAGTCGTGATATTGGTGCAACGCTGCCTCCAGAGTTGCCTCCTTTACTACAGATACGCGGATGCGGTCCAGTACCTGAAAGTCCTTGTCCTTTCTCAGGTTTTGCACCTTGTTTACAAACTCGCGGGCTACTCCTTCATTGCGCAGGTCGTCTGTGATATTGACATCCAGTGCCACGGTCAGCGGACCATCATTGGCTACCAGCCAGCCCGGTATATCTTCAGAGATGATCTCTATATCCTCTGCTGTGAGGTCAAAGGTCTGGCCATCCAGCGTGAGCTGATAGGCCTTATCTTTATCAAACTTCGCGATATCATCTTGTGTGAAAGCTACGATAGCCTCCTGCACGAGTTTCATCTTCGCGCCTGCCTTCTTGCCCAGTGATTTGAAGTTCGGCTTTGCCTTCTTCTTTACGATACCTGCTGTGTCAGTCACGTACTGTATTTCCTTGACGTTCACTTCGCTCAGGATATAGCTCTCTACTTTCTCCAGTTGCGCCTTCATCTTGAGGTCGAGCACCGGTATCAGTACCTTGCTCAGCGGTTGACGTACCTTTATGAGTACCTTCTTGCGGAGCGATAGTATCAGTGAGGTGAATCGCTGCGCGAGGTCCATGCGCTCCTCGAGATCTTTGTCTACCAGAGAGTCATCAGCCTTGGCCAGCAAAGTGAGATGCACGGACTCGGCCACGGCCCCCAAACCCCCAAAAGGGGCTTTAACAGACAGTGACGATGCCTCTGCATTCAAGCCCCCTTTGGGGGTTTGGGGGCTGAGGTTCCCATACAGCCAGTCACTGAAGAATGGCGAAACAGGACTCATGAGCTGCGCCACTACATACAGGCACTCGTGCAGCGTTTCATAGGCAGCCTGCTTGTCACGACTCATGTCACCCTTCCAGAAGCGACGGCGTGATAGGCGCACGTACCAGTTTGACAAGTGCGCATCTACGAATGCCTCTATCGCACGTGCGGCGCGCGTAGGCTCGTAGTCCTCATAGTAGCCGGTCACTTCTTTCACGAGTGATTGCAGCTTTGATATGATCCAGCGGTCCAGCTCTGTGCGCTCGGCCATCGGCACGAGGCTGGCACGGTCTACTTTAAATCCATCGATATTCGCATACAGTGCAAAGAAGCCATAAGTATTATACAGCGTGCCGAAGTGCGCACGTGTTACTTCTTCTATGCCCTTGAGGTCAAACTTGAGGTTATCCCACGGGTCGCTATTGCGTATCATGTACCAGCGGGTAGCATCGGCGCTGTATTTCTCTATGGTCTCAAACGGCTCTACGATATTGCCGAGGCGCTTGCTCATCTTCACGCCATTCTTGTCCAGCAGCAGACCGTTTGATACGACGTTTTTATATGCCACTGAGTCAAAGAGCGCGACACCGAGTACGTGGAGCGTAAAGAACCATCCTCGCGTTTGATCCACACCCTCTGCTATGAAGTCAGCAGGGAAACCACTGGCCCCCAAACCCCCAAAGGGGGCTTCAGATGCGCCCACTTTAGGTAAAGTCGGCCTTTGGGCAAGTTCTACTGAAATAGCATTTAAAACACCATCTATTCCTCCAATCACTTCCTGATTGGTAAAGCGAATGACTTTATACCCAAGATTATTCAAAAGATCTGTCCTGGCTTTGTCGAATTCTATTTGATCGGGCTTATTGTGATAGCCACCATCTACTTCTATTACAAGCTTCTTACCAATACATACAAAATCGACTATAGATTCCTGTATTATATGTTGCCTTCTGAATTTGTAGCCACCAAGTTTTTTACCACTAAGCTGCGTCCAAAGTATCTCCTCGGCTTCTGTAGGTTGATTTCTGTTTGATGCAGCATGATCCTTCAGTATTTTATACGAATGTGGATTAGCAGTTTGCCATCTCATGGCTGCATTTGCTTCATCGGTCTCGGGGTCAGTTCCCCCTTTGGGGGTCAGGGGGCCGAATGGCCAGTGCCACTGTGCATATGGCATAGCACCCGAGTCAAACCACACATCTATCAGGTCAGATTCACGGTACATAGGTTGGCCGCTCGCTGACACCAGCACCATCTCATCTACGTGAGGTTTGTGCAGGTCAGTGAGGTCTGTATTTTGGTCTTTGCCATCTGGAGATTTGATACCAGCAGCTATCGCCTTTTCTACTTCCTTTTTTAGCTCCTCTATTGAGCCTATGCACTTCTCTTCCTTGCCATCACGCGTACGCCAGATAGGCAGCGGTGTACCCCAGTAGCGGGAGCGCGAGAGGTTCCAGTCTACGAGGTTTTCCAGCCACTGGCCGAAGCGCCCCTCGCCGGTATAGGCAGGCTTCCAGTTGATCGTCTTGTTCAGTTCTATCAGGCGGTCCTTGATAGCCGTGGTCTTGATAAACCAGCTATCAAGCGGATAGTAGATCACCGGCTTGTCAGTACGCCAGCAGTGCGGATAGGTGTGCTCATATTTTTCGGACTTGAAAAGCTTGTTGTCTTTTTTCAGTTTATCTACGAGGCGTATGTCCACATTGAGATAAGTATCGCGGCGCTGCTTCTGAGCTTCGATAGCCTTCTCTTCTTCTGACAGGTAGCCTTCTTTCACAAACTCACCGGAGAACTCACCTACTCCATCTGTGAAGCGGCCCTGTTCATTCACGAGCAGGAAATCTGTCACGATGCCATTCTGCTTGGCCACGCGCATATCATCAGCACCATGCACCGGCGAGATATGTACCACACCTGTACCATCTGTCGTGGTCACAAAGTCTCCCGCTATCACGCGGAAAGCATCTCCCTTAGGTTGTGAGAATGGGAAGAGCTGCTCGTACTTGATACCTACGAGGTCATTGCCTGTGCCTACATCCTTGCGGTCACGTATCTCGAGGTTATTCCATGCAAAAACCTTTTCTACCAGATCGGCAGCGAGTATCACACTCACCTCTTGCTTGCTGTAGAAATTGACCGTCTTGACCTTGACATATTTCACACCGGGGCCTACTGCGAGAGCTACGTTAGAAGGGAGCGTCCATGGCGTAGTGGTCCATGCGAGAATGCGGACATCTTCTTCTGCACTGTCAAAAAGTGCGGCTGACTTGTCATCCTTTACAACCTTCCACATGCCTATCGCTGTGATATCTTTCACATCGCGATAGCAGCCGGGCTGGTTCAGCTCAGCAGCACTGAGTCCGGTACCAGCAGCAGGAGAGTATGGCTGTATGGTAAAGCCCTTGTATAAGAGGCCTTTCTCATAGAGTATTTTGAGCAGTGCCCAGAGTGACTCGATGTAGGTATCATCACAGGTCACATATGGATGCTCCATATCCACCCAGTAGCCCATCTTGGCGGTGAGGTCCTGCCAGATGTCAGTGTACTTCAGCACATCTGCGCGGCAGTGCTTATTGTATTCTGCCACTGATATCTTGGTACCGATGTCCTTCTTGGTGATGCCGAGCTCCTTCTCTACGTTCAGCTCTATGGGCAAGCCGTGGGTGTCCCAGCCGGCCTTGCGCTCCACGCGGTAGCCCTGCAGGGTTTTGAAGCGGCAGAAAAGATCCTTGATCGTACGGCCCATCACATGGTGGATGCCGGGTTTGCCATTGGCAGAGGGTGGGCCTTCGTAGAAGATGAACCGCTTGTCTTCCGGGCGGGAGGTCACGCTCTTTTCAAATATCTTCTCATGCTCCCAAAACAGCTGAATATCCTTTTCCATAGACGGGAGGTGGAGCTGGGAGTACTCAGGATAGCCGGGGCTGTCAGTGTTTTTGGGTTTCATTTTGAAATAAATATGTCTGGTCTGTGATATGAATAAAACAGTCAGCCCACCGGGGCTGACCGCCTATTATGGGCGGCAAAAATAGGCAAAAATCCCGTACCTGTACCTGCTATCTTGCGGGGTACAGCGGGCCGGGAGTATCACCATAGTGCCGTGTGAGCCAATATTATAACGCGATATATACTATCGGGCGGCATTCGCCGTTAGAGACGGGATTTTTAGATACTTTAGACACATGAAGAAGACCCTTTTGAGTTTTTGTTTGTCACTGGTAGCAGGTACGGTCCTTGTGGCGCAGCAGCGTCCCCTGGGCACGTGGGAGAGCTTCCCCCCCTACAATAGCGCTATACAAGTAGTACAGAGTGATGACCGGATCTATTGTGCCACGCCTTATTCATTGTTTTATGTAGAGAAGACTGACGGCAGCACTACTCCCCTCACAAAGTCTACAGGCCTGAGTGATGCCAACCCCACCCATTTGGCATTTCATAGTGCCAAAAATACGTTGGTTATAAGTTATAGCAACAGCAATATAGATCTGCTGGTCAATGGTACGGACCTTTATAATATCCCCGATATACGCAATGCGAATGTCGGCAGTTCTAAAAATATCAATGATGTAGCTATCATAGGCGAATATGCCTACCTGGCCACAGATCTGGGTATCTCTGTACTGGACCTGGACAAAAAAGAGATCAAAGACAACTATATCATAGGTGACACAGGGCAAAATATTAAGATCTATAGTATCTCTTCTGACGGGACCACGATCTACGCAGCTACCGAGGAAGGCCTGAAGTCGGCCCCTCTTTCCTCTAGCAACCTTCAGGATTTTAATAACTGGACTGTCTATGGCCCCGCTAATGGACTACCAGCCGGAGCAGCCTCTCTGACCGCTCAGCTCAATGGCCGGTTTTATGTGGTTATGCGGGACTCTTTGTATGTCATGAGTGGCAGTACCTTTACCAAGGCGCGCTACGATACGAGTTATAGCTATCACTCCTTTAGCACGTCTGATGGCTATCTGTATGCCTTTTTGTGGACGTCAGGCACGGATGAAAAGACACTTCGCATCAAAGCGGATGGTACTATAGAAGAGGTTCATTTTGCCAATAGTCCTAAGCCGTCGCAGATAGTGAAATCAGGCAGTGACAACTGGATAGCAGACCTGTGGGGAGGACTCATTCACTATCAGGATACCACTTTCATTGAGCACCTGGCACCCGCCGGGCCACCTACGGCCAATGTATTTCGCATGGCCACATCTTCTGACAATACGCTGTACCTCGCAGCCGGCGGTGCAGATCCTGCCTATATCACCTATAACTATGACGGTACGGGTCCGGTGATTTACGACCACAATAAATGGAAGAACTATAACATAAACGCCTTCGGTCAGCTGAGCGGATGCTATGACCTGGTAGACGTAGTAGTAGATGACGTTCATGGCAAGATATACTACGCCTCGCTGCAAGGCGGCCTGGTGGAAGTAGACGTGAAAAATAACCAACTGACCAAATACGATACGACCAACTCAAACGGAATCCTGCAGCCGCAGTTTGGCCTGGTCAAGATCAGTGCTTTGTGCCTCGACCCATCCGGCAACCTATGGATGTATAATGTCGGCTCGCCGCGCTCACTCGTGGTCAAAACTCCTGATGGGCAATGGGCTAATTTCAGCGTGCCTAATGATGTGGTCACTGCCAGGCAGATGGTATCAGATGACTACGGTCAGATATGGTTTGGTGGCCGGGGAAACAATATGGTAGCCTATAATCCCGGCAATAAAATATTGGACCCATCTGATGATCAGTTTGCCGCGCTGACTACAGCTACTGGTGGCGGTGGCCTGCCCAATGCAAATATATGGACCATCGTGAAGGATAAGAACGGAGATCTCTGGGTAGGTACTGACATCGGTATAGGCACCTTCTACTGTGCCGGCAGCGTCACCTCCGGCTATGGCTGTGATGCTACCCGTATCAAAGTGGATCAGGGAGGCTTTATCGGTTATCTCTTTTCCACTGAGATCGTGCAGGCACTGGCAGTAGACGGGGCAGACCGCAAGTGGGTAGGGAGTACCAATGGCGTCTGGCTGATCAGCGAAGATGGCACAAAACAATTACTGCACTTCACCTCTGACAATAGCCCCCTGCCGTCTAACAATATCACGAGCATCACCGTCTGCGAAAAAAGCGGTGAGATCTTTATCGGCACAGATCAGGGCGTAGTCAGCTATCAGGGCGATGCCATACTCGGAGAGTCTACTAAGGGCAAACCTCTGGTATACCCCAACCCTGTGCGCCCTGACTATACAGGGCCGATAGCTATAAAGGGCCTCGTAGATAATGCCTACGTCAAGATCATGGATGCAGGTGGTATCCTCGTCTATCAGGGCCGCGCCAATGGCGGTCAGATGATCTGGGACGGCAAAGGCTACAATGGCCAAAAGGTACAGACAGGTGTTTATTTCGTCTATGCGGCCACCGATCTGGGCAAAGAACATAATGTCGGCAAGATCGTCTTTATCAATTGAGCCTAGGACGATAAATACCTATCGCAGCCAGTAGTAAGACCATGACCGATATAGTATAAATGAAAGCTGCTTTAGCCTGCCAGGGCAAGAAGTAAAAGTCTACGCTGTGATGCCCGGTACCCACGGTGCAAGAGACAAAGTGATCCTTGGTTTCCGTTACAGTTACCGGTGTATTATCTACACAGGCCTTCCAGCCCGGAAAGTACATCTGGGCAAGAGTGACTACTTCTACTGTGCTATTGTCTACATCTATCCCGAAATGGCCCGGGTCAAAAGAACTGATCCGGATAGTAGCTGGCTTTTGAGTTGATACGAGCCGCTGATGCTCATAAAGCTGGAAGAAATCAGCCTTTTCAATTAAAAGATTGTAGTTTTTGAGATTGAATCCATTGTATCCTTCAAAGGATAGCTGCTTGCGCAGGAAACCGGCATTTTGCCACACAGGTGGCGCGATGGAGGGCTCATTCCATTGATTGTACGCCGTGATGGGATCATTAGTCGGGATAGGAAAGCCGGTAGGATATTGATCTATGCTGCGCTGCACATCTTTTACCTTTTGGCCGGAGGCAATCGTGGTATACATGACCATCTGCACGGATAGGCCAAGATCACACAAAACGATCAGCGCCAGCAGCCGCATCCGGACTTGCGGCTTTAGCCATGCTTCCGGCAAAGTGAACACTATAAAAGCCGTCAGAGAGAGAATGACCGCTGGCAATAAAACAGCAGGTGCAGCAAAAAGGCCGAGTGATATTTTGCCAGAGATGGCTATCAGCCATACGGACATGACGGCGATAGATAAAAACATCGCAACCACTTTGAATATCTTTCGGAAATGATGATCCTGTAGAGCATCATATCCCTGCGCACCTAATATGACCAGACCTATACACGTAAACACCCGGAAAATACCAGCGTGGCGAAACAATCGCATCAGGGGCAGATAGTCATAAAACCAACCACGCACAGGAGTATGATCTCCCATAGCTGCCAATATCATGACCATGCTGGCAACCATAATGAATAGCGTCCCCCGCCGTGGCCGCACTATACATAGTAGCAGTCCTAGTATCAAGGGGACAATACCAATATATAAATTCTGCATGGTGGTATCAGTAGACCAGGCGATGTGTTTGTCTCCTATCAGTCCCGGATAGAGCAAACTAAGAAGAGAGACCGGAGTGAACGGTACACTACTGGCTCCTGCACGGCTCAGACCTTCGCTCCTATCCATATATGGCTGTCCCTGCACCAGGGCGTAAAGTAATCCGGCAGATACCAGGATAGTCAGGCATCCAAACATCAGATGGCCGGATACGACCTTGCGGAGGGTGCTGTGTGCCCAGCGCGAGCTGACCATGTGATAGATCAGTATGGCCGCCATCACATACATGAGTATGATAGTGATGCCCATGTATCCCCCCGCCACCTCCATATATACACATAGTACAGCCAGCAGCAAGTGGTACATACGCTGTGATCGCAACCATTGTATATAGGCACCTAGTACCCAAGGCACCCAGCCCATACTGACGACCAGCGTGGTATGTGTGGCATGCCCTGTCACAGGGCCAGACATGGCATAGATCAGTCCAAACACTGCAGCCGTGCCTCGCCGCACTGACAGTATCTCCAGCAGAAACTTCATGCCCCATGCTGCGATCACTATATGGATGAAAAGCTCCAGATCATTACTGGCCAGAGTATAACGTCCGCCCAGCGTCAGCAGCCAGACCACAGGATAAAACAGGCCGCTCTGTGGGTCGGCATACATAGGATATCCCAGTCGGGCATAAGGTGCCCATAGTGGTATCAGGTGAGCATGAAAGCACTCAGCCATATACCTGTGCCAGACGAAGATCTGATTGACGGCGTCCCACTGCAGCGCATAGCGGCACAAGGCTACCTGCCAGTACGCTATGACCAGTACCAGAGTCATCCATATGATAGGGCGTATTTGAAGAAGTCTTTGCATTTTTACTGCATGGCGCAGCGGGATGAATATAGCAAAGGCTGCCCTATTTGCACGGTAATAATGTGCCGGTACGAGCATGGACATCAAGACCAAAGGGATAGTACTCCATACACTGAAGTACTCTGAGACATCTGTCATAGTGCGGATGTATACAGAGCGCCTGGGGCTGGTGAGCTATATCGTGAATGGTGTGCGCAGCAGCCGCTCTACTGCCAAGGCGGCCATGATGCAGCCGCTCACACTACTCGATCTCGACATCACCCACAGAGACAATAAGAACCTGCAGCGCATCAAGGAGTACCGCAGGGCGTATATGTACAGGTCTCTGCCCTTTGATACAGTGAAGACGTCTATCGCCCTGTTTATATTGGAGGTGGTGAGTAAGAGTCTAAAGGAGCATGATGCCAATGAGGAGATGTTCCATTTTGTGTATGACTGCTTCGTGCATCTGGATGAGATGCAGCCTGTGAACCATGACTACCACCTGCAGTTTCTGGTGTACTATGCGGTGTATCTGGGCTTTCCGCCGCATGGGGTGTGGACGGAGGAGGCGCCTTTCTTTGATATGCAGGAGGGTGGGTATACAGGGCGTGAGAGTGTGAGCGGGCTGGTGCTGGGGCGTGAGATGAGCCGATGGATCAGTGTGCTGTCTACCACTAGTATGCTGGAGGTGCCTGACCTGCGGCTACACAGAGGACAGCGCCAGGAGCTGATGCATACCTTGCTGCGCTACTATAATATGCACCTGGATGGGTTCACGGGTTTGCGGTCTCCGGAGGTGCTGGAGATGTTGTTTTCATAGTTGTTTTTCGACTGGAGGAGGGGTCGTATGTGTGCCGGCTGCATACGTATTTTGTTGTGTTTGTGTGGGTCGGTGGAGGTTGAGTTTTGCAAGTTTTCGGAGGGGGAATTGTCCTCATTTTTGTGGATAGGTTTAGTGAGGGTATAAATTGCTTTATTGGCGTATTTTGCTTATTATTGTATTCGTCTTTATGTGGTTCTGCTATTTCTCGCAAAGACGCAAAGGGATCAAGGAAATGCAGAAGAGTGTTTCCGTTTTTGTCATAGCGGGGAGATTTTTTAGCTCGTGTGTCAAATCCCCCTTAATCCCCCTTTTTAAAGGGGGAATTTCAACAAATTGGGATTTTTTGCAATGGCTGTGCATGATGTTTAATGGTTACTCTATTCTCTTTTCTCTATTCTCTTTTCTCTATTCTCTTTTCTCTATTCCTTATTCCCTATTACTTAAAACTTATTACCTAAAACTTAAAACAACAACCTATGGCTCCTGATGGAAACCAGAATGCGGTGAAGTGGACGCTGGAGCGGACACTGGACACGCTCAAAACGATTGAACAATACTCATACAGCCCGGACTGCCAGTACCTGGGGCATGCGCTCTCGCTGGCGCAGGTGTATGATGATGTATGGGCGTATTGGCGCAAGAAGTGGCGGGGCAACTATGCCGTGACCTCGCTCATGAAGGTAATACAGCAGCGCTTTGAGGCGCGGATAGTGGATAAGGCGATCACGGGTAAGATGCCGGTGCATTTTGCCACGTTTATGCTGAAGCATCACTATGGGTGGAATAGGGAAGCAACTGTCACGCCGCCGCAGCCGGATATGATAGAGCTGGCGGGCTGGGATGCGCTGCCGGACCCTGCGCCGGAGGCAGTGGTGGTGGAGCAGCCTGTGGCTACAGCGGGTGCACCGGAGGTGGCACCGGAGAAGGCTACGGCGCTCCCCGAAAAGCCTGTGCAGAAGCCTACCAAGGCGCAGTCTGTGACCTTTGAGAAGCTGACGCGCTACAATAAGCTGCACCCTGACAAGGCGCTGATACCGCCTATCGCGTTCTTTGATGGCAAGCCGCCATCCTACCTGCCGGCGGTGTTGTTTGAGGAGGGGTATTTCGTGCGGGCGGAGTTTTAAAGCTGCCGGGTATAACCGCAAAAGCGCGGAAACGCAAAAGGTGTTTCTACATGAAGGGCGCTGAGTGCTCTAAGAACAGCCTGAATATCCTAAATACAGTATGGCTCGTAAAAACGCGAAAATGCAAAACTCTGTACCACTTGTCGTCATTCAGAGCGGAGCGAAGAATCTGGAGCGTGACCCGGATGGCTACAGGCTACCCATATGGTCTGCGCGAGGGCAGTATGCGGGAAGGTTCGTAGTCGCCGACCTGCTGGCCTTCCTTCGGACTACGAACAGCATTTTTTTGTTTTTTAGCTACGGATAGCAGGCACCGCTGACCTTTACCGTGACCCTTTCTTTGTCTCCATTGGCACTGCGGCCAGTAGATGACCAGCCACCGACTCCGGTGCCATTGTCATAAATCTCCACAGCCACCTCAGAGGGATCGTTTGAGAAGATGCTCCCAACAGTATAGTATCCGTCTGCTGTGGGCAGGCCGGTAGTAAAGAAAGTAAACCTAAGCAAGTCATAAGGGGCTCCGGCAGTGGCCTGATCGATGGCCGTCAGATTTACGCCGTAGCCATCTTGGTAGCTACAGGTCACTACAGTGTGGCTGACAGACTTAAATGTCCAGCTGCCGCCGGGATTGCTGCTATTGTTCTTTTTGCAAGAAGTAATGAATACGATAGATAGCAGTGCGAGGGCGTAGGTGAGTTTTCTCATGGTTAGTTTTACTACAGGTTATTTAATAGCATCTAAAATATAAATTTCCCGCAAATCGATGCGATGGCAGGGGGGTGCTTTAGTCTTGGGGTATTCATAAAGCGATCTCGCAAATGTAGGTGTTTGCGCTGAGTGCGTAGCTGGCAGGTCTGTAAAAGCCTGCCGCTCGCCTGCCTTCATCTACGGACAGCTTTGTGCGGGAAGGTTCGTAGTCGCCAGCCGCAGGCCTGCCTTCGGACTACAAACGGCATTTTTATTGGTCTATGGAGAGCTGGGCTAGTGGTGAATTAAGTTCCGCGCCAGTTGGTGACTTTTATATTGTTTGCTAAATTCCAAAGGATATAAACTATATACCTATATGGCAAAAAAGAATAACGGAGTCCAATTTGCTTTTGATATGCACACCAAGCAGATGGTCGGAGCACTAAAGGAGGGTGAAAGAAATGAAACCATTGACGACATTAATTTCAATATAGGCAAGGCTATCGCTGCAGCTTTTGAGAAAATGACTAACTGGATCCATGACTTCAAAAAAAATATTGAAGTTGGCAATCACGTAGAAGCATATAACCTATTTAAACTGAATCAAGCGACATTGCGACTAAACAAAGAAAGAATTTTAGATGTGTTGTTATCATTAGATCGATCTGTTCTAAAAGGCGGAGATCGAAAAAAATACAGACTTATAATTTTAGCTCAAGCCACTATTGAAGGAGGTTTCGAAAAATGTGAAAAAGTAATTGAAGAACTTCTTTCAGATGCAACTCTCAAACTACCGCCGAATGAAAGGCAAAGTATCATTCTTTCAAAAGCAAACGCAGCTGCTAAAAACCAAAACTATAACACTGCGCGAAGCACATACATTTCAGTAATTAGTAATAACAACACGTCTGCCCTAGATATAGCTTATGCGCATAGGGGATTAGCGCTAATATCCTTTGACGATGAAGAAAAAATATACTATCATAAGTTATCCTCAGACAAATTCTTAGAGGCAGGGAATCCCCATAATGCCATCATTGATTTAGCTCATATATCAACTTTGATGGAAAGTAAATCTCCAAAGGTTGCACTGGAATATATAGACAAAGCCATAAGTCTCTGTAATTTAAGTGAGACGCTGAATCAAGAGCTTGCGGCAAGCCTTTATCATAAAAAAGCAATTTATCTACACTCGTTGCATCATTTTAATGAAGCCATGTCTGCTATTAACACAGCATGTTCTTATCGAGAACCATTAATAGGTAATGAACATGAAAAATACTCTAGCTATTTGTTCGCTTCTATCCTTGCAAAGACTTTAAAAAACCATGAGAAATATCAAGAATGCGAAGCCAGACTAATCAAGATAAAGGAAAAAATTGGCTCTCCATATTTTGATTTGCAACTCAAAGTAGCAGAACGGATGCAGAAAGGGGAAGCGATAGCAGAGAATTTGATGAACAAAATTGAGCATGTCAACGATGTACATTTCATTCTTGGAGCGTATTTATATAATGCTACTAATAAAAAATATCTACTAGAAGAAAAAATTCAATGGATAGATAAGGCAATGTCACTTTTCCAAAAAAAAGAAATAACCAGTATCGACAAATCGTTATGCTATTTCACATTAGCAGAAATATATCGATCAGAAAACAATTTAGGGGAAGCAATAAAAAACTATGAGTATAGCTTAAACTTTAACCCTTTTCATTGGCTTTCTGCTCAAAATTATGCAGCAACACTTTGGAATTTGAAAGAATGGCATAAAGCTGTTATTTTTTTGGAGAAAAGAGCTGAGCTGCTTGGTGAAACTCCTAATCTTGTATACGGTATCGCAAGATCACATTTTGAACTTGGAAACTACAATAAAGCAGTCAATCTATTTATTAAAGTGCTTGACAAGGTTAATGGTGTCAACATCAGAGAATATATAGATAAATGCCTTATGCATTCTGCTGATTTAAAAATCGAATATCCTGCTAAGCAATCTCCTTTGCAGATTGATCCGATTTCAATAGAATCACTTTTAGGTACTTTGAAAGATTTCAGTAAAAGTATTTCATCTAGCTCAAGAATGCATTTTTGGGAAAATATTGCTGGCAAACATAAATGGACAACTTCCCCTGAATCACTAGCAAAACATTTTTTGATTACAGCGTTAAAGACAAAATATGGTAGCGATGCAATTGAGATAATACAAGAACATGTTTCAGGTGCAGGCGTTATTGATCTTTATGCTTTACTAAGAGGTGGACTCAAAGTGGTTATCGAATTAAAGATGTGCGGAGAAGGTTATTCATCGACTTATGCTTTATCGGGAGAAGATCAATTAATTCATTATTTGGGAAACAACGAGACGCATTTAGGTTTCTTGATTGTCTTTGATGCTCGTATTAGGGATTTTGGCAAAGAATTTAAAAACATCCAAGTAGTTAATAACAAGACAATCTATACCGAGGCGATAGATGTAAGACACTCCTTTGAAAAGAAAAAAAGGAAAGGTGATAAAATTCGATAACACCACATCTGCGTTACAAACGCAGACGAGTAGTAGGGAGTCTTTCACCTACCATAGCGTATTCGGGGATCCTTCGCCCGGAGGCCTCGCATCAGGATGACGGCGTGGGTGGTACATATAGCGGTTTGGCAGCCGCTGGAAATTGCTTTACTTTGACGGCTTAGTCTATAGACCATTATGTCAGCTGTTTCAGATAAATATGAGGTGATAGTGGGGCTGGAGGTGCATGCGCAGCTCAGTACCCTGAGTAAGATGTACTGCGGGGACTCGGCGGCCTTTGGCGCGGCACCCAATACGCAGGTGAGCCCGATCTCGCTGGGGCATCCGGGCACCTTGCCGCGGGTGAACCGCAAGGCGATAGAATATGCCGTGAAGATAGGCCTGGCTACGGGCTGCACGATCAGGCGGGAGAACCAGTTTGCAAGGAAGAACTACTTCTACGCGGACCTGCCGAAGGGCTACCAGATCACGCAGGACAAGACGCCGATCTGTGAGGGTGGCTTCATAGAGTTTGAAGTGGCGGGCGAGAAGAAACGCGTGGGCCTGGAGCGTATCCACATGGAGGAGGACGCGGGCAAGAGTACGCATGACCTGGACCCGTACTTTACCCTCGTGGACCTGAACCGCGCCGGTGTGCCGCTGATAGAGATAGTGAGCCGCCCGGACCTGCGCAGCGGTGACGAGGCCTACCAGTACCTGACAGAGGTGCGGAAGCTGGTACGCTACCTGGATATCTGCGATGGCAATATGGAGGAGGGATCTATGCGCTGCGATGCGAATATCTCGATCCGCCTGAAGGGTGATACAAAACTGAACGCGCGCGTGGAGGTGAAGAACATGAACTCGATGCGCAATGTGAAGAAGGCGATAGAATATGAATTTGAGCGCCAGGTGGAGCTGATGGAGCGCGGCGAGCGGCTGACGCAGGAGACGCGCGGCTATGATGCGCTGAAGGGGATCACCCTCTCGCAGCGTAGCAAGGAGATGGCGCATGACTACAGGTACTTTCCCGAGCCGGACCTGCCGCCGGTGATCGTGACCGATGAGTATGTAGAGGCGGTGCGCGCGGCGATGCCAAAGCTGAGCCGCGACCTGATAGCGGAGTATACCACTACCTACGGCCTGCCGGAGTATGATGCGCGCGTGATCACGGATGATAAGGATACAGCCTTCTACCTCAATGACCTGCTGGCGCTGACGAAGAACTACAAGGCGGCGTCTAACTGGTTGCTGGGCCCGATCAAGTCTTACCTGAATGAGAATGCGCTGGAGATAGCGGAGCTGCCTGTGCGGCCACAGACGATAGCGGACCTGATAGCGCTGATAGATGCGGGCAAGACAAACTTTGCCGTGGCGTCGCAGCGGGTGCTGCCGGAGCTGGTGGCTAACCCTACAGAGACTCCGCTGGCGGTGCTGGAGCGCCTGAACCTGCTCCAGAGCAGTGATGAGGGTATGATCAAGGACCTGGCGGTGGCTGTGCTGGCGAAGTACCCGGAGAAGGTGGCTGCGTATAAGGCGGGACAGAAGGGGTTGATGGGACTCTTTGTGGGTGAGGTGATCAAGGGTTCACAGGGTAAGGCTGATCCTAAGCTGGTGAATAAGATCATGGGGGAGCTGCTGGCGTAAAGGCACACCTCTCCCAACCCTCTCCAAAGGAGAGGGCCAATGCAGCGGAAGCATTTCTGAAGCAGAATTTCCGGAATGCTGTGAATGATTCAGAATTAATGCGGAATACAGGTTGACCGCAAAAGCGCGGAAACGCGAAAGGAGATACATTCTGAACCACATAGATTTCTATGTTA
>JAFDYN010000017.1 GCA_018267385.1 Bacteroidota bacterium | reverse complement strand
GGCAAAAGACTACATTTGCAGTCCCAAAATAGTAAAGTAATGTACGCAATCGTAGAAATAGCAGGACAGCAGTTTAAGGCCGAAGCAGGCAAGAAGCTCTACGTCCACAGGCTCGAAGGCAACGAGGGAGACAAAGTGACCTTCAACAAGGTCCTCCTCACTGACAATGGCAGCGCAGTAAACGTAGGTGTCCCTACCGTAGCTGGTGCAGCTGTATCGGCCACTATCCTCAAGCACCTGAAAGGTGACAAAGTGGTCATTTTCAAGAAGAAAAGGCGCAAGGGCTACAAGAAGCTGAACGGACACCGTCAGGCTCTGACCCAGATCAGCGTAGATAGCGTAGCTTAAATTATAACACTAAAGACAAAGGAGAAACCAAGTCATGGCACATAAAAAAGGTGAAGGTAAAGTAAAGAACGGCCGCGAATCCCATAGCAAGCGCCTCGGCATCAAGATCTACGGTGGCCAGGAGGCCTACAGTGGCAATATCATCGTACGTCAGCGTGGTACAGCATACCACCCGGGCCACGGTGTGATGCTAGGCAAAGATCACACGATCTTCGCAGTAGTAGACGGCGTGGTCAAGTTCAGCAAGGGCGCAAATGACCGCCGCTTCGTACACGTAGTACCAGTAGCAGAGGCATAAGCCAACCCTGCATCAAGCATATTCTAAGATCCCGTTCCCCTGAAGGACGGGATTTTTTATGTTCAGTATAAAAATACAAATAATTGATTATCAATAAATAAGTAATCCTCCTTCAGTCGGAAAACTTGGGCTGCTGTATTCCGGCCCTCCCCCTCTCTCCAGTCGAAAAACAACTCTCCTGACCCGCCCGGTGGTGGCTTTCCGACCTCCGACCCTTCCCTCTCGCCTCCTACTCCTATAGTCGGAAAACTTGACCTGAGCCACATCATAGACCATCTGCATTATATTCACGACCTTAGCCTATCCACATGAATATCATCCTCTTCACACTTCTTGCACTGATAGCCGAGGTCATAGGCACTATCGGGGGCTTCGGATCATCTATGTTCTTTGTCCCTTTGGCAGGATTCTTCTTTGACATGAAGACAGTGCTAGGTATCACAGCTATCTTCCACGTTTTCAGCAATATCAGCAAGCTCTTCCTCTTCCGCCGCACCATTGACTGGCGGGTCACACTGGCCTTTGGCATACCGAGTGTGATCTTTGTCATCCTGGGGGCCTGGCTCACTACTGTGATCTCGTTTCGCTTTGACCAGTTGGTGCTGGGCGTTTTTCTCATCGTCTTCAGTACTATCCTACTGGCCCGGCCAGGCTTTCGGCTGCAGCCCTCTGTGGCTACCAGTACGATAGGGGGTGGTCTGGCAGGCTTTCTGGCAGGTTTTGTCGGTACGGGGGGAGCAGTACGAGGCCTCTGCATGGCGGCATATGATCTGGAGAAGAACCTGTTTGTGGGAACATCGGCGGCTATAGATCTGGGCGTAGATGTGAGCCGGGCGGTGATCTATACCCAGAGCGGCTATGTGAGCCAGGCGGGCTATCAGCTTATATTGGCACTGGTCGGTGTGTCACTAGTAGGGTCATATATCGGCAAGGTACTGCTGCAAAAGATCGACCAGGAGAGCTTCCGCCGCATCGTACTACTACTGATCCTGGCTGTAGGTATCACCGTACTGGTCAAAGCCGCCTGGCCGCTGCTAAGTGCCAGTTAATTCTTCACAGTCTCTTGCTCCAGCTTTTTCTCCTCCAGCTTCGCTTCGAGACCTTCAGCCTTCAGACTGGTGCGTATCAGCGCGTGCAGGCTCATGTACAGATTGGCTATCCATACGAGTGCAAAGCCGGCTATGAAATACCCCCGCCAGTCGTCTATCAGTAGCCGATAGCCCGTGACGGCCACCGCCGCAATGGTGACATAGTGGCTAAAGCAATACTCACAAGTAAAGAGGTAGAAAAATTTGCGGGCCCAGATGGTTTTGCAGTTTTGGGATCGGTCTATACAGTACTCCCTGGGCTCACGAAAGATCTCTTCATGCGTCACCGTCCACGCTATGCAGGCTATAGGTATGGCAAGGATAAAAAGCCAGGCGATCTGAGTCAGCAGGTTGGGCATAGCATATAGCGCAACACTTTCTATGCCAAAAGACCCGTTACCCGGTTATACGCTCTAGCGTCCGTCCCGGCGGCGCCTGTTCTCTGTAAAGGAGATCATACGCATCTCCTGCGCATCCCAGAGATTGGCATTCACAGTCTTGAGGCTCTGCCAGAAGCTCAGTGCATTCACGTGCTTCTCAAACATGGGCATATTCTTGTGGCAGGAGCGCAGGTGGTAGTTTGGGATAGTAGGGCACAGGTGGTGGATGTGGTGGTAGCCGATATTGCCCGTGAGCCAGTGGCCTACATATGGCAGTTTATAGTAGGTACTACCCTTGATAGCTGAGAGCACATAGTTCCAGTTCTCCTTGCTGTTCTTGTAGATATTCTCATACTGATGCTGGATGTAAAAGAACCACAGCGCATAAGTGCCAAAGAAGAAGAGGTTAGCAAACTGCACCAGCAGAAACTTTTTGAACCCGAGGAAATAACCAAGCGCCAGGTATAGTACTACAAAGGCCACATTGCTGATGGTCACGCTCTTCTTCACCTTGGCAAAACCACCCTCGCGCAGAAAGGCGAACCTATTGTACAATACCACGTAGAAAAAACCACCAATGGTGAAAAGATAAAACGGGCTGCGATAGACCCGATAGCGGACCTTGCCCCATGTACTGAGCGCATTGTATTGCTCCGTAGTAAGCACCTCTACATCGCCTATATCACTCACCTCCAGCTGCCCGTTGTGCGCATGGTGAAAGTCGTGCGACTTTGCCCAATACTTGTAAGGTATGACTGTAAAGGCGCTGGATACCGTACCGATAATATCATTAGCCAGTTTACTACGGGTAAAAGACCTGTGGCCACAGTCGTGCTGTATGATAAAGATACGGCCCAGCAGTAGCCCGTTCAGCGCAGCTATCATGATCGTAAAGAGCCACGAGCGGTCATAGAGCCAAAACTGCAGTATCCAGAGAGCAATATAAAAAGAGAAACTGTTGAGTATCTGTACCACTGCCTTTCTTGTATTAGGTATCTGGTACTTCTTTAGTTGTTGATTCCAGTTTTTGAAATCTGCGAGCACCTGCTCCGCATTGAAAGATTGAGACATTACTTCAGGTGGATTAGGCTGCAAACCTAAGCATTAATCACCTGCCGGCTGAGTCTTTAGCACTGTTTATGATTCACCATTTGTAACACATTCTTTATCAATGTCGGCCTAGTCATCTTCTATAGTATCCTGAGCCAGGCTATCTGCAGGCATCACCAGCCGCTTGGCCGGCCCCGATAGTGTCACTTCTGCCTTGAGGCCTATGGTATCTGCTGGTGCGAGCACATTCCGTATAACCATCCGCTCGGTCAGGATCTTAAAATAATTGCTCAGAGAGAAGCGCAGCTGCCCCTGTTTATCAAACTGCCAGGCAAAGGATTTCGGCCTCGGGATGATGCTGGCCAGAAAGAGACTCTCCTGCAGCGTGAGCTGTGCCGGGCGCTTATTGAAGTAGAAGTGTGCTGCCTCGCCTATGCCATAGACATTGGGACCCCACTCTATCGCATTGAGGTAGACCTCCAGCATGCGCTCTTTGGGCACCAGGCCGAGGTTCTCTATCAGGTAGACTATGAGCGCCTCTTCGGCCTTTCGTGAGATGGTCTTGTCCCTGCTCAGGAATACATTCTTGACCAGCTGCATGCTGATCGTACTGCCTCCCCGGGCAAAGCGATGTTCCTTGTAATTCTTAGCTATGGACTCACGAAATGACTCTTGCAGGAAGCCGCGGTGATGCATGAAGAAAGGGTCCTCGGCCTGCAGCACCGCCTGCGGCAGGTAGGGTGACATCTGGTCCAGCCGGGTGAAGAAAGGATTCTCCGGCCCGATGGTGATACGCCGCACCAGCCGGTCTTTATCATAGGCATCATAGATAAAGTCGCCATTGATACGCGCATAGTTTTCCTCGCCGTAGTGAATGATCTGAAGATCCTTCTTCGTCAGTGCAGAGTTGAAGAGCAGCGAGTCAGGGTTATTGGTATGTATCAGGAAGTCGAGGTCATATCTCAGCGAGCCTGTGCAGGATATGCCTCTCAAAGTGCCAAACATGCCCTGAGGCAGCGACTGGAAGAAGCTATCTGCAGGAGTTTCTGCCATACGCACGTGCAGCGTAAAAGTCGTATCAGGCTTGAGATCATATCGGGCAAAGAGGCCGCACTGTGCATGGGTGAGCCTGACGGTAGACGACGAATCCAACTCTATAGCATCATCTGCTATCCGCAGCGCCCCGGAGAATGACGCATCAGGTAGCACTACGTCATCATTGGCCAGGCGCCAGTGGTGCAGGTGAAAGTCTCGCGCAGCAGCATTGACCGCGATGATAGCATCGTCTCCTTTCTCATCAAATTTCACATCGGCCTTCAGGTACCCAAACCTGCACCTCAGCCCCCTGTCAGCATCTAGAAACGGCAGATAAGCTGTATCGCGGCTCATATGTTTTACCTCCAGTTCATACTCCTTCTTCTTCCTGATCACGCGGCCGGCGAGTACCATGGTATCATGATGCACTTCATCTATCAGCACGCCTGTCAGGTCACGCTGAGTCATAAAGAAATGCGGAATGAGCACCTCCTCCCTGCGCAGGGTATCCTGATAGGTGATCCTGATATCATCGGCCAGCAGGTTTGTTCCCAATATCTTGAGCAGCCTGGACTGCAGTCCCATCCATCTCTCACGGAAGCTAACCACAGCCTCATCGCCGCTGGCAGCAGGAGTCTGCGCCCTGCGAAATGGAGAAATATTATCCCTCTCTGATGTATGGTAGATACGAATATCTGCCCCCCTGACCTGCAGCCCGTCAAAGTCAGCACGCCCTCGCAGCAGGGGTAGTATGGCTACATCTACATCGGCTTCCTCTATGCGGGCCAGTGTATCCTGCCCCTCAGGTATCAGTGTGATGCCCTGTACGACCACATGGCTCAGCCCGGTGAAGGCTGCAGAGGATACGGTGAGCGACGCATGGTACCTGTCCAGCATACGTGCCTCTATCCTGCCCAGCGCTACCTGTAGCAGCCTGCCGCGAAACAGGAAGAAACCAGCTACCAGAATGACACAGATGACGACGATAGAGACTCCTATCCCCTTGAGATACTTCATGTGTGTGAAAGTAGGTCTAATGCCTGTCTATTCAAACTACTTTTCGGCATTGGCTGCAAAGAACCTGAACAAAACTGCATTCACCAGTTCAGGATTATCAGCGGTGATGAAGTGGCCACTAGTGGGATCATAGATAGTTTCCAGATCAGCACAGTATTGTTTGGTATTGTAGGTGAGTTCCTTCCCCAGGGCCTTGTCCTGCTCGCCCCAGATCATCAGTACGGGCATAGGCAGCACAGTAGAGACATCCAGCGCATCAGGATAGCGCAGCGCAGCACGATAGTAGTTGATCGGTCCGGTCAGGGCACCGGCATGGCTATATGCCTTGACGTACTCTTGTATTTCCTCATCTGTGGGCACTATCCCGCGTGGGCTGAAGCTTTTGAAAACATTGGTGAAAGTCCGGGCCAGATCACGCGCCATGAACCACTCCGGCAGCCGTGGCAACTGGAAGAGAAACATATAATAGCTCCTCGCCCACTGCCGCAGGTTGAAGCCGCGTAGTGCACGGCGCATCTCCAGTGGATGCGGCACATTGATGATACCCAGCTTTATGATCATATCGGGATGTGTAGCCGCCACAGCCCAGGCTACAGCAGCACCCCAGTCATGACCCACGAGTATGGCGTGGCCGTTACCCAGCTTTTGTATCAGCTCAGCTATGTCCTGTACCAGTACATCCATTTTGTACTGCCCGATACCTTCTGGCTTATCACTGAGATTGTAGCCGCGCATATCGGGAACTATGACCCTATAGTGCCTGCCCAGCACAGGAATTTGCCTGCGCCAGCCATACCAGAACTCCGGGAAACCATGCAGCAGTATGACCAGATCACCACTCCCCTCCTCCATATAGTGCAGACGGATACCATTGACGGCTATGTACTTTGACTCCATTGAGACAGTAAGGTAACCTTTCCGGCACAGCAGAGCGAAGCCTTTCAGCAAGTGGCAGCAACTTTGCTGTAAGCAGAGTATGACACGGTATCAAAACCTGGGTGGCAATAGCGGGGTCACTGCCTATGAGGCGGGAGCAGATTACATAGCTCTGCAGTTTCACGATGGTAGGGTGTATGTATATGACCATACCCGGCCGGGTAGAAAGCACGTAGAACAAATGAAGCAGCTCGCGCAGTCAGGCCGCGGGCTCACCACCTACCTCAATCAATATGTGCGGGATAACTATGCGCATATGCGCTAAGACTACTTACAGATACCACAATTATAATCGTGGACCATTGCCTGCCAGTTGTCATAAGTGTATTGCTTATTCTCCAGCCGGGCCAGTATCACCGGGCACATGGTGAAGAGCTCGCGCATGCTTTTCTTAAAACCAATGAACTTTAAAGGGATGAAGTCTCCATGACCCAGCTGTATGTACTTTTTCTCTGTGGCCAAAAGCGATGGTGCTATTGGTTTGCCGGAGCTCATCATCACCTCGCTCTCCCGCGTCAGGGTCACTGTATAGCCATAGACCTTGCATGCGCCGGTACAGAAGACCCGGGAGAAGATGTGACCGCCGCCCTCTCTCGGATCGCTCACAGATTCCAAAACGATCTTGACCGGTTTGGAGGCTTCCTCGGTCTCCAGCGCAAACCCCTTCAACTCCACAGGAACGTATTCCGTGACCTGTCCATCATGCTCAAAGGCTACCTTGCGCTGGTAGTCGTAGTACACATCCAGAAAGCGGATATCTTTTACCTTACCTACCACTGTGTCATCATTGAGCGTCACGATATAGCCCGGCTTCCAGCGCTTAGCCTCGTCCGGGTCGGTGCTATTGGGCTGCGCACACAGATGGCTGCTGAGCCAGATGAAAAGTACGATAAGGGTCAGCCTCGACATTCGTTTCAGGTGTTTGATACACGTATACGATGTAGTATTAATATTGTTTCTATGTGCATTGATAAATAGTAATTTATCCATCCACATGAAATCAACAATACGCTAAAATGAACCGTTTAGCGGGATAAGGCAAGTAATATGCCAAAGAGAAAGTACACAGTGGTTTGCCCGCTGTCTACACTCTCTGGAAAAGCGGTAGGTGAAGGACTCGAACCCTCATCACGTATCCGTGCTCTCCGTTTTCAAGACGGGGCCATTACCAGTTCTGGCAACCTACCAAATGAGAGGACAGAGTCGGAATCGAACCGACGTTTTGCGGGATTTGCAGTCCCGTACCTGAGCCAACATTAGCTATCTGTCCATATGCGGAGAGCAAGAGGCTCGAACTCTCACTACGATGTCGTAGACCTGCTTAGCAGGCAGGTGCGGCAAACCAATATCCGCCTACTCTCCATTCCATTTCAACAAAAACAAAAAGCCCCTTCGAGTGACTCGAAGGGGCTGTGCCTAAGTTGAGATATATCTTAACCGGTCTACACGCCAATCCGAGCCCCCACCTGGAGACTGCATGAACTGGATACGCATGACTGACCGAAAAATTTCATACTGCGAAAGTAGGACAATAATTGTGTTCTTCAAATTATTTGAAAAGAAAAAATATCACAGTGCCGGCCACTCATCAGGATCTACCTCGCTCATCATGCCGTATATCACTTCAAAAATTTCCTCGGCGTTAGGCTTACTGAAGTAATCGCCGTCGCTGCCATATGGAGAGCGGTGCGCCTTGGCAGAGATGGTACGCGGTGGTGCATCCAGATAGCGGTAGATATCCTGATGCTCAAACACCTGCTGGAACATATAAGCCGAGGCACCACCAGGTACATCTTCGTCTATGAAGACCACGCGATTGGTACGGCGTACAGATTCGCCGATCAGGCCATTGATATCAAAAGGCAGGAGTGTCTGCACATCTATCAGTTCCACAGAGATACCGGTCTCAGCCAGTAGCTTCATAGCATCCTGCACGATGCGCAGCGTAGAGCCATAGCTCACTACCGTGACATCGGTGCCTGACTCTATGATCTCCGGTACACCCAGCGCCACGGTGAACGAATCTATATTATCCGGTAGTTGTTCTTTGAGGCGGTAGCCATTCAGGCACTCCACTACCAGAGCGGGCTCGTCACTTTGGAGCAATGTATTGTACATACCGGCAGCCTGCACCATGTTGCGCGGCACGCAGACGTGCATACCGCGAAGCGTGCCGAGTATCATACTCATAGGGGAACCGGTATGCCAGATACCCTCCAGCCTGTGGCCGCGCGTACGCACTATCAGTGGCGCTTTCTGCTTACCCTTTGTGCGATACTGCAGGCAGGCCAGATCATCACTCAGTGGCTGCAGGCCATAAAGGAGATAGTCGAGGTATTGTATTTCTGCGATGGGACGGAAGCCACGCATAGCCAGGCCTATGCCCTGCCCCATGATGGTCGCTTCGCGAATGCCTGTATCGAAAATACGCAGCTCGCCATACTTATCTTGTATGCCCGCGAAGCCCTGGTTCACATCGCCGATCTTGCCTACATCTTCGCCAAAGGCTACTACCTCTGGATACTTCTCAAATATCTTGTCAAAAGCAATGTTGAGTATTTCAAAGCCATTCAGCATTTTGCTATCGGCAGAGTATTCTGCTTTCACCTCACGTACCTTCAGCGCGGCCATAGGAGACTCGCTGTGCAGGTGAGAACTGTAGGTCTGTTGATACTTTGCTACAAAGCTATCTGTCCATCTGCGCAGCCTGTCTATAGCGCCGAACTCCTGCCCGCGGAACTGCCGGATCACCAGTTTCGCCGTCTTGATGATATCCTTTCGTATCGGGTCCATAGCTGTTTCTATAGAGGAGATCGCATCGTATACCTTTTCATCGCCGCTCTCAGTAGCTACATCATTCAGCAGCTCTACGAGCTGGGCTATCTCAGCCTTGATCGGCTCGTTAAATTTCCTCCAGGCAGCATTGCGGCCATCCTGTGCTTCTTTCTTTGCTTCCTGCTCTATCGCTTGCAGCTCTTGCTCATCTGCTATCTCATTAGACAGAATCCACTCGCGAAATTTCTTGATGCCATCATAGTCTTTTTCCCACTGCAGGCGCTCTGCATTCTTGTATCGCTCGTGAGAGCCCGAGGTAGAGTGCCCCTGAGGCTGCGTGACCTCTGTGATGTGGAATAGCGCCGGCCTGTGCGTCTTGCGCATATTCTCTATGCCTTTGCGGTAGGTAGCTACCAGCTTAGGATAGTCCCAGCCTTCGCATACATAGATATCATATCCGTCTCCGGCTTCATTTACGGCGAAGCCACTGAGCGCTTCTGATATAGAACTCTTGGTAGTTTGATATTTCTTAGGCACAGATATACCGTAGCCATCGTCCCATACGCTCACTGCCAGGGGTACACGCATTACTCCGGCAGCATTGATCGTCTCCCAAAAGATTCCTTCGCTGGTAGAGGCATCTCCTATAGAAACATAAGACACTTCATCACCCCGGCGGGTAAAGTTTGACGACTGCTCACCCAGTTCTTCATTCTGACGATAGAGCTTAGATGCCAGGGCGATACCCAGTGAGCGCGGCATCTGTGAGGCAGTAGGAGAGGCATCGGCAGTAGAGTTGTACCTCGCAGTGAGGTCCAGCCACTGGCCATTCTCATCCTGCATAGGCGTAGCAAAGTGCGCATTCATCTGCCGGCCTGAGGAGAATGGGTCTGCCTGAGGATCAGGATTGGCATATAGCTGGGAGAAGAACTGCTCTACCGTCAGCTCGCCGAGTGCCATCATCCAGGTCTGGTCGCGGTAGTAGCCGCTGCGCCAGTCGCCATGGCGGAAGGCCTTGGCCAGGGCCACCTGTGCCAGCTCTTTGCCATCGCCGAATATGCCAAACTTAGCCTTGCCGGTCAGTACCTCTTTGCGGCCCATGAGGCTCATCTCACGGCTGGCCATCACGACCTTGTAGTCGCGTAGTACCTCTTCTTTAAATTGCTCCAATGATATCTTTTGCCCCTCGGCAGCCGCTGCACCTGCAGCAGGCGCATAGGCTTTTCCTGCTTCAATACTCATAGGCCGAAAAATACGAAAAATGGGGCAAATGGCACTTGACAGCCCAGCATCAACCCTTTAGCTGCTGCTGGACCTGCTCCAGTTGCCTGATCACTTCATTCAGCGGTGCCAGCTGCCGACGGGCGGTCCGTGGCCGGATGTAAAACCACGCCAGCGCGATCCATCCGAATGTGACGAGGTAGGCGATCAGTCCATACCTGCGGCCCAGCATCGTGGCATACTCTATCATGTACAGCGCCATGCCGCCAGATAGCAGCACATAATATAACGTCATTATCGTCTTCTGGAGGTACTCCTGTTTTTGCCGCAGGCGCAGTAGCTGCGCCAGATAGCTGGCGGTATCCGTATCCGGCTCATCGCGAAAGAGGAACTGTAACATAGAGGTAGATGTGATGATATAGATCGCCATAGAAAGAATAATCAGCACGATGCCGATCTTGGTAGTAAGCATATGTGGCTGGTAGTGTATCCATACCCAGGCTATGAAGATAGATGTGAGCACGAGGAGCAGATTGCCCCAGATCATTTTGTTGCGGGCTTTTCTTTTCACCGTGCCGGCGCGCGTGAGCAGTGCCGTGATATCCGGAGCCGGAGCGGCTACACCTCCGCCCCAGAGTGCCTTCAGGTCATTATCATTGTCCATCATAGTGCTTAAATTTTTCTGTTAGCTTATCTTTTATCCTATGGATCTTGACTCTCACATTGCCCTCAGAGATGCCGACTATAGAGGCTATCTCCGCCTGCGGCAGTCCCTCCAGCTCCAGTGAGATGATGATTCTGTCTGTCTCGCTGAGCTCTGATATTGCCTTGTAGAGGTAGGCTATTTTGCCCTCCGGGGCAGCTTCACTTTTCTCTGCGATCTCTCCGGGCATAGCGGAGCGGGGCATTTTTTTGTCGCGTGCTATCTGGCGGAGGCATTGGTTTGATGCTATGCGGAATATCCACGTGCCTATGGCCGACTCTCCGCGAAACTGTGGCAGCTTCTCCCACACGGTGACAAAGGTCTCCTGTGCCACGTCCTGGGCATGGGCGGCATCATTCAGGTAGCCCATGCAGAGGCGGTAGACCCGGCTCCAGTACTGCTCGTATATTTCTTTGAAGTCCTGCATTGCTATTTGACAAAGCTTTTCAATTGTGCATCATACCAGTCTTTGTTGTCATACATGATGAAATGTAAGCCTTTCGTAGCATATCTGTAGTCGCCGGTTTTCAGCAGTTTGTATTGATCGTCTATAGCTGGTTTGAAGTTGGCAAAGTAAGACTCCAGGAGGATTAGTGCGGGGCACTTTACGGCGCTTAGCTTTGACCGTAGATCCGTATTAGAAAAATCACAAAACATACCGGCAAAGACAGCCCTGTCTGACTTTGCAGACCAGTCTATAGCCTCCCTGCGATGAGTGGTATCTGCCATGAGCATCGCCATAGTCCCCTGCTGCATCTGCATAAACTGTGTGTCAGGCATGGCCTTGAATTGTGCGATAGAAGCGGTACAGTCTACCTTATCTTTGGTCTTCGCAGATGGGTCTCTCATAGCCGCTAGGAATGGAAGGGCATCTACCACTACCACCTGTGATGGCAGGTCAGGATAGTCCGCAGCTATGGCCAGTGCCAGCGCTCCGCCCATACTGTGGCCTATGATGACAGGCTTATTGATCTTATGCCGCCATACATATTCTGCAATGGCCTTCTCCCACGCATGAAAGGTAACCTCGCCTCGGGCGGGTACACCTGCAAAGCCAGCCATAGTCAGTGTATAGCAGGTATGGTCTTTCTCAAAAAGCTGCCGCGTGTCATCCCAAACGGTACCCGAAGAGGCAAAACCGGGTATAAAGATGATGGCCTTATTGCCATGCCCCGTCACTTTGACCTGAAAGGGCTCTGTGCCCTGACCGAATACATTCACACAAAGCGCTCCGAAGGCGAGCAGGATCAGGAGAAATAAGTATTTTTTGGTATTGTCTGCGTACATGATATTGGTTTTATTTCCCTTTGGAGACAAGACCGGATGAAATGTTACGCCCTGGATGCAAAAAAATCTCTCAGGCTATGATATTACCCTGTGTATAAGCTATGGATAACCTCATTTGTGGTAACAATAAAATTTATAGCTTTGGCCTTCTTACAAATTAAAAATCAAGTATAAAATGGGTTATCTCTTCACATCGGAGTCAGTCTCCGAAGGACATCCGGATAAAGTAGCAGATCAGATCTCTGACGCGCTCATTGATAATTTTCTCGCATGGGATCCATCGTCTAAGGTAGCCTGTGAAACACTTGTGACCACCGGTCAGGTAGTACTGGCGGGCGAGGTGAAGTCGAAAGCCTACCTCGATGTGCAGACCATAGCCCGTGATGTAGTGGCCAAGATCGGCTATACTAAGTCTGAATATATGTTTGAAGCGCACTCTTGTGGCGTGCTGTCCGCTATCCACGAGCAGTCATCTGATATCAATCAGGGCGTAGAGCGCACCAAGAAGGAAGACCAGGGCGCCGGTGACCAGGGCATGATGTTTGGCTATGCTACCAATGAAACTGATGACTACATGCCCCTCGCGCTCGACCTGGCCCACAAGCTCCTCATAGAGCTCGCAGCCCTGCGCCGTGAGAATAAAGAGATCAAGTACCTGCGCCCTGATGCCAAGTCTCAGGTCACGCTGGAGTATGATGACAATAACAAGCCGGTACGCATCGATGCAATCGTAGTGTCTACGCAGCATGACGACAATATCAAAGCTGAGAAGATCAAGAAGGATATCATCAATATCCTGATCCCTCGCGTGAAGGCTAAGTACAAGAAGTACGCGCACTTCTTTGACAATAAGATCAAGTACCATATCAACCCTACCGGCAACTTCGTAATCGGTGGTCCTCACGGTGACACTGGCCTCACTGGCCGCAAGATCATCGTAGACACCTACGGTGGCAAGGGTGCTCACGGTGGTGGTGCTTTCTCTGGCAAGGATCCATCTAAGGTAGACCGCTCTGCGGCCTACGCTACCCGCCACATAGCCAAGAACCTGGTAGCTGCCGGCCTCTGTGACGAGGTGCTGGTACAGGTATCCTACGCTATCGGCGTGGCTCAGCCTATGGGCATCTTTGTCAATACCTATGGCACAGCCAAGGTAAATCTGACAGACGGCCAGATAGCCAAGATCGTAGAAAAGGTGTTTGACATGCGCCCTTACTTCATAGAGCAGCGCCTGAAACTGCGCAATCCTATCTACTCTGAGACTGCCGCCTATGGCCACATGGGTCGCAAGAATGAGACTGTAGAGAAGACCTTCACAGCGCCTGATGGCAAGAAGAAGAAGGTAAAGGTAGAGCTCTTCACATGGGAGAAACTCGACTATGTATCTAAGGTAAAGGCAGCCTTCAAGCTGAAATAAGCATATTGTGAAATACTTTCGGAAGCCGCTCCTACACTAAGAGCGGCTTTTTTACGTCTTATAGTCAGCCTGTTGGGCAGTTTTTAGAGGCTTTTTACCCGTCAGGACGTGGATAGGATGTTTGTAATCAGGATAGCCCTATTTGTTTATATGAAAAAAAGCGTTTTTTTCGCCGACAATTAAAAGGAAACCGCAACTATGTTTTGGACACTCGAATTAGCATCATACCTGGAGGAGGCTCCCTGGCCAGCTACCAAGGACGACCTGATAGATTTCTCCATCCGCTCCGGTGCACCTGTAGAGGTGATAGAGAACCTGCAGGAACTGGACGACGATGAAGAACTCTACGAGGGCATAGAAGATATATGGCCCGACTACCCTACCAAAGAAGACTTTTTCTTTAACGAAGAAGAATATTAATCAGGACGCCTCACTTTGTGGGGCGTTTTTATTTGATCTGACTATGATTTGCCTTTGCATCGATTTAATATGGAATTTTTAGGAAGATTTAATGAGCGGAATATATTTTATATATCTATTCCCAATAAATTAAGCTGGCATGAAAGATTACCTGATGGCAATTGGATTGCCTTTACCATAGCTAATGAATCTGACAGGGAGTTGCTTGTGGCTGCAATCCCAAAATGCTTAGATAGGTTGGTAAGTTATATATGCTGTTCCGGACAACTTGGAAAGTTGAGCGAGGAAATCTTCGATGAAGAAATTGTAGTCAAAGCCTTAGGAAAGGAAATACGAACAAGTTATCCGTTTGGCTATAACTACTCTCCTGTGACCACTGCGCACAACAATATTCAAGAAGGATTGCAGTTTGCCATTTACGGCGCAAATGATGAGCATTTTGCCATAGACAAAATCGTTTGCTTGGATTTCACTACGGAAAACATGAAAGAGCGATTAATGAAATTACTAGTGGATATTAGTATTGAATAAACCATACATGATGACTCAACGAGGTCATATTAATCTTGAAAACTACTGCCTCTTATTCATCTCATCCCTGATACGGGCAGCGCGCTCGTAGTCCTCATTCTCTATGGCATGCTGCAGGGCCTCGTTGAGCTCGTCTGCTGACATGTTTGAGAAGTTGGTACTGGCACCGGGCTGGGCTGATACAGAGGTGAGCTCCTCTATGCGCTTCTCCAGGTCGCCCTCAGAGACTGCGCCTCCGGCCTCCATGGTGGCATCGGCCTCTACACCGGCCTCTTCGAGTATATCCTCATTGACATAGATCGGGCACTCAAAGCGCACGGCGAGCGCCAGAGCATCGGATGTACGGGAGTCTATCTCTACGGTCTCTATCGCATTGCTGAATACCAGATTGCTGTAGAACACGCCATCGAGCAGCTTGCTGATATAGATATACTGCAGCTCCAGGCCGAAGGTATCACAGACGGTCTTCATCAGGTCGTGTGTGAGCGGGCGTGACGGCTTCATATTATCCAGCGCTACGGCTATGGCCTGCGCCTCAAATCCACCTATCACGATCGGCAGCCTGCGCGTACCGTCTACCTCTCCCAGCACTACGGCAAAAGAGTGTGACTGAGTGACACTATGCGAGAGGGCTATGATCTCCAGTTCGATCTTTTTCATTGCATCCGAAATATAGGACTAAATCGCAAATCCCCTACTCTTATTTCATACCGTAAGGAAAAATATTTACCTTGACCATATCCAGACCTGGCACCCATGGAGTTTACACTAAAACACTACCGCGAGCTGAGCCTCGATGAGCTATATACTATCATGCGGCTACGCCAGCGTGTATTCGTACTGGAGCAGCACTGCGCTTTTGTAGACTGTGACGATCAGGATCAGGAGAGCTGGCACCTGATGGGCTATGATGATAAGGGCACTTTAGCGGCTTATAGCCGCCTCCTGCCGGTAGGCCTCTCCTATCCCGGCTATGCGTCTATAGGCCGCGTAGTGAGCGAGCCGGCACTGCGCCGTGCAGGGTATGGACGGATGCTCATGGAGGAGTCCGTAAAACGCTGTAGTGAGCTATTCCCCGGTGCGCCATTAAAAATCGGCGCACAACTCTATCTGAAAAAATTTTACGAGGGTTACGGATTTCAGTCCGTAGGTGAGGTATACATAGAGGACGATATAGAGCATATCAAAATGATCCGCGACTAGGCTTCTATCACCAGCCCGTCATAGGCTATCTTTACATTGGCGGGCAACCTGCCCTCCATGTCAACATGCCTGCCAAACTGGTGACTCATGTGTATGAGGTATGCTGTCTCAGGTCCTATCTCACGGATCAGCGCCAGCGCCTCTTCCAGCGTGTGATGTGCTAGGTGCTCATTGGCATGGAGCGCATTGACCACCAGGGTACGAGTGCCCTTCAGTTTAACCTTTTCCCTGTCAGTTATTGTTTTGGCGTCTGTGATGTAGGTGAAGTCTGCTATACGGAATGCCTGCACCGGCAGTTTATAGTGCATGACCTCGACCGGTGTGATGCGGATACCCTGTACATCAAATGTCTCATGCCCCACCCGGTGGAAGTTGACCTTTGGCGCAAAAGCATAATCCTTGTCACGAAATGCATAAGGATACTGCTCATGGATCATAGCCTCGGCATGACGGTCGCAGTAGAGGTCTACCACCTGCCCCTGCAGGTAATTGAAAGGGCGGATATCATCCAGGCCGCCTATGTGGTCGCGGTGACCATGCGTGATGAGTAGCGCATCTATAGAGGTCACATTAGCCCGCAGCATCTGATAGCGGAAATCAGGTCCTGCATCTATAATAAAGACCTTGCCATTTACCTCTATCATGGCCGAGGTACGCAGGCGCTTGTCACGCGGATCTGTAGAGGTGCAGACCTCACAGCTACAGCCTATGATGGGCACGCCGCCAGATGTACCTGTACCTAGGAAAGTCACCTTCATACCTGCAAATATAGGATTAACTCAAGCCCCTCGCAACCTCTATAACCAGCAGATTTTGTACTACTAAAATATCTTGCCCTGACAGCGATTTTGTTCAGAAATGTATTCATAAAAGCAAACTGTCTTAAAACAAATCTATCTAGGGAATGACAAGATTTTTATGGCAGATAATGAGTGCTTTATTTTTTATAGATTTATATTTATAATAAATCACAAACAAATATCTATGGCAAAAATTTTTCAGGGAGATAGTACATCTTCCAGTAAGATCGTATTCACTTTTGATGGCAAACATCTGTACCAAGGAGACTCTACATCATCCAGTAAAATAGTCTATACATGGAATGGCAAAAACATATTTCAGGGTGATAGCAATTCTTCCAGTAAGATAATGTATACATGGGATGGGAAATACCTTTATCAGGGTGATTCAAACTCCTCTAGCAAGAGGCTGTATACGTGGGATGGCAAGCATTTTTATCAAGGTGACAGTTCATCGTCCAGCCACAGGATATTCACTTTTGATGGCAAGCATTTGTTTCAAGGAGATAGTGTCTCATCCAGTAAGATAATGTACACCTTTGATGCTCCTATATCACCGGCTGTCATTCTCGCAGCCATTGTATAAAGGGTAATAAGGATAATCTACCTCACACTCATTCTGCGTATCATGATAGAAAATAAAGAAGGGAAATGCCGCTTCATCCAGACGCCGAGGTTTTCTTTGAAGCCGCCTATCACGATCTCTTCTTTCTCTTTCTTGATCGCATCTACTATCACACGGGCGGTGTAGTCCGCACGGAGCCCATTGCCCGTGGCGCTGTCCATGCTGCGCAGGGGGGCGCCATCTGCGGTGAGGGCATTCATGGTGATATTGGTACTGACGAAGCCGGGACAGACGATCAGCACGCGCAGGCCATCGTCATAGCACTCTGCGCGCAGGGAGTCAAAGAAGCCATGCAGCGCGTGCTTGGATGCTGAGTAGCCACTGCGCCAGGGCGAGCCAAACTTGCCCACAGCAGAACTCACAGCCACCAGCATACCATTCTTTCGTGCCAGCATAGATGGCAGCACTGCTTTGCTGAGTGCCAGCGTACCAAAGAAATTGACCTCCATCAGCTCGCGGTCTACCTCTACCAGTGTATCACGCGCCATAGAGCGCTGGCTGATGCCGCCATTATTGATCAGCACATCCACGTGGCCAAATTTATCTATGACAGCCTGTACCTGCGTAGAGTAGTCCTTATTATTCGCCAGGTCCAGCGGGACGATCAGACAGCGATCATCCGTGAGGCCTGCTGCTTTGATCACGCGCTCCATCTCCTCCGTGCGGCGTGCGGAGAGGACGATCTTCGCGTTTTCTTTTGCGCAGGCATACACCAGCTGCTCTCCTATACCGGAGGTAGCACCGGTGATCCAGACTATCTTATCTTGAAGTGTTGCCATAGTTTACTTTTACGGGTATGGATAAAACAGATGCAGGGCGTAAGGTGTCATTCCTATATGTCTGCTGTCCCTTGTCATAGCGCAGCTCGAGAGAGATGTTGCCTTTGCTATCCAAGAATATCTCGCGCTCACGGTAGCTGCCATCGTACTGTACATAGCCTATGAGTTTGCCTTTGTAGTAGTTCTCCCGTACATCCAGCACACCTGTGGGGCCGACATGTTCTACGACTCCATTTTTGACGTTCACCCTTGGCTCTATGTACAGAAACTCTCCCCGCTGGCCAAAGGCATTTCGCACCCTGGTGATCTCGTCTATACTGCGGTGGTGTACGGTGGTGTGAGTGGCATTGTCTTTCGTGATGGTCCAGGGCTCAGCAGGGCTTTGAGCTATAGCATAGCTGCATATGGCTACCGATATCAGCAAAAGGAGAAAGCGATTCATATTGACCTTTTCAAAAAGAAAATTAACCGCTTTTCCGATAGCAGGGTAAAATTTTCTGCTACCTCATCCGTGTATCTATGAAATCCCGACCCATGGTCTCTATCATAGACTCCCTGACCAAAAGTATTTTCAATAAAGCCGTTCTGACTTACAAGCAGCAGATCGCGCCTGGCACCTGGCATATCCGCATACAGAGTGATGCACTGGTGGGTCACACCTTCACAGCCGGCGAGCACCTGCGCCTTTTCGTAGGTCTGGACCGCGATACGGCTATGAATAGCAAACTACGTACGTATTCCATCTGGGCCTTTGATGCAGCATCGGGCACTGCAGACCTGGCCATATGCGCCCATAGCAATGGGATAGGCAGTATCTGGATCAAGGAAGTAACCGTAGGTGACACGATCCACTACATGGGTCCGAAGGGCAAACTGGTAATAGACACTGCCGCAAAGTCTCACCTGCTGATAGGCGATCCCTCTGCTCTCTCTCATCTCTACGCTATCCGTAGTCATCTCTCCGCTGCACAAGAGGCCGCAGGTATATTTTACTCACCTGATGAGGCCGACCACTACACAGACCTGGACGGTAGCAGGCCGTTTCAGTTTCTCCGGGTGGGCGGTGTCCCTACGGAGCCACTCATCGCCGCAGCAGAGCAGCTCAAAAGCTCACTGCGACCGGCACTTACTATCTACATAGGCGGCGACATGCGCGTATGCAAAGAATTAGGTCGCTATTTCCGCCAAAAATGGCCCCACGCAGAGGTCCGGGCCAAGGGTTTCTGGATGCCAGGCAAGGTCGGAATGGATTAAAAAAACGTTACGACATCATTTTATTGCATTGATTATCAATAAATTTCTGTTTCCCTAAAATATTACCATTAATTAAACGTTTGTTTTAATCAAACAGTTGTTTAGTTTTGCTCCCGCATTCAATAATTATGGAACAAATAGATAAAAAAGCGGCCATCCTGATCGAAGCAGAAAAGCTTTTTGCAGATCAGGACTTTGATGCGGTGAGCGTGCGTGACCTGGCCAAAGCAGCCAACGTAAACATCGCGATGATCTCCTACTACTTTGGGTCAAAAGAGAAACTATTTGAAGAGCTGATCATCTCGCGCATGGCCAACTCTCAGACCACCATTCAAAGTATAGCCACTGATCCCGCGCGGACATCCATAGAGAAGCTCATGGCTGTGGTAGACTTCTACACTGACCGCCTGATGAATAACCCGAATGTGCACAGAATGATCAACCGGGAGCTCTCCAGCAGCAATCGCCCTGAGCTACGTGAGCTGCTGATCTCTAAGATCGAAACTAATAAAACCTATATCGGCAAGATGCTGGAGGAGGGCAAAGCCAATGGTACCTTCCGCCCGGATGCTGATATGGGCCTGGTCATGATCAATCTCTTTGCCTGCATCCAGTATATCGTAGGCTCACCGTACTACTCCTGCAAGATGCTCGATGTGCCTACAGAGGCTCAGCTCTTCGACCCCGAATTCAGGACACGTATCAAAACTTATTTCAAAGAATTATTCTCCCACTATTTACTTAAAAAATAACACCCATGTTCTCAATTGTATCAAAAAGGATCCCCCTCCTGCTACTGGCACTGACCGTGCTCACTGCCGCTCAGGCACAGCAGGTACGCAGGCTCACGCTGGACGAAGCCGTGTCTCTGGGGATGGACTACAACAAGCAACTCAAGATCAGCCAGGCGCGCAGTGATGTGAGCGGTACGAAGTACAAACAAGAACTCTCCGCACTCGCACCAGCCATCTCCTGGAACTCCAGCGTGACCCGCAATAGCCCGAATATCGGCGAATTCAACATTCCGGCAGGAGCTTTTGGCCCGGGCAGCCCAGGTGGCCTGATCAATGCCACTTCTCACAACTATTATCTCAATGGCCTCAGTATTTCGCAGGTAGTTTTTGCCGGTCTCCGCGGCTGGAACAGGCTCAAGACAGATAAAGAACAGATGCGTGCATCAGCACTGGATGTAGAGGCTGATAAGAAAACTGTGAAGAACAATATCATCACTGCGTACTACAATCACTATAAGCTACTGGAATCTAAAAAAGTAGTGGACCAAAACATACAAGTGCTCAACCAGCGGCTGAAGGATGTACAAAATATGCAGACCGTAGGTATGGCCCTGAGGAATGATGTACTGCAGGTACAGGTCAATCTCTCCAATCTGCAAAGCAGCGCGGCAGAAGTGCAAAGTGCTATCGACATCAGCAACTTCAACCTCGATGTAATGCTCGGCCTGCCCGAGACCACCAAACTGGAGATAGCCGAGGAGGGCCTCACAAGTACCAAACCCGACTTTAATATCCAGACAGGACTGCAGGATGCAATGACAAAAAGACCTGAGATCAAAGCATCTGAGATACGCCTGGATATGTCTCACAAGGCACTGAAAGTAGCCCGCGGACTTTATTCTCCGGTGATCAGCGGCGGCTTCAATTTTTACTATAACAATCCCAACCAACGCGTTTTTATCGTACCGGAACATCAGTTTAACCAGTCATGGGATTTAGGTGTGAAGCTCAGTTGGAATATCACGAGCCTTTTCACTACACAGTATCAGACCAAAGAAGCCAAGCTGAATATCAACTCAGCACAGGCTCAGCATGAGGCACTGAACGATAACATCAAGATGGAGGTAAATGCCAACTACTCTGCCTACATGCTCGCACTGGACAAGATCAGGCTGGACCAGACCTCAGTAGACCAGGCTGCGGAAAACCAGCGCATGACCAAAGATCAATATGCCAACGGCGTGAAAAATATCACCGATATGCTAAACGCTGACAACCTGGCTGTGACCACCCAGATCAATCTGGTGAACGCCAGGATAGACGCAGAGATAGCATATGCCAAGCTCATGAAAGCCACAGGAAACGATTAATCAATCTCATAAACTCAATAAACAACAACATAGTCATGGAAAATACTGAAACCAAAAAGAAATTTAACGTCGCGCCGATCATAGGCGGGATCATAGGCATAGTCGTACTCATATTTGTAGTGCGCCAGGTGATCTACTCCCTGCACAATGAGGATACCGACAACTCCCAGATAGAAGCAAACATCAATCCGATCGTACCAAAGGTAGCGGGCTTCATACAGGAGATCAGAGTGCGGGATAATATGCTGGTGCACAAAGGAGATACTCTGGTGCGTATAGACGACCGTGACCTGCAGCTGAAAGTAAAGCAAGCTGAAGTAGCCCTCGCACAGGCGCAGGCCAATGTAGAACTGGCACGCGCCAATCAGGGGTCTACCAGCGCTAATGTAAACGTAGCTACCAAGGATATCAATCCGGCTCAGAGCGCGATAGATGCTGCTCAGGTGCGCGTATGGCAGGCTACACAGGACTATGACCGCTTCAAGAAACTCCTGGACCTCGGCTCTGCCACCCAGCAGCAGTTTGACAATGCAAAGGCAGCAAAGGAACTGGCCGAGAAACAACTGGACCAGGCCCAAAAATCTGTAGCATCCTATCAGGCGCGCCTCGCTGCCAGCAGCAGCAACCTGAACGTGAGCGCCAATAACCTGAAGGTAGCTCAGATACAGGTAGAGCAAAAGCAGGAAGAACTCGACCTGGCCAAACTAAACCTAAGCTATGCTACTATCGTAGCGCCATGCGATGGCTATGTATCAAAGAAAAATGTACAATTAGGCCAACTGGTATCTGTCGGACAAAATCTCTTTGCTGTAGTAGATGAAAGCGAGATGTGGGTAGTGGCAAACTTCAAAGAAACACAGATAGAGAAAATGAAGGTAGGCCAGAAGGTCAAGATCGAAGTAGATGCTTATCCTCATTCAGAGTTTGAAGGTACGATAGAGTCAATGTCGGCCGCTACAGGTGCCAAGTTTGCCCTGCTGCCTCCAGACAATGCTACCGGCAACTTCGTAAAAGTGGTACAGCGTATACCTGTCAAGATCATACTGGACAAAAACCAGGATAAGGAACATCCGCTCCGCGCAGGTATGAATGTAAAAGCTGTAGTGAAAGTATCATAAGCAAATGTGCTGACGTGATAATTTGAAGATTTGAAAATGGAATACTGTTTATGTGCAGGCCATTTTCAAATCGACACATTTTCAAATTTTCAATCCCGAAACAATGGATCAAAGTTCAACATTAGAATATGGATGGCGGCGGACCATCATCACGATCACGGTCGTAGCCTGCTCCCTGCTGGAGCTGATAGATACTACCATCGTGAATGTGGCCACCACGCACCTGATGGGCAACCTCGGTGCCACGCTCAGCGAGATCAGCTGGGTGATAGCCGCCTACAGCATAGCCAATGTCATCGTAGTACCGATGGCTGCCTGGCTCTCTATCAAACTGGGCCGCAGAAACTACTTCGGCGGATCGGTGATACTATTTACCCTCGCATCACTGATGTGCGGCTTCTCTGACAATATCAACATGCTTATTTTCTTCCGCTTCCTGCAGGGTATGGGCGGCGGTGCGCTGCTGGCCACCTCGCAGACCATCCTCACAGAGATATACCCACCTGAGGAGCGCGGCAAGGCCAGCGCCCTCTATGGCATCGGTGTGATAGTAGGCCCTACGCTGGGCCCGACACTAGGTGGCTACATAGTAGAAAACTGGCACTGGTCTATGATCTTCTTTGTAAATATACCGGTGGGCATCATCGCAGCCTTCCTCACGTTCACCTTTATCCGTGATGTGAACTATGTGACACCTGAAATGAAAAATTCAAAGGTAGACTGGACCGGCATCATCCTGCTCATCGTAGGTGTAGGAGCACTGCAGCTCGTACTGGAGAAAGGTGACTCCGAAAACTGGTTTGAGACGGGATATATCGTGGTATCTACTGTGGTAGCGATTTTTGGATTACTGGGCTTTATTGTATGGGAGTTTATCACAGACCATCCGATAGTGGACCTCAGGGTGCTACGCAAGGGAAACGCTGCCATCGGTACAGTGCTATCCTTTATATTAGGTTTTGGCCTCTTCTCCTCTACTTTCATCTATCCGATCTTTGTACAGCGCTTCCTGGGCTTTACTGCATTGCAAACGGGCCTCTCTATGCTGCCGGGTGCACTGGTGAGTGGATTTATGATGCCGGTAGTAGGTGTCATGCTGTCTAAGGGTGCAAAGCCTAAATGGCTATTGCCTTTTGCCTTTGGTATATTTGCCCTCTTCACGCTATTGATGTCCAATATCATCACTTCGCAGACAGGAGAGCATAATTTCTTCTGGCCGCTGATACTGCGCGGGGTCGGACTGGGATTCCTCTTTGTACCGCTCACTACGCTGTCTCTGGGTGGCCTGAGTGGCAAGGATATCGGCTCAGCCGCCGGGCTCACAGCTATGATCCGTCAGCTGGGTGGTTCATTTGGTGTGGCTATCTGCTCCAGCTTTATCACACACATGACCTTTGTGCACCGTGCAGATCTGATCACTAAAGCTACAATGTACGACAAGTCTACCCAAGACTATCTCGCAGGCCTCACAGCCAGCATGATGGCAAAGGTGGGCGATATAGTCAAAGCTACTAATATGGCGTACGCCACGCTGGAGTACAATATCACCAGCCAGGCTACAATTTTGACCTACATTGATACGTTTCAATACCTGGGTATCTTCTTCCTGATGGTGATACCACTGATACTATTTGCAAAAGATACAGCACCCGTCAAAAAGGAAGACCTGGAGGCGGCGAGCCACTAAGAGATTTATGATTGTTGGTTGATGATTTGTGATTGACTACAAATCTCAGCAACAAAAAGACATAGCATAGCTACAACTCGAATTGGGTTTTAGGTTGGAGGGGCGGGAGAGATCCTGCCCCTCCTTATTTCACCTCACCTATCTGCCTTCGGCATCTTTCCTCTCCCAAGGAGAGGAAAGAACCTGACGACTGACGTAAGCGCAATATGGAAGTCATCTCTTCTCAGGTCAATGTGAGGATGGCGTAAAACCAGAGATGGCATCCCTGAGTGGTATGGCATCGCAATAGTATATAATAGGCGTAATGCTTTAGAGGTCGTAGTTGAGCACGATGCCGTGGCTCTTGGGGTGGCTCTGGCAGGTGAGGACGTAGCCTTTGGCTATCTCACCGTCTGTGAGTGACTCGCGGTCGTCCATCTCTACCTTGCCTGCGATCAGCTTGGCGCGGCAGGTGCAGCAGGCGGCTACCATGCAGGAGTATGGAGGATCGTAGCCGGCATCCAGTGCGGCATGCAGGATGGTTTCTTTCTCCGTCACGTCAAACTCTACCTCATTGCCATCATAGATGATCTTGACCTTTGTCTTGCCGGTAAAAGGTACTTCTGATACTGTAGCGGCACCGACATTGGCCGATACGCGGTCTTCTTCCAGTTTGGCAGTGAAGTACTCGATATGTATACGGTCTTTAGGTATATCCAGCGCACCGAGTGCATTCTCTACTTCCTTCATCATAGGAGTAGGGCCGCAGATGAAAAATTCCGCTCGCTGGAAGTTGAGGTCTGTATTCTCCCGCAGAAGTTTCAGCGCCATTTCTTTCACTATAAAACCTGAGTAGCCTGTCCAGCCCTCCTCTGCCTTATCCAGGATATGCACGATGCGCACGCGGTCGGCATACTTTGCCAGCCACTGCTCCAGATGCTGGCGGAAGATGATACTCTTTGTATCGCGGTTGCCATAAAACAGTGTAACCTTGCTCTTAGGCTCCTTGAGCAGGACCGACTTCAGGATAGAAAATACAGGCGTGATCCCTGAGCCACCAGCAAATAGGATATAATGCTTTTCATTATTGGCATCTAGCGCTGCCGGATGAAAGTTTCCCATAGGCTCCATCACCTCCACCTCTACACCGGGTTTCAGTTTATCATTCACGTGGTTTGAGCCCTTGCCTCCCTGCACACGCTTTACGGCTATGGTCATAGGCTCACCCGCAAAGGGTGAACTGCAGAAAGAGTAGCTGCGATTCACCAGCTCGCCATCTATATTCAGGCGGAGCGTAGTATACTGGCCCGGCTGGAAAGCGTAATTTGTCAGGAGGCTATCGGGCACTTCAAAAGATACCGAGACCGAATCCGGTGTTTCATTTACCACGGCCTGTACCTTCAGCTTATTGAATTGAGACATCACTTTTTTGATTTACGGGGGCAAATATAGTAATGCAAATGTATTGAGTAGTGAGTCCCGAAGCTTCGGGATGAATATTGAGGCAAATACATCGACATTAAATTAATAAGGCCGGAAAGACCGGCCTCATCAAATATTGTAACAGGATGTTTAGCAGTAATGTTCAAAAACTTTTTTGAGGTGCTCTGAGATAGTAGCAGCAGAGTTGCCCTCTATCTGATGGCGCTCTACGAAGTGTACGAGCTTGCCATCTTTAAACAGGGCCATGGACGGGCTGGACGGAGGATATGGCAGTGTGTACTGGCGCGCTTTGTCTACTGCCTCCTTGTCCACGCCGGCAAATACAGTGACGAGGTGCGTAGGGAGCTTGGCAGCTGACTGCACGGTATTTTTCAGCGCGGGGCGGGCAGCACCTGCTGCGCAGCCGCATACTGAGTTAAAGAAAAGGAAGGTCGTACCTTCTTTATCAGCCATGGCAGTATCTACATCTGCTGCACTGGTGAGTTCCTTGAATCCCACACCTGTGAGGTCTGCCTTCATCGGCGCTACTAGTTCTGCTGGATACATTGTTTTGATTTATGATTGTTGATTTATGATTGCTTGTTCTTTTGATTGCTTTACATAAAGCCGAGTTCGAGCTTCGCTTCTTCGCTCATCATATCCTGGTTCCACGCTGGCTCAAATACCAACTCTACTACGGCATCTGTCACACCGGATACACTCTTCACCTTCTCCTCTACCTCGCCGGGCAGCGTGCCTGCTACTGGGCAGCTGGGTGAGGTGAGTGTCATCACTATTTCTGTCACATTTCCCTCCATCACATTCACCTCATAGATCAGGCCGAGCTCATAGATATTGACCGGGATTTCCGGGTCAAATATAGTTTTCAGCACCTCTATGGCAGCAGCCTTTATCTCTTCCTTTGATCTTTCTTCAGACACAGATGCAAATTTAGACCAATTCTAAATAAGATGTATAGGTGTAGACGTATTTTGAGGAAATTTATGTTGCAACGGCTATCAAATAATAGTATAACCCGCTATACCTGTCCTTTGCCTTGTACAATTTATGGCAGCCATTCTGCGTTTGGGTAGACGGTTCTATTGTCAAACCCATATATTTGTCATAAACGCTCCGGCATTGAAGAAGTACCTGACCAAAACACTCCTGTACAATATACTGATAGCCATTGGATTAACTATCATTCTCTTGATGCTGGTCAATTGGGGCCTACGCGTATATACCCGCCACGGGCAGACATTGGTCGTACCGGATATTCACGGCCTGCAGTTTGACGCCGCCACCGATACCCTGGCCAAATACCACCTGGAGTATGAGATCATGGACTCAGCCTATATGACGGATAAGCCACCGCTAAGCATAGTAGAACAGAGTCCCAAGGCCGGCAGCTCTGTCAAATCCGGCCGCACCATCTACCTGACTGTAAATGCCAGCAGCGCTCCTCTGGCAGATGTACCTGACCTGGTAGGCAAGAGCTCCTACAAATATGCCCGGATCCAGCTGGAAGGTATCGGATTTAAAGTAGGCGAGCCGGTATACAAACCTGATCCACACCGTGACGCCCTCATCGGCATGCTGGTGAACGGACGGCCTCTCAAAGCAGGTAGCAAGATACCGAAGGGTAGCACGATCACCCTACTGGTAGGCGAGGGCCTCGGCAATACTACCATACCAGTACCATATCTTATCGGATTGCATTATGACGAGGCTGTCATGAAGCTAAAGGAAGAATTTAACCTCACGACAGGTGCAGTCATGGCTCCCGGTATGTCTGACGCTGAGAAAGCCAGAGCATTTGTCTACAAGCAATCACCGCAGTATGGCGGCGGGCGCATACACCTGGGAGGTGAGATAGATCTCTGGCTGGCCAAGGAAATGCCTGATGACATAGACGTGGACCCGAGCAAATACGACTCGCCCGGCACAGATGGGCCGGATAGCTCAGATAGCAAATAGCCTTCGAGGCTATCTCCCGCTTACAGGGGCCACTTCATCTTTCTTATGCCCGAAGTGGTATTCATACAGCGACATATGAGGGCGGATCTTCTCCAGGGTCACGGTACATTTCCTATTGGCAGCAGCCTGCTGGTCGTCTTCAGAGCTAAAACTCATACTGGTGCCCGTGATGCGGTCATCAGTGATGCCGGCTTCATATAGCGCCTTTGCTATCTTCATAGCCCTCATCATCTCTATACGCAGGTACCTGGCCTGCATATGGTCCGGCATAGCCTTGCGAAAAGTGGGTGTATTGCGGATAAAATTTATGACAGTGGTATCATAGGCCTTGTCAAACTCGCCTTTGTCCGCATAGCCATTCACCTGAACATGTATATCAGGATTGATTTTCAGCCACTGTATCAGGCGCTGCAGGTCTCTGTAGCCGGCACTGTCTATATCTGTTACATTTTGCGGATATCTGAATGCTATCTCCTTCACTGAGTCATTGACCTCATAGTAGCGAGATGCCAGAGGCTGCATGTTGAGCGCAGCAGTGTCACTGTAAACGCATTTCACACCTGTATGGTCTATAAAATAATCTGCTAAATAGCGGCGCATAGATGGCAGATCCACGCTCGTGATGCTATCTGCCAGAGACGAAAAATAATAGTCATCGTCTGAAAACCGGTACTTGGCTACCTGGGTCATAAACGTGTGCGTATGGGTACGCAGTTGATTAAATTCATCTGAAATCCTCTGGTGTTCGGCATTCAGATCGGCCTGAGACAAGTAATCCTTCCGGCACAATGCAACAATAGTACTATCTACTATCTGAAAGGCGTCCTGAAATCTGTCTGATGGTACATCTGCGTACAGCCTGAAAGATCCCTGAAAGTTATTGCATTCATATGTTGCCTTCACATTGGTCAGGATCCCCCCTGCCTCCAGGGCCCTCACAGGTTTGCTTTGAGGATCATTGAATAAAGCTGCCAACATGTAGGCGCTGTAGGTGCCCTGACGGTCCTGCCGCGCACCCGGTTGCTGATAGGTGACAGATATCATATGACCACCTGGACGCGGACACAACAATTGTATACTGTATACCGAAGGTTTGAAGTCTATGACATGTGTGATCAGCTCAGGATTGAATTCCGTCCTCCTGAAATTCGTGAATCCTGACTGAAGGGCGTCCAATACTGCCTGGTCTGATATATTGCCGGTGACTATCACAGTATTATTGATAGGCAAAAAATACCTGTCCCTAAATTGATTTAGCTGAAGGGCTGTCAGTTTTGTGTAGTTGCGCCTGTCGCCATAGACATCCAGCTTACGTATATCATTGCCCCATAGATATCTCTTTATGGACAGTTCAGTCCTGGCCTCCGCGTCTGCTGACAGGCTATCCAGGTCCTCACCCACTCGGTCCGCGGCGGCTTTTACGTCACGTTCATTGCTAGGTGTATTAATGATCTGATCCATTATGATCGGTAGCACCTCGTCCAGGCGGCCGGACTCAAAGTGAAATCCAAATTGAGTAGGGGTGACCTCACTACTATAGCGGATACTACGCCCGCTGATAGCGGCCTTGACATTTGCATCTATGACGTGGCGGAGCATGACACATAGACCGCTCAGAGAGTCTGTCTCATAGGCAGTACCTATACGGAAATATACATCGGTATAAATGACCTTATCCGCTGCATGAGCCAGCAGGTAGCTCTGCCCGTTACTACCCTTGACTATCTTAAAATTTTCCTGTCCTCCCTGAGCCGGCAGCATCACTACAGCCCCCAGCATCACCAGGGTATATAAAACGCGGATATACTTCATTTGCCAAAAGTACCTTTTCATACGAAAAGCCCCAAACAGTCGCATCAGTAGCTGATGCCTTCGCTGCGGCATGATATCCTGTCAGCCCATTGTCACATTTTTTCAGGCAATATTCCAAAAGCGCAGGTTTTCTTTATATTAGCCGCTTCAATCAGAGATCATGAAGAAGACCATACTCATCTGTACCTCACTCATCCTCCTGGCTATCGGCATGGGATCGTGCAAGAAATGCTATATGTGTACGCTGTCCCAAAAGTCGCAGACACAGAGCGGATCTGACACCTCGATAGTGCTGAAAAGTGAGCTCTGCAATAAAGGTACAGAAGGTGCAGGCCACAATCTCAAATCAGCAGTAGCTGACGAAGAGCGCAATGGCTATACCTGCGTGCCTGAGTAGTTCGTTTATGCACAGCGCAGACCGGCCTCCGGGCAGGCTTTCAGCCAAAAATCAATAATTTATTTCCACACCTGTTTATCAGGGCTTTAGAGGTTCAGAAAAGAACGCGTCTTTTACTAAATTCGCGCATTCTTTTACAATACTTCTTTCCCCGTTATGATAGACTTAAAGTCCACAGACGCCTTTCGTGACCGCCACATAGGTCCGGATGCGCATGAAACCAAGCAAATGCTCGCTGCCATAGGTGCCTCATCTGTAGAGGAGCTGATCAGCCAGACCGTACCCCCATCCATCATGCGCACCACTGAGCTGGCACTACCGGTAGCGCAGAGCGAGCACAACTACCTGACCGAGCTGCGCAAAAAAGCACAGAAGAATAAGCTCTACAAGAACTATATCGGTGCCGGTTATTATGGTACCATCACTCCGGCTGTGATCCGCCGCAATGTGCTGGAAAATCCGGGTTGGTACACGCAGTACACCCCCTACCAGGCCGAGATAGCGCAGGGCCGCCTCGAGGCGCTGCTCAATTTCCAGACCATGGTAGCAGACCTCACCGGCCTTCCCATAGCCAATGCCTCGCTCCTGGATGAAGGTACAGCCGCCGCAGAGGCTATGCACCTTTTCTGGGGAGTGAAAAATAAAAAAGACGCTGAGTTCAATAAATTCTTTGTCTCTAATCTCTGCCTGCCGCAGACCATAGATGTGGTGAAAACCCGCGCTGAGATACTCGGTATAGAGGTGGTAGTAGGTGATCACACTACTGCCACGATAGACAATGCCTTCTTTGGCGCACTGGTACAGTACCCGGCCGTAGATGGCAATGTGTTTGACTACAAGGCCTTCACAGATAAGTGCCATGCCGTAGGCTGCGCCGTAACGGTAGCCTGCGACCTGATGGCGCTCACACTCCTCACCCCTCCGGGCGAATGGGGTGCAGACTGCGCCGTGGGCAACTCGCAGCGCTTTGGCGTGCCGATGGGCTATGGTGGTCCCCATGCCGCTTTCTTTGCCATCACAGATGAGCACAAGCGTGTGATACCCGGCCGTATCATCGGTGTGTCTGTAGATGCGCAGAATAACCCGGCCCTCCGCATGGCGCTCCAGACACGCGAGCAGCACATCCGCCGCGAGAAGGCCACCTCTAATATCTGTACGGCTCAGGCCCTCCTCTCTATCATGAGCAGCATGTATGCCGTATATCATGGCCCGCAAGGAGTGAAGAACATCGCCCTGCGCATTCATACGCTGGCCAGCGTACTCGGCACAGAGCTCAAAGGAATGGGCTACAAGGTGAGTACCGCTAAATACTTTGACACGGTCACAATAGACACTGATAGCAATAAAGATCTTTTCGCAAAGATCCAAAGCATAGCGCTGCGGCATGAGACAAACTTTTACTATAGCTGCAATAACTTCGTCTCTATCTCTGTAGACGAGACGCACCAGCCGGAAGATATCGCAGATGTCCTCGCCATTTTCGCAGAGGCCATAGGCAAGACCGGCTACAAAGCTGATGTAGAAAAAACAGCCGCCTCTCTTGACATCAAAGTAGAGCGCACTTCTAGCTATATGACCCATCCGGTGTTTAACACGCATCACTCTGAGTCAAACCTGATGCGCTACATCAAGTCTCTGGAGAATAAAGACCTGAGCCTGACTAAGTCCATGATACCACTTGGCTCCTGCACTATGAAGCTCAACGCTGCCGCAGAGCTGGAGCCCGTAAGCTGGGCTGAGTTTGGCGGGCTGCATCCGTTCTGCCCGGTAGATCAGGCTGCGGGCTATCAGGAGATCATCCGCGAGCTGGAGAGCTACCTGTCTGAGATCACTGGCTTTGCTGCTACCTCCCTGCAACCAAACTCCGGTGCTCAAGGTGAGTATGCAGGTATCCAGGTGATCCGTGCTTATCAGAAAGATATAGGTCAAGGCCATCGCGACATCGCGCTGATACCGGCCTCTGCGCATGGCACCAATCCTGCTACTGCCGTAATGTGCGGTTGCAAAGTGGTAGTTGTAGCGACAGACGATAAAGGCAATATCAACTTCGATGATCTGGTAAAGAAAGTAGAAGAGCACAAAGACAATCTCTGCTGCCTGATGGTCACCTACCCGTCTACGCACGGGGTATTTGAAGATAATATCAAAGACGTCTGCGCCCTGATCCACGCCAATGGCGGTCAGGTATACATGGATGGCGCAAACCTGAACGCGCAAGTGGGTCTCACCGGTCCGGGCTTCATCGGTGCGGATGTGAACCACATCAACTTGCACAAGACTTTTGCTATTCCTCACGGTGGTGGTGGCCCGGGCATGGGTCCTATCTGCGTAGCAGCGCACCTCGCCCCATACCTGCCGGGCAATCCGCTGATCAAGACTGGCGGTGAGAAGGCAATCCACGCCGTGTCATCTGCACCATACGGCAGTGCGAGCATCCTGCTGATCAGCTATGGATATATCCGTATGCTGGGACCTGATGGCTGCAAGAAGGCAACGCAATATGCCATACTGAATGCCAACTATATCAAGGCCCGCCTCGAGGACCACTATCCTGTGCTGTATACCGGCGCATCTAACGGTCGCGTAGCGCATGAGCTGATCATAGACTTCCGCCACTTCAAGCATACTGTGGGTATAGAGGTAGAGGATGTGGCCAAGCGCCTGATGGACTATGGTTTCCACGCGCCTACCGTATCATTCCCTGTAGCCGGCACGTTGATGATCGAGCCTACGGAGAGTGAAGACAAGGCAGAGATAGACCGTTTCTGCGAGGCGATGATCTCCATTAAGGCTGAGATCGAAAAGATACAAAACAAGACCTGGGATGCTACTGACAATCCGCTGAAAAACGCCCCTCACACAGTAGAGATGCTGACCGCAGAGGAGTGGAGCCATGGCTACACCCGCCAGCAGGCTGCCTATCCGCTGCCATGGGTCAAGGAGGGCAAGTTCTGGCCATCTGTAGCACGTATCAATAACAGCTTTGGCGACCGTAATCTGGTATGTACTTGCCCTGATGTGGCGAGCTATGCGTAATCAGATGAGAGACGCTAGACTTTAGACAATAGACATATAAAGGAGAGCTGATGGCTCTCCTTTTTTGTTGTTAATGGAAATTTGCCTCAGACTTTTACCTCATAGGGAGGCTTGTTAATACTGATAAAAGTGTTCAATCCCTTTCCTATAACGGCTAATGCTATCATATGGTCAATAATTTTTGACCCACAGACAATATCAGAGTATTTATACTTAGAGCCTCCCCTAAAATAAACCCAAATACAACCTGGATCAATTTCAAAAGCTACAATACCAGAACGCGTACTCTTATAAGTTTCCATCTCCGAATAAATATTTAAAGTCGTCGTCATTTCCTTCCCAGCAAATTTCTCCATCAAGCTTCCAGTTACCGAAAGAACGCAAATGCCTAAAACTCAAATAAGCCCCATACTTATTGATTACAGACATTATGAGCAACTCGATATCCTCACTATAACCACATTGAAACAGCTCTACTGAAATCACTTTGAAACGTGATACGCAACCGCTTTCAGCAATGAATTTTAGAACTCTCTTTTGTGGGTTTAATGAACCATTTGACATCGGCATATATATTTATAAGCCCAAATATACGTTCATTTTTAGTAATTGCAAACTAATTTAGTAATCAAAAGACCCTGTTGATCCCGATCACCCATCTGAATTTCACATAGCGTGAGTCTGCAGCCGGTGTGCTGGAGATGAAGAACGGTACATCAAAACGGAAAGTCAGCGGCTTGATGTTTTGCAGGAAGCCCCACTTCTTGATCGTGAGTGCTACGCCCGCGCCCCCATCGAAACGTACGGCAGATAGCTCCTGCTCACCATGTGAGTTTTGATAAGCGATGGCACCCAGATCTCCGAAGAGGTAAGTATTCAGCCCTACCGCATCTTTGAGTTTCTGATTTTTCACCGGTACGATGCGGTTGAAATCCAGCTCGCCGTTTACGGCAAAGCCTGATTGCCCCTTGTAGGCGGGCACTACCACTCCATACTTATCGCGCTCTTGTATAGCATAGCCCGAGTAGCCGCGCAGGTTGAGGCCGCCGCCATAGTGCATGTGGTTTACATCCGCGCCATAGCCGCTCCACTGCTGTGGGAAGAAACCCGCCGCGCGCATGTATTTATTCTCCATCATTTCCTCCTCATTAGCCGCAGCGTAGTAGAGTGCAGACTCACTCGGCAGCAGGCTACCCATACCAAAGCGACCATATACGCGCGTGCGCAGGTCAAAGCGCCAGAAGCTGACACGGTCTATATGCGTCAGCTCGAGGTAATGATAATTAGATGATGTGCTGAGCGTGGCAGAGCGCACATGCGCCGTGACAGAGCCAGCAGCTTTCGCTTTATTGTAGGTGTAGGTTGCGCTGACATTGAGCGAGGCGTTGAACTTGTTTGACGTTTCCCAGTAGGTATCCCATTCGTTTTGGTTGACGAGATAGTTTTTCCAATATGGCCTGTTCCTCGTGAAGCCTTTGAAGTGAATATCGAGGGAGAAATTATTCGGAAGGTTCTTCGTGATACCAAACTTATACATCTCGTAGCCATCCAGCCAGCGCGACTGAAAGTAGAAGCTGGTATGCTTCATCACCTTATTGAGCGGTGTAGAGTAGCTAAACGTATAGTTGAACCATCCGGCCTTCTTCAGGTCAGCATCAGCGTAGTGATAGGCACCACCCTGCGCCAGATGCGTATTGAGCCAGCCCGTAAACTCAAATTTATGCTTCACATACATATAGCTGCCCTCCATGTGGAAGCCGAGCTGGAATCCCGCATACGAATTGTACCACAGGTCAGGGCGCATCCATATCCTGTATTTTTGCCAGCCTGTAGGCGAATAGATATGCGAGTCAAACCGTACCTCGGTATTACCACGGAGCCGGTTGTCATAGGCATTGATATCCGCCAGTCTGCCGCTGGGGTCTATGATCACATTTTTCACGCCGCCCGGCACTACTACCGTAGCGGTATAGGTTGGCCTTAGTTTATCCCATCCATACCACTTGGGCAGGGTGCTGTCATGTGCCGGATTTTGAAACTCAGGCGTAGTATATGTATCCAACTTTTGGGTGAGGTCCTTCTCATACCATGTATTGGGGATAGCATAGTCATATACCGAGTCCTTCCTGGATATCACGCGCAGGTCTATCGGCATCTGCATGCGGTCCTTGCGCTTCAGCCTGATACGGTAGAGATCCCTGGTGTGGAGCGTATCGTGCACGTGGCGCACAGAGGCTATCTTATAGTCCAGGGTCTTGGTCGTCTCGATCCATTCATCAAAGAACCAATTCAGGTCTACATGGGTAAACTGTATGATGGAGTTGCGGAAATCCTCCGGATAGGGGTGGCACATCTTCCATTGCGCTACATAGTGGCGCATAGCCACCAGAAATACACTATCACCCAGCACATACTGCAGGTTGTAGAGCATAGTAGCCGTCTTATTATATACCAGGCCGTATCCTCCTCCCTGTCCCAGCGCTCCGTTGAATGCATCGCTGTGCGTATTGATAGGCTCATCTGTATGTAGGGTAGCGTCGCGCAGGTAGCCGACATAGGCGCGCCCGTCTCGCGTCCTGCCACGCTCTGAGAAGTAACGCACATACCGGTTCTTTGCCGGCTTGTCAAAAGAGCTGTCGCGGTCTATATGCTCCATGCCCCATATAGTGAGAAACTGCGTGAAACCCTCGTCCATCATAGCGCGATAAGTCTCATTATTGCCCAGCATACCGTAAAACCAGTTGTGCCCTACCTCGTGTACCAGCAGGCTGTGATAGCCGGGATCGCGGCCCGCATCCATGGTGATCATCGGATACTCCATACCATCTGCCGCATCGGCCACCACCATCTTTGGCCATTCAAACTTTCCCACAGATTCAGAAAAGCATTTCACGATCTTCGCACAATACTCAGCGCTGTTTTGCCAGCCCGAGGCGTGTGGCTCCTGGCAGATACCTACACAGCGGATACCGTTCCACATAGTATCTGCTATACGGTAGCTCGGGTCTGCCGTCCAGGCAAAGTCATGCACATTATCTGCATGGTAGATCCAGGTCTTGGTCTCGCCTTTTTTGTAAGGGATAATAACGGAGGGTTTCTCCTCCCACTTCTTGTCTTTGAAATTGCGTATCTGCAGTTTTGCCTTCAGCGTATCAGGCAGCACTTCTTTTTCATTTTGCAGTACGCCAGTGGCCTCTACGATATAGTTTGATGCAAAGGTCAGCTCCACATCAAAGGAGCCGTAGTCCCCATAAAACTCACGATTCAGATGCTGATCCGTATTCCAGCCACCCTTGCGGTCATAGACACATATCTTAGGGTACCACTGGCAGCCGTTGTAGTGCGTAAAGCCATAGGCCTTGTATTTTTTCATACGCCTGCGTGTACTGCCTGCATCAAAGAAAGTGCGAAAGTTAATATCAAAAGTCACCGACTGCCCCGGCGCGAGAGGCTTGTCCAGAAAAACTTTCATCACCGTATTGTCCAGCTGTGTGCGTAGCGGCTCCTCGCCAGACTCTATCTTGTCTATGAGTGCACCTTCCTGCTTCTTCTCATAGCGGCCGTATTTAGGTTTTACGTCATTGTGGTGCTGGAGGTCGTCCAGGTAGCTACCCGGCTGGAAGGCATTCTGGTAAAGGTTGAAGTAAACGAATCGCAGTGTATCCGGCGAGTTGTTGTAATAAGTCAGATGCTCCTCCCCTCCCACTATGTCAGAGTTCTCATCTATGGTCGCCTTGATCTTGTACGCTACATCCTGCTGCCAGTAGCCGGGAAATGGCATCTTATTCTTCCAGTACATGGGATTGGCGGCTGAGCGGAAAGTACTCTGCGCGGGTAGGGATCCAAGAACCAAGAAGCAAGACACAAGACTGATATAATGCCGGAGTAGCGAAGACTTCATCCACGAAATTTTCACCAAATTTATCAAAATCTGCCGTGGGGATTTGCTAAAAGGTAGCAGCAAGGGCTACCATGCAGACTAAGGTTTTCTGTTATTTTTTCGATAGCCTTCACTATCCTGTTGAACCTTGTTTCTTCTTTCTTAGCCTCCTCTATCCACTTCACATATTCGCGCTGATGCGAGTAGCTCATTTTGTCAAAGGCGGCCTTGAGTTTGCTTTCCTTCAGTGCCTTCGCAAAGTCCTTTGGCACGTCAACCTTGCGCTCTTCCGTATCATGCCAGATCGCGATATCTACTGTATCGCCTATATCCTTGCCGATCTTTTGGCGGATACTTTTCAGCACGAGCAACATATGTTGCGGCGTGCCGTATTTCACCAGTGATCCCTGATACGGCTCACCGTCTATCGTAGCCTTGAGGGTACCCTGCCCTTGACACCGAACATCTCCTCTGTACTATACGGAAAAAACACGTACACGCCTCCTCCACCTGCATCCCTCAGCTCCGCCGTAAATTTTACCGCCTTGGTCATCTTTAATACTCTATCGGTGTGCTTTTGCCCTCGCACCAGAAGATCGTCTCACCGCGCTGCAGAGAATAGGACACCGTAGCATTATACATATTGTATGATGTCACGATCTGGTCGCTCACATCGACTTGCTTGCCAAAATAGTAACCCTTGAGCCTGCCATACTGGTCCTGATAGACCAGCAGGTCCCGGTACACTTTTACAGATTGAGGTTTGAAGCGCTCCAGCAATTCTACTTTGCCTTTGTACCATACCCAGAAGTTATTCGATTTATCCGTGTAGGCTATGATGTTGTTAGCTACCGTGATATCCTGCGGCAGGTCCTGCGCTATGATATTTTCTTCGCCATCATACCACACGGCCAGCTCACTCTGGATATTGTAGTAGGCAAAGAATCCCTCACCGAGCCAGTAGCGTTTGATGTTATTGATCGTGGTCTCATAGCTCACTCCTTTGTAGAAAAACTTGTAGTTGTTATTGTAGTCAATGTACACTATAAAGTCACGTGCGCATTTGAACATTGGTGGCTCGTAGTTTTCTACATTGTACACCTTATTATTATAGAAAGCCTTAAAAATGACAGACTGATCTACATAGGCGAGTATGTTGGGTCCTATGCTGACGTTAGAATAAGTAGTAGTACCATCAGGCGCTGTCTTCTGCTGTGGCAGAAACTGATCTATAGCGCGTGTCTCTCCTTGATAGAAAACGCGCAGGTCATTGAACTGGCCATTCCACGCGATCAGGCTGTCGCCTATCCAGTATTCGCCATTCACTTGCTTATCGAGCGTCTTCAGCTCGTTATTATAGAGTACACCTAGCAGGCCAAAGTTCTTCCAGACAAACCAGTTATCCGTGGCCCAGTAGTCCGCGGCATTTTCGCAGACCGTATATACTTTATCGCCATAGTAGACGCGCAGGCGCGAGTTTTGCCCGTTGATAAAGGCCAGGAAATTCTTGCCTACCTTGAAAGAAGTAGGCTGGATCGGCTCCAGAAAGTGCCCCTCACCGTTTTCGTAAGCATAAAAATTGTTAGAAAGATTGGAGTAAGGCGCTACACACTGCGCGTCTGCAGCGCATGAATAAAGCACTAACCCCAGTATCAGTAGTCGCAAATATGTCATAGGCTCAAAGATAAACATCATTCGTGCCAAACCAATTTCCTGAAAGTTAGGTTAAATTAGCCGCCGTCATGAAGATCAGCGGTTTCACTATGGTGCGCAATGCAGGCAAGCTCTACTACCCTATCCGGGCCTGTATCGAGAGCCTGCTGCCGCTGGTAGATGAGTTTATAGTAGCGCTCGGCGAAGGTGATGCCGACGATGACACCCTGCAGCAGATACTGAGCATCGGCTCTGACAAAATAAAGATCTACCCGCGCGTCTGGGATGAGGCGCTCTTCAAAGACGGTGCGATCTTCCGTGAGGAGACGACCTTTGCCCTGCAGCAGTGTACGGGCGACTGGTGTATATACCTCCAGGCCGATGAGGTGATCCACGAAGAAGACCTGCCCAAGATCAAAGCCGCCTGCGAGAAATACTACAACGATAAAGAAGTGGAGGGTATGCTGATCTGGTACCATCACTTCTTTGGCGACTATGAGCATGAGGTGATCAGCCACGGCTGGTGCGCCCATGAGATACGCATCGTGCGCAATGGCCTCGGTGCGGAGTCCTACAAGGATGCGATTTCCTTCCGCATAGATGGCCGCAAGATGAAGGTAGCCGAGATAGATGTGCCTATATACCACTATGGCTGGGTACGCCCGCCAGAGCTGATGACTAAAAAGCGCAACCTCCAGCATGATATGCATCATGGCAAGGATGGCGGTGAGGCATACTACACGCAGGATCTTTTCCAATACGGCCCGCTGGGCAGGCTGGACCGCTTTCGCGGTACGCACCCGGCAGTAATGAAAGGCTGGCTGGCAAAATTTAACTGGGCCCATCAGCTCAACTATACCAAGCAGCACCGCCACCTGAACCGTGACCTGTACAAGCACGAAAAGCCCAAATACCGCATTCTGAACTTCATCGAAAAGAACTTTAACAACCGCCGCCAGATTTTCACTTTTACCAATTGGGTCACCGTGCGAAAATAACCGCCAAACTGCATTTATTTTATCCTGAGAAATCAGATTCCTCGCTTATTTTTGTGCCGCTTTTAGCATTCATATCATTTAAAACAGCATAACAGACTATGTCAGTTTCACAATTCAACTTCCCTACTATCATCCGTTTTGGCGCAGGCGTGATCAGCGAGCTGCCCGACTATCTGAAAAAGAACAACCTCTCCCGCCCACTCGTGGTCACCGACCCGAATGTGGCGCAGCTCGGCTTTTTCAAGAAAATAGTGGAAGACCTGAAAGCAAAGGGATTTGCCGTAGAAACATTCCATGACATTCACAAAAACCCTGTGAAGTCTGACGTATACAAAGGTGGCGATGCATGGGACGCTCACAAGGGTGACGTGATCATAGGCATAGGTGGTGGCGCTGCGCTGGACGTGGCCCGCGCCATCGTACTCCGTGTCAATCACCGCGAGGACCTCTTCAAATATGACGACCTGATAGGTGGCGATATATATGTGACCAATGATGTGCCTCACTTCATCACCATCCCTACCACCTCTGGTACAGGCAGCGAGGTGGGCCGCAGCGCTATCATAGCTGATGATGAGACACACCAGAAGAAGATACTTTTCTCACCTAAGCTGCTGGCCAAGGTCGTATTTGCCGATCCTGCACTGACCATGGACCTGCCACCATTCATCACGGCTGCTACAGGTATGGATGCACTGACACATAATATGGAGGCCTTCCTGGCCAAGAACTACCACCCTATAGCAGATGGTATAGCACTGGAGGGTATCCGCCTCGTGTCACTCTCTCTGGAGAAGGCGGTGAATAATCCTGACATCGAGTCTCGTTCTCAGATGCTCATGGCCTCTATGATGGGCGCTATCGCCTTCCAGAAGGGCCTCGGTGTGGTGCACTCACTGGCGCATCCGCTCTCCTCTCTGCTCGATACACACCACGGCCTGGCCAATGCGGTAAATATCCCATACGGCATGAAGTTTAACGTAGCTGGCTTTGAAGATAAATTCCGCCGCATAGCACGTACGCTGGAGCTGAAGGATGAGAACGCAGCAGGCGTGATCCAATACCTCTTTGATCTCAACTCTAAGATCAATATCCCTCACCGCCTGCGCGAGATAGGTGTGAAGGAAGAGCACCTGGAGACACTTTCTGACCTGGCCTTTGCAGACTTTGCACATCCTAATAATCCTAAACCTGTATCGCGTGCGGACTTCCGCGCGCTGTATGGCGAGGCGCTGTAAGTACTACAGACAAACGATAAAGGGCGCAAAGAGATTTAAAATCATCCTTGCGCCCTTTGCATTTATATCCTTTCTATGGTCAGCCCTTTTCTCCTACGTAGTCACTGAGGTATCTGTAAGGCTCATTCAGCTCGCCATCCAGCGCGATGGTCGCTTTATTGATCGTCGTGCTCCACTCCTTGAGCAGTCGTGGTATTACGCGGCTCATGAGCATATTACCAAAGTCCTCCGAGGCATCGCGCGGCAGTTCATTGGGGAGGTTGTCTATAGACATGATGTCTACACTATTCCCGTCAAATGGCTCCGTCTGCGTACCCGTTTGCGGATCATAGCCGAAGAAAGGCTCCGCAATGGTAGACGCAAAAAGCGTAGACGGCACCGAGGCCTCCGGAGCGATATCGCAGGTGATATCGCCTATGATCTTGATATTAAAATCCTTCTCCTCCATCTGCTCCCGGTTAAAGAAAACAGGTATGCGTTTGTCCCAGTAGATGCCATTGATAAAGACATCAGCGGCCCGCGTAAAAGGGAAAAAAGACGACCTGTACAGCTCGGGATGCTGGTGGTAGTCCAGCGCGTCAAACTCCTCATGCCCCTCACGGTAAAACATATCCTTAGAGTGCAGCTGCGTATAGACTACTTCATCGAATTCCTTGTAGACAAACGAGTGCGGGTCTACCTTGCGGATCTTCATGATATCGAGCAGGAATGCGGCACCCTCAGACACACGGCCATCACCACTCAGCACGATCTTCCACGGCGGCAGGTCCAGCTTGGCGAATTCTTTCTGCGCCTCGGCAAAGTTGTGGCACTCATGCATGGGCAGCATATCAAAGCGGCCTGTACGGAGGCCGATGGCCCTGATCGTATTATATGCGCCCACTATACCTGCCCACCTGCCAAAGGCGATGATGCGCTTGCCCTTATCGTCCTTCAGGCACTCGTAGTCTATGAGGCGTATCTTCTTCTCCAGTACGGCACGCAGCAGCTTGCGGTTGTGCGCCTGCTTCTTGATGGTATGTGAGAAGATCATGTAGGTCTTATTGGGTATGAGCAGGTGCGGCGGTATCTCTTTGACCCCTAGCAGCAGGTCACAGTCCGAGAGATTCTCCCGCACGGCTATGCCCTGGTAGCGGTACTCATCATCGGTGTAGCAGCGCGTCTCACTGGGCTGCACTGCCACCCATATATTGCTATACTCCTCCATCAGCGTGCGGCACTGGCTCGGTGTGAGCGGCACACGGTTATCTTCCGGGGTTTTTTCTTCTCTGAGGATTCCTATTTTCATCTAGCGCACAGTTGATTATTCACGCGGTAAACCTATAAAATTCCTTTTAAGTCAGTATGAACTGCGCACATACCGCTGCCACGTTGCATTTATCCATTAATATTACTTTTGGCAAAAATTCTGACACTGTGGCCGAGACACTCCTTTACATCATTATAGCCTTTATACTGGCAGAGTATATGTTTTCCGCCGTGCTTTCTTATCTCAATATGAAGTCATGGGATCAGCCCGTACCGGCCGAGCTACGCGATATTTATGATGATGAGAAGTTTGAGCGGGCCCGGGCATATGCCAAAGACAACAATCTTGTCTCATCTGTGTCCGGATTCATCTCTCTTGTGGTCACACTTGGCTTTTTATATTTCAAGGGTTTCGCCTGGGTAGATAGCATCGCCCATAGCATCTCTGACAATGCGATCATAGATGGCCTCATATTTTTCGGTATCATCATGCTGGCCAATAGTATCATAGACCTGCCATTTGAGCTGTACAAGATCTTTGTGATAGAAGAAAAATACGGCTTCAATAAAATGACCATCAGCACCTTCATAGGAGATAAAATCAAGACTGCCGTATTACTAGCTGTAATAGGTGGCGCCATCTATGCGCTGCTGGCCTGGCTCTATGGTCTGCTGGGTGGCTACTTCTGGATCGCCGGCTGGGCGGTGGTATCATTTGTCACGCTTTTTATAGCGGCATTCTACACTTCTGTGCTGCTGCCGGTCTTCAATAAGCTGGTACCGCTGGAGAGCGGCGACCTGCGCAGCCAGATAGAGCGGTACGCAGAGAAGGTCAGTTTTCCGCTCACCAATATCATGGTGATGAATGGCTCTAAGCGTTCGTCCAAGGCCAATGCATTTTTCAGCGGGATGGGCAGCAGCAAGAGTATCGTACTATATGATACCCTGATAGAAAAAATGACAACGGACGAGATCACAGCCGTACTCGCGCATGAGGTAGGCCATTACAAGAAGAAACATATCCTGCAATCTATGGCCATCAGTGTAGTGCAGATGGGCATCATCTTTTTCATCTTCGGCTGGGTAGCCGGCAATCCGCTCATGGCCGAGGTACTCGGGGTGAAAGAAAACAGGTTTTATCTGTCCCTGCTCACCTTTACCATGCTATACAGTCCTGTATCTACCCTGATCGGTCTCGGCATGAATGTTTTCAGCCGCAAGAATGAATATGAGGCTGACGCTTACGCCAAAGAAACATACAGCGCTGCACCACTGATCTCCAGCCTGAAAAAACTGTATGCTGACCAGCTCGGCAATCCGCAGCCGCATCCGGCCTATGTATTCGTACACTACTCACATCCTACCTTGCTGCAGCGCATCCGCGCCATGATAGGCTGATCATACCACAGATAGGCAGATATCTACAACTTTCCCGGGCGGGGATGCCTTTGTTTTGCTATCGGAAGCTCCGAAAGGCTAAAAAAGACTGCTATACAGCCGGTGACGACCGAAATGTACAAGACAAAGGCTTTTTTATACAAGTGGGGCGGCCAAGGGAAAACTATTTTTAAATCGTTAAATTTAAAGTCATGAAGAATATATTACTCTTCGCAGCGCTGCTCCTGGCGGGATCAGCCGCACAGGCAGGTACCTTCAGCATGGTGCAGATCAACCCCAATGCGGGCTACTGTGACAATGTCTGGAGCGACAGCAGCAAATACTACTACGGCGCCGGAGACCTGAAGCACTTTGCCCAGCTCAATGGCCTGCTGTACTTTGTAGCTACCGACCAACCGTATAATGACGAGCTCTGGGTCACCGACGGTACACAAGCAGGCACGCATAAGATCAAAGATATCAACCCTAATGGCGGCTCCGGCATAGGAGACCTGCGCGTGGTAGGCAATAAGATTTTTTTCCTCGCCAATGAGACCAAGAGTGACGCTACACCTACGGATGACTATGACCTCTACGCCAGTGATGGTACTACTGCTGGCACGGTCAAAGTAAAAGACCTGGACCAACCCTTCAACACACTGCTGGGTGAAGACAATGCAGGCGTGACCAACGGCAAGATCGTTTTCTGTACACAGACTGACGTGATGGTCACAGATGGCAGCACTTCGGGTACCCGTAGCCTCGCCGCTATTAATCTGACCGGCTACACCACAGCCAACGGCTACTGCGAAATGAACGGCAATGTCTACTTCATAGTCAATAGCGACATATGGAAGTCTGATGGCACCACTACGGGTACCAAGGCTGTAAAATCTATAACCGACAGCGCCAACTGTCACTGGAATCTCGCTTTTGCGAGTAAGATCAAAGCATTCAATGGCAAGCTGTACATCATTGGCTCGCAGTCAGGCTTTGGTCCGGACCTGTATACCTTTGACGGTACAGAGATGGGTGCGGTGACTAAAGTCCTGAACCTGCCTATGGGCAATGCCTACCCGGACAATCTCCGCGAATGCGGCGGCTCGCTATGGTTCTCGGCGTATGACACCAGCAGCTATGCCTTATTTAAAGTAAACGGTACAGGTGCAGACCGCATCTGCACCATCAATAGCACACTGAGCTATAGCGGCAATAAAATCCTCTTCCCTAATGACTGGAATAACGGCTATCATGTAGTGGATGCGCTCACAGGTGCGCAGTCAGAGTTTGGCCGCAGCAGCCTGTCGCTGAATGGCATTGGCTTCTCCGCCAATCCTAATACCGTGCTCGTGATGGGCAATAAGATCATCTACCAGGCCTATGATAGTGCCACAGGCTATCAGGTCATGTGTATCACTGATGGCACCTCGGAGGGTATACAGGTGGTCATGCCATCAGATGCAGCCACCAGCCATCCGTTTGACTATACGCCTGGTTGCGGCTTGATAGATGTATTTGACTTTACTACCTATGGCAATAAGGTCGTGATCCCGGCAGACTTCAATAACGCTGGCCGTGAGTTATGGTTCTACGAAGCTGATGACCTGATCAACGGCATCTTGGAGCACGCCCAATCAGCCATCTCTATCTACCCTAATCCGGCACATGACCGGCTCACCATAGACCTCGGCAAAGAACAGTCCCTGAGCAGTGATGTAGCCATACAGCTCATAGATATGAGCGGCAGGGTAGTATCATCAGCAGCTATAGCAGACCAGAAAGCACAGGTCTCCGTATCATCTCTCGCTACCGGCAGCTACGTGGTGAATGTAACGAACGGCAACAGCCTCATAGCCCGTCAGAAGGTAACGGTAGCGCACTAAACATCAATCCTAAAACCACCTCAGAAAGTGATGGACAAGCAGCAACACAAAACCGCGCCTGTCCATCACTTTTCTACTTTGAGTGATATACGGTTCAGCTTTATCACGATCAATGAGGCCAACTTTGAAGTGCCTGATGTAGCGCATCGCCACCGCCATTGGTCCATCTTTATTTTCATGGAGGGAAATGGCAAACACACGATTGATTTCTCCACCATAGATACCGCTCCCGGCTCTATTCATTTCGTCTTGCCCGGCCAGCTCCATGCGCTGGATGGTCGCGAGGGCTTCCTGGCTCATGTACTGCTCTTCACAGAGGAGTTCTTCCTGCTGAAAGATGAGACCAAAAACCTGCTCATGAAGCTCTTCAGCTATATGGATAGCGGCGAACCGCCCGTGCTGCACCTCAATGCCGACGACAAAGAATACATGCACCACCTGCTCCACCTGATGCAGCAGGAGAATAAGACGAAGTCCCAAAGCCGCGACCAGATACTCCTCGATCTTCTCTCGGTCTTTGTAAACAAGTGTATGCAGGCCATGAATATCCCGCTCATGCCTATGCACTCTGCCGAGGCGCAGCAGTACCTTGACTTTCGCACGGAGGTAGAGAAAAACTACCGCCATATACACAGCGTAGCCGAATACGCTCAGCGCCTCAGCCTTTCTACCAAAGCTATCAATGATGTGACGCGCCAGTTTGCCGGTATGAGTGCGCTGGAGTTTATCCATCAGCGCATCTTCACAGAGACCAAGCGGATGCTCCGCTACTCGCAGAAACCCATCAAACAAATAGCCTATGACCTGGACTTTAGCGACACTGCCCACTTCACCAAGTTCTTCAAGCAGAAGGCCGGCATCCCTCCTCTCGAATACCGCAATAGCCAGTAGCATTTATCTAAAGCTGCTAGCTTTGTGCAAAGTCACGCCATGCACGCCTTCGATTTTACCAAAGACTACATACTGGAAGATGATCGTGTACTCCTGCGACCGCTTCGCACTGACGACCTGGAGCATCTCTCCCACTTTGGTGCCGAGGAGCCGGAGATATGGCGCTTCTCTCTCGTGCGCGCCGGCGGCGAGGGTGGTATGAAGCGCTATCTGGACATTGCTCTGGCGGGCAAAGCGGATAAGAAAGAATATCCGTTCATTGTCTTCGACAAAAAGACACAGCAGTATGCCGGCTCTACGCGCTTCTACGATATACAGCTGAGCAATCAAACCCTCCAGCTAGGCTACACCTGGTACGGCAAAAACTTTCAGGGCACGGGGCTCAACAGGCACTGCAAGTTCCTCTTGTTGCAATTTGCCTTTGACGAGATAGGCATGCTGCGCGTAGAGTTTCGCGCAGATAAGAATAATGCCCGCAGCATAGCAGCAATGAAAGCCATTGGATGCACAGAAGAAGGCATCCTGCGCCAGAATGTACCAAACCCTGATGGTGGGCGCAGGGATAGCATGATACTAAGTATCCTGAAAAGTGAGTGGGATGATAGCGTACGGGAAATGCTTAGGAGTAAATTAACCTGAGGGAACTACCTAAAATCCTCCTGTACCCTGCTATAATCCTCCGGTATACCGATATCGATAAAGTAGTTGTCAAACTCGCAGCCGTGGTAGTGCATCGGCAGCAGGTGTTTCTCCAGTATGTCCTTCTCAAAGGAAAACTTCTGCGGTAGAGTACCACCGTCCAGCTCTGCTGCCTTTGCAAAAAGGTCTTTACTCAATATATACACACCGCCATTGATCAGGCCCTCTGCGCGGTGCTCCTTCTCCTGAAACTGGAGTACCCGCTCCTGATTGCCGATATCTACCGTACCATACCGGTCAAAATCATACATGCGCTTTAGCGCCAGAGATATGTCAGCGCCATGCTCCTCGTGAAACTTGTAGAGCGTAGCCAGGTTGATATCAAAGAAAGTGTCACCATTCAGCACGATAGCATCTGAGTCTATCATACTCATGGCCTGCGCTATTCCCCCACCGGTGCCCAGCGGCTCCTCCTCTACTGCGTAGCGGATACGGATGCGGTCGTACACCTCGCCAAAATAATCGCGGATCATCTCATGCTTGTAGCCTACAGACAGCACTACATCAGTCACGCCCTGGCGGTGCAGGTAGAGAAACAGATAGTGCAGGAAAGGTTTGCCATTCACCGGCGCCATAGGCTTGGGCAGGTCGCTGATCACAGAGCGAAGGCGTGTGCCCAGCCCTCCTGCCAGTACGATAGCCGGTATGCCGATGGGTGCTGCCATTGTTACATCATCATTTCCTCCACCAGTTGGCAGATGATGTGGCCTATCATTATATGGGACTCCTGTATACGCGGAGTGTCCTTGCTCGGCACGTTGAAAAGGTAGTCACTGCAGTCTTTCATCTTGCCCCCTGTCTCACCGGTCAGTGATACCACGGTCATACCGCGGCGGCGTGCTTCTTCTTCTGCCAGGATGATATTCTTGGAGTTGCCCGAGGTAGAGAGGCCAAAGAGCACATCGCCCTTGCGCCCCTGCGCTTTGACCATCCGCTCGTATATCTGGTCGTAGCTATAGTCATTGGCCACAGCTGTGAGGAATGATGTATTGACATGAAATGCCTCTGCCGGCAGTGGCTCACGGTCATGATAGAAGCGGCCTGTGAACTCTGCTGCCAGGTGCTGCGCATCTGCCGCACTGCCGCCGTTACCGCAAAAGTAAACGCGGCTACCATCCTTGAATCGCTCTGCTACGAGCTCTGCTACCTTCTGTATTTTTGCGATCATTTCTTTATCGCTCAGGATCGTCGTTTTGACGTCTATAGAGCTCTGTATGATCCCTGCTATTTTCTCTGTCATTCTTATTATTCGTCTATTGAGGTTCTTCCTTACACGCGCTCTATGATCGTAGCCACGCCCATGCCGCCACCTACGCAGAGGGTGATGAGGCCTGTATTCTTATTCCTGCGCTCCAGCTCGTCCAGCACAGTGCCGAGCAGCATAGAGCCGGTGGCACCCAGCGGGTGGCCCATAGCTATAGCGCCGCCATTCACGTTCAGTATCTCGTCATCTATATCCAGGCTGCGCTGAAACTTCAGCACCGCCGATGCAAACGCCTCATTCATCTCGTAGATATCGATATCCTTCTTATTCATACCGGCCAGCTTCAGCGCCTTCTCAGCAGCATAGGATGGACCTGTCAGCATGATGGTCGGCTCCGCAGAGGTCACTGCAGCAGATACGATACGTGCGCGCGGCTTCAGTCCCAGCTTATCGCCTATTTCTTTATTGCCCACCAGGGTGATGGCCGCACCGTCCACGATGCCTGACGAGTTGCCCGGTGTATGTACGTGGTTGATCTTTTCTACAGAGGTATATTTCAGTTGTGCTACGGCATCAAAGGCCATCTCTCCCATCATCTCAAATGATGGTGACAGCTTGGCCAGGCTCTCCATATTGGCATCCTCGCGGATGGTCTCTTCATGATCCAGGATCAGCAGGCCATTCTGGTCTGTCACGGGTATCACAGACTTTTTGAAGTAGCCATTCTTTTGTGCGTGTGCTGCCAGCCGGTGTGAGCGCAGTGCGTAGTTATCTACCGTCTCACGTGTGAAACCCTCTACTGTAGCGATCAGGTCAGCACTTACCCCCTGAGGTATGAAGCCGAGGTGATTATTGACCATCGGGTCCAGGTACCAGGCACCCCCATCGCTGCCCATCGCATTCCGGCTCATAGACTCTATACCGCCGGCCACTACCAGCTGCTCCCAGCCGGAGCGCACTTTCATGGCGGCCAGGTTGATCGCCTCCAGGCCTGACGAGCAGAACCTGTTGATCTGCATTCCTGCTACGATCGGGTCCCAGCCCGCATAGACGTGTGCAAACTTCGGCAGGTCACCGCCCTGCTCACCTATCGGTGTCACGCAGCCCAGCACCACATCATCCACCTCTGAGGTGTCAAAGTTATTATTGCGGATCTTCATCGCGCGGAAGAGGGTAGCCAGCAGGTCTATCGGCTTTACCTCGTGCAGCGAGCCCGTCTTCTTGCCGCGGCCGCGTGGCGTGCGCACCGAGTCGTATATATATGCGTCTTTCATTTTATAAAACAATCAATTGTTTGTAGCAGTATTGCCAATGCTGTAAATGTAAAAATTTTTGTTGTTAGGCCTTGTGCTTCGCGCGATGTACCTTTAGTTTGCGTTATATAGCCGCGAACCTCCGTAGCGGGGCCCTGTTTTGGAAGTAATAGATCGTTGGAAAAACGTTAATTGCAGTCATTTTTGGCCCCTGAGCAGATCGTACAGGATCGTGTTGGCACAGATATTGACTTTAAAGGCTTCCCGTAAAAATTTGAACCTCAAACCAGATTGTATGACAAAATATCATGACAAATACCTGTCGGGACCTCTTGGAGAGGACGATGTGGAGTTTCTACCTATACTACCGGATGATGAGGACCCGCAGGCCAAAGGTGGCGAAATACCTGAGGAACTGCCCCTCCTTCCCCTGCGCAATACCATCCTTTTCCCGGGTGTAGTGCTGCCTATCACCATCAGCCGCGACAAATCTATCCTGGCTGTCAAAGAGGCATACAAGAAAGACAAACTGATCGGCGTGGTCGGACAGATTGACCCAAATGTGGAGGAGCCGGAATATGACGATGTCTACAAAGTAGGCACCGTGGCCCAGATTCTCCGTATGATCAAGATGCCTGATGGATCTAATACGGCCATCATACAGGGTCGTAATCGCTTTGCGGTGAAGGAACTGACCGTGACTGAGCCGTACATGAAGGTGCGCATAGAAGTGCTGCGCGATGTGACGCCGCCAAATGATAAAGAATTTGACGCTGAGATATCTACCATCAAAGACCTCGCCTCAAACATTGTGAAGCTGAACCCGCAGATACCATCTGAGGCGGGCATCATGCTAAAGAATATCAGCAATCCGATCACGCTCACGCACTTCATCTCATCTAATCTCAATATCGATACTGCGCTAAAACAAGCGCTGCTGGAGATAGCTGATATGAAAGAGCGCATACGCACGCTGCTCAAGCATCTCAATACCGAGCTGCAACTACTGGAGATGAAAAACCAGATCCAGACCAAGGTGCGCGCAGATATAGACAAGCAGCAACGCGAGTACTTCCTCAATCAGCAGCTCCGCACCATACAAGAAGAGCTAGGCATGAATAGCCCGGACAAGGACATCCAGCGTCTGCGTGATAAGGCTGCCAAGCTCAAATTGCCGGATACTGTCAAACTCGCTACGGATAAAGAACTGGAAAAACTCCAGCGCATGAACCCTGCCGCTGCCGAGTACTCTGTAGTGATGAACTATGTAGAGCTGCTGCTGGACCTCCCGTGGGGCATCTATACTACCGATAGCTTTGACCTGAAGAAGGCGCGCCAGATACTGGATAAAGATCACTACGGTATAGACAAGGTCAAAGACCGCATCATAGAGTACCTCGCCGTACTAAAATTGAAAGGTGATATGAAGTCGCCGATACTCTGCCTCGTAGGTCCTCCGGGCGTGGGCAAGACCTCTCTCGGCCAGTCCATAGCCAAGGCGCTGAACAGAAAATACGTGCGTATCAGCCTCGGCGGCCTGCATGATGAGGCCGAGATCCGCGGCCACCGCAAGACCTACATCGGCGCGATGCCGGGCCGCGTGGTACAGTCGCTGAAGAAGGCCGGCTCCAGCAATCCTGTGACCATCCTCGATGAGATAGACAAGATCGGTGCGGACTATAAAGGTGATCCATCTTCTGCTCTGCTGGAGGTACTGGACCCGGAGCAAAACTCCTCTTTCTATGACAACTATCTGGAGCTGGAGTATGACCTGTCCAAAGTGCTTTTCATCGCTACAGCAAACTCGCTCAATACCATCCAGCCCGCGCTGCGTGACCGCATGGAGATCATCCCGCTGGAGGGCTACTCTATAGAGGAGAAAGTGCAGATAGCGAAGAAGCACCTCGTACCGCGCCAGCTGGCCAATCACGGCCTGAAGGCAAAAGACGTGACACTCTCTGACAAAGTGCTGGAGGTGATCATAGAGGAATATACCAAGGAGAGCGGCGTCCGTGAACTCGACCGCGTCATCGCGGCCGTCATGCGCCGCATCGCCAAGCATATCGCCATAGAAGACGCCTATGACCGCAATATCTCGATAGAAGAAGTCAAAGAAATACTCGGACCGGAGAAATTTGACAAGAGCATCTATACCGAGGAGAATATCCCCGGCGTAGCCGTAGGCCTCGCCTGGACCCCGGTAGGCGGCGATATCCTCTTCATAGAGGCTACCATGAGCAAAGGCTCCGGCGGCCTGACTCTCACTGGCAATCTCGGTGATGTAATGAAGGAATCTGCCACCACGGCTATGACCTTCCTGAAAGCAAACGCGCAGAAATATGGCATAGATCCAGACCTTTTCAGCAAGGTAAATGTGCACCTGCACTTCCCTGAGGGAGCCGTGCCAAAGGATGGTCCCAGCGCAGGCATCACCATACTCAGCGCGCTCGCTTCGCTCTTCACGCAGCGCCGTGTCAAGCCATTTCTCGCTATGACAGGTGAGATCACCCTGCGCGGCAAAGTAATGCCCGTAGGTGGTATCAAAGAAAAGATACTAGCCGCCAAACGCGCCGGCATCAAAGACATCATCATCGGCGAAAACAACCGCAAGCATGTGGATGAGATCGAGAAGTCCTACATCAAGGGCCTCAAGTTCCACTTCGTAAAAACGATGGATGAAGTGCTGGAAAATGCGCTCATGCCCACCCGCGTGAAAAACGGGATAGACCTCGAAGCACTAGCCAAAGCACCGGACGACAAGGTGAAGGCTAAAGTCAATATGAATTAATAACAAAGCCCGCTGCTGAGCGGGCTTTTTGCTTACAGTGGCGGACGTGGTTTCCCATCTATGTGATAGGTCTTTGCCTGGCCATTTGTCCGGCAAACATATCCCTCCACCACTTCCTCTACTTGTTTACCACCCATTCTGTAGTGTAGGCTGACACTGCAATCTCCGGGGATGTCTATCCATGATGTGATAGAGGCACCGGGATCCAGATCGCCTAGCTGCTTTGATTCACAGCCATCTATCCTTACATCTGTGATGGCCACGCTTCTATCATTTACAAAAGTGATACGCATAGTATCCAGCAGATAAAACACAAAACAGATATACAGGATTGCGACAGGTATATTGAGGCACATGAGGGCTATTGCTTTCAACACTTCTTTCCATAGCATGCGATTCCATATGAGCCCTGCGAGCAGTATCACCACCATCAGCAGGTTGAGTAGAACCATACCGTAAGTAAAATAAAAACCGGTCAAAAGCAGACCGGATCCATCCGGCATCAAAAAATATGTCAACATGATGCCGCTCCCTATTAAAAAGGATAGCAGCGCCATCACCTTCGCATATCGGATCAGTTTATCCATGGGTCGATTAGGGTTTTAGGTGCTCCAAAGAAAGCATTTTGACGTCTGAAACGTATAGCCGACTTTAGTAGTATGTCCGATTTCACCTACACCGTAGAGAGCCGCATCGCCGCTGACCGCGCTACCCTCTGGCAGCACGTCACTCAGATGCAGCATGTGAATGATGAACTGCTACCCTTCGTCCGCATGACCTACCCCGCAGACCGCACCAGCCTCGCCGGGCAGACAGTGCCGATGGGTACAGTTCTGTTTCGTAGTATGATATTGCTCTTTGGCATCCTGCCTGTAGACCTACATTCATTGGCTTTTGATAAAATAGAAGACAACAAAGCCTTCTACGAAAACTCCACCACCCTCACGCACCGATACTGGAAACACACCCGATCACTCACAGATACAGAGGGAGGTGTGATCGTAAAAGATGAAGTCCATTTCTCACCACGCTTGCCGCTGATAGGCCATCTGCTTTTACCCATTTACACAGCCATCTTCCGCCACCGGCATCGTCAGCTCACAAAGGCATTTAAGTAGTATCTTGGCCTTGTGAAAAAGCGCTATATCGTCCTGCTCATCTTTCTGGCAGTCCTCCTGCTGCCCTACCTCCTGCTGAGCATGCGCGTCAGTGACCAGGCCGCCATCAGAGAGTTTAAGCACAAAGGCCTTTCGCTGCAGACGCATACCGCAGTGATCGCCGGTCACCACCTGCATTACGTCTCTACAGGCAGTGATACCTTACCTGCCATGATCTTTATCCACGGCAGCCCGGGTTCCTGGTATGCTTTCCGCCGCTATCTGATGGACACCTCCCTTCTCTCCCATTATCACCTCATCGCCATAGACCGCCCCGGCTTCGGTTATAGTGATTTTGGCTATGGCGTTCATCTGCCCGTCCAGGCGCAGATCGTAGCAGGTTTTATAGATAGCATCCGTCATGGCAGGCCGTTATATCTGGTGGGGCATTCGCTGGGCGGTACGCTTGCCCCGCTCGTAGCTGCCGAGCGGCCGGATAGTGTGGATGGATTAGTCCTGTTGGCCGGAGCCATGGACACCCTGACCGAGCCCGCCGAGCATTGGCGCGGCTTCTTTACCGGCCCCGTCACCCGCTACCTGATGCCGGGTGCATTGCGGCCCAGTACAGAGGAGGAGTGGTGGTACAAGACCGAGATGTACCACTATCCGGACCATCTGGGGCGCATCCATTGTCCGGTCTATTTACTCCATGCGGAGGACGATCATATCGTAGACATAGCAAATGTTCAATATCTGAAAAACGCTATGCCACATGCCATTATCAGCGTAAAACGATTTAAATCTGGAGGTCATTACATCCCATGGAATCATAAAGACTCCATTTTGTCGATACTTCTCTCTCAGTCGAAAAACAACTCCGCGATCAAGTAATAGTGACTGTCTTATAGTCAAACTCAAGCTGCCAGCTCGGCTTGCCTAAGCCTAATAGAAAGGTAAGGCTGATATGCTCCTTGTCACCCTGGTTAGTCATCTGGGCAGTGCATATCTCTATATCCCACTCATCAGGTGCTTCAGTCATAGCTTCAAATTGTAAAGCCGATATCTCTCTAAAGCTGATAGTCGTTGCAATATGGCCCTTGCCTACTTCGTCATAAAGTAGACAGCCTATCACGATAGTCGCATCTGCGATTTGGAAGTCAACCCGTGTGACAGGCAGGTCATGAAAGACGATATCGCTGAGGTCCATTTCTTATTGAGGCTCTCTCAGCTCAGTCTCCAGAAAGACTCTAAACTCCTGCGGGAAGTTGACACTCACCCGAGCGTGAACACTCCCCTGCGCATCATAGAAACGGGCCGTCGGCTCCAGCGGGAATATACCCTCGTGCCACACGCCCGGATGTATATATAGCCCCATAGACCCGTCAAAGTAGAAGTTGACAAACTTCTGCGGCGTTACATCATCTCCCGGCAGTGCCAGTGGCGTCACAAATGGGGTACCATCCAGCGGATAGAAGAGCTGCCCGCCATCAGGGTGATAGTTGGCATGCCAGAGCAGGATGCGCTGTGCGGGGCGCTCACGGATGATGGAGCGGCTGGCCTCGCCGGGGTTCACAGCCCAGCCCAGCAGGTACTCGTCTTTCACCGCATTATTACGACCATAAAAGTAGTCCCCCTCGCGCCAGAACTCAAAGATGCCTTTCTTAGTGCCGGCCTGATCACCTGTACCAGCATCTATCGGGCGCCCCTCGGGCTTCGGCCACTGCACGATCTCGATCGGATAGTTTTCATACTCCGCTACCAACGCGCCGTAGCCTTTCAGCGTCTCATTGGTAGCCCGCACCAGCGGTGCAGTGACCCACGGCAGGGATGGCGGTATATCGGGAGAGAGATAGTCTATCGGCTGCGTAGCGGTTTGGCTCATATCGGAGTTTTAGATTTTAAATATAACCAAGTTCTACCGTGCCTTTACCCTCCTGTATTATCTATTTGTGAATTTTACTATTTTGCCGCCTCACAACTAAACCCCCATTTACCATGAAGACGCTTCTCGCGACTTTTCTCCTGTTTATCTCTCTATCGGCCATAGCTGCCAAAGACCCTAAGCCTGCCGCAGATGATACTACTGTCAATCTGAAAGACCTCATGGCACAGATAGATACCTTGAAGTATCAGACATCAGGCAAAGTAGATATAGGCTCAGTAGCATCAGTAGATATTCCAAAGGGCTTCAAGTACCTGGATGGCAAGCAGGCTGCCTTTGTACTCCACGACCTTTGGGGCAATCCTCCACAGGAATCACTCGGCATGCTGATACCCGAAGGCTACAGCCCATATCTGCCTGGCTGCTGGGTGGTAGATATGACCTACGAGGAGGATGGCCACGTGAAAGATGATGATGCCAAGGACATCAAATACGACGAACTGCTAAAGCAAATGCAGGAGCAGATCAAGGAGTCAAACCCCGAGCGTGTCAAAATGGGTAGTCGTGCCATAGAGCTGACCGGCTGGGCGGAGCAGCCGTCTTATGACGCCTCCACTCACAAACTATACTGGGCGAAGAAGATCAAAGCCGTAGACGACTCCCTGGAGACGCTCAACTACAATATCCGCATACTGGGTCGCAAGGGTGTGCTGGTGCTCAATGCCATAGGTGACCTCGACCAGCTCAATGAGATCAAAGCCAACAACAGCACATTGCTACAGGCTACCAACTTTACGAAAGGCAATACATATGAGGAGTTTAATAGTAGTATAGACAAAGTAGCGGCCTATGGCATAGCGGGTCTCATAGCAGGTGGCATCCTGGCCAAGACCGGCCTGCTGGCCAAGGTAGGTATCGTGCTGCTAAAGCTGATCAAACCTATCATAGTGGGTATCGGCGCTATAGGTGCCTGGATAGCGAGGAAGTTTAAGGGCCGCAAAGAGGGAGACGCTTAGACCATATCCCTCTGCAGTATACTATCTGCGCTGCTGATGAGACATATCTCATTGGCACATTCCCTTATTTTCAGTTACTTTCGCCCACTCTAAACGGATAAATACATATGTACAGGACAAGGACTTGCGGAGAGCTACGCCTTAGCAATGTGAATGAGACAGTGACCCTCGCAGGATGGGTACAGAGAGTGCGTGACATCGGCCACCTCGTATTCATAGACCTGCGCGACCGCTATGGTATCACTCAGTTGTCCCTCAATGCTGATAGCAATGCTGCCCTCTGTGATATGGCGCGCAAGCTGGGCCGTGAGTTTGTGATACAAGCCACCGGCAAAGTGGTAGAGCGTACCTCAAAGAATACGAACATCCCGACCGGCGAGATAGAGATCTATGCCGATACGCTCACGATCCTGAACGAAGCTGAGACACCGCCTTTCACCATAGAAAATGAAAGTGACGGCAGCGAGGAGCTGCGCATGAAATACCGCTACCTCGATATCCGCCGTCCCCACCTGAAGGACGTACTCGTGACCCGCGCTACGATGATCCGTGCCATGCGTGAATACCTGGACAACCAGGGCTTCATAGAGGTGGAAACACCCAACCTGATCAAGTCTACACCCGAGGGTGCGCGCGATTTCCTCGTGCCTTCCCGTCTGCATAATGGTTCTTTCTACGCGCTGCCGCAGTCGCCGCAGATACTCAAGCAACTCCTGATGGTAGCCGGCATGGACCGCTACTACCAGGTGGTGAAGTGCTATCGTGATGAGGACTTCCGTGGTGACCGCCAGCCGGAGTTCACACAGCTCGACTGTGAGATGAGCTTCGTAGAGCAGAATGACGTGTTTGAAAACTTTGAAGGCATGGTGAAGCATGTCTTCCGCAAGACCAATGGTGTAGAGCTGCCGGATTTCCTGCGCCTCACCTTTGCCGATGCTATGCGCCTCTACGGCTCTGACAAGCCGGACCTTCGCTTTGACTGCAAGATCATAGAGCTGAATGGCAACCTGCCTCAGTCTGAGTTTGCGGTCTTCAATAATACCATCGCATCAGGCGGCCTCGTAGCTGCGCTGAATGCAAAGGGCTGCGCCAACTATACACGCAAACAACTCGATGAGCTGACCGACTTTGTCAAAGCCTCTCACCGCGGTCTCAGCGGCCTGGTGAATATCCGCTTTAATGAAGACGGCACGGTGAAATCATCCGTAGATAAATTCTACAATGAAGAACAACTGCGCGAAATAGGCAAGGTATGTGGCGCCGAGAAAGGTGACATGATCCTCATCGCCGCTGAGAAGGTATCTAAGGTGCGCAAGTCTCTCGGAGACCTGCGCCTCGAGCTGGCCAAGCGCCAGAACTGGATCGCACCGGGCTCATGGAGCGTATTCTGGGTAGTAGACTTCCCGCTGTTTGAGAAGGACGAAGAAAGTGGCGAGATCAACTTCGTGCACCATCCGTTCTGCTCACCGCATCCGGAGGACCTGCAGTACTTTGATAGCGACCCACTACGCGTACGTGCACAGACATATGACATGGTGATGAACGGCAACGAGATTCTTTCCGGCTCTATCCGTATCCATCAGCGCGACCTGCAGAACAGGGTCTTTGCAAAGCTCGGCCTCTCCGAAGAAGAGATCGATCACAAGTTTGGCTTCATGCTGAATGCATTCAAGTATGGTGCGCCGCCTCACGGTGGTTGCGCCTTCGGCCTGGACCGCTGGGTCATGCTCATGACAGGTGGCGAAACGATCCGCGACTCCATGGCATTCCCTAAGGCATCTAATGGCAAGGACCTGATGATGGATGCGCCGGCGGTGGTAGATCCGAAGCAACTAGTTGAACTCGGCATTGCCGTTGTCAATAAGGACTAATACACATATTAATTCCGGCTCATTAACATTTATTGAAAGTTAATGGCCTGTATTTCTGTATCTTTACAAAAGTGAAAAAAGTCATAGCTATAGTAATGCTCTTCGTGGTACTCGTAGGTACCGTGGTCAAGGATACCTCTGTATCCAAGGCTGCCAAGAGTATGTACAGCATGAATGACTCCGATAAGGATGACTCCTCCTCAAACGATGACAGCACCGATGGCAAGGAGTATGGTAAAGAATCTGCTGACCAATTTCATCTTACGCATACAGAGTTCACGTTCTCATCTGACATCTATCAGACCTTATTCAGCAGTGTATCTACGCACTGTCTCTCTATAGATGACCCATATCTGGACTCCATCTCCCAGCCTCCCGAGGTAAGGGCATAATTTCTTTTAGCTACATCTGACCGGATGTACATAGCACCATAGCTATGCCAGGCTACGTGTGCACCAGGTGCACTTCATTTTCCTTTACCCCATTTAAATCAATCGTATGTTCTCTAAAATAAAGAATGATATTCCTTCGGCTATTGTTGTATTCATAGTAGCGCTACCGCTCTGCCTCGGTATCGCACTGGCGTCAGGCGCACCTTTGATCGCCGGTCTTATGACAGGCATCGTAGGCGGTATAGTGGTCGGTCTGATTAGTGGCTCACACACCAGCGTGAGCGGACCGGCTGCGGGTCTCATACCCGTAGTCATAGCATCAATGGCTGCCGTAGGTGGCAATTTTGATGTATTTCTGGGAGTAGTGGTGGTAGCTGGGATTTTCCAACTGGGCTTTGGCCTGTTGCGCTCCGGCTTCATAGCCAGCTATATTCCTTCTAATATTATCAAAGGCCTGCTCGCCGCCATTGGCATTATCCTTATCATGAAGCAGATCCCGCATGCAGTAGGTTTCGACCGCGATGCAGAGGGTGACTTTAGCTTCCTGCAGGCTGATGGTGAAAATACTTTCTCTGACATCCTGCTTATCACAAAGTATTTCTCTATCGGATCTATTATCATCAGCGCCGTATCTATGCTGGTGCTGATCTATTGGGATAAGACACCTCTGAAAAAACTAAAATTCTTTCCGGCATCCCTTGCAGTGGTATTCATCGGCATCGGCTTAAACTATGCATTTCAGACCTTCTATCCATCTATGGCGGTACTGCCGAGCCACCTCGTCACACTACCCAAAGTATCGCTAGGCAATCTGCGCGAAAGCCTGCATTTTCCTGTCTTGTCTGCCTTTCTCATGCCACAGGTATGGCTCTCAGGTCTGATCCTGGCCATAGTGGCATCTGTAGAGGCCCTGCTCAATGTACAGGCGGTGGACAACCTGGACGAACAGAAGCGCCAGTCGCCACCCAATAAGGAACTAATAGCACAAGGTATCGGCAATATCGTTGTTGGCTTCCTCGGTGGCCTGCCTATCACCTCAGAGGTAGTGCGCGGCTCGGTGAATGTATATGCCGGCGCACGGACCAAAGCCTCTACTGTACTCCATGGCGCGCTGCTACTGCTCAGTATATTGGTGCTGACACCTTTTCTCAATGTGATACCGCTCGCGTCACTAGCTGCCGTACTGATCATGACCGGCTACAGGCTCACACGCCCCGCTATCTACCGTGAGATGCTGGACAAAGGCTGGAATCAGTTCATCCCTTTTGTGGTCACGGTGGCCGCTATTGTGTTTACAGACCTGCTCACCGGCATCATCATAGGTATGTTTGTGAGCGTGTTCTTTATCCTGCGCAGCAACTACAAAAATCCATTCACCGTAGAAACTGTGAAGCATGTAAATGAAACGATCCACATAGAGCTCTCCAGCCAGGTATCTTTCCTCAATAAAGCATCTATAAAGGATACCCTATGGAATATCCCATCAGATAGTAAAGTGGTGATCGATGCCAGTGGCACAGAATACATAGACCATGATGTGCAGGAGCTACTGCGCGACTTCAAAAATGTATTGGCACCGGAAAGGAATATCACACTCAATATGATCGGCCTGAAGAATCAGTACATAGCATCCGACCATGTGCAGTTTGTAAACGTGGTAGATAAAGAAACCCAGGCACAGCTCTCTCCGTCAGAGGTGGTCGACATCCTCCGCTCCGGCAACGACCGATTTGTGACGGGCAAGAGTGTCAATACGAGATACTTTCACCAGCAGATAGATGCTACAGCCTACCAGCAGCATCCTATGGCTGTGGTGCTCGGATGTATAGACTCCCGCACCTCGCCGGAGTTAGTATTTGACTCAGGGCTGGGAGACATCCTGTCCACGCGCATAGCCGGCAATATCGTATCACCAGAAGTGATAGGCAGCCTGGAGCTGGCCTGCGACAAAATAGGCAGCAAGCTGATCGTGATCATGGGTCACTCCAACTGTGGTGCAGTGGCCAGCGCTATCCACAATGTGAAGCACGACAACATAGGCTATGTGACGGCCAAGATCCGCCCCGCTGTCTATACCATGCAGGCGATGGCAGACGGCAGCAAAGCTGAATTTGAGAAGGCGGTGACAATACAGAACATAAAAAACTCCGTGACCGAGATCATGCACAATAGCAGCCTGCTATCAGATATGATACGGAGTGGAGAGGTGGGTATCGTGGCCGCATACTACGACACAGAGACCGGACTGGTCACATTTTATGATAATATGGCGGCGCAGCAGCCTGCTGCCGCCTGAGTATACCTACCGGCTATACCGGTAGCGAAGTTTCAGGGTTAAAGGAAGGGGTCCTCGTTTGTCTTTGGCGGGGGCCCCGATTTTTTTCCTATTTCCAAGCAATAAAACACATATAAGCCTACCATCTTCGCATTCGTTATCTTCGTTGCCATACTCACGGATAGAAAATGAATGAAGCGTTATGGATCATGCAGACTGCGCTCTGCGCATTTTTCCTCATGGCCGGCATCGGGAAGGTCACCGGCACTAAGGACAAGCACGTAGCGGACGGGCACATCAAGCCCAATGGCAGCGTCGCTCCCATCCGTATCCTCGGGGTCTTGGAGCTTGCGGGCTGCGTCGGCATCATACTGCCTTGGCTGACCGGCGTGGTACCCGTTCTCACGCCCATGGCGGGCATTGGCTTCTGCTTGGTCATGGCATCGGGGATGATCGTCCATGTGGCGAGGAAAGAATACAAGATGCTGCCGATGCTCTTGGCGATCATGCTGATGGCGTTAATAGTGGCCTATTGCAGATTGTCTTCCCTTAACCCAAACTGATCGCGCCATCTGCATGCAGGCTAAGGACCGATAAGAAATCCAGGCAGATTACGCCGACCATTCCCGCTCCTGGGCATGGCGCGACACCGAGATTGTGAACCAAACCATGGAAACGGCGAAGGACACGAGCGAAATGATCTCGATCTTGAGCAGCCAGCCGTTATGCCAATAGTAATAAAAACTGTTGACCGTGGCGAGGACGAGCATCAAGCGGACGACCTCAGCCCAGACTGTCCACTTCCTGCGCTCGAATATGCCGCCTATGATCAAAATGGATATGACCATCATGGAAGCGAAGAACCACTTGTAAAACGTCGTCATCGCCGCAAAATCGTCGAGATATGCCAACAGCCCCACCAGTACTATGGCGAACTGGACGGCGCCGTAGGCGCGAAAGCCTCCCGTAGTGTCGGCATCGTATTTCTCGTAGGCATTCCTGTCGACTTCCTTTACGGGCTGAAAGCCGCCCAGATAATCCGGCAGCCAACCCGGACGCGCGAAGACCATGCGCAGGCGGTCGCGCCACTTCATCTGTTTCATCTTTTCTCCTATTTCCGCGTAGTAGTGCAGGTTGGCCCACACGGGATTCCAGCTTTTGAATTGGGTAGTGATTCCGTAAGTGATCTCCTCGGCGGCGTCCTCGACCCGGAAGGTGCCGAACATCCTGTCCCAGATGATAAAAATGCCCGCGTGGTTCTTGTCGATGTATTTGGGATTCACGGCATGGTGGACCCTGTGATGGGATGGGGTGTTGAAGAAATATTCTACCAACGGGTGCATCTTGCCAATGACGCGGGTATGGATCCAGAATTGATACAGCGTGTCTATTCCTATAGCGGCCCCGAACGTGAGCGGGTCGAAAGCGAGGGCCAATGGCAGGAAGATGAAAGAGACGAGAAGGTTCTGCAGCCAGGACTGCCGGAGCGCCACGGAGAGGTTGTACTCTTCGCTCTGATGATGGGCCACATGAGCGCCCCAGAGAAAGTTGATCTCATGGCTCAGGCGGTGCGCCCAATAATACAGGAAGTCAAGCAGCACGAGGCACAGCGCGAACGACCACAACGTTCTGGGCAGCTTAAGCACTGCGAAATGATTATAGATGTAAATATAAAAGCCGAAAATCACGCCTTTTGTCAGAACACTAGACAGTTGGCTGCCAATGCCCAGGGACAAATTAGTCAGCGTGTCGTTTAGCCGGTAGTAATCCTTCTTCGCGCGGTAACCGTAATAGGCCTCCAGCAAGACAAAGAACACGAAGGCGGGAATAGCGTACAGGATTATGTTATCCATCTTTAAGAATAAATTTATGACACGGAATTTACGCAGAATTTCATACCGGGAGTGCGGAAATTATCTGGATCGCGTGCTATTCCGCCTCAAACGTCTCGGGAATCATCAAGCTGTTGCCAACAAACCGCTTCGTTCTCGCGAAGAACCTTCTGCAACCGCAATGACATTGGAATCATTCAGGCCAGCCGCTTTGCGCATGTTCGCGCAGCATCTTCAAGGCTTTCGCTTTGTTCTACTTGCGCAATACTTGCGCAAATAAAAAAGCGGATAGATTGTTACATCTAACCGCTTGATTGTGTTGTCGCGGTACCAAGATTCGAACTTGGGACCTTCCCGACCAAGGTCGGGATGCGCTAACCAGACTGCAACTGGATCCATGCACGCACTTTGGAGGGATTCTTCCAGGATTTGAGCTGCTGCTCCAACTGATATGCTTCTGTCCTGTCAGGCATCGGTTTCGAAAATAAAAGAACTCATGGGCCTTTGCCGGCAGTGTATTTATTCCGTCCGGAGTTATGACGGACCAATCTGTCTGACAGATCATTTGTTTGCCCTATGTACAGCCTACCTGTGGTGGCTGATTCTAGTATGTAGACGTAGAATGACATCAAATAAAAAAACCCTCACATTTCTGTGAGGGTTTGTGTCGGGGTACCAAGATTCGAACTTGGGACCCTCCCGACCAAGGTCGGGATGCGCTAACCAGACTGCAACTGGATCCATGCACGCACTTTGGAGGGATTCTTCCAGGATTTGAGCTGCTGCTCCAGTTGATATGCTTCTGCCCTGCCAGGCATCAGTTTCGAAAATAAAAGAACCCATGGGCCTTTGCCGGCAGTGTATTTATTCCGTCCGGAGTTATGACGGACCAATCTGTCTGACAGATCATTTGTTTGCCCTATGTACAGCCTACCTGTGGTGGCTGATTCTAGTATGTAGACGTAGAATGACATCAAATAAAAAAGCCCTCACAAAATGTGAGGGCTTCTGTCGGGGTACCAAGATTCGAACTTGGGACCCCCTGCTCCCAAAGCGAAATTGAGCCTTAGGTACGACTACCTCTCCGGACGTTATGTCCTAATAATCATCATTTTACGATTCACTCGAATCCATATGAATACATGTGGAACGGTACTCTGTTTGTGCATGGTTTGTGCAAACACAAACACTCATTTCTTATCATGAAGACAAATGTATTACTCGCTCTTGACAATCGCCGCCCTCGTCAAGATGGTACATTTGCCGTCTTGCTGAGGATTACCCATCACCGTACTTCTTCTCAGATCACGACAGGGATTTTCATTCCTGAAAAGGATTGGGACAGCAAAGAACGGAAGATTAAATCAACCTACAGAGGCACAGAATCTGTAACCCGCTTAAACAACCAACTACAGAAGAAAAAGACTGAGGCTATAGATGCGATAACTCGCCTTGATGAACTCGGCACTCTCGATTCATATTCGGTAACACAGCTTAAATCACACCTTGAACGCAAATCGGATGGCAGTTCATTTTTTCAGTATGCCGATACCGTTATTGAAGAATTGGAAAAGGCAAACCGCATCGGTAACGCCCGAATCTATCGAGATACAATGAATGTCCTGAAATCCTTTGTTAATAAAAGACCAATAGCGTTTAGGGATATTAATCATGCTTTCTTATTGCGGTTTGAAGCGGAGCATTATAGTAAAGGAAATTCTGCTAATGGACTCTCAGTGTATCTCCGGACAGTCAGAGCACTGTTTAATCGCGCTATTAAGGAAAGTATCATAAGCCAAGAACTGTACCCGTTTAAACAATATCAGATACCGTCTACTAAAACTAGAAAGCGGGCAATATCGCCTGAAGCAATAAAGCTCATTGTAGGTGTCAGTCTTGACCCAGATCATCCACTCTTTCACACGCGCAACTATTTTCTTCTCAGCTTCTATATGCGAGGTATGCCGTTTACTGACTTGATTCACTTAAAAGTGTCGAACATAATTGATGGTAGAATACACTATCAACGCCAGAAAACTGACAAGCCATACAGTATAAAAATTACACCACAAATACAGGAGCTATTAGACATATATCTAGTAGGGAAGAAACGTGATGATTTTATCTTTCCTGTCATTGATCGGACGGATATTGAAGGGCAGTATAAGGATGTGGTATGGGCACGTAAACGGTATAATAAAAAGCTCCCGAAACTTGCCGAGTTATGCGGAATTCAAGAACACCTAACAAGCTACGTAAGTAGACATAGCTTCGCGACCATAGCTAAGAATAAGAATGTTCCCATTGCTGCAATTTCAGAAATGCTCGGACATACAGATATAAAAACAACTGAGATTTATCTGGCATCACTTCCAAGTGATGTGTTAGATGAATACCACGAAAAAGTAATCAAATGAGGGATGTCTATTAGACATCCCTTTTTACCGAATAATCGTTTGCTCAACTATTTTTTGGGGTGAGAAAAAATTGGATAGCTCAGAGTAGATATTCTTCGCCTCATTGTCATAGCTTCTCTTAAAGTTACAGACAAATACATCAATAGAGACGTAACCAATCTCAGGCCATGTATGAATGGAAATATGAGATTCAGCAATGCAAATTAAAGCGGTAAATGATGTAGGTATGTTAAAATAGTGTAGAATAACGCCTAAAACTTCAAAACCACTTTTCTTAACAACATCATTGAGCCAATGCTCTAAATCATTCTTTGACATATTTTTAAGTGCTGAGAAATCACAATCGTAAAAATCAGCTATTATATGTAGTCCTTTATTTTTTATGAGCATGGGTTGTGGTTATAAATATCTGTATTATTTAAGGCTGATCTCAATGTATTAATATCGGGGTTGATTGTACGGAAAATGTACAAGTTTGATGACGAACTATATGTTGTCATTTCTGGTTGTCCAAAATGTTTTGATAAGAAATCTTGAGCTCTCCGCTTTTCTCGATAGTTGTTAGGCAATAAATACTGACTAAAATTCTTTCTAACTTCATGCAGGTGTATATTGCTTTGATGGAGAATATCTAATAATCTATTGAGGTTTTTACCCATCATCATTGGATTTAGTATGACATAGAACTCTTTTTCCTCTTGATCTAGCTCCAGCAGCCTCAAACCATGAAAGATAAATAAGGCACTTCCATTTAATGTATATGGAGGATCAGTAATAAACGTTGAGACCCGTTCAATACTTTCACTTATGGGATTTTGCTCACTTAGTAAATCGATTTGGTGAGTCGTATAAATTTTGGAATCATTAATTGCATTAATGATTCGCTCATCCTTTTCTATTACAACCGGCAAGTAAATTGACTGATTCTTGAATAAAATACTTATCAAATCATCATCGCCAATAATACCGAATCTCATATACTCCACGAGAGGGTATCGCTCTAAGATTAAATTTGCCCGTTTTAGTCTAGATTTATTTGTGCAAGGAAATTGATTAAGCTTACTATTAGGGGGAATGGGAGTTTTAGGTTCAATTAAATGTATTTTAGGATAAACTTCTCGAAAATGTTTCTTTGTGATTTTTCCTGATTTAGTAATTTCTATTATAGAGTGTTTAATTACAGTCTCTATGATAGTAGCGAGATTATCAAAATCCCCCTCAGATTCCTTAATAAACTCATCAAAATTTGCTGAACTTATTAAAAGATGCACTAAACGAGCAAAATCTGATAATGTTACTTGGCTTTTTTCTTGCCAGATTTTGAATTCTTTGGAACTACTCTTCAAATTTAGTGGCGCAAGCTTTAAATAGTCTTCATACATCTCGCATAATCGATAATCGTAATGAAGACTTTTTAATGGCTCAATAATCTTATTTTTTTGAAATTTCTTGGGTTTAAAAAGTTCATACGTGTGGCACCAATAATGGTTATTGCTTATAAGCTCATCAAAATATGCCTTTAAGTTTACGGGGTTGTTCAAGCGTTTGCGGAAATGTGAGACATGAACAACTGAAATCTTATTTAATATTAAATACCGTTGACTTTGACACATCAACCTGTACATAAGACAATCATCAGAAAGATCTAGCCCCCGATATCTGGGAAAGCCCCCGACCTTTTGAAACAGTGCTTTCTTAACAAAGCCGAAATTAGCAATGAATGTATGACCTTGAATTATCTCAAATAAATTTCCGTCTGAAATGTCTTTGTACTCCTTTGGTATAGTTCCGATATTTGTATAGAAATCAGTGTAGTCTTCCGATTTCATTTTTGATAATAGAGCCTTCGAATTCTTTTGAAACCAATTCAAGTTTGTCCATAATCTTTTGGCCCCAAATCCAAAGTCATACTTGGAACTATTTCTTAGAATTACTTTTAGAGTATTGTTGTTTAATAGTATCGTATCGTCTTCTACAAACACTAATAATTCACCATTAGCTTTTGCAGCACTATAATTTCTAATTGTGTTTACATTTCTCTTACCTCCAAGACTTATCAGGTTTATCTTTATAGGGGTGTCTCTTTGAGCATTAATACTTTCAGCAAAAGCTTTGATTTTGATTTTACTTAAAGAGGATTTGGGGCTATTATTTATGGCAATGACAAGTTCAAAGTGCCTAAGTGTTTGCTTTAAAATAGCCGAAATCGAATGATAAACACTTGAACCCTTTTCGATATCGGAATCGCAACAAATCAGAATGCATGATATCTTCATAAGTTACGGAGATAATAATTTAATAATATTGTTAAAGTTAAAAAATTGTGGATTCGGATAAAAATAGTTTTGAGGATAGACACTCAAAAGACCATTTATCTTTTCGCATGCCTCGCCTATAGATCGATAAATAAATTTTTGATCAAAAAACTCAGGATAGCAACATTGATTAGAGAGTACAGGTATATTACCACATTGAACAGCTTTAAATATAGAATAGCCAAAACCCTCTTGCTTAGCGGTTCCCAAAACAATTTTACTGGATTTCAATCTTTTTAAATGCTCTTGAGTGGATTCGAGCCCTACGGCATTAATATTCTTCTTTAGGCCCAAATGGGAATAAATATCTTTTAGATTGTTTGGAAGATTATTGATAATGCCACTATCCAAACCCGTAATAGTGAAATTTACATCCGGTAACTGAGTAGTTATTTCCAAAAAATCCTCTATTCCTTTATCTAATGAAAAGCGATGTGGAAAGATTACATCGATAGACTTATTTTCGAATTCCGGCTGTAAAAGAATGTCTATCCCCCAAGGAGACAGAAAAGCCTTATTCTTTATAAAAGGAGGTAATTGATCAATAAAATATTGGGATGGGCATACAATCAGATCAAAAATATTAAACCAACCTTCTTCAAAATACCTAAGCCAAATATCGTCAGAGTATAAATCATTTGCAATAAAACTTGATCCATGTAGAAGTCCAATCTTTTTGACTTTAAGATTTTCTCTTTTCAGGTAATACTCTAAAACATCTATTCCAAGCGCAAACGCGTCGATAAATATTATTGTATCGCCGTCATTTATGGAATTTAAAAGAAATTCAGTTTTATGTAAACAATCAAGTGAATATTCTTTAGGATTATCTAATCCGAAGGTTGATATCCTCCCATAAGTTAGAGGCCCCACTGTAACGATGACATTATTTGACTTTGCTGTTGCTATGAGACCTTTAAGAATATCATTTATCCCGGCTCCATCATATAATATTGGGGCAATTATGTAGTTCATTCAAAAGACCTTTTTCTGTGACAGTTTAACATTCCACAAGTTCTTTGACATTGGGACATAATCGTTCTCATCTCAATTGCCATAGAGTTATTCCACAACTCATAGAGTGAATTTTTCCGCACATTTCCTATAGGTCTGCCGTTCGTAAGTTCTTTCATATTAAAGCACAAGGAAACATCACCATAAGAGTCAACCATAATATTTCTTTCGTAAGAACCACAAACAACTGTATCTAATGAATAAGGGTTTTTAATATATTCGATCATCCAATGAAAATCTTGCTCGCTTGTAACTACTATAGGATGCCTTTCTCTAATATTTGTGATCTCCGCAAGATGATTACAGGCATCTGGTACATCCTGAAAGAAGTGCTTTTCAAAAAAGGAGTCTTCTAAGCTACTATTTGCAAATGTTTTATCTAGCATTTGAAACAAAATTCCATCGAGGTTCAACCCCTCAGCAAATTTTATAAAATCAGGAATAAGGTGAATATTCCGATCGTATATCACAGAGCTAGTATAGAGTTTAAGATGGCTCTGCGGATACCTCAATGACCTTTGTTTTAATATACCTCTAATTGTGTCAATGATCTTATCAAAACTCCCTTTTACACCTCTCCCGTAGTCATGAATGCTGGCCATATGGCTGTCTAAAGAAATCACCAATAAGGACGGTCCTGAAACTAAAAGTCTATCAATTATATTTTCATTAATAAAACTAGAGTTTGTATTAGCAATACAACCAAGTTCTAATTCAAGACATATCCTTGAAAGCTTAAAGAACTCCTCTAATTTAAGCATGGTTTCACCACCGGTTAAAATGACCTCACCGTCCTTATTTAGTGATTTGAATTCTTTAATCAAGCGAACTTTTTCCTCTGTTTGAATACTCTCAGCTCGCTCTTTTGTTTTCCATAAGTGACAATACTTACAGCGATAATTGCATTCAGTTGTTATCTCAATAAATAGATTACTTGGTTTGCTATGTATATAGGCATTATTCACAATCAAGATTCAATTTTTCAATTAGATATTCTAGGAATTAATATTCCAACTTATCTCTTTGCGCTTCGGCGTCTAATTGTTCTGCACGAGAGCTGTAACTTAATGCTAAATCAGAAAGTATTTTAGCAACTTTAGGATGTCTCCTTTTATTAAACTTAGCCAGCTTATCAAAGTGAGTAGCTTCATTTCTTTCAATAGTTCCTCCATCAAAAGGTCCTCTAACAGTTACACCACGTTTATTAAATATTGCTGCCGAGAAGTTTCTTTTGATGCTATCTGTATCAATTTCTTCAATAATGGTACTTATTATTTCTGGTGGCCACTCCGAGTCCTTTTCAGGGTATTGAGCAAAGACTTTGGCAATTTCCATGTCAGCCACTTCCAGTCTGTCAGCTTCTGCTGCAAGTTTTCGCGCTTCTGCAACCCATGATCTCAGAAAATCGCTATCAATTGCCCTGTCTTCTTGCAATCCTGGGATTTCTTTCCAATTATGCAACAAATCAAAAGCTCTTTTACCCATATTGTAAATTTGGGTATCGTTTAAACCTTTCCTTTCTTCTTCTAATCTTTCTTTGTCCGAAGGTAAATAGAGCATTTTCAGCATATCCACAAAAAAACTCGGATTAGTGGCTAATTCCTTGTTTAACAATCGGGGGTTACGCTGGCCTCCATAATTCGCAAGGGTAGGTAAATGCAACATTTCCAACCGGACTAATGTATTAATCTCTACATCTTCTCTTTTATCTAATTCTTCGAATAGTTGGATAATTCCATATTGGTCAATTTGCTGCTTATCAATATTATCTTCCATCAGCCTTTCTAAAATATTGATAAGCGTTTGTGTAGGAAATATGTTTGGCGAAAAATGAGTGATATATAAGGCAGAGGACAGACGTTTATAGTGGATTAACTTTTCAATACCATAGTTTTTTTCGGAATCTGACAAGTGGAAAAAGAATGGATTTACCGAGCGCCAATATTCGTCTGAAATATTGCTTTCCAGTGTGTCGAGATAATCCCACAATTCTTTGGATTGGGGTAATGGAATAAATAATCTAGCGATAATTTCACTGTTTAGGCCAATCGCTAAAAGTCTTTGATAATGTGGCTTAATCCAGTCAATGGAATTCAATATTATCTTTCTATAGAGAAAGGCATATAAAAAGTTTAATTCATGTTCAGTACCGCTTATTAGCTCTAATATAGTTTCAACGTCAGTTTCATTATTAATGACATAAGCCGAAATGTCACCAAGCTGATAGGAATATTTAACAACAGGTATAAGCTCTTTTATCTTTTGAACTCCGTAAACTTTATAATAATCTGTAATGGCAGAAATACGTTTGTCAGTATGTAATTTTTGTACCTCATCACTTTTCATTCGTACACCATCGTCCAATATTCCCTCGGGTAGTGCAGGAGAAAGTTCATCAAAGAGCCAAATGGTTTTCCGAATATTATCAGCAGGGGTTAGAAGTGTATAAATTTCTTCATAAGGTACTAATGCTTCCGCAGATAATGCCCAATCCGCAGTGGGATGAGATTTATGATGCGAGAGTATATGCCTTAGTTTACTCCAAGTAATATCTTCTTCGAAATTAATTTTCAAAAAATTCTCCTTTGCAAATTCTAAAATTCTTTTTCTGCCATTCTGAAAAATACCGGTTGATTCTTGTATTAACTGACTGAGTTGCTGATCTGAATAGTCAAAAATTGAAAGCAAAATGTTCAACATCCCCTCGTATGATTTAGGAATATCTGACGTATGTCTATTTTGTTGTCTATGCTCTTCAAATATTCTCCACCTTGTTTTGCGAGTTGGGAAAGCAACTCCTCCTGAAATCGGCAACAATTTTAATATCAGATTCCATGTTACAGATGCAGATAATTTTGACATTTCCTCAAGGGCCTCAAGACGTTCTTCCAAATTGGCGAGAGTTTGAACGTGCCAAACCTTAAAAATTTCGCTTAAACTATTTGCTGGTCTATTGGTTAATTTCCCTCCGGGATCAAGAATGCTCAACTTAGTTAGTGTGAGTACGGCATCTAAGAAATACTCTGGTAACCAGGCTAATGATTCTAATGCCCAAAGTAAACCAGTATGATTAGCTTGGCTTGATAGAAATCCATCTGTTTCTATAAACATCTGCATGATTTCTTTGTCTTGTGAATCCAATGATTGATTTACCGCACTTAGAAATGATGCTGGCGAAGCCTCTGCTAGTAATGGCATTTCATAGTTTAATGAAATCCATATATCGGCTTTGGCTCCATCAAGCAACTTTCGTACACATTCATCAACCCAAGATTGAGCGTCTTGTCCCAAATTAATTTTCAACCTTGTCCCATAGAGAGCAACTAAAATCATAGATTGAATAAGACCTTCTCTGCTCCATGATGAATACTTCGTCTCTTGAAATAAACCAGCGAGTGGGCCGCCAGTTTCCAATTGGAGCAAAGGATTTCCGTTTTCAAAGCACGTTGAAAAACACTGAGCGAGTTTATCTAAGTCGGCCTTTATGATTATGGGAGTTGCACTTATCCAAGCATCAAGTGGAGATGTTAGCCGCCACAGATTTCCAATTTGCATTATTGGAGATTCCTCAATGGACTTCCACTTGGTTATTGTCGCTATGTAGTCGCTATATGGTTCGCCGGATAAACGTTCTAGTAGTTCTCGATCACCTCTTTTATTTTCATCCCACCTGCCTACTAGTAGTGCAGGTATAAAATCTCGTATATCGGCTCTATTTATCCAAGCGTTATTGATCTGAGGAAAGTCAAGGAATTTTTTTACAATAGATATGTTTCTACCAGCTTCTTTAGAAAACCTCGTTGAATCATCCTCTGAAATACCACTTTCTACTAATGCTTTGACTTGACCATCCCGATCAATGGGTGATAAAACCATCGGATCAGGGCTAAAAGAATCATCTGCTCCCAATGCTATTAACACATGATGACCTTCTGATACTGCTACATAAATAGGTGAACTATCATCAAACCTTGCAATCAAATTGAGAGGGGACGCATTTACGGTAATACTTCTGAAATGATCGGGGTGAGAAACAATTAGGCTTTTAGAAAAAAAACGCTCCTTGTGTTCTTTTTCGAATTGTTGAACTGAGGCAATAATAAAGGCAATAGCTTCTTCTTTTGAAGAGGCTTGCACACCCATAAAATTGGGTTTCCCATTCAAAAAATCGAAAAGCACGCGAGATTCTTTATCTCTGCCAGCAGCAACAACGAGTGGAGGCAAAATACCTTTAGGTCCCGTTGACCATTCTTTCCAAAATCTCTCTGTTGTTTGGATTCCGTCAGAAGGATATTTACCAATCAATGCGGAAAACCACCGTGCGATTGCTGGTGCTTTGATAAGCCATTGCTCTAAATCTTCTGCATCATATACTCTAACTTCCTTCCACTTTTTTTCATCATTTTTTTCTTTCTGCCAGTCCTCTTTATTACTCCAGTATCTTGGTGTAGCAAAGATGAATGTTGCATTTGCCTTTTCAGAATCAGGTGTCGAAGCAGTTCGTTTATCATAATCGCCATCGGCTTTACCTTTAACATCCTTTTCTGTACCCAACTCCCAATACGAAATTCCGTCAGGTACATTTCCTCTATTCTCCAGAGAATTAACGATACCATCCCATCCACCGATATAGACACTGGCTCCTGAGGGGAAATTAAACTTGGTACTTATAGGGGCTGTCACTTGAACGAGCCTCCAAATTAGCATTGGGAAATCGCTCTTAGCTGGATAGGTTTTAGCCCAGTTCACAAGATCATCTTTTGTGACTAGATTCATATGGTTGGTTTTATTTCATAAAAATACAATTAAGATTTAGGAAATAGTATTTCTTAAGATTTGATTATTTTATATGTTTATTCTTGAAAGTTAAACAATAAATATTAGAAGGTGACCCTAATGACAAAACTTACATTTTTATATATGATAATAATAGCTATGATATTGCGCTAGAAAATATAGGAATCTATGTCAAATGATTTAGTTGGATATTCAAGAGCTGGCGACGTTTTCCATTACAGGTGGGCTGCGAGGCGCTGCCTCCGTCTTATCTATCCCAATACTCCGATCAGGGACATTTACATCGAGGGGTCGCCCGAAATCCTGAAAGCGGGTGAATATGTAATCGACGTCGCTGAGTACAGCTTTTTTCAAGACGGGTCAAAGGCAATCGAATACTATCAGCTAAAGCACACGACCGTGCATGAGGAAGACGGGTTCACTCTTAGTGATTTGAAAGACACGTTCACAGGCTTTGCAAAACGCTACCTGCAACACAAAAAGGACCATGATCCTCTTTTGAAGAACTTTTCTTTCACAGTTATTACGAATAGGGAAATCGCGTCTTCGTTCAAAAGCAATTTGAGCGGAATAGCTACAGGCGGAAGCTTCACGCCAGGTTTCAAAGATACCATTGAATCATACACTGGCCTCAATGGCGTAGACTTACAAGATTTCTGCTCCCTAATCCATCTGCAGGACGGGGAGGGTAACTATGCCGTGCAGAAGGAAGAATTACGGGTGGAATTGGCTCAATTGATAGCAGGATCTCTTGAAAACGCACAGGTCGAGAACCTTGTCGCTTTGGTGCAAGAAAGAGTTTTGCCCGATTCTGATGGAATGATAAATCGCGAGGATGTGCTAAATCGATTCGGCATCACATCAGAAAGAGATTTATATCCTGCGCCAGCTGTCTGGGAGAAAGCTCCGAACTTGATTGTTAGAGAGCAACACGAATCGCTCAATAAGAGCATCGACGATTCTACCGTTTCCGTCATAGTCCATGCGTCCGGGGGAGTCGGCAAATCGGTGTTTTGCAGACAGCTCGTAAATTCGTTACCCGAAGGCTCGTTGGGAATAGCTTATGATTGCTTCGGCGCGGGAAGCTACAGGAACCGTAGCGAACCTAGGCACCGTCACCGCGACGCGTTGGTGCAGATAGCCAACGAACTGGCATCAAAAGGCCTTTGCGATCCGCTAATCGTGCAAAACTCAAGCTTGGAAAGCGACATAATGCGCAAGTTTCTCCAATGCGTGAGAAAGGCCGTCGAATCACTGAGAAAGACATATACAACAGCCAAGCTCATCATATTAATCGACGCAGCCGATAACGCAGAAATGGCCGCCAAAGAAGTCGTAGAGGCATGTTTCGCCCACGAATTGCTAAGGGAAGAAATGCCCGATGGCTGCAAGCTTGTGATGCTGTGCCGAACGGAGAGAATCGACCTCTTGCAGCCGAATAGCTCTATCCTGAAGCTTGAGCTACAACCGTTTTCAAGTGAAGAATCCTTGGAAAATCTGAGGAGGTGGTTTCCCGATGCCAATGAAAGGGATGGTGCTGAATTTCACCGGTTGACTGCTGCGAATCCTCGAGTCCAGGCGAATGCGCTGGACGCAAACTTTAACTCGATCAACGACCTGCTGGCATCCCTTGGACCGTCAGTCACTTCAGTTGAAACTCAAATCGAGACGCAGCTTAAGACTGCGGTTTCAAAGATAACCGATAGACTTCCACCCAGTGAGCGCCTCCCAATTAACTCGATTTGCTTGGGGTTGGCAAGTTTGCCACCTCATATTCCGTTGGAAGTCTTGTCGGAAGCGGCAGGAGTCAGTGTCGCAGAGGTAAAAAGTTTCGTATCAGACATAGGCCGATCTTTGTGGATGTCAGATGCATCTGTGCAGTTCCGCGACGAGCCAACCGAGACTTGGTTCAGGAACGCTTATATGCCCACACCGCAAAACTACTCCGAGTACGTAAAGATTTTAGAACCGTTGGCCGAGAAAACAACATATGTTGCAGAAGTGCTGCCCCAACTTTATCTAAAGGCTGGACAATATGGAAAGCTCATTGCAACTGCCCTTTCGGACGATTTTCTACCTCAAGCCAATCACGCCGAAGCCCGAAACATTCGGATATACCGCTTACAATTCGCTTTCAAGGCGGCTCTGAAAACCAATAAGTATAATGACGCCGTTCGACTAGCGATGAGAGCGGGTGAGGAAGTTGCCGGCAGTCAAAGACAGCTCGGTTTCTTTCAAGCGAACATAGACCTTTTGACAGCACTGCAAAGCAAGGAAAAGGTTCAAGAGATGGCTTTTAGGAAATCTCTATCCGGCGCTTGGGATGGTTCAGAAAATATCTATTCGGCCTCTTTGCTATCCGGCATCAAGGAATACCAAGGAGAGGCGCGAGGCTACTTGCGCTCGGCGATAAACTGGCTTGATATTTATTTCGAGGAACGGAAAAAGATGGGTGAACATGAGCGCCATGATCGAAACGAGATAAATCATGCCGACATACTGGAGTTGGCCTATGCGTTCTTGAACATAAGTGGCGTGGACGGATGCGCCGATTTCATTTTCAGGATGCGTCCCGGTCACTTCATGGGCCAAGTGGTAAGGCTATTAATTAGAAGATTGATTGATGGGGGGCGGTTTGATGATATTAATAATCTCTTGTTCCACTTCATCAGAGAACCTCACTACATCGTAGCGTCAGTAAGTGAATTCGTTGAAACTGGCTTTTTCCCCGATGCTAAGAATTTGGAAATCGGGCTTGATCTTTTGTGCTCGCGCAGAACGAGAATCGAAGCGAGCCGTAATTTTTACAACGACACTCTTACTCCTAGCATTGTTTCCTTTCTCGAAGCTTGCGTCCATGCAGGCCTTCCTCAAGCAAAGATTTTGCGCGCGCTTAGGCATTACGTGCCGATTCGAGCTTCCCAATCAGTTAACAGCGCTTACTCTTACGCCGAGAGGTCTGTGTTTCTCAGAGCCCTCGCAATCAGAGCCCTGCTATCTGGGGATTTTTCAATTGATATAGAAGTTATCCTGCCGGAAGCATATGTGAAACAAAAGCATCGCGAAAGGGACAATGACATCACACAATTTAAAGAGGTAATAGGCGGATTGTTTCCCTGGTTCCTTCTGCGTGTACGCGTAATTCAGAAGGGGAATCTAAATTTGATCAGCGAGGTTGCTCCCGCCAATGAGTCGTCTCTGAAGGCGAGAAGGTCTAGGTACCAAAACCAAGACACCTTGCCAAAGGAGATAGCCAAGGTTTGCGCGGACATAATTGTTTTCTCTGGAATGACTCCAGAAAATGAGATCAAGGAGTTTTTCGAAAAATTCCTGATGAATGACAAGGCATTCATGTTAGGCGATAAATTGGATTTGCTTCGAGCGGCATGCAGGCTACCTCATTTGGCATCAGTAAGGCAACTTTTGGAGCAACCAACATTCGAGCAGATCAAAAGCTATTCGGCAGATGGGCCGGACGATATAGCTAGCCGATACATAGGACTAGCTAGAGCGGTCTTGATCTTGTCCAAAACTGATGCGAACGCGTACTTCGAAGAAGCCGTAAAAATCGCGTCAAAGTTCGGCGATGAAATCATACAAAGATGGGAGGCGATAGTTTCGCTTGCCGCGAAAGCCTGCAAAAATCGACCTGTAGCGGATCAATTGGCGTATCGCTTCGTAAGGTGCGCGGAATTAGTTGGCGATAGTGTAGCAAGGGAAAAACATTGGGATAGAGGGAGGGCTATGAGGATTTGCGCTAGAATGTCACCCGGCGTTGCCATTTCTGCTCTGAGCAGGTGGCGCGAAAGAAACGTAGGGAGGTTTGAATACGAACTTGAGGATGTACTCATAGAGCTAATAGGCTCCAGAAAAATTTCTCCCTCTGTCGGTTGGTCATTATGCAGATTTTTTTCATATCACAGGCTAAATAACATATTATCACTTTGTCTTCAAAATGAACCGTCTCTGGACACTCGCAAGAATATAATAAGCGATGCGGCGCAATTGCTGCAAATTGAAGGCGCGACATATTGGGCTTGGTCGGAAATAAATGTTCAGGCTAAGACGTACGGGGTTGTGAACGATACAGTGGACCGAATCTGCAAGTATTACGAAAGGCTTGCGGATAGTGAGGACAAGCCGGCTGACACCGATAATTTGCTTGTGACGGACAGGACATCCAATCCCAAATGGAACGAGCTATTCCAAGGTATAGACTTAGCCAGCGAGCATGGACTAAAGGATTTGCTAATCAGAAATAAGGCGAATGCAGACAAAGAACATCTACGAGGAGATACGCACAGCCTGATTGGGGAAGCAGTGAAAAGGCTGAACGAGCATTCCTTTTTGGGCTTCATTGAAGCAGCTTTTGCAACAGAGAGCCTCAATTTTTATGACATTAGGCATATCCTATCTTCACTGCCTGAAGCATGGAAGAGCAAAGCGAGCTATGTCGCTAGTAGTCCGAAAATCATCCACAGGTTGGGCGCAACCTTTGCGCACGAACTAGCTGCATATTCAAGATACGACCATTATGTAAATGATCTAAATCTAGACGGACCACTTTCTCAGAAATTGGCCGAGGGGATCGTGGCCGGTCTTAGCGTCGGCTCGGGAGTTGGAAATGCGGACACCTTTTTTGGATTCGTCTCCCTAATTTCAAATTATATCCAAGAAGACGATGCGGCAGATTTGGTTGGTTACTCGCTATCTAGGTTCGAGATGCGTATCGACCCTAATTTCGGCGATGGGGAATGGAGCAGCCCTTTACAACCAAAGGAGGATATGAGCGACAATATCGCGGGATTCGTTTGGTCGGCGTTAGGGTCTCCGAAGTCCAGCGTCAGATGGAACGCGGCACACTGCGTCAGGATGTTTGCAGAATTAAAATGCGATGCAGAGGTGCAGGCTTTAATGAGATGGATTAAGCATGATAAAGTTGACGCTTTCGGGCATGCTAAGTATGAATTTTACAACCTCCATGCGCGACAATATCTGCTGATGGCATTCGCCCGAATATCTGTAGACAATGCCAATCAGCTACTTCCTTTCCATGATTCGTTTTTGCACTATGCGATTGTGGAGCCGCACCTGCTAATTCAATCCTTCGCTGCCGATGTCGTACTCAATATCGAAAAGAATCGGCCAGGAACATTCACGGAAACCGACCTAGGAAAAGTCCGAAACGTCGGGAATACAACCATGCCTATAAAGGAAGAAGATTATAATTACTCTACAGATAGTCCTTGGCATGAGCGAAACGAAATAGATGGCGGCATGGAATTTAATTTCGGTTGGGACTTCGACAAGTATTGGCACGAGCCGCTCGGGGACGTATTCGGCATTCCTGGCAAACAGGTCGAGGAGCTCGCTACAGCGGTAATAAGGCGAGACTGGAATCTTGAAGGAATGGATACTTATGACGATGATAAGCGAAATGGTATATGGGATAGGTCAGAAAAAGAAACATGGCATAACAAGACCGATTATCCGTTAGTCGACAACTTATCCTTCTATCTGTCATATCACTCTATGCTTGTAGTCGCAGCAAAGCTCATCGAAAATATGCCCATTGTAAGGACTGGGTCTTGGCCAGATGAAAATCCATGGGCAGAGTGGAAGTCTCGACACGAGCTATCACGAGAGGATGGAAAATGGCTCTCAGATTACCGCGACGCGTTGCCTTTGGACAGGCCGGCTTGGATAGGTCAGGCTAAGACCGAGTCTTGGCAAACTGAAATAAAGGATGAAGTTTTTTTTAACGCGATTGGGGAGACGCCATGCGATTCCGAATGGATAAATATTTGCGGAAATTGGAGCGAAAAATCTGACGAGCGTACTGAAATAGTCACCGTATCGACTGCTCTCGTTTCGACCGAGACCTCCGACGCGCTTTTGCGTGCTTTGTCGACTGTGAGCGATCCTTATGATTACAAGATACCTTCTTATCAAGAAATCGATATTGAGATAGAATCCGGCAAATTCAACCTGAGAGGATGGATCAAAGAACGTTCTTATAGAACAGGCCTGGACCAACTCGACCCATATGCGGAATCTATAAGTTACGCGCCTTACAACATCGGCGATTCGTTCATAGAAGACTTGTCATTGTCAGTCGATGATGAACGGAAATCTTGGCACGAAGAAAATTCAGGGGAGATTTGTTTAATGTCGACGTCATGGTTAAGCCATAAGGAGAAGCGCGACGAGGATGCGGACCAGTCAGGATCGCGCCTCAGAGCCAAGCTCACTTTCCTTAAAATGCTATGTAAAAAATATAATTGCGATATAATCTTCGACATAGGAGTTAGACGCGATATTAGCTACAAATACGATAGGTCAAACAGGGAGTGGGTCGGTCCTAAACATAAAATATTCATACTATCAGCAAATGGAAAACTTAGAACAACAAACGAAAGTTATCAGCTTGGGTAAGATGCTGGTAAAAGAACTTGGTTTGGAACCGGGTGTAGATACTCTTTCTAAATGGATGGCGCACTATGTCGCTGGGAAAATGACTGATGTCGAGCAACTGGCTCATGGCGATGGTAAGGAGCAAGCTGAAAAAGACTGCTTTGAAGCAATCCTAAAGCTTTGGGACCATAGGTGGTCATTTCCTAGGCAAAGGCAACCCTTTGGAAATTTCGCACCTATTTTGGAAACGCTTCATAAGCTAAACCCGGAATCTCAGCTGCCACATTACTTTAATTCCGATGATAGGGATTTGATGGATAAAGTGCTAGAAGGAGTCAAGGAAACTGAGGTTGAGAAGTATTCCCGACTGTGCGTCCAGATAGACAAGACTGCAAGGATATGGATCGATTTCGTTTTGCATCTCGCAGCATTGAAAGCAAAGAACGCCAATACTGATGATTACATCAGGAACTCAGCTGATCTTTCCCCTAACGATGATGTGCAAGTAATTCTGAAGACTGTTGGAAGCGATTCCAAGAATAGTTTTGAAATATACAACGGACCCGATATTATGAAGGGCCATAAGGTCAATGTTCTAAAAAGAAGGCTTAGCGAATTGGAGCAGTTCTCCAAGCTAAATGAGCTGCTGACTGCTCATTATAAGAGGGAATTGGAAGATGCTGAAAGAGCCTGACTATATGGAGCATTAGTAGCAAAGAAAAGCAAAGCTTTTGATTGTAATAGCCAAATGAATAACGATTAAGGAACTCAGATATTATGTGAGTCGTTACATTCTTGCTTCTAGGAGTTTATACAGGAAAGGGCAATCCACACATAAGGCTAGTAGGATATGGAAAAGATATACTGTATTATTTTTCAATAATAGTATCAAGTTAGATCAGGGCGCGATTGTTCTGTGTGAGTATCATTCTCAACAGTTAAACTAGATAGCTTCTCAATTTTTGTGATAATTTCTGGATGCCTTCTTGCAAAAAGATTGATTTTTTTCTCTCGCTCCTTAATTTTATTAATGCCAGTCATCAACATATAAAAAGCCGATCCACTTCCTTCGGAATCAATAAATCTTATTTGATCATATAAGAAAGAAAGACTAAATTCCGTACCCACATCAATGAGTAATTGTAGATAGGTTTCATATTCTTCTCTGAGTTGATTTTTTTTAAGCTCAGAATTCCCCTGATATTCATTTAACTCATTCCGTATTATTCTTACCAATGAAAGAAGAACTTGCTCCAAAGAATTATATTTCTTACCGACATAATTATATCCGGAATCGCTATTTAACAGACATGCTAATCCCTTAGATTTTTCGAATAATAAATCGGCGTTGAGTAATCCGCCGGAAAATGTATAATTGTAAACTGCCATTAAATGATTGTATTCAAGTTTCAGTTTTGATAGTAAAATAAGCGCGGAATAGCATAGTTTGGGAGAGTTAATAAATTCGATAATCATATCCTTATCCTCTTTAGTGATTTCAGAGGTAAACCCTGTTAGATAGGTTAAACCGTGTAGGATTAGATCTGTATCTCCTTTTAGTAGTTTCCTTAACTTGTCTGCCATTATGGGGCTAAGCCAAATTTTCAATTGGGAATTCAATATAACCGTGAAATAAGCTTCCGTTTCCACTTGTGCAGGGCCATTGATCAAGATTGAAAATATTTCGGTTACTTTATCTTTATGTCCCGGAGAAAAGTTCCTAGTGGGTCTAAATACATAACTTAACTGCGTCGCCTGTTCGATTTCCCCTTGGTTAAGCAATTCAAGAAGTACTTCCTGCAACTGATCTAAAAAAATAGTTATAAACTCTTCATCTTTACAGGACCAAAACAATTCCTCACACAGTCTTTGTGTGGAACGAGTCCATTCAGGACTAATTATGTTTCGAACAGATATCTTTATAAACTCTAGCAAAGACGCCTTATGTTCTGATTTTAAAATTTTCACCTTTATCGCATCCCATAAATTTGTAAAGGATTTTGCACAGTGAACGCAGGTATACTTGTCCTGTAAAACTGAATTAGCCGCATTTAACGGATTTAATGCCTTCAAATAAAAGCTTATCATCCAAATCGGATGATTTTCATGCATATGCTTAAAAAAGTTTTTCCCAAAATTTCTATGGTTATTGCTAGAGGCATTATCTAATGTATCTTTGAATACGCTTTCCACCTTTTGAGGAAATTTATCTAAAAAAATCCAATCATCATCGGACAAGTACTTATTATCGTAATACAACAGAATATTTTCGAATACTTGATCAAAAACCGATTCGTCGTATGTATCCCGAAGCATTTTTTTAAAATTCGGGGAAATCAAAGGAGTGTAAAATAAACTGAGGATAAAGCAAGTCAATCGAGATTGGATATTATCAGGGTATAACATGAACTTCTTGACTTGCTCAATGATCAAAGTTTTCGTTTTAGCATCTATGACCTCATTTCTCGTTCCAATTATTTTACAAATAAGTCTTAATATTATTAGATAGCGTCTATCTGCATACATTTGATAATATGACAGTGGCTGATATAATTCTTTAATGTAATTGTCAGGAGATTCTATCAAGCCTAGAAATAACTCGAATGTTAGGTCAGATTGTTTCATGATTCGATAGAAATCTATTCGTAAGTCCTTTGTAGAGATAAGTAATCCAACGGAAGACTTCTTACATAGGATTTCATTTAATCCGCGCGCGACAAAATAATCCTGAAGGACTTTATTGCTAAACAGATATAAATCTTCATGTGTTTTAATTAGTATGCCACTGTCTAAATAAAATTCAAACAATAGCTTCATGTCATATCCGGATTCACTCATACTCGCTTCTGCTATTCGGCTCATAGCATTCTCAGGGAATCCCTTTTCACCCAATTTTGCTAAAGCATGATAGTCTGAGTGTAACTTGAAGTATTTGGAATAGCTTAATAGCAATGCTATGCTAGAAAGGCAATTAAACATCGCAAACTCGCTGGGGAGTTTATGCCTATCAATTCTGTTTGCAAGTTCCCAATACTTAACAAAATCGGTCTCAATTATCATCCGAAGTATTTGAGCCTTAGCCATTACAAGATTAATCCCCCCACTTTTAATAAAATGAACCAAAAGGCAGGTATATAACATGAAATTAGTACGTATCTCCTTTGGTATATTCAATAAGGAAGCATACTTATTAAATTTATCTACTTCTTTGGAGTCCTTTAAAATCAACTCAGGTAGGTTGCTAGTATTTGCAATAATCTCATATTGGGTATATCCATTGGCTAAGAGTCTGTCTAAACTTTCCCTAACTCTAGAGGAAATTACTATTCTGAAGTCATTAAGGTTTTCAGTAAAATGTTGTAGGTCTATAAAAAGTCCTTGACTTTCATTTTCGTCTAGACCGTCAAAAATAAATAGAGGTATGTATTGAGTGAACAGAGGCTGCAATTGATAAAAAAGGCATGAAAAGTCATTTTCAATATAGGATTTAATACTTGTAGACTTTCCAAGATCAACGAAAATGGGGAAAAATACACTATTGTTGTTGATCCATTCGTCAGCATATTGATAGAATAGCCATTGGAGTAAAGTGCTTTTGCCACAGCCTCCATCACCAACAATCAATATTTTATCCTCGCTACTAATCTCTTCTTCAATTTTGATATCAGACCGATTCTCAAGCCGCTCTCTTCTGGAGATATTAGCCATTTCAGGGGACGTTTCCTTTGTTTTCAAAAGAGGCGGTACTATCTCAGAAATGTCGATTCTAGTTAGCTCCCTCGCAATAGGAAGTGAAACAGTTCGAAATTTGGTTGTGTAACGTTGCAGATATTGGGATAGTATTGGATCAGTCCCTAGATCGGCGGAATTTCCACTGGACGGTTCTTGAATTATTGGTTGCTCCTCTTTGCCTTTGGAATTAAGAATCTTTCTCGGAAAAGTGTAGTCAGTTATAAGATGTGAATATTTATCATTTCCAAGAAATGCCTCCCAATCACTTAGGCCCAATGTAGCGTATAGACATAGAACATTAGCTGTGGTTTCAGAAAACCCTAATTGGGGTTTCCCCCAAATAGCACTTTTGATTGTATCTACATGTAATTTAGGGAGTCGCTTCGTTGTGACACTTGCCGGATATTGTAGATTGTACTCCCTTACAAATTTATTAATGTCATCCTTTAAATCTTCATACACTGAAAATTTGTCACCTGCACGATCCTTTATCAGGTTTTTGAGCTCCTCGGGAATGGTTTTTTCAATATTTGTCTTCAGAGGGGGCATTTTTTAAATATTTGATTTTCAATTCACTAAGAAAATAATAAACGAATAACCATCATTTCGTTTACTCGTTAGTTCGTGGCTTTCCAATTGTTCTGATCGTGTCAAGCTCGCAAGGGGCCAACTCCGGTAAAATGTATTGAAAAATACAAAAAACCGAGGAGTTGGGAACTCCCCGGTGAGGTTTCAAGATAGAGCCATATTAAAGGGGTAAAAGTCGCCAAACTAGAATCCCCCGATAAATGGTAAAGAACCCAAACCTCGGACACATTATAGCAAATCGCTATTTATTGTCAAGGCTTGGACCTTCTATCGTGATCCTCACTCAAGGGCTTCAAAATTTAACACGATGGAAAGAAGCGCACTCCACTTAATCAAGTTACATAGTAACCAAGAGCTCAAGGATTCTCTTGAATGCTTATGTGAAGATTTTGTATCACTTAATAATCTGATACAAAGCCTCGCATATCCCGACTATGATGTAATCACTCTCGAAATCCAAAGACAGCTTGATATGCTACAAAAATGGTACCGCTTTAAGGGGGCGCCACTTATTGTGCTTCATGAAGAGAATCTGAAATTGATTGAAAAAATACGTAAAGAACAAAATCGATAAGGATATGGAAAAGGAACAACGCCTAAAGGAATTGGAAGCAGCCATTATAAAGACAGAGCTGGAAATTAAGCTGCTCAAAGAAAAAATGTCTTTTGCTACTCACGCTGAGAAAAATCAAAAGATGCAACTCCTTCAAAGCCTGTACGAGGAATACGATAATCTTAGTGCAGATAACAATCAAAATGGATAAGGGTTATGGAAACAAAACAAACTCTTTTGATCGATCAATTGCAACTGGAAGTCCTAGCAGATATGATAATCCGGCGCCTTGAGAAACGGTTACTTGCAAATGAGGAAAGATGGATAAGCATCGAAGATGTAATGAAAATTCTACACATAAAAAGTAAGACCACGATAATTGATATGACTAGTAGGGGATTGCTTCGCTATACCCGTATCAATGCAAAGACACTGTTGTATGACCGCGATTCAGTTAATGAATATATTGAGAAGAACGTAAAGGGAAGATTTTAAATATATGAAAACGTACAAGACATATAATACTCAGCTCTATCGTAGAGGTAGTCGATTCGACCCTGGCGGATACTTGAAATGATTGATGATCCTTTCCTGAAGGGGAGTAATAAAATGCTCTGCCTATAGCTACTGCTTTGTCCTTTATTGCTAATGAAATCATTCAAATAATTTTTTTAATCCAAAAAATCAAACAACATGAGACCAATTAACCGTTCGGTTAGCAGCCCTACAATTGCTGCTCAAATTGAAGAAATGCAGGAGAGCATGAATGCGGAAACCCAGCAACTCGTCAAAGAGGAAATAATCCCCTACGCTGCTATTCTTGCTGTAGATAATCGTCCGTATAAGACGGATCAAATGATGCCGTACACCGAGTTCATCTTCGCCCGCTTCCAACGTATGCAGGCTAAAGTAGCAAGTAATTTTAACGGCCGCATTCAGCAATTTCTCGGTGCGGCTGACCTTGCCGCAATAGGTTTGGCTATTCCTGTCCTTGAGCAGCACAGGGATGCTTTGAAGCGCGAGCTAAGTAAAGCAACAATTGAAGCGGGTGAGATGAAAGATATCTATGATGCTACCTCCAATGCTAAGCACAATAAATTTATAGCACTGCTGGCAGTGATAGAATTTATTCTGTTCACTGCTGCTTTCCTCGCTATTCATGCCAGTTATCTTTCTGCCATTGCACAAGGAGCAGCACTCGCCTTTGTACAAACCTATATGACTCACTATCTGACACTCGTATTGCGCGATAAGTTTAAACTGCGCCTATCAACGGGTATGCTGAGACTGCTTGTCGCCGGTGCCATTATAGTTGTTTGTGTCATTGGCGCATTCCGCTTCCTCGCTGTTCCTGCCGTAGGAGGGTCTAGACCATTATTCCTACTGGTACTATACATCGTAAGCACATTCCTTATGATGGGATACACCGCCTTTTGGACATATTATCATCATCCTAGTGAGGCAGATAAAGCGGCACAGGCTGAAGTGATCCGTAAACGTCAAACATTGGAGAAGATGCAACAGGATATTGATAGCGTGGATGCTGAGATTGTGCGTTTGGCGGCGGAGAAAAAGCGCATACCCAAGCTCCGTCTCGAAATCATGGAGGCACAACAGACGCTTATGGAACATCTTAAAGCCTGCTGCAAAATTGCTTTGGCCGCTTTTAAAACTACCAACATGACTAAGCGTAGTGATGGGGTAATTCCTGATGCTTTTCAGCATGAATCGCCATTGCCCGACTTCCCTCCTTTTCTGTTCCCATTTTCTGATAACCCTCAAAACAAATAATATGAAACCATCAATCTTCTTAAGCATTCTACTGCTTACGTGCATCAGCACTTTTGTTTGTATCTGGTACTACCGAACTTCCTCCTCCGAGGCCTATGTCCTTGTTGATCTTACGGATAAGAAAGTGCAACAGGTTGATGCCGCTGCTATACTTGATACAGTACTTCAAGATAATCGTATGTATGGAAGCGTTGAAATGCATACTGGATCCATAACTGATCTTGATTATAACAGCGGGGAGAGCCTGGTTCTGCCCGCTGTTTTCCCTTTGCTCCTAACTAACACAGATCGTCAGGAGGAAGTGACCCACTTCTCAGAGACCTTCCATAAGTCACTGGCAAACCTATATGCCAAAGGTGGAGGGCGACCCCAGTCAAGTATATATATGCCGCTAGTTCGCTATGCCAATATGTTGGCTCAAAGCAAAGCATCGCACAAACATCTGTTCGTGTATTCAGACCTCCTTGAAAATATTGATACATTCTCCATTTATCGCACGCAGGATAGCTTTGATATCATTCGGACCCCGGATGCCATACTTAATCGACTTGAATCTCAAGCTGTGCCTTCAGACCTTACCGGAGTATCTATCTACTTTTTGTATATACCCAAAGACCGCAAGGATGAGCAGCGTCATCTACAAATGGCTGCTCTACTCCAAAAAATCTTTAAGAAATGTCATGCCACTGTATTTATAGGAACGAATCTCTCAAATAATTAAATCATGAAAAATGAATTCAATCGCTCAAATCGTAGCAAATCTGATAGTTCAGATACTCAAAACACTATGGCAGCTCCTCCTTGTCAGTGTACTCATTGCCGGAAAAATCACAGGTTGGTTGCTTTCGGGCTTGACCTCGCTCATAGAAGACAATTTGCAAAGCAAATCGAAAAGACACTAGGCTCGTTTATCAGATGGATCAGGGTATTTAGTATGGAAACACTCCTGCCTGCACTGGAGGAGTGTTTCCTCTTCCTTACTAGAGTCGTAGAAGCTATTGCCGAGGCACTCCAGACAAAGGATAATTCTTACAATGCTTCTTTTGAACCGGCAACTGAGGTGCTTAGTTCGTCCAATCATGGGTTTGTGGTAGACGGGAGGTCAGGCAGGTTAAGCAAGAAAGACAGTTGTAGAAATCTTTTAATAATATCTCCTACAGGTGGTGGTAAGTCGCAAACTGTTGCGCTACCAATTTTGTTAGAGACAGATTCCAGTTTTTGCGTTTCGGACACATCGGGAGAACTCTATAATGCAGTATCGGGTGATATGGAATCGCGTGGCTACAAAGTTATCCGTATTAACTTCTCTGACCCCTCAGTAAGTAGCTTTTATAATCCATTAGCTCATTGCGAGCCCAATGATTGTTATAAGATCGCAGATACATTAGTGAGAGCAACAACACCTAAGAGTAATGATTCTTTTTGGATACAGTCAGCTACTGGACTTATTGCACTAGTTTGTAGTGCGCTCATGTTTGGGGACAGAAAATACTGCCATTTCGCCAATGTACGGCGAGTCATTCAAATGCTCAGTTCGGATCCCAAAGCGGTTGATGAATTGATGGCAAAAACTAACAATCAAATTATTACCGATTATAAGTCATTTCTAGCTACCGAGGACAAAGTTCGCATGAATGTCCAATCCAGTGCACTTGCTTCTCTATTGGCTTTCGCTATGCCCTCTGTTGCATTAGTTACAAGCCAAGATGAAATTAACTGGCGGGAGCTGCGCACATCGAAAGTGGCTGTATTTTTAAATTGCAATACTTCAGATACAAAGTTCTTTAGCCCGCTCATTAGCATCTTCTTCTTGCAATTGTCTCGCTTTTTGATGAGCAAAATTCCTGATCCGAAAAATGATAATTATGTGTTTCTGATTCTTGATGAGTTTGCATCTCTTCATGCCATCCCTGACTTTGATCTGCTTGTAAGTAATTGCCGGAAATATCTTTCTGGCAGTGCCTTGTTCGTACAATCTCTGAGTCAAGTGTATACCTGCTACTCATCTGAGGTTGCCCAGACTATTATTGCGAACTGCTACAGCCGGCTTTTCTTTGGGGGAGGATTACCTCATGCGACAGCAGTATCTTTAAGTGCGGAGCTAGGAAAATTTGAATATGAAGATGAAAAGGGTAGACGTGTCAAAGAGTTGATGACTCCTGATGCCATTCGGCTGTTGCCTTCCAACAAGGCCATATTCTTGTGTGGAAACTACAAACCTGCACTCCTCACGCTAACTCCGGCATACAAACATCCCTACTTTAAGCGTCGCATGGGCAAGCCACTTAAAAAGGCTCATGGTATACCGGAAGAAATTGAAGTGCCATATACCTCCTGATATATGCGTAAGACAAAACAAACTAGTAGTGTCTGGGCATACCTTACAAAATTAGAAGGCTATGATCACTTTACAGAAGACGAGGTCAAAATAGCCAAACAGACTTATTGGAAATATTATGATAAGCGTAGACAAGCTAAAAAGCGCAAAGAGAAGCGAGAGATCGTATTGATATTCCCCGCTAGCGATATTAAGATAATCCGAGCTACAGCAAAAACTTTGGGGTATAGCATCCATGAATATGCGCGAGCTTGTATAAAAGCTGAAATTTCACAAGCTACCGTCATTCCTCATCCTGCACAAGTCGCTGAAGTCATGCAAATACTTCGGCAATGTTTTAACCAACTGGAGAGTATTAAGCAAAAAGATGGAAAAAGTTGGTTGAGAATCTCAAGAACCTCTGAAAATGTAGAGACTGTACTAAATGAAATTCAGATCAGTATAGCTAGTGCCTTTAGGCAACCTCAAAGTCTTAAGCAACTTATTGAAGAAGCTATCCAAAGAAACCCTGAAACCATTTTATTGCTTCAATCAATTCTCAAGGAATATGGCAATCATTAAGTCGATGACACGCAAGACGGGAGGAAAGAATTATAGCCAACTGATCGAGTATATGCTCAAAGGGCAAAGGGAAACAGCCAAAACCAAAGATGAAAGCTTTATCATAAGGCATAATATTCAGAGTGAAAACGTCTCTGGTATAGTTAAAGAGTTTAAGGCTTGCGAAGATGGAAGAAAAATTAAACGGAGTAACAGTGTCAAGATTTACCATGAAGTGTACGCCATAGGTGGTAAGGATAAAACTGCAGTCACACCTGAAATGTTGCGGGACTTAGCGGAACGATATATTTCTATGCGTAACCCACACACCATATGCCTAGCAGTGCCACATTTTACAGAAAATCCTCATATCCACTTTATGTTTTCGGGTGTGGAATTAGATACCGGTAATTCACTCCGAATTTCCCGAGATGATTTTTACCGATTTAAACAAGATATGTTGGCTTATGAAAAATTGCGTTATCCTCAGTTGCAGCATAGTATAAAGGTTCAGCACGGCAAAAAACAAAGAGATAAATCAAAGACTAAAAATGAGCGGGAATATCATCTTACTAAGCGAACATATAAATCCTCGGAGAAAGAACATCTAAAACAAGCAGTTGAAGCCGCCTATTTAAGATCACTCAGCAGAGCCGATTTTATGCACCGCTTGAGTGTGGAAGGTATCCATACTTATTCTCGTCATGGAGCGGTTGCGGGGATTAGCGGTGATCGTAATTACTCCTTTAGGGGGCTTGGGCTAACAGTAAATTTTTTGAAAACACTTGATCTACGGGAAAGCGCTTTATTGGGAATACAGGTGATGCGTGATAAGGAGGATGAAAGAGATAAAAGAAAAATACAGGATGTAGAAATCGAAGATGACATCGACCACGATACATTAGAGACAGGAACAACCGACTATAAAGAGAGGGGGAATGTGGAGCAGAAAGAGCGGGAAATGGAGGATTATATGGAAGAAATAGAACCTGATTTTGATATTGACCTTTGAAGAAGCAATACACTTGCAGTTTGAGTTGCTCATTGACACTTTGACAGTATAATTTTTTTATGGTGCATCTTTGTTATGCACACTTTATTGCTTGTGAAAACCTGCTTGTAGGTTTATACTAAATATGAGTGAAGGCTAATTGTCACTCATATATTAAGATTATGAAAAATGCACTTAAGTCTACATCACTAATCACCTCTAAATTGGCTGCCCGATTCAAGAAAATAGGGAAACAGCCAGGGGGTGATCCTTTAGTTATTGCTAAATTCTTTAATCCTTGTGGCTCGGAGACATGGTACGTCACGGAATATGACGAGGCAGAGGGTATATGTTTCGGATTTATTACCGGAATATGGGAAGATGAATGGGGTTACTTTTCCCTTTCAGAACTTCAATCGGTAAAGGGCAAGCAATTGGGGTTGCCAATCGAAAGAGATAAGTACTTTAAGGAAGTACGATGGTCTGAATCAGGATTATTTTAACATCTCGTAGAGTATGAAAAGGTACATTTCATTTACGAAATGTACCTTTTAGTTTGGTTTCACTTCACAATTTTGAGCAGTTATAATACTATATAGCTATGCCCAAAAAGCCACTGACAGTTTTTGAATTTGCCCGGATGGGTGGAAAAGCAAGAGCGCAAAAACTCACAAAGGAGCAACTTTCTGCTATCGGTAAAAAAGGAGGAAGACCCAGAAAGACTAGAGATAGCGTTCCTAAAGAGGAAAAAGGGAAATAGAACTAAGACCCTAAAAATACGGAATAGTTTTATGTAACCTGAAGACATAATGTCTGCCGATTGAACAAGGGGCGCCGTCAGCAAGATTGCATTCGGACTGTCCGACTATAATAGTCTAGACATAGTCCGAATGCTATCTTGCCAAAGGTCACCTTTGGAATCCGTTTGTAGCACATGCTCATTGCAGTTGCCATCCTTTGTCCGTTTTAATAAACCGTGCATGAGTCGACAGTAGCTGATTAAGATTGGTTCCCCAAATGAAAGCAAACGGGGTTGGCTTGGTCACGACCAGCGTGTAATCCACAATCACAGTATTCTCATTTTCTTCTTTCAGGTTCGTGATCTCGCCAAATTCACGATCATACAGGACAACCTTGTTGTCATCACCAGATTGTCCAGCATAGTACTTAAGTCCCTCTGGAGTAAAGTTGAAGTACCGAAAGGTTTGTTCACCAGTGACCAAACTTGCGTTGTACCAGTCGTCATGTTGAGGTACGACTTGTTCAGCGGTGCTCATGAGCCCTTTGGCCACCGCACTATTTATTTTTGACTCAACTGCCTTAGGAAGCGAATGTATGTTACGTATGCCCCCTGACTGACCATTTGCAAAACCCCGATCAGATATGAGGAAAGCCTTTCGGATATAGTCGTACTGGCGGTATGATGAATAATCCTGTGTTTTGAGAATCTGAGCTGCCTCGTCCCGAGTGAGCTTATGCTTACAGGAAGTCAGTGTAAGGCAAGCGAGAACTAAATATATAAGTGACTTTTTCATGTATGAATAGTTTAAAGAGATTAATCAATGCCAAAGCAAAACAGGTTGAGCTTGCCTGCACCCATGAGTGCTCCCATGTCCATCTGTGGCATAAAGGCATACTCGCCAGGTGCAAGAGGAGCATCAAAGACAATTTGGTAAAGGCCTTCCCTGACCTTTTTGAGTGATACGGAGACCTTTGTTGCACTCATATCTTTGGCCTTGCCACCAAGGCTTGTGCTTTCAAGCACAAATCGCCGCCTGTCTTTTTTGATCTGTGCTTTAGAAACGGACACCTTATCAGAAGGATCACCGCTACCGTCAATTTGGATGTACATTGGCGGTATATTCTTTTTGTCAAACCGGATCGGTGATTGTGCTTTAAAGGCTGTAAGGTTCTGATCGGCGCCACCAAAGCCGCCTCCTTTTATTTTAAGATCAAAATTGGCTTCGACCTTTTCGAGGTTATGAAAGGTGCTGTCTCTCAGAAAATATGGGCGTGATGGAAATTCAGGTTGGGGGATAGACGAGGACTGGGCACTGACAGATACGGTCAGAAAGAGTACAAAGATTAAGAATGCATTTCTCATGTGCTAATTGTTACTGATTATGCCTACTCTATTTCAGCTTTTCGGCAAGCGCTGTATAGCAAAGGTATAAAAATAACTACTTTGTGGTACGATCCTATGACAAATATTATGTAATTGAGCTTGTCCTTTGTGTACGTAACTACACAATGACAAAAGAAGCATTTCTTAAAAAGCTTGGTAAGCGAATTGTTGCTGTCCGCAAAGAAAGGGGCATCACGCAGTCCGAACTTGCACGTCTATGTGGTAAAGACAGAGGAAGTATTTATAAAGTAGAAGTCGGTGAGTTCAATCCATCAATATTCTATCTTACACAGCTTGCCAGTGCTCTGAAAGTGAAACTTTCTGAGCTGGTCGATATAGACTGACAGATCTTAGCCTAAGCCATTTAAAATCATTTTGTATTAGACAGTGCCTTGTGCTGTGGAAGGGTGGATCGCGAAGGCATGGACTGTGGGGTGGTGATAGGAGAGCCAGTGGAATTGCGTGTTGGCGGCTCTGCTGCACCACGAAGGAGGGATGTCCAAGTCCGCAGCGTAGAGACCGAACACAGCACAGGGCTCTGTCGGCTGTTTCCGCGATAGTGAGCGCACCGGAGAAAGACGCAAAGGCAGCGTAGCGGACTGTGGCTTTCGGAACAAGCGAACGGTTTTTGTCGCATAGAGGCCATACCACAAAAACCGCCATATTTCTGGCTAATCTACATTCGAGTAAAATATATTTTCATTGAATTCATATCCCCATTTATGGGGATTTTTCTATTTATTATTCTTACGACCCAAAGTATTATTATAAATTCAATGTGTATCGTCAAAAATTGACTGATAAGTAGTATACAAACAGTTTGAATAACAAAGACCGCATTATTAGTTTCTCAACTTTATGTACATTTATGAGATCATCTTTATTAAAAAGAGTTTCAGTATGCATCATTGCCATACTGTCTGTACTAAATTCGTTTAGCTCGGAATCGTGGGAATTCGGGGGAAAGTATAAAGCCTTTATTAAACACAGTAGCCCCCCTCTCCGAATTCCCATGACTACATCCAGTGTTACCTCACTCCATTTTGCAACCAGAGTGGGTGGAGTGGCTTTTTACTCAATTGCGCAACCCGTAGATACAGTACGTGACTATATAAAGAAAATAGAATATGTAGCCCAAGACAAAGATGGATATAGATTACGCCTAATAACCAGGGGAGATACAATTTATCCTTATATACCTGACTGGCAACTTATACCCATAGCAAAGTATTCAAATAGTACGTATAATTCCTGTGTATCCCTTTTTGGCCCTAAATCAGATAGTACGCATTATGATATTGTTTATCAGGAAAATTTACAAAACACACTGTTGGGAATGCGGATTTTACAAGCAGACATGATGCTTATGGATCCATATACACTATGGGAATTACCTAAGTTTAATGGAGAAACAATTAAGGGTATTGGAGAAATCTTGCCCGAAGAATCATCTTCGGGAATTGCCGCTTTTGAGGCGACTACTATGTTAAGCTCTGGTTCATATCAATCTTGGATTTTAACCAATGATAACCCGACCATAAATTTTTCAATGGATAGTCACAAATTATCTTTCAATACATACCCATATTATCATTTTTGGAAAACTGATACGGCATCAAATAGTGAATATATTGAAAAAGTTAAGCAGATAGAAAAAGCTTATTCCTATGATAGTATAACAAAGTCTTATGTTAATTTGGCGAACGCACATAATAGACTAGTGAAATCTCAAGATAGTTTGATTCGAGTAGGTAATGATTTTATAGAGAAATACAATAAATACCCTACGGCAGCTCTTAAGTATGAAATTGAACAAATATCTGAAAGAATAAAATCCATAGAAGCAGAACAGAAATCTATCGACAAAAGAGTATTTTCCATAAATCAAAGAATCGATTATATAGCTAAATTAGTTGAAAAAATACCGTCCCCAAAAACAATAACCGATAGCGTATCAACGGAAAAAATGAAATATAGGTTTGACCTATTACTCAGATTGAATCAACCAGTTTATGAAGCCGTTGCTCGTACCATGCAGTATTCAGCTTTATTTAGATATTTTAAAAGCATAAACCCTCTCAGATGGAATGAGTTTTTAAAGAAAATAAACACGGTACAAATTAGCCCCCTAGTCAAGACCCCAACAGATTTACCTAAAAACACGTTAAAAAGATGAACGATGTTTTTATAAGCTATTCTATAAAAGACAGCTCGATAGCTTTTAAAATTTATAACGATCTAAAACGCTCCGGTCTAAAACCATATTTGTATGAGAAGGATGGAGAAGATGGAAAGAATTTTAAAGCGGAGATTTACGATATTTTAAATAAGGTCAAGTATTTTTGTCTTATAGATAGCCCTAATGCACGTAAATCTGAGTGGATAAAACTTGAGTGTGAATACATTAATAAGTTAAAAAAACTACAAAAGAGAAAAAACATTAAAGTAGCCATACCATGTATTGTTCATGAACCTGGCCCATGGTTCTCGAAGGATGAACTATTAACGGACCATAGGGAAATAAGATGGATTGATTTTTCAGGGTTGACTTCATTGGATTTTTTAGAAAGATATAAACACGCCATAAATAAACTTTGTCCGATTTTTGGTGTAAGCTATCGACCGTGGTCTGATATACCACGATCAAGAGATTTTGAAAAGGAATTAGCTGCTTTTGATCTTGACGCAGATACAAGGGAGTTTCTAATAAGAGATTATTTAAATTTCACATACTGTGTCAATAAGTCATCCTCTACAACCCCAGAAAGAATACGCTTATTAATTAGGGATTTTGAGGCAACATTTGATAAAAAAAATAAGCCAATTAAAATGATATCTTCTTATCTGGCTCAAGGTCAGATTTTAGTTGATAGCAATAATGATAGTGAAGCTCTGAGTCTTTATTCAAAATTAATTAATGACTTTCCTGATGATGCCAGAAGTTGGGCTGCTTTGAGCGGTGCTCAATTTTATTCGGATCAATATCTGGAAGCATTAATTTCCATAGATAAGGCAGTGGAAATTGTAAGAGCAATGCCGGAAAATACATATAATTTAATTCATCTACCTGAATTGTACTTCAATAAGATTCAAATTCTATTAATGTTAAATAAATATGAGGAAGTTTATAGTATCCTTCTTGAGTTAACAGAAGACATTAAGAGATTACCGGAATTTTTAGTTGCAGAAATAAAACTCGCGATATGTCAAGAATATTTTCCTGATGAAAAGTATAAATATCTTGTAAGATATTACTATGATTTCAAGGTCAACTCCTCATATTTAAACAGAATTATAGCAGATATGGAATTCTATATAGGCAGATATTTTAACTCCATTAAAGATATTATAGCAACAGACGTGCATTACACTTTAACTTGTGAGGCGGTCACTGATAATTTGCAATACTTTGCAGAACTCGCTTTGGTGAAAACAGCTCGAGGCTCAATTGAAAAGAGCTCCATACTTGCAAAGGCTTTAAAGATAAAATCGAACACAAAAAATGATCATTACTTTTATGGGTTACTTCAATATTTAAATGGCAATTTAGCTGAGGCAATACAGTATTATAAAATAAGTGAGAAAGAAGATTGGCCTTATTATGATCAATTAATATGGTTTGAATGACTTCGCGATAGTTCTAAAACTGCCTATTATATAGAGATCGAATTTCTCTCTACCAAGAAAGAAGATAGAGGCCTTTTTATAAAAAACAATAAAATAGTTTATATCATTTAAATATTTTGTACGAGTTTAAACTCCATGAAAGGTTAAAGCCGCTCAAAGTCTCTATTCATACATATTGAAAGAAGGCAGAATTGATTTGTGGGAACCTCAAGATGCTTTTAATAATCGAAGCTTAGCTCTTGATCAATTATTTGATCTTAAATCATTGGAAGCTGAAACATTTTTTTAAAGGATAAACGTCACACATGGAAAAACATCTCGAATTTGCACAAGGGGTAATTAATAGAATGGGACAAAATTCCTTTTTATTAAAAGGTTGGGCTGTAACACTGACAGCAGCTCTCTTGGCGTTAGCTGCCAAAGACAGCAATCAAAAGTTTGTATATATTGCATATTTCCCGGCCGTTACATTTTGGATATTGGACAGTTACTATCTCTATCAAGAACGACTTTTTAGAAAAGTCTATAACCATGTTCGACATCAAAAGACAATTGATTATTCTTTAAGTACAAAGTCCTTTGATAAGGGATTGGCAGATTGGTTTCGGGCGGCGCGTTCAAAAACGATTGTGATATTTTACGGGATGATTTTTACAACTCTATTATTTATAACTTTCTATATAAGGTAAAGTATGAGTAAATCTATATTTATCAGTCATGTCCATGAAGACAATGAGAAAATTACATTGTTAGAAAAGTGGGCACAGGAAAAACGTTTGGGAGATATTGTAATAACCAAAGAAACGGAAGACAAGCGTCATGAAGGCAAAGAAGCCATTAAACAATACATATCTGATAAAATACGCGGCGCTATGGCAGTATTAGTACTGATAGGGCAAGATACACATAATCATGGTTGGATTGAGGCGGAAGTGGAATTGGCGCATAGTTTTCATAAAAAAGTTATCTGCATTCGCTTGCATCAGACTACTGGAGGGATTCCTCCTATTTTGGCAAATAAACCTATAGTCCCATTTGAGCCTAATGCAATCAAGCAGGCAATATTTAATTAATCGGATTCTATTCTTGGTATTGATGACAGTGCCTTGTGCTGTTGAAGGGTGGAGCGCGAAGGCAGGGACTATCGGGTGGTGATAGGAGAGCCAGTGGATTTGTGCGTTGTCAGCTCTCCTGCACCACGAAGGGGCATGTCCAAGTCCGTAGCGTGGAGACCAAACATAGCACACGGCTCTGTCGGCTGTTTCCGCGATAGTGAGCGTAAGGGAGAAACACGCAAAGGGAGCAAAGCGGACTGCGGCTTTCGGAACAAGCGAACGGTTTTTTGGGGCATGGCCTCCGTACCTCAAAAAAATGGCCCTAATCAGTTTTCAATACATTAATAAAAGAATAGCATTGTTGAATTAAAATATAAATCATTCTTATGCCAGCATCTCGCGTTAGTAAGAGAGCACAATCTCATTTGGGCACACAACCTATAGCAGTACTTCAACATAATGTAGTATCTATTTTTGAAAGTGCCAACAAAGATTTTTTAGAATTATCTAGGAAACTTATGCTAGAAGGTAATCTAGATGTTGGAATCGGTTACGTTATAAGTGAAAAAGCGATTACAGCCCTTGTAGACGGTCATATGCAGATGCCGTTTGTGTCTTCCAAGAAGAAAATACATATACACGAGACATTTCTATCATATGTCTGGTGCGTAAGTTATAGTTTATGGATACTCTATGACAAGGCTGTAGCGGAACCAAGCCAAAACAAACATGCAGGAAATGAAGTTAACAAAATTGACAACGTCCGAATCGACAAAGCCTTCGAGCTTTTTGCTTATGCTAAAAGCTTAATAAAGGTTTACACGCCATGGGACAAAATTGATTTACCCAATCCAGAGGAATATTCTGAAGACGAAGCCTTTTATGTAGAGAGAGCTAATAGCCTTTTTGTATACGCAATGGGCTTCATTTTATACCACGAATTTGCCCACGTTGAGAAGAAACATTTTGAACGGATAAAGCAAGGAGAAAATACACCTAAACACCGTTTAGCTCATGAAAGAGAAGCGGATCAACGTGCTATCGAATTAATGCTTCAAGGTGCGGAAGGCGAAAAAAGGACATCTATGCTCCTTGGTACTTTAATAGGCTTGTGTTGTTTGCTTTATTTTAAAAAGGAAACTACTAGTCAAAGTCATCCTGATACGGATGATCGAATACACAATTATTTATTGCAACTAAATTTAGATGAAAATGATCCTATGTGGGGTATAGCTGCTGTAGCATTTAGACTTTGGGACATTCAATTTCAAAAGAATCTTAATCTACCTACTGAGGTAAAAAACTTCAAAGAACTTTACGAAGAAATTCGTCGCCAAGTATTAGCATTGAAGTAAATCTTATAGATTTTCAATGTAATTTAATGGACATAGCAGAACTAAAAAATGGAGTATGTTTCAAAACTTGAAAATTCGGTGTTTGAAGCCAAAAAGGAATCGGTTTAGTTGAGAAATTAAGGATTACTGTATAGTTCTCGCACTAAATGGCCTGCTCGGTGCGCCGTCAATCATCAGCTTTAAATAAATGTGTCGATTCGGCAGATTTATGAAGTCCTCCATATCAAATACTGGAAACATTTCTAGGGTCATGAACTGAGCATCCTCCGTGCCAATACGAAATGAAACGATCGTTCCTGCGTTACCTAAGATAGCTCTGCGTATCTCATCATCCAACTGATATATATACTGGTGAGCAAGGATGAGGCCTACTTTGAACTTGCGTAGTTCCGAAAACATATTGACCAATGAAAGGGTGGTGAAATTATGGAACTCGTCCATGTAGACCATGTATGGCACTCTGTTTCCTTCATTGGTATCTACTCGGCTAAAAGCTGCTGAACTAATGGAGCTAATCAAAAGCGCACCTAAGATATGTGCCACATCCTCACCTAAGTGACCCTTAGAAAGGTTCACCAAAATGATCTTCTTTTCATCCATAGCTTTGCGAAGTGAAATCTCCTCTGAGTTCTCAATGAGTACTCGCTTAATAACTGGATGCGCCAACATGCCGCCAATTTTATTCAAGGCTGGTAGTAAGTCGTATTTATTGAACCCGTTAAACTCCTTCTCCCAAAAGTCTTTTACGCTCGGATTTTTGACATGAGTAATGGCTTGCCGTCTATATGATTTATCCAATAAGACTTTGGGAATATCCGCAATAGTAGCATTTGGCTGATCCAGTAAGGTCAAAATGGCGTAGCGTAAAATATGCTCCAACTTTACACCCCATGCATCTGACCAGAGCTTCTTAAACACATCTAAGATACTGGAAGCCACCAATGATCTCTTCTCATACGATACTTTTTTGAACGGATTGTATTTGAGTGTCAAAGACACATCAGGGACATTGAAATAGATAATATCTTTTTCACGCTCTGCTGGGATATCTTTATATACTCTCTCTACCAAGTCGCCGTGTGGGTCAAGCAAACAGACACCTCGTCTGGCGCGAATATCTTGCATGACCATAGTCTGAATTAAGGTAGACTTACCTGTACCAGTCTTGCCGATGATATAGGTGTGCATCAATCTATCTTCTTGCTTTATGCCAAAAGTCCGCTTGTCATTGCGGAAATGCAGTTCAGCAAAATAAGTGATGTCATTTTTTGAATCCATGCCCAATTCTTGCAGATACCAACTCCATAGGGAAGTAGTGACAGCGTAAGCTTTCTCTAATGTCTCTACTGCATCAATGCGAGGGAGTGATATAGGATAAGTGAATGCCGCTATTAAAAGAATATTTCGACATGTACATAGACGAATGCCGGTACGTACGACGGGTTAGACCTGAAACAGTACGCAGTGCGATTCAGTCATTTACTCATTTTTCAAGACTGGTTCCTGAGGCCATAGCATTAAACGATGTCACTCCTGAAATAGTGACTGTCTTTTTTAGTCGTCTACAAACACGAGAGCGAACAGTGGGGAAGCTGAACAGGAAAGTTGGCATCAAAGATTCTACCCTTGTTTCTTATGCAGGTAGATTGAAGACCTTCTTTAAATGGCTTAAGCATAGAAAATACATTGAATCAAATCCATTTGAAGTACTACGTCTACCCAAACCACTATACTCAGATAAACGTGCACTATCCGGTGAGCAAATACGAAAAATAATGGGAGCTGCGGCTCAATCGGCACCTAACCCATTTCTTTTGAAACGGGATATGGCAATGATTGGAATACTGACCTTTTGCGGATTACGTCGCAATGAACTCGTCTCACTCGAAGTAAGGGATGTCGATCTCTTTTCAGGATTTATCACAATCCGAGCAGAGACATCAAAATCTAAAATAACGCGGAAAGTCCCCATCAACACACATCTCAAGTTGTACCTCACAGAATATCTTTCTGAACGAAAACGTAAAGGACGAAAATCAGAATTCTTGTTTGTATCAAACAACGCAGACCGCCGATTTACTTCCCACGGCCTAAAACATTGGGTGGAGCGATTGGTTAGAACATCTGGTGTAAAATTCCATCTGCACCGCTTCCGTCACACGTTCGCAACGAACCTGGCCATGCAAAATGTCGGAGCAATCAAGATACAAAAGCTGATGGGGCACCATGATATAAAAATGACCGAAACGTATTTACGTTCGGTATCTACTGAAGATCTAGTGAATGATGTAAACAAGCTCTCCTTTGAAAATTTGGCGTGATCTGATACAATTGTTACAGACCTGATTACATTAGAAAGTAGTTTCAACGCTGCATTTTTGAGTCGCTCAACCGGCACTAAACAGGTCCTGACAATTGCACTGATTTTGTAAGGCTGACAGCAATTTTATCCTTTGTTTTCAAGACTTTTTGAGAAATGACCTAGGGGTAGTTTATTACAAATAAACAGGTCAAACTCAGATGATAGAAATAGTCTTGTATATCAAAGTGTTTTATGATAAAATTCTCTTCGGGTGGGTAGGTATGACCGGAAACATCCCGCCGAATATCGCTTGACAGGAGTCATCTGCCATTGTAGCTCAGCTGGTTAGAGCAGCCGTTTTGTAAACGGCAGGTCGTCGGTTCGAATCCGACCAATGGCTCAGAATACAGCGTTGATATTTCAACGCCACTATGGATATAGAACTATTGGCACGCAAGTTTTATGATGAATCGCTTTACCTGAGGGGCCGCTCACCTGAAACAATTAGAGGGTACAGAGGACGCATAAATTACTATCGTACTTATGCCCAAATACAGCGAATAGATGAGGTTACTGAAGAAAACCTCCGCGCTCTATTTTTTCATGGCAGAACAGAAAGGAAATGGAAGACAAATTCCTATATAGGCTTTCATATTGCTCTACGAAGTTTCTTCAACTGGTGTGTTGCTAATCGCTATATGGTAAGCAATCCTATATCTGTGATTGAATTGCCAAAATTAGAGAAAAGGCTACCCACAAAGTTGACTAAGCAAGATGCTATGGACTTGCTTGAGGTAATTAGCAACTATCCTTATGATCATGAATACCTGAGATGTAGAAATCATGCTATCTTTTCGATGTTTATATTTGCAGGACTTCGCAAAAGTGAACTCCTTAAGTTGCAGCTTACGGACGTCGATGTGGATAATCTCACCATTTTCGTGCGTCAGGGAAAAGGGAATAAGGATCGGATTATCCCTATGAGCTATACCCTGGCAGAGAGCTTAAAGCGCTATCTAATCGCCAGAAAACGCCTACATAAGACCTGTCCCGCATTTTTTGTCACCTTTAATCGCAATACCAGATATACAAGTGCGGGTTTGATGCGACTTGTAGTGCAGCTACGACAAGCATCGGGATTGAAGTTTTCCGTCCATAAACTCAGGCACACCTTTGCTACACTCATGCTTGAGGGTGGTTGTGACATCTATAGCCTTTCAAGAATGATGGGGCATAGTGATATAAAAACTACTACGATCTACCTTTCTGCAAGTGCCGAACATCTTCGTTCACAGGTGGGGAAGCATCCGTTAAATGATATGGTCAGATTCTGACTGACTTGCTTTCCTGTTTGGGGAAGGGCATACCATGCCCTTCCTTTCGCATTGCATCTTTACCAAAGCAGGAAAGCAAGTGTTTGGATCAATTTCTCACCAAACGGTAATGAACCACAGAAAAAATTTGACAGGCATCAATACTGCTCTACTTCCACTCGATTCCCGCACCTGTTACTGTGAATGAAACACATTAACATGAAAGACAACTTTAAGGACATTATGCAGGAGTTTCAATTTGTAACGGACATTCGAACTGCTTTTGATGACTTTCTAACTTTAACGCTTTGTGCCTTTGGGCAAATACCGGGTGCAGGCAAATCCTATGATGAAGATTTATACTTGCAGACCATTGGAAAGTACAAAAAAGATAAGGCTCAACATTTATTTCCTAAACTCCTTGCCTGCCTAACCAATGAAATGACTGAACGCATAGGTAGCGATACTGGTTGGGACGTGTTGGGCGAGTTCTATGAAGCTAACTGTACCCTAAAGGGCCTATCCCAATTCTTCACCCCTTGGCCTATCTGCCAATTTATGGCGCGAAGTAGTGTGGAGACTGCTCGTGAATCGAGAAAAAATGAAGACAAACCTCTAAGAATTCTTGATCCAGCCTGTGGAAGTGGTCGCACACTTATGGCGGCATCACGGGTGGCAGGACCGACTCACGAGTATTACGCGATAGACATTGATCATACTTGCGCCAAAATGACTACGCTTAATCTATTCTTGTCTGGCATATTCAAGTCGGAAACCATGTGTGCTAATGCACTCCTCCCTGAAGACTTTAGAGTAAGCTACAGGGCTTCATTTGTTCCTTTCGGAGTTTTTCGGATTCAGGAAAAGGAGAAATCGTCCTTGTGGAATAATTTGAAACATCTTGACGAAGCTAGAAAAGTACCTAAACAACGACCTCCCGATCTCAATCCCAACAAATATCCTGAAGGTTCACAAATGACCTTCTTCTGAATTGACCAAAGGGTCTGGTATACAGCCAGACCTTTTATATTTTTTAAACTGTCTGAAGTAAAAATGAAAGAAAGATAAATTTTTCCTGACTGCTCTACTCCACCAAGATGATGGTTTTATTTTATGATAGATGTATTAGTAATAAATACAAAACATTCTATGCCATCACCAAAGAACTTGTGCGATTATCGAAAAACATCACCACTCACTCAGATAGACATTTCGTTTCTCCTAAATTTAGCTGACTGCACGACCGTTTCCCGTTTTGAACAGGGTTTGCGAAAGCCAGGACAGGATGCCCGCTGGGTATATCACATTCTCTTTGGTGCCCCGTTACCGCATTTGCTTGAAGGGCATGCCATTGGTATTCAGAATGTACTAAAGGAACGTATCAATAACTTATTATGGGAGCTCAACAATAAGCCTCAATCGCAAAACATACGAAAGCGGATTACATTTCTTGAGTCGGTAATTAGTCGATTAAGCGCTCAAACAGGATGACAAACGATAACCAAATCATATTAGCCCTTTTCCCGAACGCGCGGGGCTTTGGCTATGCCTGTATGAATGTGGATGAAAAGAAAATATTGGATTATGGAATTTTCAATGCGCGTCCGCTACGCAATGAGTCACAGATAAGGCGTTTTAAAGTACTTGAAAAATATCACAATCCTACTGTACTGCTTTTGCGGAATCCAAAAGGTACAAGCGCACAAAGCAAATCCCGACTTACTGACTTCAATAGCAATATTAAAGATCACACGGAACCGCGAAAAATTCAAGTGTACCATTATTCTAGGCAGCAGATTCAGGATGTCTTTGAGGCATTTGGAGCCACTTCTAAGCAGGCCGTTGCTGAACAGCTAATTGTTTGGTTTGAAGAGCTTGCAGATTATAGTCCAAGAAAGCGGAAATACTGGACGGATGAAGACTATCACATGGGGGTCTTTGATGCGATGGCTCTTATTATCACACATCAATATTTAACAAGTTGATACTGCTCTACTTCCTAAGAATATATCAATAAACTACACTGAGGAAAATTCATTCACAACAAAAAACTGTCAAAATGGAACAAAACAAAATCGACATCTATCAGATGGTCACAGACAAGATAATTGCACTCCTTGAGAAAGGAACAATACCTTGGCGAAAGCCTTGGACTGATGGAGGATTACCTAAAAACCTTATCACTGGGAAACCTTATCGCGGGGTCAATGTCTTTCTCTTAGCTTCTCTCAGCTATGCTCAAAATCTCTTTCTGACATTTGAACAAGCTAAAGCATTGGGAGGATCAATCAAGAAAGGGGAGAAATCACAGCTGGTTGTCTTCTGGAAATGGATAGACATACAGAATCCTGATACCACACCCCCTGACGAAAAGAAGAAACAAAAACCCATGCTCCGTTATTACCATGTCTTCAACGTGGCACAGTGTAATGGCATACCAGAAGATCGTGTTCCTGTCATTACCAGACCTAATAATCCGATTGAAATATGTGAGCGTATCGTAGAAGAAATGCCAAACAAGCCGACCTTTCAGCATGTAGAGAACGAAGCCTACTATATTCCTACAACTGATACCCTCAATATGCCGGATATTGAATACTTCATAGAAAGCGAAGCATACTATGCAACACTTTTCCATGAACTCCTTCACTCTACAGGGCATAAGGACAGGCTCAACCGTAAGGAGCTGGTTGAACCGACAAAATTTGGCTCATATAGCTATTCTACAGAGGAACTAGTGGCTGAGATTGGCTCATGTTACCTGCAATCCTATGCAGGCATAGTAAAGAATGACATGGCTAACAGTGCAGCCTATATTCAAGGTTGGCTTGGCAAACTCAAATCCGACAAACGCGCTATAATCTATGCAAGCGGTTTAGCACAAAGGGCAACTGATTATATCCTCAATGTTCCCCAACCACAGAAGGAGGAAAGAATACAGGAGGAACTACAAATGGCTGCCGTATGATGTCAGGTTATATTCTCGATGAGCTGACCGAAACCCATTCACTTCTTGTAGTCGAATATCCGCGCGACAAAGAATATGTGGCGGAAGTATTCATCAAAGACAAAGGCTTTTTATGGTACTCAGTCAGGCGTTATGGCTATCTGCCTACCAAATCTATCATCTTCCGTGATACCTATGCTTTCAAATGTAGAAGTCCACGACCCTACAAGCCAGGGCAACACTGTGACGGATCGGTAACTGCTCCGGCCCTCCACCTCTATAACCAGCTATGTTCGGTAAAAGGAATTGATCCGATTGCACTCTATAATGAGGCTTATGATGATTCTATATATACTCATGACCAGTTAGCCGAGACTATACGTTTTGCTGAATGGCAGGGAGTAGAGATTATATTCCACTGGACAGAGGAAGTTATTGAGGCAATCATGGAGAGCCTGCACGAGGTCAATCTGCATCAATTAGCTAATCTGCTATACGAACACATATCGCCTCAAATGAAACCGTAAAATGTTTGTGCAACGTTTGTGCAAATAAAAAAAGCAGTTACAACTTTCGTCATAACTGCTTGATTCTGTTGTCGGGGTACCAGGATTCGAACCTGGGACCCCCTGCTCCCAAAGCAGGTGCGCTAACCGGACTGCGCTACACCCCGAACTTATTTGTCTCTGCGCGGTGAGAGAGGGATTCGAACCCTCGGTACAGTTTAACCCGTACGTCAGTTTAGCAAACTGGTGGTTTCAGCCTCTCACCCATCTCACCATTATGGTAGCCTAGACCGTCCCTTCCTTTCAGACGGGGACGCAAATATAGAAAAATCCGGACAGCAGCTAAATTTTTTTGATCGAAAATATTCCCTTCACTTTATCAGGCCCAAAACCCGGCGTAATGCAAGATTTAAACCAAAAGACGTGTGACAATCCTCGCCCCGGTACTTTATCTTTCAGTCGCTACAACACATATTATGTATCATTATTTATTTTTCGCCGTATAGTAAATTGACCTAATGTTTCCTGTGCTTCTGAAAGCGTGAAGAAAATTGGAAAGAAACTCAAACCTTAACCCGGTGAAAAAAATCTCTTTGCTTCTGGCCGTATGGCTATATAGCTCATGGCTCATGGCTCAGGCGCTGGCCCCTCAGGTGGTAGCCAGCGGCGGCGCTTACGCATCCTCTTCAGCAGGCAGCATCTCCTATACCGTAGGTGAACCCATCACGCCAACTCTCTCCGGTGGTGGCCAGATCATCACTCAAGGCTTCCAGCAGCCCTCCGATATTATTAGTGGATTGCTGGATATGGATAGAGAGGCTGACGGTTCGTTCAGCGTTTATCCCATACCTGCTACGGACAAACTATGGTATGGCTATGAATTTTCTGATCAGGGCAAGGTAACTGTAGAGCTGCATGATGTCCTCGGGCAAAGAATAAACTATGGCCTCACCGAGGCATATGCTTCGGGCAAAGTGATCCACTCCTTTGACTGCAGCTCTTTTGCAGCAGGCCAATACGTTTTATCCATTAGCTTTAGCGTGGGCGCAGCAGCTCCCAGGGTATTAAGCAAACAATTTTTGATCATACACTAATAATCCCCCAACCAATATCTCATTATGAAAAAAAATCAACTCCTGGCTATTGCTCTACTGTGCCTGCTCTCTGTAGCAGCTGCAGCGCAGGTACCGCAGCTGATCAACTATCAGGCTGTAGCCCGCAATGCATCTGGCGCGATACTGGCAAATCAGAGCATCAGCGCCCGTTTTACCATCCATGATGCGTCGCCTGCCGGGACTATAGAATATCAGGAGGTCAAAAGCGGCCTTACGACCAATCAGTTTGGTCTCTTCACCTATGCTATAGGATCGGGTACCGTGACCAGTGGCTCCTTTACGAGTATCACCTGGGGTGGCGGAGAGAAATTCCTCCAGGTAGAGGTAGACCCTGCCGGAGGCTCATCCTATACTATCAATGGTACCAGCCAGCTGCTGAGCGTACCATATGCACTGTATGCAGCCAACGGTGCTCCTGGTCCTACCGGCGCTACCGGTCCGGCAGGAGGTATAGGACCTACAGGGCCTCAGGGAAGCACGGGTGCTACAGGTACAGCCGGAGTCAATGGCACAAATGGTGCGACAGGAGCGACAGGCCCTACCGGCGCTGCGGGGACCAATGGTGTAAATGGTGCGACAGGAGCAACAGGACCTACGGGCGCAGCAGGAGCGAATGGTACAAACGGTAACAATGGTGCCACGGGACCTACGGGTGCCGCTGGCAGTAATGGCACGAACGGCGCTACCGGACCCACAGGTGTGGCCGGTACAAATGGGACAAATGGTGCTACGGGACCCACAGGAGCTGCAGGTAGTAATGGAGCAAATGGTGCTACAGGACCAACCGGCGCTACCGGTGCCACAGGTGCAGCAGGTGTGAACGGAGCCATTGGTCCGGTGGGGCCTACAGGCGCTGCAGGTACAAATGGTAGCAATGGCTCTACAGGTGCGACAGGACCTACCGGAGCTAATGGTTTGACGGGGCCTACGGGATCTGCCGGAGCTACTGGCAGTGACGGCGCTACAGGGGCGACAGGACCGACCGGATCTGGTGGCGGTGCTACTGGTCCGACAGGTCCATCTGGTGTAGACGGAGCAGCAGGTGCTACGGGTCCGGTAGGTGCAAATGGCGCTACTGGCCCTACAGGTCCAGATGGCATAGCAGGTCCTACAGGCCCACAAGGTGCCGCTGGCAATAACGGAACAAATGGTAATACGGGCGCTACCGGTGCTACTGGCGCTGATGGTATCGCTGGTCCTACAGGCCCGCAAGGCGTGACCGGTAATAACGGTTCCAATGGTAATACAGGCGCTACCGGTGCTACCGGCCCTACAGGTGCTGATGGTATCGCAGGTCCTACAGGACCTCAAGGTGTGACCGGCAATAACGGTACAAATGGTAACACAGGCGCAACCGGTGCTACCGGCCCTACAGGCACTGATGGCATAGCTGGTCCTACAGGTCCACAAGGTGCGACAGGCAATAACGGAACAAATGGTAATACGGGCGCTACCGGTGCTACTGGCGCTGATGGTATCGCAGGTCCTACGGGCCCGCAAGGTGTAATAGGTAATAATGGTACAAATGGCAATACGGGCGCTACCGGTGCTACCGGCCCTAATGGCGCTGATGGTATCGCAGGTCCTACAGGCCCGCAAGGTGTGACCGGCAATAACGGTACAAATGGCAATACAGGCGCAACCGGTGCTACTGGCCCTACAGGTGCTGATGGCATAGCTGGTCCTACAGGCCCTCAAGGTGTGACCGGAAATAACGGCACAAATGGTAATACTGGCGCAACCGGTGCCACAGGCGCAACCGGTGCTGATGGTATCGCAGGTCCTACAGGACCGCAAGGTGTGACGGGCAATAACGGTACAAATGGTAATACAGGCGCTACAGGTGCTACTGGCCCTACAGGTGCTGATGGTATCACTGGTCCTGCAGGACCTCAAGGTGTGACCGGTAATAATGGCTCTACCGGTGCTACCGGCCCAACGGGTGCTGATGGCATAGCAGGCCCTACAGGACCGCAAGGTGTGGCCGGTAATAACGGAACAAATGGCAATACGGGCGCTACCGGTGCTACCGGCCCTACAGGTGCTGATGGTATCGCAGGCCCTACAGGACCGCAAGGTGTGACCGGAAGTAACGGTACAAATGGCAATACGGGCGCTACCGGTGCTACTGGCTCTACTGGCGCTGATGGTATCGCAGGCCCTACAGGCCCGCAAGGTGTGACGGGCAATAACGGTACAAATGGTAATACGGGCGCTACCGGTGCTACTGGCCCTACTGGTGCTGATGGTATCGCAGGTCCTACAGGCCCGCAAGGTGTGACCGGTAATAACGGCACAAATGGTAACACAGGCGCTACCGGTGCTACTGGCCCTACCGGTGCTGATGGCATAGCTGGTCCTACAGGCCCGCAAGGTGTGACCGGCAATAACGGCACAAATGGTAACACAGGCGCTACCGGTGCTACCGGCCCTACAGGTGCTGATGGTATCGCAGGTCCTACAGGACCCCAAGGCGTGACCGGTAATAACGGTATAAATGGCAATACGGGAGCAACCGGTGCTACCGGGCCTACTGGCGCTGATGGTATCGCCGGTCCTACAGGACCGCAAGGTGTGACCGGTAATAACGGTACAAATGGTTACACAGGTGCAACCGGTGCTACTGGCCCTACTGGCGCAGATGGCATAGCAGGTCCTACCGGCCCGCAGGGTTCTACTGGTGCAGATGGAGCCACCGGTCCGGGAGGCGGGCCTACCGGTCCCACAGGTGACATAGGTCCTACGGGTGCGGATGGACCTACGGGTACTACCGGTGCCGATGGTGCTACAGGGCCTACAGGCGCACAGGGCGCTACCGGTGCAGATGGAGCCACTGGTCCCGCCGGTGGCCCTACAGGACCTACCGGTGATGCAGGTCCCACGGGTGCAGATGGACTTATCGGCCCTACAGGTGCTGACGGCATAGCAGGTCCGACAGGCCCTCAGGGTGCTACAGGCAATAACGGAAATGATGGCAATACCGGAGCTACAGGTGCTACAGGCCCCACTGGTGCTGATGGCTTAGCAGGTCAGACAGGCCCCCAGGGTGCTACAGGCCCCACCGGTGCAGACGGCATAGCAGGTCCTGCAGGCCCTCAGGGACCAACGGGCATTGACGGTAATGCAGGTGCCACCGGCGCAACAGGTATGACCGGTCCGACGGGTATCACTGGTGCTACCGGCGCTACAGGTGCACAAGGTATCCAGGGTGTAGTAGGTCCGACAGGTGCGCAGGGCATTACCGGCCCCACAGGTGCACAGGGTATCACAGGTGTGACTGGCACCACTGGAGCGACAGGCGCTACCGGTGCTACAGGCGCTACCGGCCCTGTAGACTTCATAGGATCCGCCAATATCGCTTTCAGTCGCGATGATATATCAGGATGGACCACAGCTATCACGGCAGGGACTGATGACGGTACTGTCAATACTCCCCTGGGATTTTCTGTCACTGTGAAAGGTGTGTCATACTCTACCATTGATATCTGCAGCAATGGCTTCCTCCAATTTGGAGCGGCGGGAGCCAATCAATGGGTGAACTCACAATTGCCTTCATCTTCCTTTACCAATCCTACTATCTGCGCTTATTGGGATGACCTCACGGCTACCGGCAATGGCATCAGGTACACTACTCTGGGCACCTTCCCTAATCGTGTATTCCTGGCTGACTTTGAAACACAGATACAAGGTTTGGGTTATCCTGTTACCTTCCAGGTACAAATACATGAGACTTCCAATCTGGTTAATGTGCGTTATTACGTTAACGACCCTAACGCTTGTGGTCAAGGCGCTACTATAGGTATACAAGGAGCCGGTGGCGCATCTGCAGCAGCCTTCCCGGTTTCATACAATGCCAAGGTACTGGATGACAACTACAATCCGGAGAGCGTTTCCTTTGTGATGCCTAAATAGTAATTGCACATACATCTTTTAAAGCCTTCTTTCCCTACGAGAAGGCTTTTTCGTGCTATAGAATATGCCTGCAAGTGAACGATACTGTTGGTTTTTATGCAGATGCCGATTATCTTGTCTTATGTTAAAAAGAGTATGCGTTATAACCACTGTATAGTGCTGCTCCTGTTTAGCCTGCTGACTGCTTCAGCGCGCTCCCAGTCCCTGGAGCGCCTGGCCAAACTGCACGAGAGTATGGATCAGGCGAGGTCTGATACGGCACGCGCGCACCTGCTATCTGACGCAGTCTGGGATATACAGGTGCGAGAGCCGGCGCTGGCGGATTCCATAGCCACGCTGGGCATTAGCTATGCCGAAAGGTCAGGAGATGACCGGTATATCGCCACGGCTTATTCTGATGCCGGCGTAGTCAAATACAGGCTAGGGGATTTTGCTACCTGTGAGAAAGATCATCTTCATGCATTGGAGCTGCGCAGAAAACTGAATGACGAAAAAGGCATAGGAGCCAATCTGGGAAATCTGGGCGCCCTGTATCAGAAAAAAGGAGACTTGGACAAAGCACTGCAGTATCAGCTGGAATGCCTGCGCATACAGGAGAAGAATAACAATCAGCTCAACATTGCTCTGACGTATAATAACATTGCGGTCATTCATAGCAATCAAAAGAACTATCACAAGGCCATAGACTATGCCCAAAAGGCATTGGCCATCAACTATCGCCTGCCTAATCCCCACGGACTTATCACAAACTACAACACGCTATCTGGAGCTTATATGGGCCTGAAGGATTACGACAGCGCACGTATGCTGCTGGACAGTGTAGTGTCTCTATCAGGCAGGATAGGTGATAAATTTTCCCGTGCATCTGCACTGAGCAATATCGGCTCTATCTATGAGCGTACGGGAGATTCCGCGCGGGCACTCTCCTATTTTGAAGAAGCCCTGTCACTCGCCACCGAAGTGCATAATAAAGCTGCTATAGGCATGTACTCTCAAAATGTAGGCAACATCTATGAGGTGCATGGCCAGTATGACAAGGCCGAGCCATATCTGCTCACCGCATATGAGACCGCCAAAAGCCTTGATCAAAAACCAGTGCTGTACCTGGCCTGTATGTCGCTGTATCAGGTGTACAAGCATAAAGGTGATATGGCTAAAGCTACGCGCTATATAGAGGAGTCAATAACAGTGAAAGATTCCGTATTCAACGCCGAAAGCTCCAGGCAGATAGCTGAGATGCAGACAAAATATGATACAGAGAAAAAAGAGCAGCAGCTACGGATACAGCGGCTGGAACTGAACCGGCGCAATATCATACTAATAGTAATGAGCATTGTATTTCTGCTCTCGGCTATCATAGGTTGGCTGGGCTACAATAGATACAAGCTGCGGCAAAAGGCGCTGCTACAGGATGAGATACTACGGCAGCAGCAGATACGTGCGCGTGCCGTACTGGAGGCAGAGGAGGCAGAGCGACAACGCATAGGCCGCGACCTGCATGATGGTGTGGGTCAGCTGCTATCGGCCACCAAGCTGAACCTCTCCGGTCTGGAGGCTTCTATGACAGCCTCAGACATGCGGGGCCATGATGTACTGCACAGTGCTATGACCCTGCTGGATGAATCTGTACGTGAGGTACGGAGCATCTCTCACAGCATGATGCCTAATGTGCTGATCAAATCCGGCCTGGTATCAGCAGTGCGGGATTTTGTCAATAAAATGAATACCTCAAACCTGAAAATAGACCTGGATATAGTCGGCATGAACCATCGGCTCGATACTACAGCCGAGGCTGTGATGTACAGGGTATTTCAGGAGATCATCAATAATACTATCCGGCATTCTGGAGCTAATCACATCACTATACAACTGCTGCGCCACGAGTATGAACTGGTGCTGATGGTAGAGGACAATGGACGCGGTTTTGATGTGGCACAGATCCTGAATGACGAAAACGGTATCGGAATGAAGAACATCAGCTCTCGTGTAGAATACCTTCATGGCACTGTCAATTTTGACTCTGCGCCCGGCAAAGGTACTACCGTGACTGTCGAAATACCACTACACAATGAAACTGATCATAGCTGACGACCACCAGATCATGATAGATGGATTGAAGTCTATCCTGCAGGGGCATGCACATGTCTCCATCATAGGAATAGCAAAGAACGGAGTACAGGTACTGGAAATACTGAAAAAAGAAACAGCTGATATCGTGCTCACTGATATCAGCATGCCTGATATGGACGGCATCGAGCTGACACGTACTATCACACGCACATACCCCCGCACGCGTGTCATTGCCCTATCCATGCATGGAGATACAGCCCACATCAATGGCATGATAGAAGCTGGTGCTGCCGGTTATATTTATAAAAATGCGAGCAATAAAGAATTGATAGATGCTCTGGATAAAGTGAGTAGTGGGGGCCAGTATTTTTCTGATGAGATAGCAGGCACGATCATCAGGTCTATGAATGAGCAAGTGCGGCTGAAGCAAGAGGAGGAACGTGTGAACCTGACCGATAGAGAGCGCGAGATCATAGACCTGATAGCCAAAGAATACTCTAATGCCGATATAGGCAGGCAGCTGAGCATCAGTGAGCGTACTGTAGAGACTCACCGCAAAAACATCTACCGGAAAACGAACACGACCACTATCGTAGGACTTATCAAATGGGCTTATGAAAACAAGGTGATCTGATGCCTGTCTTCAGAAAATCAATTGTCCTGATCAGAGCAAACTATCTGAGTTACATCCGGTTTATCAATGTGATATGAATCTGCTATTTGTTTTCCTCAAAAATGTGAGAGACCCGGAGCGATCCAAACTGGCGACCATCCAGCCCCGAGGCACTATGGGCATAGTATGGGACCTTATAAATAAGCAGACGGAGTTGCCTGAAATAGATAAACAAAAGATACTTTCTTGCAGCGGTATCACAGTAGCCCACCTCGATAAAATAACTTCGGAACTGCTGGGAAAATGCTACCATGCCATTTTTAGTGATGATGAAATAGCCCTATTAGACTATCTGTGTAGCAGAGTCTCTATGAATAAATTGTTTTATGCGGCGTTGCCCCGGTTTCTGAAGCAGAAAGCTGCCTCAGGGGATATCACTCAAAACATGATATTCATTAAAAAGGTCCTCGATATGATACAAGACAATATGCCGCTGGTATACCGCGAGGAAAAAACGCTCAAAGACCTTTCAGAAAAATATATCGCTCTTCATACCGGAAAAGCAAAAAGTGATGCTGCATATTTCATCAGTTGCCGTCAGCTGCTTTATGATATGGAGCACCTTTTTGCGTCTCTGGAGTTTAATGAGCGTAAGGAAGAAATAAGGCAGCGTTTAGATACACTCTCCACGCCAGATCCTGCGTACAGCATTACGTCAAGGCTGGAGTATTATAAGGTTCGGCTTTACTTTTATCAGGCTGCATATGAGCATGAGGAAGGTCTCGCATTTGCTCAGAATGCGCTGAAATCTATACCAGGTGAAGCCGATCCTGAAAATGAGAGAAACATCCTCCGCATAGAACTAAAGATCAATGAATTTATGTATTTCACCAGCAGGTTTGACGGTGCATTTGAGCGCTATCACAGGCTGATGACCGCCCCCTCCACGCGTGATATCCCTGATTTCTTTTACCATCAGACCAAGTATCTGCAGCTAGCCATGATCACAGCGCAAATGGATGCCGCAGCTGTGGTGTTTGATCGTTTGTTTGCTGACTATGGCAGCAGAACCAAAGAGCTAATGCTGGTGCGCGATGTGATCACATACGTGAAATTTTGCATCCTGAATGGCGACTACGATCGGGCTTTTGAATTCTTACAGCTTGGTTTTGAAAAGAACTTTAAAGCAACATACTTTCAGTATGAGCTTGAACTGAGAAACCTGCAGGTGGCCTATTTTTATCTATCCGGACAGCAGGACGTGGCACTGGAGAATTGCCGTAAGCATGTCAAGTTTCTAAGGAATAACGGATACACCAGCACCAACAGTACATATCCCGGATACTATACGCTGATAAAAGCCTTTTTTGATAGTAGAGGCGAGAAAGCACTATCCGCAAGGTGTCAGAAAATTTATGATACCTATCAGAAGGGGAGCTACGCAATATACGGTATGCTACTAGACAGGATGCAACGCATGCGCTGATCCTAGTAGTAAGGTTTTGCCCTTTTTGGGCTAAAGTACGGATGTACAGCCTTGTACATTTGTCTTATGAGAATAATGCTACTTATTCTTTTCATCACCTCCGGCAGTATGTCATCCTACAGCCTGGAATCCGGTAGCGGGAGGAAACATGACGCACCATTGCAAACGCATACTGATCTGCTCTGGGATGATATTATTTCTCCTTTACGCTCCGATTAGTTTCGTATCCGAGTACATCCTATTGGATTTTGACGTGGGGCTGCCCTTTGGGTGGCCCCTTTGGTTAGGACAAAAAAAGACCCGCCTTGGGAGCGGGTCTCAGTATTATGATCTGGCATCCATCATCGCAGGAGTAGCAGAGAACCTTTATAATTTGGCTGGGCATGATCGTCTATAAACACCACGGAGATATCATATACAAAAGTGCCGGGCTCCAGCTTAGTACCTTTGTAGGTACCATCCCACTGGAAGTTTACATCATTTGAGAAGAAGACCCTTTCACCCCATCTATTGAAAATTGAGACCTCTACAAATTTGAATGTCTTCTTATTACCATAAATCTCAAAAACATCATTGATGCCGTCATCATTAGGCGTAAAGGCATTGGGCACAAATACATTGTAGGCTGGTACTACCGTGACCTGTACCTGTGTCACTACTGTGCAATGCTCGCCATACGGATCTATGTAGGCGGTCACGGTATATGTCATTGTATTATTAGTGGTCACAGATACATTGCTGCCTGTAGTATTGCTCAGGCCATCTGCCGGGCTCCAGTTGTACATGACCTCATATGGCGAGTTGGAGCTGGCTTGTATCACTGTGGTCTCTCCCAGGTCTATGGTAGGGTGCTCTGGGGTGATAGTGATCTGCAGTGAGTCCGGCTGAGGCACCACGACCTGGTAGGTCTGCGCGCAGCCCCTGCTGTCCGTCACCGTCACTCCATAAGCACCGGCCACGAGACTTTGATCTACCCCGGTGGTATTGGATATACCTCCGCTAAAGTCATACGTATATGAAGGTGTACCTCCGGTAGCAGTGACAGTGAGCGCGCCGTTGTTTTCACCATAGCATTTCACCGGAGCTATGGCGATATTGACCGTCACCGAATCCGGTGCGGTAATGGTGGCCGTGGCCGTGCTTGTACAGCCGTTAGCATCCGTGACCTGACCTGTGTAGGTACCTATTTTGAGATCGGTGAATACACCGGTACCATTTGGAGCAGAGAAAGTCACTCCATCAGGAGATATAGCATACTGATATCCCGGCGTACCACCTGATGCTGCGAATGTGATCTGGCCATTACTGTCGCGGCTGCACGATACGCTGATCACAGATGCAGCAGTAAGCGTGAGCGCCGTAGGCTCGGTGATCGTAGCTGAGCGGGATACACTACAGCCCAGCGAATCTGCCACTACCACAGTATAGCTGCCGGCGCTAAGGCCTGTGGCGGTATTGGTCGTACTCACGTTTGGAGTCCAGGTATAGACATATCCTGTAGATGCCGGTGTTCCGCCTCCGGCAGTCACGGTGATCGATCCATTATTGCCTCCATTACAGAGTTCATTGACTGATGATAGCTGTGCAGTTATAGCAGGAGGAGATGTGATATTGAATGTGGCCTGCACGGTGCAGGAGTTATTATCACTGACTACCACGGTATAGCTGCCCGCTGCGAGGCCGGTAGCCGTATTGCCAGAACTGACTGCTGGAGTCCAGCTGTAGGTGTATACACCGCCAGGTGTACCTCCGGTCACAGTGAGGGAGGCCGTGCCATCACTATTGCTGCTGCAGGTCGCGTTTGTCTGAGATTGTGCTGTGATGGTCACTGCAGTAGGCTCCGTCACCACATCTGTATTGGTCACAGAGCAGCCATTTGCATCCGAGATGGTCACATCATAGCTGCCGGCGCCGAGATTGGTAGCATCATTACCCGACCCTGCTGCACTGCCGGACCAGATATAATTATATGTGCCCGTACCGCCACTGACTGTATACCTGATCTCGCCATCACTGCCGCCGTTGCAAGATACATTCTTGACATATACAGGTGTGGCGAAAGTAACTGCAGAAGCAGGCTGCGCTACTGAGGCAAATGTATCAAGCTGGCAGCCATTAGCATCTGTCAGGGTGACCTGATAGGTGCCGGCAGCCAGGTTGCTAGCCGTAGGAGAATTGCCCGGAGAGCCGGCATTGGCACTCCAGGTGTAGCCTATCGCACCTGTGCCCCCACCGGATGTCACGGTGATAGAACCGTCTGTACCTCCGTAGCAGGTCACATTAGTCACAGTCAGCTGGGCTGTGATTGCAGGCGGTGCATTGACAGTGGTACTGCCCTGGGCGGTACACCCGTTAGCATCTGTCACGGTCACGGTATATGTAGACGGCGCGAGATTATTATCAGTAGAGCTCAATGGATCATTCTGAGTATAGCCCCCGGTCCATGAAAATCCATATGGCGAGACACCTCCACTCACAGTAGCGGTAGCAGAACCTGTACTGCCCGAGCTGCAGGTAGCATCTGTCTCAGTCATGGTGAGGGTCATACCGCCTGTAGCAGGCTGTGTGATTGTCACAGATCCTGTCACCAGGCAGCCGTTATGATCGCTATCAGTATAGTTGTAAGTGCCGGCCAGGAGATTATTGCGCACATTGCCAGTCGGTCCATCTGACCACCAGGCTGTGCCGTATGGAGTCGTACCTCCCGCACCGGTCAGAGTGATAGATCCGGTGTTATTGCCATAGCAGGCTATATCCACATGAGTTTCAGAAACTGTAAATGCTGAAGCTGGCTCGCTGACTGTGACACTGCCTGTCTGCTGACAGCTATTGGCATCTGTCACTGTATAGCCGTAGGTACCGGCTGCCACGCTGGTAGGATTCGTGCCACTCAGGCCACCGCTCCAGGTTACAGCATTGTATGGCGTGGTGCCGCCAGTCTCAGTCAATGTGATAGTACCTGACGATCCGCCTTGACACAGCACATCTGTATGAGAGGAAGTTACTGTAAATGCTGCAGCAGGTTGAGCTACGGTCACACTACCGGTTTGCTGGCAACTGCCAGCATCTGATACTGTATAAGTATATGTACCCGCCGTTACGTTGGTAGGGTTAGTACCAGAGAGGCCACCTGTCCATGTCACGGCACTGTATGGAGTCGCTCCTCCCGTTTCCGTCAGGGTGATAGTACCCGTGGCTGCTCCATAGCAGCTCACATCCGTATGAGTAGCTGTCACTACAAACCCATTGGCTGGCTGCTGTATCTGCACGGAGTCTATGACCAGACAGCCATGAGAATCAGAATCTGCAAAATAATACATGCCGGCAGGTAAATTGCTGCGGCTCGTGCCTATAAATCCATCGAGCCACTGCGGCATGGCGTAAACTGGCGTACCACCGGATTGTGTCAGGTTAATAGTACCGGTAGCGGCCCCATAGCATTGTACATCAGTATGCGTTTGCGCTACGGCAAATGCATTTGCAGGCTCTGTCACTGTCACACTGCCTGTCTGCTGGCAGCCATTGGCATCTGTGACCGTGTAGCCATAAGTACCTGCTGCTACGTTAGTAGGATTGGTGCCTGTCAGGCCGCCACTCCAGGTCACTATACCATATGGTGTAGTACCACCTGTCTCTGCCAGCGTGATCGTACCGGTAGGTACGCCTTTGCAACGCACATCTGTATGAGATGCTGTC